>JBBAPM010000001.1:0-538405 GCA_040400835.1 Steroidobacteraceae bacterium
ACATCTCCGACCATCCGCTCGACTGCCTGACCTGTTCGGCCAACGGTGACTGCGAGCTGCAGGACATGGCGGGCGCGGTGGGCCTGCGTGAGGTGCGCTACGGCTACGACGGTGCCAACCACCTCGACGCCCAGAAGGACGAGACCAACCCGTACTTCACCTTCGACCCTTCCAAGTGCATCGTCTGTTCGCGCTGCGTGCGCGCCTGCGACGAGGTGCAGGGCACGCTCGCCTTGACCATCTCCGGTCGCGGCTTCGAGTCCAAGGTCGCGGCCAGCGTCGACGAGAAGTTCATCGATTCCGAATGCGTCTCCTGCGGCGCCTGCGTGAAGGCCTGCCCGACGGCGACGCTCATCGAGAAGAGCGTCATCGAGATCGGCCAGCCGGAGCGCTCGGTGCTCACCACCTGCGCCTACTGCGGCGTCGGCTGCACCTTCAAGGCGCAGGTCCGCGGCAACGAGGTCGTGCGCATGGTGCCGCACGACGACGGCAAGGCCAACCGCGGCCACTCCTGCGTCAAGGGACGCTTCGCCTGGGGCTATGCCACCCACCCGGACCGCGTGCTGTCGCCGCTCGTCCGCGAGCGGATCACCGACCCGTGGCGCGAGGCCACCTGGGACGAGGCCATCGGACGCATCGCCTCCGAGTTCCGCCGCCTGCAGTCTCAGTACGGCAAGAACTCGGTCGGCGCGGTGACCTCCTCGCGCTGCACCAACGAGGAGACCTTCCTCGTCCAGAAGATGGTGCGTGCGGTGTTCGGCAACAACAACGTCGACACCTGCGCGCGCGTCTGCCATTCGCCGACGGGTTACGGCCTCAAGCAGGCGTTCGGCACCTCGGCGGGCACCCAGGACTTCGACTCTGTCGCCGAGGCCGATGTCATCGTCGTCATCGGCGCGAACCCGACCGACGGCCACCCGGTGTTCGCCTCGCGCATGAAGCGCCGCCTGCGCGAGGGCGCCAAGCTCATCGTGGTCGATCCGCGCCGCATCGACCTCGTGCGCACGCCGCACATCGAGGCGAGCCACCATCTGCAGCTGCGTCCCGGCACCAATGTCGCCGTGGTGAACGCGATCGCCCATGTCATCGTCACCGAAGGTCTCGTCGACGAGCGTTTCGTGCACGAGCGCTGCGACCTCGCCGAGTTCTCCACCTGGGCTTCGTTCGTCGCCGAGGAACGCAACAGCCCGGAGAGCACCGAGGCGCTGACCGGTGTGCCGGCGGCCGAGCTGCGCGCGGCGGCACGGCTCTATGCCACCGGCGGCAACGGCGCCATCTACTACGGGCTCGGTGTCACCGAGCACAGCCAGGGCACCACCACCGTCATGGCGATCGCGAACCTCGCGATGGCCACCGGCAACCTCGGGCGGCCGGGCGTCGGCGTCAACCCGTTGCGCGGCCAGAACAACGTGCAGGGCGCCTGCGATATGGGTTCCTTCCCGCATGAGTTCGCGGGCTACCGCCATGTGTCGGACGACAGCGCGCGGGAGGTCTTCGAGTCCGTCTGGGGCGTGTCGCTCGAGTCCGAGCCGGGGCTGCGCATCCCCAACATGTTCGATGCCGCCCTCGACGGCAGCTTCAAGGGCATGTTCATCCAGGGCGAGGACTTCGCGCAGTCGGACCCGGACACCCAGCATGTGGCCGAGGCGCTCTCCGCCATGGAATGCGTCGTCGTCCACGACCTGTTCCTGAACGAGACCGCGAAGTACGCGCACGTCTTCCTGCCGGGCGCGTCGTTCCTAGAGAAGGACGGCACCTTCACCAACGCCGAGCGGCGCATCAGCCGCGTGCGCAAGGTGATGCCGCCGCGCGCCGGCCTCGCCGATTGGCAGGCGGTCATGAAGGTCTGCCAAGCGCTGGGCCATGCCATGCACTACGACCACCCGTCGCAGATCATGGACGAGATCGCGCGCACTACGCCGTCGTTCACGGGCGTGAGCTACGCCAAGCTCGACCAGTTGGGTTCGATCCAATGGCCCTGCAACGAGAAGGCCCCGGAAGGTACGCCGGTCATGCATATCGGCGGTTTCGCGCGGGGCAAGGGGCGGTTCGTGGTGACGGAGTACGTCCCCACCGAAGAGCGCTCCACCGCGCGCTTCCCGCTGCTGCTCACCACCGGTCGCATCCTGTCGCAGTACAACGTAGGTACGCAGACGCGCCGCACGGCGAACCAGCAGTGGCATGACGCCGACCGTCTGGAGATCCATCCGCATGACGCCGAACAGCGCGGCATCCGTCCCGGCGACCGCGTGCGCGTGATGAGCCGGACCGGTGCCACTGAGCTGCGTGCGGAGGTCAGCGACCGTGTCGCGCCGGGCGTGGTCTACACCACCTTCCACCACCCGGACACGCAGATCAACGTCGTGACCACGGACAATTCCGACTGGGCCACCAACTGCCCCGAGTACAAGGTCACCGCCGTCCAGGTGCTGCCGACGAATGGGCCTCCCGCCGCCCGCGGTTGAACTGCCGCGGATCGCGGTCAGCAGCGCGGTCGGCAGGTCGGTGGGCGCCGGGAGCACCCGTGCGCTGCCGGAAGAGGTCGCGATCGCGCTGACCTACAACCGGGCGTCCTACGCGGTGATGATGGCGACGCCGCTCGACATCGAGGATTTCGGCGTCGGCTTCTCGCTCAACGAGGGGATCATCGCGTCGCCGTCCGAGCTCGCCGACATCGAGGTGGTGGGCGTGGAGCTCGGGATCGAACTGCGCATGACGCTCGCGGGCGACGCCGCCGAGCGGACGGCCGAACGCCGTCGCCGGCTCGCCGGCCCCGTGGGTTGCGGTCTGTGCGGCGTGGAGAGCCTCGAGGAGGCTTTGCGGCCGCTGCCGCCGGTGTCGGCGCGGCTGTCGGTGTCGCCCGACGAAGTGCGGTCGGCGTTGGCGGAGCTCGCCGCCCAGCAGGCGCTCAACCGTGTGACCCGGGCCGTGCACGCTGCCGGCTTCTGGCGTCCGGGCAGGGGTGTCGTCGCCGTGCGCGAGGATGTCGGTCGCCACAACGCGCTCGACAAGCTCGCCGGTGCGTTGGCGCGCGCCGGTGAGGCTGCTGCCGAGGGCATGCTCGTCATCTCGAGCCGTGTCTCGATCGAGATGGTGCAGAAGGCCGCGATGATGGGCGCGGGCATCCTGGTCGCCGTGTCGGCGCCGACGGCGCTCGCGGTACGTTCGGCCGACGCCGCGGGGCTGACCTTGGTCGCCGTCGCGCGTGAGGATGGTTTCGAGGTGTTCAGCGGGGCGCAGAGGATCAGGACATGAAGACCGAGAAGCTCGTCCGGATGGCCAATCAGATCGCGGGGTTCTTCTCCCACGAGGGGCCGGAGCGGGGCGCTGCCAGCACCGCCGATCACCTGAAGAAGTTCTGGGACCCCCGCATGCGCGCCGAGATCGCGGCCGCGGTCGCCGAGGGTCGTGCCGACGGGCTCGATCCGATCGCGCTCGCCGCGGTCAGGGAGATCGCGGCTCCGCGCCCGAACTGAGCGCCTTCAGGATCTCGGCGGTATCGCAGACGCCGACCACGCGCCCGTCGTCCACGACCAGCACCGGTCGACCCGACGTCTCGCGCAGCCGGATGAGGCTCTGCAGGTCGGTGTCGGCCGCGGTCACCGGCAGCGTGTCGTCCCGGGGCGCCGCAGGGTCGAGCGGCCGCATCACCATCGCCGCCGTCAGCGCCGTCAACGGGTTCATGTGCTGCACGAACTCCGCGACCCGCGGGTCGGCGGGACGCAGCACGATGTCCTGCGGTGTGCCGGTCTGGACGATCCTGCCGTGGTCCATGATCGCGATCCGGTCGCCGATGCGTAGCGCCTCGTCGAGGTCGTGGCTGACGAACAGGATGGTCTTGCGCACCCGTTCCTGCAGCAGCAGCAGTTCGTTCTGCAGCCGGTTGCGGATCAGCGGGTCGAGCGCCGAGAACGGCTCGTCCATCAGCAGGATGTCGGCCTCGGTGGCGAAGGCGCGCGCGAGACCCACGCGCTGCTGCATGCCGCCCGACAGCTCGTCGATGCGGCGTCCCGACCAGTCGGCGAGCCCCACGAGCTCGAGCTTCTCGGCGACGATGCGCGCCCGTTCGGCGCGCGGCTCGCCGCGCAGCTCGAGGCCGAGCCCGACGTTCTCCGCGACGGTGCGCCAGGGCAGCAGCGCCGCCTGCTGGAACACCATGCTGATGCGCCGACGCCGGGCCGCCGACAGCGCCGCGGCGTCGCAGCGCGTGATGTCGACCTTGCCGTCGGCGCCGTCGAGCAGCACCTCGCCGCGGGTGGCGCGCGTGAGCCCGTTGGCGGTGCGCAGCAACGTCGACTTGCCGGAGCCGGAGAGGCCCATGACCACGCAGATCTCGCCCGGGGCGACCGCGAGGCTGGCATCGCGCACCGCGACCGTCACGCCGCAGTCGGCGGCGACCTGCGCGACCGCCGTGCCGGCATCCAGGGCCGCGAGGGCGCGGCGCAGGGCCTCGGCGCCCTCGCGCCCGGTCGCGCGCGGGAAGACGACGTCGACGCCGCGGAACTCGAGCGCGGCGGTCATGATCCGCTCCTCGGGCCCCGCGGCCGGCTCAAGCGGTCGAGCACGATGGCGAGCAGCACGATGGCGATGCCGGCCTCGAAGCCGACGTCGACCTGCACGCTGTTGAGCGCGCGCACCACCGGTACGCCGAGTCCGCCCGCACCGACCAACGCCGCGATCACGACCATCGACAGGCTCAGCATGATGCACTGCGTGATGCCGGCGAAGATCGAGGGCAGGGCGCAGGGCAGTTCGATCTTCCAGAGCCGCTGCCACTTCGTCGCACCGAAGGCCTCGCCCGCCTCCCGCATCGGACGCGGCACGCCCGCGATGCCGAGGTGCGTGAGACGCACCGGCGCCGGCAGCGCGAAGATCACCGTGGAGATGAGACCCGGCACGACCCCGAGGCCGAACAGCACCAGCGTCGGGATCAGGTACACGAAGGTCGGCAGGGTCTGCATGAGATCGAGCACGGGGCGCAGCGCCGCGTAGAGACGCGGTCGGTGCGCCGCGGCGATGCCGAGCGGCACGCCGATCGCCGTCGCCGCGAGCGTCGCCACCGCGACCAGGGCGATGGTCTCGACGGTCGCCGCCCAGTAGCCCTGGTTCATGATGAAGAGCAGCGCCGCGACGACGAAGGCGACCAGCGGCCGCGAACGCTGCAGGATCCAGGCGAGCGCCGCTGCAGCCAGCACCAGCAGCCAAGAGGGCAGGGCGAGCAGCAGCGCATGGACGCCGTTCACGCTGCCGCTGACCGCGCGGGAGACGAAGTCGAAGAACGGCTTCCAGTTCTCCTGCGCGTGTTGGATCGCATCGCCGATGACGCGGCCCACCGGGAGCTTGTGCCCGCTGACGAAACCCTCGAGGCTCCGAGCGCCGGCGCCGTCCGTGGTCCCGCTCAGATCGCCGATGGGCGCGCCGTCCGCCCGCGTGACGCCTTCGAGCAGCGGTGCCAGCACCTGCGGGTTCGCGCGCAGCCACACCGCCGCCGACTCCTCGGGCGCGAGCTTGCGGTTGAGGATGCCGTCCATCAGGTCGTTCTCCATCGCGCCGGTGAACGAGAGGTTGCGCAGGAAGCGCCCGACGTTGGGACATTCCTGCAGATATCCCTTGCGCACGACCGTATGGATGATCGCGCCGCCGAAGTTCGGGCCGAAGGTGTCGTCGCCGCCCGATAGATAGCGCATGTCGTAGCGCTTGTTCATCGGGTGCGGTTGCCAACCGAAGAACACGATCGGCTCGCGGGCGTTGTAGGCGCGTTCGACCTGCGCGAGCATGCCCTGTTCGCTCGATTCCACCAACGTGAAGCCGCCGAGCCCGAAGCGGTCCGCCTCGATGAGCTCGATCATCATCCGGTTGCCGTCGTTGCCGGGCTCGATGCCGTACATCTTGCGTTTGAGCGGTTCTGCGAACTTCGCGATGTCGGCGAAGTCGCGCAGCCCCTGCTCGTGGAGGTAAGCCGGCACGGCGAGGGTGTACTTCGCCTCGGACATGTTGGCGCGCACGACCTCGATCGAACCGTCGTCGAGGTAGGGCTGGCGATCGGCCTTCTGCGAGGGCATCCAGTTCCCGAGGAAGACGTCCATGTCGCGGTTGCGCAGGGAGGCGAAGGTGACGGGCAGCGAGAGGACCGTGACCTTGGGCTCGTAGCCGAGCTGCCGCAGCACATGGCTCGCGAAGCCCGTCGTGGCGGTGACATCCGTCCAGCCGATGTCTGACATGCGGACGACGCGGCAACTGCTGGGCTCGACCGACGGCGACGATGTCGCAGCCGAGGGGGCCGGTGCGGGCGCGGCGTAGGTCAGGCCGGCCAGCAGGCCGCAGAGGGCGGCGACGGCGCTTGACCGACGCGGGCGATGCGCGGCAACATCTGATGCTGCCGGCCGCTGATTGAACAATGATTCAAACATGCGGATTCGACCTCTAAAAAACATCGTAAGTTATTGTTTTTATATTAATTAATTTCTTCTACTTCACCATGGACTCGGGGCCCGAAATGCGGCCTCTCCAGCCCGAGGGCGACCACCTTGAACGACACAAAAAATCCCGCCATCGGCGCGTCGGCCCGCGGCGGCGACGCGTCCCGCCGTCAGCAGCTCATCGAGGTCACCCTCGAAAGTCTCGCAGAAGTGGGCATCCAAGGCACGACTCTCGCACAGATCGCGGGCAAGGCGGATGTCTCGCCGGGGCTGGTGGCGCACTACTTCGTCGACAAGGACGGGTTGCTGCAGGCCGCGTTCCGCGAATTGCTGACCCGGCTGCGGGAGCAGACCCGTTGGCGGCTCACCGCCGCCGGCAGTCCGCTCGACCGTCTGCGCGCCTACATCGAGGCGAGTCTGTCCCCCGAGTGCCTGCGGTCGGCCGACAGCCGCGCCTGGCTCGCCTATTGGAGCCAGGTGCACTCGTCGCCGGGCATCGCCCGCATCCAGCGCATCTACCAACGTCGCATCGAATCCAACCTGCGCGCCGTGCTGCGGCCCTTGGTGCCGAAGGTATCGCTCGCCAGCCATGCCGCCAACATCGCCGCGCTGATCGACGGCGCATGGTTGCAGGCGGCCTTGTCGCCGCGTCCGGCCGGCGACAGCCGCGCGATCTGCGAGCGCGTGCTGTCGATGGTGTACGCCGCGATCGGCCAGTCGGCCGCGGACGCCGCCGCAGCCGAAGCGTCGGCGGCCGCGGGTCCTGGGGCGGTCTCGACCCCGGTGCGCCGCAAAGCCTCCCCCGTGCGCGGCGGTCTGCTCCCGAGCTACAACCCGGCGACGGGTGAACTGCTCGCCGAGCTGCCCGTCGCCGGTGCTGAAGAGATCGACGAAGCGGTGCGTCGGGCCCGTGCCGCGCAGCCCGCTTGGGCGGCGTTGAGCGGCACCGAGCGCTCGCGGGTGCTGCGCCGCGTGTCCGATCTGCTGCGCGAGCACAACGACCGGCTCTCGCTCATCGAGATGCAGGACACCGGCAAGCCCATCCAGGAGACCAAGGTCGTCGACATCGTCTCGGGTGCGGAGTGCTTCGAGTACTTCGCCTCGATGGCGACGGGCGCCGCGGGTGAGCACATCGATCTCGGCACGGCCGGCTTCGGCTACACGCGGCGCGAGCCGTTGGGCGTGGTGGGCGGCATCGGCGCCTGGAACTATCCCATGCAGACCTGCTGCTGGAAGACCGCGCCGGCGCTCGCCTTCGGCAACGCGATGATCTTCAAGCCCGCCGAGCTCACGCCGCTCAGCGCCGCTGAGATGCCCGCACTCATGAAGGAGGCGGGGGTGCCGGACGGCATCTTCCAGGTGGTGCAGGGCGACGTCGACACCGGTCGGCTGCTGGTCGGTCATCCCGGCATCGCCAAGGTGTCGCTGACGGGCGCGGTCGAGACGGGTCGCGCGGTGATGGGCGCCGCAGCGCCGACGCTCAAGCATGTCACGCTCGAGCTCGGCGGCAAGTCGCCGCTGTTGATATTCCCCGACGCCGACCTCGACAACGCCGTGTCCGGTGCGCTGCTCGCCAACTTCTACTCGGCGGGCGAGGTCTGCTCGAACGCGACGCGCGTGTTCGTGCACCGCTCGATCAAGCAGGAGTTCCTTAAGCGGCTGCTCGCCCGCGTCGAGAAGATGAAGATCGGCGACCCCGCGGACCCCGCGACCCAGGTCGGTTCCCTCATCTCCGAGGAGCACCTGCGCAAGGTCATGTCCTACATCGAGCGCGGCAAGGCCGAGGGCGCGCGGTTGCTGATCGGCGGCAAGCGGCTGACGGAGGGCGCGCTCGCGCGCGGCTTCTTCGTGACGCCGACCGTCTTCGACCAGTGCCGCGACGACATGGCCATCGTGCGCGAGGAGATCTTCGGGCCGGTGATGATGGTGCTCGACTTCGACGACGAGGCGGAGGCCGTCGAGCGCGCCAATGCGACGCACTTCGGCCTTTCGGCGGGCGTGTTCACGCAGGACCTCAACCGCGCGCACCGGGTCATCGGCCAGCTGCAGGCCGGCAGCTGCTGGATCAACCACTACAACATCTGCCCGATGGAGCTGCCGTTCGGCGGCTACAAGCACTCGGGCATCGGTCGCGAGAACGGCCGTATCACGATGGAGTACTACACCCAGCTCAAGAGCGTCTACGTCGCCAAGGGCGGCATCGACTCGCCTTATTGATCGGGCGCGGAGCGGGGACATGGGCGTGACGAAGGACGAGTACGACCACATCATCATCGGCGCCGGGTCGGCGGGCTGCGTGCTGGCCGCACGCCTGACGGAGGACCCTGCGAACCGGGTGCTGCTGCTCGAGTACGGCGGCTCGGACCGCTCGGTGTTCATCCGCATGCCCTCGGCGCTCGCGATCCCGATGAACCGCAAGCGCTACAACTGGTACTACCACACCGAACCCGAGCCCGGGCTCGGCGGGCGCAGCCTCCACACGCCGCGCGGCAAGGTGCTCGGCGGCTCCTCGTCGATCAACGGCATGGTGTACATCCGCGGTAACCCCTTCGATTTCGAGCGTTGGCAGGAGGAGGGCGCGCAGGGCTGGGGCTATCCCGATGTGCTGCCGTATTTCCGTCGCGCCGAGACGCGCGACGAGGGCGGGAACGCGTACCGGGGCGGCTTTGGTCCGCTGCAGACCCGCTACGGCAGCCTCGAGAACCCGCTGCACGCCGCGTGGCTCGCCGCCGGCCAGGAGGCGGGCTATCCGCTCACCGACGATATCAACGGCTTCCAGCAGGAGGGGTTCGGGCGCTTCGATATGACCGTGGGTCGCGGGCAGCGCTGCAGCGCGGCCGTGGCCTATCTGCACCCGGCACGCTCCCGGCCCAATCTCACCGTGCTGAGCGGGGCGCTCGCCACCCGAGTCCTGCTCGAAGGCCGGCGGGCGACCGGCGTCGAGTATCGCCGCGGCGGCGCGTTGCACACCGTACGCGCGCGCCGTGAGGTCATCGTCAGCGGTGGTCCGATCAACTCACCGCAGCTGCTGAAGCTGTCCGGCATCGGTCCCGCGGCGGAGCTCGAGTCCCACGGCATCGCCGTGCGGCATGCGCTGCCCGGCGTCGGCGAGAACCTGCAGGACCATCTCGAGTTCTATTTCCAGATGGCCTGCCGCGAGCCGGTGTCGCTCTACTCGGTGATGAACCCGTTGGCGAAGGGCTGGATCGGCGCGCGCTGGTTGCTGACGCGCACCGGCCTCGGCGCCACCAACCACTTCGAGACCGGCGGTTTCATCCGCAGCCGGACCGGCGTGCGCTACCCCGACATCCAGTACCACTTCCTGCCGCTGGCGGTGGCCTACGACGGCTCGAGCGGTGCGTCGGAGCACGGGTTCCAGGCGCATGTCGGGCCGATGCGCACCAACAGCCGCGGCTGGGTGCGCCTGCGTTCGGCGGACCCCCGCGATCCGCCGCGCATCCTGTTCAACTATCTGAGCACGCCCGAGGACATGCAGGAGATGCGCGCCTGCGTGCGCCTGACGCGCGAGATCTTCGCGCAGCCCGCGTTCGCGCGTTGGCGCGGCCGCGAGATCCAGCCGGGCGAGGGCGTGACGGGCGACGCCGACATCGACGCCTTCGTGCGCCGGCATGTCGAGAGCGCCTATCACCCCTGCGGCACCTGCCGCATGGGCGGCGTCGACGACGCCCTGGCGGTCGTCGACCCGGAGACGCGGGTGCGCGGTCTCGAAGGGCTGCGCGTGGTGGATTCGTCGATCATGCCGTCGGTCACCACCGGCAACCTCAACGCGCCGACCATCATGCTGGCCGAGAAGGCGGCGGACCATATCCTCGGCACGCCGCTGCTGCCGCGTGCGCGCGAGCCGTGGTACGAGGCGCCGGATTGGCGGACCGCGCAGCGCTGAGGTCCATCCGCACTGCGCGCAGCGCGGCAGTCCGCCGCCGCGCGCCGATCAGCGGGCGGGGGCGGTGAAGTCCTGCGCCGACTCGGCGAGCCAACGTCCGAGGTAGTCCGCGAACGAACGCCAGACCTCGATGTGGAAGTCGTCCACGCCCCGGCGCCACAGCACGATGTCGGTCTTGTTGAAGAGCGTTCGGGTGCCGCTGCCCACCGGGAAGCGGGCGGGGTCGAGGTCGAGCGGGCAGCCGCAGTTGAGCAGGTCCGCGGCGAACGGCGTGGTCAGGCGCAAGCCGACCTGACGCTGCGTGACATCCACCAAAGAATGGGCATGGGCGGCGAGGGCCGCCGCCAACCGCGCACCGAGCGTGGATGCGTCGTCACGCCACGAGAGCAGCAGCCGCTCGTCCGGGCCGAGCCAGATCAGCGTCGTGGCCTCGTCGCCCGTCGTGCGCCCGGCGGCGTCCGCGTCGGGTATGCCGAGCGCCGACGCGGCGGCGGCGAGCGCCGCAGGGCCGCCCTGCAGCACGAAGCGCGCGGCGACCGCGACCGGCTGCAGCCAAGAGACGCCCGGTGATGTGGTCGTCGGAGCGGTCGGCAGGCGGGTGGGCGTCTCAGACATTCAGGCGCGCTCCCTTCGGGTCGTAGAACACCGGGGCGCAGACCTCCACCGGGATCTCGCCGCCCGGCATCGGGACATGCAGCGTCTGACCGATGCGGGCACGGCCGTCCGCGACCACCGCCAGCGCGATGGAGCGGCCGAGCGTGGCGCTCATGTACGACGAGGTCACATGGCCGATGAGCTTCATCGGCGGTGATTGTCCGGGCACATCGACGATCTGCGCGCCTTCCTCGAGCACCACCCGCGG
The DNA here is from genome assembly GCA_040400835.1 of Steroidobacteraceae bacterium. Classification (GTDB taxonomy): domain Bacteria; phylum Pseudomonadota; class Gammaproteobacteria; order Steroidobacterales; family Steroidobacteraceae; genus UBA964. The sequence goes on from JBBAPM010000001.1 coordinate 11,186, forward strand.
GTCGCGGGTCAGGAGGCCCACGAGCTGCTTGCGGTCCGTCGACAGCATCGACGGGCGGGCGAGGGCGCGCTTGCCGACGAAGTCGGGCTTGGCCTTGCCGATCGCCCAGGAGAGGCCGACATCGTCCGGGGTCACCGTACCGTCGGTGTCCTGACCGATGATGATGAAGCCCTTCTCGGCGCGCAGCACGTGCATGGTCTCGGTGCCGTAGGGCGTGAGCCCGTGGGCCTTGCCGGCCTCGCAGATCGCCTCGAGCGCCGCCGCACCGCGATCGGCCGGCACATTGACCTCGAAGCCGAGCTCGCCCGTGAAGCTCACACGGAACAGCATCATCGGGATGCCGCGCAGCGTGCCATGCACCACCGCCATGTGCGGCAGCGCCGCGGCGGAGATGTCGAGGCCGTCGACGAGCGGCGCCAGCAACTCACGGGCGCGCGGACCTTGCACCGCGATGACCGCCCACTGCTCGGTGGTGGAGGTGAGCCAGACATCGAGGTCGGTCCACTCGGTCTGCCGGTAGTCCTCCATCATGGCGAGGACGCGCGCTGCGCCGCCGGTGGTGGTCGTGACATGGAATCGGTCAGGGGCGAGGCGCGCCACCACGCCGTCGTCGTACACGAAGCCATCGTCGCGCAGCAGCACGCCGTACTTGCAGCGGCCGACCGCGAGCTTGGACCAATCGTTCACATAGAGGCGGTCCATGAAGGCCGTCGCCCCCGGCCCCGCGACCACGATCTTGCCGAGGGTCGAGGCGTCGAACACGCCGCAGCCCTCGCGCACCGCGCGGCATTCGCGCGCCACCGCCGCGTGCATGTCCTCGCCCGCGCGTGGGAAGAAGCGTGCGCGTTTCCACATGCCCACGTCCTCGAAGACGGCGCCCTGGCGGACCGCCCAGTCGTGCATGGGCGTGCGGCGCACCGGATCGAAGATCTCGCCGCGGGCCTGACCCGCGAACGCGGCGAAGGTGACGGGCGTGTAGGGCATGCGGAAGGTGGTCAGCCCGACCGCGGGGACCGGCTTGCCGAGCTCGCGCGCGGCGTGGTGCAGCGCGTTGAGGTTCGACATCTTGCCCTGGTCGGTCGCCATACCGGTCGTCGTGTAGCGCTTGATGTGCTCGATCGACCGGAAGCCCTCGCGCATCGCGAGGTCGAGGTCCTTGAGCATCACATCGTGCTGGAAGTCGACGAAGGCCTTGGGGCCGGGCACAGCGGCATCGGCGCGCGGCAGGTGGCTTGTCGTGGCGGCGGCGGTGTCCTCGGCGGCCTCGAAGCGCGGTGCGGCGGCCTCGAAGCCCGTGGCGCGCGCGGCGGCGGCACCGGCCGAGGCGCCGTCCTGCAGAGTCGCCGCGAGCCCGAAGATCCCGCGACAGGCGCCGACCGAGCGCTCGTTCTCGGCGGACTCGCCGGGGACGAAAGCCTGCAGCGCATCGTCGTAGCGCAGCTTGCCGCGCGACTGCGAGAAGAGATGGACGCTCGGCACATGTCCGCCCGCCACCAGTAGCAGATCGCAATCGATCGAGCGATGTCCGGTCGGTCGCCCGGACTCATCGAGGCGCGCGATCTCGACCGACGAGACATGGCCGAATCCGCGGGTGCCGAGGACGCGCGCTCCGGTCTCGACGGCGATGCCGGCCGCGCTCGCGCGGGCCTGCCAACCGTCCTGCGGCGCGGGCGAGGGCGCGGGGCGCAGGTCCACGATCTGCGCGACCGTCGCGCCGGCGGCCTGCATCTCGAGCGCGACGCGATAGGCGCTGTCGCAGATCGTGGCGATGACGATGCGGCGGCCGGGCAGCACGGCCTGTTCCTTGAGGTACCGTAACGCAGCACCGGCGAGCATCACGCCCGGCCGGTCGTTGCCGGGGAACACGAGCGGTTGCTCGATGGAGCCGGTGGCGAGCACCACCTGCTGCGCCCGCACCTGCCAGAGCCGCTCGCGCGCGAGCCCGACCGGCGGCACGGCGAGATGGTCGGTGAGGCGCTCGCTCAGCCCCAGATGATTGTGCGGGAAATAGCCGAACGCGGTGGTGCGCGGCAGCAGCCGCACGCGCGGGTTGCGCTGCAGTTCGGCGACTGCCGATGCGACCCACTGGTCGGCGGCGACGCCGTCGATGCGGGAGGTGCCGTCGGCCGTCAGCGAGCCGCCGAACGCCGGCCGCTCGTCGCAGAGGATGACGCGTGCGCCGCTGCGCGCGGCCGCGAGCGCCGCCGCGAGACCGGCCGGCCCGGCGCCGACGACCAGCACCTCGCAGTGCGCATGCTGCTGCGCGTAGCGGTCCGGGTCCGCGAGGCGCGGCGCTTCGCCGAGCCCCGCCATGCGGCGGATGAGCGGTTCGTAGAGCCGGTGCCACGCGCTGCGCGGCCACATGAAGGTCTTGTAGTAGAAGCCGGCGGGCAGCAAGGGCGAGAAGAGTTCAGCCAGCCGCCCGAGATCGAAGCGCAGGGTCGGCCAGCGGTTCTGGCTGACGGCGCAGAGCCCGTCGTAGAGCTCGACCTGGGTCGCGCGCAGGTTGGGCGTCGAGCGCGCCTCGTCGCGGCGTACCGTCACGAGCGCCGACGGCTCCTCCGGTCCCGCCGTCATGATGCCGCGCGGCCGGTGGTACTTGAACGAACGGCCGACGAGGTGCACGCCGTTGGCGAGCAAGGCCGAAGCGAGCGTATCGCCCTGCAGGCCGTCGTAGGGCCTGCCGTCGAAGGTGAAGCGGATCTTCCGCCCGCGGTCGACGCGACCGCCGGTGCCGAGACGCGCGCCGATCATCGCAGACCCTCGGGCGGCTTCTCGCCGGCCTTGTAGGTGGCGAGAAAACGGTCGCTGGTGGTGTCACGCAACGCGTTGAAGAACCGCCCGCAGCCGCGCGTGTGCCGCCAACGCTCGGCGTGCACGCCTTTCGTGTTGGTGCGCAGGTAGAGGTAGGCCGCCCAACCGTCGTCGCTCACCGCCGACGGGTCGGCGGGGCGCGCGATGTGCGCCTCGCCGCCGTAGGCGAACTCGGGCTCGGGTCGTTCACCGCAGTGGGGGCAACGGATCAGCAGCATGTCCGGCTCAATGCGCGACGGCCGCCGCGGCGGCCTCGTCGATCAGGTGCCCTTCACGGAAGCGCTCGAGCGTGAAAGGTGCGTTGATGGGATGCGGTTCGTCGTGGGCGAGCGTCCACGCGAACACATGCGCCGACCCGGGCGTCGCCTTGAAGCCGCCCGTGCCCCAGCCGCAGTTCACGTAGAGGCCCGGGACCGGCGTCTTGCCGATGATGGGTGAGCGGTCCGGCGTGACGTCCACGATGCCGCCCCAGTTGCGCAGCATGCGCATGCGGCGGAACATCGGGAACAGTTCGCAGATCGCCTCCAGCGTGTGCATGTTCACATGCAGCGCGCCGCGCTGCGTGTAAGAGGTGTAGGCGTCGGTGCCGGCGCCGATGACCAGTTCGCCCTTGTCGGACTGGCTGATGTAGGCGTGGATGCCGTTCGACATCACGACGCAGGGGAACACGGGCTTGATGGGCTCGGAGACGAGCGCCTGCAGCGGGAAGCTCTCGAGCGGCACGCGTACGCCTGCCATGCCGAGCACCACGCTGGTGTTGCCGGCGGCGACCACGCCGACCTTGCGGGTGCGGATGACGCCGCGGCTGGTCTCGAGCGCCTCGACGGCGCCGCCGGCGTCGCGACGGATGCCCGTGACCTCGCAGTTCTCGATGATGTCCACGCCGAGCGCATCGGCGGCCCGCGCGTAGCCCCAGGCGACGGCATCGTGGCGTGCCGTGCCGCCGCGGCGCTGCAGGGCGGCGCCGAGCACCGGATAGCGCAGGCCGGGGTCGATGTTGAGGGGCGGGCAGTAGGCCTTGGCCTCCTCGGGCGTCAGCCACTCGTTGTCGACGCCGTTGCAGCGGTTGGCATGGATGTGACGCTGCGCCACCTGCACGTCGTGCACGGTGTGCGCCAGCATCATCACGCCGCGCGGCGAGAACATCACGTTGTAGTTGAGCACCTGCGACAGGTCCTCCCACATCTTGACCGAGTGGTCGTAGAGGCGGGCGCTCTCGTCGAACAGGTAGTTGGAGCGGATGATGGTCGTGTTGCGACCCGTGTTGCCGCCGCCGATCCAGCCTTTCTCGACGACCGCGATGCGCGTGAGGCCGTGCTCGGCGGCGAGGTGGTAGGCCGTGCCGAGACCGTGGCCGCCGCCGCCGACGATGACGGCGTCGTACTCGGCCTTGGGCTCGGCGCGGCGCCACTGCTCACGCCAGCCGCGGTGCTTGCCGAGGCTGTTCCAGAGCAGCGAGAGTCCTGAGAAACGCTGGCGTGCCATCGGCGCTCCGCGTCAGGCCCGCAGGTCGGCGTTGGCCGGGTCGTAGGGCGACTCGACCACCACCGTGGCGCGCTTGCGCTCACCGAGGATCTCGATCGAGAGCTCCGTGCCGACCTCGGCGAACTCCGGCTTGATGTAGCCGATGGCGAGGCTCTTCTGCAGCACATGGCCGTAGTAGCCGGCCGTCGCGCGACCGACCATCCGGCCGTCCGCCGCGAACAGCGGTTCGTTGCCGAGCGGGTCGGCATCCGTCACGCCGTGGACCTCGAGCGTCACGAACCGGTGCGGCACGCCTTCGGCGAGCTGCTTCTCGAGCGCGGCCTTGCCGATGAAGTCGACCTTGTTCATGCGCACGAAGCGGTCGAGGCTGGCCTCGAAGGGGGTGTAGTCGCGCGTCAGGTCGCTGCCCCACATGCGGTAGGACTTCTCCATGCGCAGCGACTCCATCGCGCGCATGCCGGCCATGCCGATGCCGAACTCCTCGCCGGCCTTGAACAGCGCCTCGAAGAGGTGATGCGCGTACTCGATCGGGAAGTGCAGCTCCCAGCCCAGGGCGCCGACGAAGTTGACGCGCAGCATGTAGACATCGGTCGCCATGCCGACCTCGCCGACCTGGCCGGTGAGCCACGGGAACGACGCGTTGTCGAGCGGCGTGTCCGTGAGCTTGGCGAGCACATCGCGCGCACGCGGGCCCGCGAGCACGAAGCAGCCGCGCTGCATGGTGATGTTGCTGAGCTGCACCGAGCCGTCGGCCGGCAGGTGCTTCTGCAGATGGTCGGCGTCGTAGCGTTCGGCCGCGCCCGCGCTCACCACATAGAACTCGTCAGGGCCGAGCTTGGTGATGGTGAACTCGCTGCGGATGCCGCCGCGCTTCGTGAGCGCGTGGCAGAGCGCCATGCGGCCGACCTTGACCGGCACCTTGTTGGCGACGAGATGGTCGAGCCAGGCTTCGGCGCCCGGGCCGCGCACGATGTGCTTGGTGAAAGGCGTGAGGTCGATCACGCCGACCGCGCTGCGCAGGCGGCGGCACTCGTTCCCGACGTGCTCGAAGTAGTTGCTGCGGCGGAAGCTCCACCTGTCACGCGGCTCGACGCCCGGCGGCGCGAACCAGTTAGCGCGCTCCCAACCGTAACGCTGGCCGAACACCGCGCCCATGCCCTTCAGCTTCTCGTAGATGGGGCTGGTCTTGAGCGGGCGCGCGTCCTCGCGCTCCTCGTCCGGGTAGTGCACCGTGAAGACGTTGCGGTAGGTCTCCTCGTTCTTGGCGACCACGAACCGCTTGCTGGTGTACGGGCCGTAGCGGCGCGGGTCCACGGCCAGCATGTCGATGCCGGGCTCGCCCTCGACGATCCACTCGGCGATCTGCCAGCCGGCGCCGCCCGCGGCGGTGATGCCGAAGCTGTGGCCTTCGTTCAGCCAAAGATTGCGGACGCCCCAGGCCGGACCGATGAGCGGGCTGCCGTCCGGCGTGTAGGAGATCGGGCCGTTGACGATGTCCTTGATGCCGCAATGCTCGAGCGCCGGGACGCGGCGCTGCGCCGCCTCGACGTGCGGCAGCAGCCGGTCGAGGTCGCCCTCGAAGAGGTCCTTGCCGAACCACTCGGGCACGCCATCGGCGAAGCGCGCCGGCGCACCGGCTTCGTAAGGCCCGAGGATCCAGCCCATGCGCTCCTCGCGCAGGTAATACGACTGGTCGGACTCGCGCAGCACCGCGAGCTCGCGGCCGCCGGCGGCGCGGTACGCCTTCAGCTCCGGCGACTCCTCGTAGACGATGTACTGGTGTTCGACCGGGATGGCGGGCACGTTGATGCCGAACATGCGGCCGGTCTGGCGCGCGTAGTTGCCGGTCGCGCAGACCACATGCTCGGCGATGATCTCGCCCTTGGTGGTCTGCAACCGCCACTCTCCCGAGGGCGTGCGGCTGACGCCGGTGACCTCGGTCTGCTCGTGGATCTCGGCGCCGCGGGCGCGCGCGCCCTTGCGCAGCGCCATGGTGAGGTCGGCGGGCGCGATGTGACCGTCGTCCGGGTGATAGAGCGCGCCGACGATGGGCGCCGTGCCGTCCTTGCCGCCGAGTTCGACCAGCGGCCAAAGCCGTTTCACGTCCTCCGGGCCGATCACCTGGAAGGGCACGCCGATGGTGTTGGCGGTGCCGCAGTACTTCAGGTACTCGTCCATGCGGTCGCGGTTGGTGGCGAGGCGCAGGTTGCCGGTGACATGGAAGCTCACATCCTGGCCGGTCTCGGCGGGCAGGCGCTTGTAGAGGTCGACCGAATACTTGTGCAGCTGGCCGACCGTGTAGCTCATGTTGAAGAGCGGCAGCAGGCCTGCGGCGTGCCAGGTCGAACCGGCGGTGAGCTCGGAGCGCTCGAGCAGCACCACGTCCGACCAGCCCTTGAGGGCGAGGTGATAGAGAGTGCTGACGCCCACCGCGCCGCCACCGATGACCACGACTCTGGCATGTGTTTTCATCCGACCAGAGTGTAGCCGGGGGCATCCCGGCGACCAATCCAAATGCGACGAAGGGATGTCCGAATTGGACATCCCGGGCGGACGGCTCCTATACTCCGGCCGCCGTGGAAACCGTCCTCTCCCAACGCTCCACCCAAGGGTCCTCGGGCCCAGGCAAGCGCACCTACGCGTTCCTGACGCTCCCCAACTACTCGCTGATCGCGCTCGCCAACGCCATCGAGCCGCTGCGGATGGCGAACCGCGTCGCCAACCGCAAGCTCTACGAGTGGCAGATCGTCTCGCTCAAGGGCGACCCGGTGGTCGCCAGTTGCGGCACCCAGATGACGCCGACCGTGCCCCTCGCGGAGGCCGGCAAAGCCGACATCCTGTTCGTCTGCGGCGGCATCGATGTGCGCGACACCGTGTCGGCGCAGCTCGCGAAGGCGCTGCGGCGTCGGGCCGAGTCGGGCGGCGCGCTCGGCGCCCTCTGCACCGGCGGTTATGTGCTCGCGCGGGCGGGGCTCCTCAACCGCTACCGCGCCACCATCCACTGGGAGAACGTGCACGCGCTGCGCGAGGAGTTCCCGCTGGTGGAGCTCACGCCGCAGCTCTTCACCATCGACCGCGACCGCTACACCTGTTCGGGCGGCACCGCGCCGCTCGACCTGATGCTGAACCTCATCGACCGGCAGCACGGGCGCCACATCTCGCACCAGGTGTCGGAGCAGTTCGTCGTGGCGCGCGTGCGCGACGACCACGACAACCAGTATGTGCCGTTGCGCGCGCAGCTCGGTTTCACGCACCGCAGCCTGATCAAGGTCGCGCAGCTCATGGAAGAGAACATCGAGAAGCCGCTGTCGCTCGATGCGATCGCGCGCGAGACGGGCCTCTCCCGACGGCAGATCGAGCGTCTGTTCCAGCGGTATCTCAACTGCGTGCCGAAGCGGTATTACATGGAGATCCGGCTGCGCCGCGCGCGCGAACTGCTGCTGCAGACCGCGATGCCGATCATGGAGGTGACGGCCTCCTGCGGCTTCCAGTCGCCGCCGCATTTCTCGCGTTGTTATCGGCAGCACTTCGGTCGGCCGCCGAGCGCGGAAAGGCGTCGTCCGGTGTAGTTCGGGCCGATGTCGTTCTCGGGCAAATAGCCGTCGCTAAATGTAAAGTCCCCGGCAGGGGTCACGCTTACCATCCGCCTCAATCAACGGGGCTCCACGAGGGCTGAGATGTCTGACGCACAAGGCGATTTCGATCTGCGGACGTTGGCCGACGACGAGCTGGTCGAGCAGGTGCACGACGACCTCTACAACGGCATGAAGCCGGAGGTGGAGCTGGCGACCCGCATCTTCCTGGAGCGGGGCTGGGGCCCGGACAAGGTCCTGAACGATGCGCTCGTCGAGGGCATGCGCATCGTCGGCATCGACTTCCGCGACGGCATCCTGTTCGTCCCCGAGGTGCTGCTCGCCGCCAACGCCATGAAGGGCGGCATGGAGATCCTGCGTCCCCTCCTCGCCGAGACCGGCGCCGAGCCCATCGGCAAGGTCGTCATCGGCACCGTGAAGGGCGACATCCACGACATCGGCAAGAACCTCGTGGCGATGATGCTCGAGGGCGCCGGTTTCGAGGTCATCGACATCGGCATCAACAACCCGGTCGAGAAGTACCTCGAGGCGCTCGAGCAGCACAAGCCGGACATCCTCGGCATGTCGGCGCTGCTGACGACCACCATGCCCTACATGAAGGTCGTCATCGACACGCTCAAGCAGAAGAACCTGCGCGACGACTACATCGTGCTGGTCGGCGGCGCGCCGCTCAACGAGGAGTTCGGCAAGGCCGTCGGCGCCGATGCCTACTGCCGTGACGCCGCCGTCGCCGTGGAGACCGCCAAGTCGCTGATCGCGGCGAAGCGCGCTGCCGCGCGCGCCCACTAAGCGTCCGCCCGTGGCCCGGGACGGCCGCCAGCTCGTGATCGCTTGCGGCGCGCTCGCCCATGAGATCGCGGCGCTGCGCAGCGCCCATCGCTGGCTGTCGCTCGACGTCCACTGCCTGCCGCCGGAACTGCACAACCGGCCTGAACGCATCGCGTCCGCCGTCCGCGAGGCGATCCTCTCGCACCGCGCCGATTACGACGACATCTTCGTCGCGTATGCCGATTGCGGCACCACGGGTGCGCTCGATGCCGTGCTGCGCGAGACGGGCGTGGAGCGCATCGAAGGCGTGCACTGCTACCAGTTCTTCGCCGGTCCCGAGACCTTCGCGGAGCTCGCGGACGCCGAGCCCGGCAGTTTTTTCCTGACCGATTTCCTGGTGCGGCATTTCGACCGGCTGGTGTTCCGGGGGCTCGGCCTCGACCGTCACCCGGAGCTGCAGCCGCAGTATTTCGGCAACTATCGCCGCCTCGTCTACCTCGGGCAGCGTCCAGATGCCGACAACGCCGCGGCCGCCGAGGCGATCGCGCGGCGGCTCGGTCTCGAGTACCACTTCCGTCACACCGGCTACGGCGGGCTCGAGCAGAGCCTGCGCCGGTTCGTCGCCAAGCCACCCTTCGCCACGCCCGTCGTCGTACAGGAGTCACCGCACTGATGGCCAGCCTGATCATCATCTCGTGGCGCGACATCCCGTCGCAGGTCGTCGTCAAGCGCGGACGCGAGACCTCCAAGGTCATGCTGTCGGCGCGCTTCCAGGAAGCGGTGGACCGCGCCGCGATGCGTGCGGGCAAGGGCAGCTCCGATGCCTACATCGCCGAGTGGACCCGCAGCGCGCCCACACCCTGCGGCGAGGATCTGCAGGCCGAGGCCGCGGCCGCGGCGGCGGCGCTCGAGGCACGCTACAGCGATGAGGACCTCGACCGGTTGATCCGCGCCAAGGGTCTCGCCACGCCGCCGGCGTCCGGTGCCGCGCCACCACCCGCTGCGTCGAGCGACTCCGGGGACTGAGATGTACCGGGTACGCCTCTGGTCGGTGCGGCATGCGCGCGGCTTGAACCGCCTGTACCGCCTGCTCGAAGACACGCTCGCGGCCTTGCGTCCGGTGATGCGTCTCGTGGGCGAGCAGCGGCTCGAGCGGCCTTTCGCGGCGCTCGAGCGCGGCACCAAGGGGCTGCTCTTCGACTGCAAGATGTGCGGCCAGTGCGTGCTGAGCTCGACCGGCATGTCCTGTCCCATGAACTGCCCCAAGCAGCTGCGCAACGGCCCCTGCGGCGGCGTGCGCGCCGACGGCAACTGCGAGGTGCTGCCCGACATGAAGTGCGTGTGGGTGGCGGCGTGGGAAGGCAGCCAACGCATCCCGGGCGGCGTCGGGTCGCTGCAGAAGGTCCAGTTCGCCATCGACCGGCGCCTGCAGGGCAGTTCGTCCTGGCTGCGCGCCTTGCGGCAGCGCGCCGGGGAAGAGCGGTGAGGGCCGCCCGATGAGGTTCGGCGACGAGCCGGCACCGGGTGACCCGCTGCCGATCCTGCCGGGGCATGTCTCGCCGGGACGCTTCGAGCGGGTGCTGCGCGCTGGGGCCTTCGCGGTCACCGCCGAACTCGCGCCGCCCGACTCGGCCGACGCCGAGGACGTCTACGCCCGCGCGCGCATCTTCGACGGCTACGTCGACGCCATCAACGCCACCGACGGCAGCGGCGCCAACTGTCACATGTCGAGCATGGGTGTCTGCTCGCTGCTCACCCGCGCAGGCTATGCACCCATCATGCAGATCTCCTGCCGCGACCGTAACCGCATCGGCATCCAGGGCGACATCCTCGGCGCGGCCGCGATGGGCGTCTGCAACATCCTGTGCCTCACGGGCGACGGCGTGCAGGCGGGCGATCATCCGCAGGCGAAGCCGGTGTTCGACCTCGACAGCGTGTCGCTGCTCGGCATCGCGCGCACCTTGCGCGACGAGCAGCGCTTCCAGAGCGGCCGCAAGCTCACCACGGCGCCGCGGGTGTTCCTCGGCGCCGCCGAGAACCCTTCGGCGCTGCCGCACGACTGGCGCGCGATGCGCCTGCTCAAGAAGGTCGAGGCGGGCGCACAGTTCATCCAGACGCAGTACTGCTACGACATGCCCTTGCTGCGGGCGTTCCTGCAGCGGCTCGAGGACCTCGGCGGGCTTGACCGCGTCTTCCTGCTCATCGGCGTCGGTCCGCTGCGCTCGGCGAAGGCCGCGGAGTGGATGCGGCAGAACGTGCCGGGCATCCATATCCCCGATGCGCTCATCGAGCGCCTGCGCGGCGCGCAGGACGCGGCGCGCGAGGGGCGGAACATCTGCATCGAGCTCATCCAAGAGGCACGGACCATGAAGGGCGTGCACGGCGTGCATGTCATGGCCTACCGGCAGGAGGAGACGGTGGCCGAGATCATCGACCGCTCGGGCGTGCTCGCCGGGCGCGTCCCCTGGTACCCGGGTCGCGATCGCGGGCGGGCCCAAGACACCGACACTCAAGACAAGGTGGCATCATGACCGACACGATCATCAGTTCCGCGACCAAAGAGGTCGTCATCGGCTTCGACCGGCCGTTCGTCATCATCGGCGAACGCATCAACCCGACGGGACGCAAGATCCTCGCCGCCGAGATGGCGGCGGGCGACTACACACGCGTGATCTCGGACGCGCTCGCGCAGGTCGAGGCCGGCGCGCACATGCTCGATGTCAACGCCGGCATCCCGCTCGCCGACGAGCCCGCGATCCTCGCCAAGGCGGTGCAGATCGTGCAGTCGATCACCGATGTGCCGCTGTCCATCGATTCCTCGATCGTCGCGGCCCTCGAGTCCGGTCTGTCGGTCTACAAGGGCAAGGCGCTCGTGAACTCGGTGACGGGCGAGGAGGAGCGCCTCGAGCAGGTGTTGCCGCTGGTCAAGAAGTACGGCGCAGCGGTCGTCGCCATCTCGAACGACGAGACCGGCATCTCCGAGGACCCCGATGTGCGCTTCGCCGTCGCCAAGAAGATCGTCGAGCGCGCCGCCGACTACGGCATCCCGCGCAGCGACGTGGTGGTCGACCCGCTCGTCATGCCGATCGGCGCCATCAACCAGGCGGGCGTGCAGGTGATGCGCCTGGTGCGCCGTCTGCGCGACGAACTGAAGGTGAACACCACCTGCGGCGCGTCCAACGTGAGCTTCGGTCTCCCGAACCGCGACGGCATCAACGCCGCGTTCCTCACCATGGCGATCGCCTCGGGGATGACCTCGGCGATCACCAATCCGCTGCACGGCGACACCGTGCGCGCCTGCATGGGTGCCGATGTCATGATGGGCCACGACCCTGATTGCTCGCGCTGGATCCGCAAGTTCCGCGAGCCGCCGCCGCCGGGGGCGGCGGGCGACAATCCGGCCGCACGCGGACGCCGCGAGGGCGGCGCGCGTCGTCGCGCCGCGACGGGCGGTGAGGGCGGCGGTACGCCGGGCGCCGGCGGCGCAGCCTGAGAGACGGCGGATCGTAGGAGAGCGCATCTTGAGCCAGACTGACGCATTGGTGGTCTTCCTCCCCGCGGGCAAGCGCGGGCGGTTCGCGCTCGGCACGCCGCTGCTGCAGGCGGCGCGCGAGCTCGGCGTCGACATCGACTCGGTCTGCGGTGGTCGCGGCATCTGCGGCCGCTGTCAGGTGGTCGTCGCCGAGGGCGAGTTCGCCAAGCACGGCGTGCGCTCGGGCGAAGCCAGCGTCACCGCGCCCGGCGAGGTCGAGGCGCGCAGCACGCGCCGCAAGGTGCTGAAGCCCGGCCAGCGGCTCTCCTGCCAGGCGAAGGTCTGCGCCGATGTGGTGGTCGATGTGCCGCCGGCGAGCCAGGTGCATCGCCAGGTGGTGCGCAAGGCCGCCGAGGTGCGCGAGATCGACCTCAATCCCTTGGTGCGCCTGCACTACGTGGAGGTCCGCGAGCCGGACATGCACGACCCGTCGGGCGACCTGCGTCGCCTGCTCGAGGCGCTGGAGCGCGAGTGGCAGCTCACCGGGCTCGGCATCGAACTCAACGTGCTGCGTGCACTGCAGACGACGCTGCGCGCCGGCGCCTGGAAGGTCACGGCCGCGGTGCACGGCGGCAAGCAGATCATCGGCCTGTGGCCGGGTTTCCACGAGCGCGCGCTCGGCATGGCCGTCGACGTCGGTTCGACGACCATCGCCGCGCACCTCTGCGACCTCGCGACCGGTGAGGTCGTGGCCTCGTCCGGCATGATGAACCCGCAGATCCGCTTCGGCGAAGACCTCATGAGCCGGGTCTCGTACGCCATGATGAACCCGGGCGGCGCGGAGCAGATGACCGTCGCGGTGCGCGCGGCGCTCAGCGAGCTCGCCGCCGATGTGGCGCGCGACGCTGGCGCCGAGCCGCATGAGATCCTCGAGATCACGCTGGTCGGCAACCCGATCATGCATCACCTCGTGCTCGGCCTCGACCCGACCGAACTCGGCGGCGCGCCGTTCGCGCTCGCCACCGATCAGGCCATCGAGCAGCCGGCGAGCGCGCTCGGCATCGATGTGCATCCGAACGCGCGGGTCTACGTGTTGCCCTGCATCGCGGGCCATGTCGGCGCCGACACCGCCGGCATGATCCTCGCCGAGCGGCCGGACCTCGGCGATCCGGTCACGCTGCTGGTCGACGTGGGCACCAACGCCGAGATCGTGCTCGGCAACCGTCGGCGCCTGCTCGCCTGTTCGAGCCCCACCGGTCCCGCCTTCGAGGGTGCACAGATCAGCTGCGGCCAGCGCGCCGCGCCGGGCGCCATCGAGCGCGTACGCATCGATCCGGCGACGCTGGAGCCGCGCTTCAAGGTCATCGGCTGCGACCTGTGGTCGGACGATCCGGGTTTCGCGGAGGCGACGCAGAAGACCGGCGTCACCGGCATCTGCGGTTCGGGGATCATCGAGGTCATCGCCGAGATGTATCTCGCGGGCGTCATCAACCAGGACGGCGTGGTCGACGGTGCGCTCGCGGCCCGGAGCGATCGCATCATCCCGGCCGACCGCACCTTCTCGTATGTGCTGCACCGCGGCGCGGTGACGCTCGCCATCACCCAGACCGATGTGCGTGCGATCCAGCTCGCCAAGGCCGCGTTGTACGCGGGCGTGCGGTTGCTGATGGAAGAGCTCGGCGTGGAGCGCGTCGACCGCATCCGTCTCGCCGGCGCCTTCGGCGCGCACATCGACACCAAGTACGCCATGGTGCTCGGCATGATCCCCGACTGCGACCTCGCGCAGGTGGCGGCGGCCGGCAACGCGGCGGGCACCGGCGCGCGCATCGCACTGTTGGATGAGACCTCGCGTGCGACCATCGAGCAGGTGGTGCGGCGCGTCGAGAAGATCGAGACCGCCATCGAGCCGCGCTTCCAGGCGCACTTCGTGGAGGCCATGGCGATCCCGCACAAGCGCTTCCCGAACCCGGAGCTCTCGAAGGTGGTGACGCTGCCGGCGCCCAAGGAATCCGCCGCGCAAGCGGGCGCATCGCGTGGCCGACGCAGCCGGCGCCCGGGGGCGGCGGTATCTGATGTCTCGCCTGCCGCGGAGGGGGAGGCGCCCTGAGCGACGCCATCGCCAACGCCGCGGGGATTCTGGTCGCGGCGCGGCGCGAGCGTCGGCGCCTCGAGCGTCTGCCCGAGGCCTCCCGGCCGACCGACGATGCGACGGGATACGCGATCCAGCGCCGCGTGATCACGGCGCTGCGCCGAGGCCCTGATGACGGGGTCAGCGGCGATGGCATCGGTGGCTGGAAGATCGGCGCGGGCGGTCCCGACGAGACCCCGCTCTACGCACCCATCCTCGCAGACGAGATCCACGCCAGCGGTGCCACCTTGGCCGCGGCCGATTTCCCGGACGCGCTGGTCGAGGCGGAGATCGCGTTCCGTCTGCGCCATGATCTGCCGCCGCGTGGCGACGCCTACGACCTTGCGACGGTCGCTGCGGCGGTGGAGATGCTGCCGGCGCTCGAGATCTACCGCAGCCGTTACCGCGACCCGGGCGCGGTGACCCAGTCCGAGAACCTCGCCGACTGCCTCGCCAACGCCGGGCTCGTCGTCGGCGATCCGTCAGCGGGGTCGGCGCAGGATCCGGGTCCATCATGGGACATCGATCTCGTCATCGACGGCGGGATCCGTGAAGGCCGTGTTCTGCGGCACCCGGTCGGCGATCCGCGGCGGCTCGTGGTCTGGTTGGCGAACGAACTGATCGCCCGCGGCGAGATGCTGCGTGCCGGTCAGGTGGTCACCACCGGCGCTCTGGTGTTGGGGCCGCTCGGACGCGACATCCGCGGCGAGTGGCGGGGCATCGGCGCCGTGTCCGTCCGGTTCGGCTGAACCGCGGGGTACACGCTTGTCCGCTCCATCCGAAGACCGGTGGGCGTCAGCCGATCGCGCGAGCGGTCTCGCCCGGCTGCAGGCCTTCGTGCCGCACATGGGGCGGCGCTACGAGGCGGAACGCAACTTCGATCGCGGCTCCGGTGAGCACCATGCCGTGTCGACGCTGTCACCGTGGATCCGGCGTCGTGTGGTGACCGAAGCGGAGGTCGTCGCGGCGGCGGTCGCTGCGCACGGACCCGAAGCCGCCGCCAAGTTCATCGAAGAGGTCGTCTGGCGCGGCTACTTCAAAGGTTGGTTGGAGCTCCGCCCGCAGGTCTGGACGCGCTACCGGGACGGCCTTGCGCAGGATATCGCTGCGTCGCAGCGCGATGCGACGCTCGCCGCTGCGCTCGCACGCGCCGAAACCGGGCAGACGGGTCTGACGTGCTTCGACGCGTGGACGCGGGAGCTCGTCGACACGGGCTATCTGCACAACCACGCCCGCATGTGGTTCGCCTCGATCTGGATCTTCACGCTGCGGCTGCCGTGGCGGCTCGGCGCAGACTTCTTCCTGCGTCACCTGCTCGACGGCGATCCCGCGTCGAACACGCTCGGTTGGCGCTGGGTCGCGGGCCTGCATACGCGCGGCAAGGCCTACCGGGCGCGGGCGGGCAACATCGCGACCTATACCGGCGGTCGGTTCACGCCGCGCGAGGTTGATTTCGATGCCGGCGAGGAGGGACTGGAGGCCAGCGAGCCGGCAGGGCTGCCGCCGCTCTTGCCGCTGCGTGCGGTGATGCCGCCGCAGCCCGATACACCCACCGCGCTGCTCATCACCGAGGAGGACTGCCGCCTCGAGGACTTCCCGGTGTCGACGCTGGATCTGCGCGCCGCGACGACCCTCGCCGCGAGCCGCCTGCGCTCGCCGCGCCCGGTGGCCGATCGGGTCGTGCGTTTCGAGGCGGACGCCTTGGCGGACGCTGCCGTACGCCTGCGGCAGGCCGGACTCGGGGTCCCGGTGGAATCATTGAACGCGGTGCGGCCGGAATCCCTCGTGGATTGGGCGGTCGCGCACGGCGTCAGACAGCTCGTCACGCCGTATGTCACCCGCGGGCCGCTCCATGACTGGCTGATCGAGGCGGCGTCGCAACTGACGGCGCGCGGCATCGCGCTCGCCGAGTGGCGGCGCGGGTGGGATGAGACCCTGTGGCCGCATGCCACGGCGGGGTTCTTCAAGGTGAAGCAGCGGATCCCGCAGCTCCTTCAACTGTCGTCGGCTGATTAGCAGCGTCACGGCCGCGCTGCGGGGCGTCGCGGCAAGGGATCCGGTATCCTCGCGGGCAGCCTCTGGCCTCCCCGAGGGCTTGCCATGCCCAGCCGTTTGCCGATGATCCTGCTTGCAGCCATCCCGATGGGGCTCGCAGCCGTCCCGCTCGCGCGCGCAGAGGCCATCCGCTCTCCGCCGCCGATGCTGGGCTTGGGCATCGACCCCCTGCCGCAGGTCATCGCTGCGCTCACGCCCGAGGAGAAGATCGACCTCGTGGTCGGTGTGGGCATGTCGCTCGCGGGTCTGCCGCTGCCGCCTGAGATGCAGGGCCCCGCCGACGGGCCGATGGGTCCGCGCGTGCCGGGCGCGGGCGGCATGACCCGCGCGGTGCCGCGGCTCGGCATCCCGTCGATCGTGCTCGCCGATGGTCCCGCAGGCCTGCGCATCAGCCCGCGGCGCGCAGGTGAGACGCGCAGCTACCACGCGACGGCCTTCCCGGTGGCGACCTTGCTCGCCTCGTCCTGGGATACGGCGCTCATCGAGCGCGTGGGTGCTGCGATGGGCGCGGAGGCGCGCGACTACGGCATCGACGTGCTGCTCGCGCCGGCGCTCAACATCCACCGCAACCCGCTCGGCGGCCGTGGCTTCGAGTACCACTCCGAGGATCCGGTCATCTCGGGCCTCATGGCCGCGGCCGCGATCCGTGGTATCCAATCGACGGGTGTCGCCGCCACGCCGAAGCATCTCGTCGCCAACGAGCACGAGTGGAACCGCTACACCATCGATGTGCAGGTGTCCGAGCGGCCGTTGCGCGAGATCTACCTGCGCGCCTTCGAGATCGCGGTGCGCGAGGGCAGGCCGCAGGCGTTGATGACCTCCTACAACCGGCTCAACGGTCTCTACACCTCGCAGAACCGGCAAATGATCGACGGCGTGCTGCGCGGCGAATGGGGCTTCGGCGGCGTGGTGATGACGGACTGGTACGCGGGTGACGATCCGCTCGCACAACTGCGCGCGGGGAACGACCTTTTGATGCCGGGCACGGGCGTCCAGCAGCGCGTGCTGCGCGAGGCGCTCGCGCGCGGAGCGCTGAAGAGCGCCGAACTCGACCGGAACGTGGCGGAGATCCTGAAGATCGTGCTGCGCTCGCCGACCTTCCTCGGCGTGCGGGCGACCGATGCGCCCGACCTCGAAGGCCATGCGAAGCTCGCGCGTGAGGCGGCGGCTTCCGGAATGGTGCTGCTGCGCAATGTGGGCGGCGTCCTGCCGTTGCCGCGCAGCCGCAGGATCGCGCTCTTCGGCAACGCCTCCTACGACGCCATCATCGGCGGCAGCGGCAGCGGTGCCGTCGCGGCGGCGCGCGCGGTGCCGCTCGCGGAGGGGCTGCGCGCGTCGGGGTATGCGGTCGATGCAGCCGTGGCCGAGGGCTACGCGACCTTCATCGACGAGACGCGCCGCAAGACGCCGCCGCGCTCGCCGTTGTCGCCGCCGCAGCGCTTCCCGGAGCGATCGGTGAGCGCGGCGGAGATCGAGTCAGCGGCGCAGCGGGCCGATGTCGCGGTGGTGACGATCGGGCGCCGCAGCGGCGAGTTCGCCGATCTCTCGCGCGAGCTCGACTTCGAACTGCAGGCCGGCGAGCGCGAGCTGCTCGAGCGTCTGTCACGCGCGTTCCGTGCGCGCGGCAAGAATGTCGTCGTCGTGCTCAACATCGGCAGCGTCATGGAGACGGTGAGCTGGCGCGGGTTCGCCGACGCCATCCTGCTCGCCTGGCAGCCCGGGCAGGAGGGCGGTCATGCGATGGCGGATGTCCTGAGCGGTACGGTCGCACCGTCTGGACGGCTCGCCACGACCTTCCCGCTGCGCTGGGAGGACGTGCCGTCGTCGAGGGGCTTTCCGGGGACGACACTGCTCGGTCCCGACCCCGCAGCCCGCGGCATCCTCGCGGGTGTCGATCGCCGCGCCGAAGTGCGCTACGACGAAGGCCTCGCGGTCGGCTACCGGCATGATGCGCCGGTCGCCTATCCGTTCGGCTTCGGGCTCTCGTACACGCAGTTCCGGCACTCGCGGCTGCGGGTCGATCCCACCGCCGACGACGGCGGTGTGCGCGTCTCGGCCACCGTCACGAACACCGGCAGATCGCCGGGCCGGGAGGTCGTGCAGGTGTATGTGTCGCCGCCGTCGGGTGCGGACGCTGGCGTGAGGCGTCCCGGCCGCGAACTGCGCGCCTTCACCAAGACGCCGACGCTGGCGCCCGGGCAGTCCATGGCGATCGAGCTGCAGCTTTCGCTGCGTGACTTCGCCCTGTTCGACGAGACGCAACGCGCGTGGGTGGTACCCGCAGGGACCTACGCGGTGTCCCTCGGCAGCTCCGTGACCGACATCCGCGCGACGGCGCGGGTCGAGTTCCCGCAGACGCTTACGGTCGAGAAGGTGTCGGAGAGGCTCTAGGACTCAGGTCCGACGCGATCGGCTCACGCGGGGACCGGCGCCCGAAGCGGACCCAGCCGCGCGGTCGAGGTTGCCGCTGAGCTGGGCACGTGCGCCGGTGCTGATCTGGCCGAGCGCGGCTTCAAGGGTCTCCGTTTCGGGCCGCGGACCCGCGACGTGAGCATCGAGCGCCTTGCGCATCGCGGCGAGGTGCTCCGGCGAGGTGCCGCAGCAACCGCCGATGATGCGCGCGCCGGCGTCGATCGCGAGGTGGACGTAGTTCGCCATCAGATCGGGCGTGCCGTCGTAGCGGATCGCGCCGTTGACCCACTGCGGGATGCCGCAGTTGGCCTTCGCGACCAGCACCATGTCCGGATCGGCGGCGGTGCTCAGGTTCAGGATGGAGGCCACGAGCTCCGCCGGGCCGACGCCGCAGTTGCTGCCGCAGGCGGCGAGATGCCGCTCACGCGCGATGCCCGCGAGTTCGGCGGGCGTCAGCGACATCATGGTGCGGCCGTTGGTGTCGAAGGACAGCGTGCTGACCACGGGCAGCCCCGCGGTGCGGGCGCCTTCGATGGCCGCTTCGACCTCCTCGCGGGAGGACAGGGTCTCGATCCAGAGCACATCGGCACCGCCCTCGGCGAGCGCGGCGGCCTGTTCGGCGAAGGCGGCGCGGGCGTCGGCCGACGACACGAGGCCGAGCGGCTCGAGGATCTCGCCCGTGGGACCCATGCTGCCCGCGACGATCACATCACGACCCGAAGCGTCCGCCACCGAGCGGGCGAGCTGCGCCGCGGCGCGGTTGAGCTCGCGGACGCGGTCCTCGGCCTTGTGCAGCTTGAGACGGTACCGGGTGCCGCCGAAGGTGTTGGTGAGGATGATGTCGGCCCCGGCATCCACGAAGCGCTGGTGCAGCAGCTTGATGCGGTCCGGGTGGTCGACATTCCAGAGCTCGGGCGCATCGCCCGACACGAGACCCATCTCGAAGAGGTTGCTGCCCGTGGCGCCGTCGGCGAGCAGGTAGGGGCGGCGCGAAAGAAGATCAGCGAATCGGGTGGTCATCGAGTCATCCTTGAGTCGGTGGGCTCTATCGTAACGGAATGCGGTCTATCGCGCCGGGCCGCCGCTCTCGTATCCTTGGAAGATCCCCGCTTCCGGAGACCGCCGATGCCCCGTGCCACCGATGCCCGACTCTGGGTGCTTGCCTTGTCCCTCGCCGCGCCTTTCGCGCAGGCCCAAGGGGCTGCTACGGCCCCGGCCGCCCCCGCTGCCGCGCCCCGTTCGGTCGTGGTCGTCCAGGCGGGCCGCGTGCTGGCGGAGCCCGGCAAGGCGCCGCGCGGTGCGACCACCATCGTCATCCACGACGGACGCATCGCTGCGCTGCTTGACGGCCGCCAGGCGGGACCGGCGGGCGCGCGCGTCATCGACCTCGGCGACCGCTTCGTGCTGCCTGGCCTCATCGACAGCCACGTGCATCTCGATTCCGATGCCGGCGGTCAGGCGGCCCTGATCGAGGCGGTGACATCGAGCCCCGGTCTCGATGCCCTGCGTGCGCAGTGGAACGGCATGAAGACGCTGCGCGCGGGCTTCACCACGGTGCGCAACCTCGGCGACGCCAACGGTGCGACGCTGGCGCTGCGCGATGCGGTCGAGAACGGCTGGGTGATGGGTCCGCGCATCATCGACGCGGGTCGCTCGATCTCGGTCACTTCCGGCCATATGGACGGCACGTTGAGCGTCGCCGAGAACCTGCATCCCGGCATCACGCAGGACAACATCTGCGACGGTGCGGACAGCTGCCGCGAGGCGGTGCGGCTGCAGGTGCGGCGCGGCGTGGATGTGATCAAGATTGCGACCACGGGCGGCGTCAATAGCCGCATCGGCGCGGGTCTCGGCCAGCAGATGTTCGCCGACGAGGCCAAGGCGGTGGTCGAGACCGCGCACCTGCACGGCAAGAAGGTCGCGGTGCACGCGCATGGCACCGACGGCATCAATATCGCGCTCGCCGCCGGAGCCGACTCGATCGAGCACGGCACCATGCCGAACGACGAGACGCTGCGACTCTTCAAGCAGGGCGGTGCCTACTACGTGCCGACGCTCTCGACCGTCAACGGCTACCGTGAGCGCCTGGCGAAGGACCCGAACGCCTATCCGCCGGCGGTGCTGGAGAAGGTCATGTGGCGGCTGGACATCACGGGCAAGGCGCTGGAGCGCGCCGTCCCCGCGGGGGTGAAGATCGCGTTCGGCACCGATGCCGGTGTCTCCAAGCACGGCCGCAACGCCGACGAGTTCGAACTCATGGTGCAGCACGGCATGACGCCTGCGACGGCCATCGCCGCCGCGACGGTGAACGCCGCGGAACTGCTCGGCCTCGGCAAGGAGGTCGGGGCGCTGCGTCCCGGGATGGCGGCCGACCTGATCGCGGTGTCAGGCGACCCGCTCAAGGATGTCACGGTCCTCAAGAAGGTCGAGTTCGTGATGAAGGGCGGGCAGGTGGTGCCGCTCAGCGACTGATGGCGTGATGCAGCCAGCCCTCGAGATGCTCCGTCATCGAGGAGGGCGCCATCAGCAGCCAGCCGTCGTCCATCGAGGCGATGAACACCGGCACCTGGGCGATGAGCGTGACAGTCGCCCGGCCGGGCGGAAAGGCTGCCGGGTCGAGGTCGAGGCGGCAGCCGGCCGATAGCCAAGCGCGCGCCTGCGGGCCGGAGACGCGCCACGCGCTGCGCGCGGCGGAGAGGTCGGTCACGGCGCCGGTCCCGGCGATCGCGGTCTCACAGAGCGCCGCAAGCGTCCCGGCCGGCGATGCGGCGGTCGGTTCCGTCGCCAGCAGCCAGCGCCCGGGGCGCACCGAGCACGCGATCCGTCCCGGCGCCGACCATAGGTGCCCGAATGCAGGCAGTTCCCAGCCCGCGCTGCGCAGGCGCTCCGCGAACGCGGCCTCGTCGCCGCGCCAGGGCGCGACCTGCACGAGGTCGTACCGCAGACGCTCAGGCGCGGACACGGGCGTTCTCCGGGTCGAACCAGTGGGGGGTGATGATCTCGACCTCGGTCGACTCGCCATGCAGCGGTGACACCGCGAGCAGGCGTGAGCCGATGCGACCGCGACCGCCGGCGAGCAGGCCGAGACCCACCCAACCCTCAACCAGCACCGACGGCGTGCACGAGGTCACATCGCCGATGTTCACCTTGGGTGCTGCGGGATCGACGAGGATCGCACCGGCGACGAGCTTGGCGTCTTTACGGGTCGGGCGCAGGCCGACCAGTTGCCGGCGCGTGGATGAGGTGAGGCCGGGGCGGCGGGCGAGCACGCGACCCACGTAGTCCCCGTCCGCTTTGAGCATGCGCTCGAAGCCGAGGTCGTGCGCCGTGGTGTTGCCGTCGAGTTCGGCGGTGGTGACATGGCCTTTCTCGATGCGCAGCGTGTTGAGCGCATCGACGCCATAGGGCAGCACGCCGAGCGGCCGTCCGGCCTCGAGCAAGGCGTTCCATACCTCGTCGGCGCGGTCGGAGGGCACCGCGACCTCGTAGGCGAGTTCGCCGGAGAACGAGATGCGGAACAGGCGTCCGCGCACGCCGGCGATGTGGGCGGGCAGGGCCGCCATGAACGGGACTGCGGTGTTCGACAGATCCTGCCCCGGCATCACCCGCTGCAGGAGGTCGCGCGCGCGCGGACCGGCGATGGAGAACTGCGCCCACTGGTCCGTGACATCGGTGAGCTGCACATCCCACTCGGGATGCACCACCTGCGACTGGAACTCCAGGTGCTCCAGTACGGCCGTATGGTTGGCGGTCGTGGTGGTGAGCAGGAAGTGGCGCTCGCCGAGGCGAGAGGTGGTGCCGTCGTCGAGCAGGCAACCGTCCTCGCGCAGCATGATGCCGTAGCGTGCCTTACCCACCGCGAGCGTCGAGAAGCGGTTGGCGTAGATGTAGTCCAGGAAGCGCGCGGCGTCGGGACCCTGCACATCGACCTTGCCGAGGCTCGAGGCATCGCCGACGCCGACGGCCTCGCGCACGGCGCGCGACTCGCGCAGCACCGGCTCCCAACCGGTGGTCTGCGAATACACGAGCGGGCGCAGCCAGAGACCGGCCGGCACGAACGTCGCATCGAGCGCGACATGCGAGGCGTGCGCCGGGAACTTGCGCACCGGCCGCAGGTGCTCGCCGACCTCGCCGCCCGCGAGCGCACCGAAAGTGGTCGGGTGGATGTAGGGGCGCGGCGTCGGCAGGCCGACCTCCGGCAGCGTCTGTCCCCGTGCGGCGGCGAGCACCGCGGCGCCGAGCAGTCCGCCGATGCGGCCCTGGTCGGTCGCCATGCCGTGCGTCGAATAGCGCTTGGCGTGTTCGATGTGGGTGTAGCCCTCGCGATGCGCCTGCCGTATGTCCTCGACGGTGACATCGTGCTGCAGATCGACGAACGCCTTACCGCGGCCCGGCACCTCCCACAGCGCCAGCAGCGGCGAGGTCTCGGGGTCGGCGGGAGGGGCGTCGGTCGGCGATGTGCCCGACCGGGCGCGGGTATCCGGCGTGCGCGTGGATGCGAGCGCAGCAGCGATGCGCGCCGCCGTCGCCTCGCCGTCACGCGCAGCCGTAGCGAGCCCGAACGAGCCCGCGACCGCGCCAGCGGTCGCACCGAGCCGGTCGGGCAACACCGCTGCGAACGCGGCGAGATCCTCGCGCCATTGCAGCGAGCCGCCCGCTTGCGTGGCGAGCGCGGACTCAGGTTGGTGGCCGCCGGAGAGCAGCACGCCGTCGGTCTGGATGGTCGTCAGGGCTTGGCCATCGCTGCGGGCGACCTGCACGGTGCGCACCTCGCGACGGCCCTCGATGGCCGTGACCATCGCGCCATGATGCACGGTGATGCCGACCGCGGTGGCGCGCGCGGCGGCGGCAGATGCGGGCCGCGGATCGATGATCGCCGCGATGCGCACGCCCGCCTCGTGCAGCGCGACGGCGCTCTCGTAGGCCCAGTCGTTGTTGGCGAAGAGCACCGGTCGCTCCGCGACCGCGACACCATAGCGGCGTAGATAGGCGAGGGCGGCGCCGGCGAGCATGACGCCCGGTCGGTCGTTCCCTGAGCAGGCGATCCAGCGCTCGTTGGCGCCGGTCGCGAGCAGCACGCGACGCGTACGGATGACGCGCAGGCGTTCACGCGGCGATGCGGCTGCGCCGCCGCCCTGTGCCGATGGGGGCAAGGCCTCCACCGCTGCGAACACGCCGTGGTCGTAGGCGCCGATGACCTGCGTGCGGGTCAGCACCCGCAGGCGTGCGTCGGTCGCGATGTCCTCGAGGGCCGCGGTGCGCCACGCTGCCCAGCGGGGGTCGAGCAGTGTGCCGCCGCCTGCGACCACATCACGCTCCAACAGCATCACGCGCACGCCGGAACCGGCGAGGCGCCGCGCGGCGGCGAGTCCAGCGGCACCTGCACCGATGATCAACACATCGGTATGGTCGTGCAGGGGCTCTTCTGTATGGGGCTGCGTCGTCTGCTGCCCGCGCTCTGCACGGTCGAGCACGCCGAGTCCGGCCGCGCGTCGGATCGCCGGTTCGAAGATTCGTTCCCAGGCCCACGCCGGCCGCATGAAGGTCTTGTAGTAGAAACCCGCGCTGAAGAGCGGGGCGAACAGGCCGTTCACGGCCATCAGATCGAACGACAGCGAGGGCCAACGGTTCTGGCTGACGACCTCCAGACCGTCGACGATCTCGACGATGGTCGCCGGTCTGTTGGGGGCGGGGCCGTCGGCGCTCTGGATGTCGACGAGTGCGCAGGGTTCCTCGTGGCCGGCGGTGACGATGCCGCGCGGCCGGTGATACTTGAAGCTGCGGCCGACGAGCCGCACGCCGTCGGCGAGCAGCGCAGAGGCGACGGTGTCGCCGTGGAGTCCGCGTACCCGCCGACCGTCGAAACTGAACTCCACCGGACGCGAGGCGTCGGTGAGCAGGCCCGTGGTGATGCGACGCGGCCCGCTCATCGGTCGACCATCCCGTGGGGCGGCGTGAGCGTGTCGGTGGCAGTGCCGACCGCGTGGATGGTGTGGGTCACGGTGTGACGCCACAGCTGCAGATACTGGCGGCAACCCGCTGCGTGGTACCACCACTCGTGATGCCAGCCGCGCGGGTTGTCGCGCTCGTAGACATACGCCACGAAGGCGGTCGCATCGGCATCGGCGGTCGGGCGCTGCACGCTGGCATCGCCGCGGTAGCGGAACTCGACCTCGTCGCGCACGCCGCAATGCGGGCAGGTGATCCTCAGCATGGCGCGCGCCGCCTCAATGCGCCCACGGGAAGGGTCCCGTGCCGGGTTCATCGACGGTCAGGCCCGCGGCGAAACGGCCGACGTCCATGTGCGCCGTCAGCGGATGCGCTTCGCCGTGCGCGATCAGATGCGCCGCGGTGTGGCCGCCCGCGGGGATGGCCTTGAAGCCGCCGTAGCACCAACCGCCGTTCATCACGAGGCCATCGAGCGGCAGCTTCGAGATGATCGGCGTGCCGTCCATGGTCATGTCCATCACGCCCGCCCATTGGCGCAGGATGCGCAGACGGGCGAGCGCAGGCAGCAGCGCGACGCCCTCGGCGGCGACCTCCTGCGCGATCCACTGCGTGCCGCGCTGCGCGTAGGTGTTGTGCGCGTCGATGGCGCCGCCGAACACCATGCCGCCCTTGTCGGACTGGCTGATGTAGAAGTGACCAGCGCCGAACATCAGCACCACATCGAGGAAGGGCTTGATGGACTCGCTGACGAAGGCCTGCAGCGCGTGGGTCTCGATGGGCAGGCGGATGCCGGCCATCCCGGCCAGGTGCGATGAATGTCCGGCGACCGCGAGGCAGACCGTGCCGGCGCCGATGAAGCCGCGGGAGGTCTCGACGCCGGTCACGCGGCCGTTCGCTTGGCGCAGGCCCGTGACCTCGCAATGCTCGATGATGTCGACGCCGGCCTCGGAGGCGCCGCGCGCGTAGCCCCAGGCCACGGCGTCGTGGCGCACCGTGCCGCCGCGCGGCTGCATGAAGGCGCCGAGCACCGGGAAGCGCCCGCTGTCGAGCGAGATGCCGGGGATCAGCGCCTTGAGCGCGGCACGGTCGAGTTCGACGCAGTCGGCGCCTGCGAGACGCATGTCGTTGGCGCGGCGGGTCATGTGATCGCGCTGGCCGTCTGTGTGATAGGTGTACACGACGCCGCGCTGGCTCACCATCGCGTTGAAGTTCAGTTCCTGCTCGAGACCTTCCCAGAGCCGCAGCGAATGGTCGTAGAAGCGGATGTTCTCGGGTCGGTAGTAGGTCGACCGGATGATGGTGGTGTTGCGCCCGACATTGCCCAGGCCGATCGGGCCCTTCTCGAGCACCGCGACATCGGTGATGCCGAAATGGTTGGCGAGGTAGTAGGCCGTTGCGAGGCCATGGCCGCCGCCGCCGACGATGACGACCTGGTATTCCTTGCGGGGGTCCGCCTTGCGCCAGGCGCGGCGCCAGCCTTGGTGGCCGCCGAGCGCCTCCCGCAGCAACCGCAGCGCCGAATAGCGACCGCTGGCGCGGAAAGCGTGAGGTCGGCGGGCGTCAGCGGGGCGGGGCGGAACACTCATGGGGCGGCGACGAGTGTACGACCCGTACGCCCGGGGCGGCAATCGTCCCGCCGCTCATCCCGTCTTGTGGTTCGCGGTGTCCCGCCATTGCGACTCCTCGGTGACCGCCGTGGTCTCGGGCTGCGCCTTGATGAACGGCCCACGCTGCTCGCGCGGC
This sequence comes from Steroidobacteraceae bacterium, assembly GCA_040400835.1. Lineage (GTDB taxonomy): Bacteria > Pseudomonadota > Gammaproteobacteria > Steroidobacterales > Steroidobacteraceae > UBA964. The sequence goes on from JBBAPM010000001.1 coordinate 37,605, forward strand.
ACCGGCGCGCGACGCGACCGTCGCCAGAGACAGAACACCGCGAGCAGCGCGGCGATGACCGCGAGGGCGCCGAAATACGCTTCCGCGCCCTGGCTGTCCATGAGCACGCCGCCGACGATCGGTCCGATGACCGCTGCAGCCCCGTTGAGCATCAGCAGAGCGCTGCTGGCGGCCACCATCTCGGAGGTCTCGAGGCGATCGTTCACGTGCGAGACGCCGAGCGAATAGACCGACAGCACGAGACCGCTGATCAGGGAGGCGGTGAAGAGCAGCAGCGCGCCGGGCATGCCCTTCGACAGCGCGAGCCAGACCCCGAGCGCGGCGGCGAGCGCCGATACGCCCGCGATCACCGCGCGTCGTTCGAGCCGATCCGCCAGCATGCCGATCGGGTATTGGGTCAGCACGCCGGCCAGGATGCTGCCCGCCATGAACACGGCGATCGCGGCGTCGTCCATGCCGCTCTGGCGTGCGTAGACCGGACCGAGCGAGAACACGATGGAGCTCATCAGGCCCGACATGATCACGGCGACCACCCCGAGCGGCGAGCGGCGATAGAGGTCGCGGAAGCGCACGCCCTGAGGCGTATCGACGGCGGGAGCGCCATGCGCCGACAGCACGAGCGGCACGATCGCGAGACAGATGAGCGCGGACACCAGCATGAAGGGCGTGTCGCTGCCGGGATCCGATACCAGCAAGAGGAACTGCGCGGCGCCGAGACCGCCGTAGAGCACGACCATGTAGAGCGCGAGCAGGCGTGAGCGGGTCTCCTGCGTGGCGCGGTCGTTGAGCCAGCTCTCGGCGACGACATAGATGCCTGCGAGGCAGATGCCGGTCACGAGGCGCATCGCGCCCCAGACCACGGGCGTGACGAACACGGCCTGGACAAGCGTCGACGCCGCGGCGACGGCCGCGAACGCCGAGAACACCCGTACATGACCCACGCCGCGGATCAGGCGAGGCGCGAGCGACGTCCCGACGAGGAAGCCCACGTAGTAGCAGGACATCACGATGCCGATGGCCGAAGTGGCGAAGCCCTCGGACTGGGCGCGCACGCCGAGCAGGGTCGACTGCAGGCCGGCACCGAGCATCAGGATGCCCATGCCGAGCAGCAACGGCCAAGTGCTGGCGAACAGGCTTGCCGGCATGGGGAAGCGGTCCTTGCAGGGACGGGAAGGGGCGCGGATTATAGCTGCGGGTCCGTTGCAGGCGTGGGTGAAGTTCGGTGATGAAGCGGTCGTTCCGGTGGTGGCTCTGCGGCCTGTCGGCGGCGATGGTCCTCGCGGCGACCCATGGGTCGGCCACCGCCGCCCCCGCCGCGTCGCAGACAGGACGGGCGGTGTCGCCTCGGATATCGGTCAACGGCGAGGCGGTGGTCGGCGCACCGTCGCCCACGCCTGGCATCGATGCGTACCTCGGCCTGCCGTTCGCCGAGGCGCCCGTGGGCGCGCGGCGTTGGCGGGCTCCGGTGGGATTCGTCGGTCGCGGCGGGACGCGGCAGGCCACGGCGTTCGCGCCCGCCTGCATGCAGAGCATGCGCATCCTCGACTGGTATCGCGGCATGGCGGAGCGCTTCGGTGCGAGCCGCGGCGTCTTCGAGGACCTCGCGATCAGCGAGGACTGCCTGTACCTCAACGTCTGGACGCCGCGGACGCGCACCGGCGGCCCGCTGCCCGTCATGGTGTTCTTCCATGGCGGCAGCAACCGCAGCGGCTGGTCCTACGAACCGAACTACCACGGTCACCAGCTCGCGGCCGAGGGCGCGGTGGTGGTCACGATCGCCTACCGGCTCGGTGTGTTCGGGTTCTTCTCCCATCCCGGGCTCGCGGGTGAGCGCATCGCAGCCAATTTCGGTCTGCACGACCAACTCGAGGCGCTGCGTTGGGTGCAGCGCCACATCGCCGCCTTCGGCGGCGATCCGCGCCGGGTGACGCTGTTCGGCGAGTCGGCGGGCGGCGGCGATATCGCGGCGCTGATGCTGTCGCCGGCGGCGCGCGGCCTGATGCATCGCGCCATCATCCAGAGCGGCGGTGATTTCGGCTGGCCGGGCATCCGCATGCTCGAGGCCGAACAGCAGCGCGGGCTCGAGCTCGCGCGCGCCTTCGATGCGGAGCGACCACCCGATATCGAGGCGCTGCGACGCATCGATGCGGCGCGCTTGCTCGAGGTCGGCGAGCGGGTTTTCAGCAAGCATTACCACGCCCCGGTGGCCGACGGCGTGGTCGTGACGGGTCAGCTCCGCGAGCAGCTCTCCGCGGGCGACTGGCCTGTGCAACAGCTGCTGATCGGCACCAACGCGAACGAGTACTACTCCGCGGCGCAGCGCGGAGCGGGGGAGGCGGCCATCGACGCCGCGGTGGCGGCGGCCGATGTGCTGAAGACCGCCGAGGTCCGCGCGGCGCTCCGCTCGACGCCGGACGCGGCCGATGCCATCGACCGGCTCGCCACCGCCGACTCCATGCTCTGCCCGGCGCAGCAGCTGGCCGCGCAGGTCGCCGGCGGTGGACGCCCGGTGTGGATGTACCTGTTCTCGCGGGTCCGCGAGGGCGCAGCCGCGGCCGAACTGCGCGCCTACCATGGCGCGGAGCTGCCCTACGTCTTCGGTACCCACGACCCATGGCTGCCGACGGGTGCGGATGACCTGCGGCTGACCCGCGAGATGATGCAGGCGTGGGTACGCTTCGCCGCCACCGGATCGCCGGATCCCTCCGGTGCGCCGCATGTGCGCGGTGCGGAGCCGCAGTGGTGGCCCTATGGAAGCGCCGCGCTCGGCAGGGTGCTGCGGTTCGATGCGACCTCGGAGCGGGTCCCGTCCCCGGAACCGGTGCTCTGCCGCATCTACCGCGAGCGCACCGTCCGCTAGGACGCCGTTGCGAGCCTCTCGCAGAAGAGACGGATGCGTCGGCAAGCTTCGACGATGGACGCTTCATCGATGGCGAAGCTCAAGCGTACGAAGCCGCGGGTCTGCTCTCCGAAAGCGAGGCCATCCATCACCGCGACGCCGTGCGTCCGGAACAGCTGTTCGGTGAACGCCGTGCTGTCGAGGCCGGTGCCACGGATGTCGAGCAGCAGGAACATGCCGGCTTGCGGCACGAGTACGGCGGTGCCCGGTACGCCGCGCAGATGCTCCACCATGAGCTTCGACCGCAGCTCGCAGTAATCGCGGGTCTTGCGTTCCGACTCGTCGGTCATGTCGAGCGCGACGAGCGCGGCCTCCTGGATGAAGCCGGGCAGGCCGTACAGCATGCTGATGAGCAGGTTCTCGGCATGGTCCATCAACGTCTTCGGACCGATCATCCACCCTGCGCGCCAGCCGCACATGGCGTGGGTCTTGGAGAGGCTGCCGACGGTCACCACCCGCTCCGGCATCCGGTCGGTGAGGCTCGGCACGCGACCGCCCGGAGCGATGCCGGCGTAGACCTCGTCGGCGACGATCCAGAGGTCGTGCCGGCGAGCGATCGCGTCGATGCCCGCCAGCTCTTCGTCCGAGAGGATGATGCCCGTGGGGTTGCCCGGATTGGCGAAGAAGAGGGCGCGCGTACGCGGCGTGATCGCAGCCTCGAGGTCCGCGAGGTCCAGCCGGAAGCGGTTCTCCGCGCGCAGCGGCACGGGGACGAGGGTCGCGCCTGATGACTTGAGCGTGCCCGGGTAGGTGGCGTAGTACGGGTCGAAGGTCAGCACCTCGTCCCCCTCGCCGGCGAGGCACATCGCTGCCGTGAGCAGCGCGTTCTGGGCACCCGCCGTGACGACGACCTCGTCTTCGCCGACCGTCTGCCCCGATCGACGGCTGTGCAGGCGCGCGATGGCGCGGCGCAGCGTCTCGCGGCCGCGGGCGGTGGTGTAGTGGGTGTCCTCGGCTCGCATCGCGTCGACGGCGCGGTCGACCACCGCCTGCGGAGTCGACAAAGCCGGGTCGCCGATGCTTAAAATGATGACGTCTTCGCCCCGCTCCTGGGCGGCCTGTGCCGCATAGTGGGTGCGCCAAGCGTCCGCGCCGTCACCCGCGATGCGCGTCACCAGTTGCGAGAATTTCACGCCGATGAGCCTAGCAGCAAGACCCCTCGGATGTCACATCGTGGAACTGCTCGCCGCGAACGGCATCGACACCGTGTTCGGTATCCCGGGCGTGCACAACCTCGCGCTCTATCGCGGGCTCGACCGCCGGCGCGATGTGCGCCATGTGCTCACGCGGCACGAGCAGGGCGCAGCTTTCGCCGCCGACGGCTATGCACGCATGACCGGTCGTGCGGCGGCGGCCTTCGTCATCTCCGGACCCGGCGTCACCAACGCGCTCACCGCCGTCGCGCAAGCGCGGTCGGATTCGGTGCCCCTGATCATCGTCGCGAGCACGCCCGCGAGCGCATCGCTCGGTCGCGGCTGGGGTCTGCTGCACGAGCTCAAAGACCAGCACGGCGTGATGGATGCGGTGCTCGACCTGACCTGCACCGCGCGCAGCGCCGAGGAGGCGCAGGCTTTCCTGCGCCGGGTGTTCGATGAATACAGCGCGGGACGTACCCGCCCCGCGTATCTCGGTGTGCCGCTCGACATCCTCGCGCAGGACACGGCGCTCCCGATCGAGGCGTTCGCGCCGTCCGCCCGACCGCAGGCGTCGGCGGAGCAGGTCGAGCGGGTGGCGACGCTGCTCGCCGCCGCCCGGCGCCCGGCCATCATCGCGGGCGGCGGTGCGCGCGGCGCGGCATCGGCGCTGCGTGAGATCGTCGAACGTCTCGACGCCTATCTCGTCACCACCGCGGCCGGCAAAGGCCTGCTGCCGGAGACGCATCCCGCCAATCTCGGCTGTTCGCTGCCCTATGCGCCGACCCAGCGTCTGCTCGCGGAGGCCGACGTGGTGCTCGCGGTCGGCACGGGTCTCTCGGAGACCGACATCTACACGGCGGACCGGCTGACGCTTGGCGGCCGGCTCGTCCGCGTCGACATCCAAGGGTCCGCCGATGAGCGGCATCCCGCGGCGGAGTCCGTCTGCAGCGATACCGGCGCGTTCCTCGACGCGTTGGCGTCGACCTTGGCGACACGCGGACCCCGAGGGCCGGGTTGGCGCACGGCAGCGGGCGCGGCAGCGACGCACCGTGCTGCGATGGAGGGCGGATTCGACGCGCCGTCGCGCCTGTTGGCGCGCGGATTGGCGGCGATCCGTGCCGCGTTGCCGGCCGACGCCGCCGTGTTCTCGGACATGACGCAGATCGCCTATCTCGGCAACTTCGCGTTCCCGATGGATGCGCCCGGTGCGTGGCACCATCCTTCGGGCTACGGCACGCTCGGCTTCGCGATGCCGGCGGCGCTCGGCGCCAAGCTGGCCATGCCGCATCGTGCGGTGCTGGCCCTGCACGGCGACTACGGGCTGCAGTTCACCATCCAGGAGCTCGGCACCGCGGCCGAGGCCGGGGTCAGCCTGCCGATCGTCGTGTGGAACAACTCGGCGCTCGGCCAGATCCGCGACGACATGATCGCGTCCGGTATCGCACCGATCGGCGTGGTGGCGCGCAATCCGGACTTCGTCGCGCTGGCCGAAGCCTGGGGCGCGCGCGGCCTGCGGGTCGACAGCGCAGCGGGCTTGACCGCCGCGATCAGGACGTCGCTCGGCCATCACGGTCCGACGCTCGTCGAGGTGGATGCAGCGGCGTTCGCCGCGTCGTCCGGCTAGGTGGAACTCAGCGCCGCCAGCCCGGGTTGACCCGCTCCAGCATCCGCAGCAGCGCCGTCCAGGCGAGGTCGTTCGGTTCGTTCACGAGGTGCGGCTCGGGCGGCGGGGGCGGGGCGTTGAACTGCCGTTCGGCCTTGCGGCAGATGTCCTCCGGCGGCAACGACAGCGGTTGGCCGGTGCTCTGTGCCGCGAGCTGGATCTCGCAGGCCTTCTCCAGGTAGTACATGCGCAGGAAGGCCTGCGCCACCGTGGCACCCACCGTGAGCAGCCCGTGGTTGCGCATGATCATCACGGGCTTGTCGCCGAGGTCGTGCACCAGCCGCTGCCGTTCCTCGAGGTCGTACGAGATGCCCTCGTACCCGTGGTAGGCGACGTGGCCGTAGAACTCCAGCGAGATCTGGTTGACGGGCAGCAGCCCGTCGCGCTGCGCGGCCACCGCGCAGCCGGCGCGCGTGTGGGTGTGGATGACGCAGTGGGCGTCCTCGCGCGCCTCGTGGACCGCGCCGTGGATGACGAAGCCCGCGAGGTTGATCGGCGGCGTGCGTGACCCGACCGGCGTGCCGTCGGCCTCGAGCAGCACGAGGTCGGAGGCCGTGATCTCGTCCCACATCAGGCCGTAGGGGTTGATGAGATAGCGCCGCTCGGGACCCGGCACACGCACCGTGCAGTGCGTGTAGATGAGGTCCGTCATGCGGAAGTGCGCGAGCAGCCGATAGCAGGCTGCGAGGTCATCGCGCAGGGAGCGGTGCTCCGCCATGGGGTCGTCACCCATGGCGGAGCCCGAACGACGTGACCTGTCTGCCGCGGGTCAGAACTTCTGCGTGAACTTGATGCCGAAGGTGCGCGGCTGCGGCCGCACGCCGTAGGGCTGCACGCCGCAGACCGACTCGGCGCACTGCGAGGTCTTGTAGAGCGCCGCATCCTCGTTGCCGACGTTCTGCACGAACAGGTCGATGCTGTAGTTGTCCTTGCTGATGCCCGCGCTGAGATCGGCGGTGGTGTTGGCCTCGATGTCGCCGATGACCGCGTTGGCGTCGAGCGCGAGGCGCGAAGCCGCCTTGCCCGAGTGGGCGACGTTGCCCTGCACGTAGGCCTCGAAGCTGCCGAGACCGAAGCCGTAGCGGGCGACGATGTTGCCCTTGAACTTCGGCGTGATCGGCAGCGCCGTCCCCTTCGGGGCGTTCACGGAGGTGATGTTGCCGGCCGCGTCGAAGTTGACGTAGTCGTCCTTCAGCTCCGAGTCGTAGAACGCCGCGGTGGCCGAGATCAACAGGTCATCGGTGGCCAGCCACTGCAGCTGGGTCTCGAGGCCCCGCACATCCGCGGACGGACCGTTGTCGACCTGCGTGATGCCGTTGGCGCCCTGGAACGAGATCTGGAAGTCGTCCCACTTCTGGAGGAACAGCGCGCCGTTGAACTGCAGACGGTTGTCCATCCAGGTGGTCTTCCAGCCGAACTCGTAGTTGGTGAGGAAGTCCGAGATGTAGTCGCCGGCGAACGGGTTGCGGTTGATGCCGCCCGGGCGGTAGCCCTCCGACCAGGTGGCGTAGAGCATCGCGTCCTCGCTGGCCTTGTAGCGCAGGTTCACGCGGCCGATGTTCTCGCTCTCCGAGATGCCCTTGTCGACGTTCTGGCAGGGCGCGTCCTTGTACTGCTTCTGCGACTTGCAGCGGTATTCGCCGTTACGCGACCAGCCCTGGCCCATCGGCGAGAATGCGCCCGAGCCGCCGTTCGCGACCGCGCCCGGCTCGGAGCCGCTGGGCGCGCGCGCCGGGCTGAAGCCGAGACCGTAGCCGAAGAAGCCCTTGACCGTGACCTCCGGCTTGAAGAAGCGGGCGCCGACGGTGAGCTCGAGGCTGTCCGTGATGTCGTAGGCGATCTGGCCGAACACCGCCTTGTCGGTGTCGACGCGGTCGAGGCTGTTGAGGTAGACGACCCCGGGGAACTTGTCGCCGCTCGGCTCGTCGCGGTTCATGAGCATCGAGTCGGCGAGGCCCGGGATGTTGCCGAAGGGCTGCTCGAAGTCGTGCGTCTGCTTCTGGTAGAAGAGGCCGATCAGGCCGCGCATGCGCTTGGTCGGGTCGGTGCTGAGCCGCAGTTCGTGGCTCTGCTTCTGGTAGGCGTCGTTGTTGATGAAGCTCTGCGCCGGGTTGGGGCGCCCGCCCGCGTTGTTCAGGAACAGCCCGGCGAAGTAGCCCGAGGTGTAGAGGTTGTCGTACCAGTAGGAGTAGTCGGAGTAGTCGAACGAGGCGTCGACGTCGCGGTCGAGGTAGTTGCCGGAATAGGTGACATCGAGCGAGCCGATCTGGCCCTCGACCGTGAGGCCGAGCTGGTACCACTTGTCCTTCGAGTACTCCTCGCGGAAGTGCTTCACGGCGTAGGTGCCCGATGCGAAGCTGCTGAGGTCGTCGCCCCAGTGGCCGCGGCTCTTCTGGTCCTGGATCTGCGCGGTCGGGGTGATCGTCCAGTCGTCGTTGAGTTCGATGCGCAGCGCGGCGCGTGCGCCGGTGGTGTCGAGGGTGTTGTAGTCGTCCTTCGCGAGGTCGTTGTTGTTGACCGTGAAGTTGTCGGCGGCGGTGCTCACATCGCCGGGGAACACACGGGTGCCGCGGATGTTGTCGATCCAGCCGCCTTTCTTGGCCTTCCACCCGACGAGGCGCAGCGCGGAACGGTCGCCCAGCGGGATGTTCACGTGGCCCTCGGCGACATAGCCGTTGCCGCCGTCGCTGATGGTGTTGCCTTCGAGCGCGTAGCCCGCCGAGAACTTACCGATCTCGGGCTTGTTGGTGATGATGCGGATCGTGCCTGCCTGCGAGCTCGCGCCGTACAGCGTGCCCTGCGGGCCGGCGAGGGCCTCGACGCGCGCGACATCGTAGAGGTGCAGGTCGAGATTGCCCTGGATGGTGGTGATGGGCTGCTCGTCGAGGTAGGTGCCGACGCTCGGCTGCGAGGTGGTGGCCTGGCCGTCGCCGCCGGTCACGATGCCGCGCATGTAGACCGCGGAGAAGCCGGCGCCCGCGCCGATGCTGGGCGTCGCAGCGACGCTCGGCAGCATGCGGACGTAGTCCGTGAAATTGTTGATGTTGAGCTGCTCGAGCTTCTCGGTGCTGATCGCGTCGATGCTGATCGGCACGTCCTGCATGTTCTCGCTGCGCTTCTGCGCGGTGACCACGACCTCTTCGAGGCCGCCGCTGTCCTGCGCCATCGCGGCCTGTCCGGCGACGGCGGCGATGACCGCTGCGGCGATGGGCGTGTGGCTGCGGAGGACGGGCTGGGTGGAGGGTGCAGATCCGGCGCGACGAGTGCTCATGAAGAGTCTCCCACTTGTTGTTCGAGGTCCCTGTCGGGAGATTACGCCAATGGGATGCCCGTGCAATAGGGGGTGGGGCAGCGTGCGTTGTGTGGTCGCCACGGAGGCGGCGAGGCGGGGGGTCAGAGGTCCGCGGGCACCCGCGGGTAGGCATCCAGGACCGGCGCCAGCGCTTCCTTGAGGGGGGCGAGCCAGGGGTCGAAGCGCCGCCACTGGTCCATGCCGTCGCGGTAGATGGGTTGCCGGACCTGTTCGGAACTCGCGGTCCGGACCGGTCGGTCGTTCTCGAAGAACCGCAGGCAGCCGGGGTCGAAGGGCAGGCCGCAGTAGTCGAGCAGACGGCGCACTTCGGTCTCGGTGTCTTCGACCATCTGCTCGTAGATGACGCGATGGACGCGTCCGGGAAGCACGGCATCGAAGTGCGCCATCAGCGCGACATAGTCGCGATAGTAGCTGCCCATGTCGCCGAGGCCGTAGCTGAAGCGTTGGCCGCGGGCGTAGAGCTGCTTGAAGTTGGAGAAGCAGCACCCCAAGGGGTGGCGGCGGGCGTCGATGATGCGGGCGTTCGGAAGGATGCTGTGGATCAGCCCGACATGCAGGAAGTTGTTCGGCATCTTGTCGATGAAGTGCGGGCGGTCGGTCTTGCGGTAGACGCGCGTGCCCTGCAGGTACTCCTCGCCGAGCGTCTCGAGCGCCGAGCCGTCCAATGAGGCGAGGACCTCCGCGTAGCCGTTCATCCCGGCGTCGTCGGCGCGCTCTCGCAACCTTCTTGCCATCGCGATGATGTTGGGCAGCTCCGAGGTGCCCTCGACGGCCGGGTGGCTGGCGAGGATCTGCTCGATGAGCGTGGACCCCGCGCGCGGCATCCCGACGATGAAGATGGGCGACGCCGATCGGTGACCGGTGCCGTTCCGGCGCGCGAAGAATTCCGGGGTGAAGAGCTGCTCGAGGCGCCGCATCCGCGCCGTGTTGAGCGCCCGGTCGAACGGCAGCCTCTCCCGTTGCAAGGCGTTGCCGCGGTCGTAGTGCTTGAACGCGGCCTCGTCGTTGCCGGCGTCCTCCTGCGCCTTGCCCAGCGCGAAGTGGAGGTTGAGACGATCGGCGTCGCTGAGCGAGGGCTCGGCCACCCTGCGCTGCATGGTGGCGATGTCGGTGGGCGTGAAGCGGAAGGTCTTGAGATTGGCGAGGCTCCAATACGCCTCGCCCATGGTGGGCTCGCGCGCGATGCTGGCGCGGTAGGCCGCGATGCAGTCGTCCCGGCGGCCGGCGGTCTTGAGCACATGACCGTAGCTCAGCCAGACCTTGGCGTTGCCGGGGTACTCGGCGAGCAGCCGGTCGTAGATCGCGCAGGAGCGCTCGACCTCGCCCACATGGCTCAAGAGCACCGCGTGCAGGTTGCGGTAGCTCGGGCTCACCGGGTCGGCGGCGAGCAGCGTCTCGACCTCCTTCAAGGCCTCGGCCGCGCGGTTGTCCCGGTGCAGCAGCACCGCGCGCGCGTAGCGCGCAGGCTGGAAGTTCGGGGCGAGCTCGAGGCAGCGCTCGAGCAGATGCCCCGCCGCACGGTTCTGGCCGCAGCGCACGGCGACCTCGGCGAGCATGCGGATCGCCGGCACATCGGTCGGCGCCTGCTTGAGGTGGTCTTTGAGCAGGCGCTCGGCTCGCGGCATGTCGTTGGCCAGCATCGCGGCGGCGGCCTGCTGCAGCGAGGGGTTGCGCGAGGCGCACTGCACATGTCGGGCGTAGGCGGCATCGGCTTCGGCGGTCTCGCCCGTCGCCATGAGATGGTCGGCGAGCGTACGCCAGGCTTCGGGGTGGGTCGGCTGCAGGCGCAGCACCTCGCGCAGCGCGGCGATGGCGGCATCCCCTTGCCCGGCCGCACCGAGCGCGAGCGCGCGCTCGTAGAGGGCGGGAAGCCACTCAGGGCGTTCCTGCAGCAGTGGGTCGAGGAGGGCCAGTGCTGCGGCGGCATCGCCGCCGCGACGCTTGGCGGCCGCCTGCAGCAGCCGGGCCGGCGGATGGCCGGGGACCGCGGCGAGGATCTCGCTCGCCTGCGCGTAGGCGAGCGCGGGGTCCTGCTCGAGCAGGCGCAGCGTCTGCGCCATCGCGACCTCGAGGGTGCCGGTGGGGGCCGGTGCATCGCTCATGCCCGGCATCCTAGCGGAAACAACGGTCGCCCGACGGTACCGTCAGACGTCGACAGCGGCGTCAGACGTTGGAGTCGGGCGCAGCGGCTTTGCGGCGCGCCATGAAATCCAGCAGCGCCTCGTCGACGGCGGGGTCGAGGGGCGGCGGGACGTATTCTTCGAGCGCCTTCTTGTACTGGCGGTTGGCGCGCTGCGCCATGTCGAGCGCGCCCTCGGCATCCCACTGCTCGAAGCTGTTGTTGTCGGCGAGCGGCGAGCGGTAGAACGCCGTCTCGAAGTTGGCCTGGGTGTGGGCGCAGCCGAGGAAGTGCTTGCCGGGGCCGACCTCGTTGATGGCGTCCATCGCCTGGCCGTTCTCGGAGACGTCCACCCCCGCGAGCATGGTGTGGAACATGCCCGCCTGGTCGACATCCATCATGAACTTCTCGTAGCCCATGGCGAGGCCGCCCTCGAGCCAGCCGGCCGTGTGCAGCACGAAGTTCACGCCCGCGAGCACCGTCGGCAGCATGGTCTGGGCCGATTCATAGGCGGCCTGCGCATCGGCGACCTTGGAGGCGCAGAGGCCGCCGCCGGAGCGGAAGGGCACACCGAGCCGCCGCGCGAGCGCCGCCATGACGTAGAGCACCAGCGCGGGCTCCGGCGTGCCGAAGGTCGGCGCGCCCGACTGCATCGACATCGACGAGGCGAAGCTGCCGAAGATCACCGGTGCGCCGGGGTTCAGCAGCTGCACGAGCGCCATGCCCGCGAGCGCCTCGGCCAAGGTCTGGGTGGCGGTGCCGGCGACGGTCACCGGCGCCATCGCGCCCGCGAGGATGAACGGCGTGACGAGGCAGCCCTGGTTGGCGCGCGCGTAGACCTTGAGCGCGCCCAGCATGGTCGCGTCGTAGGTCATCGGCGAGTTGACGTTGATGAGGCTGACGAGCGCGGTGTTCGGCTTGCCGGTCAGCGGGTCGATGTAGCGGTCGCCTATCGCGATCCTCGCCATCTCCACCGAATCGGCGGCGCGCTCGGGCGCGGTCACCGAGCCCATGAACGCCTTGTCGCTGTACTTGATGTGGCTGTACAGCATGTCGAGGTGGCGCTTGTTGACCGGCAGATCGACCGGTTCGCAGATGGTGCCGCCCGAGTGGTGCAGCGAGTTCGCCATATAGGCGAGCTTCACGAAGTTGCGGAAGTCCTCGATGCGCGCGTAGCGACGGCCCTCGTCGAGGTTGCGCACGAAGGGCGAGCCGTAGGCCGGCGCGAACACCGTCGCATCACCGCCGATGCGCACATCGCGCGCCGGGTTGCGGGCGATCTGGGTGAACTCGCGGGGCGCATGCTTCTGGATCAACTCGCGGCACATGCCGCCCGGGAAGCGCACACGCTCGCCGTCGACCTGCGCACCGGCTTTGCGGAAGATGTCGAGGACCTCGGGATCCTCGCGGAACTCGATTCCGGTCTCCTCGAGGATGCGGTCGGCGTTGCGCTCGATGATGGAGAGCCCCGCATCGTCCAGCACCTCGAAGCGCGGGATGCGCCGCACGATGTAGGGTGCGGACGCGGCGCCGCGGGCCGTGCGGGCCGCGCGCTTGGCGTCCCGGGCGCTCGGGCGGCGGGCGCCCGCGGGTGCTGTCGTGGGGTCGGTCATGGTCAAAAAAGTATGGGCAGCGGGAGCGTCGGGGACTGACCCATTTGCGTCATCGCCTTGTCCGGCTGCGCCGTCAGTAGGCGGCTTTTTGATACTCGCCGCGGCTCTCCGGGTCGCCGAGCGAATAGTAGTCGCCCTTGTCCGCGACGAAGATGTGACCGGCCAGCGTCAATCCGCTCGGACCGTCGATCGCGCCCGCGCACACCGAGGTCACCGCTTGGCCGTCGCGCTTCCAGAAGAGCGACGAGCCGCAGCGGCCGCAGAAACCGCGCTGGGCCTCGCCGCTGGAGCGGTACCACTTCAAGGAGCGGTCGCTCACCATGTGCAGGTCGGCGTCCGCCGTGTGCGTGGACGCCCAATGGTGGCCGGTCTGCTTGCGGCACTGGGTGCAGTGGCAGGCGATGACGCCGTCGAGCGGGCCACGCAGTTCGAAGCGGACGTCGCCGCAGAGGCAGGAGCCGGTCTTCATGTGCGGTGTTCCTCACGCAGACGGGCGATGTGTTCCGGGCCGACGCCGCAGCAGCCGCCGAGCGCGTGCGCGCCGAGACGACGCCACTCCCGTGAGAGGGCGGCGTATTCGTCGGGCGGCGCGACGCCGATGAACTTCCAATCCGGCGCCTCGTAGCGGCCGCACTCGGGGTAGGCGGCGGTCGGGCCGGACCAATGGCGGCGCAGCACCTCGAGCGCGGGCAGCGTGTCGTCCACCGAGGTGTGCATGATGGCCATCACATCGGGCTGCAGCGCGGCGAGTCCCGCGGCCACCGGTCCGAGGTCGGAGTCCGGCCGCCCGAAGCCGACCAGGCGGCCGTCCGCGGCGCGCTCGACGGAGAGCCCGATCCACACCGGCAGTCCGCTCGCGAGCGCCGCCTCGCAGGCCCAGCGCGAGTAATCGAGGTCCCGCATCATCTCCATGATGATGAACTCGGCGCCGCCGTCGCGCAGGCTCGCGGCCTTGCGCGCGAAGAGGGCGCGGGCGGCGTCTTCGCTCCAGCCGTGATCGAGCCGGGTGCGGTCCGAACCCGGCACCGTCGGACGCATCGTCGACATGGACCCTGCGACCACGGCGCCGCTGCCGGCCGCCGCCTCGCGCGCGACATCGAGCGCGACGGCGTCGATGCGCTCCATCTCGTCGAGGCGCCCGAAGTGTTCGAGCAGCAGCGGACTGCTGGCGAATGTGTTGGCGGTGACGACCTCGGCGCCGGCGGCGAGGTAGTCGCGGTGGACGCTGCGCACGATCCCGGGGTGGCTGAGGTTCGCCTCGGCGCACCACAGCGCCGTGCTCATCGGTGCGCCTTGCCTCTGGATCTCGGTGCCGACACCGCCGTCGAGCAGCACGACCTCGCCCGCGCGCAGGCGCTGCAACAGCGCTGCGTACGCCGTCGTGGTCATGCCTGCGGCGCCGTCACGATGCGCGTCACGCGCGCATGCGCGAGCCGGTCGGGTCGAAGGCGGGCGCCGTGAGGCGCACGGCCGGCCGCCGCTCGCCGATCAGCTCCACCGCGAAGCCCGTCGTGGCCTGCGCCGAGGCGCGGTCCACATAACCCAAGGCGAGCGACTTGCCGACCGAGTGGCCGTAGGCGCCGGAGGTCACCCAGCCGACGACCTTGCCGTCGAGCCAGATCGGCTCGTCGGCGATGGCGTCGCAGTCGGAGGCGTCGATCTCGAGCGTGATCAGCTTGCGCTCGCCGCCGCCCGTCTTCTCGGCGAGCGCCGCGTCACGGCCGACGAACGCGGACTTGCCGAGGTCGACGAAGCGGTCGAGGCCGGCCTCGAAGGGACCGTAGATGGGACGGTACTCGCGCGCCCAGCTGCCGAAGCTCTTCTCCATGCGCATGGCGTTGAGCGCGCGGCCGCCGAAGTGGCGCAGACCGAGCGGCTTGCCCGCCTCGACGAGGCGGTCGTAGAGGGTGCGCTGGAACTCGTTCTTGACCCAGATCTCGTAGCCGAGGTCGCCCGTGAAGGAGAGCCGGCCGACGAGCGCCGGCACGAGACCGACATCCATCGAGCCGAAGGACATGAACGGGAAGGCCTTGGTGGAGAGATCCTCGTCCACCAAAGATTGCAGCAGCTCGCGCGAGGCGGGGCCGGCGACGGAGAAGCCGAGCCACTCCATCGCGCAGGCGCGCACCTGCACGTCGTAGCCGCCCGTCCGTGCCTCGAACCAGCGCTGGTAGAAGCGCTCCGCGGCGTAGGTGCCGACCAGCAGGAAACGCTCCGGCGCGATGCGGCACATGGTGAAGTCGCCGATCAGACGGCCGCGCTCGTTGAGCATCGGCGTGAGCGTGACGCGGCCCACGGCCGGGACCTTGTTGGCCATGATGGTCGCGAGCCAGCGTTCGGCGTCGCGGCCCGTGACCTCGAACTTGCCGTAGTTCGAGATCTCGATGAGGCCGACGGCATCGCGCACGGCGCGGCATTCGGCGCCGACATGCGAATGGGCGCTGGAGCGGCGGAAGGTGACCTCTTCCTCCGCAGGCTTGCCCTTGGGCGCGAACCACAACGCGTGCTCGAGGCCGCAGTAGTCGCCCCACAGCGGGTTCTCGGCCTGCATGCGGTCGTAGACGGGTGTGGTCTTGAGCGGGCGCGCCGCCGGCAGCTCCTCGTTGGGGAAGCGGATGCGGAAGCGGCGTGAATAGTTCTCGCGCACTTTGGTGTTGGTGTAGCGGCGCGTCGCCCACTCGCCGTAGCGCGCGACATCCATGCCCCAGATGTCGGCGCCCGGGTCGCCGTCGACCATCCAGTGCGAGAGCGCGAGGCCGACGCCGCCGCCTTGACTGAAACCCGCCATCACGCCGCAGGCGACCCAGAAGTTGCGCATCCCGGGCACGGGGCCGACCAGCGGGTTGCCGTCCGGCGCGAAGGTGAACGGGCCGTTGACGACCTTGCGGATGCCGACCTCGCCGAGGCGCGGGAAATGTTTGAAGCCCACCTCGAGGCTCGGCGCGATGCGCTCGAGGTCGTTGGGCAGCAGGTCCTGACCGAAGTCCCAGGGGGTGGTGCGCGGCGACCAGGGCACGCCCGCGCGCTCGTAGGTGCCGAGCAGCACGCCGCCGCGCTCCTGGCGCATGTAGATCTCGCCCTCGAAGTCGATGACGTGCAGCAGTTCGGGCTGGCCGGCGAGCTCAGGGATGTCGTCGGTGATGATGTACTGGTGCTCCATCGCGAGGATGGGGAGCTCGAGGCCCACCATGCGGCCGACCTCGCGCGCCCACAGTCCGCCGGCGTTCACCACATGTTCGGCGTGGACGTTGCCCTGCTCGGTGATGACGTCCCAACTGCCGTCGGCGCGCTGCTTGAGGTCGACGACACGGCACTGGCGCACGATCTCGGCGCCGCCGATCTGCGCGGACTTCGCGTAGGCGTGGGTCACGCCGTACGGGTCGACATGGCCCTCGATGGGGTCGTAGATGGCGCCCACGAAATGCCGCTCGTCGAGCAGCGGGAAACGCTTCTTGGCCTCGGTGGTGTCGATGAGGTCGAGGTCCATCCCGAGGTAGCGGCCGCGGGCGACGGTCATCTTCAACCAGTCGAGCCGTTCGGGCGTTCCGGCGAGCATCAGGCCGCCCGTGATGTGCAGTCCGCAGGACTGGCCGGAGATCCGCTCGAGCTCCTTGTAGAGGTTGATGGTGTATTGCTGGAGCTTGGCGACGTTCGGGTCGCCGTTGACGGTATGCATGCCGCCCGCGGCGTGCCAGGTCGAACCCGAGGTGAGCTCCGCGCGCTCGATGAGCATCACGTCGCGCCAGCCCGCCTTGGTGAGGTGGTACAGCACGCTGACGCCCACCACGCCGCCGCCGATCACCACCACTTTCGCTGTGTTCTTCATCGCTGTTCTCGCTGTCAGCTGACCGGGGGAGCGCCGCCTTCCGCCGTGCGGCGGGCGACGAAATCGTTGAGCGCATCGACGACCGCGGGATCGCGCGGCGGCGGCTGGTAACCGTCGACCACCTGGCGCCAGAGCTCGCTCGCGCGCTCGGTCGCGGTCTTGCCGCCCGCTGCCTGCCAGTTGCCGAAGTTCTGCCAGTCCGACACGAGCGGCGAGTAGAACGCGGTGCGGTAGCGCGCCATGGTGTGCGCACAGCCGAAGAAATGTCCGCCGGCGCCGACCTCGGCGATGGCATCGAGCGCGATGTCGTCGGCGCCGCCGCCGACCGGTTGGAACACCTCGGCGAACATCTGCAGCATCTCGATGTCGAGGATGAACTTCTCGTAGGAGGTCGTGAGCCCGCCCTCGAGCCAGCCGGCCGCGTGCAGGATGTAGTTGCAGCCGCCCATCAGCGCGCCCCAGAGGCTCATCTCGGACTCGTAGGCCGACTGCGCATCGGCGCAGTTCGAGGCGGTCGCGTTCGAGGAGCGCCAGGGCAGACCGATGTGGCGGGCGAGTTGCCCGGCGCCGAACGCCGCCTTGACGTACTCCGGCGTGCCGAAGGCGGGCGACCCGGACTTCATGTCCACGTTCGAGGTGAAGCTGCCGTAGATGATGGGCGCACCCGGCCGCACCATCTGCGCGAGCGCGAGACCGGCGAGCGCCTCGGCGTGGGCGAGGGTGAGCGCGCCGGCGATGGTGACCGGCGCCATCGCGCCCGCCAGCGTGAAGGGCGTGATGATCAGCACCTGACCGGCCGCCGCGTAATCCATGATGCCGTTGGCCATCGGGATGTCGAGCTGCAGCGGTGAGTTGGTGTTGATGATCGTGGTGACGCAAGGCCGCGAGCGGAACTCCTCCTCCGTGAGGCCGTAGGCGATGCGGATCATCTCGAAGTTGTCGACCGTCTGGCCGGGGCCGCGGGCGTAGACCTTCGGGATCTTGTCCGACATCAGCAGCATCGCGCGCGTCGTCTCGAGATGGCGGAACTGCACCGGGATGTCCTGCGGCTCGACGAGACCGCCGAGGCCATGCAGCACCTCGAAGCTCTGGCAGATCTTGAGGAGGTTGACGAAGTCCTCGAAGGTGCCGGCGCGTTTGCCGCGCACCGAATCCATGATGTTGGGCGGGCCCGAGGTCGGTGCGAACATCACGTGCTTGCCCCAGACCGGCATGTCGAACTCGGGTTTCGCCGCGTGCAGCACGATCTCGCGCGGCGCCATCGCGAGGCATTGCTCGACGAGGCCGCGGTCGAGACGGACGGTGAACTTCGACTCGTCCACCTGGCCGCCGCCGCGGCGATAGGCTTCGCGCGCCTCCGGCAGCAGCACCCGCATGCCCTGGTCCTCGAGCAGCTTGAGGGCGCTCGCGTGGATGGCGGCGACCTGATCGTCGGAGAAGACCTTGAGCGGCTCGAACGGATTGACGAGATGCCGATAGCGCGACTGGCGCGGCGGTGCGTCGGTCGCGGGTGCTGCACCTGCGCGGCGGCGCGGTCGCCGATCGCCGGTGGTCGCAGGGGTCGGATCAGTCATGGTGTGCGGTGCTCATGTCCGGGGAAGGGTTGTCCTGGGTACTGGTTCAGGCGCCGCCGCGTGTGCGGCGGCGCAGCGAGTCCCAACCGATGTCGGCGGTCCAGCCGCCGTCGACCGGCAGCGTCACGCCGTTGATGAACGCGCTTCGCGCCGGGTCGGCGAGGAAGGCGATGGCTTCGGCGACGTCCTGCGGGTGCGCGAAGCGCGCCATCGGCACGCGGTCGATGATGTCGGCATCGGTGTAGGTGCCGGGCCCCTGGTCCGCCTCGTCCATCTCGGTCTTGATCCAGCCGGGGCACACCGCGTTGACCCGCACGCCGCGCCCGCCCCATTCGGCGGCGAGGGTGCGCGTCAGGCCGACGAGGCCGTGCTTGGAGGCGTTGTAGGCGCTGCGGTGCGCGACCGCGCGCAGGCCCGCGACCGAGGCGACGTTGACGATGCTGCCGCCGCCACGCGCGAGCATCTGCTTGCCGAAGCCGCGGCACAGCAGGAAGGGACCGAGCAGGTTCACGTCCATCACGCGCCGCCACTGCGCGGCGGTGATGTCCTCGGCGGGGATGATCTGGCTGATGCCGGCGTTGTTGACGAGCACATCGGCGGGGCCGAAGGCCGCGGCGGTCTCGGCGACGGCGCGCTCCACGAAGGGTTCGTCGGCGACGTCGCCGGTCAACGCGATCGCCGGGCGGCCGGCGGCGCGCAGCTCCGCGAGCAGCGCGTCGGGGGGCTGGAGGTCGAGGAGCACCACGCGATGGCCGATCTGCGACAGCAGCATCGCCGTCGTCCGTCCCAAGCCTTGCGCGGCGCCGGTGATGACGGCGGTGCGCATGTCGTCCGTGGCCATCTGTCGCAGCCCTGTTCCCCGTTCAGCCTTCGATTATGAACAGCGCACCCGCATCCTCCAAGCCCAACGATGACGTCCGGCGACGTCGACGGCGCGGGACGCAATCGGGCAATCGCGGGTCGCATTCCAAGTGTGTAGGCCGACCACCCTGGGCTAGCATCGCCGCAGTCATGAAGCGCCGCCCATGAAGATCGCGAAGCTCGAGACCTTCACCGACGAGTTCGTCTGCTTCGTCAAGGTCACGACCGACACGGGCGCGACCGGTTGGGGGCAGACCTCCACCTACAACGCCGACATCACGGCGGCCGTGTTCCACCGCCAGGTCGTGCCGTGGGTGCTGGGTCGCGATGCGACCGACATCCAGGCGCTCATCGAGCGTGTCGAGGAGAAGGAGCACAAGTACCCGGGCAGCTACCGCTGCCGCGCGCTCGCCGGGCTCGACACCGCGCTCTGGGACCTGCACGGACGCCTCGCCGGCAAGCCGGTGGTCGAGCTGCTCGGCGGCAGGCCGGGGCGGCTGCGGGCCTATGCCTCGTCGATGAAGCGCGACATCACGCCGCAGGACGAGGCGGCGCGGCTCGTCGCGCTGCGCGACGCCCACGGATTCACCGCGTTCAAGTGGCGCGTCGCCGCGGAGTGCGGGCGCGATGTGGACGAGTGGCCGGGCCGCACCGAGGAGATCGTCCCTACGGTGTCCCGTGCGCTCGGCGACGGCGTCGACAAGCTGGTCGATGCCAACAGCGGCTATTCGCCGCCGCGGGCCATCGAGGTCGGTCGTCTGCTCGAGCAGGAGGGCATCGGCCATTTCGAGGAGCCGTGTCCGTACTGGCATCTCGAGCAGACCAAGGTGGTGACCGACGCGCTGTCGCTCGACGTGACGGGCGGCGAGCAGGACTGGGACCTCGCGACCTGGCAGCGCATGATCGACCTGCGCGCCGTCGACATCGTGCAGCCCGATGTCATGTACATGGGCGGCCTCACGCGTACGCTCACGGTGGCGCGCATGGCGGAGCGGGCCGGGCTACCGGTCACGCCGCACAGCGCGAACCTGTCGTTGGTGACGATGTGCACCATGCACCTGCTCGGCGCCATCCCCAACGCCGGCAAGTACCTCGAGCTCTCGATCGAGGGCGCCGACTACTATCCTTGGCAGCAGGAACTGTTCCTCGGCGACCCGTATCGGGTCGTCGACGGTCATGTGACGATCCCCGCCGGGCCCGGCTGGGGCGTCGAGATCAACCCGCAGTGGCTCGCCCGAGCGGCGTACCGCAGCGCAACCCTGGAGTGACGAGATGAAGTACGGGTACATCGGCCTCGGCAACCTCGGCAAACATCTCGCGGCGAGCCTGCGTCGCGCCGGTTTCGAGGTGGTGGTGAACGACCTGCACCGCGATGCGGCGAAGTCGCTGCTCGACGCGGGCTGCATCTGGGCGGATTCGCCGCGGGCGCTCGCCGAGCAGGTCGACTGCGTGATCACCTGCCTGCCGTCGCCGGCGGCGTCGGACGCCGTGCTGACGGGGCCGGACGGCGTGCTGCAGGGTCTGCGCCGCGGCGGCACCTGGATCGAGATGAGCACCACCGATGAGCGCGAGATCAAGCGCATCGCGGCGCTCGCCGCCGGGAAGGGCGTGTCGACCCTCGAGTGTCCGGTGACGGGCGGGGTGCACCTCGCGGCGCAGGGCAAGATCACGGTCCTGGTCGGCGGCGAACAGGCCGTGTTCGAGTCGCATCGGCCCGCGCTCGAAGCCATGGGCGGCCAGATCTTCTACATGGGCGAGCTCGGCAAGGCGAGCGTCATCAAGGTCATCACCAACATGCTGGCCTTCATCCATCTCGTCGCCTGCGGCGAGGCGCTCATGCTCGCCAAGCGCGGCGGGCTCGACCTCGCGCAGGCGTTCTACGCCATCAAGGCGAGCTCGGGCACGAGCTTCGTGCACGAGACCGAAGGGCAGCTCGTGCTCAACGGCAGCTACGACATCAACTTCACCATGGACCTCGCCTGCAAGGACCTCGGCTTCGCCTACGAGTACGGCCGCAAGTTCGGCGTGCCGCTCGAGATCGCGGGGCTCACGGAGCAGATCTTCCGCCGCGGCCGTTCGCAGTACGGCGGCGAGGCGCAGTCGACGCAGATCGTGAAGCTGCTCGAGGATGCGCTCGGCACCGACCTGCGCGCGCCGGGCTTCCCGAAGGTGCTGACCTAGCGGCGGTCCGCGCCGGTCGGCGCGAACAGCTGCGCCAGCTGGTCGATCATCGCGGGACCTAGGTCGTCGGTGCTGCCGATGGCGACCGCGCGCCGGTAGTAGTCGCCGACCTCGTGCCCGATGCCGATCGCGACGAGTTCGACCTCGGAGCGGCGTTCGATCCAGCGGATGACCTCGCGCAGGTGCTGGTCGAGATAGCCGCCGGGGTTCGCCGACAGCGTGGCCTGGTCGAGCGGCACGCCGTCGGAGATCACCATCAGGATCCGGCGCTGCTCGCGCCGCGCCACGAGCCGTTGGTGCGCCCACCAGAGCGCCTCGCCGTCGATGTTGTCCTTCATGATGTCGTCGCGCAGCAGCAGGCCGAGGTTGCGCCTCGCGCGGCGCCAGGCGGTGTCGGCCGTCTTGTAGACGACGTAGCGGACATCGGTGAGACGGCCGGGGTTGCGCGGCGCGCCCGCGGCGATCCAGTCGCGGCGAGCCTGTCCGCCGTCCCACTCGCGGGTCGTGAACCCGAGGATCTCGGTGCGCACGCCGCAGCGTTCCAGCGTGCGTGCCAGCAGATCGGCGCAGAGCGCGGTGAGCAGGATCGGGCGGCCTCGCATCGAGCCGGAGTTGTCGAGCAGCAGCGTCACCACGGTGTCGCGGAATTCGATCTCGCGTTCCTGCCGGAAGGCGAGCGGGGCGATCGGGTCGGTGAGCACGCGCGACAGGCGCGCCGGGTCGAGCGTGCCCTCGTCGACGTCGAACTGCCAACTGCGCCGCTGCTGGGCGAGCAGGAAGCGCTCCAGCCGGCGGGCGAGGCGGGCGACGATCCCGGGCAGTTGCCGGGACTGCTCGTCGAGCGCCGCACGCAGGCCATCGAGCGTGGCGGCGTCGCAGATCGTATCCGCATCCAGGATCTCGTCGTGACGCGTGGTGAAGATGCGGTAGTTGCGGTCGGGGCGTCCGGGATCGTCGGCGCCGACGCGGCTCAGCCGTTGCCCTTCCGGTGATCCCTGCGGCTCGCCGTCGCCGTCCGCCTCGGGCGAGGCGGGCTCCGCGACCGGCTCCTTCGGCTCGATCCCCGGCTCTTCGTCGTCGGTGATCTCGCGTGCTTCCTGCACCTGAGGCGCCGGCGCGTCGGTCGGCTTGGGCGCAGGCGGCGGTGTGCGCGCGGGCTGGTCCGCGGTCGCGGGACCCTTCGGTTCGCGTTCGGCCGAGGGGGGCGGCGGCAGTTCGTGGCCGAGACCGAGGGCGCGCAGCACGGCATGCTGCGCCGCGGCGAAGGCCGGCTGGTCGTCCACCGCGCCGAGCAGCGTCGGCAGCGTCCTGGCGAGACGTTGCTCGAGGAAGCCGCGCCAACGATCGACCAGCGCTCGGGCCTCCTCGGGTACCGCGGTCCCGGACAGACGTTCGCGCACCAGCAGCGCGAGGGCTTGTGTCATCGCCGCCGAACCGTCGGCGGGACCGCGCAGCACGCCGCTGCGCTGCAGTTCGTCCCTCAGCGCGGCATCGACGTTGGCCGCCACGCCCATCAGGTCGCGGGCGCCTTTGGACTGACAGCGGATGTCCTCGAGCGCATCGAACAGCGCCCGCGCGCGGGGGCCGGTCGGACGCTGTGCCGCATGGACCGCGGCATCGTGGAAGGCACGGCGCAGGGCGAGCCGGTCGGCCTGGCCGCGCGACAGCGCGAGCGTCTGCGGTGACAACTCCGCCGGCGTCGGCGGCAGCAGCATCTTGTCGCCCTCGAGGCGCGGGCCTGCCGGACCGAACACGACCTGCAGGTCGCCATCGGCGGCGAGCGCACGCGTGGCGGGCCCCAGGGCCCGCTCGAAGGGGCGCGGGGCCTCGGGCTTGGGGCCGGGACTGCCGGGGATCACGGCTGACTCAGAGGACCTTGATGTGCGGGTCGGTCAGCGGCAGGTCGGCGCCGAAAGCGCGCTGGTAGAACTCGGCGATGATCGGCCGCTCGAGCTCGTCGCACCGGTTGAGGAAGCTGACGCGGAACGCGAGCCCCATATCCCGGAAGATCTGCGCGTTCTGCGCCCAGGTGATGACGGTGCGCGGGCTCATCACGGTGGAGATGTCGCCGTTCATGAACGCGTTGCGGGTCATGTCGGCGACCCGGACCATCGCCTTGATGCTGCGCTGTCCGTCGGCATCGCCGTAGCCCGTCACCTTGCCCGAGACGATCGCGGCCTCGATGTCGTGGGGGAGGTAGTTGAGCACCGCGACGATGGACCAGCGGTCCATCTGGCCCTGGTTCACCTGTTGGGTGCCGTGGTAGAGCCCCGAGGCGTCGCCGAGTCCGATGGTGTTGCTGGTGGCGAACAGCCGGAAGTGCTTGTGCGGCGTGATCACGCGGTTCTGGTCGAGGAGCGTGAGCTTGCCGCTCGTCTCGAGCACGCGCTGGATGACGAACATGACGTCCGGCCGGCCGGCGTCGTACTCGTCGAACAGCAGCGCGACGGGGCGCTGGATGGCCCAGGGCAGGAGCCCCTCGCGGAACTCGGTGATCTGTCGCCCGTCCCGGACCACGATGGCGTCGCGGCCGACGAGGTCGACGCGGCTCACGTGTCCGTCGAGGTTGATGCGGATCAGCGGCCAGTTGAGACGCGCCGCGACCTGCTCGATGTGGGTCGATTTCCCGGTGCCGTGGTAGCCCTGCACCATGACCCGGCGGTCGTGGGCGAAGCCGGCGAGGATGGCGAGCGTCGTCTGCGGGTCGAAGTGGTAGGCCGGGTCGATGTCGGGCACGTATTCGGAGCGGGTGCTGAACGCCGGCACGGGCATGTCCAGCGGCACACCGAACTCCCTTGCGGAGACGGTGGTGTCGGGGACGAGGGAGAGCAGGGGATCGTGGTCGTGCATCGGTTCCGGGCGCCCGTCGCCGGGCTGATAAAACGGGTGACGGATGCCATACTACCGACAATCTCTTTCCGGAGTCCGACATGAATGCAGAAGTCCAGCCGATGCGCCGTCCTTCCGGGCGTGATGCCCGTCGTGCGCAGCGCGCGGGCCCGCTCCCGGACCATCTGCGTCCGGTGCGCCCCGGCATGCAGAGCGGCCGTTTCCAGCCGCTGACGCAGTCGGGCGTCGAGCAGATCCACCAGACCGCACTGCGTCTGCTCTCCGAGGTCGGTCTCGGTGATGCCACCGAGTCGGGCATCGAGATCATGACCGCGGCGGGTTGCACGCTGACCGACACCGGCCGCTTGTTGTTCCCGCGTTCGCTCGTCGAGGACACCATCGCCAAGGCGGGCCGCAAGTTCGTGCTGCACGGTCAGGACCCGAAGCACGACCTCGAACCTTGGGACAAGCGCGCTTACTTCGGCACGGCGGGCGCTGCGGTCAACATGGTCGAACCCGACGGCACCTACCGCGAGTCCACCATCCGCGACCTCTACGACATCGGCCGCATCGTCGATGCCATGGAGCACATCCACTTCTTCCAGCGCGCGGTCGTGCCGCGCGACATCCCGGATCCGTTCGAGATGGACTTCAACACCTGCTACGCGGCGGTGATGAGCACCACCAAGCATGTCGGCAGCAGCTGGGTCCACCCCGACCACCTCGAAGCCTCGCTGCAGATGCTGCACGCGATCGCCGGCGGTGAGGACAAGTGGCGCGAGCGGCCGTTCGTCAGCCAGTCCAACTGCTTCGTCGTGCCGCCCATGAAGTTCGCGGCCGATGCCTGCCGCTGCCTCGAGGTCGCGGTGCGCGGCGGCATGCCCGTGCTGCTGCTGTCGGCGGGGCAGGCCGGTGCGACCGCGCCGGCCGCGCTCGCCGGTGCCCTCGCGCAGGAGGTCGCCGAGGTGCTCGCGGGTCTCGTCTATGTGAACGCCATCAAGCCGGGCGCGCCCGCCATCTTCGGCACCTGGTGCTTCGTCTCCGACCTGCGCACCGGCGCCATGTCGGGCGGCAGCCCCGAGCAGGCGCTGCTGTCCGCTGCGGCCGGCCAGATGGGCGGTTTCTACGACCTCACCTGCGGCACGGCCTCGGGCATGACCGACTCCAAGGTCGCCGATGCGCAGGCGGCGGGCGAGAAGGCGCTCAACCACGCGCTCGTCGGCAACTCGGGCGCCAACATGATCTACGAGTCGGCGGGCATGCACGCGAGCCTGCTCGGCTTCTCGCTCGAGAGCCTCGTCATCGACAACGACATCATCGGCGCCACGCAGCGCACCATCAAAGGCATCGAGGTCAACGAGGAGAAGCTCTCCTTCGAGACCATCAAGGACGTCTGCCTGAACGGTCCGGGGCACTACCTCGGCAGCGCCCAGACGCTCGAGCTCATGCAGACCGAGTACCTCTATCCGTCCATCGGCGACCGCCGCAGCCCCAACGAGTGGACCGAGCAGGGCGCCACCGACGCGCTGCAGCGTGCGGCGCGGCGTGTGCAGGAGATCCTCGCCGAGAACTACCCGGGGCATGTGCCGGAGGCCATCGACGCCGCCATCCGCCAGAAGTACCCGGTGAAGCTCGACCGCGCGGCGATGCTCAAGCGCTGACGCGATGTCCCTGCCCAGCCATGCGAACGTGGTCATCGTCGGCGGCGGCGTGGCCGGCTGCTCGATCGCCTACCACCTGACGAAGATCGGCATCACCGACGTCGTCCTGCTCGAGCGCAAGCAGCTGACCTGCGGTACGACCTGGCACGCGGCGGGTCTCGTCGGCCAGCTGCGCGCCACGCGCAACCTGACGGAGCTCGCCAAGTACACCGCCGAGCTCTACCGCTCGCTCGAGGCCGAGACGGGGCAGGCGACGGGCTTCAAGCAGAACGGCTCGATCAGCGTCGCGAAGACGCCGGCGCGGCTCGAGGAGCTCCATCGCGGCGCCTCGATGGGCAAGACCTTCGGTCTCGAGATCGATCTGCTCTCGACGGCCGAGATCCGCGAGCGGTGGCCGCTGCTCGAGGTGGGCGACCTCGTCGGCGGCATCTTCATCCGCAAGGACGGTCAGACCAACCCCATCGACACGACGCAGGCCTTCGCGCGCGGCGCGCGCATGCGCGGCGCCAAGATCCTCGAGAACACGAAGGTCACGGGCATCCGCGTCGAGAAGGGGCGGGCGGTCGGCGTCGATACCGAGTCGGGCTACATCTCGGCGGATACGGTCGTCATCTGCGCCGGCATGTGGTCGCGGGAGCTCGGCCGTGCGGCCGGCGTCTCCATCCCGTTGCACGCGGCCGAGCACTTCTACATCGTCACCGAACCGATCAAGGACGTGCCGCCGAACCTGCCGGTGCTGCGCGTCTACGACGAATGTGCGTACTACAAGGAAGACGCAGGCAAGCTGCTCGTCGGCTGCTTCGAGCCCGTCGCCAAGCCCTGGGGCATGGACGGCATCCCGGAGTCGTTCTGCTTCGATTCGCTGCCTGAGGACGCCGAGCACTTCGAGCCGATCCTCGAGGCCGCGGTGCGCCGTGTGCCGGTGCTGGCGGATGCCGGCATCCAGCTCTTCTTCAACGGCCCCGAGAGCTTCACGCCGGACGACCGCTACTACATCGGCGAGGCGCCCGAGGTCCGTGACCTGTTCGTCGCGACGGGCTTCAACTCGGTCGGCATCGCCGCGAGCGGCGGCGCCGGCAAGGTCGTCGCCGATTGGATCCGTGACCGACGGCCGCCGATGGACCTCGCCGACGTCGACATCCGGCGCGCGCAGCCGTTCCAATCGAACCGCCGCTACCTGCGCGACCGCACGGTCGAGACGCTGGGGCTGCTCTACGCGATGCACTGGCCGTACTACCAGTACCGGACGGCGCGCGGCGCGCGCCGCACGGCGCTGCACGACCGCCTGGTCGCCGCGGGCGCCTGCATGGGCGAGACCGCGGGCTGGGAGCGCCCGAACTGGTTCGCGCCACCCGGCGTCGAGCCGAAGTACGAATACTCCTACGGCCGCCAGAACTGGTTCGAGCACTCCGGCGACGAGTGCCGCGCGGTGCGCGACGATGTCGCGCTCTTCGACCAGACCTGCTTCGCCAAGTACCTCGTCCAGGGCCGGGACGCCTGTGCGGTGCTCAACCGCCTCTCGACCAGCGAGATGGATGTGCCGGTGGGCCGCATCGTCTACACGCAGTGGCTCAACGATCGCGGCGGCATAGAGGCCGACCTCACCATCACGCGCCTCGCCGAGTCGCGCTACCTCGTCGTCACCTCGGCGATCTGTCAGACCCGCGATCTCGCTTGGCTGACCCGCTACCTGGACGATCACCCGGCGCTGCACTGCACCGCGACCGATGTCACCGCGGGCATCGCCATGCTCGGCGTGATGGGTCCGAAGAGCCGGGCGCTGCTGGCTGCGGTGTCCGGCGCCGATCTGTCGAACGAAGCCCATCCCTTCGGTTGGTCGCGCGAGATCGAGATCGGCTACGCGCGCATCCGGGCGAGCCGCATCACCTACGTGGGCGAGCTCGGGTGGGAGCTCTACATACCGGCGGAGCAGGTGCTCGACGTCTTCGAGCGGCTCACCGAAGCGGGGGCGGCTTTCGGTCTCAAGCACGCGGGCTATCACGCCATGGCGTCCTGCCGCGTCGAGAAGGGCTACCGTCACTGGAGCCACGACATCGCCGACGAGGATACGCCGCTCGAGGCCGGACTCGGCTTCACCGTGGCCTGGGACAAGAAGGACGGCTTCATCGGCCGCGACGCCCTCGTGGCCCAGCGGGCCCGTGGTCCGCTGCCGAAGCGCATGGTGCAGCTGATGCTCGAGGACGCCTCCGATACGGCGCCGATGCTCTACCACGAAGAACCGATCCTGCGGGACGGCGTCATCGTCGGTTCCACGCGCTCCGGCGCTTGGGGGCACCGTATCGGTCGTTCACTCGGCATGGGCTATGTCAACTGCGATGCGGGCGTGACGCCCGAGTGGTTGGCGGCCGGCCGTTGGGAGATCGAGGTCGCGGGCGTACGCCATGCGGCCCGTGCACAACTTGCGCCCTGGTACGACCCCAAGGGCGAACGCATCAAATCCTGAGGACATCCTGAAGATGAAGACCCATGCTGAGGTGGTGATCATCGGCGGCGGCTCCGTCGGCTGCAGCGCGCTCTACCACCTGACGCAGCTCGGCGTACGCGATGCCGTGCTGATCGAACGCGACGAGCTGACGGCCGGTTCCACCTGGCACGCGGCGGGCAACTGCCCGAACTTCTCCACCTCCTGGAACCTCATCAAGCTGCAGCGCCACAGCACCAAGCTCTATTCCGAGCTCGGTGCGCGCGTCGGCTACGACATGAACTACCACATCACGGGCAGCATCCGGCTCGCGCACACCGCCGACCGGGTGGACGAGTTCAAGCATGTGGTGTCGCAGGCGCGCGCACAGGGCATCGAGTTCGAGATGCTGTCGCCCGCCGAGATCCGTGAGCGTCATCCCTTCGTCACCACCGACGACATCAAGGCGGGCCTCTACGACCCGTACGACGGCGACATCGACCCCGCCCAGCTCACGCAGGCGCTCGCCAAGGGCGCGCGCGATGCGGGGGCGACCATCTACCGCCAGACCCGGGTCACGGCCATCGAGCGCACATCCTCCGGCGAGTGGCGCATCACCACCGACAAGGGCGTCATCCAGACGCCGAAGGTGATCAACGCCGCGGGCTACCGTGGCGGCGAGGTGGCTGCGATGGTCGGGGCGTATCTGCCCATCGTCACGCTCTCGCACCAGTACCTCATCACGGAGGACATCCCGGAGCTCGCCGCGCGCGGCGCCGACCGTGTACCGCTGCTGCGCGACCCGGACATCAGCTACTACCTGCGCCAGGAGCGGCACGGCCTCATCCTCGGGCCCTACGAGTGGGACGCGAAGGCGCATTGGCTCGAGGGGCTCCCGGACCAGTTCGCGCACCAGTTGTTCGACGACGATCTCGGGCGCATCGAGAAGTACATCGAGGCGGCCTGCGAGCGCGTGCCCATCCTCGGCTCGGTCGGCGTCAAGCGCGTCATCAACGGCCCGATCCCCTACGCGCCGGACGGCAATCCGCTGCTGGGGCCTGCGCCCGGCCTGCCGGGGTTCTACCACTGCTGCGCCTTCACCTTCGGCATCGCGCAGGCGGGCGGCGCCGGCAAGCTGATCGCCGAGTGGGTCGCGCTCGGCCAGCCCGAATGGGACATGTGGCCGCTCGATTCGCGCCGCTACCTCGACTGCCACAACGATCGCTTCGTGCTCGCGAAGGCGATCGAGACCTACCAGCACGAGTACGGCATCGGTTATCCGGCCGAGGAACGCGCGGCCGGCCGTCCGGCCAAGACCTCGCCGGTCTACTCCCGCCTCCGGGACAAGGGCGCGAAGTTCGGCGCACGCGGCGGCTGGGAGCGCGCCGTGTACTTCCCCGAGGCGGGCGACCCGCCGGGCCCGGAGGTGTCGTTCCGTCGGCCCGCTTGGCATGCCGCGGTCGCGCGCGAGTGCGAGGCGGTGCAGCAGCGCGTCGCGGTGCTCGACCTGCCGGGCTTCACCAAGTTCGAGGTCACGGGCAGCGGCGCCGCGGAGTGGCTCGATCGCATGGTGACGGGTGTCGTCCCCAAGGCCGGTCGCACCGCGCTCAACTATTTCTGCGCGCCGAACGGCGGCATCGTCACCGAGATGACGCTCACCACCTTCGGGCCCGACCGCTTCTGGCTGATCAGCGCCGCGGCAGGCGAGCGCCACGACGAGCACTGGCTGCGCGAGCACCTGCCGGCCTCCGGCGTGCGCATCGACAACCTCTCGGCGCGGTACGGCACGCTGATCCTCGTCGGGCCGCGCTCACGGGAGGTGTTGGCGAAGCTCACGCGCGCCGACCTCTCGAACGCCGCGTTCCCGTGGCTCTCGGTGCGCGACATCGAGATCGGGTACACGCGCGCCACGGCCATGCGCGTCAACTACGTCGGCGAGCTCGGCTGGGAACTCCACATCCCTGCGGAGCACATGCTGTCGGTCTACGACCTCTTGTGGGAGGCCGGGCAGGCCTTCGGCATCCACGACTTCGGTCTCTACGCGATGGACAGTCTGCGCCTCGAGAAGTGCTACCGCGGCTGGAAGGGCGACCTCACCACCGAGTACACGCCGTTCATGGCCTCGCTCGACCGCTTCGTGAAGCTCGACAAGCCGGGCGGGTTCCTGGGCGTCGAGGCGCTGCGCCGCGAGGCGGCGACGGGTCCCCGCGAGCGCTTCGTGCCGCTCATCGTCGATGCGGGCGATGCCGACGCGGCGGCGGTATCCATCGTGTTCAAGGGCGACGAGCAGGTCGGGCTCGTGACATCGGGCGGCTACGGCTACCGGCTCAAGCAGAGCATCGCGCTCGCCTACCTGCGGACCGACATGGCGGTGCCTGGCACCGAGCTCACGGTCGAGATCCTGGGCGAGCGCCGCCGCGCGGTGGTCGCCGTCGAGCCGCTCTACGATCCGCAGAACCTGCGGCTGAAGGCCTAGCGGCGACGCCCGTCGGGCTGTCTATGTGCGGCGACGGTCGTCGGTCTGTCTATGTGCGGCGACGGTCGTCGCCGCGCATCAACAGCAGCGCGATCGCCGCGGAGGCGACCATCAGGAACACGCTGACCGCGTTCAGCACGGGCGTCGCGCCGTCGCGCATGCGGCCGTACATCATCACGGTGAGGGGTGAGTCGGCGCCCACCAGCATCAGCGTGGTGTTGAAGTTCTCGAAGGACATCAGGAACACGATCGCCGCCGAGCCGATCAGCGCCGGACGCAGGTAGGGCAGGGTGATGGTGGCGAGCACCGCCGGGCGCGAGGCGCCGAGGTTGTAGGCGGCCTCCTCGAGCGTGCGGTCGAAGCGCTTCAGGCGCGCGCTGATGGTCAGGGTGGCGATGGCGATCAGGTAGGAGATCTGCCCCAGCACCACGAGCGGCAGGCCGGGACGCAGGAACTCCGCCTCCCAGCCGAAGACATCCCCCAGGAGGTCCGCCACGCGGCTCGCGAAGGCGAGGATGGAGATGCCGAGGATCACGCCCGGGATCACGAGCGGCACCAGCATCAGCAGCGACAGCAGACCCTGTCCGCGGAAGCGCATGCGCTCCATCAGGAAGGCGTTGGTGGTGCCGACGACCACCGACAGCAGCGTCACCCAGGCCGCGACCAAGAGGCTCGTCAGGATGCTGCCCATGAGCTCTTCGTCCTTGAAGAGACCCGTGCGGCCCTTGGATTCGTCGCCCGTGAACCAGTCGAGCGTGAAGCCCTGCCAGGGCGGCGCCGGGTAGGGCGCGTCGTTGAAGGCGAAGGCCGCCACGGTGACGAGCGGCAGGAACAGGAACACGAGGAAGGCTGCGACGAAGACACCGGTCGCGATGCGCAGCCAGAGCGGTCGGGGGAGGGAAGGGATCATGTGCGGCGGTCCGGGCGCATCGGCTCAGGTGCGGCTCATGACATCGGCGAACTTCTGGCCGCTCAGGCGCAGACCGACCCAGACCATGAGGCTCGAGAGGGCGAGCAGCAGGAAGCCGAAGGCCGCACCCTGTTCCCAGTTGAAGCGGGTGATGAACTGCGTGTAGATCTGCTCGGTGAACCAGAGCGAGTTCTTGCCGCCGAGGAGCGAGGCCGTCAGGTAGTTGCCGAGGGTCAGCATGAACACCACGATGCAGCCCGCGGTGATGCCGGGCGCGGCGTGCGGGATGACCACCGTGCGCAGCACCGTCCAGCCGCTGCCGCCGAGGTCGTAGGCGGCCTCGATGAGCGAGTCGTCGAGGCTCTCGAGGCTGGAGTACAGCGGTACCACCATGAACAGCAGCGAGGTGTAGACGAGGCCGACGAGGATGGTGGCATCGCGGTAGAGCAGCTCGACCGGTGCGTCGGTGAGGCCGAGCGAGACCAGCACGCCCGGCAGCACGCCGGTCTCGCGCAGCAGGATCATCCAGCCGAGCGTGCGGACCGTCTCGCTGACCCAGAACGGGATCAGGCAGACGGCGAACAGCAGCGCGCTGACGCGGCCGCGGGTGAGCTTGGCGATCGTCCAGGCGATCGGGAAGGCGATCAGCAGCGTGATCGCGGTGGCGATGACCGAGATGACGGCCGTGCGCACGAAGACATCCCAGTAGAGCGGCTCGGCGAAGAAGGTGCGGTACTGCGCGAAGCTCCAGCTGAACTCGCCCGGACCCGTACGCTCCCGGAACGACAGCAGCGCGAGGTCGAGGTGCGGCAGCAGGATGAGGCCGAAGAGCCAGACCATCGCCGGCGCCAGCAGCAGGCCGAGCAGCAGCAGGCGGGTGGTCTTGCCGCCGACCTCAGCCATGACCGCCGCCGGTCCCGCCGCCGCCGGTCGCGAAGCACACCGCACGCTCCGGCGCGAAGGTGAACAGCACGCGCTCGTCGACCTTCAGGTCGGCATAGCGGCCGGTCTGGGGCAGGGCCACCCGGAACTCGGCGCGGGTGCGCGCTTCGCGCAGCAGCACCGCGGAGTTCGCGCCATCGAACAACAAGCTCTCGACCACGCCCTCGTGCACCGGAGCCGCCGCGTCGCCCGGCGCGACCGTGGGTCGGTCGATATCGGCCGCGGTCCGTCCCAACACCGCGACCTCAGGGCGCACGAAGGCGGTGGCGGCGTCGCCCACGCCCGGCCTGCGCCCGTCCGGGCCGGCCTGGACCAGGGCCCGCACCACCCAGCCCTCCGGGGTGGCGACGTCCGCCAGCGCCCCGTGGAGGGCGCTGACGCGTCCCTCGATGCGGTTGTTCGCGCCGACGAAGCCCGCTACGAACGGGGTCGCCGGTGAGTAGTACAGCGCCTGCGGGCTGCCGACCTGCTCGAAGCGCCCGGCGTTCATCACCGCGACCTGGTCGGAGAGCACCAGGGCTTCGGACTGGTCGTGGGTGATGTAGACGAAGGTGGTGCCGAAGGCGGCCTGCAGCTGCTTGAGCTCGATCTTCATGCGCTCGCGGAGCTTCAGGTCGAGGGCGCCCAGCGGTTCATCGAGCAGCAGCAGGGTGGGTTCGAGGACCAGGCTGCGGGCGATGGCGACGCGCTGGCGCTGGCCGCCCGAGAGCTCGTCGGTACGCTTCCCCGCGGCGCCCGGCAGACCCACGCGCTCGAGCATGGCGGCCGCCTTCGCCTCGCGCTCCGCACGCCCCACGCCGCGTCGGGCGAGGCCATACGCGACGTTCTCGCCCACGGTCATCATCGGGAACAGCGCCAGCTGCTGGAAGACCATGTTGACGGGGCGGCGGTTGGGCGGCACGCCCTGCATGCTGCGGCCGCCGATCTCGATGTCGCCGCTGTCGGGTCCGATGAAGCCCGCGATCATGCGCAAAAGGGTCGTCTTGCCGCAGCCCGAGGGGCCGAGGATGGAGAAGAAGCTGCCGCGCTTCACCCCGAATGACAAGGAGTCGACGGCCACATGGCTGCCGAAGCGCTTCAGCAGCGACTTGGCCTCGAGATCGACCGCGGTCACTTCGCAGCCTTGATCCGGTCGAGGACGCGGCCCTCGATCTCCTCGAGGCCCGGCGGGATCGCCGGATACCAGCGCACGTCCTTGAAGCCGCCGGGGAAGCTCTCCGTGAACTGAGCGCGCAGCTTGGGGTCGGTCAGCTTGTCGGCACCGACGGCGGCGGAGAAGTTGCCGATGTTCTTGGCGATGCGCGCGGCGATCTCGGGGCGCAGCGTGAAGTTGATCCAGGCGTAGGCGGCGGCCTCGTTCTTGCCGCGCGCGGGCAGGGTGTAGGTGTCGAGCCAGCCGAGCGCGCCCGACCTCGGGGCGATGAACTTGATGGCGGGGTTCTCGCGGTTGAGCTTCCAGCCGCCCGAATCCCACATCATCGCGGCGTGCAGTTCACCGGAACGCATGCCGTTCAGGAGCTGGTCGCGGTTGTCGAAGAAGAAGCGGAAGTTCGCCTTGCAGGCGATGAGCCGCGCGCCCACCTGGTCCATCAGCGCCGAGTAGGCCTTGGTGTCGCCGTAGAGCGCGAAGGGGTCCTTGCCCATCGCGAAGGCGAACGCCATCAGCGTCGGACGGCGCAGGCGCACCGAGGTGCGGCCTTTCAGGTCGGCGCGGCAGAGGTCGAGGTAATCGGCGATCTTGGTGCGCTGCGTGTTGACCACGAGGCCCTCGGCGCCCCACACATAGGGCAGCGCGTAGAGCTTGCCGCCGACCGTGGCGTTGCGGCGCACGGTGGCGAGCAGGTCGGGCTGGATGCGCTCGACGCGCACCTTCGTGAGGTCGATCGGCTTGTAGATGCCGAACTCCTGCTGCGGCCCGAGGATGCGGTCCTGGGAGGGCTGGGCGAGGTCGAAGCCCGCACCGCGCGTCGCGCGGAGCTTCGAGATCATCTCCTCGTTGTTGGAGAGCGTGACCTCGACCTTGATGCCGGTCTCCTTGGTGAACTGCGCGGCCACATCGGCCGGGACGTAGTCCGCCCAGGTGATGATGCGCAGCGTGCCCTGCGCGGCGGCGACGCCGGGCAGGGTGGCGAGCGGCAGCAGCGCAAGAAGCGCGGCGAGCGGCGCGGCGAAGGCCGTGGCGCGGCGGGTCAGGACGTTCCTCACGACGGGCGGGTCTCCGCGATGGGGTCGATGCCGGTGGCACGGGTCTGGTCGGCGACGATCTGCCGCGCCGACCAGAAGTAGTGGAAGGTCGCCCACAGACCCGTCGGCACCAGCCAGAGCATGGCGGTGCGCAGGGACTGCGCGTTATCCATGCCGCCCGCGATGTAGTGGTCGCTCAGGAGGCCGACGAGTTGCGGCGCGATGATGAGGTTGCCCACGTTGGCGACGAACAGCGTGAACGCGCAGAACATCGCGCGCATGCGCGGCTCGGCGAGGTTGTTCAGCAGCCCGAAGCAGGGCCCGATGTAGAAGTAGATCGCCGGGATGAAGATCCAGAACAGCATCTCGATGGTCTCGAGCGAGCCGCTGGTGTAGATGAACCAGGACACCACGGTGGCGATGCCGATGACCGCACCCATCAGCCAGACCACGCGCCGCGGGTCGATCATGGAGGGACGCGCGACGAGCCAGGCGGTGAGGAGGGTGGCGAGCGACCCGCCCCAGAGGTGCATCGGGCCGGTGAGCATGCCGGCTTCGCCGGCCGTGAGACCGAAGTTGCGCACGAGGAAGGTCGGCGTCCACCAGACGAGACCCCAGCCCCAGAGCGCGGTCAGCGCACTGCCGAGCATGACGTGGACCGCCGAACGCTGTTGCAGCAGGTATTTGAAGGTGGCGGCGAAGCTCGGCGAGTCCTCGGACTTGTTGAGGTCGAGCTGGCCGCGCTTCGGCTCGCGCACGGTCAGGAAGATCAGGATGCCGAACAGCACGCCCGGGATGCCGAGCCACAGGAACACCTGCCGCCAACCGTAGGCGTCCGCAAGCTGGCCCGCGACATCGGCGCCCACCCAGGCGCCGATCGAGGCGCCGAGCGCGAACACGGTGAGCGCCATGGGCCGCTGCGCGGCCGGGAAGTAGTCGGAGAGGATGGAGCTCGCGCCGGGCGTGCCGCCGGCTTCACCGACGCCGACGCCGATGCGCGAGACGAGCAGCTGCCAGTAGTTCATGGCGAGTCCGCTCGCGGTCGTCATCGCCGACCAGACGATGACCGAGATGGCGATGATGTTGCGGCGGCTGTAGCGGTCGATCAGCCAGGAGAGCGGGAAGCCGAACAGCACATAGAAGAGCGCCAGTGCGGTACCCGTCAGGAACGCGATACCGGAGTCGGTGAGCTGCAGTTCGAGGCGGATCGGTTCGAGCAGCGTGGAGATGACGTAGCGGTCGGCGATGCTGAGGGCGTAGACGCCCACCATCACGATCAGGACATACCACCGTACCCAGCCGGAATCGCGCGGGACCGGCTCGGTGGCCGGAACGGATGCCGGCTCGCGGGCCGACGTCTGCGGGTCTTTTTCGCCCATCTGTCATCCCCCTGGGGCGCATGCCCCTCGCGTGATGATAGCGGGTTCCGCGGGGACGGTGAGGGGTCAGCGCGCGAGCGGCCCCAGTGCCGCCTTCAGCGGCCCGAGCCAGGGCTCGTAGGGCTTCCACTGGTCGACGCCGTCGCGGTTGATCGGACGGCGTACCTGCTCGGCGCTCGCCGTGTGCACGCGCCGTTCGGTGCGGTGGAACTCCACGCAGGCCTCCTCGAAGGGCAGGCCGCAGTGCTCGAGGATGCGGCGCACGCTGCCCTCGAGGTCGGCGAGCACGTCCTCGTGCTGGACGCGAAGCACCCGGCCCGGGAGCGTGCGGTCCCAGTGGTCCATGAGGTCGACATAAGCCCGGTAGTAGCGGCCGACGTCCTCGAGGTCGTAGGAGAACGGATGACCGTGGGCATAGAGCTGCTTGAAGTTGCTGAAG
This sequence comes from Steroidobacteraceae bacterium, assembly GCA_040400835.1. Lineage (GTDB taxonomy): Bacteria > Pseudomonadota > Gammaproteobacteria > Steroidobacterales > Steroidobacteraceae > UBA964. Next base: position 74,032 of record JBBAPM010000001.1, read on the forward strand.
CAGCAGTCCATCGCGTCGCGGCGCGCGTCGATGATGCGGGCGTTCGGCAGGACCAGCTGGATCAGGGCGATGTTGCGGAAGTTGTTCGGCATCTTGTCGATGAAGAACGGCTTGCCGGCGCTGCGGTACACCCGCGTGTCGCGGATGTAGCCCTCGCCGAACTCGCGGCACTGTTCCGCGGAGAGGTCCCGGAGCACGCCGGGGTAGTGGATGTCGCCGAACTTCTCGCCGCTGCCGAGCGAGCCGACGATGCGCGGGATGTGGGCGAGCTCCATCGTGCCCTCGACCTGCGAGTGCGAGGCGAGGATCTGCTCGATCAGCGTGGACCCTGCGCGGGGCAGGCCGAGCACGAAGATGGGCGAGCCGTCCGGGCAGCCCCAGCCGCGGCGGGCCGCGAAGAACTCCGGCGTGCAGATCTCCTTCTGGCGCCGCACGGCGCGCTCCTGGGCGGCCGCGCTGTAGGTGCTGCCTTCCTTCTTCAGGGCGTTGCCGCGCGAGTAGTAGGTGAAGGACTCGGCGTGCTCGCCGCGGTCCTCGAGCGCCTTGCCGAGCGCGAAGCAGAGATGGTAGTGGTCGGCCTGCTGCAGGTAGGGCTGCGCGGCGTACTGGCGCATGCGCTGCAGCTCGAAGTCCGTGAAACGGTAGGTCTTCATGTTGGCGAGGCTCCAATAGGCCTCGCCGAAGTCCGCGCGCGCTTCGATGGCGCGATGGTAGGCGGCGATGGACCCGGCGGAGTCGCCCTGGGTCTTCAGGGCGTGCCCCAACGACTGGTGGAGTTCGCAGTCGCCCGGCATCTCCTCGAGCAGCCGTCCGTAACGTTCGATGGCGCCGTCGACGTCGCCGAGCGCCAGCAGGATGCCGGCATAAGTGACCCGTACGCCTTGGTTGCCGGGTTCCGCGGCCATCAGCCGCTCGCACTCCTCGCGCGCCCGCGCATGCTTCTGCAGGTTGACGAGTGTGAGCACGAGGTCGTAGCGGGCGGCGTTGTAGTGGGATGCCTTGGCGAGCACCTTCTCCAGGAACTTCTCGGCGTCGATGTTGTACTCGAAGTGGCGGGCGATCCAAGCGAGTACCCGCAGCCCCTCGACGTCGTCGGGATGTTCGGCGAGGTAGGCGTTGACGGTGCGCTCGGCGTCCTCGAAATCCCCGTCCGCGAGCATGGAGCGCGCGGCGACGATCGGCTGCGACAGCTGGGCCAGCGTCGCCACGTGGTCCGCCGCGTTGGCCTGCTCGCGCTTGCGGTCGGCGATGCGGTAAAGCTTCTCGAGGGCCTGCCAGCTCGCGGGCAGGGCCGGGTTGATGCGTATCGCGGATTCGAAGGCCTCGATGGCCTGCGCCGCGTCGCGCGCCATCACGTGGCAGTGGCCGCGCTCCTGGAAGAGGCGCGAGTAGCGCGGGTGGAAGGTCTGCAGGGTGGCGAGCGTGCCGAGCGCCTCGGGGATGCGGTGCAGCATGCGCTGCGCCACCGCCGAGACGTACAGCAGGTCGCGATGGCCGCGGTGCTGGTCTAGGTAGACCTCGGCGACGTGCAGCACCTCCTGGTAGCGGCCGCGCGCGAGCGACGCGCGCAGCACCGGCAGCGTCGTCTCCAGAGAGGGGAGGTCGGGGGCGGAGGGGTCTTGCGGCTGCAATGCGGTTCCGTCGGTCAAAAAAAAGCGGCGGGCCGTCGCCGGCCCGCCGCCCGGTGTCGCCGTCGATCAGTCGCCGAAGCGGTAACCGAACTGCACGCTGATGGTGCGCGGGCGCGCCTGGTTGGTGGTCTCCACGAACTGCGAGCTCGCGTAGAACTCATCCGTATCGCGGTTGGTCAGGTTCGCCACCACGAGCTCCGCCGTCCAGTTGTCCTTCGACACGCCGGCCGCGAGGCTGAGGTCGGTGTAGGAGTCGAGCCGGTAAGACTGCAGCCGGTTGGCGGCCGAGTTGCGCTCGTCCATGTACACCACGCCGAGCTGGCTGTAGTAGTCGAACGAACCGGTCGTCCACTCGTAGCGGGCACGGACGTTGGCCTGGATCTCCGGGGCCATCGCCGCCGGATCGCCTGCCACGCCGAACACGTTCACGACCGACACCGGACCGCCGACCCAGGACTCGGTGATCGGCTTGCCGAAGTTCGGGCTGCTCGGGATGTTGTTGATGAACTGCGGGTTGTTGGTGAGCTCCGCCTTGTTGTAGGCGGCCGAGGCGTCGATCGTGAGGCCTTCGGACACGAGCGCCGTGACGCTCATCTGGATGCCCTTGGTCTCGTAGCTCGGGCCGTTGACGCTGACCGTCAGGTTGCCGAAGCCGGCCTGCGGCGCGAAGATGCCCGCCTGCACGTCATCCCACTTCACCTGGTAGATGGCGCCGTTGAACACCACGCGGTTGTTCATCAGCGTGCTCTTCCAGCCGATCTCGTAGTTCACGAGGTCGTCGGACTCGAAGAACAGCGGGATCTGGTACTGACGCGGACCCTGCGTGGGCGGGGTCGTGGTGCGGTTCACGCTCGGCAGCACCTGCGAGGTGCCGCGGTTGAAGCCGCCCGGACGGAAGCCTTCCGACCAGGTGGCGTACAGCAGCAGGTCGTCGGTCGCCTTCCAGCTCACGTTCATGCGGCTGCGGAAGCCGCTGTCGGTGAAGCTGTTGATGGCCTGGTTGTTGAGGTTGGTGCCGTAGGGCGCCAAACCGGTCGCCGGGCCGGTGCAGATGCCGCCGACGGTGGAGAGGCCGGAGCCGTACTGCTTGCAGTAGAAGCTGCCGACGTTGCCGCCGAGCATCTGGTTGAAGCCCTCGAAGTAGCGGGTGCCGGCGGTCACCGTGAGGGCGTCCGTCACATGCCAGTCGAGGGAGAGGAACGCGGCCTTCTGCTCGTACGTGCGCTTGAAGTCGTTGAAGAAGCCGGTCGACGAGTTGCGGCGGTTCGGGTTGTTGAACGAGGCGTTCGCGAACTTCGGGGTGTTCGCCGGGTCGAGCGCGAAGAAGCAGCTCTTCGGGCCGCCCACGGTGCACTCCGGCACGGACTTGTAGAGCCAGTCGGTCTGGTCGTTCACCTTGCGCTCTTCGTAGAAGAGGCCGGCGACCGCCGAGACCTTCCACTCGGTGGGCGTGCTGAAGCGCAGCTCATGGCTGACGTTCTTGTTCTCGATGATGTTCTGCCAGATCGACGACGGCGTGTAGCACTTGTCGACCGACGCGCCCGAGAAACCGGTGCACTGGTAGTAGGTGCCCCACAGGCCGCGGGCGTAGTTCGTGTAGTCGCCCTGGATGAAGTTGTCGCGGTTGAGGCGCGAACCCGAGTACACCAGGTCGAAGTCGCCGATCTTGCCCGAGATGGTGAGCGCGGTGTTGGCGAAGCTGTCCTTGGTGACCGAGTCGTTGAACACCGTCACCTGATAGTCCTTCAACGCCTTGCCGCGTACCGGCGCGTTGCTCGGGCCGCCCCGGGTGCAGGTCGCCTCGCGGGTCGGGTCCACGCAGTCGGAAGCGAAGGGCATGGAGTAGAACACGCCGCTGCTGTCGATGTCCTGGAAGCTCTGCACCAGCAGGACGTTCCAGTCGTCGTTGACGTCGTAGGACAGGCCGAGGCGCGCGCCCTTGTAGGTGACCGGGTTGAAGTTGTCGCGGGCGATCTTGTAGTTGTCGATGGCCACCGAGTCCGTCGGCACGCGTCCGCCGGTGCGGGTGGCGAGACCGAGGTCGGTGCTGCGACGGGTGAAGGTGCCGGGGACGTTGTCGATGTAGCCGCCGCGGGCATCGTTGTAGGCCACGATGCGGGCCGCGAGCTTGTCGCCGAGCGGCAGGTTCAGCATGCCCTGCAGGCTCGTGCTGTCGTCGCCGCCGGAGGTCACGCCGTAGCTGGCGCGGAAGTAGGCCTCGGTGGTGTCGTGCTTGGGCTTGTTGGTGATGTACCGGACCACGCCCGCCTGGGCGCCCGCGCCGAACAGCGTGCCCTGCGGACCTTCGAGGACCTCGATGCGCTCGAGGTCGGCGGCGTAGACGTCGAGGTTGCGGCCCGGCATCTGCACGGCCTGGTCATCGAGGTACAGACCGACGGTCGGCCACTGGCCGACGGTGCCGCCGCCCTGCAGGATCGCGGCGCCGAGGCTCAGGCCGCGGATGGAGAAGTTGCCGTGGGTGGGGCCGACGGAGGTCGACTGGACGTTCGGCAGGAACTTCACGAACTCGTCGATCGTGGTGACCTTGAGGTTCTCAAGGGTCTCGGTGGTCAGCGCCTGCACCGTGATCGGGACGTTCTGGATGTTCTCCGAACGGCGCTGCGCGGTGACCACGACCTCTTCGAGGCCGAGTGTGTCTCCGGACTGCGCGGCGGCCTGCTGGCCCTGTGACGACGCGACGGCGGCGAAGACCGCCGCGGAGATTTTTTTGTTCATCAAAGGTGTATCCCTCTGGCAACACAGCGTTGTGTCCGCTGCTCTTGTTGAGTACCCACGTTCCCGGACTGCCCCGACCTGAGGTCGACGCAGAACGGCTAGCGAGAGGATAAGCCCATGCCGGCAGGGACGACAAGATGGGTGAACAGCGGCGCCAGGGGGGGCGATGCGCGGATGCGACAACGGGTGTCGCAGCCCAGATGCGGCCCCGACGATCAGCGATCGAGGTCGATGACCGCCTGATAGACCTGGTTGTGCATGTCTTGATAAGTGCGGTTGGCTTGACCGTCCGCGCCGCGCGCCACCTGTGCCAGGACCACCGCGACAACTCCTGTGCTGGGGCTCACCATCCAATTGGTGTCGAGCACGCCCGGCCAGGTGTAGTCGCCGTTGCGGTTCGCCTGCGGGACGTGCCGATGGTCGATGACCGGCGAGACACCGAGCCCGAAGCCGAGGCCGCGCCATTTCTCGCCATAGGCCCTGGCCTGGGCGCCCTCCGGGGCATGGTCGCTGGTCATGAGTTCGACCGTGGCCGGCGCAAGATATTGACGACCGCCGAAGCGACCCTGGTCAGCCAGCATCTGCGCGAACCGCAGGTAATCCCCCGCGGTGGAGAGGAGCCCCGCGCCGCCTGAGGCGAAGGGCGGCGGTGCGGTCGGCGGGGTCGCGAGCGCCCCTCCGACGCGCTCGAGCTTGCCGTCGGCGTTGCGGCGGTAAGCGGTGGCGACGCGCGCCGCGTCGGCCGGCGGCACGAAGAACCCGGTGCGCGTCATGCCGAGCGGACCGAACAGACGCTGCTGCAGGAAGTCGGCGAACGGCATCCCCGACACGACGGCCACGAGATGGCCGAGCACATCGGTCGCATAGCTGTAGCGCCACTCGGTGCCGGGTTGGAAGTAGAGCGGCAGCGCGGCGAGCGCGCGCATCTTGTCCTCGGCGGACTGGGGGCCCCAGAGGTTGAGCGCACCCCACTCGGCAGCGATGGGCGAGCCTTGGTCGTAGCCCGGGCCGTAGCCGAGGCCGGCGGTGTGGGCGAGCAGGTGGCGGACGGTGATCGGCTGGCGCGCAGCTTCGGTGCGCGGCTTGCCGGATCCGTCGACGCCGACGAAGACCTTCGGGTCGGCGAACGCGGGCAGGTAGCGCGAGACGGGGTCGTCCAGCTGCAGCTTGCCCTCCTCATACAACATCAGCACCGCCACCGAGGTCACGGGCTTCGTCATGCTGAACATGCGGAAGCGCGTGTCGAGCGACATCGGCACGCCGTTCTCGCGGTCCTGCATGCCGACCGCGGCGGAGTAGACGAGCTTGCCGTCGCGCGCGACGAGGATCGCGTAGCCTGCCGCCGACTCGCGCTCGGTCTCGCGCTTGAAGAACTCGCCCATCGCCGCGAGCCGCGGCGCGGACATGCCCACCGATTCGGGCGTGGCGCGCGGCAGCGGATAGGCGGGTCCGGCGGCGACGGCGTTGCCGTCGAGAGTCATCAGCAACGGCGTGATGATGAGCGGGCTCAGCAACGGCGACAGTCTTCTCACGGCATGACTCCGGCAGGCTTGATGCTGCATTATATCGGTACACCATGAGGGGCCACCCGTGAAGACATTGCAGCATTACATCGACGGTCGTTGGGCCGAGCCGGTCCAGGCCGGCGAGCTTTTCCCGGTCATCGACCCGGCCACCGAAGGACAGGTCGCCGAGATCCGCATGGGCTCGCCCGCCGATGTCGACCTTGCGGTCGCCGCCTCGGTGCGGGCTTTCCCTGCGTTCGCGGCCACGCCGCTCGCCGAGCGCCTCGACGCGCTGCGCGGCCTCAACGCCGTCTTCAAGCGCCGCTTCGACGAGATGGCCGACGCCATCACCACCGAGATGGGCGCGCCGCACGACATGGCACGCGAGGCGCAGGCGGCCTGCGGCCCCGGCCACATCGAAGCGACCATCAAGGCCGCCGAGCAGCTCGATTGGGAGGTCCGCATCGACGGCTCCAACGTGGTGCGCGAGCCGATCGGCGTCTGCGGACTCGTCACGCCCTGGAACTGGCCGATCAACCAGATCCTCGCCAAGGTCGCGCCGGCGATCGCGGCCGGCTGCACCATGGTGCTCAAGCCCAGCGAGCAGGCGCCGTTGTCGGCGCAGCTGTTCGCGGAGTTCATCGACGAGGCGGGGCTGCCGCAGGGCGTGTTCAACATGGTGCACGGCACCGGCCCTTCGGTCGGGCACGCGATGAGCGCGCATCCGGACATCGAGTTGATGTCGTTCACCGGTTCGACGCGCGCCGGCGTCGACGTCGCCAAGACCGCGGCCGATACCATCAAGCGCGTCGCGCAGGAGCTCGGCGGAAAGTCGCCGAACCTCATCTTCGCCGACGCCGATCTCGGGCGCGCACTCGGCAATTCGGTGCGGCGCTGCTTCTACAACACCGGCCAATCCTGCAACGCGCCGACGCGCATGCTGGTCGAGGCGTCGGTCTACGACCGTGCGGTCGACATCGTCGCCAAGCTCGCGGAGGCGACGCAGGTCGGCGATCCGCGGCAGCCGGGACGCCATCTCGGACCGCTCGCCTCGCGCATCCAGTTCGAGCGCGTGCAGCGCTACATGCAGATCGGCATCGACGAGGGCGCGCGGCTGGCCGCCGGCGGGCCGGGCCGGCCGGCGGGCATCGAGCGCGGCTTCTTCGTCAAGCCGACCGTGTTCGCGGACGTGCACAACGGCATGCGCATCGCGCGCGAGGAGATCTTCGGGCCGGTGCTGGCCATGATCCCGTTCAAGGACATGGAGGAGGCGATCGCGATCGCCAACGACACGCCCTATGGTCTCGCCGCCTACCTGCATACGGGCGACCTCGAGAAGGGCCGCGCGGTGGCGCGGCGCCTGCGCGCCGGCAGCGTGCACATCAACGGCGCGGGGCAGGGCTACATGGAGCCGTTCGGCGGCTTCAAGCAGTCGGGCAACGGCCGCGAGTGCGGCGCCTACGGTCTGCTCGAGTTCCTCGAGCTGAAGTCCATCAACGGCTACTACGCCGCCTGACGGCGGCGGGGTTCGGGCATGATCCTCAAAGATATCGAGACCTTCGTGGTCGGCAACCCGCCGCCGTCCTTCGGCGGGCGCTATTTCGTGTTCGTGAAGCTCACGACGGACGACGGCATCTCGGGGGTGGGCGAGGCCTACTGCGTGCCGTTCCACCCCGACCTCGTGGCGCGCCTGCTGGAGGATGTCTTCGGGCGTTACATGGAGGGCCAGGACCCGCACTCCATCGAGACGATGTGGCGCCGCGTGTATTCGAGCGGTTTCACGCAGCACCCGGACCTCACGCTGATGGGCGTGTTGAGTGCGCTCGAGATGGCCTGCTGGGACATCATCGGCAAGGCGGCGGGGCAGCCGGTCCACAAGCTGCTCGGCGGCCGCGTCAACGAGCGCATCCGCACCTATACCTACATCTACCCGACGGCCACCGAGACCGACGCGATCTACCACGATGCCGAGCGTTCGGCAGAGCGGGCCGTCGAGTATGTGCAGCAGGGCTTCACGGCGATCAAGTTCGATCCGGCCGGTCCCTACACCGCCTTCGATGGTCGGCAGCTCTCGTTGACGGAGCTCGACCGCAGCGAGCGTTTCGTGCGGCTCATCCGCGAGGCCGTCGGCGGCAAGGCGGACCTGCTGTTCGGCACGCATGGTCAGATGACCGCCGCCGGCGCCATCCGGCTCGCCAAGCGCCTCGAGCCCTATGATCCGCTCTGGTTCGAGGAGCCGGTGCCGCCCGATTCCCCCGAGGAGATGGCCTTGGTCGCGCGCGCCACCAGCATCCCCATCGCGGCGGGCGAGCGGCTGACCACGAAATACGACTTCGCGCGGGTGCTGCGTGCCAACGCCGCTGCGATCCTGCAGATGAACCTCGGCCGCGTGGGCGGTCTGCTCGAGGCGAAGAAGATCGCCGGCATGGCGGAAGCGCAGCATGTGCAGATCGCGCCGCATCTCTACTGCGGGCCGATCGTCGGCGCGGCCAACATCCAGCTCGCCGCCTGCAGCCCGAACTTCCTCATCCTCGAGGGCATCGAGCGCTGGCAGGGCTTCCATGCCGACATCCTCCGCAAGCCCATCCGCTGGGAGGAGGGCTACGTGATCCCCTCGAGCGAGCCCGGCCTCGGCGTGGAGCTGAACGAGGAGGTCGCGCGTGCCCACCCGTACCGTGGCGACAAGCTGCACCTCGAGATGACCCAGCACCCGGCGGGCGTGTGAGCACCGAGTCCTTCGACTATGTGATCGTCGGCGGCGGTACCGCGGGTTGCATCGTCGCGAGCCGCCTGGCGATGGCGGGCGATGCCAGCGTGCTGCTGCTCGAGGCGGGCGGCAGCGACCTGCGGCCGATGGTGCAGATCCCCATCGGCTACGCGCGGCTGCTGTTCGACAAGGACGTCAACTGGCTCTACGAGACCGAACCCGACGCGGGCCTCGCCGGCCGGCGCAGCTTCTGGCCGCGCGGCAAGGTGCTCGGCGGCTCCGGATCCATCAACGCCATGGTCTACATGCGCGGCCTGCCGAACGATTTCGACGACTGGCGCGCGATGGGCAACATCGGCTGGGGCTACGACGACGTGCTGCCGTTCTTCAAGGCCGTCGAGGACCACGACGACGGCGATCCGCGCTATCACGGCCGTGGCGGCCCGATCCATGTCACCGACGTGTCGGCGGACGTCCATCCGCTGTGCGACCGCTACATCGCCTCCTGCGAGGCGCTCGGCTTCCCGGCGACGCCCGATTTCAACGGCGAGCGGGGCGAGGGCGTCGGCATCTACCAGATCAACACCCGCTCCGGGTTCCGCTCCTGCAGCGCCAACGAGCACCTGCGCAGCGCGCGCCGCCGGCGCAACCTCGAGGTGCGCACCAAGTCGCTCGCCACGCGGGTGCTGTTCGAAGGCAAGCGTGCGAGCGGTGTGCGTTACCGTCGTGGTGGCACCGAGCACACCGTCACGGCACGCCGCCAGCTGATCCTCTGCGGCGGCGCCATCAACACGCCGCAGCTGCTGCAGCTCTCGGGCGTCGGCGACGGCGCGAGGTTGCAGTCGATGGGCATCACGCCCATGCACGACAGCCCGGCGGTAGGCCGCAACCTTCAGGACCACCTCGCCGTCTCCTATTTCTATGGCTCATCGGTGCCGACGCTCAACGACCAGCTGGGGCCGTTCCTCGGCAAGGTGCGCGCGGCGTTCCGCTACGCGCTCACGCGCCGCGGCCCGCTCGCCATGAGCGTCAACCAGGGCGGCGGTTTCGTGCGCAGCGACCCTTCACAGCCGGTGCCCAACCTGCAGCTCTACTTCAACCCGGTGAGCTACACGCGCACGCCGCTGTCGTCCCGCAAGCTGCTGAGTCCGGACCCGTTCTCGGCGTTCCTCATCTCCTTCAACGCCTGCCGGCCGACGAGCCGCGGCGAGCTGCACATCGCCTCGACCGACCCGACCGCACAGCCTTCGATCCGGCCCAACTACCTTTCGACCGAGCGCGACATCGAAGAGGCGCGGGCGGGCTGTCGCCTGCTGCGCCGCATCGCCGCGACCAAGCCGCTCGCCGATGTCATCACCGGTGAGCTGTATCCCGGTCCGCAGGCGGTCAGCGACGACGACCTGCTGGAGGATTTCCGGCAGCGCGCCGACACGGTCTATCACCCGACCTGCACCGCCCGCATGGGTACGGATCCGCGTGAGTCCGTCGTCGACGCCCGGCTGCGTGCGCACGGTCTCGAGAACCTGCGCATCATGGACGCCTCTGTGTTCCCCACCGTGACCTCCGGCAACACCAACGCGCCGACGGTGATGGTCGCGGAGAAGGGCGCCGCGATGCTGCTCGAAGATATGGGGCGCTGACCCGCATGTCCGACGCGCAACCCTTCAATCATCGCGTCGGAGAGAACAACGTCCGCTTCGCGGGCTTCGATGTGCACCGCACGGTGTTCTTCGTGTCTGCGGCGCTGGTCTTGTTGATGGTGGGCTGGGTCATCGCCTTCCCGGCGGCGGCCACCGACGGCTTCGCGTCAGCGCTGTCCTTCGTCACGAGCAAGGCGGGCTGGCTGATGGGTTCGCTCGCGAACCTGTTCGTGCTGTTCTGTCTGTTCCTGATGGTCTCGCCTTACGGTGCGGTACGCCTCGGCGGACCTGCCGCGCGGCCCGAGTTCTCCGACATCTCGTGGTTCGCGATGCTGTTCGCGGCCGGCATGGGCATCGGCATGGTGTTCTACTCGGTCGCGGAGCCGATCTCGCATTTCTCGGCTTCCATGGCGGCGATCGGCGATGCGGCGGGCGGTGCGCCGCTCGGCGGCGCGGCCGGCGATGTCGGCGAGTCCTCCCGGCTCGCCATGGCGGCCACCATCTTCCACTGGACCATCCATCCCTGGTCGATCTTCGCGGTGGTGGCGGTCGGACTCGCGTTCTTCACCTACAACCGCGGGATGCCGCTCACCATCCGTTCCAGTCTGCACCCGCTGTTCGGCGACCGCGTCTGGGGTCCGCTCGGTGATGTGGTCGACGGACTCGCCATCCTCGCGACCGTCGCGGGTCTCGCGACCTCGCTCGGCCTCGGCGCGCAGCAGGCCCTCGCCGGCATCGGTTATCTGTTCGGTGCCGAGCCGAGCACTCTCAACCAGATCCTGCTGATCGCCGTCATCGCAGCGGTGACCACGCTGTCGGTGTCGTTGGGGTTGGAGAAGGGCGTGAAATGGCTGAGCCTCATCAACGTCGCACTCGCGGCGGCGCTCTGCCTGTTCGTGATCGTCGTCGGGCCGACCGCCAAGGTGCTCGCGGGGCTGTGGGAGCACACGACCGCGTTCGTCACCCGGTTCCCGGCGCTCGCAGGGGTCTTCGGCCGCGAGGACGGGCCGTTCTTCCGCGACTGGACGATCTTCTACTGGGCGTGGTGGACGGCCTGGGCGCCGTTCGTCGGCATGTTCATCGCGCGCATCTCGCGCGGCCGCACGGTCCGCCAGACCGTGTTCTTCGTGGTGCTGCTGCCGTCGCTGGTGTCCATCGTCTGGTTCACGGCCTTCGGCACCGTCGCCATCGACCAGTTGGTGACGGCGGGCAGCCGCGCGGCGGCGGATGCGGAGCTGCCCTTGAAGCTCTTCGCGACGCTCCGCGAACTGCCGCTCGCACAGCTCTCCAGCTTGATCGGCATCGTGCTGGTGATGGTGTTCTTCATCACCTCCTGGGACTCGGGGACGCTGGTGCTCGATACGCTCGCTTCGGGCGGCAAGACCGACACACGCAAGATCCAGTCGGTGTTCTGGATCGTGGTGGTGGGCGCTGCGGCGGTCGCGTTGCTGCTCGGCGGCGGCTTGAAGTCCTTGCAATCCGGCTCGGTCGTGACGGGCTTGCCGTTCATGATCGTCATCACGCTGATCTGCGCAGGCACGCTGCGTGGTCTCGCGGGCGCGCGTCGCGCCGCGTCGATCGATAAGGGGGAGGGGGCATGAAGACGAAGACAGGTATCTTGGCTTCGGTGTTGGGGGTCTGCTTGGCGGCGTCTGCGGCCGACGTCCGCGCGTCCGGCACGGAGCCCGCATGGGGCGCCGAGCGCAAGACCGTCACGCTCGCCAACGGCCTGCGCATGGGGTACGTGGAGCTCGGTGACCCCGGCAGGCCGGTGCTCGTGTTCCTGCACGGCTACACCAACAGTTCCCTCGGTTACCTGCCGCTCGGTCGCCTGCTCGCGCAGCGCTACCACGTGTTCCTGCTCGACCAACGGGGACACGGTGCTTCGGACAAGCCGGAGTGCTGCTACACGCGGCTGGACATGGCCCACGACGTCAAGCTCTTCCTCGACCTCAAGGGCATCCAGCGCGCGCATGTCGCGGGGCACTCGATGGGCGGCATGGTCGCGCCGACCTTGGCGGCGTTCTGGCCGGAGCGGGTCGATCGGCTGATGATCATCGGCTCGACGATCGGCCGCCGCAGCCGTCCGTCGCCTGATGCGCCGCGGCCGCCGCCGACCTTCGGTCCGCTCGATGCCGAGATCCGTGCGCTCAAGGATCCGATCGACCCTGACTCGGCTTTCATGCGCGCGTGGTGGACCGTTCCGGGGCTCGATCCGCAGATCCAGCACCACATGCGGCGCGAGTCGGCGCGCATCCCGGCGGACATCTGGCGGGCCATCCTCGATCAAGGGGAGGTGTCGCGCGACCTGCGGACCACCGCGCACCGCATCCAGGCGCCGACGCTGCTGCTCTTCGGCGGGAAGGACGCGCTGTTCAGCGCCGAGGACAACCGCGAGATGACGACCTGGCTGCCGCAGGCCAAGGCGGTGACGCTGCCGGAGCTCGGACACTCGCTGCCCGAGGAGGATCCGGCGGCCGTCGGCGCCGTGCTGCTGGATTTCCTGCGGTAGCGCCTCAGAGCGCGTCGATCGGGATCCTGAGGTAGGCGACGCCGTTCGCCTCCGCCGGGGGCAACTCGCCCGCCCGCATGTTCACCTGCACCGCGGGGAGCAACAGCACGGGCATGGCGAGCGTCGCGTCGCGCTGCGTGCGCATCGTCACGAACTCCTGCTCGGTCATGCCGTCGCGCACGTGGATGTTGCCGGCGCGCTCCGCTGCCACCGTGGTCTCGAAGGTCGCCGTGCGTCCGGCGGGCGGATAGTCGTGGCAGACGAAGATCCGGGTCTCAGGCGGGAGTTCGAGCAGGCGCCGGATGGAGCGGAACAGTGTCGCAGCGTCGCCGCCCGGGAAGTCGGTGCGCGCCGTGCCGACATCCGGCATGAACAGGGTGTCGCCCGCGAAGACCGCGTCACCGACCTGGTAGGCCACGCAGGCGGGCGTGTGGCCGGGCACGGCCAGGACGCGGAACCCGAGCGTGCCCGCCACGAAGGTCTCGCCGTCACGCCACAGCCGGTCGAACTGCGAGCCGTCGCGGCGGAAGTCCTCGCCGGCGTTGAAGACCTCACCGAACGCCTGCTGCACCTCGGTGATGCGCGCGCCGATGCCGATGCGGCCGCCGAGCTGCCGCTTGAGGTAGGGCGCGGCGGTCAGGTGGTCCGCATGCGCGTGCGTCTCGAGGATCCATTCGACGCGCAGCGCGCGTCCCCGCACGAAGCCGATGACGGCATCGGCGGAAGCTGTGCGCGTACGCCCGGATTTCGGGTCGTAGTCGAGCACCGGATCGATGATGACGCAGGGCGTGCCGTCGCCGGCGTGCACCACGTAGGTGACGGTCGCGGTGGCGGGATCGAAGAAGGGCTCGACCTGCGGATCGGCGGCGCTGCGGCGGGGCTCGGTCATGGCGTCATCTCGCACGAAGGCGGCCCGTGACGGGCGATGGCCAAGGTTACAACAGCCTCTGTACGATGGGTCTTCACTGCGGGAGATGCCTACATGACGATCGACTGGGACCACTTCACGCCGACGCTGTCGCTCGCGGGCGGCCTGCTGCTCGGCCTCGCGGCCGCGGCGTTCATCCTCGTCAACGGCCGCATCCTCGGCATCAGCGGCATCGTGGGCGGTCTGTTCGCCGCCGTCCGCGGCCGAGTGGATCGGAGCGATCTCGGTTGGCGGCTGACCTTCCTCGCCGGGTTGCTCATCTCGCCGCTCGCGGCCAAGGTGCTCGCCGCCGCAGGCCTGTGGCCCGCCGACGTGCCCGCAGCGCCGCGCATCGCGGCCGGCACGCTCGCGATCGTAGCGGCCGGGCTGCTCGTCGGGTACGGCACCCGCCTCGGCTCGGGTTGCACCAGCGGGCATGGCGTGTGCGGGCTGTCGCGTCTCTCGCCGCGCTCCCTGGTCGCCACGCTCGTCTTCATGGGGGCGGGGTTCGTCACCGTCTTCGTCGTGAGGCATGTCGTATGAGCCGGCGCATCAGCGAATTCCTGGTCGGTCTCGTGTTCGGTCTCGGTCTGCTGCTCTCCGGCATGACCGACCCCGGCAAGGTGCAGGGCTTCCTCGACCTCGCGGGCGCCTGGGATCCCTCGCTCGCCTTCGTGATGGGCGGCGCGGTCCTGGTCGGGCTCGGTGCGTTCGCGCTGGCGCGACGCCGCACGCAGACCTTCCTGGGCGGAACGCTGCAACTGCCCAAGTCGGGCGAGATCGACCGTCGGTTGCTCGCGGGCGCGCTGCTGTTCGGCGCGGGCTGGGGCCTCGCGGGCTTCTGTCCGGGTCCGGCGCTGGTGACGGCCGCGATGCTGGAGCCCAAGGCGCTGCTGTTCGTGGCGGCGATGCTGGCGGGGATGGCGCTTTACGAGTGGAAGGGCGCGGCGCGGTAGAATCCCGCGCCATGATGCCGACCCCGCCGGATACCGACCCCGAAGAGACCCGTGAGTGGCTGGAGGCGCTGCGCGCCGCCGTGGCGGCGGGCGGCCGCGAGCGTGGGCTGTTCCTGCTCACGCAGCTCGAGCAGGAGGCGCAGCAGTTGGGCGTCGTCGCCCATGTGATGCCGTACTCGGCCTACCAGAACACCATCCCGCTCGCCGAGCAGGCGGTGCATCCCGGCGATGTGGGGCTCGAGGAGCGCCTGACCGCCATCATGCGCTGGAACGCGCTCGCCATGGTCGTGCGCGCCAACAAGGCCTATGGCGAGCTCGGCGGTCATGTCGCGACCTACGCGTCGGCGGCCGAGATCTTCGAGACCGGCCTCAACCATTTCTTCCGCGGCCCGGACGCGCCGGGCGGCGGCGATCTCGTCTATTTCCAGCCTCACTCGGCGCCCGGCATCTACGCGCGCGCCTTCCTCGAGGGGCGGCTCTCGGAGGAGCAGCTCGCGAACTACCGTCAGGAGACGGGCGGCAGGGGCCTGTCGTCCTATCCGCACCCCTGGCTGATGCCGGACTTCTGGCAGTTCCCGACGGGTTCGATGGGCATCGGCCCGATCAACGCCATCTACCAGGCGCGCTTCCTGCGCTACCTGCGCGACCGCGGTCTCGTCGACACCGACGCGCAGCGGGTCTGGGGCATCTTCGGCGACGGCGAGATGGACGAGCCCGAGTCGGTGGGCGCGCTGACGCTCGCCGCGCGCGAGAAGCTCGACAACCTCACCTTCATCATCAACTGCAACCTGCAGCGTCTCGACGGCCCCGTGCGCGGCAACGGCCAGATCATCCAGGAGCTCGAGGCGCTGTTCACGGGCGCGGGCTGGAACGTCATCAAGGTGCTGTGGGGGTCGGACTGGGACCCGCTGTTCGCCCGCGACGCCAACCACGCGCTGCTCAAGGCCTTCGCGAACACGGTCGACGGCCAGTATCAGACGCTGGGTGCCAACGACGGCGCCTACAACCAGGAGAAGTTCTTCGGTCTCGATCCGGAGCTGCGGGCGCTGGTCGCGCACATGTCGCTCGCGGAGATCGACGCGTTGAAGCGCGGCGGCCATGATTTCCGCAAGCTCTATGCAGCCTTCGCCGCGGCGCGCGCACACCGCGACCGGCCGACCGTGATCCTCGCCAAGACCAAGAAAGGCTACGGCATGGGCCGCGCCGGCGAATCGCGCATGACGGCGCACCAGGAGAAGAAGCTCGACGTCGAGGCGCTGCTCGAGTTCCGCAACCGCTTCAACCTGCCGATCTCGGACGCCGATGTCGCCGACCTCAGGTTCTACAAGCCGGATGCCGGCAGCGCCGAGATGCACTATCTCGCCGAGCGCCGCGCGGCGCTCGGCGGACCGATGCCGAGGCGTCGTCGTTCCGCGCCGCCGCTCGCCGTGCCGCCGCTCGAGTCCTGGGGCGCTTTCGCGACCGCGGCCGACGGCAAGGAGATGTCGACCACGATGGCGTTCGTGCGCCTGCTCGGCAATCTTCTGAAGGACAAGACGCTGGGGCCGCGCATCGTGCCCATCGTCGCCGACGAGGCGCGGACCTTCGGCATGGCGAGCCTGTTCCGGCAGATCGGAATCTACTCACCGGTGGGGCAGCTCTACCAACCCGAGGACGCCGGCTCGCTGCTCTCCTACCGCGAGGCGCGCGACGGTCAGCTGCTCGAGGAGGGGATCACCGAGGCGGGCGCGTTGTCGTCGTGGGTCGCCGCCGCGACCGCCTACAGCACGCAGGGCATGGCGCTGCTGCCGCTCTACATCTACTACTCGATCTTCGGTTTCCAGCGCGTGGGCGACCTCATCTGGGCCGCAGCCGACCAGCGCGCGCGCGGTTTCCTGCTCGGCGCGACGGCCGGTCGCACCACGCTCGGTGGCGAGGGGCTGCAGCACCAGGACGGCTCGAGCCACCTCGTGGCCTCCACCATCCCGAACTGCCGCGCTTGGGACCCGGCGTTCGCGGGCGAGCTCGCGGTGATCCTCGACCACGGCGCGCGGCGCATGCTCGAGCAGGGCATCGACGAGTTCCACTACATCACGATGATGAACGAGAACTACCCGCAGCCGTCGCTCCCGGCAGGTGCGGCGGAGGGCGTGCTGCGCGGCATGTACCGCTACGGCGTCTACGGTGCGTCCAGTGCGACCGTTGCGTCCGGCGCGGCGCAGGTGCGGCTGCTCGGGTCGGGCGCGATCCTGCGCGAGGTCATCGCCGCGGCGGAGAGGCTCGCGGTCGACCACGGCATCGTCTCGGAGGTCTGGAGCGTGACCAGCTTCAGCGAGCTCGCGCGCGATGCGGCGGCCATGGAGCGCGAAGCGCGGCTTGCGGCATCCCCGGCCGCGCGTGCGTCGAGGACATCGCAGTCGGCATCGCGCCGCAGCTACGTGGACGAGTGCCTGTCGGGTGCGGCGCCCGTCGTGGCCGCCACAGACTATGTCCGCGCGGTGCCGCAGATGATCTCAAGCCACCTGCCGGGGCGGCGATTCATCGCGCTCGGCACCGACGGTTTCGGGCGCAGCGACACGCGCGCCGCGCTGCGCGCCCATTTCGAGGTCGACCGCGCGAGCATCGCGCGCGCGGCGCTGCAGGCGCTCGCCGAGACCGCGCCGCCCGGCGGCTGACGACGGCCGGACGGGCAGGCGGGCTAGCCCAGGCTCAACAGCGCCGTGTTGCCGCCGGTGGCGGTGGTGTTCACGGTCAAGGTGCGCTCGGTCGTGAAACGCGCGAGGTAATGCGGTCCGCCGGCCTTGGGCCCGGTGCCCGAAAGCCCGGAGCCGCCGAACGGCTGTACGCCGACCACCGCGCCGATCATGTTGCGGTTCACGTAGACGTTGCCCGCGGCGGTGCCTGAGTACACCGTCTCGCGCGTGCCATCGAGCCGCGTCTGCACGCCGAGCGTCAGGCCGTAGCCGTTGGCACGCAGCGCCTCGAGGAGCGAGGGCAGGTCCCGCGTCCGCCAACGCAGCACATGCAGCACGGGGCCGAAGGCCTCGCGGTCGAGCGCACGCGCGTCCTGGACCTCGAGCAGCGTGGGCGGGACGAAACGGCCCGGTTCGATGCGGGCCTCGCGCGCGAGGCGGTCGAGTTCCGTCGTGGCGGGCAGCGCGGTCTGTCTGCGCAGGCGCGCGCCGGCGTGCTGCATCGCCCCGATGTGGGCGCGCAGCCCGTCCGCCGCGTCGGCGGTGATGACCGGACCGACATCGGTGGCGAGGTCGGCGGGGTCGCCGACGACGAGCGTGTCCATCGCGCCTTCGAGCATCTCGAGGATGCGGTCCGCGACCTCGTCCTGCAGGCACAGCAGCCGCAGCGCCGAGCAGCGTTGTCCCGCGCTGCCGAACGCCGAATGGACGGCATCGTCGACGACCTGCTCGGGCAGCGCCGTCGAGTCGACGATCATGGCGTTGATGCCGCCCGTCTCCGCGATCAGCGGCAGGATCGCGCCCTCGCGCGCGGCGAGCGCGCGGTTGAGCCAGCGGCCGGTGGCGGTCGAGCCCGTGAACACCACGCCGGCGAGCGCCGGGTGGGCGAGGGCGGCCTCGCCGAACTCGCGGCCGACCATCGGCAGCACCGCGAGCGCGGCCTCGGGGATGCCCGCCGAATGCAGCAGCGCGGCGAAGGCCTGCGCGACGCGCGGCGTGGTCTCGGCGGGCTTGGCGACGACGGTGTTGCCCGTGACGAGCGCCGCGACCACCTGGCCGGCGAAGATGGCGAGCGGGAAGTTCCAGGGGCTGATGCAGGCCCAGACGCCGCGGGCCGCCATCTCCAAAGTATTCGCCTCGCCGGTCGGGCCGATGAGCGCGACCGGTGCGCCCTGCAGGCGCCGCGCCTCGGCGGCGTAGTAGCGGCAGAAATCTGCGGCCTCGCGGACCTCGGCGATGGCGTCGCCGGCGGTCTTGCCGGCCTCGTGCACGAGCAGCGCGAGGAAGCGCTCACGGTCGGCCTCGAGTGCGTCGGCGGCGCGCTCGAGACAGGCGGCGCGCTCGTCGACCGGACGTCGGGACCATGCCGTGAAGGCCTGCGCCGCCGCGCCGAACGCGTCTCCGACGTCATCGCGCCGGGCGAAGGGCGGCGGCGGGGCGAGCGCCGTGGCCGCCGCCACGCCGTCCCGGCGCAGCGCGGCGCGCAGACCATCGAGCGCGGCCTCGCGGCCGAGGTCGAGGCCGCCCGAGTTGCCGCGTGCAGCGCCGTAGAGCGCGGCGGGAAGCGGGATGCCGGGATGGGCGAGGACGTCGCCGAACTCCGCGAGCTGGGTCTCCGGGTCCGCGACCACCTGTTCGACCGGCACGCTCCCGTCCATGAAGCGGTTCACGAACGAGGTGTTCGCACCGTTCTCGAGCAGACGCCGTACCAGATAGGCGAGCAGGTCCGCATGCGGTCCGACCGGCGCGTAGGCGCGCACCGGCGGCAGGTCCGGCAGGCTGCGCTGCGCTTCGTCGTAGAGCAGACCGCCCATACCGTGCAGGCGCTGGAACTCCATGGGCGCACCGGCGGGCCGCATCGCGAGGATCGCGCCGATGCCGTGGGCGTTGTGGGTGGCGAACTGCGGATAGACGAGCGGTGCCGCCGCGAAGAGGCGTCGTGCGCAGGCGAGCCACGCGACATCGGTCGAGACCTTTCGCGTGTACACGGGGTAACCCGCGAGGCCGCGCTCCTGCGCGCGCTTGATCTCGCTGTCCCAATAGGCGCCCTTGACGAGGCGCACGGCGAGCGGCCGCCGCAGGTCGCGCGCGAGCCCGACCAGATGGTCGATGACCGCCGGCGCGCGGCGTCCGTAGGCCTGGACGGCGAGTCCCAGCCCGGGCCAGTCGCGGGTCGCCGGGTCGCGCAGCAGCGCCTCGATGAGCTCGAGCGAGAGCTCGAGCCGGTCCTGTTCCTCGGCGTCGATGGTGAGCCCCAGACCGCGCGTGGCGGCGAGGCGCACGAGCTCCTGCACCCGCGGCAGCAGCCGCGCGAGCGTGCGTCCGCGCTGCAGCGCGGAATAGCGCGGGTCGAGCGCCGAGAGCTTGATGGAGATGGTGTGACGGGCGTGCACGTCGCCGGTCGAGCCGTTGGCGCGGGCGATCGCCTCGATGGCCGAGGCGTAGGCCGCGGCGTAGCGGGCGGCATCCGCGTCGGTGCGTGCGCCTTCGCCCAGCATGTCGAAGGAGCAGAGCGCGAGCGCCGGTTCGCGGCGGCAGCGCGCCAGCGCTTCGCCGATGTCGCGGCCGACCACGAACTCGCCGCCGATGATCTTCATGGCGCGGCGCAGCGCCTGGCGCACGATGGGTTCGCTCGCGCGCTGCGTCAGACCCCGCAGCCAGCCGCCTGCGTCGCCGTGCCGCAGCTCACCGGGAAGGTCCACCAACCGCCCTGTGAGCATCAGGCCCCAGGTCGAGGCGTTGACGAACAGCGAGTTCGAGCGGCCCGAATGCGAGTCCCAGTCGCCGGCGGCGAGCTTCTCGGCGATGAGCTGGTCCGCGGTGTCGTCGTCCGGGATGCGCAGCAGCGCCTCGGCGAGGCACATCAGGGCGATGCCCTCCTGGTTGGAGAGGCCGAACTCCTGCAGGAAGGCGTCCAGATAGGGCCGCTCGTCGGCGCGGGCGCGGGCACCGGCGACCAGCGCCCGACCGGACGAGAGCGCCGCGACGCGCTCGGCAGGGGTCAGTACGGGGAGCAGGGCGCGGACATCGGTCGCTTCGTCCCGCTCGAGGGGTGATGGGAAGGGCATGGCGGGTATTTTACCCGCCGTCGTGACAGGCAGGACGATGGGGTATCATGCAAGCAGTAATGCCGGTCGGAAGCCGACCCTAAGAGGCCAATTCGATGCAATCACTGGGTCCCCCGCAAGCCGATCCCTCCGCGACGGTCAGCCGCAAGGCGCTGCTGCTCGCCTTCGAGAACGCCGGCACCCTGCGACCCCTCGCCGCGCTCGCCTTCGACCTCGCGCTGTTCGCGGGCGGGGTGGCGTTGGTGTTGGCCTCCACGCCCGTGTGGTTGAAGGTCCTCGGTTCGCTCGTGGTCACCGCAGGCATCGTGCGCCTGTTCCTGATCGGCCACGACGCCTGCCACGGGTCGTTCTTCAAGAGCCCGCTGCTCAACGACATCTTCGGTCGGGTCGCCTTCCTGCCGTCGATGACCGCGTTCAGCCTCTGGGATGTCGGCCACAACGTCGCGCACCACGGCTTCAACAACCTCAAGGGCCGCGATCAGGTCTGGGCGCCGTTCTCCAAGGAAGAGTACGACGCGCTGCCGCAGTACCGCCGCACCCTCGAGCGCATCTACCGCAGCGGCGCTGGCTGGGGCCTCTACTACTTCCTCGAGCTCTGGTGGAAGAAGCTCTACTTCGCCACCAAGAAGCAGATCGGCGCGAGCCGAGCCAAGTACCAGTGGGACAGCGTGCTGGTCACGGTCGGCATGCTGGCCTGGGTCGCGCTCGTGGTGTTCACGGCCTATGAGACCGGCCAGAACGTCTGGTTGCTGCTGACGCTCGGCATCATCGTGCCGTTCGCGCTGTGGAACGCGATCATGGGCTTCGTGGTGTTCGTCCACCACACCCATCCCAAGATCGCCTGGTTCCAGAAGCGCCACGATTGGCAGCGCCATCGCGCCTATCTGTCCTCCACCGTGCGCGTGCGTTTCCCGTTCGGCATCGATCGCCTGATGCACAACATCATGGAGCACAACGCCCACCACCTGAACCCGCGCATCCCGATGTACTCGCTGCGCCGGGCGCAGGCCCTGCTCGAGGAGCGGTTCGCGGAGTCCTTCCAGGCGTACCGGATGACCTGGCAGTCCTACCGGGACTGCGTGCAGCGTTGCAAGCTGTACGACTTCGCGAACCATGCCTGGCTCGACTTCCGCGGTCAGGTCACCTCGCGCGTGCCGTTGGAAGACCCGACGCCGGCCGCTGCGGCCGCCTGACGCGTCTCCAGCACCTCGACCTCGTCACCGACGCTCAGCACAGCACCGGCACCGGCTGAGACCTCGGCGTTCCAGCCGAACGTCACGCCTTTGCGCGCGCTGTCCCAGCGGAAGCGGCGCAGTGCCGGCAGCGGATCGACACCCGGCTCGCCGCTCACCTGATCGAGGCTGGTGATCACGCAGCGCGTGCACGGCTTCACCAGTCGCAGGCGCGCGGCGCCGATGCGGACCAGGGAGACGCCGTCCTCCGCCCAAGGTTCCCAGCCCTCGACGACGATGTTCGGCCGGAAGCGCGCCATCGGGATCGGCGCGGGCAGCCGCGTGACGAGGTCCGCGAGCGACGCGGCGTTGCAGAGGAGCAGCGGATAGCCGTCGGGGAAGGTGGCGTCGAGCGCGGCGACGAGGCGCGCTGGCGCGTCGATCACGCGGCTCGCGAACGCGGCGGCCTCGGTTCCGCAGTCCCTCGCCGGCACCTCGCGGCTCCAGACGCGCACCCGGCGCAGGTCTCCGGGGGGCGTCAAGGCGGGCGGCGGCGCCAGCACGATCGATCCCGCCGCCGGGTGGAAGAGCCGCAGTCCGCCGTCCGCTTCCGGATGCGCTTCGAGCCGGGCGAGGGCGGGGTGGGTGCGCTGCGTGATGAACCGGTCCCGTTCGTCGACGATCAGCCAGCTGCGGTCGTACTGCAGCCCATGGCGGCCGAGACGCGCCGAGTCGAGGTCGATCACCTGAGCGGATTTGACCGGGTAGCGGTGCAAGGAGACGACGCGGGCGCGCATATGCGGGCATCATAGCGCGGCCCATGAGCGCCCCTTCGGACAGCATTTCTGCCGCGATGACGAGCCGCGACACCCCCGTTCCTCGTGACCTTTCGGATTGCGTCTTCGAGACGCGGTTCCTCGATGGGCTACCGGTCGACGGATCGGGCGATGCCTCGCCGCGGCAGGTCCCGGGCGTGGTCGCGAGCCACGTCGCGCCGACGCCGGTCGCGGCGCCGCGGCTCATCGGTTGGTCGGAGGACCTCGCGGCCGGATTGGGCCTCGCGCGCCCGGCCCCAGGGAGCCGCGCGCTCGACATCCTCGCGGGCAACGCGCTGGCGCCCGGCATGCGGCCGTGGTCGGCGCGCTACGGCGGACATCAGTTCGGCAACTGGGCGGGACAACTCGGCGATGGCCGCGCGATCACGCTCGGCGAACTGCCGGGTCCCGACGGACGCCGTGACGAGCTGCAGCTCAAGGGCGCGGGCGTCACCCCGTACTCACGTTTCGCCGACGGTCGAGCGGTGCTGCGCTCGAGCCTGCGCGAGTTCCTGTGCAGCGAGGCCATGCACGCGCTCGGTGTGCCGACCACCCGTGCGCTGAGCCTGGTGGTGACCGGCGAATCCGTCGTGCGCGACATGTTCTACGACGGCGATGCGCGCCCCGAGCCGGGTGCCATCGTCTGCCGCGTCGCGCCGACCTTCCTGCGTTTCGGCAACTTCGAGATCCATGCCGCGTCCGACGAGGCAGTGCCGCTGCGTGCCTTGTTCGAGCGCACGATCCGCGACTTCTATCCGCACATCGATCCGGCGGCGCCCGACGCTCCGGTGGCGTGGTTGGGCGAGGTCGCGGAGCGCACGGCGACGATGGTCGCGCACTGGATGCGCGTCGGCTTCGTGCACGGGGTGATGAACACCGACAACATGTCGGTGCTCGGGCTGACCATCGACTACGGCCCGTACGGCTTCCTCGAGGGCTACGACCCGTCCTGGACCCCCAACACCACCGACGCGCAGGGGCGGCGTTACTGCTACGGGCGGCAGCCGCAGATCGCCTTGTGGAACCTCGCGCGGCTCGCCGGCGCGCTGCGTCCGCTCGGCGCCGACGACGACGGGTTGCAGCGCGCACTGGAGCGGTATCGCGACACTTTCGGGCGTGGCCACCGCGAGATGCTGGCAGCGAAACTCGGTCTGGTCGCGCTCGATGACGACGATGAGCCGCTGCTGAACGAGCTCTTCGGTCTGCTCGCGGTGGTCGAGACCGACATGCCGATCCTGTTCCGCGGACTCGCGCGCCTGCTGTCGGACTTGCCGACAGGCGACCTGCGCGTGCTTTTGAGCGACGCCGTCTACGACGCTGCCGCGCTGGATGCGGCGCTCGTGGCCCGATGGCAGGCGTGGGTCGACCGCTGGCAGACGCGTGCCGCGCGCGAAGGGCGTCCCGCGGCGTGGCGTATCGCGCGCATGGACGCCGCGAATCCGCGGTATCTGCCGCGCAATTACCTCGCGCAGCAGGCGATCGACGCCGCGACCGCGGGCGATGATGCGCCGCTGCGCGAGCTGCTCTCGGTGCTGCGCCGACCCTATGAAGACCAGCCCGGCCGCGAGTCCTACGCTGCGCGGCGGCCGGAGTGGGCGCGTCACAAAGCGGGCTGCTCGGCGTTGTCCTGCAGTTCATGACGCCGATGTCCTGCGTGCGGTCCAAGAAGCGGTCATCGAGGTCCAGCGTCGTCGCGCGCGATTGACGCGCGCGGACCGCGGTACTAAAGTCCGCGACATCCGAGAGGTGCTCGTGCCGCATTCCGCGGCATGGGTGAAACGGGAAGCCGGTGGGTGGCCTCGAGCCACGATTCCGGCACTGCCCCCGCAACGGTAAGCGAGGCAGGGCGACTTCTGAGCCACTGCGACCCCAGCGGTCGTGGGAAGGCATCGCCCGGCGGCAACGCCCTCGCAAGTCCGGAGACCGGCCTCTCGGTGCGACTGAACGCGCACGGGTGGCTTGCGCGTGGGAGTGCTGTCATGAAGATCCTTCGCGCTTCGGCGTCCGTCCGCGCCCTGTCGGGTGCGCTCCTCCTCGGCCTGTCCTCGGGTGGCGTCGTCATCGCCGCCGAGGCCTCCCGTGCGTCCTCGGACACGGTGGTGGTCACCGCTTCGCGTCTGCCGGAGTCCCTCGACGAGACGCTCTCGTCGGTCACGGTCATCGAGCGCGAGGACATCGAGCGCCTGCAGGCGCGCACGCTCGATGAACTGCTCGCCGGCGTGGAGGGCTTCGCGCTCACGCGGCAGGGCGGCGTCGGCCAACCGACCTCCGTCTTCCTGCGCGGCGGCGAGTCGGACCATGTTCTCTGGCTGGTCGACGGCGTGCGCATCGGTTCCGTGACGACCGGCATCCCGGTGGTGCAGGACCTGCCCATCGACACCATCGAACGCATCGAGATCGTGCGCGGCCCGCGCTCCAGCCTCTACGGCGCCGATGCCATGGGCGGCGTGGTGCAGATCTTCACCCGTCGCGGGTCGTCGGCGCCGCCGTCGCTGCGCGTCACGGGCGGCTCCAACGGCACCACCCAGGCGGCGCTGTCGGCGGGTCTCGGTGATGCGTCGGGCTGGCTCGACCTGCAGGCGTCCCATCTGCGTACCGACGGCGTGAACGCCTGCCTCGGCCGGCCTTTCCCGCCGGGCGGCGGTTGCTTCACCGACGAGCCCGACCGCGACCCCTACCGCAACGGCAGCGTCAACCTGCGCGCCGGTACGCGTCTCGGCAGCCATGAGCTGGAGGCCTTCGTGCAGCGCAGCGAGGCGCGCGTCGCCTTCGACAGCTCCTTCCTCAACGAATCGGACCTCGTGAACCAGATGGCGGGGGTCAAGTGGGTGGCCATGCCGCGCGACGGCTGGCGGAGCACCGTGCAGGCGGGGCGCTCCTGGGACGAATCGACGAGCTTCCGCGCCGGCGGCACCTTCACCAGCGTCTTCGACTCGCAGCGCGACAGCGCGTCCTGGCAGAACGACCTGCGTGTCGGGGCGGGCGATCTCACGCTCGGGCTCGATTGGCTGCGGGACCGCGTCGAGAGCGATACCGGCTACACGAGCACTTCGCGGGACAACCGCGCCGCTTGGGCGCAGTACGCGCTGCGGCAGGGCGCGTTCAACGCGGCGTTCGCGCTCCGTGGCGACGACAACGAGCAGTTCGGCTCGAACACGACCGGCAGCCTCGCCCTCGGCTGGCGTTCTGCGGGCGGCATCCAGGCGCATGCGAGCTTCGGCACGGCCTTCAAGGCGCCGTCGTTCAACGAGCTCTACTACCCGGGCTTCAGCAATCCGGACCTGCGACCCGAGCGTGGGCGTACCGCCGAGGTGGGTCTGCGCGGCACGATGGCTGGTGTGCGCTGGAACGTCGCGGCCTATCGCAGCGAGATCGACGACCTCGTCGCCTTCGATGTCGCCACTTTCCTGCCGCAGAACATCTCGCGGGCCGCGCTCACGGGCGTCGAGTCCGGGATCGACTGGCGCTCGGGACCTTGGCGGTTCTCGCAGACGCTGTCGTGGTTGCAGGCCGAAGACCGTAGTGTCGGTCCCAACCGCGGCCGCGAGCTGCCGCGGCGGCCCGAGTGGTCCGGTCGCACGGCCGTGGACTGGAGTGCGACGCGTCTCGGCGTCGGTGCAAGTGTGCAATGGGCCGGTCAGCGGTATGATGACCTCGGTAACACGCGCCGGCTGGGCGGCTACGCGGTGGTCGACCTGACCGCCTCCTGGCAGTTGAGCCCGTCGGTGCAGTTGCAGGCGAGGGTGGCGAACGCGCTCGACCGCCGCTACGAGACCGCCACGCTCTACCCGGCGTTGGGTCGAGAGGCTTTCCTGACGGTGCGCTGGGGTGCGCCGCGTTGAACTTTGATCGAGGAGTCGAACACAGATGATCCGTACAGACCGTTCCTTCTGGCCGCTCGCTCTCGGGCTTGCGCTCGCCATGTTCGTCACGCGCATCGGCCACTTCGGCGAGTACGGCGGTCCGCCGGACGCGTCCTGGGCCGTGTTCTTCCTGGCCGGCCTCTGGCTGCGCGAGGCCCGTCTATTCCCTGCGTTCTTCGCGCTCGCTTGGGTCGCCGACCTGGTCGCGTTCGGGCTCGGCACGCCGACGCTGTGCTACTCGCCGGCCTATCTGTTCCTGATCCCGGCCTACGGATTGCTGTGGTGGGCGGGTCAGGCCGTCGCGAAGGCGGGCGCCGGTTGGCGCATCGCGCTGGCGGTGCCGGTCGCGGCCGCGGGCTGCTTCGCGATCGCCAACCTCGGCATGTACCTGCTGGCGCCGCCGGCCGCTCCGACCTCGCTGGCGGCGTTCGCCACCCAGGTCGCCGGCTGGTTCCCGGGCTACCTGTTGACGATGGCCGTCTACACGGCGGGTGCATCGGCCGCGGCGGCCGCGATCACCGCGTTCCGTCGCAACTTCGCCACCCGGGGCGCCTGAGCCTCTGACCCTCCTCAGGCCGGTCCGCCGGTCGGGGATGACATCCAAGAAAAAGCCCCCCGCCGCATCGCGACGGGGGGCTTTTCATTTCAGGACGGTCGGACCGGGTGGGCCGTCGCGTTCGCTTACCAGGGCAGGGTGGTGGCGACCGAGAACTGGACCTTGCCCTCCGAGGTGAAGACATCGCCCGGCGTGCCATCGGTGGCCTTGAGGTCGCTGCCGTCGATCCACTTGAGGGCCAGCGCGAAGTTGCCTACCGACTTCGTCACGCCGATCGAGTAGTCGAGGTATCCATCACCGTAGACGGCATCCCAGTAATCGCCGTCGCTCTGGCCGACATGCAGGGCGAGACCGAAGTCGTTCGGCAGCGGGATCGCCGCGTTGACCTCGATGTAGGTGGCGCTCTCGCCGGAGTTGCTGAAGTCGTCCGCGTACCAGAACTTGCCCGAGATGGCCTTGTAGGACGCACCGGCGTAGAACTCGCCGAACTGGAGCTTGTCTCCGCTCGGGTTGAAGTTGTACTGGACGAAGCCGATGTCGAAGCCGCCGTCCTCGCCGATCGAGCCGCGGTAGCCGCCGAGCAGGTCCCACTCGAAATCGGCCTTGGTGCCGTCCCCGAAATCGACATTGCTGACCCAGGCGCCCAAGTAGAAGCCCGACTCGCTCGACCAGTCGAGGCTGGCCTGCAGCGCCGGGTCGCGAGCGGTCTGCGTGATGCCGCGGAAGTCGTAGTCCGTGGCGAGCGTGATGGTCGAGCTCACTTCGGCGCGCGCGAGGGGCGCGGCGAGCACGGTGAGCGCGAGCGCGGCGAGCGGGGCGGTCTTGTTCATGTTCAGTCCTTTGTTGGGGAGGTCGTCGTCACAGACAAAGAGCAAGTCGCGTGCCAAGGCCCAGAAGGCCGATCGGGGCGGCTTTGGCGGGATTGTAGCGTGATTTGCGCACCATATCGGTGCGGGCCGGGCGAGGCATGTCGGGGGATGGTGCGTGTCGGCTGATAGAATCGGCCACATGGCCGCGTTCGACGAACCCATCGCCTGCGTCGACGTCGAGACCACCGGCGGGCATCCTGCTTGGCACCGCATCACCGAGATCGCCATCGTCGGCGTCCGGGCAGGCGAGGTCGAGTGGGAGTGGAGCCGCCTCGTGAACCCCGGCTGCCGCATCCCGCCCTCCATCCAGCAGTTGACCGGCATCAGCGACGAGATGGTCGCCGATGCGCCGCCGTTCGCGGCCATCGCCGACGAGGTCGAGGCGCGGCTCGCCGGTCGACGGTTCGTCGCCCACAACGCCCGATTCGATTACGGTTTCGTGCGTACCGAACTGCGGCGGCTCGGGCGGCCGTTCTCGGCGCCGCTCGCCTGCACCGTGCGCCTGTCGCGCGACCTCTATCCGGAGCAGCCGCGCCACAACCTCGACGCGATCATCGCCCGGCACGGACTCGAGTGCGCCTCGCGGCACCGCGCCTTGCCCGACGCGCAGGTGCTGGCGCAGCTGTGGGGCGCGCTGCGCCGCGGGTGGCCCGCCGAGGCGCTGGACGCGGCGCTCGATCGTGTCGGGCGGCGTCCGTCGTTGCCCTCGCACCTGTCGCCGGATCTCGTGGACGACCTGCCGGAGGCCTGCGGCGTCTACCGCTTCATCGGCGAGGGCGATGCGCTGCTCTATGTCGGCAAGGCACTCAACCTGCGCGAGCGGGTGCTCTCGCATTTCATGTCGGCCGGGCGTGATGCC
Source organism: Steroidobacteraceae bacterium (assembly GCA_040400835.1). Classification (GTDB taxonomy): domain Bacteria; phylum Pseudomonadota; class Gammaproteobacteria; order Steroidobacterales; family Steroidobacteraceae; genus UBA964. The sequence goes on from JBBAPM010000001.1 coordinate 102,500, forward strand.
AAGTCGCAGCGCCTGTCGGCGCAGGTGCGGCGCATCGAGTGGACCGAGACCGCGGGTGAACTCGGCGCACTGCTGCTCGAGGCACGCGTGGTGCGCGAATCGAAGCCGGTCTACAACCGACGACTGCGGGGCGGCGGCGAACTCTTCACCTGGCGGGTGGACGACGACGGGTCGGCACCGCAGTTGACCCCGCTCGAGGGACCGCTGCCCGCGGGTGATGTCTTCGGCCTGTACCGCTCCGTGCGGCAGGCGCGCACCGCGCTCACCACGCTCGCGCGGGAGCAGAAGCTCTGCCTGCGCGTGCTCGGGCTCGAACAGGGCGGCGAGGGTTCGTGCTTCGGCCATCAGGTCGGCCGCTGCGCCGGTGCGTGCGTCGGCGCGGAGCCCCGCCTCAAGCACAACCTGCGTCTGAAACTCGCGCTCGCGCCGCACAAGTTGCGCAGCTGGCCCTACAAGGGCGCGGTGGCGCTGGAGGAGACGAGCGCCATGGGCCTGCGGCAATGGCATGTGCTCGACGGTTGGCAGTACCTCGGCAGCGTGCAGCCGGACGAGGTCGATCCTGTCGAGGCCACCCGTGTCGGCCTTGCCACGCCGCAGGCCGGATTCGATCCCGACGTATACCGCATCCTCGCGCGGCATCTGACCCGCACCCGCAAGGGTCTGCGGCCCTGGCCGCCGGCGGATCTCGCATGAGCGCGGCTTTCCGGCAGTTCCTCGCCAGCGTGCCGCGCGGTTTCGGCGACCTGCTGGCGCGCGAGCTCGCCGCCCTCGGTGCGACCGACATCCGTGAACGCGGCAACGCCGTCGCGTTCACCGGGCCGCTCGAGGTCGCCTACAGGGCCTGTCTCGAGTCCTGGGTCGCGAGCCGGGTGTATCTCGAGGTGCTGCGTTTCGAAGCGGCGGACGACGCGGCGATCTATGCGGCGCTGCGCGCCATCGACTGGCGGACGCATGTCGACCCGGCGCAGACGCTCGCCTGCGAGTGGAGCGGTCGGCACCCCGCCGTCGTCAACACCCACTACGGCACGCTGCGCCTCAAGGACGCCATCTGCGATGCGCTGCGCGACGGCACGGGCGCGCGCCCCGACATCGCGACGCGAGAGCCCGGTGTGCGTGTGCATGCACATGCGGTCGGCACCAAGGTCACGGTGTCGATCGACCTTTCAGGCGAGGGTCTGCATCGGCGCGGCTGGCGCGGCGACACCGGCGAGGCGCCGCTGCGCGAGAACGTCGCCGCCGGCGTGCTGCTGCGCGCGGGCTGGCCCGCGCTCGCCGCCGAGGGCGCGGCCTTCCTCGACCCGATGTGCGGCTCGGGGACGCTGGTCATCGAGGCCGCACGCATGGCTGCGGGTCTCGCGGCCAACCATCGACGACGGTATTTCGGCTTCCTGCAGTGGCCGGGCCATGACCCGGCGCTGTGGCGGTCCTTGGTCGAGGCCGCCGAGGCGAGGGCTGCCGCGGGGCTCGAGCGCTGCCGATCGCTCGGGGTCGCGCTGCGCGGCCGGGACCTCGACGCCGCGCTCATCCGCGAGGCGCGCCTCAACGCCTCCCATGCCGGCGTCGCGGAGATCACCCGGTTCGAACCCGGGTCGCTCGCGGAGGCGCGCCCCGACGGCGCCGCGGTCGGTCTGCTCTGCACCAATCCGCCGTGGGGGCTGCGGCTCGGCGACCTGTCGGCGGCCCGCTCGGTCCATGCCGAACTCGGCGCGGTGCTGCGCGGGCATTTCCCCGGCTGGCAGGCGGCGGTGCTCACCGGCGACCCCTCGCTCGGCCTCGAACTCGGCCTGCGCGCGCATCGCGTGCACACCGTCTGGAACGGCGCGCTCGAGTGCCGTCTGTTGCGCATCGAGGTCGGCGAGGGCGCCGCACGCGAGCTGCGTCCCTCGGCCGGCACCCGCATCGATCCGGCGCTCGCGCACACGCCGGGCGCCGTCATGTTCGGCAACCGCATCCGCAAGAACCTCGCGCAGCTCGCCGCGTGGGCGAAGCGCGATCAGGTCGGCTGCTACCGCATCTACGACGCCGACATGCCCGAGTACGCCTTCGCCATCGACCTCTACACCGCCGAAGGCGACGCGTCCGCCGGCTCCACCGACGGCGCCCGTTGGCTCGTCGTGCAGGAGTACGAGGCGCCGCGCGAGATCCCCGAGGACGCCGTGCGCCGCCGCCGCAGCGAGGCGCTGTCCGCCCTCGTCGAAGCCGCGGGCGTCCCGGCCGAACGCATCCGGTTGCGTACCCGCCGCCGCCACAAGCGCGGCGAGCAGTATGTGAAGCGTGGTCCGGGCGGCGATGCGGCCGACGAGGCCCGCGGCGAGTGGCTGGTGGTGCGCGAGGGAGGTCTGCGCTTCGAGGTCAATCTCGGCGACTACCTCGACACCGGACTCTTCCTCGACCACCGGCCCACCCGTCTGCGGCTCGGCACGCTGGCGCAAGGCAAGCGCTTCCTGAACCTCTTCGGCTACACCGGCACCGCCACCGTGCATGCGGCGGCGGGCGGCGCGCGCGAGACGACGACGGTCGACCTCTCCGCGACCTATCTCGAGTGGGCGCGCGCCAACCTGGCCCTCAACGGCCTCGACCTGCCGGCGCATCGTCGCGTGCAAGCCGACGTCCGCGAGTGGCTGCGCGAGACGCGGGCTCGCGGCGAGCGCTACGACCTCGTGTTCTGCGATCCGCCGACCTTCTCCAACAGCAAGCGGATGGTCGGCGTGTTCGATGTGCAGCGCGACCATGCGGCGCTGATCGACGACTGTGTGGCGCTGCTCGCCCCCGGTGGACTGCTGGTGTTCTCCACCAACGCCCAGCGGTTCCGGCTCGACCCCGCGCTCGACGAGCGCCACGAGATCCGCGACATCAGCCGTCAGACGCTGCCGCCGGACTACGCCCGGAACGCCCGTATCCACGCCTGTTTCGAGGTGCGACCGCGGGTTTTGGCCGGGCCTCGGTCAGCAGGCCGGGCAGGGTAGCGTCGTCCCACCCGCCTGCGTATCGTGTGGCCATGGCCACCGTGTCCCGTCCTGCCCGACCTTCATCGCTCTTCCGGCTGCTGGCGTGGGTGCCGCTCCTCGCGCTCGCGGCCTGCGGCGACGGTCGCCCCGCGAAGCCGGCGGCCGCGGCCGCCTCGATGACCGTGACCACCGCGACCGCCGCCCGCCGCAGCGTCGAGCGCGAGGTGACGGCCTCCGGCTCGGTCGCTGCGTGGCAGGAGATGTCGCTCGGGGTCGAGCTCACCGGCCTGCGCATCGCCTCCGTGCTGGTGGAGCCCGGCGCGCGTGTCGTCGCCGGCCAACCGCTGCTCGAACTCGACCGCCGTACGCTCGATGTGCAGGCGCGTCAGGCTGAGGCCAGCCTTGCGCAGGCACGCGCCAGCCTCGATCTCGCCACCGCGCAGGCGACGCGTGGCGAATCGCTGATCGCCAGCAACCTCATCTCGAGCGCCAACCTCGATGAACTTCGCGCCAACCGCGCGCGCGCGGTGGCCCAGGTCGCCGCCGCTGAGGCCGAGCGCGACGCCGCGAAACTGCGGCTCGGCTTCGCCACGCTGCGCGCACCCGATGCCGGCGTGATCTCGGTGCGCAACGCGCAACCCGGGCAGGTGGTCTCGGCGGGCGCCGAGCTGCTCCGCCTCATCCGCCGCGGTCGCCTCGAGTGGCGCGCCGAGATCTCCGACAGCGACCTCGCCAAGGTCCGGCCCGACGCGGCGGTGCGGCTGCGCGCGCCCGATGGCGCCGCCATCACCGGCAGCATCCGCGCGGTGTCGCCATCGGTCGATCCGAAGACCCGCACTGCGGTGGTCTACGCCGACCTGCCGGATCCCGGCACGCTGCGCGCCGGTATGTTCGCGGAAGGGCGCATCGCCGTCGGCAAGGCGGAGGTCAGCGTGGTGCCGCGCGAGTCGGTGGTGTTCCGCGACGGTCTGCCCTACGTGTTCGTGCTGCGCGAGGGCGATCGCGTCGAGCAGCGCCGCATCGAGACCGGCACCGTCGAGGGCGACACGCTGGAGGTGCGCTCCGGCCTCAAGGCGGACGAGCGCATCGCGGTGCGCGGTGCGGGCTTCCTCGGCGACGGCGAGACCGTGAAGGTCGTGCAGGGCACGCCGCCGTGAACCTGTCGCGCTGGGGCATCGCGCATCCGCTGCCCTCGGTGCTGGCCTTCGTCCTCCTCACGATCGCCGGCTTCTGGGGTCTGCACAAACTCCCGATCTCGCAGCTGCCCGACATCGCGCTGCCGACCATCCAGGTGACGGTGGGCCTGCCGGGCGCGACGCCTTCCATCCTCGAGACCGACGTCACGCGCAAGATCGAGGACGCGGTGGCGAGCATCGCCGACATCGACAAGATGACGTCCTCGGTCAGCGAGGGTACCTCGGTCACGCGCATCGAGTTCGAGCTCGGCCGCGACATCGACGCCGCGCTCGACGAGGTGCGCGATGCCGTCACGCGCGCGCGGCGCGAGCTGCCGGCCGACATCGACGAGCCGGTGGTGCAGCGTCTGAACCTGGTCGGCGGCACCGTCATCGGTTACGCGGTCTCCTCCAAGCGTCTGGCGCTCGACGAGCTCTCCTGGTTCGTCGACGACACCGTGACCAAGGCGATGTACGGCGTCGCAGGCGTCGGCTCGGTCAGCCGTTCGGGCGGTGTCGACCGCGAGGTGCGGGTCGACCTGCGCCCCGAGGCGCTGCAGGCGCTCGGCGTCACGGCCGGGTCGGTCTCGAACCAGCTCGCGCGGCTGCAGCTCGAGCGGCCGGGCGGCCGCACGGTGACGGGCGGGGCGGAGCAGGCCGTGCGCACCGTCGCGGTCGTGCGCACCGCCGGCGAACTCGCGGACTATCCCATCTACCTGCCCGACGGGCGCACGGTGCGTCTCTCCGCCATCGCCACCGTGACCGACGGCGCCGGCGAACCCCGTGCCGCGGCGTTGCTGGATGAGGAGAGGGTGGTCGGCTTCTCCATGCGTCGCACCCGCGGCTCGAGCGAGGTCGACGTCGGCGAGGGCGTACGCAAGGCCGTCGCCAAGCTGCAGGCTGCGCACCCTGAGGTGACCTTCACCGAGGTGGTGGCGAGCGTCGAGGACGCCAAGGCGTCCTACGACTCCTCGATGACCATGCTGCTCGAGGGGGCGCTGCTCGCGGTGATCGTGGTCTGGTTCTTCCTGCGCGATTGGCGCGCCACCTGGATCTCGGCCATCGCGTTGCCGCTCTCGGTGATCCCGACCTTCGCGGTGATGTGGTGGCTCGGCTTCTCGCTCAACCTGCTGACGCTGCTCGCGCTGGCGGTGGTCATCGGCATCCTGGTCGACGACGCCATCGTCGAGGTCGAGAACGTCGCCCGACACCGTGCGATGGGCAAACCGCCGCTGCAGGCGGCCATCGACGCGACGGACGAGATCGGCATCGCGGTGATCGCGACCTCGGCGACGCTCGCGGCGGTGTTCGTGCCCGTCGCCTTCATGCCGGGCGTCACCGGCAAGTTCTTCCGCGAGTTCGGCTGGACGGCCGCGGCAGCGGTGCTGTTCTCGCTGCTGGTGGCGCGCCTGCTGACGCCGATGCTGGCCGCACGCTTCATGTCGCAGGCGCCGAAGGACGCGGCCGACTCGCCGCTCATGACCCGCTATCTGGGCTGGGTCGATCTCGCGCTGCGCCACCGTCGCTGGGCCATCGGTCTCGCGATGCTCACCTTCGTCGCCTCGCTGGCGCTGATCCCGCTCATCCCCAAGACCTTCGTGCCCTCGACCGACGAGGCGCGGGTGCAGCTGCAGGTCGAGCTGCCGCCCGGGGCGCGCATGACCGACTCGCTCGCGGTGGCGCGCGATGTGCGGTCGCGGTTGCGCGCCGGCGTGCCGGAGCTCAAGAGCATCTTCACCTCGATCGGCGGCGATTCCAGCGAGACCATGAGCGGCGGCCTCAGTTTCCCCGAGGTCCGGCGCATCCTCCTGACGCTCGAGTTCAAGACCGAGCGTTCGCGCGACAGCGCCGAGCTCGAGAACGCGGTGCGCGCGCTGCTGCGCGACCTGCCCGGGGTGCGTTTCCAGTTCTCGGCGGGCGGGCCCGGCGATCGGCTGAGCCTCGTGCTCGCGGGGCGCGATCCGGAGGTGCTCGGCCGCACCTCTCGCGAGCTTGCGGCGCAGATCCGGCAGATCCCGGGTCTCGGATCCGTCAGCACGAGCGCGGCGCTGCTGCGTCCGGAGATCGTCATCCGTCCGGACCCCGCGCGCGCCGCGGACCTCGGCGTCTCGACCGTGGACATCGCGGATGCTGCGCGCATCGCGACCAGCGGCGATGTGCGCCAACGGCTCGCCAAGCTCAACCTCGCAGAGCGTCAGGTCCCGATCCGCGTGCAGCTGGCAGGCGGCGCGCTGACGGACCCCGCGGTGCTGAGCCAGCTGCGCGTGCCGGGGGCGCGGGGGCCGGTGCCGCTGTCCGCGGTGGCGGAGATCACGGAGGGCAGCGGACCGGCGCGCATCGACCGCCTGAACCGCGAGCGCAACGTCACCGTCTCCGCGGAGCTCAACGGGCGGCCGCTCGGCGACATCATGGCGAAGGTGCGCGATCTGCCGATCGCGAAGAACCTGCCGACCGGCGTGCGCATCATGCCGGCGGGCGATTCAGAGGCCTTCGTCGAACTGTTCGTGGGCTTCGCGGTGGCGATGCTCGCGGGCGTGGTCGCGGTGTATGTCGTGCTGCTGCTGCTCTTCCACAGCGCGACGCTGCCGCTGGTGATCCTGGCGGCGGTGCCGCTCTGCGGCGGTGGGGCGTTCGGTCTGCTGCTGCTCACCGGCAACGCGCTGTCGCTGCCCTCGCTCATCGGCCTGCTGCTGCTCACCGGCATCGCCACCAAGAACTCGATCCTGATCGTCGACTACGCCGTGCTCGGCGAGGAGGCGGGGCTGTCGCGGCGCGATGCGCTCATCGAGGCCTGCCGCAAGCGCGCCCGGCCGGTGATCATGACCACGGTGGCGATGGGCGCCGGCATGCTGCCGATCGCGCTCGGTCTCGGCGCCGACGGCAACTTCCGCACGCCGCTCGGCGTATCGGTGATCGGCGGCCTCATCACCTCGACGCTGTTGTCGCTGGTCGTGGTGCCGGCGGCGTATTCGTTGGTGGCCGAGATCACGGACCGCATCCGTGCCCGGATGGGCTGGGCACCGCGCAAGGCAGCAGCGGCGAACGCGACGACGGGGGCGGCGTCGACCTCGGCCTAACGCCGGGCTAGAGCAGATCCCGCATCCGGTACCACAGCATCGCGAGCACGAGCGCGGGTCGGCGCAGCGCCGTCCCGCCCGGGAAGTCGCGGTGTGCGATCCGGGCGAAGAGATCGAAGCGCTCGGCGGTGCCGGCGATGGCCTCGGCGAGGAGCTTCCCGGCGATGCCGGTGAGCGCGATGCCGTGGCCCGAGAACCCCTGCAAGAAATACACATCCGGCTCGAGCCGTCCGAAATGCGGGGCGCGGTTCATGGTGATGTCGACATAGCCGCCCCAGGCGTGCTCGATGTCGGCGTCGGCGAGCTGCGGGAACACCGCCAGCATGCGCGCACGCGTGGCGCGGCGCGTGCCGAGGGGGTCGAGGCCCGAATAGCTCACGCGTCCTCCGAACAGCAGACGGTGGTCGGCGGAGCGGCGGAAGTAGTCGATCACCCAGTTGATGTCGGTGACCGCGGCGTCGTTGCGGATGAGCGCCGCGGCGCGCTCGGCGCCGAGCGGTCGCGTGGCGACGATGTAGGTGCCGACGCCCATGATCTTGCGGGCGAGGGCAGGCGCGAAGGGCCCGAGCCAGGCGTTGCCGCAGAGCGCGAGCGATCGGCAGCGCACCCGACCGGTGGCGGTGGTGACCTCCAGCGCCCCCGCGACGCGCGCATGGGCGAGGGCGCGGCTGTCCTCGAAGATCCGTACGCCCGCGCGCTCGGCGGCGGCGGCGAGGCCCTGCGTGTACTTGAGCGGGTGGATGTGGCCGCCCGCGCTGTCGTAGGTGCCGGCGATATAGCGATCGGACGCGATGGTGGCGCGCAGTTCCTCGCGCTCGACCATGCGGACGCTGTCGTAGGCGTAGTCGCGGTGCAGGGTCGCGACCTCTTCGCGCAGTTCGCGCTCCTGTCTCGGTTTGATCGCCACATGCATCTGTCCCCAGCGCAGGTCGCAGTCGATGCCGTGGCGGGCGATCAGCTCGCGCTGCAGCCGCAGGCCCTCGACGGAGACGTCCCAGATGCGCCGTGCATCGGCCTCGCCGACCAGCGCCTGCAGCTTGTGCTGTCCGCAGGCGATGCCGGGGATGGCCTGCGCGCCGCTGCGGCCGGAGGCGCCCCAGCCGATGCGGTGGGCCTCGAGCAGCACAACGCGGTACCCGCGGTCGGCGAGGTGCAGCGCGGTGGAGCACCCGGCGATGCCGCCACCGATGACACAGATGTCCGCGTCGGCGTCGCCCCGCAGCGCGGGTCGCGGCGGCTGTGGCGGCGCGGAGGCCGCGTACCAGGAGTCGATGTGACCGCTCGTGCTCTGGCCGTTCAAGGGCTGCCCGGTCAGATCGCGCCCATGTACCACTCGATCTCGAGCGGCGTGACATGGGTGTTGAACTCGTCGAGTTCGGCCTGCTTGACGGTCGCGTAGAGGTCGCGGAACGGACGGCCGAGGTAGGACGCGGCGAACTCGCTGGCGCGGAAGCGTTCGATGGCGGTCGCCCAGTGCGAGGGCAGGGGTGTGCCGTTCTCGCGGTAGGCGTTGCCGCGCACCGGCGGCGGCGGTTCGAGGCCCTGCGAGATGCCGTAGTGGATGCCTGCGAGCAGCCAAGCCGTCACGAGGTAGGGGTTGGCGTCGGCGCCGGCGAGCCGGTGCTCGATGCGGCGGTTGGCGGGATCGCTCGGCGGCAGGCGCACGGCGGAGCCGCGGTTGTTGACCGACCACGAGGGTGTCATCGGCACATAGGCCTCGGGACGGAAACGGCGGTAGGAGTTGGGTCCCGGCGCGCAGATCGCCGTGCCTTCGCCGAGCGTCGCAAGCACGCCGCCGATGGCATGGCGCAGTTCGCTGCTCTCGATCCGCAGACCGCCGTCAGGGCCGTCATCGGTTGGTTCGGGGCACTCGAAGATGTTGCGTCCCGCGGCATCGAGCACGCTCGCGTGCACATGCAGCCCGGATCCCGCCATGTCGCGGTAGGGCTTCGGCAGGAAGGTCGCGTCCCAGCCGTATTCCCGCGCCACGCTGCGCACCACGCGCTTGAAGCGCAGCGCCTCGTCGCAGGCGCGCAGCGCGTCGGCGCGGTGCAGGAGGTTCACCTCGAACTGTCCAGGACCGTATTCGGCGAGCGCGGAGGTGGAGGGGATGCCTTGCGCGCGGCAGACCGTATCGATGCGCGCGAGCACGGCCGAATACTCGTCGAGGTCGGTCATCGCGTTGATCTGGGTGCGGAACTCGCGACGACCCGTGCGCGGCAGCGGCGGTGGCTGCGGCTGTCCGGCGGCGGTGCGCTCTCGGTCCACGAAGTAGAACTCGTACTCGATCGCGACCACCGGCGTGAGGTTGAGGCGATGGAACTTGTCGAGCACCTTCACCAGCACATGTCTCGGGTCGCCGAAGAACGGCCGACCGTCGGGCTCGTACATCGAGACCTGCAGCTGCGCGACGCCATCGTTCTGCCAGGGCACCGGCACCAGCGAGTGGGGCAGCGGGCGGCAGGGGCGGTCGGCGTCGCCCTCGTCGAAACCGAGTCCGGTGGCCTGCACCGTGCCGCCGAGGACATCCAGAGCGAACATCGACCCCGGCAACAGCATCCCCGACTTGTAGACGCCGGCGATGGCGTCGCGGTCGATGCGTTTACCGCGCTCGACGGTGTTGAGGTCGTTCAGGAAGACATCGAAGAAGCGCGTCCCGGGGTGCTGTGAGAGGAAGGCGGCCAGTTCCGGGGCGTCGGGAGAAGTCATCCGGTCAGGATACGGGGCGGGGCGCAGGGCGGCAATACAGAACTAATGAAAACAATGACTTGTATCGATATCCTCCATCGGGCAGGAGGCAAAGGGGCCGCCGCTGTGGTCTAATGGGCGCACGGTGGGCATCGCGCCCGCCGCTTTTGGTGTCCCATGTCTGCCCGTCCTGTCATCGGTATCCCTGCCGACCGTCGCATGGTCGGCCCGCATCCCTTCCATATGGTGGGGGAGAAGTATGCGGCTGCCGTCATGCACGCGGCCGGTGGGCTGCCGCTGCTGATCCCGGTGCTGCCGGATCCGCTCGAGCAGCGCGACATCCTCGACACCTTGGACGGCTTGCTGTTCCCCGGCAGCCCCTCGAACGTGGAACCGCATCACTACGAAGAGGGTCCGAGCCGCGAGGGGACGCTGCACGACCCGGAGCGCGACGCCACGACGCTGCCGCTGGTGCGCGCGGCGCTCGCGATGGGCGTGCCGCTGCTCGGGGTCTGCCGGGGCTTCCAGGAGATCAATGTCGCGCTCGGCGGCAGCCTCTGGCAGCACGTCGAGGAGGTCCCGGGGCTGCGGGATCATCGCGAGGACAAGTCGCAGCCGCTCGATGTGCAGTACGCGCCCGCCCACGAGGTCGCGCTGGAGCCCGGTGGGCTGCTGCAGCGGCTCGCGGGCGGCGCGATGAGCGTCGCCGTGAACTCCCTGCATGGGCAGGGGGTCAAACGACTGGCGCCAGCGCTGCGCGTCGAGGCGCGCGCGCCCGACGGCCTCATCGAGGCCTTCGTCCCCGAGGCGGCCAGCGCCTTCGCGCTCGCGGTGCAATGGCACCCCGAATGGAAGGTGATGGACAACGATTTTTCCCGTGCGCTGTTCGCCGCTTTTGGCGACGCGGCGCGCGAGCGCGCGGTCCGCCGGGCGGCGCGAAACCGAGGCTAGGACCATGTCAGACCAGATCGCACAGTTCTTCCGTGAATACGGCATCCAGGAGGTCGAGGCCATCGTCCCCGACATGGCCGGCATCGCCCGCGGCAAGGTGATGCCCGCCCAGAAGTTCCAAGGCGACCAGGGCATGCGGCTGCCGGAGAGCATCTTCCTGCAGACCGTGACGGGCGATTATCCCGAGGAGACCTCCTCGGCGATGAGCCCCGCCGAGATCGACATCATCCTCAAGCCCGACCCGCGCACCGTGCGCCGTGTGCCCTGGACGGCCGAGCCCACCGCGCAGGTGATCCACGACTGTTTCTATGCCGATGGCCGGCGCGTGAAGATGGCGCCGCGCGAGGTGCTGAAGCATGTGCTCGACCTCTACGCGCAGAAGGGCTGGGAGCCGGTCGTCGCGCCGGAGCTCGAGTTCTACCTCGTCGAGCCGAACATCGACGCCGACTATCCGTTGAAGCCGCCCATCGGCCGCTCGGGGCGCGCCGAGCCCGGCCGCCAGTCCTACAGCATCGCGGCGGTCAATGAATTCGACCCGCTGTTCGACGATGTCTACCAGTTCTGCGAGGACCAGGACATCGCCATCGACACGCTGATCCACGAGGACGGCCCGGCGCAGATGGAGATCAATCTGCTGCACGGCAACGCCCTCGACCTCGCGGACCAGGCGTTCATGTTCAAGCGCACCGCTCGCGAGGCTGCGCTGCGGCACAAGATGTACGCGACCTTCATGGCCAAGCCCCACGCCAAGGAGCCGGGCAGCGCCATGCACATCCACCAGAGCATCGTCGACCGCCAGACCCGCAAGAACATCTTCTCCGGCAAGGACGGCACACCGACACCGCTCTTCTTCTCGCACATCGCGGGGCTGCAGCGGTACCTGCCGGCGGCGATGGCGTTGCTCGCGCCGAACGTGAACTCCTACCGCCGCATCAGCCGCTTCCAGGTGGCGCCGATCAACGTCCAGTGGGGTTACGACAACCGCACCGCCGGCCTGCGCGTGCCGATGTCGGGCCCGGAGGACCGGCGCGTCGAGAACCGTCTCGCGGGCGCCGATGCGAACCCGTATCTCGCGAGCGCAGCCTCGCTCGCCTGCGGCTATCTCGGCATGGTGCAGGGCCTGTCGCCGACCGACCCCATCACCGGCAGCGCCCACGACCTCCCGTTCTCGCTGCCGCGCAGCCTCGACGAGGCGATCCGTCTGCTGCGCGAGTGCGACCCGCTGATCGAGATCCTCAGCGAGCCGTTCGTGTCGGCCTTCACCATCGTGAAGGAAGCGGAATACGAGGTGTTCCTGCAGGTGATCAGCTCCTGGGAGCGCGAGCACCTGCTGCTCAACGTCTGACGCCGCGCCTGATCCTCACACCGGGGCCACGCATGACCACCGCGCACACCACCGCCGAATGGCAGGCGCTCGACGCCGCGCACTACCTGCATCCCTTCACCGACCACAAATCGTTGGCGGCGCGCGGCACGCGGGTCATCACCCGCGCCGAGGGCGTGCACCTCCATGACTCGGAAGGGCACCGCATCCTCGACGGCATGTCGGGCCTGTGGTGCGTGGCGCTCGGCTACGGCCGACGCGAGCTCGCCGAGGCCGCGTACCGGCAGATGCAGGAGCTCCCGTACTACAACAGCTTCTTCCAGTGCGCGAACCCGCCCGCCATCGAGCTGGCGGACCGTCTCGCGCGGCTCACGCCGCCGCAGTTCCAGCACGCGTTCTTCACCGGCTCCGGCAGCGAGGCCAACGACACCATGGTGCGCATGGTGCGCCGCTACTGGGAGCTGCGCGGGCAGCCCGAGCGTCAGGTGATCATCAGCCGCTGGAACGGCTATCACGGCAGCACCATGGCCGGGGCCTCGCTCGGCGGCATGAAGGCCATGCACTCGCAGGGCGGCCTGCCCATCCCGGGCATCGTGCACATCGGCCAGCCGTACTGGTTCGAGTGCGGCGGCGACCTCGACCCGGACGAGTTCGGCCTCAAGGCCGCGCGCGAGCTCGAAGAGAAGATCCTCGAGATCGGCCCGGACAAGGTCGCGGCCTTCATCGGCGAGCCGGTGCAGGGCGCGGGCGGCGTCATCATCCCGCCGCGCACCTACTGGCCCGAGGTGCAGCGCATCGTCGACCGCTACGGGATCCTGTTCGCGTCCGACGAGGTCATCTGCGGTTTCGGTCGGACCGGGGAGTGGTTCGGCTGCGAGCATTTCGGGACACGGCCGGATTTCATGACCCTCGCCAAGGCCATCACCTCCGGCTACCAGCCGCTCGGCGCGTTGATGGTCGCCGACCGCGTGGCCGAGGTGCTGGTCGGGGAGGGCGGCGAGTTCTTCCACGGCTTCACCTACTCGGGCCACCCGGTGGCGGCCGCGGTCGCCAACGCCAACCTCGAGATCCTCGAGCGCGAGCGGGTCGTGGAGCGCGTGCGCACCGAGATCGCCCCCTACTGGGCGGCCCGTTGGCGGGAGCTCGCCGACCACCCCTTGGTGGGCGAGGCGCGCACCCTGGGGCTCTTCGGTGCCCTGGAACTGGTGCCGCGGAAGCCCTCGAGGGCGTTTTTCCCCGAGCGAGGCGCGGTCGGCACCCGTTGCCGGGATCTGTCGGTCAAGAACGGGCTCGTCATGCGGGCCGTCTGGGACACCATGATCGCGGCGCCGCCGCTCGTCATCACCCCCGCCGAGATCGACGAGCTCGTGTCCAAAGCGGTGCAGACCCTCGACCAGTTGCACCAGGAACTGCGGCGGGACGGGCTCGTCTGAAGCACCGGTGGCGTGACGGGCGAGCGGGCATCCGACGCCGGTCTTTCCCGCGCGGCGGCGCTGCGCTATAAACGCGCAAGCGCTCCGGCGCCCGTCGTCCAACCGCCCCGCTGTCCTACAGGGAGTCCCCATCGCATGAACCTGCCCGCCCGTCCGGCATTCGCCGTACTCGCCCTCGCGACGTTGCTCACCGCCTGCTCGAAGCCCGCTGAGCAGAAGGTGCTCAACGTCTACAACTGGTCCGACTACATCGATGAGAGCGTGATCGCCGACTTCCAGAAGGAGACCGGTATCAAGGTCACCTACGACGTCTTCGATTCCAACGAGGTGTTGGAGACTAAACTGCTTGCCGGCAACACCGGCTACGATATCGTCGTGCCCTCGGCCAACTTCCTCGAGCGGCAGATCAAGGCGGGCATCTTCCAGAAGCTCGACAAGAGCAAGCTGCCCAACCTCGCCAACATGGATCCGGCTCTCATGGCGAAGGTCGCTCGCCATGATGCCGACAACGCCCACTCGGTGAACTATCTCTGGGGGACGACCGGTATCGGTTTCAACCAGGGCAAGATCGCGGAGCGCATGAAGGACGCGCCGGTCGACAGTTTCGCGATGTTCTATGACCCCGCCGTGGTCTCGAAGTTCGCCGACTGCGGCGTCGCCATCCTCGATTCGCCGACCGAGGTGTTGGGCACGGTGCTCATCCATCTCGGCAAGGATCCGAACAGCGAGGACCCTGCGGACCTCGCTGCGGCGGAGAAGGTCCTGATGTCGGTGCGCCCGTTCATCAAGTATGTGCATTCCTCCAAGTTCATCGACGATCTCGCCAACGGCGAGATCTGTCTGACGATGGCTTGGTCCGGCGATGTGTTCCAGGCGCGCGATCGCGCGGATGATGCCGGGAGCGGCATCAAGATCGACTTCAAGATCCCGCGCGAGGGGACGATCATGTTCTTCGACATGCTGGCGATCCCGAAGGATGCCAAGAACGTCGAGAACGCCCACGCGTTCATCGACTATCTGATGCGGCCCGAGGTCGCGGCGAAGAACACCAACTACGTCAACTACGCCAGCTTCAACGTCCCTGCACAGAAGTCCGTCAGCCCGGAGGTCCTGGGCAACCCGGCCATCTATCCGACCGAAGAGGTCAAGGCGCGGCTTCAGGTCGATCTCGCCGAGAGCGATGCCTTCACCCAGTCGCTGACAGCGACCTGGACGCGCTTCAAGGCCGGTCAGTGATCCGGTCCGCGTCGGGCATGACGGCTGGGGTCGTCGTGCCCGCGGCGGATCCGCCGACGGAGGGGGTGGCGTGACGCAGAAGACGGTCGATCGCGCGCAGGAGTATGTCCGCATCGAGGCGGTCACGAAGCGTTTCGGCGACTTCGTGGCGGTGGACGGCATCTCGCTCAGCATCTTCAAGGGCGAGATCTTCTGTCTGCTCGGCGGATCGGGCTGCGGCAAGACCACGTTGCTGCGCATGCTGGCGGGCTTCGAGTCTCCGACATCCGGGCGGATACTCATCGACGGGCAGGACATGGCGGGCATCCCCCCTCACGAGCGTCCCGTCAACATGATGTTCCAGTCCTACGCGCTCTTCCCCCACATGACGGTGGAGAGCAATGTCGCCTTCGGGCTCGAGCAGGAAGGTCTCGCCAAGGCCGAGATCGGACGCCGGGTCGCGGAGATGCTCGACATCGTGAAGATGGGCGAATACGGACGGCGGAAGCCGCACCAGCTGTCGGGCGGTCAGCGACAGCGTGTCGCGCTGGCGCGGGCCTTGGTCAAGCGACCGAAGCTGCTGCTCTTGGATGAGCCGCTCGGCGCGCTCGACAGGAAACTCCGCGAACATACCCAGTTCGAGCTGATCAACCTGCAGGAGCAGCTCGGCGTCACCTTCGTGGTGGTCACCCATGACCAAGAGGAGGCGATGACGCTCGCCTCGCGCATCGGCGTGATGAACAAGGGCCAGATCGTGCAGGTCGGCACGCCGACGGACATCTACGAATTCCCCAACTCACGCTTCGTCGCCGACTTCATCGGTTCCGTGAACCTGTTCGAGGGCCAGCTCGTCGAGGACGAGCCGGGCCATGTGCGCATCCGCTGCGCCGAGCTCGATTCGACCGTGTTCGTGGACCACGGGATCAGCGCTGCGCCGGACGCGAAGGTCGCGGTGGCCATCCGACCCGAGAAGATCGAGCTCAGCCGTGAGGCGCCCTCCGGTGACGAGAACCGGGCCCACGGCGTGGTCAAGGAGATCGCGTACATGGGGGACATGTCCGTGTACCTCGTGCGCCTCGATTCCGGACGGGTCGTCCGCGTCACCATCCCCAACAGCGAACGGCATGCCGACCAACGGGTCGTCTGGGAAGAGCCGGTGTACCTGAGTTGGGAACCTTCGAGCCCGGTGGTGTTGACGGTCTGATGCCGTGAGCAAGACCTTCGCAGCCCTTCAATCGATGTTCGGCAAGAGGCTGGTCATCGGCGTCCCGTGGTTCTGGTTGCTGCTGTTCTTCGCGATCCCGTTCCTGATCGTCTTCAAGATCTCGTTCTCCTGGATGCAGCCGATCCAACCCGGCTATGCGCCGCTCTTCTCGTGGGTGGAGGAGACGCAGCGGTTCGTGGCGACGCTGAACCTCTCCAACTACGAGGTGCTCTTCCGCGACCCCCTGTATCTCGACACCTTCCTGTATTCCATCAAGGTGGCGGCGATATCCACCGTCCTGTGCCTGCTGGTCGGGTACCCGATGGCCTACGCGATCGCCCGGTGCAAGCCGAGCACCCGCAATCTGATGCTGATGCTCATCATCCTGCCGTTCTGGACATCTTTCTTGCTCCGCGTCTATGCCTGGATCGGCCTGCTCAAGACGAACGGAGTGATCAACAACACGCTGATCGCGCTCGGCATCATCGATCAACCGTTGACCTTGCTGTACACCGATTTCGCGGTCTATGTCGGCATCGTGTATTCCTATCTGCCGTTCATGATCCTGCCGCTCTACGCCAACCTCGAGAAACACGACCTGACCCTGCTCGAGGCCGCGGCGGATCTCGGCGCTTCCCCGACCAAGACGTTCTTCAGGGTGACGCTGCCGTTGTCGATGCCGGGGGTCGTCGCCGGATGTCTGCTGGTGTTCATCCCCGCGGTGGGAGAGTTCGTCATCCCGTCGCTGCTCGGCCGTACCGATCAGCTCATGATCGGGACCGTGCTCTCCGCGCAGTTCTTCGGCGCACGGAACTGGCCTGTGGCCAGCGCGGTGGCCATCGCGTTGTTGCTCGCGCTGTTGATCCCCATCCTGCTCTTCCAGCGCTATCAGCGACGCGAGCTCGAGGCGGCGAAGCGATGAGGCACCCGTGAGCACCCGCGGTTGGTTCCGCAACACCGCGCTCGCCCTCGGGCTGGCGTTCCTCTACATCCCCATCCTCTCGATGATGGTGTTCTCGTTCAACAACTCGCGCATGGTCACCGTCTGGGACTCCGTGAACTCGCCGACGCTCCGGTGGTATGTGCGGCTGTTCGAGAACGAACAGCTGCTCGGAGCCGCGTGGGTCAGCCTCCAGATCGCAGCGATGACAGCGACCGGCGCGGTGATCCTCGGCACCCTCGCCGGTCTTGTCCTCACGCGCTTCGGGCCGTTCCGTGGTCGCGCCTTGCTGTCGGCGATGACGACCGCGCCGCTGGTCATGCCTGAGATCATCATGGGCATCGCGATGCTGCTGCTCTTCGTGTCGCTCGAGCAGCTCATCGGGTGGCCGACCGGGCGTGGGATGCTGACCATCGTCATCGCGCACATCACCTTCACCATGGCGTATGTGACGGTGGTCATCCAGTCGCGTCTGGCCGGTTTCGACGACGCCTTGGAGGAGGCCGCCAGGGACCTCGGAGCCAGGCCGGTGACGGTCTTCTTCCGGATAACGCTGCCGTTGATCGCGCCCGCGCTGGTGTCGGGATGGTTGCTCGCGTTCACGCTGTCCTGGGACGATGTGGTCATCTCGCAGTTCGTCGCCGGTCCCGGTTCATCGACGCTGCCGATGGAGATCTTCTCCCGCGTACGTCGAGGCGTCAGCCCCGACATCAACGCGCTCGCCACCATCATGGTGCTGATCGTCGCCATCGGCGTCGTGGTATCGACCTTCTGGATGAAGCGGCAAGAGCGGAAGCGTCTGCTGGAAGAGCAGATGGCGCGCAGCGACGCCGGTTGACGACTGCATGCGGCGTATCGGAATAGATGTCGGCGGCTCGACGCTGCGTGTGGGCGAGGTGGACGTGACGAGCGGCCGGATCGTCGGCGACGTCGATGCGATCCCCATGCCCGCCGGAGCACGCCCCGACGATGTCCTCGCTGCGCTGGCGTCGAGTCCGGTGCTGCGCGCAGGGGAGGGCGCGGTCGGTCTCGCGTTCCCGTCGGTGGCGCAGCATGGTGTGGCCCGTACCGCAGCCAATGTCGACCGCAGCTGGATCGACCTCGATGTCGCCGACGCCTTCACCCGGCTCACCGGACGGCCCACCGTGTTCGTCAACGATGCCGACGCCGCCGGGTTCGCCGAGGTGCGCTTCGGCGCGGGGCGCGCGCTCGTCGCCGAGGCGGCGGCCGGTGGTCCCCCGGCGAGCCGCATCATCGTGCTCACCTTCGGCACCGGGATCGGCACGGCGCTGTTCCTCGACGGGCGGCTCTGGCCGAACGCCGAACTCGGGCACCTGATGCTGCCGGGCGTCACCGACACCGATGGCGAGGGTTGGGCGGCCGCGAGCGTGCGCACCCGGCTGACGCTCGACTGGTCCGCCTGGACGCGGCGCGTCAACGACTACCTGCGCGAGCTGCATCGGCTGCTGTGGCCGGATGTGTTCATCGTCGGCGGCGCGGTCAGCGAGCACGCCGCCGAGTGGGTACCCCTGCTCGAATGCCGTGCACGCATCGTGCCGGCGGCGCTGCGCGGCCATGCGGGTGTGGTCGGCGCGGCCTTGGCCGCCGCCGATGCCGCCGCCGATGACGTAATCGTCCAGGGCGGCGCGGCGTGAAGCGCGAGACCCGCCTGCAGCACCCGCCGGCGGTCGACATCCCGGCCGACAACCGGCCGCTGAACCTGCCCATCCAGCAGAACGTGAAGTGGACGCTGCCCTCGGTCGAGGAGACGCAGCGCATGCTGCGGGGCGAGCGGCCGGGATACTTCTACTCGCGGATGTCGAACCCCGGCGTGCGGCAGCTCGAGCTCGCGCTCGCCGCGCTGCAGGGCCGCGACGACTGCCTGACCTCCGCCTCGGGCATCAACGCCATCGTGCAACTGCTGTTCGCGCTCACCCGCGCCGGCGACCATGTGGTGTTCTTCATCGAGGGCTACGGACCCACGCGGCAGTTCATCACCGGCCTGCTGGCGGACTACGGCGTCTCCCACACGATGCTTCCCGTGGGCGACCTCGAGCGGCTGCGGTCGACGCTCGCGGCGCGGCCGACCAAAGTCGTCTTCTTCGAGTCCCCGACCACGCCCGCCGGCAAGGTCGCCGACATCGCGGCCATCACGCGGCTCGCACATGAGCACGGCGCCTTGAGCGTCCTCGACAACACGCTCGCCGGGTTCCACCAGCACGGCGCGTTCCCCGTGGACCTCTTCGTGCACAGTCTGACCAAGTTCGCGACGGGCGCCGGCGATGTGATGGGCGGTGCGGTGATCGGCGATGAGGCGCTCATCAAGACCCTGCGGTCGACCTTCCAGCTGCTCGGCGCGCCGCTCGATCCGCTCGCCGCCTCGCTGATGATGCGCGGCCTCAAGACCTATCTGCTGCGCTACCGTGCACAGTCGGCGGCAGCGCTCGAGGTCGCGCGCTTCCTGGAGGCCCATCCCGCGTGCGAGCGGGTGATGCATCCCGGCCTCGGGTCTCACCCTCAAGCGGCGCTGGCGCGAGCGCAGATGCCGGACCCCGGCTGCGTGATCACTTTCTCGGTCCGGGCGGGCGCCGAAGCCGGCCGTCGCTTCACAGACGCGCTGCAGCTCTTCGCCTGCACGCCGTCCTACGGCTCCACGGAATCGCTGGTGATGCCGCCGCAGCTGCTGCAGCCCCGCGATCTGGATGCGGCACAGCGGGCCGTGTGCGGGGTGGGCGAGGGCACGGTACGGCTCTCCATCGGGCTCGAGGATCCGCAGGACCTGTGCGCGGACCTCGCGCGGGCGCTCGCAGCGGCAGGCTAGCCGGAGCGGTCGCCGGCCGAGGATGCGACGCCGATGCGTCGCGGCTGGTAGGGCAACACCTCGAGCAGTTCACCGGCCCGATGGCGCTGCTGCAGCCCGCGCCAGAAATCGGCGGTCAGCAGGTCACCGTGGGTGCGGACGAACGCCTCCCGCTGTGCATCCGTGAAGGCGAGGAAGTTCAGGAAGGTCTCCGGGAAGACATCGTTGTCCGCGACATAGAACCAGGTCTCGCCGCGCATCTCGTCCTCGTCGTTCGAGGCCTGCGGTACGTCGCGGAAACGGCAGTCGGTCACGCGGCACAGCTCGTCGTAGTCGTAGAAGATGACCCGGCCGTGGCGGGTGACACCGAAGTTCTTGAGCAGCAGGTCGCCGGCGAAGACGTTCGAGAGCGCGAGGTCGCGGATCGCCTGGCCGTAGTCGAGAACGGCCCGCAGCGCCGCCGCCTCGTCCGTCTGCCGCAGCAACAGGTTGAGCGGCGTCATGCGCCGCTCGATGTACATGTGGTCGAAGACGATGTCGTCGCCGTCCTCGTGCACGCTCTCCGCCGCTTCGACGGCCAGCTCCTCGAGCAGCGCCGGCGCGAAGCGCGCCCGCGGCAGGCGCACCCGCTTGAACTCCTGCGCGTCCACGAGCCGTCCTGCACGGTCGTGGCGGAACACGAACTGGTACTTGTCGAGGACGTCCTGCCGCAGGATGTTCTTCACCGGCGGGAAGCGGTCGCGGATCAGCTTGAAGACCACGTCCAGCGAGGGCAGCGTGAAGCAGATCATGACGAGACCGCGTTCGCCGGGCGCATGCGCGAACAGGTCGTCGGAGGCGGCGAGATGACGGACGAGCTCGCGGTAGCGCTCGGTCTTGCCCTGCCGCGCCCGTCCGAGCACCGTGAAGAGCTCGGACAGCGGCTTGCGCGGCAGCAGGCGGCGCAAGAACACCACCGCCTCGGTCACCCGTTCGAGGTCGGCATGGAAGTAGGAGCGGGTGAAGCCGAACACGACGCTGACATCGTCCTCGTCGAGCATCACGGCGTCGACGAGCAGCCCGCGCTCGGTGTGCTGCAGGGCGATCAGCAACGGCCAGGCGTAACCGCCGGCGACGTCCAGCCGGCCGACGACATAGGCGCGCGTGCTCTGGAAGAACACGGGTCGCAGGATCTCGAGCGAACGCACCTCTGCATCGGCGTCCAGCCCGGCGGCGCGCAGGTGCTGTGCGACCTCCTGTGCGATATGGCGCACGCTGCGGTCGTAGTCGATCCAGGGGCAGCGCAGCGGCAGGTCGTCGAGCAGGTCCTCGATGAGCAGCGCTAGGTCACCGCGGTTGTCGTAGCGGCGGGTCTCCGGGTTGCCGCCGGCGCCCTCGAGCGGGTCGAGGTCGACGGCCGCGAACTCGATGTCGGGGTCGACACCGACCGTGCCGAAGAGGCGCCGCGAGACCGAGCTGAAGAAGGTGCGGGCGAAGGCGGCATCGGGCAGCCCCGCGCTACGCTGCGCGAAGCGGTCGCGCAGCGTGCGCCAGAACGCGCGGTCCGCGGCGGCGTCGCCGAGATCGGCCCGCAAGGCATCGACCGTGCGGTTGACCCAGGAATCGTAGAGGTCGATGCGTTCGGTTGCATCCTGCTGCGCGCCCTGCCAGTCACGCGCCTCGAAGCGCGCCTGCGCGCGACGGGTGACCGCGCGGAACTCCGCGTTGTAGCCCGCGAACGCCGAGGCGACGCGCCGCACCGCGTCCTCGAGACCGAGCACGCTCACGGCCGCCGCCCCGACGCCGGTCGCGAAGACGCGACGCCGGTCAGAGGTTGCGGATCAGCGCGTCGGCGAACTCGCTGCACTTGACCTCGGTGGCGCCTTCCATGAGCCGCGCGAAATCGTAGGTGACCGTCTTCTGGCCGATGGTGCGGTCCATGGCGGTGATGATGGCATCTGCCGCCTCGGTCCAGCCCATGTAGCGCAGCATCATCTCGCCCGACAGCAGCACGGAGCCGGGGTTCACCTTGTCGAGGTTGGCGTACTTCGGCGCGGTGCCGTGCGTAGCCTCGAACACGGCGTGGCCCGTGACGTAGTTGATGTTGGCGCCCGGCGCGATGCCGATGCCGCCGACCTGGGCGGCGAGGGCGTCCGACAGGTAATCACCGTTGAGGTTGCAGGTGGCGAGCACGTCGAACTCGTCGGGGCGCGTGAGCACCTGCTGCAGGGTGATGTCGGCGATCGCGTCCTTGATGATGATCTTGCCGGCCTTCTTGGCCTCGTCCATCTCGGCGTTGGCCGCCTTCTCGCCCTTCTCGGCCTTGGTGCGCTCCCACTGCTCCCAGCCGTAGGTCTGACCCGGGAAGTCGCGCTCGGCGAGGGCGTAGGACCAGTTGCGGAACGCGCCTTCCGTGAACTTCTGGATGTTGCCCTTGTGGACGATCGTCACGCTCTTGCGCTTGTTGGCGATGGCGTACTCCACCGCGGCACGGAACAGGCGCTCCGTGCCCTCCTGGGACACGGGCTTGATGCCGATACCGGAGGTGTCGGGGAAGCGGATCTTGGCGTAGGACTTCGGGAAGTGCTGCTTGAAGAGCTCCTTGAACTTGCGGTTCTCCTCGCTGCCCTGCTCGAACTCGATGCCGGCGTAGATGTCCTCCGTGTTCTCGCGGAAGATCACCATGTCGACCTTCTCCGGCGCCTTCACGGGTGAGGGCACGCCCTTGAACCAGCGCACCGGGCGCAGGCAGACATAGAGGTCGAGCAGCTGGCGCAGCGCCACGTTCAGCGAGCGGATGCCGCCGCCGACGGGCGTGGTGAGCGGCCCCTTGATCGAGACCAGGTACTCGCGGCAGGCGGCGACGGTCTCGTCCGGCAGCCAGGTGTTGTAGAGCTTGTGGGACTTCTCGCCCGCGTAGACCTCCAGCCAGTGGATCTTACGGGCGCCGCCGTAGGCCTTGGCGACCGCGGCGTCGATCACGCGCACCGAAGCGCGCCAGATGTCGGGACCGGTGCCGTCGCCCTCGATGAAGGGCACGATGGGGTTGGCGGGGACGACGAGCTTGCCGTCGCGGATGCTGATCTTGGCGCCGCCGGCGGGCGGCGTGAGGGTGACCGGGGTGGCCGTGGTCATGGCTGGGAGGACTCCTGTGATGTCGCGCGGACCCTGGAACCCCCATGGCCGCCGGATGCGCGAATTTTAGCATAGGGGCGAGGGGCCGAATCCGGGACCCAAGTCGCTAGAATGGCTGCATGTCCAGAACCCTGACCTCGACGCCCGCCGCCCATGGTTTCCACATGCCGGGCGAATTCGAGCCGCACCGCGGCTGCTGGATGCTGTGGCCCACGCGCCCTGACAACTGGCGGCGCGGCGCGGCGCCGGCGCAGCACGCATTCGCGGCTGTCGCGGCGGCGATTTCGCGCTTCGAGCCGGTCACGGTCGGCGCCTCCGCAGCGCAGTACGAGGCGGCGCGTGCGCTGCTGGACCCTGCAGTGCGCGTCGTGGAACTTTCCAGCGACGATGCGTGGATGCGCGACGTCGGCCCCACCTGCGTGGTGGACGACCACGGCGCCGTGCGCGGCGTCGACTGGCGTTTCAACGCCTGGGGCGGTCATCGCGGTGGGCTCTACCATCCTTGGGATCAGGACGGCGCCGTAGCGCGCAAGGTGCTCGAGGTCGAGCGGCTCGACCGCTACCGCGCGCCCATGGTCTGCGAAGGCGGCGCGATCCACACGGACGGCGAGGGTACGCTGCTCGTCACCGAGGAGTGTCTGCTCAACCGCAACCGCAACCCGACGCTCGGACGGCGGCAGATCGAGACGCTGCTGCGCGCCTACACCGGGGCGACCACCATCCTGTGGCTCGGTGAAGGTGTGTTCAACGACGAGACCGACGGTCACATCGACAACCTGGCGTGCTTCGTCGCACCGGGCGAGGTCGCGCTCACCTGGACCGACGATGCGCGCGACCCGCAGCATGCCATCTCGAAGGATGCCTACGAGCGCTTGATGGACGCACGTGACGCGCGCGGTCGGCGCCTCAAGGTCCACAAGCTCCCCATGCCCGGTCCGCTGCGCACCACGCGCGCGGAAGCAGCGGGGGTCGTCACCGGCACCGGCGCGAAGCCGCGCGAGGCCGGCGAGCGGCTCGCCGCGAGCTATGTGAACTTCTACATCGCCAACGGCGGCGTGGTCGTGCCGCTGCTCGATGCGCGCAAGGATCGCGCGGCACTCGCCAAGATCCGGCGCTTGTTCCCGGGTCGCAAGATCGTCGGCGTGCCGGCGCGCGAGATATTGCTCGGCGGCGGCAACATCCATTGCATCACGCAGCAGATCCCGCTTGGTGCATCGACTGCCGCGCGCTCGGCTCGTGCGGGCGGACGACGCTGATGGCACGCGCAGAGCGCGGCGACCTGCCATCCACGCTCCGGGTCGTGCCCGGCAAGGCCTGTCGGCTGCGCGACCCGGACGCCGCAGCGACCCACGGGTGGGAGCGCGCGGCCGCTGAGGCCGTCACCGCCGACAACCTCCGCCGGCTCGGCGAGCTGCAGTTCAAGATGTACGCCGACGGCCGGCACTCGCTGCTCGTGGTGCTGCAGGCCATCGACGGCGGTGGCAAGGACAGCACCATCCGGCGCGTGTTCGGCGCGTTCAATCCCCAGGGCTGCAATGTGGTGGCGTTCAAGGCGCCCTCCGCCGAGGAGCTGTCGCGCGATTTCCTGTGGCGGGTGCACCGGCATGTCCCCGCGCGCGGACAGGTCACCGTGTTCAACCGTTCCCACTACGAGGATGTGCTGGTTGTGCGCGTGCAGGGACTCGCGCCCAAGGCGGTCTGGGAGCCGCGCTACGCCCAGATCAACGACTTCGAGCGGATGCTCAGCGAATCGGGCACGCGGGTGATCAAGATCTTCCTGCACATCAGCCACAAGGAACAGAAACTGCGGTTCGAAGAGCGCCTCGCGACGCGAGAGAAGCAATGGAAGTTCGACCCGGCGGACCTCGAGAAGCGTCGCCACTGGATGTCCTACCGCCAGGCGTTCGAGGCTGCGCTCACCCGCTGCAGCACGGCGCACGCGCCGTGGCATGTGATCCCGGCCGACCGCAAATGGTTCCGCGACCTCGCGGTGTCGCAGATCCTGCGCCGCGAGATGGAAGCGCTGCCGCTCGCGTGGCCGAAGCCTTCGTACGATCCGGCGAAGATCCGGGTCGAGTGATTGCACTGAGCCGGCCTTATGTCTAATTCATTGTCCGCCCGATGGTGAGGGCGCAGATGTTTTGCTCGTTCCGGAAAAAATTTTAGCGCGCTGCGGTCATGGAAATCGCTTTCTTTGTCGAGAGTTTGAAGATTTCAAGTGCCAAAAGTCACCCCTAGGTGACATCTCGACCATTTCCTCTTTTGTCGTTCCGCTCCGTACTTCTTTGCAGGACACCAAAGCTTTTGGTCGTCATCGCCGAAGAGGGCAGGCGTCGTGCGCGAAGGGGATACCGCCGCTGACAAGGTAGCCGGAGGCTTCGCCCCGACGGGCGGCGATGCCGGCGCGCCCCCGCCCCGTGATTTCGGGGGGGGGGGGGGGTGAACCCTCGCCCGCCTCTCCGCTCTTCCGCCCTGAAGCGCTGGCCGCGCACAACGAACTGCGCTGGGGCCGCCCGATCGGGCTGATCCCGCTTTCCTGGAAGATCGTCAGCGTATTCCTCGCGGTGCTCGTCGCCGCGGTGGCGGTATTCCTCGCGACCGCCACCTACTCGCGCAAGGAGACGGTGCGCGGCATCTTGAAGCCCATCGGCGGCGAGACGCGGGTGCTCGCGACGCAGGGCGGTGTGCTGCGGGCGCTTTATGTGTCGGAGGGCGCGCTCGTCGAGCGCGGCACACCGCTCGCCAAGGTGTCCCGCGAGACGATGCTGAGCGATGGCGCCATCGCTGACGAGCAGGTGTTGGAGGGCCTTCGCCAGGAAGAGGCGACGCTGCGGGATCGCCTCGCGGCGCTGGCAGGCGCCGCACCGCTCGATGCCGCCTCGATGGGCTCCAGCCTTGCGGCCCTCGAAGCCGACCGCAGCGCCGCGCTCGAGTCCGCACGTTTGGGCGAGTCGCGCCTTGCCATCGCCACGCAGCGCGTCACCTCCGCAAGACCGCTGGTGTCCTCCGGCCTCATCGCCGCCGAGGAACTGCGCCGCCGCGAAGAGGCGGAACTCGCCCTTCGGCAGGAGGTCGCCTCCGCCCGCGGTCGCGCCCGCAGCCTCGAGGCGCAGATCCGCGAACTGAGCGCCCGCCGTGCGCGGTTGCCGTTCGACCAGGCGCAGCAGCGCGCACAGCTCGAAGCATCGCTCGCCGCGCTCGCGCAGCGTCGCGCCCAGGCCGAGGCCTCCCGTGGCTACGAACTGCGCGCGCCCATCTCGGGCCGCGTCAGCGCCGTCCAAGCCACGCTCGGGCAGTCGCTCGATCAGTACCGGCCGCTCATGACCCTCACCCCGAGCGGCGCGCGGCTCACCGCCGAGGTGTATGTGCCGTCACGGGCGATCGGATTCATCCGTCCCGGCCAGACCGTACGCCTGCTCTACGACGCCTTCCCGTATCAGCGCTTCGGCGCGGCGCAGGGTACGGTCGAGGCGGTCTCGGCGACCGTCCTCTTGCCGCAGGAGGTCAATGCCGCCCTTCGCACCGAAGAGATCCGCGAACCGGTCTACCGCGTGATCGTCGGTGTCGCGCGGCAAGACATGGTCGCCTTCGGTCGCGCGATGCCGCTCTCCGCGGGTATGGCGCTCACCGCCGACATCGTGCTCGAAGAGCGCAGCTTCGCTGAGTGGCTGTTCGAGCCCATCCTCGCCATGCGGGGCCGCCTGTGAGCGGGGTGCGCTGATGCTCCCCTTCCTGCGCTTCTCTTCGCGCCGCCGCCTGCCGCTCATCCGGCAAGCCGAAGCGGCCGAGTGCGGCTTGGCCTCGCTCGCCATGGTGGCGGGCTTCCACGGCTATGAGACCGACCTCGCGACGCTCCGTCGGCAGTTCGCGATCTCGCTCAAGGGCGCGACGCTCAAGAGCCTCATCGACATCGCCGCGCGCATGGGCCTAGGCACCCGGGCGCTGCGCTGCGAACTCGAGGAACTGAAGGAACTGCGCACCCCCGCCATCCTGCACTGGGGCATGGGCCATTTCGTCGTTCTCAAGCGCATGGTGCGCGGTGGCATCGAGATCCACGACCCCGCCATCGGCGCCCGCATCGTCAAGACGCCCGAGGTGTCGCGCCACTTCACCGGGGTGGCGCTCGAACTCACGCCTACGGACGGCTTCGAGAAGAAGAAAGAGAAGAACCTCCTCAAGCTCTCGACCCTCGCCAAGTTCGCTCCTGAGACCGTCCGCGGGCTCATCCAGGCGATCGTGCTCTCGCTCATCATCGAGCTCTGCGTGCTCGCGGCCCCGTTCTACATGCAGTTCGTGATCGACGAGGCCATCCTGAAGGGCGACGGCGGGTTCCTGACCGCGATCGCGGTCGGGTTCGCGATGGTGACGCTGTTCAGCGTCGTCGCGACCGCGCTCCGGGGGCTCACGCTGCAGTTCGTGTCCTCGGCGCTGTCCTTCGACATGGAAGCCAAGGTCTTCCATCACCTCCTGCGCCTGCCGCTCGACTGGTTCCACAAGCGGCAGGTGGGCGATGTGCAGAGCCGCTTCCACTCCATCGCGAGCATCCAGCAGTTCATCACCAACGGCGCGGTGTCGGTGTTCATGGACGGGGTGCTGTCCATCTTCATCGTCGCGCTGATGTTCTACTACTCGACGACGCTCGGCGCGGTGGCGGTGGTCGCCGTCGCGCTCTACGCCGGGCTTCGCATCGCGATGATCGGGCTCGCCCGGCGGGTGTCGGCGGACTACATCGTCAACGAGGCCAAGGAAGCCTCGCGCTTCCTCGAGTCGCTCCGCGCCATCCAGACCTTGAAAGCGAGCGGCGCGGAGGCCGCACGCGAGGGCCTGCAGCGCAATGCGGTCGCGACCACGCTCAACTCCGCCATCCGCATGGGCAACGTCAACATCGGCTTCAACGCCGTGAACCAGGCGGTGAGCGGCCTCACCGACATCCTGATCGTGTTCCTCGGCGCGAAGGCCGTCATGAGCGCCGACCTCACGGTCGGCATGCTGACCGCTTTCATGGCCTACCAGCGCCAGTTCACGAGCCGCTTTGCGAACCTCGTCGAGAACTTCATCGCCTGGCGGCTGCTCGATGTCCACCTCGAGCGTCTCGCCGACATCGCCCTCGCCCCGAAGGACGAGGTCGCCCTCGTCGGTGGTCATGAGGCCGAGGTGCAAGGCGAGATCGTGCTGCAGGATCTGGCGTATCGCTACGCCCCTTCGGAGCCGGAGGTGCTGCGGGGGGTCGACCTGACCATCCGCCCTGGGGAGTTCGTGGCGATCGCCGGCATGTCCGGCTGCGGCAAATCCACGCTCATCAAGATCGTCGCCGGGCTCTACAAGCCCTCCCGCGGCAACGTGCTGATCGACGGCCAGCCGCTCGACCGTTGGAACGCGCAGAGCCTCCGGAGCCAGATCGCCCTAGTCGCGCAGGACGACAGTCTCCTGCAGGGCACGCTCGCCGAGAACATCTCCGGCTTCGACGACAAGGTCGACATGCAGCTCGTGCGCGTCTGCGCAGAGCTCGCCCAGATCCGTACCGACATCGAACGCATGCCGATGGGCTACGAGAGCCTGGTCGGGGACATGGGTTCGACGCTCTCCGGTGGCCAGAAGCAGCGGGTGCTGCTCGCGCGGGCGCTCTATCGCCGGCCCCGGATCCTGATCCTCGACGAGGGCACTTCGCACCTCGACGTGGAGACCGAGAAGGCGGTGAACGCCGCCCTCTCGAACCTCGCCATCACCCGTCTCGTCGTCGCCCACCGCCCGGAAACCCTCCGGGCGGCGGGGAGGGTGTTGTCCCTGCAGGACGGCGTGATGGTCGAGATAGATGTGTCACTAAACCCAGGAAAGGAGTAGGACTATGAGAACGCTGAACCATGATGACATCTGCTCGGTGGCGGGTGGTTTGCATATGCCCTACCCGCCGCCGGCATCTCCGCCGCTTGTCGATCCGAGACTCCACGACATTCGCGAAAAACTCGCGGACGCGGAAATGAGGAAGTGGCTCGAGTCTCAGGCTTGGCAGATGAACTGACGACAAGCCGTCTTCCGTCAGACCGCTGTCCTGCGCAGTTGTCGACGGCAGATGAGTGCAAAGTCCCGCGAGGGCGGGGAAGGATTCCCGGGCCCGCCCGAATGGACGGGCCCGGGGATGAGTCGCTCGCGACCCGTCGCGGTCGGTCAGCGGAGTACCGGGGAGACGGACTCCGACCCGACCGGGCGGATCATCGATGAGCGAAGTCGAGTGTGTATCATCAACAACAGGAGAGAAGTCATGAGAACGTTGACTGTGAATGAAATCGACTTTGTTTCTGGTGGCGTTTCTAAAGAGACGGTCGCCTGTGCCGCGGGAGGTACTGTCGGTGGAATCGCGGGGCGAATTGGTGGCTCGAGCGCCGGAGGCTGGGTGGGCATGATCATCGGATCGGTTTTCGGTCCGGTCGGTGCATTTGCAGGTGCTGCCGTCGGATCATATCTGGGCGGCAAGTTCGGAGGTGAGATAGGTGCCGGCGCTGGATGTGTGGCGGGCGCCGCCATCGTGACTACTGGGACTTAACTCCAGCGAAATAAGGATGTCCGGGGTGATGCCCCGGAGAATTTCATTTCTTGGCATCATCCCGGATTGATATTGGATGCGAAACTCAACTTTTCATTTACATGCAACGCTCGTCGCCGTCGCGGTTTTGTTCGCGATAGCAGCGCTTTCAGTCGAACGTTTCGGATGGTTAACTGAAGCGAATCCAGTTCTCGATACCCTGCTGTTCACGGCGTGGGTCCCGATCGTGGTCGGGGTTTATTCGTTCAGGTATCCCAGAGGTATGTTTGTTACGGCGAGTGATGGCGCCAAGACGCCTACCTCGTGGGCTTATGGTCACTGGGTAATCTTTGGAGGTTGCGGATTGTGGGTCTTCATGGAGCTGCTGCTGAATCCGACAAACCCACGGCTGTATGGTGTGGTGATTGTCATGATCAGCCTCGGCATGAACGCTGGGGATTTCGTTCGTTACCAACGAGATGGCGATTGATCCCGCGAAGACGTCCGCTATAAGCGGACATATGCGAGTCTATTTCGTGAGAATATGGCATCAACCGACGGGATTTCCCCGATGACATTGCGTAACTCCGAGTATGCGTAGAGCCTTAGAAGAAATGTGTTGTCGTTGACGCCATTCAGCGTACGCACCGACGCCACCAACGCGCGATTGTGAGCGCCTCGCCGACATCGCCCTCGCCCCGAAGGACGAGGTCGCCCTCGTCGGTGGTCACGAAGCCGAGGTACAGGGCGAGATCGTGCTGCAGGATCTGGCGTATCGCTACGCCCCCTCGGAGCCCGAGGTACTGCGGGGTGTAGACCTGACCATCCGCCCCGGGGAGTTCGTGGCGATCGCCGGCATGTCCGGCTGCGGTAAGTCCACCCTCATCAAGATCGTCGCCGGGCTCTACAAGCCCTCGCGCGGCAGCGTGCTCATCGACGGCCAGCCGCTCGACCGTTGGAACGCGCAGTCTCTGCGCAGCCAGATCGCCCTCGTCGCGCAGGATGACAGTCTCCTGCAGGGCACGCTCGCCGAGAACATCTCGGGTTTCGACGAACAGATCGACATGGCGCGGGTGCGCGAGTGCGCAACCCTCGCTCAGATAAGAAACGACATCGAACGCATGCCGATGGGCTACGAGAGCCTGGTCGGGGACATGGGTTCGACGCTCTCCGGTGGCCAGAAGCAGCGGGTGCTGCTCGCGCGGGCGCTCTATCGCCGGCCCCGGATCCTGATCCTCGACGAGGGCACTTCGCACCTCGACGTGGAGACCGAGAAGGCGGTGAACGCCGCCCTCTCGAACCTCGCCATCACCCGTCTCGTCGTCGCCCACCGCCCGGAGACCCTCCGGGCGGCGGGGAGGGTCGTGTCCCTCGAAGGCGGCGTGGCGAGGGAGGCGAGTGCTGTGTTAAACCATCAACAGGAGAGAAGTCATGAGAACGTTGACAGCGAATGAGACCGATCAGGTGGCAGGGCAGGGGGTTTTTTGCAGTACCGCTGGTCCTTGCTGCGCCTAAGATTGGTGCGGCGATTTGTACAGCGGTGAAAGTGACGGCGGTGGCGGTGGGAGCAGGATTTGCGGCCCAAACCGGTGCAAACCTCTCTGACAAAATGTTCGAGTCGGATCCAGCGCCAGCGCCCGCCTGTCCTGCAGGCAAGTAGGAAATTTCCGCACGAGCATACCGGGGCGGCAAACGTCCGCCCCGGTATGCCAGTGATGATTCGAGGCATACGAATGAAGAAGTTCATTATCGTCGCCCTGTACACGATTGCATTGAGTTCGCTAAGGTTGGCGGACTCCATGGTGACTCATTCGCTACTGAGTACGCCTGAAGGTAGATTCACGGAGATAAACCCTTTTGCCGAAACCGACAGGGTGATGGATGTCTTTTTTTCCCCAGTTTTGCTCGTATTGTCTTTGCTATCAATCGGGGCGTTTGCATGGATGGTCTACCACCCAAAGAAGGTGCTCATCGCCAATGAGGCTGTAGACCTCTCTCCAAGATCGTCGTTCGCCAAGGAGTTATTGGATTTCCCATTCTTGTTTTTAACGTTCATTGCTGTGGCGGTGATAAACAACACATGTATGCTGGCCATTGGAAGGCCGCTTCTCCCTAAGGTATTTAACGATTTCCTAGTCGATAGTCCGATGCTCGGATTGATTTGCATCGCCACCGTGCTATATGTCCTCATAGGTCGTGTTTCTCGACGTACCATGCTTTCTATACTTCGTTCCGTATCGGCGAATGACGATGCAAGGTGATGAACTCGCAGGGCACCGCCCCATCTTAGGAATGTCAATAAAGTGTGCTCCATCCCGAGATAGCTCAGCGCATGTGCAGGTCTCGCGTTGCCATACGGCGAAGTCGGCCGGGCCTACGTAGACATTGAGATGCCGGTTGGGAGGCACAACTCTGCAGCGCGGCGAGCCGGTGACCTGACCCCCGATTGCAGTGCCACGGGAAGGTGAGTGGCGTCCGATCTTGACGTCGCCCCCGTTTCCGTACTGTCTGCGCTCAGATCACCGCCCACCACGGCGCTGAGTGGGCATCGGGCGCGAGTCATTCGATGGTGGTGCCGGTTGTGCAGCAACAGCCCGGCCGTGGTCTTGTTGCCGTACTCGGCGCGGAAACTTCGCAGCTGCGATGTCCCCCCGCTTCCGAGTAGAGGAGAGGTTCATACCCGATCCCTTGACGGCCACCTCGCCGCCTTGGGCTCGACGTCGGCTCAATCCCGCCGCCAGTCCACCGTCACGAATGCGCTGCGGCCACGCGCCGGGAAGTAGCGCCAGTCGCCCTGCGCGAAGTCCGCGCGGTCGGCATAGCGGACATCAGTCAGGTTCTCGATCTCGAGGCTGACGCGCCAGCCGGGCGAGGGTTGTGCGCTCACGCGCAGGTGGGCGACATCGTGGCCAAGATGGCGGCGGGCGTTGGCGGCGTCGGCGAAATAGGGTCCGACGCGCCGCCACTCGAGCGCGGCCTGCCAATCATCACGCGGCGTCCAGGTGGCGGTGGTGGTCCATAGCTGGCGCGGCGCGGTGTCGATGTCGCGCCCCTTCACGATCGTCTCGCCGCCCTCGATGGCGGCATCGAAGTCGTAGCGGTGGCGGGCGTAGGTGCCCGCGACATCGAGGCGCAGCGTAGGCCGCGCCTGCCAGCCGAGTTCGACCTCGACGCCCTCATGCCGGGTGCGTCCGCCCGTGACATTGAATCCATTGGCGTCGCGCAGGATGACGTTCCGCTTGCGTTGCGAGAACAGCGCCACCGCAGCCGCGATGTCCGACGCGGCATAGCGCCAGCCCGCCTCGAGCGCCGTGAGCCGCTCGGAGTCGAGGTCGGCGACGCTCTGGTTGCGCTGCAGACGGTAGAGCTCGGTGATCTCGGGCGGTCTGAAACCGTCGCTGGCGATGAAGTGAAGTTGCGCGCGCTCGCCGATGCGATGCCGCAGATCAAGACGCGGCGTGAAGTCTACGAACCGGTCGTCTCGGTCCGCGGGGCGGCTGTAGAGGCAGGGCGCGGGCGTGCAGGGCGTGCCGTCTTCGGTGGTGGCGCCGTCGCGCATGCGGTTGTCGTAGGCGTAATGCGTGCGGTCGAGACGCGCCGAGAGCCGCCAGTCGATGTGCTCGCCGAGGCTGCCGGCGACCGACCCGTGCGCGGCGAGCGCTTGCACATCGACCTGGTAGTCGTAGTGCCGGCCGGGCGGGCGGATGGCGCGCGCGATCGCGCTGCCCTCCAGCGTCGGGCCGTCCTGCACCTCGAGCAGGAAGGTATCGGCGAGTTCGGCGTCGAGTCCGAGCCGCCACTCAAGGCCGCCGGCCTCGACACCGCCGTCGATGCTCCGCGTCCGCGCGAACGACACCGCGAGGCTCTGCTGACCGTTGCGTTCGAGCGGCTTGCCGAGCAGGAAGTGCTGCAGGAATTCCATGCGTGAACGGCGCAGGATGCCGCGCCATTCGTCGCGCGCGCCGGCCTCGTCCTCGCGCACCCATTCGCCGGAGACGCGCAGCGCGTCGGCGTCGCGGAAGGCCTCCGGGTTGGGGTTGCTGCGCCGCAGCACCGGGTCACGATAGGCCTCGAACCCGCGCACGAAGCCGGCGGTCTCCTGATCGAGGCGTACCGCGGCGCCACGGAGGCGGAGGCTGCCGCCGCCGAGCTCGGTGACATGGGCAAGGTTGAGCTTGGCCTCGCGCACCGGCGAATCGGCGCGGAAACCGCCGTCGTGGCGCCACAGGCCCCACGCGGCGCTGCGTCCGTCCGAGGCGCCGAACTCGAGGCCGGCGAAATTGTCCGACCCCGCGGTGGCGGCGAAGCGGGTCTGCGGCATCGCGGTCGGGTCCGGGGAGATCACATTGATGACCCCATGTACCGCCCGTGCGCCATGGAGCGCCGTTCCGGGGCCGCGCAGCACCTCGATCGCCGCGGCCTGCGAGGTGTTGGCCTCGAAGAGCTGGTTGACGTTGCAGAAGCCGACGGGGCGCAGCGGGAAGCCGTCCTCCAGCATCAGGAAGGCGCCGCAGGCGCCGGCCCCGGTGAGCACCGGCGAGCGGATGGCGAGCAGGCTCTCCTGGCCGCTGCCGCGCTGCATCAGCACGCCCGGTGCGCGGTTCAGGGCCTCGGCGGCGTGCGTGCGGTCGACGACGCCCGTGATGCCGGGGCCGATGCGCGACAGGCTCGCCCCGATGCGGGCGAGTGGCTCGGGCCGTCGCTGCGCCGTGACCACCACCTCGTCGAGCACATCCGCGGGGAGTGCGCCCGCTGAAGATGATCCGGCCGCCGTCGCGCTGGCGACGGACGCCGTGTTCACGGTGAGCGCGGCGAGGAGGCCGAGCGCTGCGCGGGCGCGGCGGGGGAGGAGCGGGCGGGGCATGGGGGCATTATCCCCGACGGCGCAGGCACTGGTATCCTCATGTCGTGCGTCTCCTCGTGCTTTTGCTGGCCCTCGTCCCGCTCGTCGGTGCAGTGTCCGTCGCGCATGCCGATGCGGCGCCTGTCGCACCCGCTGCGGCCGGCGAGCGTCCGCGCGTAGGGCTCGTACTCTCGGGCGGCGGTGCGCGCGGAGGCGCGCACATCGGCGTGCTGAAGGTGCTCGAGGCGGAGCGCATCCGCATCGACGCGATCGCCGGCACCAGCATGGGCGCGGTGGTGGGCGGCCTGTACGCCAGCGGCCTCAGCGCCGCCGAGATCGAGTCGCTCATGTTCTCGGACGAGTGGCGCGACGCGTTCCGAGAACCGGGCCCGCGCGACCGCCGCAGTTTCCGGCGCAAGAGCGAGGACCGGAACTTCCTCGTCAACTTCCCGCTCGGCATCGAGGCCGGCAGTTTCCGGTTGCCGAAGTCCCTGATCGGCGGTCAGCGTCTGACCCAGGCGCTGCGCAAGCGCACGCTGCCGGTGGCTGCGGTGCGCGACTTCGACAAGCTGCCGACACCGTTCCGTGCCATGGCCACCGACCTCGAGACGGGCGACGCCGTGGAGCTCGGCGGCGGCGACCTCGTCACGGCTCTGCGCGCCAGCGTCGCCGCGCCGGGCGTGTTCGCTCCGGTGGACATCGACGGCCGGCTGCTGGTCGACGGCGGTCTGGCCAACAACCTGCCGGTTGAGGTGGCGCGGGCCATGGGCGTCGATGTGTTGATCGTGGTGGATGTCGGCTTCCCGTTGCGCAAGCGCGCCGGTCTCGAGTCGGTGGCCACGATCACCAACCAGATGCTCGCCATCGCCATCCGCGGCGGCAGCGACGCGCAGCGCAGGCTCATGCGCGACGGCGACATCCTGCTGGAGCCCGTGCTCGGCGAGGCCTCGACGTTCGATTTCGAGGTGCTGAGCCGCGCGGCGGGTCTGGGCGAGGAGGCGGCGCGCGGTGCGCTCGGACGGCTTGCGGGGCTGCGCAGCGACGCGCGGGATTATGCGGCCTATGTCGCGCGCCGCGCGGCGGCCCGCGAGGCGGCAGCGCTGCCTCGCGGCGAGGTGCGCATCGCCGAAGTCGCCGCGCGATACGAGACGCGGCTGCGGGCGCCGGCGGCCGTGGCCTCGGCATCCGGCTCGCTGGCGGACGATGCGTACGCGGCCCGGCTCGATGCGGCCCTCACGGAGGTGCACGGCCGCGGCGATTTCGAGCGCGTCGACTACACGGTGGAGCCGCGCGCCGGGCGTGGCGACATCGTGCTCGATGCTGAGCGCAACCCCTGGGGCCCGAACTACATCAGGTTCGGGCTCGGCATCGAGGACGACTTCAGCGGCGGCGCGACCTACAACGCCGCCGCGCGCATCGTGCTCGCCGACATCGGCGACTTCGGCGCCGAGTGGGTATGGGACCTGCAGGTGGGGTCCGAGCCGCGCATCGCCACCGAGTACCACCAGCCGCTGGACGCGCGCGGCCGCTGGTTCGTCGCGCCGCAGGCGAGCTTCGATGTGCGCGATGTGCCGCTGTTGCGGGACGGCGCGCGCCTCGCCGAGTACCGTCTCCGTACCAGCGAGTACGGCATCGACTTCGGGCGCGAGCTCGGCAACTGGGGCGAGGTGCGCGTCGGTCTGCGCCGCGTCACCGGGCATTCCCGCCTGCGCCTCGGCGACCCCGCGTCTCCGCCCGGCAGCGATTTCGATGTGCGCGAGTATTTCGCACGGCTGTCCTACGATACGCTGGATTCGCGCCGTTTCCCGCGCCACGGCGAGTCCTTCGTCGCCGAATGGCGCGGTGAACACTCCGACCTCGGCTCGAGCGGCGATGCGGAGCTGTTCACGGCGGACTGGCTGTTGGCCCGCTCATCGGGGCGGCACACGGCGATGCTCTGGACCACCTTCGGCAGCAATGTCGGCGACGACGGCTCGGGCAGCGTCCGCACGCTGTTCCCGCTCGGCGGCTTCCTCGACCTGTCGGGGCTCGGGCCGGGTTCGGTCTCGGGGCGGCATGCCGCGATCGCGCGCGCGATCTACCTGCGGCAGATCGGCCGCCGCGGCGAGGGGTTCCTCGATGTGCCGACCTATGCGGGTCTGTCGCTCGAGTCGGGCAACGTCTGGGATCGGCGCGGTGACATCGGTTTCGGCGATGCGCTCACCCACGGCAGCCTATTCATCGGGCTCGACACGCTGCTGGGTCCGGTCTACCTCGGCACCGGCTTCGGCGAGGGCGGGGAGAACACCTTCTACCTCTTCCTCGGCCGAACGTTCTAGCGACCCGCGAAGTTCAGCACCTTCTCGAAGGACAGCGCCGGCCGGTCGCCGGGGCGCGAGTACTCATGTTTGCGGGACATCTCGGCGAGCGCCGCGTCGCGCTCCTCGGCGGTCTCGTACCAGTGGGTGCGGCTCCAGTCCTCGCCAAGCAGCCTTCGGAACGGGTCGCCGGCGGGCAACGAGACCCGCACGCCGTAGGGACGGGGCGCGGTGGACGTGGGATGGCGAAGGTTGTGGGTCTGGCAGGTGCTCATGGTGGGCGAAGGTTAACGGTGGTCTCGCGCCGAAACAATC
Organism: Steroidobacteraceae bacterium; assembly: GCA_040400835.1. Taxonomy (GTDB): domain Bacteria; phylum Pseudomonadota; class Gammaproteobacteria; order Steroidobacterales; family Steroidobacteraceae; genus UBA964. The sequence continues at coordinate 139,344 of JBBAPM010000001.1, forward strand.
TGGAACGATCAGGGGTCGAGCCGCCGATCGCCGGCGCCCTCGCGGTCGGCCCACCTGAGGAGGCGCCGCGTCACGAACCGGTAGACCGGCTTGACGGTGGCGCGCCACGCACGCGACAGCGGTGAGGGCCGCGCCAGCAGCGCGCGCTGGCGCGCCGTCAGACGCTCCGGCAGGTACTGCCGCTTGTGCTTCGCCCAGTGGCGCAGATCGTCGTGGGCCAGCATGCGGAAGAGCCGCCCGCGCCGCGGCGCATGGCGCGCCAGTTGGAAGTCGACGATCGCGGGCAGACCGTCGGGGGTGACGAGCCAGTTCGGCTCCTTCGCCAGATCGTCGTGCGTGAGGTCGAGCGCATGCATGCGGCGCACCAGCCGCAGCGCCTCGCGGTAGTAGCGCGCATCGCGCGGCTGCGCGACTTGCATCGGCCGACCGTCGATCCACTCACGCTCGAGCGCCGACCGTTCAAATGTCAGCAGGCGCGGCACGCGCTCGACATCCGCGAGGCGCATCAGCGCGCGCCGCTCGCGCGCCAGCAGGTGGCGTGCGAAGCCGCGCAGCCACCAACGCGCCGTGCCGCAGTCGCGTAAGACGCGCGGGGCGCCGTCGCGCTCGATACGCGTCACCGTGCCGAAGAGGTCCTGTTTGAGCAGGACGGGCGTCCCCGCACCGGATCGGTCGATGCTCAAGGCAGCGACAGCGGCGTCGCCAGCAGCCCGGAGTCGCCGATGCGCCGCGCCACCACGACCAGCGCGAACAGCAGGAAGAACGCGCCTGCATCGACGAACGACTTCCACAGGATGGCGGGGCGGACCGACAAGGTCTCAGGTCGCGGTTCGCGCCAGCGCTGCGGCCAGAAGAGCGGCGTCGTCGCCCGGTAGGCCTCGAAGCGCTGCTCGAAGCGTGCCGCGAGGAAACGGTCCTCGGCGGTCGCAGCACGGGTGAACAAGGTGCCTAGCACGAGCAGTGTCGCCGCCGTCAGCAGCAGCGAGTGCGTGGCGAGGCCGAGCCCCGCGCCGCCGATCATCGACAGCGTGTAGAGCGGGTGGCGGCAGAGCGCATAGGGCCCCGTCATGACGAGCTCGACGTCCTTGCGTCCGGCGATGAACACCGAGCACCAGATCCGCCCGAGACTCGCGGCGGCCACGAGCAGCAGCGCGAGCGCGTCCATGATGCCGGCCATCGGGGCGGGCAGCGGTGCGGGCCGGGTGAGCGCGGCGAGACACACCAGCGCGAGATACCAGAGCAGGGTCACCCGGAGGCGGGGTGTGCTGACCGAGGTCGTCATGTCGTCGACAGTGTACCGCGGGCGGTCGGTCCGGCCAGCGGGACGGTCGGGCGGGGCGCCGATCGGCTTGAATCCCCGGCGGGGCGACCCCAGACTCCACCGCTGTCCACCGTCGTCCGTCCGTCAGACATGGAGTCCCGATGGCCCTGTTCGCCCGCAAGTCCGTGATGGTCGCCGCCGCCGATGCCCTGCCGGGTCGCGCCGTTCCCTTGACCGTCTCCCCCCGCCACGCCGTGCTGGGGACCCCTCTGCAGCCGCCGTTCGCTGCCGGCATGGAGGAGGCGCAGTTCGGCATGGGTTGCTTCTGGGGCGCCGAGCGGCTGTTCTGGAAGATCCCCGGGGTGCATTCGACCTCGGTCGGCTACGCGGGCGGCTATACCCTGAACCCGACCTACGAGGAGGTCTGCAGCGGTCGTACCGGCCATGCGGAGGTGGTCCGGGTGGTCTTCGACCCCACGAAGGTCTCGTACGAGACGCTGCTCAAGGCGTTCTGGGAGCGCCACGACCCGACCCAGGGCATGCGGCAGGGGAACGATCTCGGCACGCAATACCGGTCGGTGATCTTCTGCACCAGCGACGGCCAGCTGGCCGCCGCCGAGGCCAGCCGCGCGCGTTACCAGCAAGGTCTCGACGCGGCACGTCTCGGCGCGATCACCACCGAGATCCGACCGGCGCCGGAGTTCTTCTACGCCGAGGACTACCACCAGCAGTACCTGCACAAGAACCCGGACGGATACTGCGGCCTCGGCGGCACCGGAGTAGCTTGCGCCGGCTGAACGGGCCCGGCATGGACCGGGCGCGTACGGGCTAGGCCGGTACCGCGCGCAAAGCCTCGCGCAGCGTCTCCACGGCGCCGCGCACTTCATCCTCGGTCGAGATGAACGGCGGCGCGAGCGCCAGCGTCTCGCCGGTGAAGCGCAGCATGAGCCCGCGGGCGAGCGCCTGTTCGAAGACCTGGAAGGCGCGCAGCGCGGGCTTGCCCGGCACCGGCGTGACATCGATCGCGGCGGCGAGCCCGAGGTTGCGGATGTCCGTGACCAAGGGTTCGCCCTTCAGCGAGTGGATGGCGTCCTCGAGCACCGGCGCGAGCTTCGCCGCGCGCGCGATGAGGCCGCTCGCGGCGAGTTCATCGAGGGTGGCGTGCGCGGCGGCGACGGCGAGCGGGTGCGCCGAGTAGGTGTAGCCGTGGAAGAACTCGATCAGGTGCTCGGGCCCCGTCATGAAGGCGTCGTAGATGTCGCCGGAGGCGATCACACCGCCGAGCGGCACGGTGGCGTTGTTGACCGCCTTGGCGAAGGTCGTGAGGTCCGGACGGACACCGAAGAAATCCGAGGCGAACGGCGTGCCGAGGCGGCCGAAGCCGGTGATGACCTCGTCGAAGATCAGCAGGATGCCGTGCTTGGTGCAGATCTCGCGCAGACGCTGCAGATAGCCCTTCGGCGGCACGATGACGCCGGTCGAGCCCTGCATGGGTTCCACGATGACCGCGGCGATGGTGCTCGCGTCGTGCAGCGCGACGAGCCGCTCGAGGTCCTCCACGAGGTGCAGGCCCCAATCGGGCTGGCCGCGCGAGTAGGCCATCTGCGACGGGTTCCAGGTGTGCGGCAGATGGTCGACGCCGGGGATCATGAGCGGCGTGAACATCTTGCGGTTGGCGAGGATGCCGCCGACCGAGATGCCGCCCATGCCGACGCCGTGGTAGCCGCGCTCGCGGCCGATGATGCGGGTGCGCGAAGCCTCGCCGCGCACGCGGTGCCAGGCGATGGCGATCTTGAGTGCGGTGTCGACGGCCTCGGAGCCGGAGTTCACGAAGAACACCTTGTCGTCGGGGCGTCCGGCGAGCTGGGCGATGCGCTCGGCGAGCGTGAACGCCGCAGGGTGGCCCATCTGGAAGCTCGGCGCGAAGTCGAGCGTCGCGACCTGCTTCTGGACGGCCTCCACCACGCGCGCAGGCGAGTGGCCGAGCGGGCTGCACCAGAGCCCAGACAGTCCGTCGAACACGCGACGGCCGTCGGCCAGCGTGTAGTACGCACCCTGCGCGGCGGTGATCAGGCGCGGGTGCGCCTTGAAGTGCCGGTTGTGGGTGAAGGGCATCCACCAGGCGCGGAGCGCCGCTTCGGAAGGGACCGCGTTCATGAGCGCACCGCCGCGATGAGGCCGGCCGCGACGCGATCGACGTTCGCGGGGCTGACGCCCGCGATGTTGATGCGGCCGTCGGGCGGCATGTAGAGATGGTGGTGGTCGCGCGCGAACGCGACCTGTTCGGAGGAGAGCGGCAGGCGCGAGAACATGCCGCGCTGGGCGCCGATCCAGCCGTAGTCGACGCCGGAGACGGCGCTGAGGCGCTCCGCGAGCAGGCTGCGCAGCGAGTTGATGCGGCTCGCCATGTGCGAGAGTTCGGTCATCCAGTCCTGGCGCAGCGCCGGCTGCGACAGCACGCGCTCGACGAGCGCGGCGCCGTGGTCGGGCGGCATGGACCAGAGCGTCCGCGCGAGACGGCCGAGGTGCCCCGTGGCGATGCCGGCACGCTCGCCGTTGCCGCTGAGGGCCAGGAGCAGTCCGGTGCGCTCGCGGTAGATGCCGAAGTTCTTGGAGCAGGACACCGCGACCAGCGTCTCGGGTACGGCGCGCGCCATCAGGCGCACCGAGGCGGCATCGCGGTCGAGGTCCTCGCCCAAGCCCTGGTAGGCGAGGTCCATGAACGGCATCAGGCCGCGGCGGGCGATGACGGCCGCCACCTCGGCCCATTGCGCCGGGGTCAGATCCTGGCCGGTCGGGTTGTGGCAACACGCGTGCAGCACCACGATGGTGCCGGCAGGCTGTGCGTCGAGGTGCGCGAGCATGCGGTCGAACAGCACACTCGGGTTCTGCGCGTCGTAGTACGGGTACCGGTCCACCTTGAGGCCGACCGTGCCCAACAACGGGATATGGTTGGCCCAGGTGGGATCGCTGACGAGGATCGTCGCGCCGGGGCGCGCGGCGTTCAGCAGTTCCGCGCCGAGCCGCAGCGCACCGCTGCCGCCCGGGGTCTGCGCCAGCGAAAGGTCGGTCTTGCGCCCGGCATGGTCGCTGCCGAGCACCAGTTCCGCGACAAGGGCGTTGTAGGCGGGGAGGCCGATCGGGCTCACGTACGTCTTGGTCGTCTGGGCCGCATGGACCTCCTGCTCTGCCGCGCGTACCGCGCGGGGGACAGGGGTTTTGCCTTGTTCGTCCTTGTAGACGCCGACCCCGAGGTCGACCTTGTCAGGGGAGGGGTCCGCCTGGAACGCGGCGGAGACGCCGAGGATGGGATCGGGCGGGACGCGGGTGAGGGTCTCGAGCATGGCGGACCTGCAAGTGCGACAGACCGCCCATTATCGCAGCAGGGCGCGCCGAGCGCGAATCAGTAGCCCTCGAGGCGCGCGCTGCGGTCGCGATGCCAGCCGGCGCTGCCGTAGAGCGTCTCGAGCACGCGTGCCCGCTTGAGGTAGAGCCCCGCATCGAAGGCGTCGGTCATGCCGATGCCGCCGTGCAGCTGCACCGCTTCGTTGCTGACGAGGTGCAGCGTGTCGCCGGCGCGGGCCTTCGCGAGCGAGGCGAGGGCGGGGATCTGTGCCGCCGCCGCAGCGGCCGCTTTGTCCGACCCTTCGGCGTCATCCAGCGCGTCCAGCGCCGCGGCGACGCAGCTGCGGGTGAGTTCGAGGTCGACGAACATCCGCGCCGCGCGGTGCTGCAGCGCCTGGAAAGCGCCGATCGGCTGGCCGAACTGGCGCCGGTCCTTGAGGTAGGCGAGGGTGAGCGAGAACAGCGCATCGGCGGCACCCAGCATCTCCGCCGCGAGGCCGACGCGCGCGATGTCGAGCACGCGCTCGAGCGCCGCGGTGGGGTCGCCGACCCCGGCACCGGCACCCAGCCGTGCGTCGTCACCCACGTGCACGGCGGTGAACCCGAGGTCGGCCATGCCGCGGCTGTCGGCCATCGCGAGCGGCTTGCGGTGGAGTCCGGAGGCCGTCGCCTCCACGATGAACAGCGACAGCGTCTCCGCAGCGCCCGGCGCCGGTGCGGCGAGCGCGGCGACGAGGATGTGGCTCGCCGTCGCGCCGTCCGGCACGAAGCGCTTGAGGCCGTCGAGGCGCCAGCCGTCGCCGTCACGCACGGCGCGCATCGCGATGCGGGTCGGCGCATGGTGTGCGCCCTCGTCCAAGGCGAGGGCGGTGGTGACCGTGCCGGCAGCGAGCGCGGGCAGCAACCGGGCGCGTTGCGCATCATTGCCCAGGGCCCGGACCGCCGCGACGCCGACGAGTCCGGTCTGCGTGAGGGGCGAGGCCACGAGCGTGCGACCTGCCGCCTCGAGCACGATGCCGAGCGCGCGCCAACCCATGCCCGATCCGCCCAGTTCCTCGGGGATGGCCGCGCCGGCGAAGCCGAGCTCCGCGATCTCCCGCCAAAGCTCCGGGTCATGGGGACGGCCGGCATCGCGTTCCGCGCGCAGCGCCTTGACGGGTGCGCGCTCGGCGAAGAACTCGCGGGCGCTGTCCTGCAGCAATCGTTGGTCTTCGGTGAGGGGGCGTGTCATGTCTTTCCCTGTCAGGCCGGGTCGGGGAGACCCAGCACGCGCTTGGCCACCACGTTGAGGTTGATCTCGGAGGTGCCGCCCTCGATGGAGTTGCCCTTCGAGCGCAGCCAGTGCCGCGTCGCCCGCAGGGCGTCGCCGTCGAAGCCGTCGCCCTCCCAGCCGAGACCGCCGAGACCGAGCGCCTCCACGAGCAGCTCGAGGCGCTGCTGGTTGAGCGAGGCTGCGGCGTACTTGAAGAGCGGGGCGAGGGCGTCGATGTTCCCGCCCGCCCGCGCCTCGGCCTGCGCACGGCGCACCGTCAGATGGAACGCCCGCTCCTGCATGCGGCAGGCGGCGATGCGTGAGCGCAGGTCGCCGTCCGCCAGCTGTCCGCACATCAGGCCGACGCTCTGTTTGGCGGTCTCCACCAGGTCGAGTCCGCCGCCGCCGAACGCCGCGGTCGAGATGCTCTGGCGCTCATGGGTGAGCAGACGCTTGGCGATCTCCCAGCCGCCGTTGAGACGGCCGACCAGCTGCTCCGTGGGGACGCGCACATCGGTGAGGAAGGTCTCGCAGAACGGTGAGTCGCCCGAGATCAGCTTGATCGGCCGGGTCTCGACGCCCGGTGTCCGCATGTCGAAGACGATGAACGAGATGCCGCCGTGCTTCGCCGTCGTGTCGGTGCGCACGAGGCAGAACATCCAGTCGGCCTTGTCGGCATAGCTGGTCCAGATCTTCTGGCCGTTGACGAGGAAATGGTCGCCGCGGTCCTCGCAGCGCGTGGCGAGGCTCGCGAGGTCGGAGCCGGCACCCGGCTCGGAGTAGCCTTGGCACCATCGCGTGCGGCCGCGGACGATGTCGGGGATCCAGGCCTGTTTCTGCGCCTCGCTGCCGAACTCGAGCAGCACCGGACCGAACATCCACAACCCGAACGACCACAACGGCGGACGCGCGCCGATGCGCTTGAGCTCCTCTTGGAGCACCGCGTTCTCCGCGGGCGAGAGACCGCCGCCGCCGTAGGCGCGCGGCCAGGTGGGCGCGGTCCAGCCGCGTTCGCCCATGCGCTCGAGCCAGAGCCGGGCATCCTCGTTCGGGAACTGCGCGTTACGACCGCCCCAGACCACCTCTTTCTCGCTGAGCGGCGTGCGCATGGCGGGCGGGCAGTTCGCCTCCAGCCAGGCGCGGGTCTCGCTGCGGAAGCCTTCCAAGGTCGATGCGGACATGTCCTGCTCCGTCGGGGTGTGCGGTTTCAGCGCGCGGCCAGCAGGCCGCCGTCGCTGGCGATGACCTCGCCGACGATGTACTCGCCGGCGCGCGAGGCGAGGAAGATCGCGAGTCCGGCGATGTCCTCAGGGGTGCCGACGCGGCCGCTCGGATTCATCTTGCCGACCTTGTCCCAATCGACCCCGTCGCCCTCGGTCTTGCCGCCGAAGCCGACGCCGGTGCTCAGCATCCAGGTCGGGTAGGGGCCGGGTGCGATGGCGTTGACGAGGATGCGTTCGCGCACGAGGCGCGCGGCCAGCATCTTGGTGAGGTGGTGGATCGCCGCCTTGGAGGGGCCGTACGAGAAGGTGTCGAACAGCGGTGTGCCGCGTCCGTCCACCGAGCCGATGTTGATGACGCGCGACGGCGCACCGGCACCGGCGGCGGCGCGCAGCTGCGGCAGTAGCGCCTGTGTCAGGAAGAACGGGCCTTTGACGTTGGTGTCCATCACCTTGTCCCAGCCGGCCTCCGGGAACTCGCCGAGCTTCGCGCCCCAGGACGCGCCGGCGTTGTTCACGAGGACATCGAGGCGGGGTTCGCGCGCGGCGATCGCGGCTGCGAGCGCAGCGCAGCCCTCGACCTTCGAGAGGTCGGCGGGCAGCGCGATGCACTCGCCGCCGTGCGCGGCGACGAGCCGCGTGGCAACGGCCTCGCAGGCGTCGGCCTTGCGCGAGCTGATGTAGACCTTGGCGCCGCCGGCGAGGAAACCGGCGGCGATCATCTCGCCGATGCCGCGCGATCCGCCGGTGACGAGCGCGACCTTGCCGGAGACGGAGAAGAGGTCTTTCATGGTGTCCTCACTTGACGGGGGCGGCCGTGGTCCGCGGCATGTATCTGCCGAGCTCGAACTTGGCGATGGCGTTGCGGTGCACCTCGTCGGGGCCGTCGGCGAGACGCAGCGTGCGCTGCCCCGCCCAGGCGTAGGCGAGCGGGAAGTCGTCGCTGACGCCCGCGGCGCCGTGGGCCTGGATCGCCCAGTCGAGCACCTGCAGCGCGATGTTCGGCGCCACCACCTTGATCATCGCGATCTCGCCGCGCGCCGTCTTGTTGCCGACGGTGTCCATCATCCATGCGGCCTTGAGTGTGAGCAGGCGGGCCTGCTCGATCATCATGCGCGACTCCGCGACGCGCTCCTGCCAGACGCCCTGTGCGGCGATGGGCTTGCCGAAGGCGACGCGCGATGCGAGGCGCTGGCACATGAGCTCGAGGGCGCGCTCGGCCATGCCGATCGAGCGCATGCAGTGGTGGATGCGGCCGGGGCCGAGGCGGCCCTGCGCGATCTCGAAGCCGCGGCCGGGCCCGAGCAGCATGTTGGACGCGGGCACGCGCACGTCCTCGAGCAGCACCTCCATGTGGCCGTGCGGCGCATCGTCGTAGCCGAACACGGACAGCGGCCTCAACACGGTGATGCCAGGGGTCTTGGCGGGCACCACGATCATGCTCTGCTGCGCATGTCGCGGCGCGTCCGGCTCGCTGCGCCCCATGACGATGTAGACCGCGCAGCGCGGATCTCCCGCGCCGGAACTCCACCACTTGCGACCGTTGATGACGTAGTGGTCGCCGTCGCGCTCGATGCGGCAGGCGATGTTGGTGGCGTCGGAGGAGGCCACATCGGGCTCGGTCATCAGGAACGCCGAGCGGATCTCACCACGCAGCAGCGGCTCGAGCCACTCGTCCTTGAGCGCCTCGCTGGCGTAGCGCTCGAGCGTCTCCATGTTGCCGGTGTCGGGCGCCGAGCAGTTGAAGACCTCCGCGGCGAAGGGCACGCGGCCCATGATCTCGCAGAGCGGCGCGTACTCGAGGTTGGTGAGCCCCTCGGGGGCGCGCGGGCTGTTCGGCAGGAAGAGGTTCCACAGCCCCTCGGCGCGGGCCTTGGCCTTGAGCTCCTCGACGAGTCTGGTCGGGACCCAGGCATCGCCGGCGGCGCGGTTGGCGGCGATCTCCTCGAGGAAGCGTCGCTCGTTCGGGTAGACATGGGCGTCCATGAAGGCGAGCAGCCGCTGGCGCATCGCCTGGACCTTTTCGCTGTACTGGAAATTCATGATGGGGTCCCTCAATGGCCGCCGTGGGTGCCGCCACGCGCGCGGGTCGCCGCCTCGACGGTGGCGATGTCTTCATCATCATAGCCGAGGCTGCCCAGCACATCGCGGGTGTGCTCGCCGACCGCCGGCAGCGCGAAGCGCGGCGCGCCCGGTTCGTCGCGGAACTTCACCGGCGTGCCGATGTGCTCGTGGCCCTCCGCGTCGTGCAGGCGCATGCCGCGTGCCTCCGCTTGCGGGTCGTCGAAGGCCTCGCGCAGGTCCTTCACCGGTGCGAAGCCGATGTCCTTGCCGCGGAACCACTCGACCCACTCATCCCGGCTGCGCGCGGCGAACCGCTCGCGCAGGAAGTCGATGAGCGGCTGCTGGTGCGGCCCTGGGCCGCGTTCGCAGAGCGGCACGAGGTCGAGCCTCCCGAACTCCCCGAGCAGGTTGCGCACGAACTTGAGCTCCTGCGCGCCGAGCACGATGTGCCGGCCGTCCTGCGTGCGGTAGATGTTGTAGAAGGCGCCGCCGCCGAGGCTTCGCTCGTGCTTCACCGTCGGCGCGCGGCCGTGCGCGAACACCTGACCGGTGATGTTGGGCGTGCAGGAGAGGGCGGCGTCGTGCATGGAGATGTCGACGAAGTCGCCCTTGCCGGTCTGCACGCGGCGGTAGAGCGCCATCATGATGCCGCCGAAGGCGAGCAGCGAGGCCGCCATGTCGGCGACCGGGACATGCGGCATGGTGGGCTCGCCGTCCTGCCCGATGTTGAGGCTCACGAGCCCCGCCAGCGCCTCGGTCGCGAGGTCGTGGGCCGGTATGTCGCGGTAGGGTCCGGTCTGGCCGAAGGCCGAGATGGAGCAGTAGACCACGCGGGGATTGCGCGCCGACACCGCGGCGTAGCCGACCCCGAGGCGGTCGACGACGCCCGGACGGAAGGCTTCGATGAAGACGTCCGCGCTCTCGGCGATCCTGAGCAGCGCCTCGCGTCCCTCTGCGGTCTTCAGGTCGAGGCAGACGCTCCGCTTGCCGCGGTGCGTGTTGCGGAAGAAGACCGTGTGACCGCCGATCGCGGGGCCGATGTGGCGGTTCGGTTCGCCCTCGCCGGGCGGTTCGATCTTGATGACCTCCGCACCGTGGTCCGCCATCAACTGCGAGGCATGCGGTCCCGGCAGGAACAGGGAGAGGTCGACGACACGCAGGCCCTCGAGCTTCATCGGACGTGGCCTCAGGTGACGCCGGCCGCGCGCAGCGCGGCGATCTCCGCCTCGCCGTAGCCGAGTTCGCGCAGCGTGCGGTCGGTATCGGCGCCGAGCGCGGGGGCGCTCGCGGCCGGCAACCGCGCGCCGTCGAGCTTGATGGGGTTCGCGAAGCTGCGGAAGTCGGGGCGCAGCGGATGGGGCGTCGCGCGGATCATGCCGGTGGCGAGGGGGAAGGGGTTGTCGAGCGCCTGCGCCATGTCGTGCACCGGCGCCGCCGGCAGCACGCCTTGCAGCCGGGCGAGCCAGTTCGCCGTGGTGTCGGTCTCGAACACCGCATCGAGCGCGACGGTGAGCGCATCGCGGTGCTCGCGGCGCAGCGGCATCGTGGCGAAGCGCGGGTCGGCGGCGACCGCGGGCGCGTCGATGACACGGAGCAGCTCCTGCCAGAACTTCTCGGTCATGCACATCACGAAGATCCAGCCGTCGGCGGTCTTGAAGAGCTGCACCGGCGTCGCCGTCGGATGCGCGCTGCGCGGCGCGCGACCGGTGACGAGCTTTTCGTTGAGATACCAGGTACCGGGATAGGACAGCTGGTGCAGCGCGACATCGAACAGGCTGACATCGATGTCCCGGCCCGTGCCGCCGCGCGCGACGCCGAGCAGCGTCGACACGAGCGCGAGCGCCGTGGTGATGCCGGTCATGTAATCGATGATGGAGAGGCCCATGCGCGCGGGCGGCGACCCGGGCTCGCCGGTGACATGCAGGAAGCCGGCTTCGGCCTGCATCAGGTAGTCGTAACCCGGCCAGCCGCGTCGCTCGTTGTCGCGCCCGTAGGCCGACAGGTGCGCGCAGACGATGCGCGGGTTGGCGTCCTTCAGCGCGTGGTAGGTGAGGCCCAGTTTGTCGGGCTGGTCGCCGCGCAGGTTGTTGAGCACCGCATCCGAACGCGCCACCAAGCGGTGGAAGGCCTCGCGGCCCGCCGGCTGCTTCAGGTCGAGGCAGACGCTGCGCTTGTTGAGGTTGAAGGTCTGGAAGAAATGCGAGTCGTGCTCGCCCAAAAAATACGGACCCATGCCGCGCGTCGCGTCGCCGCCCTGGGCGCGGTTCTCGACCTTGACGACCTCGGCGCCGAGATCCGCGAGGTACATGGAACCGAACGGACCCGCTCCGAAGGCCTCGAAGGTGAGCACGCGCAGACCTGCGAGGGGCAGCGCGGGAGCGGGCGCCTTCGGCGCTGCCGTCGCGGCCATCAGACCGGGTTCCGTTCGATGAGCTGCCGCGCGATGATGATGCGCTGCATCTCGTTCGTGCCTTCGCCGATGCACATCAGCGGCGCGTCGCGGTAGTAGCGCTCGACGTCGAAATCGGTCGAGTAGCTGTAGCCGCCGAAGATGCGCATCGCCTCTAGGCTGTTCTCGACGCCGGCCTCCGAGGCGAAGAGCTTGGCCATCGAGGACTCGAGGTCGCAGCGCTCGCCGGTGTCGTACTTGCGGGCGGCCTGCTCGATGAGCAGACGCGAGGCCTCGACGCGGGTCGCCATGTCGGCGAGCTTGAGCTGGATCGCCTGGTGCTGCGCGATGGGCTTGCCGAAGGTCTCGCGCTGCTGGGCGTAGCGCAGCGCATCGCGCAGCGCGCCGGCGGCGATACCCGCGCCGCGCGCGGCGACGTTGATGCGGCCGAGTTCGAGGCCGCCCACCGCCTGTTGGAAGCCGCGGCCTTCCTCGCCGCCGATGAGGTTCTCCGCGGGTGCGCGGAAGTCCTCGAACACGAGCTCCGCGCTGTCGATCGACTTGTAGCCGAGCTTGCGGATCTTCTTGGCGGCCTTGAAACCCGGGCCTTTCTCGCACAGGAACATGCTCATGCCCTTGTGCCGGGGCTGCGCTCCGGGATCGGTCTTCACCAGCACGCCGAAGCAGCTGCCGTAGACACCGTTGGTGATCCAGGTCTTGGTGCCGTTGAGCACGTACGCGTCGCCGTCGCGGCGCGCGACGGTGCGGATCGCCTGCAGGTCGGTGCCCGCGTTCGGTTCCGTGAGGCCGATGCCGCCGCGGATCTCGCCCGTCGCGAAGCGCGGCAGCCAACGCCGTCTCTGGGCGTCGGTGCCATGCCGCTGCACGCAGGCCGCCATGATCAGGTGCGAGTTGAAGATGCCGACGGGCGCCATCCACACCGAGGCGATGGTCATCACTAGCCGCGCGTAGGTCGAGGCCGACAGCCCGAGCCCGCCGTACTCCGGCGCGATGGTCGCGCCGAAGAGCCCGAGCTCCTTCATCTGCGCGACGATCTCCTCGGGGTATTCGTCGGCGTGGTCGAACTTCCGCGCGACAGGGCGCAGTTCGCGTTCGGCCCAACGCTCGATGCTGTCGAGGATCTCGCGGTCGGCGTCATCGGTCGGGGTGCCGCTCATGATGCGTCACCGGGCGTCGGCGCGGGCTTCGGGTCGTCCACCGCGAAGCCGCGCTTGGCGATCAGGATGCTGCGCTCGAACTCGCAGACCACCGTGCCGTGCTGGTTGCGGCCGCGCGTACGCACGGTGACGACGCCCGCGGTCGGGCGCGACTTCGACCCGCGTTTGTCGAGCACCTCGGACTCCGCGTAGAGCGTGTCGCCGGGGAAGACGGGCGAGGTCATGCGGATGTCCTTCCAGCCGAGGTTGGCGATGGCCTTCTGGCTGACATCGCTCACGCTCATGCCGACGAGGATCGCGAGCGTCAGCGGCGAGGCCACGATACAGCGGCCGAACTCCGAGGCCTTGCCGTACTCCGCATCGAAGTGCAGCGGATGCGTGTTCATGGTGAGCAGCGTGAACCAGGTGTTGTCCGCTTCGCTGATGGTGCGGCCCGGACGGTGCTCGTAGAGGTCGCCGACCACGAAGTCCTCGTAGTGGCGGCCGAAGGATTCCCGGTAGCGACCGGGGGCGATCTGGACGGGGGTGTGCGACATGGCGCCCGGAATCCTGTCGGTCGGGACCGGGGCTGTCAACGCTCCGCGCCGATCGTCCCGGCGGCGGCCCGGTCGCGCCCGGCTTGGCGTGCGAGGTCGAGCGCGAGGATGCCGGCGACGATCAGCGCGATGCCGAGCCATTGCCAGCCGTTCAGCCGCTCGCCGAGCAGCGCCCAGGCGAGCACCACCGTGGTCGGCGGGCCGACGGTGGACAGCACCGCGCCGCGCTGCGCACCGATGCGCCGGACGCCCTCCGCCTGCAGCGAGGCCGGGATGAACATGCAGACCACGCCGATGACCAGCAGCAGCGCCCAGGCCGCGGGCGTGATGGCGGCGAGCTCCGCGCCTGCGTCGCGGGTGAGCCAGAAGTGGGGCACGAGGCAGAGGGCCGCGGCGGTCATCGCGAACACCGTGAACGGGGCGCTGCCCACCTCGCGCGTGTACCGCTCGCCGACGATGAAGTAGATGGCGTAGCTGAGCGCGGAGCCGAGCACGAGCAGCGCGCCGAAGAGGTTGGCGCGCAGCTCGGTGAGGTCGAAGCCGCCCATGGTGAAGAAGATGCCGACGTAGGTCAGCGCCGCCGCGAGCAGCACCCGCCGCGAGGGCGGCGCGCGGTCGCGCACCGAGGTGAAGAGCACGACCATCGCCGGGTAGCTGAAGATCAGCACCCGTTCGATGCTGGCGTCGATCATGGTGAGCGCCCAGAAATCCAGCAGCGCGCCGGCGTAGTAGCAGAGCGCGCCGGCCGCCGCCGCGGCCGCGATGGCGCGCGGCGATGCGGCCCGCAGGGCCGTGAACCCGCCGCCGCGCCGTGCGAACACCCAGAAGAGCGGCAGGGCGACGACCGCGCGGATGGTGACCAGCGCCTCGACGCCGACGCCCATCGAGTAGAGCTGCTTCGCGAAGATGCCCTTGGTCGCGAACAGCATCGCGGCGAGGGCTACGCAGGCGGCGCCGACCGGGTCCATCAGCGGACCGGGCCGCTGGCCGCCACCGCGCCGCGCTCCCGCCGGAGCCGCCACAGCCAGGCGAGGAGGGCCATCTGCAGCGCGGCCTGGAGTAGGAAGAGTGCCGGATACATGACCCCGCAAGCGTATCATCCTGGTCCGGTGGGGAGCGGATGGAGAGAGCAGATGCCGGGACCGTTGCAGGGCGTGAGGATCATCGAGATGACGAGCGTGGTGCTCGGGCCGTGGGCCTGCCAGATGCTCGCCGACATGGGCGCCGACGTCGTCAAGATCGAGCAGCCGCGCGGCGACAGCAACCGGGCGCTCGGGGCCTCGCAGAGCCCTGGGATGGGCGCGCTCTACATGACCTGCAACCGCAACAAGCGCAGCATAGTGCTCGACATGCGCGTGCCGGGCGCGCGCGATGCGCTGCTCGCGATGGTCAAGGACGCCGACGTCTTCATACACAACAACCGGCCGCAGGTGATGGTGAAGCTCGGGCTCGACTACGCGGACCTCAAGAAGGTCAACCCGAGGATCATCTACTGCGGGGCCTACGGCTACGCCAAGAAGGGGCCGTACGGTGCGCTCGGTGCGCTGGACGATTCCATCCAGGCGGCGAGCGGCATCGCCATGCTCAACGAGATGGTCATGGGCGAGCCGCGCTACCTGCCGACCATCGTCGCCGACAAGACCACCGCCATCACGGTGGTGTACGGCGTGCTGGCGGCGCTCTTCCACCGCGAGCGTACCGGCGAGGGCCAGGAGCTCGAGGTGCCGATGTTCGAGACCATGGTGAACTTCGTCATGGCCGAGCATCTCTGGGGCATGGCCTTCGAGCCGCCGAAGGGCAAGCCGGGCTACGTGCGCCTGATGAGCAAGCACCGCAAGCCCTACAAGACCGTGGACGGCTACATCGCGGTGCTGCCGTACCTCGATGCGCACTGGCAGAAGTTCTGCACTGTCACCGGTCGGCCTGAGCTCATCGACGATGCGCGCTTCCGCACGCTCGCCGACCGGGTGCGCAACATCGATGAGACGTCGCAGGTCACGGCCGAGATCATGGCGACGCGCCGCACGGCGGACTGGCTGGAGGTGCTCCGTCCCTCGGGCATCCCGCACATCGTGGTCAACACGCTGGAGGACCTCGCCACCGACCCGCATCTCGTCGAGACCGGTTTCTGGCAGTTCCAGGACCACCCCACCGAGGGGCGGCTGCGGCACCCGTCTTTCCCCGTGAACTTCGGCACGACACCCGCGGCCATCACGCGTCCGGCGCCGCGGCTCGGCGAGCACACCGATGAGGTGCTGCGCGAAGCGGGGCTCGGTGCCGAAGCCATCGCGGCGCTCAAGGCCGCGGGCGCGGCGCTCGATGCCGAGCAGGCCGCGAAGACGGTGGGCAAGGGCGGAGATTGATCGCGCGGCGGCGCCGCGCGTCGGCGCGTCAGCCCTCGAGGCCGTACACGCGCAGCGCGTTGGCGCGCAGGAACTTGCGCAGCGGCTCGGGCTTCAGGCCGAGCGCCAGCACCTCGTCCATGGTGCGCTTGAAGCCGAGCACCGGGAAATCCGTGCCGAACATCACTTTGTCCTGGCCGTAGGAGTTGATGTACTTCACGAAGGCATCAGGCCAGTACTTCGGGCTGTGCGCGTCCGAGCCGATGTAGACGTTCTCGTGCTTCCACGCCATGGCGATCATCTCGTCGGTCCACGGGATGCCGACATGGATGCCGATGAGCTTGAGCTCCGGGAAGTCGCAGGCGATGCCGTCGAGCAGGATGGGCCTTCCCACGCTGCGCATCGGCGCTTCCTTGGTGTAGACCATCGACTGCCCGACCTGCATCTGGATCGGCACGCCGAGTTCCACGCATTTGGCGTAGAACGGGTAGTACTTGGCGTGGTCGGGCGGCAGGTCGAACCAGTGCGGATAGACATGCGCGCCGATGAAGCCCATGTGCTTGACGGCGTCCTCGAGCGCCCGCACGCCGTTCATCCCCTCGTAGGGGTCGATGCCCGCGAGACCATAGAAGCGACCCGGGTATCTCTCGCAGGCGCGCGCCACGATCTCGTAGGGCACATGGAAGGACCCGGGCAGTCCCTTGCGGCCGACCTTGGGCGCGAACAGGAACGCTTTCTCGATGCCGGCCTCGGCCATCTGCGCGAGCTGGTCGTCGAGGCTCACGCCCTTCATGTCCGTCTTGGACTTCATCTTCCCGGCGAAGAACTGGTCCTGCCAGCCGGGGCGGACCGACAGGGCTTCTTCGGTCCAGATGCCGCAGACGAGGTCGACGGCGGGTACGGGGGGCAGGGCAGGTGCGCTCACGGGTGGCTCCGTCCGGTCGAGCAGCCGTCTGGCTGCCCAGGTTCAGGTCTCGAAGAGGATGATGCCGAAAACGCCGGTCGACCGCCTGCCGAGCGGTGTCGTTGGCCGAGACCCGGACAGCGATGGCGATACACGCATCGGATAGGGTTTTGTTGCGATTTTGACACAGCGGTTCGGGGCGGTCGACGGCGCATGGTTGCTCGACGACCACCGTGCTATCCTCCCGCCCGCGAGCGAACGGCCAAGGTCGGCTGTCGCCTGTGCACAGCACCATCTCAGGGAGTCATCGATGCACACCAATACCCGCAAGTCGCATCTCATCGGGCTGACCGTCGCCGCGGCCGTCGCCGCCGCGCTCTCCGGTCAGACCGTCGTCGCCCAACAGGCGACCGAGCAGGTCCTCGAGGAGGTGGTCGTCACCACCGCACGTCAGCGTGAGGAAGCGCTGCAGGACGTGCCGGCCTCGATCACCGCCATCACCGCCGACACCCTCGAGGCCGCCGCCGTGCAGCGCGCCGGCGACTTCATCCGCCTCTCGCCGGGCGTGTCGCTCGTGCAGGCCGCCGAAGTGGCCGACGCGCAGGTCAACATCCGCGGCATCAACGGCGCCCGCGACGCCGAGAACAGCTTCGCGCTGATCATCGACGGTGTGCTGCAGACCAACCCGGCCGCCTTCAACCGCGAGTACTCCGACCTCAAGCAGATCGAGGTCGTTAAGGGCCCGCAGGGCGCGATCTACGGCCGCAACGCGGCCGCCGGCGCCATCATCATCACCACCACGAAGCCGTCCGACGTGTTCGCGGGCAGCGCCAAGGTCGGCCTGGGCCAGGACAACATGACGACCGGCTCGGTCGTGCTGTCGGGTCCCATCTCCGACACCGCCGGCTGGAAGATCGCCGCCGACTACCGCAAGACGGACGGCTTCTACCGCAACCGCTTCCTCAACAACAGCTCGGTCGACGACTACGACGGCTTCAACATCAACGCCCGCTTCGTGTTCGAGCCGACCGACTCCGCGACGCTCGACGTCAAGGCGCGCTACGGCGAGGTCGAGGCCGCGGCCATCTCGTTCAACCCCGTGTTCCTCGTGCCGGGCTTCGTGGGTTCGGGCCTGCCGAACGCGCAGCTGTTCAACGAGGACGTGAACAAGCACAGCTTCGAGTTCGTCAACAACATCGACCCCTTCAACAACCAGGAGTCGTTCGACATCTCGGCGAAGTGGGACCAGGCGACCTCGTTCGGCAAGCTGACCGCTTGGGCGCTCTACAGCGATGTCCAGAACGACTTCGGCTCGGACGGCACCAGCGCCACCTACGGCTTCTTCTGGAACGAGCCGAACTGCGTCGCCTCGTCGGCCCAGCTCTTCAACTCGGGCTTCAAGATGCCCGCGCCGCAGATCCAGTTCGGGCCGCCTCCGGCGGCCGCGATCTGGGGTCCGTACACGGCCTCGCGCTGCGACGGCACCCAGTACCAGGTGCGCAACCAGAAGGACTACAGCTTCGAGCTGCGTCTGCAGTCCGACGGTGACCAGCGCCTGCGTTGGTTGGCGGGCGTGTATGCCCTCAACATCGACCGTGAGGTCGGCGTGAACACCGGCATCGACAGCAACGTCGGCGTGGTGCGCTCGCTGTACGTGCCGCGCGGTCAGCCGAACGGCACCGAGCAGCTGGTGTGGGACAACTTCACCAGCGATGTGTACGCCGGCTTCGCCAACCTCTCGTACGACGTGACCGACAGCATCGAGGCCTCGCTCGCGCTGCGCTACGACAACGAGAAGCGCAAGGTGAAGAACCTCGTGCCGGTGGCGGCCCGCACCGCTTACTTCGATTACAACCCGTTCGACAACGCCTTCGTCGGCAATTCGCCGCTGAACCCGGCGCTGGTCCCGGCCCTCAACCCGAACCTGCGTCCCGACGGCACCATCCCCGACCGTTCGGAGAGCTTCTCCGAGTTCCAGCCCAAGGTGTCGCTCACCTGGAAGGCCTCGGACTCGCTCACCGCGTACGCCAACTGGGGCGTCGGCTTCAAGAGCGGCGGGTTCAACAACACCGGTTCGGCCGCGACCGTCGACCTGTTCATCAACTGCTTCACCGGCCGCGGCCTGTCGAACGCAACGGCGAACTGCCCGGGCGGCCGTCCGGGCGCCGGCACGCTGCGCACGGTGATCGTCCGCGACAACTACGACAAGGAGACCTCGCAGGCCACGGAGCTCGGCTTCAAGGGCAAGCTGGCCGACGGTCGCCTGTCGTACGAGGCCGCGGTGTTCTCGACCAAGGTCGATGACATGCAGTTCTTCGAGTTCCTCGTGGGCGACTTCGGCCTGCTGCGCGTCGTCAACAACATCGACGAGGTGCAGATCCAGGGCGTCGAGCTCGGCGTCGACTTCCGCGTCACCGACGAGTTCAAGTTCGTCGCCGGCTACAGCCGCGTGGCGAGCGAGATCAAGAAGAACACCTCGCGTCCGACCTCGGTCGGCAACGAGGCGCCGTACACCGCCGACTACACGGCGACCATCGGTGCCGAGTTCGATGTGCCGGTCGGCGATGCCTGGGGTCTGCAGGCCAGCGCCTACCTCAACATCATCGGTCCGACCTGGTTCCACGTGATCCAGTCGCAGAACAACGAGACCGTGAAGTTCTTCACCGGCAACTTCACGAACTCCGAGCGCGACAAGTACCAGACGCTCGATGCGCGCCTCGCGTTCGTGTCGGACAGCTGGACCCTGGCGGTGGTGGGCAAGAACATCACCGACACCAAGTTCCTGCAGGAGGTCATCCCGGCCCCCGAGTTCGGTGGCGCGTTCGTGCACCCGGGTTCGGAGCGGCACCTCTCGGTCGAGCTCGGATACAAGTTCTGACCGCCGCGCGGCGGACTCCGTCGCGAGAAGAGACGCCGGCCCCCACGGGCCGGCGTTTTTTTTCGTAAACTCGCGGCGTGGACCGCACCGAGATCGAGTTCCCACCGCGCCACGCGGCGCTGCGCGACGACGTCCACATGCTGGGCGGGCTGGTCGGCGAGGTGCTGCGCGATCAGGGCGGCGAGCCGCTGCTGCAGCTCGTCGAGGGCGATCGGCAGCTCGCCATCGCCCGGCGGCGCGGTGACGCGGCGGCGGGCCGGGAGCTCGAGTCGCGCATGCGCGACCGGCCGACGGCGGTGGCGCGCGACCTCGAGCGCGCCTTCACGGCCTGGTTCCAGGCGGTCAACCTCGCCGAGCAGCTGCATCGTGTGCGTCGCCGCCGTGCCTACTTCCTGGACGATGCGGGCAAGCCCCAGCCGGGCGGGATCGCGGACGCGATCGGTCGCCTGAAGGCCGCCGGGCTCTCCCTCCACGAGGTGGCCGAGCTGCTCGGCTCGCTGCACATCGAGCCGGTGTTCATGGCCCATCCCGCCGAGTCGCCGCGCCGCACCGTGCTGCGCAAACAGCTCCATCTCGCCGACCTGCTGTTCGACCGCCTCGATCCGACGCTGGCGCCGCACGAGCAGCGGGCCCTCGTGGGTCGGATCCGCACCGAGCTCACCACGGCCTGGCAGACCGAGGACCACCCTCGGCAGCGGCTGACGGTCGCGGACGAGCGCGAGCACGTGATCTTCTACCTCGTCGAGGTGCTCTACCGGGTGGTCCCGGCGTTCCACGAGGAGATCGCCGAGGCGCTCACGCTCCATTACGGCGAGGCGGCCGACGACATCGAGGTGCCGACGGTCATCCGCTTCGGGTCATGGGTCGGCGGCGACATGGACGGCAACCCGGACGTCCATGCGAAATCCATCCGCGAGACGTTGGCGCGGCAGCAGCAGGCCATCGTCAACGCCTACTTCGGCGAGGTGCAGTCGCTCGGGCAGCTCCTGTCGCAGAGCGCGAGCCGGGTGGGCATCACCGCCGCCCTGCAGCAGCGCATCGAGGCCTACGCCACGCTGATGCCAGGCGCGCGCGCCGCGGCGCCGTCCCGGCACGACCGCATGCCTTACCGCGTGTTCCTCGGGCAGGTCGCCGAGCGGCTGCGCGCGACCTACGACGGGCGCCCCACGGGTTACGAGGGCCCCGAGCAGTTCCGCCGCGACATCGAACTCGTCGCCGAGAGCCTGAAGGCGAACCGCGGCCAGCACGCCGGCCTGTTCTCCGTGCGCCGGCTGCTGCGTCGTATCGCGGTGTTCGGCTTCCATCTGGCACGCCTCGACGTCCGCCAACACGCGTCGCTCCTGCAGCGGGTCGTGGGCCGTGCGCTCGACGAGCAGGGTTGGGCTGCGCTGGGTCCGGCCGAGCGCCGGCTGCGGCTGCGCGAGCGCCTCGAGCGCGACTCCGGGCCGCAGGTCGAGCTCGACGCGCTCGGCAAGCGCACGCTCGCGGTCTTCGAGGCGATGCTGCAGTGCCGCCGCCGGTTCGGTCCGGAGTCGGTCGGTGCCTATGTGGTCAACGGCGTCGGGGGTGCGGACGACCTGCTCGCGGTGATGCTGCTCGCGCGTTGGGCCGAGGCCTACGATCGCGGTCGCGGCGCACTCGCGCTCGACATCGCGCCGATGTTCGACACCATGGAGTCGCTCGCCCGTGCAGGCGACGTGATGCGCGATCTGCTGGCCGAGCCGCTCTACCGCGCACACCTCGACAGCCGCGGACGGCGTCAGGCGGTGTTGGTGGGGTATTCGGAGAGCGCCAAGCAGGCGGGCCCCTGCGCCGCGCGCTTCGCGGCCTATCGGGCGCAGGGTGCGCTGGCGGCCGCGCTGGCCGCCGCCGGCGAAGAGCACGTGGTCTGCCATGTGCGCGGCGGCAGCATCCCGCGCGGCGGCGGTCGCATCGACGGGATGGTCGCCGCGATGCCGCCGTCCACCGTCAACGGTTGGCTGCGGTTGACCGAGCAGGGCGAGACGATGAACCAGCACTACGGTCTGGGCCCGATCGCGCTGCGCACGCTGGAGCGCGCGTTCGGCGCGTTGGCGCAGGTCACCGCCGCCGGACGTCGCGGCGCCCCTCCGGAGCCCGACGCGAGGGCGTTGGAGGTCGCATCGCGCCTCGCCGAAGGGAGCGGAGCGCGTTATCGCGCTCTGGTCTGGGGTGAGTCGGCGTTCCATGGCTGGTTCCGCGAGGTGACCCCCATCGACGTCATCGAGCGCATGCAGGTGGGCGGCAGGCCGGCCGTGCGCCCGGGCTTCGACGGATTGCAGGGCTTGCGCGCATCGCCGTGGGTGTTCGCCTGGACGCAGAACAGGATGATGCTGCCGGGATGGTTCGGCGCCGGCACCGGCCTTCGCGCCGCGATCGACGCCTGCGGCCTCGACGATGTCCGTGCGGCTGCGAGGAACTGGGCGTTCCTGCGCGACCTGCTCGAGGCGGTCGAGGTGATGCTCGCCCGCAGCGACCTCGACATCGCCGAGCGGTACGAGTCCTTGGTGGCGGGCGACCCGGGCTTCGGCGTGCAGCTGCGCGCCGAGCACGCGCTCGCGGTCACGGCCTTGCTCGAGGTCAAGGGGCAGCAGGGTCTGCTCGACGGCGACCGCACCCAACAGCGCGCGCTGCAGCTGCGCAACCCGTACGTCGACCCGATGAACCTGATGCAGGTCGACCTGCTGCGCCGCTGGCGCGCGGACGGCAGCCGCGACCGCGACCTCTTCGAGGCGCTGGTGGCGAGCGTCAGCGGCATCGCCCACGGTCTGCAGAGCAACGGTTGAACGTACCCCACGACCAGGAGGGTCGGAACATGTCGCGACGCAGGATGAAGGCCGGCCTTGCGGGGTCCGGTCGCAGGACGACCATGTGGGCGAGGATGGCGGTGGTCGCGGTCGCGCTCGCGGCAGCGATCCCGGCGGCGCGCGGTTCGGAGGTCGAGGTCGACGTCGAGGGCGTCGCCGCGTGGCAGGGACGCAATGTGGTCCAGTCGCCCAACGATGCGACGGCGACGCGCTTCTCGTTGAAGTCGCTGACCGGCAGCGGTCCGGCATGGTCCGGCCGTCTGCAGGCCGCGGGGCGCATCAAGGACCGCCACGAATGGCGTGTGCTCGTCGCGCCGCTGTCGGTGTCGGGCACCGGCGTCAGCGCCGCGCCGATCCGCTTCGAGGGCGCGACCTTCGCGCCGGGGCAGGTGACCGCCGATTACCGCTTCGACTCCTGGCGCGCGACCTGGCGTTGGCGTTGGATCGACCGCGACGACCTCGTGGTCAAGGTCGGCGCCACCGCCAAGATCCGCGATGCCAGCGTCCGGCTGCGTCAGGGCGTGCTATCCGCACGCAAGGCGAACACCGGTTTCGTGCCGTTGCTGCACGGCTCGTTCGAGCGCCGGTTGGGTGACGGATGGTCGTTGGAGGGCGATGTGGACGCGCTCGCAGGCGGTCCCGGCTACGCGGTCGATGCGGGCCTGCGGGTCTCGCGGGAGCTGGCGCCCGGATGGCGGGCGACGGGCGGCGTGCGTTGGTTGGACGGTGGCGCAGACAACGACGAGGTCTATTCGTTCGCGACCTTCACGAGCGTCACGCTCGGGGTGGCTTGGCGTCCGCGTTGAGCGCGTCGTCGTCGGAGCGCCGACGGGCGTTGGATACCACCACCAGCGACGATAGCGACATGCCGAGCGCGCCGACCCATGGCGGCACGAAGCCGAGCGCCGCCAGCGGGATCACCGCGAGGTTGTAGGCGGCCGCCCAGCGCAGGTTCTGCCGCACCCGCAGCAGCGCGGTGCGGGCGACGCGCATGGCCGCCGGCAGGGCGGCGAGCGATTCGCGCATCAGCAGCAGGTCGCCGGCGGCATGTGCGATCGCCGAACCGCGGCCCATCGCCATCGAGACATCGGCGGCCGCGAGCACCGGACCGTCGTTGATGCCGTCGCCGACCATCAGCACGCGGTGTCCCGCGGCCTGCAGCCCCTTGAGACGCGACAGCTTGTCGGTCGGACCCATCGCGCCTTCGGCCTCGGTGATGCCGAGCATCGCCGCCACGTGCGCGACCGTGCCGGGCCTGTCGCCGCTCGCGATGCGCACGGCGAGGCCGGCGTCCCGCAGCGCGGCGATCGTGGCCATGGCATCCGTGCGCAGTGCATCGCGGATCTCGAAGAGCGCGGCGCGGCCGGCGTCGTCCGCCAAGACCACGGTCGAGCCGGGCAGCGTCGATGCGGTATCGGTCGGGTCGCGTACGGCGACGGTGTCGAAGCGCGGCGTCCGCCCACCGAGCGCGAAGGCCGGCTGGCCGAGCCGCCAGCGGCGTCCGGTGACGGTGCCGGTGACGCCCTGGCCCGCGAGTTCCTGCGCGTCCGCGCAGTCGACGGCGGGATCGGCATGGGCACGGAAGGCGAGGGCGACGGGATGCTGCGAGCCGCGGTCCAGCGCGGCCGCGACGGCGAGCGCTTCGCGCTCGGTCAGCACAGGGGTCGTCGGCATGCCCGCCTCGTCCCGTCCGATGCGTACCGTCCGTACCTCAGGCCGACCGATGGTGAGGGTGCCGGTCTTGTCGAGCAGCACGGTGTCGACGCCGGCGAGACCCTCGACGGCGTCGGCGCGCATCACCAGCACGCCGAGCCGGGCGAGGCGCGAGGTCGCCGCGGCGATCGCCACCGGCGTGGCGAGCGACAGCGCGCAGGGGCAGGTCGCCACCAGCACGGCGAGCACCGCGGGCATCGCGCGCGCCGGGTCGAAGTACGCCCAGCCGAGGCCGACCAGTGCGGTGAGCGCGAGCACGCGCAGCACGAACCACGAGGCCATGCGTTCGGCGGCCATGCCGAGACGCGGACGCTCGCCTTGGGCCCGCTCGAGCAGCCGCACGAGGCCGTGCAGCGTGGATTCGTCGGCACGGCGCGTCGCGCGCAGCGTGAACGTCGTGCCGGCGTTGGCGGAGCCGCCGAGCAGCGCTTCGCCCGGGACGCGTCGATGCGGCTCGGCTTCGCCGGTCAACAGCGACTCGTCGACGAGCGCCAGGCCCTCGAGCACGACGCCATCGACCGGCACCGTCTCGCCGCTCGCCACCCGCAGCCGGTCGCCGGCGGCGACCTCGGCGAGCGGGACACAGGCCACGGCGCCGGTCATGGGATCGACGCGCTGCACCCGGGTCGGCAGCGAACGTGCGAGCGCGTCGGTCACGCTGGCCGCTGCGTGCCGGCTGCGCAGCTCGAGATGGCGGCCGAGCAGCAGCAGCAGGATGAACATCGCCACCGAGTCGAAATAGACCTCGCCGGCATCGCGCACGGTGGCGACGACGCTCGCGCCGTAGGCGAGCAGCAGGGCGAGCGACACCGTGACGTCCATGCCCAAGGTCCCGCGGCGGATGTCCCGCAGGCCGCCGCGCAGGATCTGCGCGCCCGAGAAGAGCAGCACCGGTGTGGTGACCCACAGGCAGATCCAGCGCAGATGACCGGCGCGCGCCGGTTCGATGCCGCGGAGAGCGCCGACCCACTCGACCGCGGCGTACAGCATCAGGAGCGTCGTGCCGAGGCCGGCGAGTCCGATCCGCATGAGAGAGGCACGGCGCTCGGCGTGCTGCGCCGCCGCCGCGGCTTCGCCCACCAGCGGTACGGGCCGGTAGCCGACCTGCGCCACGCGGCCGAGGATCGCACCGAGCGTCGTACGCGCGCTGTCCCACACCACCGACACCCGGCCGTCGACGATGTTCACCTCCACGCGCCGCACCCCGGGCAGGGCGTCGAGCCCTTGCCGGATGCTGCGCGCGCAGTTGGCGCAGTGGATCCCCTCCGCGGTGAACACCACATGGCCTTCGCCGCCGGACTCGCTGGCCCAGTGCGCGGCGAGCAGGGCGTGTGTGGCGTTGTCGGGCACCGTGTCCATCGGACTCCCGGTCGGGAGAGCGGATGTTCGCCCGGGCACGCCGCGGTCTGCATCGGTAGTAGGCACATCGGTACAAACCGCAGTTGCGGCATCGGCGCCTCCGCGTTCCCATGTCCCGCATGGAGCCGCAAGAGGTGGGAACATGACGAATGTCCGCATATCGGATCCCCGGACGGCGCTCGTCGCGCTCGCGCTCATCGTGTGCACGGGCGGCGGTGTCGAGGCGGGGCAGCAGGAGGCGATGCCGTCCGGCGCACGGCTGTATCTCGATTGCGGCGCATGCCACGGCAGGGATGGCGGGGGCGTCGCGGACGGCTCCGTGCCGGCGATCGGTGGCCAGCCCGCCCAGGCGCTGATCGCCGCGCTGGAGGACTTCCGTTCCTCGCGTCGGAAGGACCTGCGGATGAGGCACTTCTCCGATCCTCAGCACCTCGCCGCCGCGGCGGAGGTCGCGGCGGTCGCCGAGCACGTCGCGTCGCTGCGCCGCACGACGCCGGCGGGGACGGGCGATGGTCGGGAGCTTGCGCGGGGCGCGACGCTGTTCCGCAGCCGCTGCGCGTCCTGTCACGGCGTCGAGGGCGGGGCGAGCGAGATGCCGCCGCGCCGCGCGCTGGCCGGCCAGCATGCGGGTTACATCGAGCGCAAGATGACCGAGGGCGGCATCACCGCGGCGCAGGCCCGGCGGCACGCCGCGCTCGCCGGCGAGGTCGGCCGGACAGGGGTCGCGGCGATCGCCGACCACCTGTCGCGGCTGCCACCGCCCTGATGCGGTTCAGGGCGCGGCGGACAGGTCGAGGTCGATCACCATGCGCACCAGTTGCGCCAGCGACTGCGCGCCCATCTTCTCCATGACCCTCGCACGATGGATCTCCACGGTGCGCTGGCTCACACCGAGGTCGCCGGCCATGACCTTGTTCGCCTTGCCTTTGGTCACGAGCGCGAGCACCTCCTGCTCGCGCGGCGTGAGGGACTCATAGCGCTGGCGCAGCACATCCCGCTGCGCGAGCGACTGCCGGTTGGCGTGGTCGGTCGCGAGCGCGCGCTGCACGCGGTCGATGAGGTCCTGGTCGCGGAAGGGCTTCTGCAGGAAGTCGAAGGCGCCGTGCTGGATCGCCTCGACAGCCATCGGGATGTCGCCGTGGCCGCTGATGAAGATGACCGGGATGACGGCGCCGCGCCGGTTGAGTTCCTCCTGCAGTTCGAGGCCGCTCATGCCGGGCATGCGGACGTCGAGCACCAGGCAGCCGGGCTGCGCCGGATGCCAGGCGTCGAGGAACTCCCGCGCGGAGGCCAGCGCGACGGTGGGCAGACCGACCGATTTCAGCAGCAGGCGCAGGGAGTTCCGGACGGCGTCATCGTCGTCCACCACGAACACGGAGGCAGGTTTGGGGTTCATGACGTCTCGCGGCAGGGAAGTTGGAGGATGAAGCGCGCACCGCCGCCCTCGGCGGGCGCATAGGAGAGCCGACCATGGTGCGCTTCGGCGATGGTCCGGCTGATGGCGAGGCCGAGACCGGTGCCCGATTCTTTGGTGGTGCAGAAGGGGTCGAAGATCTGCGACGCCAGTGCCGCCGGGACGCCGCCGCCGTTGTCGCTGACCTCGATGGTCAGGGTGTCCGCCCCGTCGTGGCGGGTGCTGATGCAGACCTTGCGGCCCGAGGGCCGTGCCTCCACCACCGACTCGACGGCGTTGCGCAGCAGGTTGAGCAGGATCTGCTGCACCTGGATGCGGTCGACCATGGCGATGGGCAGGCCGTCCGCGAGCTCCTGCACCACTTCGACCTCGTTCAGGCGCGCGTCGCCGCGCAGGAACCCGATCACCTCGGTGACCAGCGGGTTGATCGCGGAGGGCTCGAGGCGGGTCTCGCGGTTCTGCACCAGCGCGCGAAGGCGCCGGATGATCTCGCCCGCGCGCTGCGCCTGCTGGTCGATCTGTTCCAGCGCGAGACGCACGTCGCCGTCCGGGTCGATCCCCGAAAGGTCCTGCAGCGCCGTGAAGCGCAGCGCGGCGTTGGCGTAGTTGGCGATGGCGGCGAGCGGTTGGTTGAGTTCGTGCGCGATGCCCGCCGCCATCTCGCCCATGGTGGCGAGACGCGAGACCTGGGTCATGCGTTGTTGTGCGGACAGCGACTCCTCGGCCGCACGCCGTGCATCCGTGATGTCCTCGCCCGACGCGAAATAGCCCGTGAGCCGGCCTTCGGCGTTGCGCATCGCGATGGCGCGCCAGGCGATGAGTCGACGGGCGCCGGAGGACACCAGCACTTCGTGCTCGAAATACCGCTCCTGGCGCTCCTGTCTCGAGGTGAGCGCATCGAGTTCCCCGAGCACGACGCCGCGCTGGTCCGCAGGCACGGCCACCTCCAGCCAGTCGCGTCCCAGCAGGTCCAGCTCCCGGTGCGCGAGCGTGTCGCAGCCCTTTCGGTTGATGAGTTGCACGCGATGATCCGCCGACAGGGCGAGCAGTATCACCTGAGCGATCTCGAGGTACATGTTCGCGCGGTCACGTTCGCGACGGATGGCGGCCATGGCTTCACGCCGCAGCGTGATGTCGTGCAGCAGGCCGATGAACCGCGGCGGGTCCGAGCCGTGCACCCGTCCGACCGACAGGAACACCGGGAAAACCGATCCGTCCTTGCGACGCGCATCGACCTCGCGGCCGATGCCGATGATGTGGGGTACGCCGGAGCGCATGTAGCGCGACATGTAGCCGTCGTGCGAGTCGCGGTCCACGCCGGTCATCAGCACGCTGACGTTGCGGCCGAGGACCTCGCCCGCCGTGTAGCCGAACAGGCGTTCACCGGCGCGGTTGAAGCTTTCGATGGTGCCGCGCGCATCGATGATGATGACCGCGTCGACGGTGGCATCGAGCAACGTCTGAAGCTCGGGCTGGGCGTTCGTCGTGGAGGCGGCGGTGCGGTCGTCCAAAAGCGTCGGACCTCGCGGCGACGGTCGGTACGGGATGCTAACACGCTCGCCGTGGGGTCCCCGGGGTAGGTACTTGCCGCAATGGCGAGGACGGACGTTCAGTGCGACCGTGCGCGGACCCACAGAAACGGCCACGGAACGGGGAACATCACCGGATGCCCGAGCGGTCCGACTCTTTCCATTCGATCCTGCTGTGCGCCGACCGTTCCAGCGAGGCGCAGGTGGCCCTGCGCAAGGCATCGGTCCTCGCGCGCTATCTCGACGCCGACATCGAACTGTTCGCCTGTGATACGGACCATCCTTGGGCGGTGGCGCGGGCCGACGAGGACGCCGCGGCGCGGGCGGAAGTCGCGGCCTGTCTCACGGCGAGCCGACGGTATCTCGCGGCGTTGCGCGGATCGATCGCTGCGTCGGACCTGCGGCTCACCACCCGCGCAGCGTGTGCCCTGACCTTCGCCGAGGGGGTGGCGGAGCGGGTCCGCGAGGGGCGGCACGATCTCGTGATCAAGAACCTCGGCGACGGACTCGCGGCGGATCTGGCGCTGGTGCAGGCCTGTCAGATCCCGCTGCTGCTCACCCGATCGCGTCCGTGGCGACCGGCACCCCGTGTCTGGGTCGCGCTGGATCTGGCGGGCCCGAACAATGCTTCAGGTCCCCGCGCGGTCGCGGTCGCGCAGGGGCTGGCCCGGGCCTGCGTCGGCTCGTTCAGCCTCGTCTACAGCCGGCCTAGCGCGGGCCATGGTGTCCCGACGCGGGCCGATGAGCGGCGCGCCGCCCGGTCCTTGGGCGTCGCGACGACCGACATCAAGATCCTCTTGGGCGACCCGTGCGTGACGCTGCCGACCGCGCTGCATGCCGAATCGGTCGATCTGGTCGTCATCGCCCAAGGGCGAGGGGCGCCGAGCGCGCCGACCGGAGCTCGCGACGAGCGCTCGGTGACCGAGACTCTGCTCCGCATCGACGGTTGCGATGTGTTGATCGTCCCGTCGGCGAGGGACGCCTCAGTCTCCCGCGTCGCGGGTGGCAGCGCGTCGCTCCGCGAGGATGCGTCGCACCGTCATGACTGAGAACGCACCCAGCACCGTCAGCATGGCCGCCATCAAGGCGGCGAGCCACCAGCCGACGCGCCACGCTTCGTAGAACCCCCATGCGACACCCACCGGCGTGCTGACGAGCAATATCGGCTTCGCGATGCGCATGCCGCGCAGCATAATTCGCTGGGTCGTCTCAGACGACCGCCAGCCGGCGAGGGGCGAAAGTCGGTACTTGACGATTTCCGGGTGTTATAGTCGAATATAACACCTATGCCGACGTTCATCATCTCGAAGATCCCCCGCATCATCCTCTGGACGCTGGGCGCCATCCTGCTGCTCGCGTTGCTCGGTCTGCTGCGTGTCCGCATCGAATCCCGTCCTGGTGGCCAAGCCACGCCGCCGCCCTTGGTCCGGGTGGTCGAGGTCCGCCCCTCTGCGGTGCCGGAGGTGGTGAGCTTCACCGGCGCCATCGCCGCGCGCGATGAGGCGGCCATCAGCGCCGAGGGCGAGGGCGGTCGCGTCGCAGCGCTGTTCGCCGAGGTCGGCGATCGGGTGCGCGCGGGCACGGTGCTCGCGAGGCTCGATACGTCGTTGATCGCGCCGCAGGTGGCCAGCCTCGAGGCTTCGCTCGAGGAATCCCGTGCCAACGCCGCCGTGGCCGAGGCCGATCATCGTCGCGCCCAAGCCGTGGCTGCATCGGGCGCCTTGTCGGTGCAGGAGATCGAGCGCCGCGGTGCGGCGGCGACGGCTGCGGCGTCCAAGGTGAAGGTCGTCACGGCGCAGCTCACCGAAGCGCGCGCACGCCTGCGCCGCACCGAGGTGCGCGCACCCTTCGACGGCATCGTCCTGACGCGCAACGCGGAGGTCGGTCAGCTCGCGGGTCCCGGCGGTGCGCCGCTCTTCCGGCTCGGCCGTGCCGGTGCCGTGGAGATGCGCGGTAACGTCGCCGAGCGGGATCTGCCGCGGTTGGCGGCCGGGCAGGCGGCGCGCGTGCGCGTCACGGGCGTCGCGGAACCGTTCGTCGGCCGGGTGCGCTTGATCGGCGCCGTCATCGATCCGCAGACGCGGCTCGGCAGCGTCCGCATCGACCTCACCCCGCATCCCGACCTGCGTCCCGGCGCGTTCGCCCGCGGCGAGGTGGACGCCGGCTCACGCGTCGCACCCGTCCTGCCGCAGACCGCCGTGCTGAGCGACGCTGCGGGCGAGTTCGTCTACGTGCTCGGCGCCGGCGACAAGGTCGAGCGCCGCGCGGTCGTCGTGGGCGGCGCGCGCGAGGACGGCGTCATCGTCGCCTCGGGGCTCGAGGGCGGGGAGCGTGTGGTCGCCATCGCGGGCCCCTATCTGCGCGCCGGGGAGCCCGTCCGGGTCGCGAAATGAACAACATCTCGGCCTGGGCCATCCGGCATCCGACGGCGCCGTTGGTGCTGTTCTTCGTGCTCACCTTCCTCGGCATCGTGAGCTTCATCCGGCTGCCCATCAACCTGCAGCCGGACGTCAGCTTCCCGGTGATCACCGTGCAGGTCTCGCAGCCCGGCGCCGCGCCCACCGAGATCGAGTCGCAGATCACGCAGAAGGTCGAGGGTGCGGCGCGCAGCGTGAGCGGTGTGCGCACCATCAGTTCGCGCGTCGGCGAGGGGTCTTCGTCGACCTTCCTGGAGTTCGACATCGGCACGCCGCTCGACCGCGCGCTCAACGATGTGCGCGACGCCGTCAGCAAGGTGCGCAGCGACCTGCCGGACGGGGTCGACGAGCCGCAGATCAATCGGGTCGACATCGAGGGCGGTGCGATCGCCTACTACGCCGTGTCGACCACCAGCCGCAGCCCGGAGCAGCTGAGCTGGTTCGTCGACGACACGGTATCCAAGCGGCTGCTGTCGTTGTCCGGCGTGGCGCAGGTGACGCGCGGCGGCGGCGTCGACCGCGAGATCCGCGTCGAGCTCGATCCGGCGCGCATGCAGGCGCTCGGGGTCACGGCGGTCGAGGTCAACCAGCAGCTGCGGTTGTTGAACCTCAACGCGCCGGGCGGACGCGCGCAGGTGGGCGGCGGCGAACAGTCCATCCGCGTTCTCGGCACCGCTGCCACGGCGCTCGAACTCGGCCAGACCCAGATCCGCGTCGCCGGGGGCGCCGTGACGCGGCTCGCGGACCTCGCCGAGGTGCGCGACGGGGTCGCCGAACAGCGCAGCATCAGCCGCCTCAACGGTCGCGCGGCCGTGACGTTCGGCATCGGCAAGGCGCGCGGCGCTTCCGAGGTGTCGACGCTGGACCGCGTCGAGGCCGAGATCGCGAAGATCCTCGCCGACAACCCGGACATCGCCATCAAGCGGGTCTTCACCACCGTCGAGAACACGCGGCAGACCTATCGCTCCGCGATGATGGCGATGATCGAGGGTTCGGTGCTCGCGGTGCTGGTGGTGTTCGTGTTCCTGCGCGATTGGCGTGCCACGGCCATCTCGGCGCTCGCCATCCCCTTGTCGGCGATCCCGACGTTCGCGTTCATGTACTGGATGGACTTCACGCTGAACTCCATCAGCATGCTCGGGTTGTCGCTGGTCGCCGGCGTGCTCGTCGACGATGCGATCGTCGAGATCGAGAACATCGTCCGCCATATGCGCATGGGCAAGTCCGGTTGGCAGGCCGCGATCGACGCCGCCGACGAGATCGGGCTCGCGGTCGTCGCCACCTCGGCGACCATCATCGCGGTGTTCCTGCCGGTGAGCTTCATGGGGGGCGTGACCGGGCAGTTCTTCAAGCAGTTCGGGCTCACCGTCGCGGCGGCGGTGTTCTTCTCGCTGTTGGTCGCCCGGCTCATCACCCCGCTGGTGGCGGCGCACACCTTGAAGCCGCATGACGAGCTGCGTTCCGCCGACGGCCCGTTGATGACGCGGTATCTGGAGGCGCTGCGCTGGTCCATCGAGCACCGGCGCGCCACGCTCATCGTCGGCACGGTCTTCTTCCTCGCCTCGATCGCGTTGATGGTGGTGGTCCCCAAGGCCTTCTACCCGCGTTCGGATTTCGGGTCGGCCATCGTGAACATCGAACTGCCGCCCGGCGTGCGCCTCGAGGAGACGGTGCGCGTATCGGCGGAGGTGCGCGACCTGCTCGCCGCCCAGCCCGAGGTGACCGACATCATCGAGTCGGTGGGCGGGGGAGACGTGCGCTCCGCCGCGCTCTACGTCTCGCTGCTGCCGCGGTCGGAGCGCAAGACCGACCAGAAGGCCTTCGAGGCCCGCGTCCAGCCGCTGTTCGCCGCGGTGCCCGATGCGCGCGTCGGGTTCAGCGGCGGGGATTTCGGCGGCGGTGGCCGGCCGCTCACCCTCTACCTCACGGGCGACGATCCGGTGCGGCTGGAGGCCGCGGCGCTGCGCGCCGTCGAGGCCATGCGCGCCGTGCCGGGCCTGCGCGATCCGCGCATCAACGGCGATCTCGCGCGCCCCGAGCTGCTGGTCCGGCCGCGGCTCGACCAGGCCGCCGAGTACGGCGTGTCGGTGGCGGCCATCAGCCAGACCATCCGCATCGCGACCCTCGGCGATCTGCCGCAGAACGCGGCGAAGTTCTCGCTCGCGGACCGGCAGGTGCCCATCCGCGTCAGCCTGCTCGAGAGCTCCCGCTCGGACATGGCGACCATCGAGAACCTGCCCGTGCGTACGGTGACGGGCGGCACGGTGCCGCTGAAGGCCGTGGCGGAGATGTCGTTCGGCCGCGGGCCGTCCACCATCCGGCGCTACAACCAGAGCCGTCGGATCGTCATCGACGCGGAGCTCGACGGCGTCGAACTCGGGCCGGTTCTCGCCAAGGTCAAGGCGCTGCCGGCGCTGCGGGAGCTGCCGGACGGTGTGCGGCTGGTCGAGGTCGGTCAGGCGGAGTTCATGACCGAGCTCTTCAACAATTTCCTGCTGGCCATCGCCGCGGGCGTGCTGATGGTGTTCGCCGTCCTGGTGCTGCTGTTCCAGCGCGTGTTCCAGCCGATCACCATCCTCGCGGCGCTGCCGCTGTCCGTCGGCGGCGCGGTGATCGCGCTGATGCTGTTCGGCAAGGCCTTCTCGATGCCGGCGGTGATCGGCTTCCTGATGCTGATGGGAATCGTGGGCAAGAACTCCATCCTGTTGGTCGATTTCGCCATCGAGGAGATGCAGGCCGGCAAGGACCGCGTCGAGGCGTTGGTCGAGGCCGGCCACAAGCGCGCCCGGCCCATCATCATGACCACGGTCGCGATGGTGGCAGGCATGGTGCCGGTGGCCATCAGCGTCGAAGAGTTCCGCGTGCCGATGGGCGTCGCCGTGATCGGCGGTCTCGTGACCTCGACGGCGTTGACGCTGCTCATCGTGCCGGCGGTGTTCACCTTGGTCGACGACGTCGAGCGCTGGTTCGGTCCGCGCTTCCGTCGCCTGCTCACCTCGTCCCAGGAGACGGAGGCGGTCAGCGGTCCCAGAGCAGGGTGAGCGCCAGGGTGCTCGCCGCGATCCACGCGGTCGCGAGCGCGCCCAGCGCCATCGGTCGCCAGCCCTGCGCGACCAAGCGGCGGATGTCGGTCTCGAGACCGACCGCCGCCAACGCGAGGGCGAGCAGCATCTGCGTGGCGAAGGCGGCCTGTGCGCGCGTCGCTTCCGGGATCCAGCCCGTGCCGGCGAGCAGCACCATGCCGAGGAAGCCGAACACGAACCAGGGCATGGGCGGACGTGCTTCGCCCGCCGTGTCACGGTTGCGGCGCGCCATCCATGCGCCGAGGAGGAGCACCAGAGGCGCGAGCATCAGCACCCGCGCGAGTTTGGCGACGGTCGAGAACTCGCCCGTCTCCTGACCGCGCGCGAAGCCGGCGGCGACCACCTGCGCGACCTCGTGCACCGAGGCGCCGGTCCAGAGTCCGTAGCCGCGATCGGAGAGCGGCAGCCAGCCCCCGAGCACCGGGTACGCGAACATGGCGATGGTGCCGAACAGCGTGACGGTCGCGAGCGCGTAGGCGACGCTTTCGTCGCTGTCGCGGACGACGGTGTTCGTGGCGACGATGGCCGACGCGCCGCAGATGCCGGTGCCGGCGGCGATGAGCTGCGTGAGACCGGGCGACACCCCCAGCCGCTCCCCCAGCCACACGGTGAACAGGAAGGTGCTGACGAGGGCGAAGGCGAGCAGGGCGAGCCCGGCCACGCCGATGCCGAGGATCTCGGCGAGCGTCACCTGCAGACCGAGCAGCACGATGCCGAGCCGCAGCGGGGCGCGCAGCGCGAAGGCGAGCCCCGGTCGGGCCGCTTCCGGCCGCCCGACCGTGTTCCGCACCGCCATCCCGACCAGGATGGCGAGCATCAGTGGGGACAGGGTCGAGAACCCGGGTAGGCCGCTCCATTTCAGTGCGAACCCGGCGGCCGCGACCGCGGCGCCCAGGGCGAGCCCGGGGGCCCAGGCGCGCAGCCGTTCCAGAGAGGAGGGGGCGGGGGCGCCGGAGGGGGCGGCCGGGGGGGCGGAAGAGGGGTTTACCATCGGGCGGGGACTATACCGGACCCTTGTGGTAGACTCGGAAGTGATCGTTGCCTTTCTGACTGCATCTCTGGGCGCCTGAGCGCCGGTCTGCATCCCCGAATCGACATCGATCAGGTGGCTTCGGTGGCTTTTCATCGCGGCCGGTGTGTTGTTTATTTTTGTGAGAGTGTTTCCAGAGATGGCGAAAATCTATGTCGGTAACCTGCCGTTCTCGGCTGACGAGGCGTCTGTGCGTACCTTGTTCTCCCAGCATGGCGAAGTGACTTCCGTGACCCTGCCGGTCGACCGTGATACCGGTCGTCCGCGTGGCTTCGGCTTCGTCGAGATGGGCCAGGAAGACGCCGCGCGCGCGATCCAGGCCCTCAACGGCTATTCGATGGGCGGTCGTCCGCTGCGCGTCAACGAGGCGCAGGATCGTCCGCGCACCGGTGGCGGTGGCGGTGGCTTCCGCGGCGGTAGCGGCGGCGGTGGCGGTGGCGGTTATCGCGGCGGTGGCGGCGGTGGCGGTGGCTACCGTGGCGGCAGCGGCGGTGGCGGCGGCGGCTACGGCGGCGGTGGTGGTGGCGGCGGCGGCGGTGGTCGCTGGTAAGCGTCCCCCGCGCTGCACGACACTGTCGTGACGCAACGAAAGGCCCGCCTCGGCGGGCCTTTTGTTTATGGAAGGTCCCGCCTCGGCGGGCCTTTTGTTTTTCGGAAGGTCCCGCCTCGGCGGGCCTTTTTTATGGAAGGTCCCGCCTCGGCGGACCTTCGTCAGAGCTCGCTGCCGCGGGTCTCGGGCATCCAGCGCAGCGCCAGCACGAACATCACGCCCATCACCACGACCGGGTACCAGAGTCCGGCCAGCACATCGCCCGTCCTCGCGACCAGCCAGGCGGCCGTCAGCGGCATGAAGCCGCCGAACCATGCGCTGGTGAGGTGATAAGGCACAGACAGCGAGGTGTAGCGGATCCGGGTGGGGAAGAGTTCGGCGAGCCAACCCGCACCCGGGCCGCAGGTCAGGGCGGCGCCGAGGATCATCGCCAGCAGGCAGCCCACCAGTCCGAGGTGCAGCCCATCGAGGTCAGCGGGGCTCCGCAGCGGTTTCACGGCCGACGCGCTCGGGTAGCCCGCGGCATCGAGCGTCGCCGCGAGCGCCGCTTTGTCGAAGCCCGCGAGCGTGCGCCCGGCGACCGCGACGACGACGGTCGCGCCGCCGTCCGCCCCGGATGTCGGCGGCGCGCGCTCCAGCGGCGCGTTCGAATAGGAGATGCCGCGCTTGGCGAGGGCGTCACGCACGCGCGTCGCGTCGTCGAGCGACGCGGCGCCCGCGAACGGATCGAAACGGGTCGGCGCGGCGTACACGGTGACGGGCGCGGCGCGCTGCGCCGCCGCGAGCGCCGGATTGCCGAGATCCAGCATGGCGCGGTACGCGGGCATCACCGCGAGCGCCGTGAGCAGCATGCCGGTGAGCATCACCGGCCGCCGTCCGTAGCGGTCGGAGAGCGCACCCGCCGCAAGGAACAGCACGAGCCCGGCGAGCACGGCCACGCCGAGCACCGCCGCGGCGGTCGAGGCATCGACCAGTACCGCGGTCTGCAGGAACACCAGCGAGTAGAACTGCGCCGTGTACCAGCTCGTCGCCATGGCGGCGGCGACCACCAGCGCCGCGAGCATGCGCGGACGGTTGGCGGGCGCCAGCAGGCTTTCGCGCACCGGTGACGCCGAGAGTTCGCCGCGGCGCTTGATCTCCTCGAAGAGCGGCGACTCGGCGATCTGCAGGCGCACGTAGACCGAGAGGCCGAGCAACAACACCGACAGCAGGAACGGGATGCGCCAACCCCACTCGCGGAACGCCTCTTCGCCGAGCGCTGCACGGCAGGCGAGGATGACGCCGAGCGAGAGCAGCAGCCCGATGGAGCCGGTCGTCTGGATGAAGCTCGTGAAGAAGCCGCGACGGGGCGGGGCGCAGTGCTCGGCGATGTAGAGCGCAGCGCCGCCGAATTCGCCGCCGAGCGCGAGTCCCTGCACGAGCCGCAGCGTCACCAGCAGGGCGGGCGCCCACCAGCCGATCTGCTCGAAGGTCGGCAGCGCGCCCACCAACGCCGTGGACAGCCCCATCAGCACGATGGTGACGAGGAAGGTCCGCTTGCGGCCGACACGGTCGCCGAGGCGGCCGAAGATGACGGCCCCGAGCGGCCGCACGGCGAAGCCCGCGCCGAAGGTCGCGAGGCTCGCGAGCAGCGCGGCGGTGGCGTTGCCCGGCGGGAAGAAGAGGACGCCGAAGAAGGTCGCGAGACTGCCGTAGAGCAGGAAGTCGTAGAACTCGAACACCGTGCCGGTGGAGGCGGCGATGACGACCCGCGGCATCGGGGTGCTGCGGATCGGGGTGTCCGGCGTCGGGGTGCCTTGCATCGGCGCATTGTAGACTGCACGCATGGGCACGCCGAGACGCGGTTATCTCGAAGGCCCCGCCGGGCAGGTGCACTACCGGCGGGCGGGTGAGGGCGGAGAGCCGTTGCTGCTGCTGCACCAGTCGCCGCTCTCCTCGACGCAGTTCGAGGCGGTGCTGCCGCGGCTCGCCGCCCAGGGCTTCGATGCGCTGGCGCTCGACCTGCCGGGCTACGGCATGTCGGACGAGCCGGCCGCCGGCGCGACCTTGGAGGACTACGCCGGGATCATCCCGGCGGCGATGGGCGCCATGGGTTGGTCGCGCGCGCATCTGCTCGGTCATCACAGCGGCGCCGTGCTTGCGGCGGTGTACGCGGCCTCACGGCCGTCGGGCCTCGACCGCCTCGTGCTGAACGGCTTCCCGTTGCTCGGCGAAGCCGAGCGCAAGCACTTCGCCACGTTCCATTTCGGCCCGAAGGAGCCGAAGCCCGACGGCTCGCACCTGCTCGTCGCCTGGCAGAACCGTCTGCGCGCCACGCCGGGCTGGGCCGACCTCGCGCTCATGCACCGGTACACCGTGGAAGGCTTGCACCGCGGCGGCAGCAATTGGCGCATGTTCCCGTTGGTGATCGCGGCGGAGATGGAGCCCGTGCTGCACCGCATCGCGGCGCCGACCCTGCTCTTCACCAACACGGGCGAGGACCTCTGCGTCTCCACCCGTCGCGCGCATGCGCTCCGTCCCGGAGATTTCGCCTATGCGGAGCTCGAGGGCGGCACCCACGACATCATCGACGAACAGCCCGAGGCCTGGACGCGGGTGGTGACGGCGTTCCTGCGCGGCGCCGTCAAAGCGGCTTGAGACCCCGGTCGCCGTCCTCGAGACCGCAGGCGAACAGCGTACGCTCCGCGGGGCCGTTCTCCTCGCGCACGGAGGCGTAGCCCTGCAGCCTCGCTTCCAGCCGCTTCGGGGTGACCTCGAGCCAAAGATATCCGCGATGCTCGCCGTCGGCGAACGGGACATCCTTGCCCGCCCCCCGGTAAGCCTCCATCACGCGCTTGGGCGGCGGGCCGGAGGAGATCGAGGTGGTGACGAGTTCGCTCATCACGACCGGCGAGGACCCGTCGTAGGCGCGGCGGCGCTGGTCGGCGGCGATGAAGGCATGGATGTCGCCGCCGAGCATCAGCGGGTTCCTCACGCCGCTGCCGGTCACCGAGTCGACCAGTCGTCGGCGTGCGGCGGGGTAGCCTGCCCAACTGTCGTTCCAGTGCAGCACGCGCGGCCCCGGGTCCTCGTCGACCAGGGTGAACACCATGCCCTGGGCCATGAGGTCCCAGCGGGCGCCTGAACCGCGCAACCGCCCGTCGAGCCAGCGTTCCTGCGCATCTCCGAGCATCGACCGAGCGGGGTCGTCCCACTCGGGGCATCCATCGGTGTAGACCCGCGTGCCGCCCTTGCGTGGCGGTTTCGGGCAGGCCTGCGGGGAGCGGTGCTGACGGGTGTCGAGCATGTGGACCGTCGCGAGCGGTCCGAGCGTGATGCTCGCGTAGAGCGCCGCATCCGTGCCGCGTGGCTTGGCCGACCGCGGCAGCGGCATGTGTTCCCAATAGGCCCGATAGGCGGCGGCGCGCCGTTCGGGGAAGCCGTCCTGCTCGCCGGGGTTCTCGGACTGCAGGCCGGCGTAGTCGTTGTCGACCTCGTGGTCGTCCCAGGTGACGAGCCAAGGACAGGCCGCGTGCGCCGCGCGCAGATGCGGGTCGCTGCGGTACCAGGCGTAGCGCAGGCGGTACCCGTCGAGGGTCATGCACTCGCCCGGATCGTGCCGCCGCACCGGGTTGCCCGTGCCGCTCTCGTAGATGTAGTCGCCGAGGTGCAGCACGAGGTCCACGCCGCGCACCACCATGTCGCGCCAAGCGTGATAGTGGCCCTGCTCGTAGTGTTGGCAGCTCGCCGTGGCGATGCGGAGCCGCTCCGCCATGACGCCGGGCGCCGCCGCGGTCCAGGTGCGTCCGACGGGGCTCAGCGCGTCGCCGGCGCGGAAACGGTAGAAGTATTCGCGACCCGGCCGCAGCCCCGACAGCTCGAGGTGCACCGAATGCGCTTCGTCGGCCGGAGCGATGACGGTGCCGGTGCGGACCCGCCGCGTGAACCCCTCGTCATCGGCGATCTCCCAATGCAGTTCGAGATCGTCCATCCCGGCGCCGCCGTCGGGCGCGAACGGTTCCGGCGCGAGCCGTGTCCAGAGCACCATGCCGTCGGCGCGCGGATACCCCGACGCCACGCCGAGCGTGAACGGGTCGCGGGAGAAGCGTGCCTGGCGTACGCGCGTCCGCGCGGCGGCGTGCGGCAGTCCGAGCACGGACAAGGAGCCTGCGAGGCCCGCACCCGCCAGCGCGGAGCCTAGGAAACGGCGGCGCGAGGTCATGCGCGCTGCGGCGTCACTTCTTGACGGCGCCGAACACGCTCTGCAGGAGCTTGCTCGCCTGACCGAGCGGATCCTTGCGGATGGCGCGCTCCTCCTCGGCGATCATCGTGAACAGACCGTCCAAGGCCTTGCGCGTGACGTAGTCCTCGACCTTCGCGTCCCGCGAATCGATCACGCCGAGGCGCGCCGCTTGTCCTGCGAACTGGTTGTATTGCTGCGAGAGGTCCGAGCGGTCGGTGGTCTGCTTGACGATGGGCAGGAAGCGCGCGGCGAGCTTGTCGTAGGAGGTGCGCTTGAAGTACTGCGTCGCGGCGTCGTCGCCGCCGGTCAGGATCTGGCGGGCGTCGTCGACGCTCATCTGCTTGACCGAGTCGACGAGCAGCGTCCGCGCCTCCGGGACCGCGGCCTCCGCGGCGCGGTTCATGGCGGTGACGAGCTCCTTGGCCTGCGCGTCGAGGCCCAGCATCTTGAAC
This sequence comes from Steroidobacteraceae bacterium, assembly GCA_040400835.1. Taxonomy (GTDB): domain Bacteria; phylum Pseudomonadota; class Gammaproteobacteria; order Steroidobacterales; family Steroidobacteraceae; genus UBA964. Next base: position 179,307 of record JBBAPM010000001.1, read on the forward strand.
ATCCGTTCGCCTTTTGCGAGGCCTGCGGGCAGCGGGATGCGGACCTTCGGGTTGCCGAGGAAGCCGTCGGTCGCGCCGAGCATCGACACCGCCCGGTCGGTGCCCTGGCCGAGGGCGGCCTTGAGGCCGGCGACGCTGTCCGCTTTGGAGAGCGAATCGACGCCTGCGGCAGCGGCCGTCTGTGCGGTCAGGGGGGCGAGGAGGGCGAGCAGGGTGGCGGCGAGCGCGGCCGCGGGCGCGTGGGCTGCGATTTTCATGGTTCGGATGGTAGCACCGCCCGGTGTCCCGTTAGGATGCCGACATGGACCCGAGTGACATGAGTCTCGCCCGGATGGGCTCGCTGGTGGCCGTCGGCCTGTTCGTGGTGATGATGCTGGCCGTCGAAGTGGGGCGGCGCATCGGACGCTATCGCTACCAGAACGACAAGGAGACCTTCGCCGATGGGCTCGGCGCGGCCGAGGGCGCCATCTTCGCGCTGCTCGGACTGTTGATCGCCTTCACCTTCTCCGGGGCGGCGTCGCGTTTCGAGGACCGCCGCCACCTCATCACGCAGGAGGCCAACGACATCGGCACCGCCTGGCTGCGCATCGACCTCCTGCCCGCCGCCGACCAGCCCGCGATGCGCGAGCTCTTCAAGCGGTACACCGACCTGCGCATCGCGGCCTACGAGCGCGTGCGCGACGAGGCAGGCACCACCGACAAGCTGGCCGCGACAGAGCGGCTGCAGGGCGAGATCTGGCGGCTGGCCGTGGCCGGCGTCCGCAAGCCCGAGGCGTCGCCGGGCGCTGCGCAGGTGCTGCTTCCTTCGCTGAACGCGATGTTCGACATCGTCACCACCCGCAACACCGCGACCCGCAACCATCCGCCGTTCGCCATCTACCTGCTGCTCGGCGTGCTGTGCGCGGTCGGATCCATGCTGTTCGGCTATTCCATCGGCTCCAGCCGCAACCCGAACTGGCTGCACCGCATCGCCTTCGCCGGCATCATGGCGCTCGCCATCTACGTCATCCTCGACCTCGAGTTCCCGCGGCGCGGACTCATCCGCATCGACGGCGAGGACGCGGTGCTGATGGAGCTGCGTCAGTCCTTCGACTGACGGACCACCGACGCCGCGATCAGCCACTGCGCGGTCCAGTACAGGACCATCAGCAGCACCTTCAGCGCGAGGACCGGCGCGACGAAGCGGTTGTAGGCGACGAGGACATCGCTCAGCGCGAAGGCGCTCGCACCGACCGCCGCGAAGACTGCGAGCCGCTGCGGGTGAGCACCGCCGACCGTCGCCCACGCCCGCCAGAGCATCAGGCAGATGGCGACGATGTAGGCCGCCACCGCGCCGCGCAGGCCGCCCAGCGACGGCGCGAGCCAAAGATAAGCGCCGATGCCGAACAGGGCCGCCGGCACGGCGCGCAGCCACTGCGTCCGGCGGTCGCGCGCGGTGAAGGCGACGATGTAGACCACCTGTGCACCGAGGAAGGCGACGAGGCCGGGGACGAAGAACGGCGGCTCGAACTCGAGGAAGATGTCGCCGATGGCGCTCAGCGCGAGCGCCATCGCGATCCGGCGGTGGTCGGCATCGGGGAAGGGCGCGAGCCAAGCGATGAGACAGAGCACCGGGATCGGCTTGGTTAAGAGCCGCAGCATGTAGTGGTCCGCGAAAAGCCCGTAGAGATAGGCCGCAGCGGCCAGCAGGCCGATGAGCAGCAGCAGTCTTCCGCGTCGCATGGCTTCCCTCGATCGTCGGCGGGTCCGGGCACGCCTCCCCCGGCGAGGATGCCGCAAAGCGTCGTCGGGCGATACCATGCCTCCCGTGGAACCGACCCGGACCGCCGACGCCGAGGGATATGTCGAGGACATCCCGTACACCTACGGCTACCAACCCGACCTCGATCCCGTGCGCATGGAACACGCGCTACGCGCCGCCGGCATCGAGCCACCCGTCGTCGCGACCGCCTGCGAACTCGGCTACGGGCAGGGCCTGAGTCTCGCCATCCATGCGGTGGCGGGCGGGGCCTGTTGGTACGGCACGGACCTGAACCCGGTCCACGCCGCCACGTTGCGCGGGCTGGTCGCGGATACGGATGCCCGGATCGAGGCCTGTGCACAGACCTTCGCGCAGTTCTTCGCCCGCGATGATCTGCCGGTCTTCGACTTCGTCGGCGCGCACGGCGTGTGGAGCTGGGTCTCCGCGTCCAATCGCGAGCGCATCGTCGGCTTCCTGCGCCGACGGCTGCGATCGGGCGGTGTCCTCTACCTCTCGTACAACGCGCTGCCGGGCTGGGCGCCGATGCTGCCGCTGCGCGACCTCCTGATGCGCAGCGTGCAGGCCGCGCCCGCGGCGATGCCGCTCGCAGAACGCATCGAACACGCGCTGCGCGATGTCGCGATGCGGCTGGCGCGCGACCCGTCGTTCGAGGAGGCACATCCGGGCATCGAAGCCGAGCTGCGGACGATCCGCGGCAAGCGCACGGCGTATCTCGCGCACGAACTGTTCAACCGTGACTGGGCGCCGATGCATCCGGGCGAGGTCGCGGCGGTCCTGCGTGCGGCGGGGCTGCGGTTCGCCGCGCTCGCGGGCGACCCGGGCGAGGGCGCAGCGGGACCGACCGACGGCCGCTTCCGGCGCGAATATTGGGTGATGGGCGAGCCGCGGCCGGCGCAAAGCGCGTCGGTCCAGCAGGTCTCCGCGATGGAGGCGGACGCGCAGACCGCCTCGCGCCGCGCGGGCTGCCATGTGCTGAACATGCGACTGCTGGCGCTCGCGCTCGGGAGCCCCGATCCGGCCTCGCTCGCAAGCCCCGTCTCGGGCGGTGGCGTCGAGGTCGGCTACACGACGATGCTGCTGCTCGAGGCCTGGCAGCGGGGCCTGAGCGAGCCGGACGCGCTCGCCCGCGAGGCGCAGGCGACGCTCGCGCGGCTCGGTCAGCGACTGGTGCGGGACGGCGTAGTGGTGCTTGAGCGCGACCGCAGCCTCGCGCTGCTCACCGAAGAGGCGCGCGCTTTGGCATCGACGACGCTGCCGCGCCTCGCGGCGCTGCATGCGTTACCCTTCGACGCATGAACGCCCCCGGGATGAACACCCCCGAACCCGTCGCCGAGTGGCACCGCATCCTGGAGACCCGCGACATCGCGGCGCTCGCGTCGTTGCTGCATGACGATGCGGTGTTCCTGTCGCCGGTGGTGCACACGCCGCAGCGCGGCAAGCGGTTGGTGATGGGGTATCTCGGTGCGGCGGCCGAGGTGCTCGCGAACCCGTCCTTCCGCTACGTGCGCGAGATCGTCGGTGCGCACGACGCCATGCTGGAGTTCGAGACCGAGATCGACGGCATCGAGGTCAACGGCATCGACCTCATCCGCTGGGACGACGCGGGACGCATCGTCGAGTTCAAGGTGATGGTGCGACCGCTCAAGGCGATCCAGGCCGTACACGCGAAGATGGCGGAGCGTCTGCAGTCCGGAAGCGCTGCGCTCCCGTAGACCTGAGAACGGTGAACGGCCGGTCAGTGCGCGGCGGCGCGGTCGAACAGGCGCCCGGCGGTGATCCACGCGCCGCCGAAGAACAGCGTGACGACCGGGATGAGGCCGTGGCCTGCCACCGCGAGGTAGATCGCGACGGCCAGCAGGGCCGCCGCCATGGCGTACATCGCGCGCGCCATCCCGCGTGGCCGGAAGCGCGCCAGCAGCGCGCCCGCGACGCCGACCAAGATGACTCCGCTGAACAGGCGGTTCACCGGATCATCCTCGCTGCCGATGATGCCTACCGCCCCGTTGGCCCAGATCATCAGCAGGGCGGCACCGACGGCGATGGCGACGGCGGAGCGGTAAGGGCTCGCGGTGATCGATTTCATCAGGAGGGTGGTGGATCCGGGTGGATGGTCGGGATGAGAGGATTTGAACCTCCGACTCCTACGTCCCGAACGTAGTGCTCTACCAGGCTGAGCTACATCCCGATCTTACGGTCCGATCTTGCGGTCGGTCGTCAGGAACTGCGCTCGACGGCGAACCGGGCGAGCGCGGCAAGGCCTTGTTTGAACGGCGTTTCGGGGAGCGCTTGCAGCGCCATCAACGCCCTGTCGGCCTCGTCCTGCGCGAGGCGGCGAGTGTACTCAAGTGCCCCGGTTGATTCAATCGCGGCCACGATGACCTCGAGCTGATCGAGGCCGCCTTGTTCGATGGCGCCGCGGATCAGCTGTTTGACCCCGTCGTCGCCGGACAGGCGCAGGGCGTGGATCAGGGGCAGGGTGGGCTTGCCCTCCGCGAGGTCGTCGCCGAGGTTCTTGCCGCGCTCCTCGGGGTCGGACTGGTAGTCGAGCACATCGTCGATGAGCTGGTAGGCGGTGCCGAGATGCCGGCCGTAGTCGGCGAGGGCGCGCTGCTGGCTGGGGCTCGCCGCGGCGAGCACGGCCGAGACCTCTGCGCCGGCCTCGAAGAGCTTGGCGGTCTTGCGGTGGATGACCTCGAGGTAGCGCTGCTGCGTGGTGTCCGGGTCGCCGGCGTTCATGAGCTGCAGGACTTCGCCCTCGGCGATGACGTTGGTCGCCTCGGACATGACCTCCATGACCCGCTGCGAGCCGATGGCCGCCATCATCTGGAAGGCGCGCGAGTACACGAAATCGCCCACCAGAACGCTCGCCTGGTTGCCGTAGACGGCGTTGGCTGTGTCACGGCCGCGGCGGCGTTCGGAGCCGTCTACGACGTCGTCGTGCAGCAGGGTCGCCGTATGGATGAACTCGATGAAGGCGGCGGCGTCGATGTGGCTCGCACCACGGTAACCGCAGGCCCGGGCGGCCAGCAGGACGATCAGCGGCCGCAGGCGTTTGCCGCCGCCGGCGATGATGTGCTCGGCCACCTGGTCCACCAGGGGTACCGCACTCTTCATGCTGGCGCGGATGACCGCGTCCACGGCGACGAGGTCGTCGCGGACCAGTTCCTTGACCATGGCGAGGGGACTCATCCGGCCATGGTAGCGGAAACGGCCCGCCCCGACCCTGAGGGGGTTGCGGGACGCCCGGGGGGTGGGCGCGCAGCCCGGGGTAAGCCCTTGACGGGACAGGGGGTTGGGGGCGCAGAAACGTTTGACCCGAGGGGGGTGCGCCAGTAGAATGCGCGACCTTTTCCGGGTGGAGTCATCATGTACGCGGTCATCGCCACGGGCGGCAAGCAGTATCGGGTCGAGGCAGGCAGCGTCCTGCGCATCGAGCTTCTCACGGCCGAGGCGGGCGCCGAGGTCAAGTTCGACGATGTCCTGCTCGTCGGTTCGGGTTCGTCGGTGACCGTCGGCTCGCCGAAGGTCAAGGGCGCGTCGGTCACCGCGACCGTGCAGCGTCACGGCCAGGGCGACAAGGTGAGCATCGTCAAGTTCCGCCGTCGCAAGCACTACCTGCGCATGAAGAACCACCGTCAGAAGTTCACCGAGGTCAAGGTCACCGGCATCAACGCCGGCTGATCCACCCAGAGTCTTTTGGAGCGACAGACACATGGCACATAAAAAGGCAGGCGGCAGCACCAAGAACGGCCGCGACTCCCACAGCAAGCGTCTCGGCGTGAAGGCGTTCGGCGGCGAGCAGGTCATCGCCGGCAACATCATCATCCGCCAGCGCGGCACGCAGTACCGCCCGGGCGAGAACGTCGGCATCGGCACGGACCACACGCTGTTCGCGCTCAAGGACGGCAAGGTCGCCTTCAAGCGCCGCGGTGCCGAGCAGAAGATGTTCGTGAGCGTCGTCGCCGACTGAGGTCGCGCTCCCGGATCTTCCACGCGAACCCCGGCCGCGCGCCGGGGTTTTCGTTTGCAGAGCCGGATGCTGTCATCACCCGCAGGGCACCCCCATGAAATTCGTCGATGAAGCCAAGATGCGCGTGCAGGCCGGTAACGGCGGCCGCGGCTGCCTGAGTTTCCGGCGCGAGAAGTTCATGCCTTTCGGCGGGCCGGACGGCGGCGACGGCGGTCTCGGCGGCAGCGTCTGGCTGCGCGCGGCCGAGGGCATCAACACGCTCGCGGACTTCCGCGTCGAGCGCAACTTCAAGGCGAAGTCGGGCGAGGCGGGCAGCGGCAACGATTGCACCGGCCGCGGCGGCGACGATCTCTACGTGCCGGTGCCGGTCGGCACGGTGGTGCGCGATTCGGAGACCGGCGAGCAGCTGGGCGACCTCGTGCGCGCCGGCGATACACTGCTCGTGGCGCGCGGCGGCAAGGGCGGCTGGGGCAACGCCAAGTTCAAGACCAGCACCAACCGTGCGCCGCGCCAGTTCGGGCCCGGGCTGCCCGGCGAGAAGCGGCTGCTCGAGCTCGAACTCAAGGTGATCGCCGATGTGGGTCTGCTCGGGCTGCCGAACGCCGGCAAGTCCACGCTGATCCGTGCGGTGTCCTCGGCGCGCCCGAAGGTCGCGGACTACCCCTTCACCACGCTGCACCCCAACCTCGGTGTCGTCTACTGCGGCGAGCACCGCTCGTTCGTGATGGCCGACATCCCGGGTCTCATCGAGGGTGCCGCCGAGGGCGCGGGGCTCGGCATCCGCTTCCTGCGGCATCTGCAGCGCACGCGCGTGCTGCTGCATCTCGTCGACATCTCGCCGGTCGACCCTGACGCCGATCCGGTGAAGGACACCCGCGCCATCGTCGCCGAGCTCAAAAAATTCTCCAAGGACCTCGCCGACCGGCCGCGCTGGCTCGTCCTCAACAAGTCCGACCTGCTGCCGCCGGGCGAGGCCGAGAAGAAGGCGAAGGCCATCGTGCGCAGCCTGCGCTTCAAGGGCCCCTGGTACCTGATCTCGGGCGCGACCGGCACCGGCACCAAGGACCTCACCGAGGCGGTGATGCGTTTCCTCGAGGAGCGGGCGGCGGCGGAGGCCGCGGCCGGCGGTACGCCTGCAGGGGCGACCGACGACGCCGACTGAGATGCCGGAGCGGAACAGCAAGGTCCGCCGCCGCATCGCCGCCGGGAAGTTCCGGCTGCGCATCCGTGACCTGCGCAACCTCGGTCCGCGCGCCGAGCGCTGGCTGGCCGATGCCGGCATCCATTCCACCGAGGAACTGCGTCGCCGGGGCGCGCTGGAGGCCTACCTTGCGGTGCGGCGGGCGGGTGGAACCGAATCCCTGAATATGCTCTGGGCGCTGGCGGGCGCCCTTGAGCCCTGGCCCGAGGGCCGGGACTGGCGCGAGGTCGCTGCGAGCGAGGTGCGGTTGCCCCTGCTGCTCGCCGTGGAGACCCGCCTCGCGGCCCGCAAGGCGACGCTCGAGGCTGCCGGGGAGGGTGCCCGGGGTCCCCAGCCGTCGGGCCGTCAGCGTGTCAGCGGCGGTCGCAAGCCGCAAAAGGAAAGCGACCCGGCACCGTGGGTGCCGGGCATGCCTTTCGAGACTGCGGGGAAGGCGGGGCGGCGGAGCCGCCGCCGGATCAAGCCAGCTTCTTGAGCTTGGCGGCCATGCGCTTCTTGTGGCGCGAGGCCTTGTTCTTGTGCACGAGACCCTTGTTGACCAGCGAATCGACCGACGACGCGGCGGCGCGGACGGCGGCGGTGGCCTTGGTCTTGTCGCCCGAGGCGATGGCCTCGTTGGCGCCGCGCAGCGCGGAACGCTGACGCGAACGCAGGGCGACATTGCGGTTGCGGTGCTTGACGGCCTGGCGGGCGGCCTTCTCGGCGGACTTGGTGTTGGCCACTTAGGGTGCTCTGGGGGCTGAAAAAGGCGCGTATTTTGGTTGCGGGACAGGGGGTTGTCAACGCCGGCGAGGGGTCGCCTCCGCTACAATGTCGGGCTGGATCCCCGCCCGGGCCGACATGAGCCGCGCCATCTTCAAGAGCACCACGGTGGTGGGCCTCACCACCCTCCTGTCCCGGGTCACCGGGCTGCTGCGCGACATGGTCTATTCCCAGGCCTTCGGCGCCGGCACGCTCATGGACGCGTTCTTGGTCGCTTTCAAGATCCCGAACTTCCTGCGGCGCCTCTTCGCCGAGGGCGCCTTCTCGCAGTCCTTCGTGCCGGTGATCTCCGAGTACAAGGTGCAGCGCGAGCACGGCGAGGTGCGCGAACTCGTCGCCGGGGTGGCAGGCACGCTCGGCACGGTGCTGCTCGGCGTGACCGCCGTGGGCGTGGTCGCTGCGCCGCTCGTCATCCTGGGCTTCGCGCCCGGCTTCACCCAGGAGCCCGGCAAGTACGAGCTCGCGGTGTCGATGCTGCGCTGGACCTTCCCGTACCTCTTCTTCGTGTCGTTGGTCGCGCTCTTCAGCGGCGTGCTCAACAGCTACGGCCGCTTCGCCGTGCCGGCCTTCACGCAGGTGCTCATGAACCTCGTGATGATCCTGTTCGCCGTGGTCATCGCCGCCGGCTCGGACAACCCCGGCGTCGTGCTCGCGATCGGCGTGTTCGTGTCGGGCGTGGTGCAGCTCGTGTTCATGCTGCCGTCGGTGGCGCGGCTCGGCCTGCTCTCGTGGCCGCGTTGGCGGCCGGCGGCCGAGGGTGTGCGCCGCATCGGCAAGCTCATGCTGCCCGGCATCTTCGGCTCCTCGATGGCGCAGGTGAGCCTGCTGCTCGACACGCTGATCGCGTCCTTCCTCGTCACCGGCAGCATCGCCTGGCTCTACTACGCGGACCGCCTGATGGAGTTCACGCTCGGCGTGTTCAGCATCGCGCTCGCCACCGTCATCCTGCCGCGGCTCTCGGCGCAGCATGCCGAGGGCGATGCCGCGCGCTTCTCCGCGACCCTCGACTGGTCGCTGCGCATCGTGATCCTGATGGTGGTGCCCGCGGCGATCGGCCTTCTGGTGCTCGCCGGCCCCATGGCCGCGACCATCTTCGGCTACGGCAACTTCACCGACCGCGACGTGCAGATGACGCAGTACGGCCTGATGGCCTACTCCTGGGGGCTGATCGGCTTCAGCCTCGTGAAGGTGCTTGCGCCCGGCTATTTCGCGCGCCAGGACACGCGCACGCCCGTGCGTGTGGGCCTGATCGCCCTCGGTGTCAACATGGCCTTCAACCTGCTCGTGGTGCTGCCCGCGCACTACGCGGGGTTCGCGACGCCGTTCGTGCTGCTCGCGACCTCCACCTGCCTCTCCGCGGCGCTGAACGCTTTCCTGCTGTGGCGCGGGTTGCGCGCGTCCGGTGTCTATCAGCCGCGCGCGGGGTGGGGTGCACTGCTCGGACGGGTGCTGCTGGCGAACGCCGTGATGGCAGGCGTCCTGCTCGCGTTGTCGCATGACCTCTCCAAGTGGCTCGCCGAGCCGCCGCTGCACCGCGCGCTGCATCTCGCGGGGTTGATCCTCGCCGGCGCGGCGGCCTATGCGGCGGTGCTGTGGCTCGCCGGGCTGCGTCCTGCGCACCTGCGTGCGGGCGAGGGCCGCTGATGGACCTCGTGCGCGGCGTCCATAACCTCGCAGCGCGCCACCAAGGCGGCATCGTCGCGATCGGCAGCTTCGACGGGCTGCATCTCGGTCATCGCGCGCTGATCGACGCGACTGTCGCGCAGGCGCGCCGCGCCGGGATGCCGCAGGGTCCTTGCCCGGCGGTGATGCTCACCTTCGAGCCGTTGCCGCGGGAGTTCCTGACGCCCGCCGAGCCGCCGGCGCGGCTCACCAATCTCCGCGAGCGCGTGCGGTTGCTCGCGGGCAGCGGCCTCGATGCCCTCATGCTGCTGCGCTTCGACGCCCGGCTGCGCGGCATGGACGGCGATGCGTTCGTACGGCTGCTGCAGGAGCGTCTGCGGGCGCGGGGTGTCGTCGTGGGGCATGATTTCCACTTCGGCCGCGGCGGTGCCGCCAACGCCAACTTCCTCCGCGAGGCGGGGGCGAGGCTCGGCTTCGGGGTCGAGGTGATCGCCCCCGTGGCGGCGGATGCCGCCCGCGTCAGCAGTTCCGGCATCCGGGCGGCGCTTGCCGCGCGCGATCTCGTCGGCGCGGCCCGGCTGCTCGGTCGCCCGTACTCGATGCGCGGCCGCGTGGTGCCGGGGCAGCAACTCGGCCGCACATGGGGCTTCCCGACCGCTAACATCCGCATGCGGCGTCGGCGCGTGCCGCTGTCGGGCATCTTCGCGGTGCGGGTGCACGGCATCGGCGAGGGACCGGACGGCGGCGGGCGGCGCGCATACGGCGGCGTGGCGAGCCTCGGCACTCGGCCCACCGTGGGCGGCGTCGAACCGCTGCTCGAGGTGTTCGTGTTCGACTACGCGGGCGACCTCTACGGTCGCGAGCTCGAGGTGGAGTTCCTGGCGCACCTGCGTGAGGAGCTGCACTTCGAGAGCGTCGAACTGCTTCTGGTGCAGATGCGCTCGGACGCCGAGTCGGCGCGCGCGCTGCTGCGGGATTTAGTCTGAGGACCTGAAGTGAAGGATTACAAGCACACCATCAACCTGCCGCAGACCGGCTTCGCCATGAAGGCCGATCTCGCGCAGCGCGAGCCCGCGATGCTGGCCCGTTGGCAGGCCGAGGACACCTACGGCCGTCTGCGCGAGGTGGCGAAGGGCCGACCGCGTTTCGTGCTGCACGATGGTCCGCCGTTCGCCAACGGCGCGATCCACATCGGTCACGCGCTCAACAAGATCCTCAAGGACATCATCGTCAAGTCGCGCTCGCTCGAAGGTTACGACGCACCCTATATCCCCGGCTGGGACTGCCACGGTCTGCCCATCGAGCACGCCGTCGAGAAGAAGCACGGGCGGCCCGGGCAGAAGCTCGACGCCAACGCGTTCCGCGCGGCCTGCCGCGCGTTCGCGGCCGAGCAGGTCGAGCAGCAGCGCCGCGGCTTCAAGCGTCTCGGTGTGCTCGGCGACTGGGAGCGTCCCTATCTCACGATGGCGCCCGCTTATGAGGCCGAGCAGTTGCGCGCCTTCGGCCGCATCGTCGCCAACGGTCATCTCTACAAGGGCGCGAAGCCCGTGCACTGGTGCCTCGATTGCCGCTCGTCGCTCGCCGAGGCCGAGGTCGAGTACGAGGACAAGACCTCGACCGCGGTCGATGTCGCCTTCGGCGTGGTCGATGTCGCCGACTTCGCGCTGCGCATCGGGCTCGGCAAGGGCGCGGGTGCGGCTGCCGCTGCGGCGATGGCCGCGACCGCGCCGCCCGCGCTCGTCATCTGGACCACGACGCCCTGGACGCTGCCCGCCAACGAGGCGGTCGCGCTCGGCGGCGAGATCGACTACGCGCTCGTCCAGCTGCCGGCGACGGGCGATCCGGCCGCGGGCGGTGCGCCCGAGCGCGCCGTGGTGCTGGCCGCGGAGCTCGTCGCCGATTGTGCGCAGCGTTACGGTGCCGCCGTCGAGGCGGTGCAGACGCTGGCGCGCTTCAAGGGTGCGGCGCTCGAAGGGCTCGCGCTGCAGCACGCTTTCCTGCCGAAGCAGGTGCCGGTGATCCTCGGCGAGCATGTCACGCTCGAGTCCGGTACGGGCGCCGTGCACACCGCGCCCGCGCATGGTCAGGAGGACTTCGTGGTCGCGCAGCGTTACGCGCTGCCGGTCGTGAACCCGGTCGGTGGCGATGGTCGCTTCCTCGCCGGCACGCCGCATGTCGAGGGCCTCAAGGTCGACGAGGGCGGCGCGCGGCTGGTCGAGCTCATGTCGGGCAACGGCACGCTGCTCGCGCACGCGCCGTACCGGCATTCCTATCCGCATTGCTGGCGCCACAAGACGCCGGTGATCTTCCGCGCCACGCCGCAGTGGTTCATCAGCATGGAGCAGGCCGGGCTGCGCGCCGCCGCGCTGCGCGACATCCCGGGCGTCGAGTGGATCCCGGGTTGGGGCGAGCAGCGTATCCACGGCATGATCGCCAACCGTCCCGACTGGTGCATCTCGCGGCAGCGCATCTGGGGCGTGCCGATCCCGCTCTTCGTCCACAAGGTCACGGGCGCGCTGCATCCGCGCACGCAGGAGCTGATCGAGGCCGCGGCGGTGCGCGTCGAGGCGGGCGGCATCGAGGCCTGGTTCGCGCTCGACCCGGCGGAGCTGCTCGGCGCCGAGGCGGCCGACTACGACAAGGTGAACGACCTGATGGATGTCTGGGCCGATTCGGGCCTGTCGTTCCATTGCGTCGGTACGGCGCGGCCTGAGGTGGCGGCGCCGGTCGACCTCTATCTCGAAGGCTCGGACCAGCACCGCGGCTGGTTCCATTCCTCGCTGCTGATGTCCGAGGCGCTCGAGGCCCGCGCACCGTACAAGGCCGTGCTCACGCACGGCTTCACGGTCGACGACAAGGGCCGCAAGATGTCCAAATCCTTGGGCAACGTCATCGATCCGCAGAAGGTCACGGCCACGCTCGGCGCCGACGTGCTGCGCCTCTGGGTGGCCTCCACCGACTACGCCAACGAGATCGCGGTCTCCGACGAGATCCTGAAGCGTATGGCGGACTCCTACCGCCGCATCCGCAACACCGTGCGCTTCCTGCTCGGCAACCTCTCGGGTTTCGACCCGGTGGCCGACGCCGTCGCGCCCGCCGAGATGGTCGCGCTCGACCGTTGGGCGCTGGCGCGCGCGGCGGCCCTGCAGGAAGAGATCCGCGCGGCCTACCGGACCTTCGACTTCCATCTGGTCTACCAGAAGGTTCACAACTTCTGCGTCGCGGACTTGGGCGGCCTCTGGCTCGATGTCACCAAGGACCGTCTCTACACCACGCAGGCGAAATCCTTGGCGCGCCGCTCGGCGCAGACCGCGCAGTGGCATGTGGTGGAGGCGATGGTGCGCTGGCTCGCGCCCATCCTGTCTTTCACCGCCGAGGAGATCTGGGGCTTCCTGCCGGGCAAGCGCGAGGCGTCGGTGTTCCACGCCACCTGGTACCCGTTCCCGATGATCCCGTCCGACGGCATCGACTGGGACGCGCTCATCGCGCTGCGCACGCAGGTGGCGGGCGAGCTCGAGCGGCTGCGTGCCGCGGGCGAGATCGGCTCGCCGCTCGAGGCGAAGGTGGTCGTCGAGTGCCCGGACGCGCAGTCCGCACAGTTCGCGGTGCTGGGCGATGAGCTGCGGTTCTTCTTCATCACCTCGGAGGCGCGCGTCGAGGCGGTGCCGGGCGCGACGGGCGTCAGCCTGCGCGTGACGCCGACCACCGCGAAGAAATGCGTCCGCTGCTGGCACCGCTTGGACGAGGTCGGCACGCATGCCGAGCATCCCGAGCTCTGCGGCCGCTGCGTCAGCAACGTCGACGGGCCGGGCGAAGTCCGGCGGTTCGCATGAGCGACGCCCCGAAACTGCCCCCGGTGGGCGAAAGCGGCTGGCGCTGGCTGCCGCTGTCGGCGCTGCTCGTCGTCGCCGATCAGGCGAGCAAAGGGTGGATCGAGGCGCGGTACCTGCTCGGCGAGTCGACGCCGGTGCTACCGGTGCTCGATATCGTCCGCCTGCACAATCCGGGTGCGGCGTTCTCGTTCCTGGCGGGTGCGGGCGGCTGGCAGCGCTGGTTCCTGAGCGCGCTCGCGATCGGGGTGAGCATCGGCATCGTGTGGTGGCTGCGCCAGATGCACGCCGGCCGCGAGCGCTTGCTCGCCGTCTCCTTCGCGCTGATCCTCGCCGGCGCGCTCGGCAACGTCATCGACCGCATCGAGCACGGCTATGTGGTCGATTTCATCCACGCGCATTGGGGCGGGGCGTACTTCCCGGCCTTCAACATCGCTGACATGGCGATCTCGGTCGGCGCGGGGCTGATGCTGCTCGACGCTTTCCTCGACTGGCGCCGTGGGCGCGCGGCGTCGCGCGACGGCGGCGGGCAGGGCGCGCCTTGAAGCTGCGCCTCGCCAACCCGCGCGGCTTCTGTGCCGGGGTCGATCGCGCCATCGACATCGTCGAGCGTGCGATCGAGCTCTACGGCGCGCCGATCTTCGTGCGCCATGAGGTGGTGCACAACCGCCATGTCGTCGAGCGGCTGCGCAGCATGGGCGCGGTGTTCGTGCAGGAGCTCGACGAAGTCCCCGATGGCGCTACCGTGATCTTCTCCGCGCACGGCGTCTCCAAGGCGGTCGAGGACGAGGCGAAGCGCCGCGATCTCGAGGTGTTCGACGCCACCTGTCCGCTCGTCACCAAGGTGCACATGGAAGTACGGCACTACGCGCGCGAGAGTCGCGACGTCGTGCTCATCGGCCATGACGGTCACCCGGAGGTGGAGGGCACGCTCGGACGGTTCGATGCGTCCTACGGCGGCCGCATCCGGCTCGTCGAGTCGGTGGCGGACGCCGAGCGTCTCGAGGTGCCGGACCCCGCGCGGCTCGCGTTCGTCACCCAGACCACGCTCTCGGTCGACGACACCGCCGAGATCGTCGCGACGCTGCATCGCCGGTTCCCGGGGCTCACTACGCCGCGCAAGGAAGACATCTGCTACGCCACCCAGAACCGTCAGGATGCGGTCAAAGACCTGCTGCGGGAGGCCGACCTGCTGCTCGTCGTCGGATCCGTGACGAGCTCGAACTCCAACCGGCTCGTCGAGCTCGGCGTGCGTGCCGGCATCCCGTCCTACCTCATCGACGGGGCAGGGGACCTGCGCCGCGAGTGGCTGGAGGGGCGGCAGTGCATCGGCCTCACGGCCGGCGCGTCGGCCCCGGAAGTGCTGGTCCAGGAGGTCATCGACCGCCTCTGCGGATGGGGCGTGGAGCGCCCGCAGGAGCTCGAGGGGCGCCGCGAGCATGTGGTGTTCGCGCTGCCGCGGGAACTGCGGGTGGTTCCGCCGGGTCAGTAGTGCAGGTCCACCGCCCGGGGATTCCCCTATAATCGCGACATGATGGTCCCGGCCACCCTCAAGCCCGCTGACGAGCGCCTGCGCGCCTGCGGCATCCAGCCGACGGCGCAGCGTCTGCGCATCGCCGCGTTGCTGATCGGCGCGCCCCAGCACCTGACGGCCGACCAGCTGCTCGACCGCCTGCGCCGTGACGGCGCCCGCGTCTCCAAGGCCACGGTCTACAACACCCTCAACCTGTTCGCTGCCCGGGGCGTCGTACGCCAGCTCGCCGTGGACGGCGACCGCGCGTGGTTCGACTCCAACACCGAGCCGCACTACCATTTCCAGGACCTCGAATCCGGGGCCCTGACCGACCTGCCGACCACCGCCGTGCGCTTCGAGCAGCTGCCGCCCCCGCCCCCGGGGACCGAATACGCGGGGATCGAACTTTTCATCCGGCTGCGACGCGTTTAAGATTCGCAGCCCCGCCGGGCCCGGATAGCTCAGTTGGTAGAGCGGCGCATTCGTAATGCGTAGGTCGTAGGTTCGAATCCTATTCCGGGCACCATCCTTTCGCCTTGTCCAGCCTCTTACCGCAGTTCCGCGGGCCGGGTTGCGGTGTGGTTGCACACCTCCGGTCCCTGGCGCGGCTGGACCAGCTCGTCCGGGTGTCGACGGTCATGTCGTTGACGGTCATCGAAAAGCGCAGCGCAAACTTTCTCTCGCACGCTGCGCGCTCTCGAGGTCTGCGGGGTCATCGGTCACCAGCAGGCGCATCAGCAGCAGGGTCTTCGCACTCGGGGCTTCCACCACCGTCGAGCCGACAGGCACCGCGAGCGCCGTGCGGTCGGTGCCCGGCGCGACCACCCACAGGTCGAGCCGTCCGGGCTCGGCGGTCTTGCGGTCGTTGACGACGAAGAAATTGTCGGAGTTCGCGCCGTAGAGCGCGACCGACCAGTAGCGCGGATGCGCGACCTGCGCGGTGATGCGCTGAGGGCCGGCGCCGAGGTCGAGCGCGCAGGTGGCGTAGAGCAGGTCGGGGCTCGGCATCACGATGCGACGCTGGGTGTGGTCGGTGGGCGGCGGCAGGTAGACGCCGGTCGCAGCGGACGGCGCACCCTGTGCGCGGGCCGGGGAGCGGGCCTGCGCGGCCGTCTCGACGGTGATGCGCGTCATCGCCTCGCGCATGATGAGACGCGGCAGGGCCCATACTGTCAGCAGATGCGTGAGCACCGCCACCGTGAGCGCCAAGGCGAGCCAGCGCTGCCAAGGCTTCATGGGCAGTCACCCTGCAACTGGATGGACGGCGCGGCGAGCGAGCCCGGGTCCGCCTGAAGTTCAGGCATGGGGTTGTAGAGGCGCAGCGTCAGGAGCAGACCGCCTTTGCCCGGTGTCGGCACCCACTCGATGCCGCCGGTGACGGGCGGCGTGGGCCCCGTGACCATGCGGAACGACCCTGCGGTGCGACCGGTCGGGTTTTCGCCGCTGACGCTGTATTTGTTTTCGGGGTTCGGGAACAGGAAGATGTCGTCGGCGTAGGCGGTGACGCTCCACCAGCGCGCCGCCGGGATGCTGCCGCCGACGAGATAGCGGCACTCGGCGCGCAGCGGGCGGCCGGCGTCATCCTGCTGCGCGATGTAGTACAGCGTCTCGCGGCGGTCGAGCGCGAGCAGCGCCTTCAGGGCGATGCGCGCGCGGGTGTACATCGAGGCGTCGGTGCTGCCGGCCTCGAGGTTGACGAGCCAAGGGCCGATGCGCTGACCTGCGGGATCGGTGCGGGTGAGCCAGAGCCAGGCGCTGCCGATGCCGACGATGAGTCCCGCGACGACGGTCGAGGTGAGCGCGACGATGCGCCCTCGTGTCACGCGAACCCTGCCGCGCGACGGATGAACGCCGCGCAGCGCTCAGGTTGGGTCAGGGGCAGCATGTGGCCGCCGTCGACGAGTTCGAGGCGTGTCGCGGGTACGCGCGCCGCAAATCCCTCGCCCTGCAGCCGATAGTCGAGCACGCGATCGCCGCGTCCGTAGAGCACGTGCACCGGCGGGGCGCCGGGCGCGTTCAAGGCGTCGTAGCCCGCGACGAGCCGCGCCAGGCTTGCGGGCACGGCAGAGAAATCTTCGGTGGCCGCCCGGTAATGCGAGGGCCGCAGCGTCAGCACACCGCCGGCGCGGGTTGCGTAGCCGGGCGGCATACGCTCAGGTCCGAACACGAGCTCCATGATGCGTCGGCGCCGCAGCAGGAAGACCGGTGCGGCCAGGGCATGCGCGACGAAGCCGCGCATCCACGCGGGCACCCGCAGGTTGCGGAAGGCCTCGGGCGACCCTTCCGGCTGTGCGGTGAGCGGCGCGAGGAGGGCCATACCCGCCACCCTGTGCGGATGCCTCTGGGCGATGGCCAAGGACAGCGCACCCCCGAGCGAGTGCCCGACCAGCAGCGCCCGTTCCATGCCGAGCGCGTCCATGAGCGCCGCGACCGCATCGGCCTGATCCTCGATCGCGGTCGCCCGGCCCGGGTCGCGGGTCGAGTAACCCGAGCCGGGGCGGTCTACGGCGATGACGCGGGTGTCGCGCGCGAGGTCGTCGAGCAGCGCGTACCGGAAGTGGTGCAGCTGCGCCGCCAGTCCGTGGAGCATCAGCATCGGCGGACGCCCGTCACGGACCGTTCCGGCCTCGACCACATGCAGGCGCGCACCCGGCACCTCGACGAATCGCCCGACGGGCGGCACGGCGCTCTCGGCGCGGTTCGTGAGCCAGGCCGTGAACGCCGCCATCGCGAGGATCGTGATCGCGACGACGACCAGCACCATCATGAGTGCGCTCATGGCTCAATCACCCAGCAGTCCGCGCATCAGGCTGTAGTAGCGGATGGGCATCAGGCGTTCGAACAGCGCGCCGGCCTTGGCGTCGTTGCCGACCAGGATGCGGGCCTTGCGGCGTTCGACGCCGGCGAGGATGGTCTCCGCGGCCTTCTCGGGCGGCAGGCTGAGGAGCTTCGAGGAGCGCTTCATGTTGGCCGCGTGGTCCGTGGCGCTGACGCCGTGACCGACGCGCGCATCCACCGCGATGCGGGTCGCGATGCCGCCGGGGCAGACCACGCTGACGCCGACGCTCGAACCTTCGAGTTCCTGGCGCAGCACGTTGCTGAAACCGCGCACGGCGAACTTGCTCGAACAGTACGCGCTCTGGCCGGCCGCCGTCAGGATGCTGAAGATGCTCGCGATGTTGACGAGATGCGCGTCCGGACGCTCCTTCAGCAGCGGCAGGAAGGCGCGGGTCATGCGTACCAAGCCGTGGAAGTTGATCGAGAACAGCCACTCGAAGTCCTGTTCGCTGACCTCGTCGAAGCGGCCGGCGAGCGCGACGCCCGCGTTGTTGAAGAGCAGGTCGACCGACGGGTGCGCTGCCATCACCGACTCCGGATACGCGGCGACCTGCGCCCGGTCGGCGACATCGAGCGCGTGGCACGAGATGCGCAGGCCGAGCGGCGCGAGCTCGGCGGCGAGCGGTTCCAGCGTCGCTGGTCGGATGTCGGACAGCGCGAGGTGGCAACCGCGCGCGGCGAGCCCGAGGGCGAGCGCGCGGCCGATGCCGCTGCCCGCGCCGGTGACGACGGCGGTCTTACCGCGCAAGGTCAGGCGGCTCATCGGGCGTCCCGACGACGGAAGTGGAGGGCGGAGTCTTCGAGTCGGCTGTATCGGGTCACGATGAGGTCCCTCAAGTAGTTCTGATGGACGCGCCAGGGGAATCGGTCGCCCTGTTTGGGCAGCACATCCATGGCGCGCTGGACGTAGCCCGACGAGAAGTCGATGAGCGGCATCTCGCCGACCGCGGGGTCGCGCTCGGCGACGACGTAGTCGCTGCCGCGCGCCTGCAGTCCCCGCACGAGCCGCATCACGTACTGCGTGATCAGGTCGGCGCGCAGCGTCCAGGACGCGTTGGTGTAGCCGATGGTGAGCACGAGGTTCGGGATGCCGCTCAGCATCGCGCCGCGATAGACCATGGTGTCGGCGAGGCGGATCGGCCGGCCGTCGACGCTCACCCGCGCGCCGCCCAAGGGCATGACCTTGAGGCCGGTCGCCGTGACGACGATGTCGGCGGGCAGGGTGACACCCGACTTGAGACGGATGCCCTCCGGTACGAAGCGCTCGATCTGGTCGGTGACGATGTCGACCTTGCCTTTGGAGATGGCCTTGAAGAGATCGCCGTCCGGGACGGCGCAGATGCGCTGGTCCCACGGGTCGTAGGACGGCTTGAAGTGGGCCTTGACGTCATAACCGGCGGGCAGTTCGTCGCGGGCCATGGCGACGATGCGTTTCGCCACGCGCCGCGGTTGCCAGCGCGCGTACGAGAAGATGAGCACGCCGGCGAGGATGCACTTCCATCGCACCAGCGGGTACACGATGCGGTCCGGCAGCCAGGGCGACAGGAAACGTGCGACAGGATCCTCGGCCGGTTGTGTGACGATGTAGGTCGGCGAGCGCTGCAGTTGCGTGACATGCGCGGCGCGCTCGGCCATCGCGGGCGCGAGCGTGACGGCGGTGGCGCCGCTGCCGATGACGACCACGCGCTTGCCGGAGTAGTCGAGGTCCTCGGGCCAGAACTGCGGATGCACGAAGCGCCCCGCGAAGTCCGCCTCGCCCGGGAAGGCCGGGCGATAGCCTTCCGCGTAGCTGTAGTACCCGGTGCACAGGTGCACGAACCGTGCGCGCAGCGTGTGCACGGCGCCCGTCGGCGTGCGGCTTTCGTCGCCGGGCGACGTCTCCTGCACGGTGACCGTCCAAAGAGCCTCGCCGCTCGACCACGCGAGGTCGGTGACTCGGCGGTTGAACTGGATCCGCGGCAGCACGCCGAACTCTTCTGCGGTCTCGCGGATATACCGCCGGATGGACGGTCCGTCCATCATCGAACGCAGACCGCGCCACGGGCGGATGCGGTAGCCCAGCGTGAACATGTCCGTGTCGGAGCGCACGCCGGGGTAGCGGAAGAGGTCCCAGGTCCCGCCGATCGAGGCGCGTGATTCGAGCACCGCGATGCGCTTGTCCGGGAAACGTTTGAGGAACTCGGCGGCGGCGCCGATGCCGGCGAGGCCTGCGCCGACGACCAGCAGGTCCAAGGGTGGTGCGTCGGCGGTCAGGGGGGCATCGGTCATCCGGCTACTCTACCTCGCGCCACGCGGCGACGCCCGCGGGCGGCAGCCCCTCGGCGCCGAGCAAGAACTCGCGTGCGGTGTCCGCGGGTAGGCGCCGCGGCTCGGCGGCGTAGTTGAACGCGAAACGGAGGCCGCGATGGCGGCGCAGGCGCAGGCCCTCGGGCAGATCGACGGTGACGAGTCCGGCCTCGCCAGCGACGGCGGCCAGCAGCCGGGCGAGCGCGTCGCTCCCCAACGTCGCGGCGAGGTAGCGCAGCCGTCCGGATCGATAAAGCAGTCCTTGACCGTCCGCGAGCGTGGCTGCGGGCGTGAGCGCGGTCTCACAGTGCTCGAGCCAGTCGCGCGCGGGCGGCGCGGCGACGCCTGGGCGGAGCGATTCGACCCGCGTGACCTTGAGCGGGATCGCGCGCTGCAGGTCCCCGGGTGGCAGGTCCGGCGGGATCTGGAAGTGCAGCGTCTTGCTGCCCGTGCGCGGCCCGATCAGCACCTCGGCGCCGCAGGCGGCGAGCCGGTCGACGAAGCCACCGGGCAGGACGGGCAGGCAGGGCACGACGACGAGGCGGTAGCCTTCGAGCGCCGCATCGGGAGGCACGATGTCGATATCGAGGCCGAGCGCGCGCAGCGCCGAATACCACTCGAACGCCTGCCGCAGCGCGCTGAAGCCCACGCCCTGCGGTTGGATATCGGTGACCCATACCGACGTGTAGTCGAAGACCAGCGCGACGCTCGCACTCGCTGCGGGCCGGGGAGTCGTGTGCGGCTCGGCGTCGTGCTGCGCGGTCGGCAGCTCCGCCGGCAGCGCGGCGGTGAGCGTCGCGATGTCGGCGGCGGCGGCCCGCGCTTCGTGCGCACCGATGTCGTCCACGCGGTCGGGGCGCAGCAAGCCCGCGTGCATCTGCTCCTGCGCGAAGGGCGCCTGCCGCCAACGGAAATAGGCGACGAACTCCGCGCCGTGCGCCATCGCCTCGAGCGTCCACAACCGCACCATGCCGGGCAGCGGCGCGGGGTTCCGCGCGGCCCAGTTCACCGGCCCCGGCTGCTGCTCCATCACCGCGAAGCGGCCACGGCCGCAGCCACGGTAGAGGTCATGGTGGAAGGCGGCGATGTCGGGGTGGCCCTGTCGCGCATAGCGGAGCTTCTCGGCGTCGCTGAACCAGAACTGCTCGAGGAAGCCGAGCGGGTAGCTGTCCCAGGTGACGACATCGAGGTCGCACCCCAAGGCGTGGTGGTCGAAGGAGGTGACGAAGCCCATCGCGTTGTGCGTGATGTCGCGGCCGGGAGAGTGCGCGCGCAGGATGTCGACCTGCTCGCGGTTGAAGGACAGCACCTGATCGGAGGAGAAGCGCTGGAAGTCGAGCGAGTGGGCGGGGTTGGGTTCGGTGACGGTGAGCGCAGTCGTATCTATCTCTTGGAACGAGCGGTATTCGGCGCTCCAGAACACCGTGCCCCACGCGTCGTTGAGCGCCGCGATGTCGCCGTAGCGCGCGGTGAGCCAAGCGCGGAACGCGTGCGCCGCCGCGGCGGAGTGGCTGACCACCGTGTCGTGGCAGCCGTATTCGTTGTCGGTCTGCCAGGCGACGACCGCCGGGTGGCGGCCGTAGCGCACGGCCACCGCCTCGGTGATGCGCCGCGACTCCGCGCGATAGCCCTGATGCGAGAAGCAGTAGTGGCGGCGCGACCCGAAACGGCGTGGCCGGCCTTGGGCGTCGACGGCGATCATGTCCGGCATCGCGTCCACCAGCCATTTGGGCGGCGTCGCGGTCGGCGTGCCGAGGATCACGCCGAGGCCGTGGCGGTGCAGCGTTTCGATGGCGCGGTCGAGCCAGCCCCACTCGAAGCGGTCCGGCGAGGGTTCGATGCGGCTCCAGGCGAACTCGCCGATGCGTACGCGCGTGAGCCCCATCGCCGCCATGCGCCGCGCGTCGTCCTCCCACCAGGCCTCAGGCCATTGTTCCGGGTAGTAGCAGACACCGAGACGCATCATGACGAACGCTCCAAGGCGACGAGCCACGCGGTCTGCGGCCAGGTGAGCGGCAGCGCGAGGCCATGGGTGGCGAGCGCCTCGGCGCTCAGGACGAGACCTTCGCGCCAACGCGCCGGCTCGGCGAGACGCTGTGCCGCGCGCATCGGCCATGGATCGGGCAGCGTCACGCGCCAACGCGTACCGCGTGGCAGACCGGGCAGGCGGATGGGCGCCGCATCGTAGTCGGCGGTGTAGGTCGTCTGTGCGACGAGCGCGAGCGCGCGGTCGCCGTGGACCGCGAGCCAACCGGAGACGCCCGGCGTCGCGCAGTCGAGGGCGGTGAGGTCGCCCGTATGCAGCGTGCTGCGCCAATCTTTGTATAGCGCGATGTGGCGCGCGAGCAGCGCACGGTCGGCGGAGTCCATCGCCGCCGGGTCGGCCTCGACGCCCATGTGGCCGAACAGGGCGACCTTCGCGCGGAAGTCCATGTCGAGCCGGCGGCCGGTGATGGGGTTCGGGTCGGGTCCGACATGATGGCCGAGCGCGCAGAGCGGCAGGAACTGCAGGTAGCCGGCGTTGATGCGCAGCCGCTCCACGGCATCGTTGCCGTCGCTCGCCCAGAAGCGCGCACAGCGCTGCAGCATCGCGTAATCGACGCGGGCGCCGCCGCTCGCGCAGGCTTCGATCTCGACGTCGGGATGCGCGGCGCGCAGGCGGTCGAGCAGGGTGTAGAGCGCGACCGTCTGCGCATGCGCGCGCGCGGCGCGCGGGAACAGCGCGCGGTTGTGGTCCCACTTGAGGTAGGCGATGTCGTGGTCGCGGAGCAGCGCAGCCAGCATCGCGAAGAGATGGCCGATCACCTCGGGGCGGGTGAGGTCGAGCACGAGTTGCTGGCGCTGCGTGCCGCGGTCGCGACCGGATTCATGCAGGCACCAGTCCGGGTGGGCCCGGTAGAGGTCGCTGTCCGGGCTCACCATCTCCGGTTCCACCCAGAGGCCGAAGTCCATGCCGAGGCCGCGCACGGTGTCGATGAGCGGTGCGAGCCCCTGCGGGAAGCGCTCGGCGTCGGCCTGCCAGTCGCCGAGGCCGCGCGTGTCGTCGCGCCGGCCGTGGAACCAGCCGTCATCGAGCACGAAGCGTTCGATGCCGAGGGCGGCTGCGTCGTGCGCCAAGCGTTGCAGCGTCGCGAGGTCCTGCCGGAAGCCGACCGCCTCCCAGGTGTTGAGGTGCACGCGGCGCGGGCCCGCGGGCGTGCGCGGCAGGACGGCGGTGCGCACATGGCGGTGCAGCGCATGCCGCAGCGCGGCGCGACCGCCGTCGCCGAGGCACAGCACCGCCTCCGGCGCCTCGAACGCGCCGCCCGGCGCGACGCGGACCTCGCCGGCGTCGAGCCGTGCCGACATCAGCAAGCGGGCGCCGTCGGCATCGCGTTCCAAGAGCACCTCGTGGTCGCCGCTCCAGGCGAGATGTGCGCCGAGGGCGAGTCCGTGGGTCTCGTCGGTCGAGGGCTCTTCGATGTGGAGCCAATGGCCGCCCGCGTGGCCCGGCCGGCCTTCGAAGGACATCGCCCCCTGGATGCCGTGCGCGATCGGGGAGCGGACCGCCTGCATCTCTGCGGCCCAGCGGCCGGTATAGCGCGTGACGTTCTGCGCCCACGCCGGCAGCGGCAGCGCGAGCGAGGCGAGCCGCAGCACGGCGATCTCCGCCGTGCCGTGGTTGTCGAGCCGGGTGCGACAGGTGACGACGCCGTGCGCATCGAGCGACCACTCGATCGTGATCGACAGGGCGAGCCGTGTGTCCTCGAAGCGCAGCCGCCATCGCTGCGCGCCGAGCGGCGCCGCGACGGTCGCATCGGCCTCGACCAGCGCGAACTCGGCGGACAGCGGTCGGCCGTCGGTCTGCAGCAGCACGGCGGGTTGACCGCTGAAGCCGGTCCCCGACTGCGGCAGCAAGGTCGCGGGCGGCGGCGCATCGGGCTGGGATTCGTGCGGCGCACGGCGGACGACATCGCACAGCGCGAGCAGGTCTTCGTCGTCGGGCAGGCCGGGCCCCGCGTAGGCGAGCTCCGCCGCGCCGCGTCGCAGGTCGAGGACGAGGGTGCAGCGATCGCCCCGTAGGGCGAGCGAGCTCGGCAGTTTTGGCGCAGGGGTTCGGATGCCCCGTATTATAGGCGGGCGCCGCGACCGCGGCGGAGGGGGGGAGACGGCCATGCCGACAGATCTGCCGAGCGTCGGCACCTTGCAGGTGCTGGTATGCATCGCGCTCACGGTGCTGGTGGGCGTCGTGACCTGGCTCAAGGTGCGCGGCACCGGCGCACGTCGCGGTGGCACGGGCAAGGACGTCTTTTTGGCGGGCGGCGGCCTCACCTGGCCGTTCGTGGCGGGCTCCATCACGCTCACCAACCTCTCCACCGACCAGCTCGTCGGCATGAACGGCAACCAGATGCTGCTGCTCGCGTGGTGGGAGATCGCCGGATTCTTCGGGCTGCTGATCCTCGCGTTCGTGTTCGTGCCGGTCTACTACCGCAACAACTGCACCACCGTCACGGAGCTCCTCGAGCGGCGGTACGGCGGACGCAGCATCCGCACCCTGATCTCGGGGCTGTTCCTGTTCGGCAACGTCGTCATCTATCTTCCCGCGGCGCTCTACAGCGGGAGCCTCTTCATGCGCTCGCTGTTCGGCACCGATCTGCCGCTGCTCCTCTTCGCGACGTTGCTCGCGGTGGTGAGCGCGGCCTACACCATCTTCGGCGGTCTGCGGGCGGTCGCCGTGATGGATACCTTCTCCGGCATCGGCGTGCTGGGCCTCGCGCTCGTCATCGTGTTCCTCGCGCTCGCCGCCGTCGATTTCGACATCGTCACCGGCGTCCCCGCGGAGCGCCTCACCATGATCGGTGGCGACGATTCGCCCATCCCTTGGCACACGCTGCTCACGGGCATGCTCTTCATCCAGATCTTCTACTGGTCGACCAACCAGAACATCACCCAGAAGGCGATGGCCGCACCCACGGTGCGCGAGGCGCAGAAGGGCGTGCTGGCGGCGGCGGTGATCCGCATCCTCGTCATCCCGCCGATCGTCGTGATCCCGGGCGTGGTGGCCTACAAGCTCTTCGGCGACGTGGGCGATGCCGCCTACGGCAGGCTCGTGGCCGAGGTGCTGCCCGGCTGGCTGGCCGGCGCCTTCGCGGCCATGGTGGCCGCGGCCGTGATCACCACGTTCAGCGCCGTGCTCAACAGCACCGTCGCGCTGTACTCGGTCGACTTCCACGACCGCTTCGTCGGCAAGGTGTCGGACCATTGGCGCTTGGGCGCGGTGGTCTCGGTGGTCGTGACCATCGTCGCGGTGCTGCTGGTGCCGGTGTTCCAGGACGCCGACAGCATCATCAACCTGCTGCAACAGCTGAACGGTCTCTTCTCGATGCCCATCCTGTCGGCGTTCATCGTCGGCCTGCTGTTCCGCCATGTGGCGGCGCCGGCGGCCATCTTCGGCGTGCTGTGGGGCTTCGGCGTATACGCGGCCTACACCTTCCTCTGGCAGCCGCAGGGCCTCATCACGCTGCACTACATCCACTTCATGGTGGTCGTGCTCGCCTCTTCGGTGGTCGCCGCGCTCATCTGCAACCGGCTGCTCGGCCACCGCGAACGCTGGATCGGCTTCGTCGACATCCGGGAGAACGCCGGGTGACGGCGACACCGCCGTCAGCCCCGCATCGTCGCCGCAACCCGCTCACGGGGCGCTGGGTGCTGGTATCGCCCCAGCGCACGCAGCGGCCTTGGCTCGGGCAGGTGGAGGAGGCGCCGGAGGAGCCGCGCCTGGCGCACGACCCCGGTTGCTATCTTTGTCCGCGGTCCGTACGCGCCGGCGGGGCGGTCAATCCGGACTACCGCGGCCCGTTCGTGTTCGGCAACGATTTCCCGGCCCTGTCGGACGCTCCGCCGATCGCCGCGACGGACTCATCTGTGGAAGGCTTGTTCACAGCGCAGGCGGTTCACGGCGAATGCCGCGTCATCTGCTGGTCGCATGACCATTCCGCGACCTTGCCGGAACTCTCGCCGACTGCGCTGCGCGCGGTGGTGGATTGTTGGGCGACGCAGTCGGCGGAGCTCGGTGCCCGCCACGCCTGGGTGCAGGTGTTCGAGAACAAGGGCGCGATGATGGGTTGCTCCAATCCGCATCCCCATGGTCAGATCTGGGCGAGCGGACATCTGCCGGAGGAGGCGGAGCTCGAGGACCGCCACCAGCGCGACCATCTCGCCCGTCATGGCGTTCCGCTGCTGCTCGAGCTCGCGGCGCACGAAGCGGGGGGACCGCGAGAGGTGCTGTCGTCAGACGGATGGCTCGCCATCGTGCCGTGGTGGGCGGCATGGCCCTTCGAGACGCTGCTGCTCCCGCGCAGACCCGCGCAGCGCTTCGAGGATCTCGATGACGCGATGCGCGACGACCTCGCGCACATGCTCGGTCGGCTGACCCGCACCTACGATGCGCTGTTCCGGTGCAGTTTCCCGTATTCGATGGGCTGGCATGGCGCACCCTACGGTGCGACGGCCGCCGCGACAGCCGATACATCGCACTGGCAGCTGCACGCGCATTTCTATCCGCCGTTGCTGCGATCGGCCACGGTACGCAAGTTCATGGTGGGGTACGAGATGCTGGCCGAACCGCAGCGCGACCTCACGCCCGAGGACGCCGCCGCGCGGCTGCGCGCCGTCGCCTGCCCATGACGGTCGGATACCCATGACGCGTGACGCACTCGAGGCCCGTGTCATCGCGGGTTTCCGCGCCGCCTACGGACGCGCGCCGGAAGTGCTGGCGTTCGCGCCGGGGCGGGTGAATCTGATCGGTGAGCATACGGACTATAACGACGGGTTCGTTCTGCCCTGTGCGCTCGAACAGGGCACGATGGTCGCCGTGTCGAGACGCGACGACCGGCAGGTCGCGGTGCGGGCGCTCGATCTCGCGGTGTCCGGGATCGCCGCGCCCGAGGACAGGGTCGGACTCGAGGCGGCACCGATGCCGCTCGAGTCCGGGCACTGGGCGAACCATCCGCGAGGTCTCATCGCGGCATGGCGATCGGCGGGGCATGCGCTGGCGGGTCTCGACATCGCCATCGCGGGCGATCTGCCGCGCGGCGCGGGGCTGTCGTCGTCAGCGTCGCTCGGGGTCGCGCTCGGCGCAGCGTTCGCGCGGGTCGCCGGCATCGAGATGGACGCCGCCGCATCGGCGCGCCTCGCCCAGCGCGCCGAGAACGAGACGGTCGGCTGTGCCTGCGGGATCATGGATCCTTTGGTGTCCGCAGGCGGTCGTGAGGGTGCAGCCCTGCTCATCGACTGCCGATCGCTGACCTGGCAGGAGGTGGCGATCCCGGACGACATCGTCGCGCTGGTGGTGCACTCGGGCGTCAGCCGCGAGCTGGCGGACGGTGCGTACAACCTGCGACGGGCCGAGTGCGAGCGGGCCGCGCGTCACCTCGGCGTGACGGCGCTGCGTGACCTGACCCCCGCCGCGCTCTCACGGCTGCCCGTCGGGCTTGATGCGACCGCGTTCCGTCGTGCGCGGCATGTGGTCACCGAGAACGCCCGGGTCCATGCGTTCGCGGCGGCGCTGCAGCGTCGCGATCCCGCCGCGGCCGGCGCAGCGCTCCGCGCGTCGCATGCGTCGCTGCGCGATGATTTCGAGGTCAGCCATCCGGCGGTGGACTCTTTGGTCGAGGTCTTGGACGCCGCCATCGGCGAAGAAGGCGGGGCGCGGATGACCGGTGGCGGCTTCGGCGGTTGCGTGGTGGCGGTGCTGCCGGCCGCGCGTACCGACGCCGTGCGGGCCGCGGCGCTCGAGCATCTCCGTGCCGCGGGCGTCGCGAAACCTTTGATGTTGGAGGTCCGTCCGTCCGCGGGCGCCTCCGCATGGGACCGTCCGCACGCCTGAGCCACCCGCGCCGGGTGTATCATCCTTCCCCCACGGAACACCCCTGACCAAGGGGCTGGAAGGGGTCGGTCGATGCGTTCGTTCTTGTTCGTCCCGGGGGATCGCCCGGACCGGTTCGCCAAGGCGGAGGCGAGCGGCGCCGATGCCGTCATCCTCGACCTCGAGGATGCGGTCACGCCCGAGCAGCGGCCCGCGGCGCGATCGGCCATCGCCGCGCACCTCGCACGCCATGCCGCGGCGGGTACGTCTGCGCCTCGCGCCGTCCCGCTGTGGGTCCGGATCAACCCCATCCAGACCGACGCCGCGTTGGCGGATCTCGTCGCCGTGCTGCCCGGCCGTCCTGACGGCATCGTCCTGCCGAAGGCCCGGCATGGCGACGATGTCCACCGCCTCGACCATTGGCTCGAGGCCTTGGAGTCGCAGCACGGCATCGAGGTCGGTAGCACCCGTGTCATGCCGATGGTCACCGAAACGGCGAAGGCGCTGCTCACGATGGGTTCTTTCGCCTGTGCCCCGAAGCGCGTCGCCGCCTTCACTTGGGGCGCCGAGGACCTCGCCACCGAGCTCGGTGCGCTCGGCAACCGGGACGCGGCAGGGGAGTACGAGCTGCCTTATGCGTTGGCGAGTGCGCTGACGCTCTACGCTGCCTCTGCGGCGGGAGTGCCCGCCGTCGACACCGTCGACACCGAGATCCGCGATACGGCGGCCGTCGACCGGCGAGCCCGTGCTTCACGGCGGTCCGGCTTCGTCGGCAAGCTCGCGATCCACCCCTCGCAGGTGCCGGTCGTGAACCAGGCGTTCACGCCGTCGCCGGAAGAGATCGCGCACGCCGAGCAGGTGCGCGCCGCGTTCGCTGCGGCGCCGACGGCCGGCGCGTTGCGGGTCGACGGCAAGCTCGTCGACCGTCCGCACCTGCTGCAGGCCGAAAGGATGCTCGCCGCGGCCCGCGCGGCGGCGAAGAGATAATCCCGGAGACATCGAACCATGGAGATCATCGTCCGTTCACCCATCGACGGTGCCGAGATCGGGCGTGCGCCCTTCACCGCCGTCGCCGACATGCCGGCGGTCATCGCGCGGTCGCGGCAGGCCTTCCTCGCCTGGCGCGAGGTGCCTGCTCCGCGGCGCGGCGAACTCGTGCGTCTCTTCGGCGAGGAGCTGCGCGCGTCGAAGACGGAGCTCGCGGCCCTCGTCACGGCCGAAGCGGGCAAGATCACGACCGAGGGGCTCGGCGAAGTGCAGGAGATGATCGACATCTGCGACTTCGCGGTCGGTCTCTCGCGCCAGCTCTACGGTCTCACGATCGCCTCGGAGCGGCCCGGCCACCGGATGATGGAGACCTGGCATCCGATGGGGCCTTGCGCGGTCATCTCGGCGTTCAACTTCCCGGTGGCGGTCTGGGCCTGGAACGCCGCGCTGGCGCTGGTCTGTGGCGACCCCGTCATCTGGAAGCCGTCGGAGAAGACGCCGCTCACCGCGCTCGCCTCCATGAAGGTCTTCGAGCGCGCGCTCGCGCGCTTCGGCGGCGATGCGCCGGCGGGGCTCGTGCAGTGCGTGATCGGCGGTGCGGAGCTCGGTGATGCGCTCGCGGCCTCGCGCGACGTGCCCATCGTGTCCGCGACCGGTTCGACGCGCATGGGTGCGATCGTCGGCCCGAAGGTCGCCGCGCGCTTCGGCCGCAGCATCCTCGAGCTCGGCGGCAACAACGCGATGATCGTCGCGCCCTCGGCCGACCTCGACATGGCGGTGCGCGCGATCGTGTTCTCGGCGGTGGGCACCGCCGGCCAGCGCTGCACGACGCTGCGTCGGCTGCTGGTCCACCGTTCGATCCGCGACGAGCTCATCGCGCGGCTGCGCAAGGCCTACGGCACGCTGCGCATCGGCGACCCGCGCGCGGCGGGGACCTTGGTCGGACCGCTGATCGATGCGGCCTCGCGCGATCGCATGCTGGCCGCGCTGGAGCGTGCGCGGGCGGAGGGCGGCGTCGTCCATGGCGGGCGGCCCGTGACGACCGGTGTGCCGGCCGGCGTCTACGTGGAGCCCGCCATCGTCGAGATGCCGGCGCAGACCGCCGGCATGCGCGAGGAGACCTTCGCGCCGATCCTCTACGTGCTCGCCTGGGACACCCTCGAGGAGGCCATCGCCCTTCAGAACGACGTGCCGCAGGGTCTCTCTTCGAGCATCTTCACCACCGACCTGCGCGAGGCGGAGACCTTCCTCTCGGCGGTCGGGTCGGACTGCGGCATCGCCAACGTCAACATGGGGCCGTCCGGTGCCGAGATCGGCGGCGCGTTCGGCGGCGAGAAGGAGACGGGCGGCGGACGCGAGAGCGGTTCGGACGCCTGGCGCGGGTACATGCGGCGTCAGACCAACTCCATCAACTATTCACGCGACCTGCCGCTGGCGCAGGGCGTCAACTTCGGGATCTGAACATGGAACTGCAGAAAGTCGCCATCCTCGGCCTCGGCAAGGTCGGACATCTCGCCGCGGAACTGCTCGACGGCGCAGGCTTCACGGTGACCGCGTTCGACAACCGGACCGGTGTGAGCGCGCCGTTCCCGGTGCGGTCGCTCGACGTCGCCGATCCGGCGGCGCTGCGCGCCGCGCTCGCCGATCAGCACGCCGTGCTGTCCTGTCTGCCGTACGCGCTCAACAAGGGCGTCTCGTCGGTGGCCCATGCGCTCGGCATCCATTACTTCGACCTGACGGAGGATGTGCCCACCACCCAGCACATCCGCGGCCTCGCGACGGACTCGCGCGGCTTGATGGCGCCGCAATGCGGACTGGCGCCCGGCTTCATCGGCATCGTCGGCGCGCATCTCGCCGGGCAGTTCGACAAGGTCCGCTCCATCCGGCTGCGGGTCGGCGCGCTGCCGCAGAACCCGACCGGCCTCCTCGGCTACGCCTTCAACTGGTCGCCCGAGGGCGTCGTCAACGAATACCTCAACGACTGCGAGGTCATCGAGGAGGGCGTGCACAAGACGGTCTCCGCGATGGAGTGGATCGAGACCCTCTACATCGACGGCGTGAAGCTCGAGGCCTTCACGACCTCGGGCGGTCTCGGCACCATGTGCGAGACCTTCAAGGGGCGGGTCGACAACCTCGACTACAAGACCATGCGCTACCCGGGCCACGTCGACCTCATGAACTTCTTCTTCCATGAACTCTTGATGCGCGAGCGCCGCGATCTCGCCGGCGAGATCCTCGCCAACGCCAAGCCGCCGGTGGATGCCGATGTGGTCTACGTGCATGCGGCGGCCGAGGGTCATGTCGCCGGGCAGCTGAAGCGCAAGGAGTTCGTGCGCGCCTACTACCCGCGCGACATCGGTGGCCGGTCGCGGACCGCCATCGCCTGGACGACCTCGGCGTCGGTGGTGGCGGTGATCGAGATGGTGCGCGACGGTACGCTGCCGGCGCGCGGCTTCCTCAAGCAGGAGGAGATCCCGTTGGAGGCCTTCCTCGGCACCCGCACCGGCGCGCTCTACCGGGAGTCGGGGCGCGGCTGACGTCCCCGCGGCGGGGGGGGTCAGGCCGCGGTCTGCGCTGCAGCCGCGATGGCCTTGCCGTCCGCGCCCGGCAGATAGAGATACTGCCCGCACAGCCACGAGGCGAGCCGCTGCGCGCTGCCCTGGCTGAGATAGCTGCGTTGGGTGTCGATGACGAGGCTCTTGAGCCCCGTCGCCGCAGCGGCCATCGCCACCTGACGCAGTTCGTCGTCCACGCCGGCGCGGTCGGCCCTCAGTCCGACGTTCGCGCGTGCGTCCGTGAGCAGCACCAGCACCACGTTGTGGAGTCCGCGCCGTCTCGCCTGCTGCGCGACATCCAGGGCTGCGACGAGCGTCGCCGCGAGCGGCGTACCGCCGCCCGTCGGGATCTGGTCGACCGCGCGTCGCAGCAGCTCGACGCTGCCCGTCGGCGGCAGCAGCAGTTCGGCGCCCTGGCCGCGGAAGCTCATCAGCGCGACGCGGTCGCGGTTCACGTAGGCGCGCTCGAGCAGCGCATGCACCGCGCCTTTGGCCTGCCGCATGCGGTTGAGCGCCATGCTGCCGCTGGCATCCACGGCGAACAGGAACAAGGCGCCGGCCTTGTCGCGGAAGCGTTTGATGCGCAGGTCCTCGGCGCGCACCGCGAGTCGTCCGGCGCCGCGTGACGGCGTCGATGCGCGCAGCCGCTGTGAACGCGCTGCGACGCGCAGCGTGGCGATGATGTCGAGCCGTCCGTCGCGCGGAGCGCCCGGAACGCTCGCGACATGACGACCGCGCCGGCCATCGGTGCTGCCGCGCGACCCCGAGCGGCCGCCGCGGGCGGCGCGGAACGGCAGGGTCGAGAGCACATCGGGCAGATCGGTGGCGAGCGCCGCGAGCACCTCGTCGCCGAGCATCACGCCGTCCTCTTCGGGCGGCGGGGGCGTCTGCTCCGGCCGCTCCGGCGGCGCCACCGCGTCGTCGGCGTCGCGCTCGGGGGCGGGCGGCGGAGGCGCGGCCTGCCGGTCTGCGGCGTCGTCGGGCGGGGCGGTCTCGGGACGCCGCGTCGCGCGCGGGACGAGCACGAAGCGCACGGCCAGCTCCAAGTCCTCGCGGTCGACATGGTCGCGCAGCGCCAAGGCGGCGCTCGCGCGGGCTGCGAGCTGCGCGAAGAGGTCCGCGCGGTGTCCCTGCACGCCGTAGGCGAGCGCGGCGGCGGCGAGTTCGCGCGCGTGGGCGTCGCTGAGGCGGACGTCGTCGAGCCCGACGCGCGCGGTGGCGACGAGGTCGCGCAGCAGATCGAGGTCCTCCTGCCAGAGGTCCGCCGCCGGCGACATGTGACGGCGCACGACCTCGGCGCGTGCCGCCGCCGCGCCGGGTCGAGGCAGTGCGACGATCAGCCCGAGCCGGTCGAGGAGGTGGGCGCGCGGCGCACCCTCGGCCGGGTCGAAGGTGGCGACGAGCCGCACGCGGCAGCGGCTGCGCAGGCTCAGGCCATCGCGCTCCACGCGGACCTCGCCCGAATCCAACGCCCCCAGCAATTGGTTCGCGGTGCTTTCGGGCAGCAGGTTGCAGTCCTCGACGGCGAGCACGCCGCCGTCCGCGCGGGCGAGCAGACCGGCGCGCACCACCCGTGCGCCGCGTGCCAGCGTCGCCTCGAGGTCCAAGCCGCCGAGCAGGGCCTCGTCGTCGGCGCCGATCGGCAGCTGTTCGAAGGGCAGGTCCGGCAGCAGGGCGTGCAGGCCATGCAGCAGCGCGCTCTTGCCGCTGCCGGCCGGACCGGCGAAGGCGACGCCGCGCAGCCGTGGTTCGACCGCGAGCAGCATCAGCGCAAGACGCGGCGTGTCGAGCGCGACCAGGCCGGGCAACGGGAGCCTGTACAGGGTCAGGCGAGCGCCTCTGCGAGCATCCGGCGGACCCGTTCGTCGTCCGCGGCCGGTTCGAGCGGATCCTTGCGGAGACGGTGCGCGAGGGCGAGGGGCGCCACACGCGCGACATGGTCGCGGCCGGCGACGGCAGCCCCCTCGTAGGCCGCGAGCGCGACCGCCGCGCGGCTCAGCGCGAGTTCGCCGCGGTGCCCGTCGATGGCGAGCTTGTCGCAGAGCGCGGCCGCGAGCGCGAGCGCGTCGTCGCCGAGCGCGACCGACGGCCGTCGTTCGATGGCAGCGGCGAGTTCGCGCCGCAGCTTCGCCTGCGGGCGTGCGTAGCGCTTGGCGAGCGCCGCCGGGTCGGTCTCGAAGGCGAGGCGGCGGCGGACGATCTCCACGCGTTGCGCGACGTCGTGCAGCGTGCGGATGCGGGCATGCAGGCCGAAGCGGTCGAGCAGCTGCGGACGCAGGTCGCCTTCCTCAGGGTTGCCGGAGCCGACCAGCACGAAGCGCGCCGGATGACGGATCGAGAGCCCCTCGCGTTCGACGACGTTGACGCCGCTCGCGGCCACGTCGAGCAGTACGTCGACCAGATGGTCCTCGAGCAGGTTCACTTCGTCGATGTAGAGGAAGCCGCGGTGCGCCGCGGCGAGCAGGCCCGGCGCGAAGGCCTGTACGCCGTCGACCAACGCACGCTCGAGGTCGATGGAACCGACGACGCGGTCCTCGGTGGCGCCGAGCGGCAGGTCGACCACGGGGACCGCGCGGCGCTGCGATCTGCGGTCGCCGCCGCGCGCGCACGCCGGGCAGGTGGAGGCGGGTGCGGCCGGGTCGCAGTGATACGGACATCCGGCGACGGCCTCCATCGGCGGGAGCAGATCGGCGAGCGCGCGCACGGCCGTGCTCTTCGCCGTGCCGCGATGGCCGGTGATCAAGACGCCGCCGATCGCCGGGTCGATGACGGCCAGCAGGATCGCGAGTTTGAGGTCTTCCTGACCGACTATGGCGGTGAACGGGAAGGGGGCTGTGTTCGCCAAAAGGACTCCGTCGGTCGCCCGCGAGGCAAGTCCTGTGCGGCGGGCGGTTTGCAGCGCGGCCTCCGGCCTGCGTACCATGTGTCAACATAACAAGACGTCATCCGGTGTCAACTGTGCAGACATCGGTACGGCGTGCAGACGGGGTAGCGATGAAGACGATCACGTTCGTGGTGGGCATCGAGCGCTTCAACGCCGGGGCCTGGGGCGAGGTCGAGCGGCGGCTCGCGGCGGAGGGCGTCGCGGTGCGCCTGCGCCGGTACAACGACGCGCATGTCGATCGCGGCGACCCCGCGCTGGCGGCGGATCTCGCCGACTCCGACGTGGTCTTCATCAGCCTGATCAACATGCGGCCGCAGGCGGACTGGCTGGCCTCGCAGCTCGCCGGTTCGCGGGCCATGGCGGTGTTCGCCTACGAGAGCATGCCCGAGGTGATGGCGTTGACGAAGGTCGGCGAGCATCGCTTCAAGGAGAAGAAGGGCGAGGCCCCGAAGGCCGTCAAGCTGCTGATGCGGCTCGTGACCCGCGGCCGCGACGAGGACGCGCTCTACGCCTACACCAAGCTGGTGAAGGTGGCTGCGAAGATGCTGCCGCTGATCCCGCACAAGCTCGCGGGCTTCCGCACCTGGCTCGGCGTGAACCTCTACTGGAACCAGCCCGACGCCGCGAACATCACGCAGATGGTCAAGCTCATCCTGCGCGACAACTGCGGTTCTCCGGGTCTCGAGGTGGCGCCGGTGGCCGTGATCCCGACCATGGGCTGCTTCGATCCCGCGAGCGGCGAACTCTTCGCCGACTGCGGCGCCTATCTGAAGTGGGCGGCGAAGCAGGGCCGCTACCGCAAGGGTCAGCCGCTGGTCGCGTTGCTCGGCATGCGCAAGCACGTGATCCAGCGTCTCGATTACCTCCGTCAGCTCGCCGCCGGCATCGAGTCGCGCGGCATGGCGGTGCTGCCGGTGTTCGTGTCGGGCATCGAGGCGCATGTCGCGGTGCGCGAGTGGCTCGCCGACCAGCCGATCGACGCCTTCGTCTCGACCATGGGCTTCTCGATCGTCGGCGGACCGGCGTCCTCGACCAAGCCCGGCCACTACCACGAGACCGCGGCGGACCTGCTCGGCAAGCTCGACGTGCCGTATCTCGTCGCGCAGCCGTTGTTGATGCAGGAGGAGCACGAGTGGCACGCCCGCGGCGCGCACTCGATGCAGTCGGTGGTGATGTACGACCTGCCGGAGATGGACGGGGTGGCGAGCGCGATGGCGCTCGGCGCGATCCGTGACGGCGAGCTCGTGACGGCGCCCGACCGCGTCGCACGTGCGCTCGACCAGATCGAGGGCTGGATCCGGCTGCGGCGCACGCCCGCCGCGCAGAAGCGTGTGGCCATCGTGCTCTACAACTTCCCGCCGGGGCTCGGCAAGGCGGGCACCGCCGCGCTGCTCGATGTGCCGGCGTCGGTCACGGCGCTCCTCAAGCGCCTGCGCAGCGAGGGCTACGCCATCGGCCGCGCGCCGACGGAGGTCGCGGAGTTCAACGAGCGGGTCGGAGCGCTGGAGCGCGGCGAGGGCGGCCGTAGCGTCGCAGTGAGCGACTTCCGCCGCTGGCTCTCGGGCGGCGGCGCGGCCGAGCGCATCGAGCGCTACTGGGGTCAGGCCCCCGGCGACATCGCGCCGGCGGGCCGCGAGGCGATCCGCATCGATGCGCTCGAGTGCGGCAACGTCGCCATCGGTCTGCAGCCCCCGATGGGCGTGCCCGGCGACCCGATGCGGCTGCTGTTCGAGAAGACCTTCACGCCGCACCACCAGTTCGCGGCGTTCTACGCCTGGCTCAAGCACGGGTTCAAGGCCGATGCGATCATCCATGTCGGCATGCACGGCACGGCGGAGTGGATGCCGGGTCTGCAGACCGCGTTGACCGGGGACTGCTGGCCCGACCAGCTGCTCGGGACGCTCCCGCATCTCTATCTCTACCCGCTCAACAACCCGGCCGAGGCCGCGGTGGCGCGACGGCGCGGTTACGCCACCATCATCAGCCACGCCATCCCGCCTTACGCGCGTGCCGGCCTCTACAAGCAGCTCGCGCAGGCGCGGGCGCGGCTCGACGATCCGACGGACACGCTCGAGGGTGCGTTGCCCGAACTCGCGCGCGCCGCCGACGAGTCGACGCCGGCGTTCCGTGCGCGCGTGGCGGACTGGCTCGACGGGATCGAGCAGCGGCTCATCGTCGACGGACAGCATGTCTTCGGCACGGCACCTGATCGGCAGCGCTCGCGCGCCCTCGTCGAGGCGACCCTCGAGGTACCGCGCGGCGGTGCGCCGGGGCTCGGCGCGCTGATGACGCAGGCCGGTGTCGATGCCGGTGTGCAGCGCACGCTGCGTGATGCCCTCGTCGAGCGCAGCGTCTTCGGGCGCGAGGACGCGGCCCGCGTCTGGACCGGCCTCGTCGACGGCGCCGCCGCCGCGCCCGCAGCGCTCGCGGCGATGGTGGCCGAAGGACGCGGCGTGCTCGGCGGCATGGCGCGCTGCGGCGAGGAGCTCGATGCCGTCGTGCACGCGCTCGAAGGCGGCTATATCCGTCCGGCCTACGGTGCCGATCCGGTGCGCGCCGGCGCCGCCGCGCTGCCGAGCGGCCGCAACATCCACGGCGTCGATCCATGGCGGCTGCCCACCGACCTCGCGCTCGAGCGCGGGCGCCGCACGGCCGCTTTGCTGCTCGAGCGGCATCGCGCCGCGCACGACGGCGCGTGGCCGCGCACCGTGGCGCAGGCGCTATGGGCGATGGACACCATAAAGACCGAGGGCGAAGGCCTCGGTGTGGTGCTGGCGCTGGTCGGCGCGGAACCCGAGCGCGACGGGCAGGGCAAGATCTTCCGCTTCGGTCTCATCCCGCTCGAGCGGCTCGGCCGGCCGCGCATCGACGTGCTGCTCGACGTGTCGGCGGTGTTCCGCGACACCTTCCAGATGAGCCTCGACCTGCTCGATGACCTGTTCCGCAGGGCGGCGCTCGCCGATGAGCCGGCCGACGTCAACTTCCTGCGCGCCAATACGGATGCGCTGCGCGCCGCCGGCCGCAGCGTGGAGGAGGCGACCGCACGGATCTTCACGCAGGCGCCAGGGCTCTACGGCACCGGTGTCGACGAACTCGTCGAGGAGAACCAGTGGGAGGGGACGGCGCAGCTCGCCGATACCTACGAGCGGCGTAACGCCCATACCGCGGGCGGCGCACGCGGCGGTGCGGCGGCGCCCGAGGTGCTGCGCGGTCTGCTCGGCACCGTCGATCATGTGTTCCAGGCCATCGACTCCGTCGAGTACGGACTCACCGACATGTCGCATTACTACGGGCACAGCGGTGCCCTGCAGGTCGCGGCGACACGCGCCCGCGGCGCCCGTGTCGATCTCAGCTATGCCGAATCGGCGGCCGGCGAGCCGCGGCTGAACGGCGCGGATGAGATGCTGCGCATCGAGGCGCGCGCCAAGCTGCTGAACCCGAAGTGGTACGAGGCGATGCTGGCGCACGGCCATGGCGGTGCAGCCGAGATCGGCAACCGCTTCACCCACCTCGTCGGGTGGGGCGCGCTGGGTTCGCTCGATGCGTGGGTCTACGAGGACGCCGCGCAGACCTTCGTGCTCGACGACTCGATGCGGCGGCGGCTCGAGGCCGCCAATCCGCAGGCGGCGCGGAACGCCATCGGCCGGTTGATCGAGGCGCACGGACGCGGCATGTGGCAGGCCGACACGGCGACGTTGGAGCGTCTGCAGGGCCTCTACGCCGACATCGAGGACCGTCTGGAGGGGGTGGGGGCGGCGGCCTGAGGGTTCAGCGGAACGTCAGCATCGAGCGGCGGTCGGGATGTTCCAGATGCGGCGCCGCGTTGAAGGACAGCAGGCTGGTGCGCGCGCCGTCGAACTGGATGCGCGTCACCGAAGAATTGTGGACCGACCAGGAGAGCTTGATCGCTTCCCGGGGCGCGAGTCCGAGGAGGGCGCCGACGGCGGCCCCGATCACGCCTGCCGAAGTGCTGACATAGACGCGCCGTGAGCGGCCCTCGCGGGCCATGAGGTCGCGGAGGCCCTCGGCCACGCGGCCGCTGAACCGCTCCCACGGCTCGACGCCCGGCGCCTGCAGAGCGCCGTCCGCCCACAGGGCGCCGACCTCCTCGAGCCGCCGTTGGAAGGCGCGAGGGTCGATCGGGGTGTCGCCGCCGGGTTCCGGCAGCGTGATGCCCGTGCGCGCCGCGTGGGCCCGGATGAGCGATCCGGCGCTGTATTCGTCGAAGGCGGGCAGGGTGGTGATGGCCTCTTCGTCGCCGCCCGCGAGGATGCGGGCGGTGTGCTGCTGGCGCTTCAGCGAGCCGCTGTAGATGGCGTGCGGCGTGTCCTCGAGCGCGCCCAGATGGTCGCGCAGCAGCTCCACCTGACGCACGCCGAGCGCGGAGAGGCGGTCGTAGTCATGGGTGCCGAAGGACGCCTGTCCGTGGCGTACGAGGTAGAGGGTGCTCATCGGATGCCGATTGTACGCCGCGTTTGAGCGGATGGCGGGCGGCGCGTACCATCGGCGGCCCATGTCCTCCGGCACCGCCGTCACGCCGAGACCCTCCTGGTGGGTGCGCCTGCTCGCCGCGCTGCCGTTGCCGGCGCTGCATGCGCTCGGCCGCGCCTTCGCTTTCCTCGCGTACCGGGTGTTCCCGTACCGTCCCAAGGTGGTGCGCGAGAACCTCTCGCTCGCCTTCCCCGGGCTCGACGAAGCGGGGCTGCGTGCGCTCACCCGCGACTACTACCGCGGTTATGGCGATGTGATGGTGGAGATCGTCAAATCCGCCGCGATCGAGCCCGCGGAGCTCGTGCGCCGGATGCGCTTCACGAACCTGCCCGAGCTGCGCGCGCCCCTCGAGACGGGGACGCCGGTGGTGCTCACCGCGGCCCACCAGTGCAACTGGGAGTGGATCCTGCTCGCGCTCTCCCTGCAGCTCGGTCATCCGCTCGATGCCGCCTACAAGCCGCTCACCGACGCCTGGGCGGACCGGGAGATGCTGGCGCTGCGCAGCCGCTTCGGCGCACGGATGGTCGCCGCCGACGACATGATGCGCGACCTCATCGCGCGGCGCCGCCAACCGCGTGTCATCGCCCTGGTGGCCGATCAGGAGCCGGTGGCGAGCGAGCGGCGTCATTGGACGCGCTTCCTCAACCGTGACACCGCGTTCTTCATGGGCCCCGAGGTCATCGCGCGGACGCTGCGGCATCCGGTGTTCTTCGTCGCCATCAAGCGTACGGGCCGCGGCTTCTACGAGGTGTCCTTCGAACCGTTGTGGATGCCCGGCGACGACTCGCCGCCCGGCATCACGGAGCGTTTCGCGCGGCGTGTCGAGCGGCAGATCCATGAGGGGCCGGCGGATTGGCCGTGGTCGCACAAGCGCTGGCGTCTTGCGCCGCCCGTCCTTGAGGGCGGGGCGACGATGCCGGAGAATCCCCCGTCATGAACGCAGCGCCCGAAGTCTCGGTGGTGATCCCCGTCTGCAACGAGGAGGAGAACGTCGCCCCGCTCGCGCGCGAGATCGTCGCGGCGTTGGACGGCAGCACCTTCGAGGTCATCTTCATCGATGACGGCAGCACCGACGGCACCGCCGCCGCGCTGCGCGCCCTGCAGGGCGACATCCCGCAGCTGCGCGTGCTGACCCATTCTTTCCGCGCCGGACAGAGCGCGGCCGTCTGCACCGGTGTGCGTCACGCCCGCGCGGGGTGGATCGCCACGCTCGACGGCGACGGCCAGAACGATCCGGCCGACATCCCGGCGCTGCTCGCGGAGCGCGGCAAGGCGGAGCTCGTGATGGGCAACCGGGTGCAGCGGCGCGACACCTGGCTGCGTCACGCCCAATCGCGGGTGGCGAACGGCGTCCGCGGCTGGCTGCTCGGCGACGGCACGCCGGACACCGGCTGCGGCATCAAGGTCATGCACCGCGAGACCTTCATGGACCTGCCGCGTTTCGACCACATGCACCGTTTCCTGCCGGCGCTGTTCCTGCGCGCCGGCAAGCGCGTGGTGTCGGTGCCGGTGAAGCATCGCCCGCGCGAGCGCGGCACCTCCAAATACGGCCTGTTCGACAGGCTCTGGGTCGGCATCGTCGACATCTTCGGCGTGATGTGGCTGCGACGCCGCTTCAAGCCGGGCCTGACCGCCCGCGAACTCTGAAACCCCGGAGGGGACTTATGGACAACGGCGAAACGCTCGCCTGGATCGTCGTCGGATTCACGGGCCAGGCGCTGTTCTCGGCGCGGTTCATCGTCCAATGGTTGGCGAGCGAGCGCGTGAAGCGCAGCATCGTGCCGCGGGCGTTCTGGTACTTCAGCCTCGCGGGCGGGGCGACGTTGCTCGCCTACGCCATCCACAAGCGCGACCCGGTGTTCATCGCCGGTCAGGGGCTCGGCCTCTTCGTCTATCTGCGCAACCTCTATCTCATCCACAGCGGCCGTCAGCAGGTCGACGGGTGAAGCCCGACCTGCAGGTCCGCCCGACCGATCCCGTCTGGATCGGTCTTGCGTTCCTGGTGCTCATCTTCGCAGGCTTCGGCCTGCGTGATCCCTGGCCCGCTGACGAGCCGCGGTTCGCGGGCGTCGCCTTCGATATGGTCCGGAGCGGAT
This sequence comes from Steroidobacteraceae bacterium, assembly GCA_040400835.1. Taxonomy (GTDB): domain Bacteria; phylum Pseudomonadota; class Gammaproteobacteria; order Steroidobacterales; family Steroidobacteraceae; genus UBA964. The sequence goes on from JBBAPM010000001.1 coordinate 219,951, forward strand.
ACTGGCTGATCCCGCACGCGGGCGGCGATCTCTACCAGGACAAGCCGCCGCTGCATTTCTGGATGATCGCGGCGAGTTATGTGCTCACGGGGTCGACCCGCGCCGCGTTCCTGCTGCCTTCGATGCTCGCATCGCTCGGCACGCTGCTGCTGGTCTACGACCTCGGCCGTCGTCTGCACGGTCGCGAGGCGGGGCTCGCGGCTGCGCTCACGCTCGCCTGCTGCGTGCAGTTCGTGCAGGTCACGCGCGGTGCGCAGATCGACGCGACCTTGATCTTCTTCATCACGCTGTCGGTCTGGGCGTTGGCGCGGCATCTGCTGCTGGGTCCGCATCTGGGTCTCGCCTTGCTGGGGGGCGTCGCCGCAGGGCTGGGCGTCATCGACAAAGCGGTCGGATTCCTCGCGCTGCTGCTGCTGCCCATCGCGTGGCTGTTGCGGCGGCGCGATGCGACCGCGGTCGCGTCGGGGGCGCTGCGACCGGCGGCGGTGTTGACCGTGCTCGCGGGCCTCTTGGTCGTCATCGCGGCGTGGCTCCTGCCCATGCTGTGGCATGTGCAGCAGGTGGGCACGCCCGAACTCGCGGCCTATCGTGACGAACTGCTGTTCCAGCAGACCGTGAAGCGCTACACGGATGCGTGGCACCACATCAGACCGCCGTACTACTACCTCGTCGAGGTGATCCCGGCGTTGTGGCTGCCGCTGAGCGCGCTGCTGTTCTGGCTGTGGCGGCCCTGGCGCGATGATTGGCGCGCCCACCGGGCCGCGACGTTGCTGCCGCTCGTGTTCGCGGTCGCCGTGGTGCTCTTCTTCTCGCTGAGCACCGGCAAGCGCGGCGTCTATGTCCTGCCGGCGTTGCCGGCCTTGGCGGTCGCCGCCGCGCCGCATCTGGTGGCGCTGTACCGGCGCATCGGCGTCGGGCGCTTGTCGCTCGGCCTGGGGGCCGTGCTGCTCATCCCGGCCTGGGCCATCGTGGTCGGGTCGGTGCTGGGTCTGCCGAAAGCGTCCGCGCTGCTCGATGACACCCCGTTGGATTCGCTCGTGCCGCTCTGGGCCTACGCCATCGTCGGCCTCGCGGTTTGGCTGCTCGCCGCCCGCCTGCGACCGGTCTTCGCATGGCCTGCGGTGCTCGGCTGCCTGACGCTCGCGTGGGGCTTAGGGGTCGCGCCGCAACTGAACGCCGAGCGCTCCGCGTCAGGCTTCGTCGCGCAGATGCTCGAGCGGGCGCCGCGCGACCGGGATCTCGGCCTGCTCGCCTACAAGGAGCAGTTCCTCCTCTACCTCGACCGTGAGGTCGTGAACTTCGGCCATGCGCGGTGGCGCGAGGGCCCTGCGGAGGCGCATGACGCGTCCGCTTGGATCGCGCAGGACCCGCGACGGGTGCTGTTGGTCCCCGGTTCGCGGTTGGCGCCGTGCTTCGAGGCGATGGACCGCCGTCCCGCCGGCGAAAGCAGCCGCGAGGTCTGGTGGTTGGTCGAGGGGGTTCCGGACGCGGCTTGCGTCCGGCAGGGGAACCCGGGGCGCGCGATCCGATATCAGGGACCGCGCGCCCCGCGTTGAGTCAACGCCGTCTCAGAGCGGCAGGCCGTGCGCCGAACCCATCATGCAGAGCAGCATGGGGAACGAGAGCAGGAAGTTGACGCGCGAGGTGAGCGTGGCGGTGCGGCGCGCCTTGGCCTTCTCTTCGTCCGTCGCCGGGACCACGCCGATGACCTTCTTCTGGTTCGGCCAGATGATCGCCCAGACGTTGAACAGCATGATGGTGCCGAGCCAGGCGCCGATGCCGATCACGACGCTGCCTTCGCGCAGCAGGAACGCGTCGCCGAGGCGGGGTCCGAGCAGCCAGATGCCGGTCACGAAGGTGGCGAGCGCCGCCCAGCGGAACCACAGCAGCGCGCGCGGCGCGACGTACTTGACGATGCCGGCGCCGCCGGGGCCGCCCTTGTCGGCGTTGGCGGCGGCGAGCGCCGGGATCTGCGCGACGTTGAAGTAGTAGAGCAGGCCGATCCAGAAGATGCCGGTGACGATGTGCAGCCAACGGCCGAGGCTCATGTGCGCGAAATAGTCGTTCGGCTGCAGCAGCAGCATCAGGACGACCGAGAACGCGACACCCAGCGTGACGGTGGTGCCGACGCTGTCGAGGGGATTCTTCATCTGGGGACTCCGCGGTGTAGTACGACCGGATTTGAAGAATACGGGGCGCACCCCCATAATTCAACGCGCTCGAACCAACCCCTCCTGAGGACCATGGACGGAACAGCCGGGAATCCGGACGGCATCCAACGTGCGCGGCCCATGTCGCCGTGCATCAGCGTCTGTGCGCTCGATGCCGCGGGGCATTGCGCCGGGTGCCTGCGCACGCGCGAGGAGATCGGCGGGTGGATGCGCATGAGCGCGGACGAACAATGGGCGTTGCTCGCGACGCTCGAGGCGCGACGCAAGGCGCGTAGACAGGACAGGCAGGAGAACGCACGATGAACGTCGAGGACCGGATCAAGGCGCAGCTCGCGGCGGCCCCCGTGGTGCTGTTCATGAAGGGCACGCCCGATTTCCCGCAGTGCGGTTTCTCCGCGCAGGCGGTCGGTGCGCTGCGCGCCTGCGGCGCGAGCTTCCAGCACGTCAACATCTTCGAGGACCCTGAGCTGCGCGAAGCGCTCAAGCGCTGGTCGAACTGGCCGACCTATCCCCAGCTCTACGTGAAGGGCGAACTGCTCGGCGGCTGCGATATCACGCTCGAGATGTTCCGCAGCGGCGAGCTCAAGAAGGCGCTGGACGAAGCCGGCGCGACCTGACCTCCGGCACCTGTCGTCGCCTGCGTGGGCGGCCCGTCCTCAGGGCGAGGTCTCGTCGGCGACCGGGGAGGTCGGGTCGGTGCCGTTCGTGGCGGGCGGCTCGTCGATCCAGCCCAGCTCGCGCGCCCGCGCCTCGGCCTCGAGATAGCTCGGCAGGCAGAAATTGCACACCTGGCAGAAGAGGTCCGCGGTCCGCTCGGCGTCGTAGGCCGCCGCGTGCGCGGCGCTCGAATCCCACCCGAATCCGGCCGCGAGCGATGCCTTCGCGAGCACGGTCTGGCCGAGCGCGGCGCCCGCCAGCGTCACCGTGTCGAAGCTCGAGAAGGGGTGGAAGGGGTTGCGCTTGATGTCGGCGCGCGCCACCGCGGCGTTCAGGAACCCGAGGTCGAAAGAGGCGTTGTGACCGACCAGCACGGCGCGCTTGCAGCCGTTGCGGCGCACGGCTTCGCGGACCTCCTTGAAGATGCGGGTCAGCGCGTCCTTCTCGTCGATCGCCGGTCGCAGCGGATGGAACGGCTTGATGCCGGTCACCGCGAGCGAAGCGGCCTCGATGTTGGAACCCTCGAAGGGTTTCACGTGGTAGGTGTGGGTCTCGCCGCGGCGCAGCCGGCCGTCCGGGTCGAGCTCGATGAGTACCGCAGCGATCTCGAGCAGCGCGTCCCGCGCCGCGTTTAGGCCGCCCGTCTCCACATCCACCACGACGGGCAGGAAGCCGCGGAAGCGCCGCGACATCGCCACGGTGGGCGTCTCGTTCACCCGACCACCTGCTGCCAGCGCAGCGTGCTTCCCGCGCGCATCGGCACGACCACGTCGGTCCCGCCGAGCGGGTAGACCGCGGGCGGCGACCATCCGCGACGGGCGAGCGTGACCGTGCCTTCGTTGCGGGGCAGGCGGTAGAAATCCGGTCCGGAATGCGAGGCGAAGCCTTCGAGGTGGTGCAGCGCGCCGGCATCCTCGAACACCTCGGCATAGAGCTCGAGCGCCGCGTGCGCCGAATACATGCCGGCGCAGCCGCATTCGCTCTCCTTGGTGTGGCGGGCGTGCGGCGCGCTGTCGGTGCCGAGGAAGAAGCGCGGGTGGCCGCTGGTGGCGGCCTCGACGAGCGCGAGCCGGTCCCGCTGGGTCTTCAGCACGGGCAGGCAGTAGAAGTGCGGGCGGATCCCGCCGCGGAAGAGGTCGTTCCGGTTGTGCAGCAGATGCTGCGGCGTGATGGTCGCGGCGACACCGTCGCGCGCACCGCGCACGAAGTCGACGGCCGCGCTCGTGGTGATGTGCTCGAAGACGACGCGCAGGCGCGGATGCCGCTCGAGCAGCGGACCGAGGATGTCGTCGATGAACCGCTGCTCGCGGTCGAAGACGTCGACATGCTCGTGCGTGACCTCGCCGTGCACCTGCAGCACGACGTCGAGCTCGGCCATGCGGGCGAGCACGGCGTCGGTGCGTCGCACATCGGTGACGCCCGAATCCGAGTTGGTGGTGGCGCCGGCCGGGTACATCTTGAAACCGGCGACGAAGCCGCTCGCCTTGGCGCGCTCGACCTCCGCCGGCGGGGTGTTGTCGGTGAGGTAGAGCGTCATCAGCGGCTGGAAATCGGAACCGGCCGGGCGGGCTGCGAGGATGCGGTCGCGGTACTCGCCCGCGAGGCGCGTCGTGGTGACCGGCGGTTTGAGGTTCGGCATGACGATGGCACGCGCGAACTGCCGCGCGGTGTGCGGCAGCACGGCGGCGAGGGCGGCGCCGTCGCGCAGGTGCAGGTGCCAGTCGTCGGGGCGGCGCAGGGTGATGAGGTCGGACATGACGTCGGTGGGCGCCAAACCGTGAGGGCCGTCATGCTAACACAGCGCATACCGCTGACCCCGGCTCCCGGACAAGTTAACATACGGTTTTTCACAGGCAGGCAGCCGGAACCAGCATGGCCGATACGCAGGATCAGGACTTCGACCCGGGCGAGACCCGCGAGTGGCTGGAGTCCATCGACTCCGTGCTCAAGACCCACGGTCCGGAGCGCGCGCATTTCCTGTTGGAGCGGTTGATCGACCACACCCGTCGGGCGGGCGCCTACCTGCCGTTCAAGCCCAACACGGCCTACCTCAACAGCATCTCGACCGGCCACCAGCCCGATTACCCGGGCAACCGCGAGCTCGAGCGCCGCATCGAGGCTTATATCCGCTGGAACGCCATGGCGATGGTGGTGCAGGCCAACCGCATCTCCTCGGAGTACGGTGGACACATCGCGACCTACGCCTCGGCGGCGACCCTCTACGAGGTCGGTTTCAACCATTTCTGGCGCGCCGCCACCGACGCGCATCCCGGCGACATGGTGTTCGTGCAGGGGCATGCCTCGCCCGGCATCTATGCGCGCGCCTATCTCGAGGGCCGTCTCACCGAGGAGCAGCTGCGGCATTTCCGTCAGGAGGTCGCGGGCGACGGGCTGTCCTCGTATCCGCACCCCTGGCTGATGCCCGACTTCTGGCAGTTCCCGACGGTATCGATGGGGCTCGGCCCGATGCAGGCGATCTTCCAGGCGCGCTTCCAAAGATATCTCGAGCACCGCGGCATCGTTCCGCCGTCCGACCGCAAGATCTGGGCCTTCCTCGGCGACGGCGAGATGGACGAGCCGGAGTCGATGGGCGCGCTCACCATGCCGGTGCGGGAGAAGCTCGACAACCTCGTCTTCGTCATCAACTGCAACCTGCAGCGCCTCGACGGCCCGGTGCGCGGCAACGGCAAGATCATCCAGGAGCTCGAGGCCGCGTTCCTCGGCGCCGGTTGGAACGTCGTCAAGGTGCTTTGGGGCTCGCGTTGGGACCCGCTGCTCGCCAAGGACGACCGCGGCCAGCTGCGCCGCGTCATGGAGGAGTGCGTCGACGGCGAGTACCAGAACTTCAAGGCCAAGGGTGGTGCGTACACGCGCGAGAACTTCTTCGGGAAGTACCCCGAGCTCAAGGCCATGGTCGCCAACATGTCCGACGAGGAGATCTGGCGCCTCAACCGCGGCGGCCACGACGCCCGCAAGGTCTACGCGGCCTATGCGGCTGCTAGCGCGCACCGCGGCCAGCCGACGGTCATCCTCGCCAAGACCGTCAAGGGTTTCGGCATGGGCAAGGCGGGCGAGGGTCAGATGGTCTCGCACCAGCAGAAGAAGCTGTCGGACGACGACCTGCGCGTCTTCCGCGACCGCTTCAACATCCCGGTCTCGGACGAGGAGATCGCGCGGCTGCCGTTCAGCAAGCCCGCCGAGGACAGCGCCGAGCTCGATTACCTGCGCTCGCGTCGCAAGGCGCTCGGCGGCTACCTGCCCGCGCGCCGTCGCGAGGCGCCGCCGCTCGCCGTGCCGGCGCTCGACGCCTTCAAGCCGCTGCTCGAGTCCAGCGAGGGCCGTGAGATCTCGACCACCATGGCCTTCGTGCGCATCCTGACGACGCTGCTCAAGGACAAGCAGGTCGGCAAGCACATCGTGCCCATCGTCCCCGACGAGGCGCGCACGTTCGGCATGGAGGGGCTGTTCCGCCAGGTCGGCATCTATTCGTCGGTGGGCCAGCTCTATGTGCCGCAGGACGCCGACCAGCTGATGTCCTACCGCGAGGACAAGAAAGGGCAGATCCTCGAGGAGGGCATCAACGAGGCCGGTGCGCTCTGTTCGTGGATGGCGGCGGGCAGCGCGTACTCGAACCACGGCGTCCACATGGTGCCGTTCTACATCTTCTACTCGATGTTCGGCTTCCAGCGGGTCGGCGACTTCATCTGGGCGGCGGGCGACCTGCAGACCCGCGGTTTCCTGATGGGCGCGACCGCGGGCCGCACCACCCTCGCCGGCGAGGGCCTGCAGCACCAGGACGGCCACAGCCAGCTGCTCGCGACCATGGTGCCCAACTGCCGCGCCTACGACCCCGCCTACGCGTACGAGCTGGCGGTCATCGTCCAGGACGGCCTGCGCCGCATGTACGCCGAAGGCGAGAACATCTTCTACTACGTCACCGTGATGAACGAGAACTACGCCATGCCGGCGATGCCGGCGGGCGCGGAGGAGGGCATCCTCAAGGGCATCTACGCGCTGCCGTCCACCACGGCCGCCAAGGCCGACGCGACGCTGATCGGTTCGGGCACCATCCTGCGCGAGGTGATCGCGGCCGCCGAGATGCTGCGGCAGGACCACGGCGTGCACTGCGAGGTGATGTCGGCGACCAGCTTCAGCGAGCTTCGCCGCGATGCGCTCGACTGCGAGCGCTGGAACCTGCTCAACCCGACCGCGACGCCGCGCGTGCCGTTCGTCTCGGGCGCGCTCGCCGGTCGCGAGGGGCCTTTCATCGCCGCGTCCGACTACGTGCGCAACGTCCCGGAGCAGATCCGCCAGTGGGTCCCCGGACGGTTCGAGGTGCTCGGCACCGATGGCTACGGCCGCTCGGATGCGCGCGCCGCGCTGCGTCACCATTTCGAGGTCGACCGCCGCTTCATCGTGCTCGCCACGCTGCGTGCGCTGGTGGCGGAAGGGCGCATGCCCGCCTCGCGCCTCGAGGGCGTGGTGACCGCGCTCGGCATCGATCCCGACAAACCCAATCCGCTGAACGCCTGACGGAGCGCACCCTTGGCCCTGAAAGAGATACGCGTCCCCGACCTCGGCAGCTTCAAGGATGTCGCGGTCATCGAGTTGTTGGTGGCCGCCGGCGAACGCCTCGAGCTCGAGTCGTCCATCGCCACGCTCGAGACCGAGAAGGCGACCATGGATGTCCCGTCACCGGTGGCGGGCGTCGTCAAGACGCTGCACATCAGCCGCGGCATGACGGTCAATTCCGGCGACCTCGTCGCGACCGTGGAAGCGGACGAGTCGGCGGCGGTGACCACGCCGACCGCCGCGGCACCTGCGCCGGCGGCGCCGGTGAGGGCCCCTGCGCCCACGGCCGCTGCGCCCGCGGCCCATGCACCCACGGCCGCTGCGCCGGTCGTGACGGCGCCTGCGATGCCGCAGGCGATCCCCGGCGCACGCGCGGATCTCGCGCCCATCCAGGAAGCGGGTTTCTCGCGCGCGCATGCCGGTCCCTCCGTGCGCCGTCTGGCTCGTGAACTCGGCGTCGACCTCGCGCGCGTCACGGGAACTGGCGTCAAGGGACGCATCAGCCATGAGGACGTGAAGGCCTGGGTCAAGCAGGCGCTCTCGGGTGCGCTCGCGCCGGCAGCGCCCGCGCTGCCGAAACTGCCGGTGGTCGACCACGCGGCCTTCGGTCCGGTGGAGACCAAGCCCCTGTCGCGCGTCCAACGCATCTCGGGGCCGCGCCTGCAGGCGTCGTGGATCAACATCCCGCACGTCACGCAGTTCGACGAGGCGGACGTCACGGCGCTCGAGGCGTTGCGCGGTTCGCTCAAGGGTGAGGCGGCCGCGCAGGGCGTGAAGCTCACGCCGCTCGCGTTCATCGTCGCCGCCTGCGTGCGGGCGTTGGCCGAGTTCCCGACCTTCAACGCGTCGCTCGACGAGTCGGGGCAGAACCTCGTCCTCAAGAAGTATTTCCATCTCGGCTTCGCGGCGGATACGCCGCAGGGTCTGCTCGTGCCGGTGATCCGCGACGCCGACCGAAAGGACATCTTCGGCATCGCGCGCGATCTCGGCGCGCTCTCCGAGCGCGCCCGCACCGGCAAGCTCGGCGGCGCCGACATGCAGGGCGGCTGCTTCACGGTGTCCAGCCTCGGCGGCATCGGCGGCACAGCGTTCACGCCCATCATCAACCCTCCCGAGGTCGCGATCCTCGGCGTGTCGCGTTCGGCCATGCGCCCGGTGTGGCGTGATGGTGCGTTCGTGCCGCGTCTCACGCTGCCGTTGTCGCTGTCGTACGACCACCGCGTCATCGACGGCGCCACCGGTGTGCGCTTCACCTCCTGGCTCGCCGATTGCCTCGCCCAGCCCGAGGGGCTGGTCGGCGCGATGCGGTCCTGAGGCCTGCCGCCATGCAGCCAGAGGACATCAAGGTCCCCGACCTCGGCAGTTTCACCGGCGTCTCGGTGATCGACGTGCTGGTCAAGCCGGGCGACAGCGTGGACGCCGAGACCCCGCTGCTCACGCTCGAGACCGACAAGGCGACGATGGACGTGCCGTCACCGAAGGCCGGCACCATCGATGCGGTGCTGGTCGCACGCGGCGACAAGGTCTCGACCGGCAGCGTCATCGCACGCTTGATCCCTGCAGCGTCGGCGGCGGCCTCGGCTTCGACGTCGGCGGCGACGGCAGCGACCGTCGCAGCGCCGCAGACCGCTCCTGTGGCGCCGGTCGTCGCTGCGCGGCCGTCGGCACCTGCTGTTCCCGCCCCGGAATCGGCGCCGGCGTCTGCTGCGCCTGTCGCGTCGTCGGCGCCGGCGATCGAGCGCGGCCCCGTGCCCGGCACCGATCGTCATGCGCCGGTGTTGGTGCTCGGCGCGGGTCCGGGCGGATACACGGCCGCGTTCCGCGCCGCCGACCTCGGCCTCGAGGTGGTGTTGGTCGAACGCTGGCCCAGTTTGGGCGGTGTGTGCCTCAACGTCGGTTGCATCCCCTCGAAGGCGCTGCTCCACGCCGCGCGCGTCATCGACGAGGCGGAGTCCATGGCGGAGCACGGCATCCGCTTCGGCGCGCCGCAGATCGACATCGACAAGCTGCGCGCCTGGAAGTCGGGCGTCGTCGGCAAGCTCACCGGCGGACTGAACGCGTTGGCGCGCCAGCGCAAGGTGACGGTGGTCCACGGTGATGGCCGTTTCGTCGCGCCGCGCGTGCTCGAGGTCGAAGGCAAGGATGGCGTGCAACGGATCGGTTTCGACCACTGCATCATCGCCGCCGGCTCGGAGCCGGTGAAGCTGCCGTTCGTCCCCGACGATCCGCGTGTGATGGACTCCACCGGTGCGCTGGACCTGAAGGACATGCCGAAGCGGCTGCTGGTGATCGGCGGCGGCATCATCGGGCTCGAGATGGGCTGCGTCTACGACGCGCTCGGCGCCAAGGTGAGCGTGGTCGAGCTCATGGATCAGCTGATGCCGGGCGCAGATGCCGACCTCGTGCGCCCGCTGGAGAGACGCCTGCGCAAGCGCTTCGAGGCGGTGATGCTGCGCACCAAGGTCAAGGCCGTGGAGGCGCTGCCCGAGGGCCTGCGCGTCACCTTCGAAGGCGAGGCTGCGCCCGCGCCGCAGGTCTACGACCGCGTGCTCGTGGCCGTGGGACGCAAGCCGAACGGCGCGCTGATCGGCGCGGAGGCGACCGGTCTGTCCGTCGATCCGCGCGGCTTCATCGCCGTCGACAAGCAGATGCGCACCGCCGTTCCGCACCTGTTCGCCATCGGCGACATCGTCGGCCAGCCCATGCTCGCCCACAAGGCGACGCACGAGGGCAAGGTCGCGGCCGAGGTCATCGCGGGCGAGAAGCGCGCCTTCGATGCGCGCGTCATCCCCTCGGTCGCGTACACCGACCCCGAGGTGGCCTGGGTGGGGCTCACCGAGACCGAGGCCAAGGCCAACGGCATCGCCTACGAAAAAGGCATGTTCCCGTGGGCGGCGAGCGGACGCTCGCTGGCGCAGGGGCGCGACGAGGGCTTCACGAAGCTGCTGTTCGATCCGACCACGCACCGTGTGCTGGGCGGTGGTCTCGTCGGGCCGAACGCGGGCGAGCTCGTCGGCGAGATCGCGCTCGCGATCGAGATGGGCGCCGACGCGGCGGACATCGGGCTCACCATCCACCCGCACCCGACGCTCTCGGAATCGATCGCGATGTCGGCGGAGGCCTTCGAGGGCACGCTCACCGACCTCTACATCCCGAAACGCAGGTGAGACCCCCAACGGTGGACGGTGCCGTCGGCACCGCTCCGGCCGTCGCTCAGCCGAGGCGTCGCAGGTCCTCGAGGTAGGCGCGCTCGTCGGGCAGCCGGCCGGCGCGCTGCGCCTCCCACAGCGCCTTCCCGAGCGCTTCCATCATCCGGTGTTCCGCATCCATCCTGCCGTATCGCGCCGCGAGCCGCGTGTGCAGCGCCGCGATGCCTGCCGGGCGGTCGGTGCCGACCTGTTCACGCAACGCGAGATGCATCGAAAGATGCAGGAAGGGGTTCGTCACGCCGACCTCGGGCGTGAACTGCGCGTGCAGCGCCTCGTCGCCGCGCTCGAGCCAGCCGTGGTACTCGGGGTGCTCGCGGATCACGTCGACGAGCTGCGCCTCGAGCGGCGTCACGGGCAGTCCGTCGCGGCCGCGCCGCCAGGCCTCGAGCCAGGTGCGGCGCATGTCCTCGCGCGACTGGCCGAAGAGCGCGCTCATGCATCGGCCCGCGTCTTGCGCCGCCACGCGCAGAGGTCGGCGATCGGGCAGGTCGGGCAGGCGGGCTTGATCGCCTTGCAGGTGTAGCGGCCGTGCAGGATGAGCCAGTGGTGCGCGTCCTGCAGGAACTCCGCCGGCACCGCGCGCAGGAGCTTCTTCTCCACCGCGAGCGGCGTGGTGCCTTTGGCGAGGCCGGTGCGGTTGGCGACGCGGAAGATGTGGGTGTCGACGGCCATGGTCGGTTCGCCATAAGCCGTGTTGAGCACGACGTTGGCGGTCTTGCGGCCGACGCCGGGCAGCGCCTCGAGGTCCTCGCGCGCACGCGGGACGACGCCGCCATGGCGCTCGAGCAGCAGACGGCAGGTCGCGATGACTTTCTTCGCCTTGGTCTTGTAGAGCCCGATGGTGCGGATGAAGTCGGCGAGGCCCGCCTCGCCGAGCGCGAGGATGGCTTCGGGCGTCCCCGCGACCGGGAACAGTTTGCGGGTGGCGAGGTTGACGCTGCGGTCGGTGGCCTGCGCGGACAGGATGACGGCGATCAGCAGCTGGAAAGGATCGCGGTACTCGAGCTCCGTGGTCGGGTGCGGGTTTCGCGCTCGCAGGCGCTCGAACATCTGCTGGCGGGCCTCGGGTTTCATGCTGCACCGTCGCTGCCGCGGGTGGAGAGCCGGACGGCGCGCGCCTTGCGCTCGGCGAGCAGCGCGAGACGTTCGGCCTCACGGCGCTCGCGGCGTCCGCGGTGGGCGTCGTAGCGGCGCAGGTTGTCGGTCGCGGCGGGCTCGGGCGAGCGCGGCGCCTGCGCGGCGCGCGGCGCGAGCGTGATGCAGTCGACCGGGCAGGGTGCGATGCAGAGTTCGCAGCCGGTGCACAGGTCGTCGAGCACCACGTGCAGCTGGCGCTGCGCGCCGACGATCGCGTCCACCGGGCAGGGCGGCAGGCAGCGCGCGCAGCCGATGCAGCGGTCGGCGTCGATCACGGCGACCATCGGCGGTCCCGTCATGCCGCACTCCGGATCGATGGGTCGGGCCGGGCGCCCGGTGAGCGCGGCGAGCCGCGCGAGCGTCGCCTCGCCGCCCGGCGGGCAGCGGTTGATGTCGGCGACGCCGGAGGCGATCGCTTCGGCGTAGGGGCGGCAGCCCTCGTAGCCGCAGCGCGTGCACTGCGTCTGCGGCAGCAGCGCATGCACGGCGTCGGCGTCGGGGAGCGCAGCCACGCCGCGGCTCAACTGATCGGCAGCCCGCTGGCCGCGCCGTCGTCGGGCGACAGCAGGTAGACGCGGTCGTCGGCGTCCGCGGCGCAGAGGACCATGCCTTCCGAGACGCCGAAGCGCATCTTGCGCGGCGCGAGGTTGGCGACCACCACGACATGGCGGCCGACGAGGCTCGCAGCGGTGTAGGTATGGCGGATGCCCGAGAACACGGTGCGGTGCTCGCTGCCGAGTTCGAGCGTGAGCTTCAGGAGTTTGTCGGAGCCTTCGACATCGCTCGCCTCGACCACCTTCGCCACGCGCAGGTCGAGCTTGGCGAAGTCGTCGATGGTGATGGTGCCGGGCGGTGCAGCCGCGGCGGCGGGCTTGGCGGCGGAGGGCTTCGTCGCCGCAGCGCCCTTCTTCGCGGCAGGGGTGGCGGTCGCCGCTGCGCCGGGCGCCGCCGCCGGTACGGCTGCAGCAGGGGTCTCGATGAGCTCCGCGACCACCTTCGGGTCGAGCCGGACGGCGAGCGGCTCGTACGGCGCCAGCGGCCGGTCGAGGAGCGGCGCCGCGATCTCGTCCCACGAGGAGAGCGGCGCGCCGAGGAAACCCGCGGCCTTGCAGGCCGTATCCGGCAGCACGGGCGCGAGGTACACCATCAGCACGCGGAACAGGTTGATGCCCTGCGTCGCCACCGCCAGCGCCTCGGCGGTGCGGGCCGGATCCTTGGCGAGCGCCCAGGGCTTGTGCGCGTCGACATACTGGTTGGCGCGGTCCGCGAGCGCCATGATCTCGCGCATGGCCTGCGCGTAGTCGAGACACTCGTAGAGGTCGGCGATGCGCGGCGCTGCGGCGGTGAACTCGGCGTAGAGGCCCGGGTCAGGCAGCTCGCGGGCGAGCGTGCCGCCGCCCTTGGCGACGAAACCCGCGCAGCGGCTCGCGATGTTGACGAGCTTGCCGACGAGGTCGGAGTTCACGCGCGCCGTGAAATCGCCGAGCGCGAGGTCGATGTCGTCGACGCCGGGGCCGAGCTTGGCCGCGAAGTAGTAGCGCAATGCCTCAGGAGGCAGACGTCCGAGGTAGCGCCGCGCCGTCACGAAGGTGCCGCGCGACTTCGACATCTTCTGGCCGTCGACGGTGAGGAAGCCGTGCACGTGGACCGCGGTCGGCTTGCGGAACCCGGAGCCGTCGAGCACCGCCGGCCAGAACAGCGTGTGGAAGTAGCTGATGTCCTTGCCGATGAAGTGGTGCAGCTCGATGTCGCTGCCCGGCTTCAGGAAGGCGTCGAGGTCGAGCCCGCGGCGGTCGCAGAGCGCCTTGAGGCTGCCGAGATAGCCGATGGGCGCATCGAACCAGACATAGAAGTACTTGCCGGGGTGGCCCGGGATCTCGAAGCCGAAATAGGGCGCGTCGCGCGAGATGTCCCAGTCCTGCAAGCCGGTCTCGAACCACTCGGCGAGCTTGGCGCGCACCGAGTCCTGCAGCGACCCGCTCTTCACCCACTCGCGAAGCATGGGCTCGAAGCGGCCGAGCGCGAAGAAGAGATGCTCCGAGTCGCGCCACACGGGTGTGGTCCCGGAGATCGTCGACTTCGGGTCGATGAGGTCGGCGGGCGAGTAGGTGGCGCCGCAGACCTCGCAGGAGTCGCCGTACTGGTCGACGGCCTTGCAGCGCGGGCAGGTGCCGCGGACGTAGCGGTCGGGCAGGAACATCCCCGCCTGCTCGTCGTAGGCCTGGCGCACGCTGCGCTGGGTGATGTGGCCCGCGTCCTTGAGCCGCCCGAACATGAGGTCGGTGAAGTGACGGTTCTCGGCGCTGTGCGTGCTGTGGAACTGGTCGTGGCCGATGAGGAAGCCTTGGTAGTCGGCGCGGTGCTCGGCGGCGACGCGGGCGATCAGCGCTTCGGGCGTGAGGCCCTCGGACTGCGCCTTGATCATGATCGGCGTGCCGTGGGTGTCCTCGGCGCAGACGTACAGGCACTCGTTGCCGCGCAGCCGCTGGAAGCGGACCCAGACATCGGTCTGGACCGCCTCGATGATGTGGCCGAAATGCAGCGGCCCGTTGGCGTAGGGCAGCGCGCTGGTGACGAGGATGCGACGGGACATGGCGCGATTATCGCACGGGGTGTCCCGACCGGGGCGCCGCGGTTGCGCCCAGCGGGCCGGCGAACGGCTAGAATGCGGCCATGCCCCCGACCCCAGACGAAGCCGCCGTCGCGGCCCGGCTCGGCGCCTTCGTCGAGCCCAACCTCCGACAGTCCCTCACCGAGGCCCGTGCGCTGCGCGAGTGCCGGCTCGACGGCGGCGCGACGCCGCCGCGCCTGCGCGTCGCGCTGGAGCTCGGCATCCCGACCGGCGGCTACCACGGCGAGCTCGCCGACGCCATCACGGCGCACCTGGCGCCGCTCTACGCCGATGACCCCGGCGCCATGCCGCTCATCGAACTCGCGCTCTCCTCGCGCATCACCGCCCACGCCGTGCAGCGCGGGCTCACGCCGCTGCCCGGCATCGGCAATGTGGTCGCGGTCGCCTCGGGCAAAGGCGGCGTCGGCAAATCGACGGTGGCCGCGAACCTCGCGCTCGCCTGGGCCGCCCAGGGCGCGCGGGTGGGTCTGTTGGACGCCGATGTCTACGGACCCAGCCAGCCCATCATGCTCGGCCTGCAGGGCGAACGGCCGACCTCCGTCGACGGCAAGCGCATCAAGCCGCTTCGCGCGCACGGCGTGGCGGCGATGTCGATCGGCTTCCTGGTCGACGTCGAGCAGCCGATGGCTTGGCGCGGTCCGATGGTCACCTCGGCGTTGAACCAATTGCTGGCCGACACCGAGTGGGGCGAGCTCGACTACCTCGTCGTCGACATGCCGCCCGGCACCGGCGACATCCAGCTCACGCTCGCGCAGCGCGTGCCGGTCGCGGGCGCCGTGATCGTCACCACGCCGCAGGACATCGCGCTCGCGGACGCGCGCAAGGGCCTGCGGATGTTCGAGAAGGTCCATGTCCCGGTGCTCGGCATCGTCGAGAACATGGCGACGCACGTCTGCAGCCGCTGCGGACACACCGAGCACATCTTCGGCGAGGGCGGCGGCGCGCGCATGGCCGCCGATTACTCCGTGCAGCTGCTCGGCTCGTTGCCGCTCGATGCGCGCATCCGTGCCGAGGCCGACGGCGGCAACCCGAGCGTGGTCGCCGATCCGGCGAGCCCGCGCGCCGCCGCCTACCATTCGCTCGCGCGCCGCGCGGCCGGCGAGCTCGCCCGGCGCGGCCGCGACCGCAGCGTTCTCTTCCCCAAGATCGTCGTCGAGGACACATGAGCATCAAGTCCGACCACTGGATCCGTCGCATGGCGGAGTCGCAGGGCATGATCGAACCCTTCGAGCCGGGTCAGGTGCGCGCGGTCGACGGCCGGCGGATCGTCTCGTACGGCACCTCGAGCTACGGCTACGATGTCCGCTGCGCGCGCGAGTTCAAGGTGTTCACCAACATCAACTCGACGATCGTCGACCCGAAGGCGTTCGACGAGAAGAGCTTCGTCGACATCGACTCCGACGTCTGCATCATCCCGCCGAACTCCTTCGCGCTGGCGCGCACCGTCGAGTACTTCCGCGTGCCGCGCAGCGTGCTCGTGGTCTGTCTCGGCAAGTCGACGTACGCGCGCTGCGGCATCATCGTCAACGTGACGCCGCTCGAGCCGGAGTGGGAGGGGCATGTCACGCTCGAGTTCTCGAACACCACGCCGCTGCCCGCCAAGATCTACGCGAACGAGGGCGTGGCGCAGATGCTGTTCTTCGAGAGCGACGAGGTCTGCGCGACCTCCTACAAGGACCGGGGCGGCAAGTACCAGGGCCAGAAGGGCGTGACGCTGCCGCGGACCTGAACGCAAGCGCCCATCGCGGGGCGTGGTGTCAGCGTTTGAGGGCCTTCAGGCGCATCGTCCACTCGACCTTGTCGGCGCGGCGGCGCTCGGCCTGCACGGGCGTGTAGCCGAGGTCGGTGGCGTACCACACCCGGGTGACGCGGTCGGAGTCCGGTCGCCGGCTCGACCAGATCACCGTATCGAGCTCGCCCGCTGCGGTCTTGATGCGCGCGACGCCTTCCTGCTCGTAGACGTATTCCTTGATCTCGTCCTTGTCGATGAGGAAGAACCGCCGCGGGCGTTCGTCGGCCGCGAGTGCACGTATCAGGGCGATCTGGACGGACATGCCGTCCTGCAGGCCGTCGCGCACCGCGAGGTCGACGGGTTGCGCCTCGGCGGTGCCGCGCACGCGGCCCGCCTTCCAGTCGAAGTCGAGGCGGATGTCGCGCTTGACGTCCTCTGTGCCGTCGTCGGCCACATAGCGGATCGGGCGCGGTCCCGCAGCGCCCAGCGTGAACTGGCTGGTCTGGCGGATCTCGCCCGAGAGCGCGAGACGGAACACGCCGCGCGCATTGGCGCGCGACACGTACCGCCATCGGTCGCCGCCCTCCGACGACAGCTCGAGCGTCGTGGTGCCGGCGTTCATGCCCCGATAGACGACCTCGAACGACGCCGAGAAAGGTTTCAACGATCTCTGGGTGTCCTGCGCATGCACGGCCGGGGCCGAGAGGGACGCGGCGAGCAGGCCGCAGAGCGCGAGCAGGGTGACGGGACGAGCGTTCATGCGGGGCTACCATCGTCGAGCAGCGGCGCGGTCAGCGGACGGCCGTCGAGCATCGGAACGCCTTCGGGGCAACGGAGCCGACCGGCGGCGATCCAACCGATGGCCTTGGGGTAGATCACGTGCTCGCGCGCCAGCACCCGCGCCGCGAGCGTCGTCTCGTCGTCACCGGGCAGCACCGGGACCTTGGCTTGCAGCACGGCAGGGCCTCCATCGAGCTCCGGCGTCACGTAATGGACCGTGCAGCCGTGCTCGGGTTCCCCGGCCTCGAGCGCGCGGCGGTGCGTGTGCAGGCCCTTGTGGCGCGGCAGCAGCGAGGGGTGGATGTTGACCAGCCGTCCGCGGAGCCGTTGCACGAAATCCGTGGAGAGGATCCGCATGTAGCCCGCGAGCACGACGAGGTCGGCGTCGAAAGGCGCGAGCGCCGCGAGCAGACGCTCGCCGTGCGACTCTCGCGTCTCGCCCGGTCCGGGCGGGACCGGCAGCGCGGGGATGCCCACCTCCGCCGCCCGCGTCAGGGCCCACGCACCGGGCTTGTCGGAGATCACGACCACGACCTCGGCCGCGATGCGGTCCGAGCGGCAGGCGTCGAGTATGGCGCCGAGGTTGCTGCCGCCGCCCGAGGCCATCACGGCGAGCCGCAGCCGTCTGGGCGGAGCGGAGGCGGCGCCGCTCACTGGATCAGCACATCCCCGGCGCCGGCCCGCACGTCGCCGATCAGCGAGGCGCGCTCGCCCTGCGCGCTGAGCAGCGCGAGCGCGGCATCGGCCTGCGCCGCGGCGACGATCACGACCATGCCGATGCCGCAGTTGAAGGTGCGGTGCATCTCGTCGTCGGCGATGCGGCCTGCCTGCTGCAGCCAGTCGAACACCGGATCGCGCGCCCAGGCCGAGCGGCGCAGCGTCACGCCGCAGCCCTCGGGCAGCACGCGCGGGATGTTGTCGGTGAGCCCGCCGCCCGTGATGTGCGCGAACCCGTGCACCGGCATCGCACGCGCGAGCGCGAGCATGGAGGGCACATAGATGCGTGTCGGCGCGAGCAGGCGGTCGAAGAGCGGCTGGCCGTCCACCATGGTGCCGGAGTCGGCGCCGGCGACCGACACCAGTTTGCGGATCAACGAGTAGCCGTTGGAGTGCGGTCCGGAGGAGGCGAGGCCGATGACCGCATCGCCCGCGGCCACCTTGCTGCCGTCGATGATCGCGTCCTTCTCGACCACGCCGACGCAGAAGCCGGCGAGGTCGTAATCGCCGCCGTGGTACATGCCCGGCATCTCGGCGGTCTCACCGCCGACGAGCGCGCAGCCCGCCTGACGACAGCCCTCGACGATGCCTGCGACCACGCGCTCGGCGACCGCGACCTCGAGCTTGCCGGTGGCGTAGTAGTCGAGGAAGAAGAGCGGCTCGGCGCCCTGCACGGCGACGTCGTTCACGCACATGCCCACGAGGTCGATGCCGATGGTGTCGTGGCGACCGGTGTCGATGGCGAGGCGCAGCTTGGTGCCCACGCCGTCGGTGCCGGAGACCAGCACCGGTCGCCGCCAACGTCCCTCGGGCAGCTCGACCAGCGCACCGAACCCGCCGATGCCGGCCAGGACCTCCGGCCGCGTGGCGCGTTTCACCAGAGGCTTGATGCGCTCGACCAGCTCGTCCCCCGCGTCGATGTCGACGCCGGCGTCGCGGTAGGTGAGTCCTGGGGTCTGCGGGGGATTGCTCATCGCGTCGCTCGTTCCGGGCGTCGGCCGGCCGGTCAAAACGCTATGGTATCTTATCGCCCCGTGATGATGACCGGCGTCCGTCAGAGACCGACCACCCGCGCGCGCGTCGCGCTGCTGACCGCGATGCTCCCGGTCGTGGGTCTGCATGTCCCGGTCGCGCCTGCGGCCCAAGCGGTGGCGGTGGGCGAGGTCACGGTCACGGGCAACGGCGACGAGGCGCTCGCCGACGCGATGCGCACGACGCTCGTCCGGCTCACCGGCCGGCGCTCCGCCGCAGACGATCCTGCGCTGTCCTCGCTCGTCACCAACGCCCGTCGCTATGTGCAGGTGTTCCGCCCGGCGAGCGGCAGCAATCCCGCCCGCGTCACCTTCGACGCCGCGGCCATCGAGCGCGCGGTCACCGCCCTCGGGCAGCCGGTGTGGAACCGTACCCGACCGGTGGTGCTCGGCGTCATCACCCGACCGCCCGCGGACGCCGACCCGGCGGCCGTGCGCAAGTCGCTGGAGACGGCCTCGAGCGAGCGCGGTCTGCCGTTGAAGCTCGTCTCGGCCGCCACCGCCGGTCTGGCGGGCAAGGATCCGGTCCCCGCCGCGGAGGCGCTCGCCGCCGCCCGTGCGCAGGGCGCTGATGCGACCTTGGTCGGCACCGCGGAGGGCACCGAATGGCAGTGGACGCTCTTCGACGGCGCATCCACCACGGTGTTCACCGGCGGGGTGGCGGCCGGTGTCGAGGGCGCGGTCGATCTGTTCGCGCTCGGGGCGCCGACCGCGAGCGCCGGGCCGGTGGCCACCGCCACGATCGATGTCCAGGGCGTCGCGTCGCTCGCGGATGCGGTGCGGATCCAAAGGCTGGTCGAGGGCCTGTCCGGTGCGCGACGGGTGATCCTGCTCGCGAGCGAGGCGGGCATGGTGCGGTATCAGCTCGACATCCCGCGCGGGGCGGAGGGGCTGGCCGAGGCCCTGTCGTCGCGCATCGAGCTCGCGAGGGTCGGCAGCGGCGTCGCGCCGCTCACCTACCGTATCGCGCGGTGAGGGGTCGGTCGTGAGCCTGCTGCGCCATCTGCCCAACGCCATCTGCGTGATGCGCATCGTGCTCACGGTGCCGGCGGTCATCGCCATCTCGCGCGGCGAACATGGCGCTGCGCTCGCGTACTTCGCCGTCGCGGCCGTCTCCGACGGGCTTGATGGCTATCTGGCCAAGCGCAACGGTTGGACCAGCGAGCTCGGACGGTTCCTCGATCCGCTCGCGGACAAGCTGCTGCTGGTGGCCGTTTTCCTCGCCTGCGCCTGGAACGGGCTCGTCCCGGCCTGGCTCGCCGCTGCGGCGATCGCGCGCGACCTGATGATCGGCGGCGGGGCGCTCATCTACCGGCTCTGGTTCGGACCGGTCAACGGCCATCCCATCGTGCTCTCCAAGGTCAACACCGCCCTGCAGATCTCCGTGGTGGTCGCGGCGTTGTCGGCGGCGGCCGTCGGCTGGCCTTGGCCCTGGCTCCAGCAGGTGCTCGCGGTGGCGATGCTCGGAACCACGGCGGCCTCCGGCGCCGCCTATCTGGCCCTGTTCTTCCGGCGCGCCTGGACGATCCTCGGCGGCGCGGCGGCGCGCTGATGCAGCAGCTGCCCCTCGGCGTGCGGCTGCGCGAGCGCGCCACCTTCGACATCTTCGTCGTCTCGCCGCCCAACCTCGAGGCCGTCAGCCGGGTGCGTGCGCTCGCGCGCAACGGTGGCGTCGTCTGGCTGTGGGGTGCCGAGGGTTCCGGTCGATCGCACCTGCTGCAGGCCGTCTGCGCGGCGGCGCCGGCCGAGGCGCGCGCGGGTTATCTGCCGTTCGCGGAGCTGTCCGCCGTTGGCATGCCGGCCGCCGCGGCGATCGAAGGGGCGGATGCGCTCGACCTGCTGTGCCTCGACGACCTCGACCGGGCGCTCGGCGACCGCGACTTCGAGGTCGCGCTGTTCGGCGTGTACCGCGCCATCGATGAACGACGCGGTGGCATCGTGGTGAGCGCGTCGGCGCCGCCGACCTCGCAGACCTGGGCCTTGGCCGACATCGGCTCCCGGTTCGGCGCGGGCGAGGTGTTCCAGCTGCGGTCCTTGGACGAGGCGGGACAGGCCGAGGCGCTGCAGCGGCGTGCCGCCTCGCGTGGTCTGGAGCTGCCTGAAGAGACGCTGCGCTGGCTGCTGAGGCGTTTCCCACGCGACATGACCCGTCTCGGCGGGCTGCTCGACCGGCTCGACGAGGCGTCGCTCCGCGAGCAGCGCCGCATCACGGTGCCGTTCGTGCGGACTATCCTCGGCGACCCTTGAGCGCGAGGGCGGCGCGCGCCACCCGCGCGCCGTGGGCTCTCGCCAAGGCGCGCTCGTGGTCGTCCAACGACGGCGTGGAGCCGTGCGGGGTGTGATGGGTCGCGCCGTAGGGCGTACCGCCGCGCCGCGTCTCCGACAACGCCCGCTCCGAATACGGGATGCCGACCAGCAGCATGCCGTGGTGCAGCAACGGCAGCATCATCGTGAGCAAGGTGCTCTCCTGCCCGCCGTGCAGGCTGCTGCTGCCGCCGAAGACGCCGGCCGGCTTGCCCGCGAGCGAGCCGTCGGCCCACAGCGCGCTCGTGCCGTCCAAGAAATATTTGAGGGCCGCCGCCATGTTGCCGAAGCGCGTGGGGCTGCCGATGAGCAGTCCGTCGCAGCGCCGTACCTCGTCGAGCGTGACGAACGGCGCGCCTTCCTCGGGAACGGCCCGTACCGGCCGCTCGTTCTCGGCCGAGACCGCGGGTACCGAGCGCAGCGTGGCGCGGGCGCCGTCCACCGATTCGATGCCGCGGCAGACCTGCCGCGCGAGCTCCGCGGTCGCGCCATGGCGCGAGTAGTAGACGACGAGGATCTCCGCGCCGCCGCTCATCGCGCGGCCTCCGCGACCGTCGCGTGCAGACGCGTCTCGATCGATGCGCGCAGCCGCGTGACCACCTCGTCCACCGGCCAGTCCTCGTTGGCCGTGGCGCGGCGATGGCGGTACTCGAGACGCCCGGCATCGAGTCCGCGCTCCGAGACCACGATACGGTGCGGGATGCCGATGAGCTCGGCATCGGCGAACTTCACGCCGGGGCGGGCGTCGCGGTCATCGAGCAGGACCTCGATCCCTACGGCGGTCAGTTCGGCGTAGAGGCGCTCGGCGGCCTCGGCGACGCGCGGTGCCTTGGCGGCGTTGAGCGGCACCACCACCACCGTGTACGGGGCCAGCGCCTCCGGCCAGCAGATGCCCGCGGCGTCGTGGTTCTGCTCGATCGCCGCGGCGACGATGCGCGTCACGCCGATGCCGTAGCAGCCCATGTACATGGTGACCGGCTTGCCGGCCTCGTCGAGCACGCTCGCCTGCATCGCATCGCTGTACTTGCGGCCGAGCTGGAAGATGTGTCCGACCTCGATACCGCGACGGATGACGAGACGACCGTCGCCGCCCGGGCTCGGGTCGCCCGCGACGACGTTGCGCAGGTCGGCGGGGACGGGTTCCGGCAGGTCGCGGCCCCAGTTCACGCCGGTCAGATGGATGTCGAGCTTGTTCGCGCCGCAGACGAAATCGGCGAGCGCGAGCGCGGCATGGTCGGCGTAGACGGGGCAGGTGAGGCCGCGTGGGCCGAGATAGCCCGGCTCGCAGCCCGTGGCTTCGAGCACCGATTCGCGCGAGGCCATCCGCAAGGGGCTCGCGACACCGGGAAGTTTCTGCGCCTTGATGGCGTTGAGCTCGTGGTCGCCGCGCACCAGGAGCGCGACCACGCCGCCCTTGTCGCCCTCGACCATCAGGAGCTTCAGGGTCTGCGTGGCCGGCACGCCCAGGAAGGCCGCGAGGTCGGCGATGGTGCGTTGGCCGGGCGTCGCCACCTCGGCGAGCGCGGCGGAAGGGGCGGGGCGGGGCGTCGCGGGCGGCAGCGCGGGCGCGAGTTCCAGGTTGGCTGCGTAGTGGTCCGCGCCGTCCGAGACGGCGATCGCGTCCTCGCCGGAGTCGGCGAGCACCTGGAACTCCTCGGAGGCCGTGCCGCCGATCGAGCCGGTGTCGGCCTTCACCGGGCGGAATTCGAGGCCCATGCGCTCGAACATGCGGATGTAGGCCGTGCGCATCGCGTCATAGCCCTCCTGCAGCGATGCGGGCGTGGCGTGGAACGAGTAGGCGTCCTTCATGATGAACTCGCGTCCGCGCATCACGCCGAACCGCGGCCGGATCTCGTCGCGGAACTTCACCTGGATCTGGTAGAAGTTCGCGGGCAGCTGGCGATAGCTCTTGAGCTCGCGGCGGGCGAGGTCGGTGATCACCTCTTCGTGCGTCGGGCCGATCACGAAATCGCGCTGGTGCCGATCCTTCAGGCGCAGCAGCTCGGGGCCGTACTGCTCCCAGCGACCCGATTCCTGCCAGAGCTCGGCCGGCTGGACGGCGGGCATGAGCACCTCGAGCGCGCCCGCACGGTCCATCTCCTCACGGATGATCTGCTCGACCTTGCGCAGCGTACGCAGCCCGAGCGGCGTCCAGGTGTAGATGCCGGCGGCGAGGCGGCGGATGAGCCCCGCTCGCAGCATGAGCTGGTGGCTGACGACCTCGGCTTCGGAGGGCGTCTCCTTGGTGGTGTTGATCGGGTATCTGGACCAGCGCATGTTCGGGCTCGGGGTCGGGGTTCAGGGTGCGACATGTTACGGTCGCGGAGATTGTCCCGAAAGGTTCGGACCCCTATGATGACCCGGAATCCGGTCAAACAGGGTCCAGTACGCCCGTGAGCCCCCCGTCCCCCGACGCTCCGCAGCGCCCCAAGCGCCGCGGCATCGTGCTGCTGCCGAACCTCTTCACCACCGGCTGCCTCGCCTGCGGGTTCTTCGGCATCATCTCGGCCATCAACGGCGATTTCGGCCGTGCCTGCGCGGCCATCTACTTCGCCATGCTGTTCGATGGTCTGGACGGTCGCGTTGCGCGGTGGACGGGCACCGAGAGCGCTTTCGGCAAGGAGTACGACAGCCTCGCCGACATGGTCGCTTTCGGCGTGGCGCCCGCCCTGATCGCCTACCAGTGGGGCATCGAGCGCATCGCGGAGTACGGCGACGCCTGGGCGCGCTTCGGCTGGGTCGCCGCGTTCCTGTACGCGGTCTGCGCGGCGCTCCGTCTCGCCCGGTTCAACGCCCGCGCCGCGACCGCCGACAAGCGTTACTTCGAGGGTCTGCCGAGCCCGTCCGCGGCGGGTCTCGTCGCGGCGTATGTCTGGTTCACCAGCGAGTGGCGCGAACCGGGCCTCGTCGGCCTCGTGGTGCTCTTCTGCGTCCCCGTGATCGCCGGCGCGCTGATGGTGTCGCGTTTCCCTTATTCCAGCACCAAGCAGATCGACTGGAACGCGCGCGTGAAGTTCTTCTACTTCGTGGTCGTGCCGTTGTCGCTGGCGCTGGTCGTGGCGGACCCGCCGCCGATGCTGCTGTTCCTGTTCACGATGTACGCGCTGTCGGCACCGACCGTCTGGCTGCTGCGTCGGCTGCGCCGGTCGGCGACCGCGACGCCGCCGTCACCCGGTGACCATGTCTGATCCCGCCCGCCGCGCCGCCTACCTCGGCGCGCTCGGCATCGACCAGTGGGTGCCGCGCAGACCGCCACCCGCGGAGCCGGCCACCGTGCTCCCCGTCGCATCCGCGGTGCCCGCGGTCGTCGATGACGGCTGGGCGGCGCTCGAATCGCGGGTGCGCGATTGTCGACGTTGCGCGTTGCATGAGGGCCGCACGCAGACCGTGTTCGGTTCGGGTTCACGTACCGCGGAATGGATGGTCATCGGCGAGGCGCCCGGCGAGGAGGAAGACCGGCAGGGCGAACCGTTCGTCGGAGCCTCCGGGCAGCTGCTCACCGCGATGCTGGCCGCGATCGGCCTGCCGCGCGACAGCGTCTTCATCGGCAACATCGTGAAGTGCCGTCCGCCGGGCAACCGGGACCCTCGGCCGGAGGAGGCGGCCGCCTGCCGCGACCACCTCGATCGGCAGGTCGGGTTGCTGCGCCCGCGGCTGATCCTCGCCTTCGGCAAGGTCGCGGCGCAGAACCTGCTCGGCGCGGAGGCCACCGTGGGTTCGATGCGCGGTACGGTGCACCGCTTCGGTCCGCTCAACACGCCGGTCGTGGTCACGTATCATCCCGCCTACCTGCTGCGCAGCCCGGGCGAGAAACGCAAGGCGTGGGAAGACCTCAAGTTCGCGCGGCAGGTGTTCGCCGGCTTGCCGGCTCGAGACTGATCGTCACGGAACGATGATGGCCACCGCACCGCAACATCTGCCGATGCCCGAGTCCCTGCTGCGCCCGATGCGCGAGGACGATGTGGCCGCCGTGGTTCAGGCCGAGCGCGACTCCTACGCCTTCCCGTGGAGCGAGCCCGTGTTCCGCGATTGTCTGCGTGTCGGCTATCTCTGCCGCGTGCTGGAGATCGACCGCCGCGTGGCGGGCTACGGCATCCTGTCGACGGGGGCGGGCGAGGCGCACATCCTGAACGTCTGTGTGCGACCCGAGCATCGTTGTCGCGGCCTCGGACGGCATCTCGTCACCGCGCTCTTCGACATCGCGCGGGCCGCCGGGGCGGAGGACCTGTTCCTCGAGGTACGGCCGAGCAACACCACGGCGATCCGCCTCTACCAGTCGCTCGGGCTCGCGCAGGTCGGCCTGCGCCGCGGCTACTACCAGGCCGCCAACGGCCGCGAGGACGCCATCGTGATGCGTCTGCGGCTGGTCCCGTGACGCTGCAGGCCGAGGTCGCAAGGCGCCGGACTTTCGCGATCATCTCCCACCCGGACGCCGGCAAGACCACGCTCACCGAGAAGCTGCTGCTGTTCGGTGGCGCCATCCAGCTCGCCGGCACGGTGAAGGGACGCAAGGCGGCGCGACACGCCACCTCCGACTGGATGCGTCTCGAGCAGCAGCGCGGCATCTCCGTGACCTCGTCGGTGATGCAGTTCCCGTACGGCGACTGCATCGTGAACCTGCTCGATACGCCGGGCCACGAGGACTTCTCCGAGGACACCTACCGCACGCTCACCGCGGTGGATTCGGCGCTGATGGTCATCGACTGCGCCAAGGGCGTCGAGGAGCGCACCATCAAGCTGATGGAGGTCTGCCGGCTGCGCGACACGCCGATCATGACCTTCATCAACAAGCTCGACCGCGAGGGCCGCGCGCCGATCGATCTGCTGGACGAGATCGAACGCGTGCTCGGCATCGCGACCGCGCCCGTCACCTGGCCGATCGGCATGGGGCGCTCGCTGAAGGGCATCTACCACCTCGTCGAGGACCGCATCTACGTCTACGAGGCCGGCGAGCGCGGCCGCGTGGGCGAGAACGTGGTCATCGAGGGCCTGCACAGCGCGGCGGGCCGCGAGCTGCTCGGCGACGAGGCCGCCGCCTTCGACGAGGAGATCGAGCTCGTCCGCGGCGCGACCCAGGCCTTCGACCTCGAGGCCTACCGGGCCGGCAAGCAGACGCCGGTGTTCTTCGGCTCGGCGATCAGCAATTTCGGCGTCGAGGAGCTGCTGCGGTCGTTCACGCGCTTCGCGCCCGGCCCGCTGCCGCGCGCGACCCGTCAGCGTGCCGTCGAGGCCTCCGAGGGCAAGCTTTCGGGCTTCGTGTTCAAGATCCAGGCGAACATGGACCCCGCGCACCGCGACCGCATCGCCTTCCTGCGTCTGTGCTCCGGCAAGTACACGCGCGGCATGAAGATGCACCACGTGCGCCTCGACAAGGATGTCCGCATCGCCGACGCCTTGACCTTCCTCGCCGCCGACCGTTCGGCCGCCGACGACGCCTACGCGGGCGACATCATCGGTCTGCACAACCACGGCACCATCAACATCGGCGATTCGTTCACGGAGGGCGAGGAGCTCGTATTCACCGGCATCCCGAACTTCGCCCCGGAGCTCTTCCGTCGCGCGGTGCTCAAGGATCCGCTCAAGGCCAAGGCGCTCTCGAAGGGTCTCGGTCAGCTCTGCGAGGAGGGCGCGACGCAGCTCTTCCGGCCGCTGCGCAACAACGATCAGATCCTGGGCGCGGTCGGCCCGCTGCAGTTCGAGGTGGTGGCCTTCCGTCTGCAGGACGAGTATGCCGTGCAATGCGCGTTCGAGCCGATCGGGGTGCATACGGCGCGCTGGGTGTACTGTGACGACGAGCGCAAGCTCGCCGAGTTCCGCACCAAGGCCTACGACCACCTCGCCGTCGACCACAGCGGGGCCTTGGTATATCTTGCCCCCTCGAGGGTCAACCTCGACCTGACCGTCGAGCGCTGGCCCGGGATCGTCTTCCGCGAGACCCGCGAGCAGGCCAGCTGACATGACGAGCCCGTACAAGCGCCGCGACACGATCTCCTGGGCGCTGTACGACTGGGCGAACTCCGCGTTCTTCACCACGGTGCTCGCCGGCTTCTTCCCGGTGTTCTTCCAGAAGTTCTGGAGCACCGGGGTCGATCCGACGGTGAGCACCTCACGGCTCGGCTTCGCCAACGGCATCGCCGGGCTGCTGGTCGCGGTCCTCGCGCCGGTCTTGGGCGCCGTCGCCGACCGCGCGGGCGGCCGCAAGCGGCAGTTGGTCGGCTGGACCATGCTCGGTGTCGCCGGCACCGCATCGCTCGGGTTCGTCGGGCAGGGCGAGTGGTGGTGGGCCGCGGCGTGCTTCATGGTCGCCGCCATCGGCGCCAACGCCGCCAACATCTTCTACGACGCGCTGCTTCTCGATGTCGCGGAGCCCCGCGACTACGACCGCGTGTCGGCGCTCGGTTATTCGCTGGGCTACCTCGGCGGCGGCCTGCTGTTCGCGTTCAACGTGCTGATGACCCTCAAGCCGCACTGGTTCGGCCTCGCCGACGCCGCCGAGGCGGTGCGCGCCTCGTTCGTGAGCGTCGCGGTCTGGTGGTTCCTGTTCATGCTGCCGGCGGCCTTCAACGTCCGCGAACGGCCGCCGAAGGCGCCGTCGGCAGGGTTCTTCGCCGACGCCCGGGACGGCCTGCGGGAGCTGCGGCAGACCGTGGGTCATGTCGCGCAGTACCGCGATGTCAGCCTCTTCCTGCTCGCCTACTGGCTCTACATCGACGGCGTCCACACCATCTACACGATGGCGGTCGACTACGGCGTGGCGCTCGGCCTGCCGAGTTCCAGCCTGCTCGCGGCCTTGCTGTTGACCCAGTTCGTGGCCTTCCCGTCGGCGCTCGCGCTCGGCTGGTTGGGCGAACGGATCGGCGCCAAGCGCGGCATCCTGATCTGCATCGCGGTCTACCTCTCGGCGACGCTCTACGCCTGGTTCCTCGACAGCGTCACCGAGTTCTTCGCGCTCGCCGTGGTCATCGGGTTGGTTCAGGGCGGCGTACAGAGCCTGTCGCGTTCGTTCTTCGGACGTCTGGTGCCCGACGGCAAGGGCGGCGAGTTCTTCGGCTTCTACAACATGATGGGCAAGTTCGCGAGCTTCCTGGGGCCCATGCTGATCGCGACCGTCGCCCTGTTGACCGGCGATTCGCGGCTCTCCATCACCTCGCTCGTGGTGCTGTTCGTGCTCGGCGGGCTGATCCTCTGGCGCGTGCCGGAGCCGCCGCGCGTCTGACCCCGCCTCGACGACGGATCCAGCCTATGAGCATCGCATCCCGCTTCCCCCATCTTCCGCCGGGCGTGCCGCAGGTGAGGAGCCGTTGGCGGCGCTGGGTGGGCGTCACGGGTCTGTGGCTCGCCGGCTGGCGCATCGAGCCGCCGATGCCGACCGAGCCGAAGTGCGTGCTCATCGTCGCGCCGCACACCTCGAACTGGGACTTCGTGATGGGCTTCCTCGCCTATCTCGCGATGCAGATGGATGCGAGCTGGCTCGCCAAGCACACGGCGCTCGCCGGGCCGTTCGGACCCCTGGGGCGTCACTTCGGCGGCATCCCGGTCGACCGCAGCAAGCCCGGCAACATGGTCGAGGCCTGCATCGAGGCGTTCGCATCGCCGCGCGGCAAGATCCTCGTGATCACGCCCGAGGGTACGCGCAGCCGCGTCGAGGAGTGGAAGCGCGGTTACCACCGCATCGCGCTCGCGGCCGGGGTGCCCATCGTCCCGGCGGCGATCGACTTCAAGGCGCGCTGCGTGCGGTTCGGGCCCGCCGTACATCCGACCGCCGATGCCGAGGCCGACGAGCGCAAGCTGCGGGCGTTCTACCGTGCCGAGATGGCGAAACATCCGGCGCTCTACAAAGAATGACCGACGGCCGATGCTCGGCTGATGGTGGGCCGCTGATCCGGCCTGTCGCCGGGTCGGTCCGGCGCTAGGCGGCGGTACGCGCCGGGTCGCCCGGCCACGACACCGGATCGAGCGCGAACGACACCCGCAGCAGGTCGTAGAGCGCGGGATGCCGCGCCTTCAGTTGATGCGGCAGCGAGAAGAACATCTCGGCCGACACGGCCAGGAACTCCGTGAGGTCCTCCGCGCCGTAGGGGTCGAGCAGCGTCTCCTCGCCGCGGTCCACCGCATCGCAGAGCTCGGCGTGCGCCGCCTCCAGCGCCTTGTGCGCCGCCGGATCGCCGCCGGGACGGGTCTGGTCCAGGAAATGCGTGAACTCGTGGATGACGACGTTGTAGCCGTCGTCGCGGTGCTCCGCCTCCTCGACGTCGCGCCACGAGAGCACGATGCGTTCGCCGTCCACCGACTGCCCGGACAGCGTCCGCCAGCCCTCGGTGACGACGCCGGTCTCCTCGTCCTCGTCCGCCTCTTCGACGACGAACTCGTCCGGATGCAGCGTGACCCCATGCAGGGCCTCGAAGCCGGCCTCATCGCCGCCGAGGGTGACGAGGCAGGCCTGCGCGGCGATCACGGTGCGCATGTCCTCGGTGACCGTGAAACCGCCCGCACCGATGAACGGCACGCGGGCGAGGAACTCCTCGATCCGCGGCAGCAGCCTGTCCTGCAGTCCGGGTGGCAGCGCGCGCCAGAGGCTCACCCGGGCCTGCAGCAGCACGCGTCGGTCGCGGGGCAGGGTAGGGTCGCCCTGCACCCCTGAGCGGCTCGCTGAGGCCGTCCCGTGCGCAACGGGGGCACCGTCGGTGCCCGATCGACGCTTGCGCCCCCACGCGCGGCCGCGCAGCAGCCACACCACGAGCAGGACCAACGCCGCCAGCAACAGGATGCGGCCCACGGTCGCTCCGGTGGTCAGAGCAGCTGGCGCACGCGCGCCGCCTGCGCCTCGAGGCTCTCGAGCGTGCGACCGAAGTCCGCGAGCCGCTCGCGCTCCTGCACCACGACCTCCGCCGGCGCGTTGGCGACGAAGTTCGCGTTGCCGAGCTTGGCCTCGGCGCGGGCGATCTCCTCGCGCAGCTTCTGCACGCGTTTGGCGAGGCGGGCGAGCTCGGCCTGCGGGTCGATGAGCCCCGCCATCGGCACCAGCGCACGCAACTCGCCGACGGTCGCGAGCGCGGCGGGCGGCGCAGCCTCGCCGGCCTCCAGGATGCGCCAACTCTCGAGCCCGGCGAGACGCGACAGATAGGCGCCATGCGCGGCGAGCCGGGTGCGGTCGACGGCGGAGGCGTTCTCGAGCAGCAGCGGCAGCTTGCGCGCCGGGCTGATGTCCATCTCGCCGCGGATCTGGCGGATGCCGAGCGTGAAGGACTTGATCCAGGCGACGTCGGCCTCCGCGGCCGGATCGTGTCCGAGTGCGGCCATCGTGTCATCGCTGCCCGGCCAGCGCGCGGTCATGATGGTGCCGCCGGGCGACCCCGCGCGTCCCGCGAGCGGTGCGACACGCTGCCAGATCTCCTCCGTGATGAAGGGCATCAGCGGATGCCACGCACGGAGGAGCGTCTCAAGAGTGGTCAGCAGGGTGCGCCGTGCGGCGCGCTGGGCCGCCGGGTCCGCCTCCGGATCCTGCAGCACGGGCTTGGTGAGCTCGAGGTACCAGTCGCAGAACTCGTACCACGTGAACTCGTAGAGCGCCGTCGCGGCGAAATCGAAGCGGTAGTCGGCGAAACCGGCCTCGACCTCGGCGATCACCTTGCCGAGCCGCGACTGGATCCAACGCTCCGCGACGCCGGGCTTCACGGCCCCCGTCATGAGTTCCGGATCGACCGGCCGTCCCTCGGCGTCCTCGAGGGTCATCAGCACGAAGCGAGAGGCGTTCCAGAGCTTGTTGCAGAAGTTGCGGTAGCCGCCGACGCGCGCGAGGTCGAAGCGCAGGTCGGCGCTCTGCGTCGCGAGCGCCGCGAACGTGAGCCGCAGCGCGTCGGTGCCGTGCGCTTCGATGCCCTGCGGGAAGGCCTTGCGCGTCGCCTTCTCGATGGCGGGTGCGAGCCGCGGCTGCATGAGGCCGGTGGTCCGCTTGCGCACCAGATCCTCGAGCGCGATGCCGTCGACGATGTCGAGGGGGTCGATGACGTTGCCCTTGGACTTCGACATCTTCTGGCCTTCCGAGTCGCGGATCAGGCCGTGGACATACACCTCGCGGAACGGGACCTCGCCCGTGAACTTGAGGCCCATCATGATCATCCGGGCGACCCAGAAGAAGATGATGTCGAAGCCCGTCACGAGCACCGCGGTGGGATAGAAGCGCTTGAGCGTGGCCGTATCGTCGGGCCAGCCGAGGGTGGAGAACGGCCACAACGCCGAGGAGAACCAGGTGTCGAGCACGTCCTCGTCCTGGCGCAGCGCGACGGCGGGCGCGAGCCCATGGGCGGCCCGCACCTCGTCCTCGGTACGGCCGACGTAGAGTTTGCCTTCGGCGTCGTACCAGGCGGGGATGCGGTGGCCCCACCAGAGCTGGCGGCTGATGCACCAGTCCTTGATGTTGCGCATCCACTCGAAGTAGGTGCGCGACCAGTTCTCCGGGACGAAGCGGATCGAGCCGTCCTCGACCGCGGCGATGGCGGGCTTGGCGAGCGGCTCGATGCGGACGTACCACTGGTCCGTGAGGTAGGGCTCGATGACGGCGCCGGAGCGGTCGCCGCGCGGCACCATGAGCTTGTGCGGATCGATGCGCTCCAGCAGTCCCGCCGCCTCGAGTTCCGCGACCACGCGCTTGCGCGCCTCGAAGCGGTCGAGGCCGCGGAAGCGCTCGGGCACCCCGTCGTTCATGCGCGCATCGGGCGTGAAGACGTTGATGCGGGGCAGGCCGTGGCGCTCGCCGACCTCGTGGTCGTTGAAGTCGTGCGCCGGGGTGATCTTGACGCAGCCGGAGCCGAACTCCGGGTCCACGTAGCTGTCGGCGATGACCGGTATCTCGCGGTCCGCGAGGGGCAGGCGCAGCGTCCTGCCGACCAGCGCCGCGTAACGCTCGTCGCCGGGGGCGACGGCGACCGCGACGTCGCCGAGCATGGTCTCGGGGCGCGTGGTGGCGACGACGAGGTGCCCGCTGCCATCGGCGAGCGGATAGCGCAGATGCCAGAGCGAGCCGTCCTCTTCGGTGTTCAGCACCTCGAGGTCGGAGACCGCGGTCTGCAGGACAGGATCCCAGTTGACGAGCCGCTTGCCGCGGTAGATGAGACCTTCCTCGTAGAGCCGCACGAACACTTCGGTGACCGTGCGCGAGAGGCCCTCGTCCATGGTGAAGCGGTCGCGCGACCAATCGACCGACGCGCCGAGGCGGCGCATCTGGCGGGCGATGGTGCCGCCGGACTCGCCTTTCCACTTCCAGACCCGCTCGATGAACGCCTCGCGGCCGAGACCGGTGCGGGTCAGCCCTTCACCCTCGAGTTGGCGCTCGACCACCATCTGCGTGGCGATGCCCGCGTGGTCGGTGCCCGGTTGCCACAACGCCGCTTCGCCGCGCATGCGGTGGTAGCGGGTGAGGGCGTCCATGATGGTGTCCTGGAACGCGTGCCCCATGTGCAGCGTACCCGTGACGTTGGGCGGCGGGATGACGATGCAGTAGCCCGCGCCCTCGCGCGGCGGCGCGAACAGCCCTGAGGCCTCCCAACGCGCGTAGAGGCGCTGCTCGATGTCGGCCGGCGAGTAGACCTTGTCCATGGTCGTCAGCGCCCTAGGGTCAGCGGCCGGCGCGGCGCAGCAGGAAATCGGTCAGCAGCGCGACGGGGCGGCCGGTGCTGCCCTTGCCGGCGCCGCCCACATAGGCGGACCCGGCGATGTCCATGTGCGCCCAACGCAGGCCCTTGGTGAAGCGGCCGAGGAAGGCGCCCGCCGTGATGGCGCCGCCGTCGCGCCCGGCGACGTTGGCGAGGTCGGCGAAGTTGCTCTTGAGCTGCTCGCCGTACTCCTCGGTGAGCGGCAGCTGCCAGGCGCGGTCGTCGGCGCGCAGGCCGGAGTCGACCAGTTCGCGGGCGAGCGCGTCGTCGTTGGCCATCACGCCGCTGTGGTGGATGCCGAGCGCGATGACGCAGGCGCCGGTGAGGGTCGCGAGGTCGACCACGGCCTGCGGCTTGTAGCGACGGGCGTAGTGCAGCGCATCGCAGAGGATCAGGCGGCCCTCGGCGTCGGTGTTCAGGATCTCGACGGTGAGGCCGGCGGCGCTGGTGACGATGTCCCCCGGCTTGATGGCGCGGCCGCTCGGCATGTTCTCGCAGGTGGGCACGAGGCCGACCACGTTGAGCGGCAGGTCGAGCGCGGCGACGACGGACATCGCGCCGAGCACGGCGGCGGCGCCCGACATGTCGAACTTCATCTCGTCCATCGCGCCGGGATCCTTGAGCGAGATGCCGCCGGTGTCGAAGGTGATGCCCTTGCCGACGAGCACGACGGGCGCGCGCGGGCCGCGCTTGGCCTTGTGCTCGATCACGATGAACTTGGGCGGCTGGTCGCTGCCCTGCGTGACGGCGAGGAAGCAGCCCATCTTCTCGGCGCGGATGTCGGCTTCTTCGAGGACGCGGACCCGCAGCGAGGGGTGGCGCGCGGCGAGGGCGCGGGCCTGCTCGGCGAGATAGGTCGGGGTGCAGACGTTGCCCGGGAGGTTCGCGAGGTCGCGCATCACGCGGGCGCCGGCGCCCGAGGCCTGACCGTGGACGACGCCGCGGCGGGCGGCGGCGGCGCGCGCCGGGCGCACCGGACCGAGGGCGATGCGCGCGAGGGCGGGCGCTGCAGGCTTCGCACCGGACTTGAGGTCGTTGACCCGGTATAGCGCGGCGTGGATGACCTCAGCGGCCGAACGACCGAAGAGGTAGTCGTCGAGCTCGCGGGCCTCGGGGCGGGTGAGGGCGATCGCGGCGCTCGCGCAGCGGGTGCGCGACAGCGCGCCGACCGCGGCCACCAGTGCGCGGCGCCAGTTGCGGCGCGTGACGGCCGCGTTGCCCTGGCCGACCAGCAGGATGCGCGTGGCCTTGAGGCGCGGCGAGGCCGGCAGCAGCAGCGTCTCGGCGAGACGGCCCGGGAAGTCGCCGCGCTTGAGGAAACGGCTGATCGCGCCGCCCGCTCGCTTGTCGAGCGCCGCCGCCGCATCGCACAGCACACCGCCATCGTGCACGCCGACGACGAGGCAGTCGGCCTCGCGCTGCGAGAGGTTGCCGGTGAAGATGTCGATCTGCATGGGAGCGCTCCGGAAAGGGGTATCAACGACCTGCTATTCTAGCGTTTTTACGGGCGTCTTCACCGCGAGGTCGGACTTTGGCGCGGATCCTGTCCCGATACCTCTTGCGCGAGATCGTCTTCGCCTGGTTGGCGGTGACGACGGTGCTGCTCGTGGTGCTGCTGACGAACCAGCTGGCCTCGGTGCTGGCCCGGGCCGCGGAGGGCGGCTTCCCCCGCGAGGTCGTCCTGCATCTCGTCGGCCTCGGCACCGTCCGCAACCTCGCGGTGCTGCTGCCCGTGGGCCTGCTGCTCGGCGTCATGCTCGCGCTCGGCCGCCTCTACCACGACAGCGAGATGACCGCGGTGGTCGCCTGCGGCGTGTCGCCCTGGCGCATCTATGCGCCGATCGCGCTGCTCGCCCTGCTGGTCGCCGGGGGCGTCGCCTGGCTTTCGCTGCGGGCGCAGCCGGAAGCGGCGCGCGGGGTCCAGCGACTGCGCAGCGAGGCGCTGCGGGCCGGCGAGTTCGCGCCCATCGCGGCCGGCAAGTTCCGCAGCTTCGGCGGCGGTTCCGCGGTGTTCTACGCTCAGTCCGAGGGCGCCGACGGGACTCTGGAGAGGGTGTTCGTGAAGCGCGTGCGCGACGGTGTCTACGAGATCGCGCTCGCCGACCGCGCCCGCCACGAGATCTCGCCGGACGGCACGCTGCACACGATCACGCTGCTCGACGGCGAGCGTTACGAGGGACGTCCGGGGTCGGCCGAGTTCCGTCGCGTCCGCTTCCAGGAGAACGTCATCCCGGTACGGCTGCCGGATCCCGGATCCGGGCGCTTCGACATCGAGTCGGTGCCGACCGCGCAGCTCGCGACGCGTGGCGACCTCGAATCGCGCGCCGAGCTTGCGTGGCGCATCGGCCTGCCGGTGATGGTGTTCGTGCTGGCGTTGCTCGCGGTGCCGATGGCACGGCTGCGACCGCGGCAAGGCCGTTACGCGCGGCTCTGGATCGCCATCGCGGTCTATTTCGTCTACTTCAGCCTCGCTTCGGCCACCCGGGTCTGGATCGAGCGCGGCACGGTGCCGGCCTGGGCGGGGCTCTGGTGGGTGCACGCGCTCGTCGTCCTCGCGACGCTCGCCGTGCTGTTCGGTCCAGCATACCTCTCGCGCTGGCGCCATCGCGAACGGCTGCTGCCCGCATGAACCGCATCGACCGCTATGTGATGCGCGCCGTGCTCGGCGGGGTGCTGCTCGTGATGACCGTGCTGCTGAGCCTCGGTGCGCTGTTCCTGCTGCTCGGCCAGCAGGACGATATCGGCGTCGGCGACTACACCGCGATGAAGGCGCTCGCGTTCGTCGGCCTGAACCTGCCGCAGCAGGCCTGGGAGCTGTTGCCCATCAGCGCCCTGATCGGCTCGTTGCTGGGGCTCGGCACGTTGGCGCGCGGCAGCGAGCTCACGGTGATGCGTGCCGCCGGCATGTCGGTGTGGCGCATCGCGCGCGGCGTCGCGTTCGCCGGCCTTCTCCTGGTCGTGCTGGGGGCGGCCCTCGGCGATTGGCTCGCGCCGCCGATGCAGCAGATGGCGCGCCAGCAGAAGGCGTTCGCCAAGTTCTCGAACGTGAGCTTCGCCGGGTCCGGCGACGCCTGGGTGCGCGACGGGTCCTTGATCGTCAACGTCGAACGCCAGACGGGCGACTCGCAGTTCGGCGGCATGATGGTCTACGAGATCGGTCCCGACAACCGCTTGCAGGCTTTGGGTCGCGCGGCGACGGCACGCGAGGACGGCGACGGCAGGAAGGGCTCCTGGCGGCTCGAGCAGTACGCCGAGACCCGCTTCGAGGGCGACCGTGCGATCGCGACGCGCGCGCCGGGGCGCATTTTGGAGAGCAATGTCGGCGCAGCCTTCCTCGGCATCGCGGCGACCGCGCCCGGCCAGCTGCCGTCGGCCTCGCTCTGGCGGATGATCCGTCATCTCGAGTCGAACGGCCTCGACGCCCGCGAGCCGGTGTTCGCGTTCCACTCGCGCATCGCCCGTACGGTCGCAGCGGGGTTCGCGGTGCTGCTGGCGCTGCCGTTCGTGTTCGGTTCGCTGCGCGCAGCCGGCGCCGGCGCGCGCATCGGCGTGGGTCTCGTGCTCGGCATCCTGTTCTTCCTGTTGCAGCAGATGATCGAGAGCGGGGCGGTGGTGTACGGCGGGAACCCCGCCTTGCTCGCGTGGCTGCCCGCCGCGTTGATGGCCGTCGCGTCCATGGTGTTGATCGCGCGGACGCGCTGAGCGGCCGCGCCGGAGAGGTAGCGAAGGATGTCCCAGGACCCCATGACCACCATGGTCAAGCGCACGACGCTGATCGTCAGGGATGTGGAGCGCTCGCGCGCCTTCTACCGTGATGTGCTCGGCATGCGCACCTGGTACGACGACCGCATCACGCTGTCCGGCGTCGGGCTCGCCGCCGGCCAGAAGGGCGACGAGACGCATCTCGTGATCATGGAGGCCTCCGACCCGGTGGTCGCCAAGATCGGCTTGCTGCAGTTCACTTCGCCGGCCCTGCCGCCGCCACCGCGCCGTGAACGGCTCGGCATCGGCGACATCGTGTTCGTGATGCAGGGCGACGATGCCGAGGGCGTGCATCGACGGGCGGCGGACTTCGGCGCACGCGTGCACGCCGCGCCGCACCGCTACCAGGTGCGCGGTGCCGACGGCACGCAGATCGTGATGACCTCGGTCAGCCTCTGGGATCCGGACGACTATTTCATCGAATACAACCAACGGCACTCGGCAGGAGGTTGAAGATGGCGGAGCAGGGTGCGCGCAAGGTCTGGGACCTGCCGGTCCGGGTGATGCATTGGGGGCTCGTGCTCGCGGTGGGCGGCGCCTGGCTCACGCGTGAACTCGAAGGCGACTGGTTCGCCTGGCATGTGCGTTGCGGCTATGCGGTGCTGCTGCTCGCCGCGACGCGCATCGTGTGGGGTTTCGTCGGCACCCGCCACGCCCGCTTCGCGGATTTCGTGCGCGGCCCGCGCGCCGTCCTGCGCTATCTCCGCGAGGGCGCCGGTGAGGACGGACGACGCATCGTCGGCCACAACCCGCTCGGCGCGCTGATGGTGCTCGCGATGTTGGCGATGCTGCTCGCGCAGGCGACCCTCGGGCTCTTCGCCAACGACAAGATCATGTCGACGGGTCCGCTGTTCGGCTATGTGACAGGGGAGACCAGCGACCGCCTGACGTCGCTGCATGAAAAGCTGTTCGATGTCATCGTCGCCGCGATCGTGGTGCATGTCGCGGCGGCTCTGTTCTACCTATGGGTGCGGCGCGAGAACCTGATCCTGCCGATGATCACCGGTCGCAAGCCGGGCGACCTGCTGCCGCCGGGCGCGTCGGACATCGGCTCGTCACGCAGGCTGCTGGCCGTCGGGATCGCCGCAGCGCTCGGCGCACTGCTCTGGTGGGTCGTGAAGAACGCCCCGGAGGCGTCGCTGTTCGCGTTCTGAGCGTCGCGTCCAGCGGGAGCGGGATCAGACGACGGAGGTCGAGATCTCGCCGAGCCCCTCGATGCCACAGGTGACGCCGTCGCCCGTGCGTACCGCGCCGACCCCGGCGGGTGTGCCGGTGTAGATGAGATCGCCCGGTCGCACCTCGAACAGGCGCGACAGCGCCGAGATGACCTCGGGCACCGACCAGATGAGCGTCGAGAGGTCGGCGTCCTGGCGCAGCGCGCCGTTCACCGCCAGCCAGATGCGGCCGCGCGCCGGATGACCGACCGCAGCGACCGGGTGCAGCGGCCCCAGCGTCGCGGAGCGGTCGAAACCTTTGGCGGCATCCCAAGGTTTGCCTTGGGATTTCGCTTCGGCCTGCAGGTCGCGCCGGGTCCAGTCGATGCCGATGCCATAGCCGAAGACGGTGTCCGCGGCCTCCGCCACCGGGATGTCGCGCCCGCCGCGCCCGAGCGCCACGACCAGCTCCACCTCGTGGTGGAAGTCGGCCGTAGCGGACGGGAAGGGCACCGCCGTGGTCTCCGGCAGCAGCGAGTCCGCCGGCTTGCCGAAGAAGAACGGCGGCTCGCGGTCCGGGTCGTAGCCCATCTCGCGGGCGTGCGCCGCATAGTTGCGGCCCACGCAATAGATACGCCGCACCGGGAACAGCGCATCGCTGCCCGCGATGCGCGCGGTCACCGGGGGCGGCGGCTGGAAGGCATAGACCGTCATCCGCGAGGTCACTTCGACCCGAGTTCCTTCAGCAACGCCGGCGCGTCGTACACCGTGCGCAGCGCCTCGCGCATGAACGCCGGGTGCACCGACACCGCGCGGTTCTTCTCGGTGTCGAACCAGTACGATCCCGAGATCGAGTGGATGTTGCCGTCGAAGATGAGGCCCACCACCTCGCCGCGGGCGTTGAGCAGCGGGCTGCCCGAGTTGCCGCCGATGATGTCGTTGTTGGAGGTGAGGTTGACGCGCGTCGTCATGTCGAGCTTGGCGCGCACGCGTTCCCAGGACGCGGGGATCTGGAACGGCGGCTGGCCCGTGGCACGCTCGAACGCGCGACCGATCTGCGTGTAGGGTTCGACGGGCGTACCGCGCTCCGTCCAGCCCTGCACGGTGCCGTAGTTCAGGCGCAGCGTGAAGGTCGCATCCGGGTAGACCTCCGTGCCGTAGACCTTGAAGCGGGCGCGGGCGATCTTCTCCTCGGCGGCCGCGATCGGCGCCTGTACCTCGTCGTCGTAGCGCTTGCGCAGCGCACGGGCAGGCGCGTCGACCTCGCGTGCGAGCTTGATCATCGGGTCGTCGGAGGCCGCGATCGCGGCGCTGCCGCCGTTCCAGAGCGCGAGGCGCACCGCGGGGTCGGCGAGCTTCGTCCCATCGACGAGCTTGGCCGCCAGCGTGTCCGGCGAGTCCTTGGCGAGCAGTTGGCGCACGGTGGCGTGGTCGGGGCCGAGCCACTCGCGCATGCGCTCGAAGCCGAAGGACATCGTCAGACGCTCGACCTCCGGATAGACGGGCGTCGCCGCCCCGAGCTGCTGCTGCACGCGCGGCAGCTGCGCATCGGTGAACTCGCGCAGACGCTCGCCGTTCGGCTTCTCGCGCTCGGCCGCGCCGCGCACCAGCGTGCGCGCGATGCGGAACAGGCGGCTCTGGAAGCCGGCGCCGCCCTCGAGGTAGGCGTACTCGGTGCCGAAGTCGCGCGCGCGGACGGTCGCCTTCTCGATGTCGGCCCAGGGGTCGCCGATCCCGGCGAGCGAGGGGTCCTTGGCCACGCGGGCGCGCAGCTCGGCCTCATCGGCGCGCTTCTGCGCCATGAGCTTCTCGTCGAGCAGCGCATCGAGCTCCTTGCGGCGCACCTTGATGCCGTTCTCGAGGCCGAACAGCGTATCGGCGACGATGCGGCGCTCCGCGTCGCCCTTCTTCGAGAACTCGATGTAGCGGCCGCGCAGCTCGCTGCTGCGCAGCAGCCACTGCGGCAGGTCGTCGTTGCGCTGTGATTCCAGCTGCGCGACGGTGAGCAGGCGGTCGGTGGAGCCGGGGTGACCGGAGACCAGCACGAACTCGCCCGGCGCGGGGCCCTCGAAGTTGATGCGCAGCGGACGCGCCACCTTCACCGGCTTGCCGTTCTCGTAGGCGCGCAGCAGGCCCATGTCGAGGCACCAGCGCGGGAACTGGAAGTTGTCCGGGTCGCCGCCGAAGGCCGCGATGCCCGCCTCAGGCGCGAACACGAGGCGCACATCGGTGTAGCGGCGGTAGCGGTAGAGGAACTGCTGCCCGCCGTTGTAGAGCGCGACCGACTGGCACTTGAGGCCGGTGTCCTTCTCGCAGGCCTGCTCGAGCGCGGTGATCGTGCGCTTGCGGGTCTCGTTGGCGGCGCGCTCGTCGAGACCGCGGGTGGCGGCCTCGACCTTGGCGGTGACGTCCTCCATGCCGACGAGGACATCCGCCACCTGCGTGCGACAGGGGATCTCGTCCTTGCGGTCGCGGGCGACGAAGCCGTCGTCGAGCAGGCTCTTCTCCTTGGAAGAGTTCTCGGCGAGACAGCCCGTGATGCAGTGGTGGTTGGTGAGGATCAGGCCGTCGGGCGACACGAAGGACGCCGAGCAGCCCGAGAGCCGCACCGAGGCCTCGCGCACGCGATCGAGCCAGGCGCTGTCGATGTCGACCCCGTACTGCTGCTTCACCTTCGCGGCGGGGAAGTTGTCGTAGGTCCACATGCCTTCGTCGGCATGGGCGGCGGTGGTGAGCAGCAAGGCGGCGAGGAGGGCGAGACGGCGCATGGGACGCTCCGAGGGTCGTGGATCGATGCGCCAAGTCTAGTCGACGGCCGAGTTTCTGGCGACTTCGCGCAGTAATGCCGCCGACGACGCATTTCCAACGATTTCGCCGCGATTCGTCGACTGACGCGCGGCATGCGCTCACGTCCAATGGCCCTCGCCGGCGCGGTGTCGGCCAATCCTTAGGAGTGCAAGACCATGAGGCAGCAGACTCGCCGGCGCGTCGCCGGTCAAGGCATGACGGAGTACATCATCATCGTGGCGTTGGTGGCGGTCGCCGCCATCGGCGTCTACTCGGCGTTCGGCGACATCGTGCGCGGACAGGCGTCGGTGGCGGCCACCAGCCTGTCGGGCGGATCGAGCACGGCAGGTCGGGCGCTGGTCACCACCGGTCGCGGTGAAGCGAACGGTGAGGCGCGCCAGCGCGAGATGGACAATTTCGAAGAATGAGCCGCGCAGCCCGACATGTGCGCGGTCAGGCGCTGGTGTTCCTGCTGCCGCTGCTCGCCGTCCTGATGGCGGCGGCGTGGTGGACCTTCGAGACCGGCCAGACGGTCACGGAGAAACAGCGGCTGCGAGACGCAGCGGACGCGGCGGCGTTGAGCGCAGCGGTGTGGCAGGCACGCGCGCTGAACTTCCAGTCGACCATGAACCGGGCGATCATCGCCAACGAGGCGGTGATCGCCCAGTCGGTCAGTCTGCGTTCCTGGTCCGCATACATGGATCGCATGCTGCCCGTCGCCGCCGCGATCACGGCGTACGTACCCTATCTCAACGCCGCGACGGGTACTCTGCAGCGGTGGTGGACGGCTTTCGACCGGGCCTTGCAGCCGTCCCTCGTGGCGTTGGAGGCGACCACGGGCGCCGTCGAGCGCGATCTTGCGACCGCCGCGCGCGTCATGCACACGGCTACTGGGCTGGTGGTCCCGCAGGTGGTCCGTGAGACGGTCGCCTCGATCGACCCCCGGTTCGACGTGTCCGCCGGTGGTGAGACCATGTTGGTCTCGTGGACCGCCGACTGGAGCCGTTTCGCGTCCTTCTACGGCGGGTCGTGGCGATGGCGGCAGCAGGATGTCGTCTACCGCTCGCTGGACGGGTTCACCGCGCAGCGCAACTTCACGCTGAGTCCGTTGCTGGGCAGCCGCTTGTTGCGCTTCGAGAAGCGCGCCGGCACGGAGCTCCTCGACTTCGAGACCTGGCGCGGTATCGATACGCTCTCCCTGCACCAACCGCGCTATGTCGTCGTCGGTCCGATGCGGGAGCGGGTCCCGCTGGCCTGGGGCGGTGCGGATGACGGGGTAGGGTCCGTACGGCGCGGGGTCCACGGCGGCGCGTGGAGCAGGAACCCGCGGTCGTCGCGGGCTGCTGAACGCAGCATCGGGCGTCAGCGGGCGTGGCTCGGCCTCCCGTCGATGTACGACCTCTCGGCCGCTCAACGCGCGCAATTCGATCCGCCGCGCATCGTCGTACGATTGCGCCTCCCCGCGTCGTCGCGCCGCGGTGCGGCTGCGCTGCTCGGATTCGACCGCGTGGTGCGGCTGTCGGGCGATGACGTCTCCTTGGCAGGGTCGACCGGCTCGGGCGATCTCTTCGCCGACGCCGTCGCGTCGACCCTGTTCGAGCGACCGGAGCGGCGGCGCGACGGTGCGGTCGAAGCGCCGAGCCTCTATTCACCCTACTGGCGCTCGACCTTGGTCGAATCCAGGGCGACGGAGCGTGTGGCCGCTGCCGTGCTGGATGGCACGCCCGCCTGGCTCGCGGCGGTCCCGCGATGAGGACGCGGGGACAGGCCATGGTCGAGTCGTTGGCGGCGTCGCTCTTGCTCACGCCCTTGCTGTTCGCGGTCGTGCGGTTGTCGGCGACGCAGTCGGCAGAGCAGGCGACGCTTGGAGCCGCCCGCGCGGCCGCGCTCGCCGCGCATCACGGACTCGATGCTCCGGGTGGCGCGCTGCCGGTCGAGCGGATACGGGATCTATTCCATCCTGATGCTGAGACGCACCCCGAGGTGAGGACGCGCGCGGCACGTCAGGCGTCCTCCGCGGAGCTGGCGGAGGACATCGCGCTCACGCTCATCGTCCCGGCGCGGGTGGTCGGTGTAGGCGATGTCGACCTCGCGCGCTCGCGTGCCGTGGCCGCGCAGGCGTCCGTCGCGGTGCCGGCCGTCTCCGCGGTGTCCGTGCCTGATGAAGCGCGATCACGCGTCTCGGCCAGCTTGTCGCTGATGGTCGACGACTGGGACGCGAGAAGTGCGGCGGACGTCTGGCAGCGCACCGCCGCATTGTCGACCACGGGCCGCATCGCCGCATGGCGTGGTCCTTTGACGACGCTCGCGGCGCCGATGCGCCTCGTGGAGCCTGCCGTGGCGCGGCTGTGTCTCGGGCGTATCGATCCGGACATCGTTCCGGAGGACCGGTTGCGTGGTCCCGATCGCGCGCCGGACCTGAGGACGCAGCCATGCTGAGGGAGGAGCCCGAGCGCGCGCTGCTTTTCGTGGCCATTTCGCTGGTCGGGTGGATGCCCGCTCCGTCGTCTGCCGCGGGCGACTGGCAGGTCACGCGGGTGCGCGTGAACGGCGTGCCGCTCGAACTGCGTTCAGGCGAGTTCACGATCGCCCATCCGACGCTAGTGACTGCTGTGGCTGCCCGATGGCAAGGGACGGACGGAAAGCCGCCGCACGCCGCGGTGTCGCACCTCGCCATCGC
This sequence comes from Steroidobacteraceae bacterium, assembly GCA_040400835.1. GTDB lineage: Bacteria > Pseudomonadota > Gammaproteobacteria > Steroidobacterales > Steroidobacteraceae > UBA964. The sequence continues at coordinate 262,927 of JBBAPM010000001.1, forward strand.
GGCAGGCCATACGGTGCTCGGACGGCAGCGAGGTCCGCTGCACGAGACGGTCACGCTGCGCGCGTCCGGACCCGGCCGCACGAAGGTCTTGGTGGCGGTGACCGATCTCGGCGCGGTCCCGAGGCCGCCGACGCGCTTGCCTGCCGGGCTGCCCGCCGGCCAACGCGTGCTGCAGGTCGTCGAGCACGGCGACGGTCGTTCGGCGCCGCGGACCTTCACGCTCGATTCGTCCAAAGAACCGCAGGTCGCGCTGTCGCAGTGGCGACGCTCGCTGGCCGCCGCGGGTTGGAGTCTGCGCAGCGCGGACCCGACGGGCGCAGGACCGCGCGCCTGGCTGCTGTGGGCCGACCGCGGGCATGAACGTATCGATGCGGCGTTCACAGCCGGACCGGATGGTGCACGCATCGTGCTGCAGGTGTCGGGCGATGCGCATTGACCGCGGCGTTCAAGCGGGTCAGGCGAGCGTCGAGTTCGTGCTGATCTCGGCGTCGCTGGTCGCGGCGCTCTGCTTGCCGTGGATGGACGGGTTGTCACCGGCGGAGTGGTTGCTGGGCGCGATGGTCGAGGCTGCGGCAGCGATCCCGACGTGGCTCGCGGTCGTTTGATCTCTCGGAGGTGCAGGGTATGTGGCGCAGGATCATCAGGTTGATCGCGGCGTGGTGGCTGGTGCCGGTGGCGATCGTCTGCGGCATCGCCGCGTTCATCGGTTCGCAGCGCCATCTCGCTGCGCGTGCTGCCGCCGTGGAGCAGCGGTGGGAGGATCGGTACACGCCGGTCAAGGTGTTGGTCGCCGCCCGCGACCTCCCGTCGGGACGGGTGCTGCGCGAGTCGGACCTCGCACGGCGCGAGATGCCGTCGGCGTTCGTCCCGGGGGGCGCGCTGCCGGTGGATGCGGTGGTTCGCGCGGTCGGTCAGCAGATCCTGTTCCCGCTGCGACGCGGTGACGCCCTGGTGGAGTCGCACCTCGCGGGCCGTGAGGGACCGACGCTCGCTGCACGGCTGCAGCGCGGCACGCGTGCGGTCACCGTACCGGTCGACGAGGTCAGTTCGCAGGCAGGGCTCGTGCGTCCGGGTGACCGGGTGGACCTGATGCTCGCGGAGGAGCGTGCGGAGGAGGGCGGCCGCTGCGTCATGGTGCGTCCGCTGCTCGAGGCGGTGACGGTGCTGGCGACCGGGCGTACGCAGCGACCGTTGCCCGGCACCGCGAACGCGCTGGCTGCGGGATTCGTCGATCCGGATGTCTCCCCTGAGTACTCGACCATCACGCTCGACGTGTCCCCCGAACAGGCTCAGCTGTTGGCCGTCGGGCTGCGGATCGGCGAGCTCGTGCCTTTGTTGCGCCCCGAGGGCGACAGCGCCGGCGCACGAGCCGGGACCGCGGCGTCGACGGGCCGCACGGCCTGCAGCGCCGCGATGCTCACGACGCCGGTCGCATCGCCCCCGCGACGGTCGGCCGCGCGTGGTGACAGGGGGAGCTTGGAGCTGCTGATCGGCGGCGCCGATGCGCCTTCGCGCTCCGTTCATCGATACACCAAGGACTGAATGAGGGATCTTCATGCATATGCATCGGACAAGGGTCGCGTTGTTGGGGGCGATGGCGCTGTACGCGGCGGGTCATGCAACCGCCGACGCATCCGGTACGAAGCTGTCGGTGCGCGCGGACACGGCCGCGGTGGCTTCCGGCCACCCGACAGCCGCGCTGCCCGGGGAGCTGCGGCTGTTCGTCGGCGACAGCCACGTGATCGACGCGCGTACAGAGCGCGTCGCCGTCGGCAACGGGAAAGTGGTGTCGGTGTCGCCGGTCGGCGGTTCACAGCTGGTGCTGATCGGTCACGCGCCGGGCAACACCGTCGTGCAGATGTGGATGCGCGGCGGCGGGATGCATCGCATGTCGGTCAGTGTCGCGGCCAGCGATCTCGCCTCGACGCTCACTGTGGTAGAGGGTCTGATCCAAGGCGTACAGGGCGTGCAAGCACGGCTGCGGGGCGACCGGGTCGTGCTCGAGGGCGACGCCGCCGATGCCCGGGCGCGCGATCGGGCGGCTGCGGTCGCGGCGCTCTATCCGGGCGTGGTCCTCGATTTCGTCGGCAAGCCCGGCTGGGAAGTGATGGTGCATGTCGACGTGCGGATCGTGGAGTTCCGTCGCGGCGGTCTGCGCGAACTCGGCATCCGCTGGCGCGATGAGGTGGAAGGCCCCAGTGCAGGGGTCATCGCCGATTTCCTGGTGAACGACCGGTTCCGGGTGCTACCTCCTGAGAGCCGCATCCCGGAGGACGCTTTCGACCCGTTGCCGACCAAGACCGGGTGGCGCGGCTACCTCGGCCTGTCTAGCGTGCTCGACGCGAGGCTGCGCATGCTCGAGCAGGCAGGTGAGGCGACCCTGGTGGCCGAGCCGCGCCTTTCCTGTCGCAGCGGCGGGTCGGCGCGCTTCGTGGCGGGTGGTGAGATCCCGGTGCCTGTGGTCAACGGCGTCGGTTCGACGGATGTCGAGTACCGCGAATATGGCGTGATCCTCGATGTGAAGCCGATCGCCGATGCGAGCGGCGCCATCGCGGCACGCATCGAGACCGAACTGAGCCAGATCGACCCCGCGCAGCGGGTCGCCGGCATCCCCGGACTGCTGAAACGTCGTTCGGTGACCGATGTCAATCTGCGCGCCGGCGAGACGCTGGTCATCGCAGGCCTCGCGAGCCGCTTGCGCAGCCTCGATGACTCGGGGATCCCGGGCCTCGCGCGGGTGCCGGTCGCCGGTCGTCTCTTCGGTGTCCGAGGTCGTCGCAGCGAGGACACCGAGGTGGTCATCTTCCTCACGCCGCGGATCGCGCAACCGATGCGGGACGCGGCCACCGGCGCGACCGGTGCGGAAGCCGAGCAGCGGCTGCTGCGCCGGGCGCGGGACATCGAGGCGACCGATGGTGAAGCGGGGGTGCGTCCATGAGCCCCGCACCGCGGCGAGAGGAGCTGCCGGTCGGCGTCCATTTCGCGGGACAGGCGCCGGACTGCGCGATCCGGCTGCGCGGTGCGGGTGTCGCCGCGCGCCATCTGCGCATCGAGATGGCGCCCGATGGCAGATATCGCCTCGCCGATCTCGGCGGTTCCGCCGGCACGCGCGTCAACGGGGAGCGCGTGGTGGTGGCCGCCGGGCTCGGCGGGGACGATGTGCTGCGTGTGGGTGATTCGGAGTTCACGGTACATCTGGCGACGCCGTCGCAGCACGAGCCGCTGCCAGCCTCGGGCTGGCAACCGCGGTCGCTGCCGCGGGCCGCGGGCCCGGCGCCGGGTGCGTTCATGCAAGCGGCGCATCGGGTCCATCGGCAACTGCTGCGCCAACTCGATCTGCGACGACGCGATGTGTCGTCGATGGACGACGGCGCGCTGCGTGCGCTCGCGACAGAGCTGTTATGGCCGGCAGCCACGGAGGAGGGCAAGCGCACGGGGATCGACGCCTCGCAGTTGCACCGCTTCGTGCTCGACGAGGCCTTGGGGCTGGGTCCGCTCGAGGCGCTGCTGGCCGACGATGACATCCGGGAGATCATGGTGAACGGTCCGGACAAGATCTTCGTCGAGTCGGGCGGTCGGCTGCAGCCGACCGATGCCCGCTTCAGCAGCGAGGCTGCGTTGCGCGGTATCGTCGAGCGTATCGTCACGCCGATCGGTCGACGGGTGGACGAGGCCTCACCGATGGTCGATGCGCGTCTGACCGACGGCTCGCGGGTGAACATCGTGGTGCCTCCCCTGGCGCTGCGCGGTACCGCGCTGACCATCCGCCGCTTCGGTCGCCAGCGGTTCGGTCCCGAGCAACTGCTGGCGCGCGGCACGCTCGACGAGGCGATGCTCGAGTTCCTCCGTTCCTGCGTGACGCTGAGACGGAACATGCTGGTGTCCGGCGGCACAGGGTCGGGCAAGACCACGCTGCTCAACGTGCTGTCCGGTCTCATCCCGCGTCATGAGCGTGTCGTCACCATCGAGGATTCGGCCGAGCTCGTCTTCGACCATCCCAACATCGTCGCGCTCGAGACCCGCCCACGGAACATCGAGGGACGCGGCGAGGTGACGGTACGCGACCTCGTCCGCAACGCGTTGCGCATGCGGCCCGATCGGCTTGTGATCGGCGAGTGCCGGGGCGGGGAGACGCTCGACATGCTGCAGGCGATGAACACGGGGCATGACGGTTCGCTCAGCACCGTCCACGCGAACAGTCCGCGCGAACTGCTGTCGCGCCTGGAGGTGATGGTGCTGATGTCAGGTGTGGAGCTGCCCATCGCCGCGATACGCGAACAGATCGCGTCGTCGGTGCATGTCGTCGTCCATCAGGCCCGCTTCGCCTGCGGTACCCGCCGGATCACCCACATCACTGAGGTCACGGGCGTCGCCGCCGGCGTGGTGCAGACCCAGGACATCTTCCGCCACACCGTCGGCCGCGGATTCCACGCCACCGGGCACGTGCCGCAGTTCATCGAAGATCTGGGGCATCCGGCGGGCAGACCCGATCTGCGATTGTTCCGGGAGGCACACGGCGCCGAGGGCGCCGCGGGTGCAGCGTGATGGGCGGGTCGTCCGTACCGGCGTCGCTCGCCGTCGCGGTCTGCTTCGGTCTCGTCTCGTGGCTGCTGTTGCGGGTCTTGACGACGACGATGGGTTGGCAGCGGGACCGGCTGACCCATCTCAGCAGGGTGCAGTTCGAGGAGCTGTTCCTCTTCATCGACACCGCCACCTTCCTCCGCTGGAACGTGCTCGGTGCGCTGCTCGTCGCCGCGTGCAGCGCGCTGGTGTTGGGACCCATCGGCGTGCTGGTCGCGGCGGCGGTGTCCGCGCTCGCACCGTCGACGCTCCACCGCTGGTTCCGACGCCGTCGGCTGCGCGCTCTCGAGCGCCAGTTGCCGGACATCGCAGACTCGCTCGCAGGCAGTCTGCGCTCCGGGATGGGGCTCGGGCAGGCCATCGCGCGCATCGCGGCGCATCAGCCGCCGCCCGCGGCGCAGGAGTTCGCGTTGGTGCTGCGGGAGAACCGGTTGGGTGTCGCGCTCGACGAGGCTATGGCGGCCGTCGCTGCGCGCAGCGGGCTGCGTGACCTGCACATGCTGGTGGCGGTGCTCGGCATCGCACGCGACCTCGGCGGCGGTGTCGCCGGCGCGCTCGAGCGTCTGGCGGCGTCGATGCGGCGTCGCTTGGCGATGGAGGACCGCATCCGGGCCCTGACGTCGCAGGGTCGGTTGCAAGGCATCGTGATGGGCGCGCTGCCGCTCGTGCTCGGCGCGGTGTTGTGGATGCTCGAGCCGGAGCAGATGCGCATGCTGTTCACCGAGCCGCTCGGCTGGTTGACGCTGGCCGGCGTGCTGCTGCTCGAGCTGGGCGGGTTCATGCTGCTGCGCAAGATCGTGAAGATAGAGGTCTGACCATGGATGCGACGCCGTTCATCGCTGCCGCCGCCGCCGTGTCAGCAGGGGTCGCCGTGTTCGTGGTCGTCCGCGGTCTGCAGCGCTGGACCGCCCGCGTCGCGGCGGGACGCAGCGTGGCGCGACGCGCGGATGCGTTGCCGCACCCGTTGCGTCTGCTGTTGCCGGTCGCCGTGCCGCTGGCCGACCGCATCGCACCGCATCTGCCGTTGCGCATGCGCGAGGAGGTGCAGCGACGGCTGCGGCGCGCGGGCCTCGAAGAGGAGGTGCTGCCGCAGCATTGGCTGGCGCTGCTCATCGTGTCGGGGATCGCAGCCGGTGTCGTCGCGGCGTTTGCGCTCGGCGGGTCCTTGGCGACGCTCGCAGCCGCTGCGTTCGGCGTGGTCATGCCCGGTGCTTGGCTGCGGGATAGGATGACCCGTCGACGCAACGAGGTGATGCGCGACCTGCCGATCTACCTCGACATGGTGACGTTGGCGTTGGAAGCGGGCGGAGCGCTGGGCGTCGCGCTGAAGGTCGCCACCGAGCGTGCGCCCGACAGTGCTTTGAGGCGTGCGTTCCTCCGCGTGCAGGGTGACCTGCGCGCCGGGCGGAGCCGCGCCGACTCGTTGGCCGCGCTCGCCGACCGGCTCGACGTGCCGGCGGTGCGACCGCTGGTGGCGGCGCTGGTGCAGGCCGAGTCCAGCGGAGGGAGTCTCGCGACCGTGCTGCGCGCGCAGGCGGACCAGCGGATCGAGGAGCGGTTCGCGCGCGCTGAGAAACTTGCGCTTGAGGCGCCGGTCAAGATGCTGGCGCCGCTGGTGCTGTGCATCTTCCCCTGCACCTTCGTGATCCTCGCTTTCCCTCTGTTGATGCGCTTCCTCGGCACCGACTGAAGCCATGGACCGCCTCCGCCTCCTGGTGATCGACGGACGGCCGCAGGACGAGACCGTCGGCGTCGCATCGCGTTTGTGGCCGCGGGCGCGTGGACTTTGGCCCGGTGATCGTTGGCCGGCGTTCGACATCCTGCAGCTGCCGAGCTGCGGCGCCGTGCATACCCTCGGCATGCGTGTGCCGATCGATGTCGTTTTCAGCGACGAGCACGGGCGGGTGACCTCGATCCGCAGCGCGCTCAGGCCTTGGCGCGCGGCGATCGACCGGTCCGCCGCCTGCACCTGGGAGATGCGGGCCGGTGCGGCGAAGCGGCTCGGTCTGCACCCGGGTATGCGGTTGGGTACGTCCGATCGCGCCCGCGGTGCGACGGTCGTGGAGTTCCTGATCGCAGCGGTGCTGGTCGTGATCCCGCTCACCTTCGCCGTGGTCGAGATCGCGCAGTTGGCCGTAGCGCGCCATGTGCTGCAGCATGCCGTCAACGAAGCGGCGAGGCAGGCTTCGATCGCCGATCGATCGGACTTCGAACTACGTCGTTCGCTGGGCGTTGGGATGCTGCCTTTGTTCGTGCCGCTCGATGCGCGCCTGCCCTTCGGCGGACCGTCCGATGCCTCGGTGGTGGAGAGGCTGTCGGCGACCGTCGGATTGGAGGGGCTCGCGAGAGCCTATGCCGACACGTTCCGACCCGATCTGACCGCCGTGGATCTCGAAACGCTCGACGTGGATGGGCGCGTCCAGCGGCTCCGCGTCCGCTATTGCCGCGAGATGCACATGCCGCTGGTGCGCGATGCCATCGCCATGTCGCTGCGGCTCGGCACCGCCTCGCCGTTCGACCAACTCTGCCTCGCGCGTGAGCGCATGCCGCTCGATGCGTGGGCGTTGGTGCTGCGCCGAGACCGTGTGGTCCGCCACGCCGGCGACCTGCCGGAGTTGCCGCCTTCTGATCCGGGTGCTCTCCCCACGATCCCCCCACCGCCCGGAGGTGGTGGGGGCGGTGGTGGTCGCGACGGGGGTGACGAGGGTGACATCATGGACCGTTGACACGGCGAGGGCGTCGCTCAGCGAGGCATATCGACGTCATGCGCCGCTCCGGCGATCGCCATTCGGATGACTGCGGCGCCGGCAACATCACGCGCCCGCAACCACGCACCTGCACCTCGATCCCCTTGCAGCTGCATGACCTCCGGCCACACCCCCCGCGGCAGGATGCAGGGCGCGCCCACCGTGCCGTCGTAGGTGGCGGCGGCCGGCGTCTCAGGCGAGGCGCTCCACGCGTCGATCAGCCGCCGTAGACCATCGGTGGTGATGTACGGCGTATCGCCCAGCATCACCATCGCGGCGGTCGGCGCGGTGCCCTCGCCGATAGCGTTGCGTGCGGGTGCCTGCAACGCCGCCAGCCCGCAACTGAGCGAATGCGCCATGCCGCGCTCCCAGTCGGGGCAGACGACGACATTCGGGCGCGGTGGCGCGAGCCGCTCGATCACGCCTGCCTGCACGGCCTCGGCATGCGCGCCGAGCACCACGGTGATCCGGGAGCGTGGTTCCCCGCCGGACTCATCCGGCGGCAGCGCCACCTGCGCGGTCTCGATGACCCGCTGCAGCATCGGCACGCCGTCGATGAGGGCGAGCTGTTTCGGTGAGCCGAAGCGGCGCGAGGCGCCGGCCGCGAGTATGAGGCCGACGAGGCGGGGCGGAGAGGGGCTGCTCACGCCGCGGCGGGCGGCGTCAGCCGCCGCCGACGGCCTGCAGCGTGGGCGCGGCGGGCGAGGGGGCGACGCGCGGCACCTCGTCCAACACCCAGGCGTTGGTCTCGCGGCGCGCGGGGCAGGGGATGGCGTAGATCACATCGCCCCTGTCCTTGGCGGCGCGCAGCGCGGCCATGTCGATGCGCCAGCCGCGGGCCTCGAACTCGTCGAGCTTGTCGCGGTACTGCAGGATGACCTTGTCGGCGGGCATCATGAGTTCCTTGGCGCGCGAGGGCGGGGTGAGCGCGGGCTTCACCTCGTTCATCACCTTGATGTCCTGCGAGGCGATGAACATGTTGCGCTCGTTGATCTTCTTGTCGAGCCAGAGGTTGATGCGCGGCTTGAAGAGCTTGCCGATCGCGCCCATCTTGCTCGGCTTGAAGAACGCGACGTTGCGCTGGTTGAGCAGGAACACGCGGGTGCGGTTCTCGTCGATCGGCGCCTCGAACATGTACTGGTGCATCGAGGTCTTGGCCGTGAAGTTGATGTAGGTCCACATGTGGTTCGGGCCGTAGGTGCCCGAGCCGGCCTCCATCTTCCCGCCCACCGGGCGGAAGCGGCGCATGATGGCGTTCTTGAGCGGCGGCGCATCGAAGGTCGCCATGAAGCCGTAGCCCCAGGGGTTGTTCTGCTCCGGGCGCAGTTCCATCATCAGGTAGGTGTCCTCGCGCTCGCCCTGGTAGCCGTGCGTGGTGTGCACATACTCGTTGTGGGCGGGGTCGAGACCGTTCTCGATGGAACGCTCGTAGTGGTAGTTCACATCGAAGGTGACGAGCGTCGAGCGCCACTCATCCGTGCCGTGCTCGGGCACGGGCATGATCGGCGGGCGCTGCTCCTCGGGCAGGTCGCCCAGGAACGCGAACACGATGCCGTACTTCTCCTGTACGGGGTAGGCGTCGACGCGGGCGCGCGGCGGCGGCTTGGTCTTGCTGCCGATGGACGGGATGCGGGTGCAGACGCCTTCGCGGTCGTAACGCCAGCCGTGGTAGGGGCACTGGACGGTGCCGTCGTCCTTGCACTTGCCGGCGGCGAGCGAGGCGCCGCGGTGGATGCAGGTGTCGGAGAGCACGGCGGGCTGGCCCTTGTCGTCGCGGAACACGACGAAGTCGTGCGCGAGGATGCGGACCTTCTGCGGGGTGGCGCCGAGGTCGACGGCACGCACCACGGGGTACCAGAAGTTCATGAACATTCGGATGACCTCCCTGCCACTTGGCCGCAGTTTTGTACGCTAAACGTGCAACTTCGGCATTCTGGCACAGGTCGCCCGTCCGCTGACCGGACAGCCCGCCCATCCCGCCCGTGTGCGTCGGCGCGGACTAGGCGTATAAATGGCCATCCACCGCCGCCACCGGGCCTGTGACATGAACGATCGCACCGCCGCCCCCGCCACCGGCTTCGAGGGTCGTGAGGACGAGCTCGGCAAGGCCGTTGCGCTCGCCATCCGCACGCTCAAAGACGGCATCCCGTACCAGCACGAGATGAACGATGCGCTGGTGAAGATGCACCTCAATTCGCTGCAGTTCGCCAAGAACAAGGGGCTGACGGCGCAATACGTGGAGCACGACATCGCGAGTCAGCGGCCGGCGCTGCAGAGGGTGAGGGCGGAGATCGAGCGCACTGGCGACCGGGAGCTCGCCCTGCAGGGCATCTTCGACCGCAGCAGCAGCCTCTACCAGCTCTGTCTCGACCTGCAGGCCGAGCCCGGGAAGCGCCGCTTCACCTTCCCGTTCACCACCGTGCTCACCATCGCGCGCCGGATCGGTCAGTTCGATCTCACGGACGAGGAGGTCCACGAGACCTGGCTCAAGCCGCGGCTGTTGGGCTACGCGCGGGAGCTCGGGGTCGAGCTCGACGTCTCACCGATCGGGGTCGATGGCAAGGTTGTGGTGGCGCTGCGCTGACGGCTGGAGATCTGGTCTGTCCGCATCGTGGACGTTGGGGGTATGCGTGTCACCTCCGATTGACGCGCTAGTGGTAGAAGCATCCCTACAAGCGGCGGGTACACGCCGCAATGGTCCGGGCAGTCTTTGTTGCCGCAGGGCAACAGGATGATCCGGCAAGTCATCCAACGGGGGTCGAAAAATGCCGAAACCGTCCAACGGACTCCACGCCTTGTGGGTCGCTCCGCTTGTCTTCGCCGTGGCTTTGCCGGCTTACGGGCAGGCACCCGACAACGAAGCCGGACTCGACGAAGTCGTCGTCACGGCGCGCAAGCGCGAGGAGACGCTGATCGATGTCCCGCTGGCGGTGACCGCCATCGGTGCCGAAGCGCTGCAGCGCGAGGGCATCAAGGACATCGAGGGCGTCATCGACCGTGACCCCTCGCTCGGGTTCGACCGCGGCATCGCGCCGTACGACACCCGCATCGTGATCCGCGGCCTGTCGCCGACGCGCGGCCGCCCGAACGTCGCCACCCTGGTCGATGGCATCGACGTGTCGAGCGAGGCCATCGGCGTCGCAGGCGGTTCGCTGCTCATCAACCCGCGGCTCGTCGACATCGAGCGCATCGAGATCGTGAAGGGTCCGCAGAGCGCGCTCTACGGTCGCTCGGCGTTCGCGGGCGCCATCTCGTACATCACCAAGGATCCGGACGACGAGGTCTCGGGCGAGGTGTCGGCCGAGTACGCCGACAACAACGAGTACGAGCTGAAGGCGGGCGTGTCGCTGCCGTTCAGCGATACCCTCGGCATGCGCCTCAACGGCTACAAGTTCGATGACGAAGGGTTCTACAAGTCCACGCGCGGCCAGAAGGTCGGCGGTGGCGACGGCATGGGCGGCTCGCTCTCCATCAAGTGGCAGCCGACCGATGCCTACGCGCTCAAGTTCCGTACCGAATACGCCGACGACCACTACGCGCCGCCGGCGCAGGCGTTCGTCGCCTTCAACGGCACGACCCTGGTGCCTTCTGCGGCGTCGAGCTGCCGCACCTACTCGATCCCCAACCCGGCCGGCGGTACCTCGCTGGTGGCGACGGGCCCGGTGCTCGATGCGTCCTGCCAGTTCGTGGACGCCAACGCCGCGCTGCCCGCCAACACCATCAACATCGTACGGGTGTTCGAGACCAATGCGGGCAACCTCGGCACCTATGACGACATGAACGTGTTGTCCTACCGCGGCCAGATGGTGCGCGGCGGCGGTCTGCGCGTCACCTACAACCCGGATTGGACGCGTTCCACCGACGGCGTGACCGCGCCCGACTTCATCGGCACCGACCGTCAGGTCGTGCGCCTCTCGGCGGTGCAGGAGTACCAGGCCTCGTTCGGTACGTTCTCGTCGCTGACCGGCTACACGAAGGCCGATGTCGACACCGACTTCGACTTCGACAAGACCGACCGCACGGCCATCCAGCAGACCATCAAGACCTACGGCGTCACCGAGCAGTTCAGCCAGGAGCTCCGGTTCACCTCCGACTTCGACGGTCCGCTGCAGTTCATCGCGGGTGCACAGTATTGGACGGAGCGTGCCGACCAGTTCGACCGCAACATCGCGGTGTTCGGGTCGGGCACGGCCTGTACGCTGCTCGTCGCCGGTCCGCCGGGGACGCCGCCGCGCTGCGCGCAGTTCCTCGGCCCCCCGGGCGGTGCGGCTTTCACCAGCACCGATGTCTCGCAGTACATGGACGACGTGGATCGGCTGCGCGTGCCGTCGCTGGTGCGCCGCTTCGTCGACCACCAGTCCTTCTACCTCGAGTTCGAGTGGCAGATCGCCGACACGCTCGCGTTGATCGGCGAGGCGCGCTACGTCGACGAGGACAACAAGGTCAGCGGTCCGACCACGGCCGGCAACCAGGGCCCGGGCACGGTGATCATCTGCGGCGCGACGGGCGACTGCCGCAACGCGGCCAACATCCCGTATGCGGTGCAGCCGGGACTTCCGCGCACGTTCGCGCCGCCCGCGCAGATCGGCCGCAACGAGTACACGCGCAACGACTCGTACATCACGCCGAAGGCGACGCTGCAGTGGCAGCCCACGGACACGCTCAACATGTACGCCTCGTACTCGGAGGGCCGCAAGCCGGGCGGCTTCGGTACGCTCACCATCGGCGCCTTCGGGTTGCCGAACCGTGAGGACGTCGAGTTCGAGTCCGAGAAGATCAAGGTCTACGAGGTCGGCGCGAAGTGGATCTCCGAGGACCGTCGCGTGCAGCTGAACGGCGCGGCGTTCCTGCAGGACTTCACCGACAAGCAGGTGAGCACGCAGGTGATCATCGGCAACACGCTCGGCAACCGCATCACCAACGCCGGCGGCGGCGAGCTGCAGGGCCTCGAGCTCACCGGTCAGTGGCGTCTGACGGACGAGCTGACGGCGGGCTTCGGTGTCACGCACTTCCTGAAGTACGAGTTCACCGACTACACGACGCTCACCAGCGGTCCGGCGGAGATCGCCCGCGTCGGCAACTGTACGCCGGTGGTGACCGTGGTGACGGCCGGCGCGACCAGCAGCGCGCAGGTCACCTGCTCGATCAGCCGTACGGGCAACAAGTTCGAGGACACGCCGGAGACCTCGGCGGCCTTCAACCTGTCCTACCGTCGGCCGATGGGCGACGGCGGCCGCTACTGGTTCGCCGATGCCGACTTCACGTATGTCGGTGAGCGCTTCATCGAGGACGACAACAGCATCTGGTTGGAGGACTACACCAACCTCAACCTGCGCTTCGGCACGGGCGGCGACGCCTGGACCGCGACGGTGTTCGTCGACAACGTGATGGACGACGACAAGGTCAAGTCCGCGGGTTCCACCCCGGCCAACACCTATGCCGATGTGCGCACCGCGGTCCGCGTAGGCACGGCAGGCGCGCTGCCTGCGAACCTGCGCAACCCGATGGCGGCCTTCGGTCTCGCGATCCCGACCGGTGTCTTCGCCGAGTTGCCGCGGCCGCGTACCTTCGGCCTGCGGGTGTCGTACAAGTTCTGATCGAGGGAGAGGGCGCGGGGGCTGCCGGCGGGATGCGGGCAGCCCCCGTTTTTTTGGTTCTCTGCAGGGGGACGCCATGAGGGATGATCCGCCGCGACGGCCGCTCAGCCGCCGCGAGTGCTTGGTCGGTGCCGCGGCGACGGGCGTCGGGCTCGCGGTCGCACCATCGGCGACCGAGGCGAAGACGGCCCGCAGCGCCCGGCGCGCGCTGCCCGACCTCTCGGACCCGGACGCCGCGCTGCGCACCATGGTGCGCATGCAGGGCAGCCTGCGTGAGGAGGACGTCCCCTGGTGGTTCACGGGCGTCATCTTCGCCGTCACCGGCGACACCGAGACTCCGCGTCCGCTGGTGCGCTTCGAGGGCATGGAGATCTATTGGTTCCGCCATGTCGCCGACGGGTTCATCCTCGGCGGACATACGGTGACCTTCTTCCGCGATTTCGCGACCGGGGAGTTCCTGCAGGAGTTCGAGAACCCCTGGACGCGCCGCAAGGAGACCGTGAAGCCGGCGGTGCAGGGCGGGAACCTCGGCTTCAAGTACAGCCGCGACGGCATCCAGCCGGTGCGGCTCGACGGCGCTGCGCTCGGCCCGTCGCCGGTCGGTCCGTTCCGCCCGCAGTTCCATCAGGTCGGCGGCCACGTCTGGTTGCAGCACCAGACGGTGTATCCGCCCGGCATGCCGGCGATGCATGGCCAGCGTCAGACGTTGTTCGCCGCGGCGGACGACATCGCGGACACGCGGATCGACGCCGTGCCCGCGACCTTCTCTTCCACGGTGTTCATGGGGTGGCTCAAATGGATGGAGATGCAGGGGATAGCCGGTCATGTCGTCTGGCACGCATCGGGCGCGAAGCTGCGCAGCATCGACGAGCTGCCGACGGCCTACCGCGAGCGTGCGATGCGCGAGTTCCCGGAGCGCATGACGGCGAGGCCGCGGGCATGAGCCGCCGGGCATCCCGCTCCGGCGCCGCGCTGCGCGCACTCGTCGGTCTGTCGGCGCTGCTCGCCGTCACCGTCGGCGGGTCGCTCGAGGCGGCAGGCGGCAAGGCGCCGATCAGCTTCGTGGACGAGACCGCCGTGCGCGGTGTCCAGGACCTCGGCGTGAACTCGACCGGGCCGACCTTCGGCGACTACGACGGCGACGGCGACGTCGACATCTTCGTGCCGGTCGAGGACCTCGCGCCGGGGTTGCACGACCGGCTGTTCGAGAACGACGGCAAGGGCCGCTTCCGCGACGTCGCGGCGGCGCGCGGCGTCCAGAATCCGGGCAGCCTCAGCCGCGGCGCCGTGTTCTGCGACTTCGACGGCGACGGCGACCGCGACCTGCTCTCCGCCAATATGCCGCCGGGCCAGCCGCGCCAGCGGCATGTGCCGACGACCCTGTACCGCAACCAGCTGCGGGAGACGGGCCGCGCGGACTTCGTCGATGTGACCCGCGCGGCGGGTCTGATGCGCACCGGCAACGCCAAGGACGCCGAGATCGGCGGCATCGGCGACACGGCCGGTGGCGTCGGCTGCGCCGACTACGACCGCGACGGCGACCTCGATGTCTTCTGGAAGAACGCCGACGGCGACATCGAGAACGCGCTGTTCCGCAACGAGGGCGGGTGGCGTTTCACCGAGGTGACGGCCGCGGCGGGCGCTGCGGTGCAGTCCAAGCTCAAGGACTCCAATGCGCAAGGCTCGCCCAACTGGATCGACTTCGATCAGGACGGGCATGCGGACCTGCTCATCACCAACGAGCGCGACGCCAAGATATTGCTGCGCAACAAGGGCGACGGCAGCTTCGAGGACATCACGCGCGGGCGGCGCCCGCCGACCGGTCTGCCGTTCCTGAACCCGGGCTACGCGCAGGGCGCCTGCATCGCGGACTTCGACCATGACGGCGACATGGATGTGTTCCTGCCGACGGCGGACCAGGCCGGGCGTCTGATCCTCAACCGCCTGAAGGAGACCGGTACGCTGTCCTTCGAGGACATCACGCGCCGCTCGGGCGCGGGCGTGGTGCGCGGTACGCGCGGCTGCGTCGCTGCCGACTTCGACAACGACGGGCATGTCGACCTGTACCTCAACAACGGCGGCCCCTCCAACACGCTCATCAACGACGTCATCGGCGATTTCCCGCCGTTCGTGCAGTTCTACATCGCGTGGGAGCCGGCGGCGAACACGCTGCTGCGCGGTCGCGGCGACGGCACCTTCGAGGACGTGACGACCGGATCCGGTGCGGAGTCGATGGGGATCGGCTCAGGGGTCGGCGCGGCGGACGTCGATGATGACGGTTTCCTCGATCTCTTCGTCGCCAACCGCACCTACTACTCGGCCGGCAAGCGTGTCAGCCCGGAACCCGGTCAGAACCGTCTGCTCATCAACCGCGGCAACCGCAACGCGTGGATCAAGGTGGCGCTGCAGGGCGCGGGCGGCAACACCGACGCCTATGGTGCGCGTGTCACCGTGGTGGCGGGTGCCTTGGTGCAGCACCACGAGCTGCAGAGCGCGCACGGCTACAACTCCACCAACGATCCGACGCTGGTGTTCGGTCTGGGCGCGGCGCGCGCCGTCGATCATGTCGAGGTGCGTTGGCCCTCGGGCCGTGTGCAGCGGGTCGAGGGTCCGGCGCTGCGCAGGACGCTGCGCTTGGTCGAGGCGGCGCCCTGAGCGCCCCCGGGGCGGATCCGGTCGTCAGCGTCGTGCGTGGCGCCAAGCGCGCCACAGCAGCCACGCGGCGATCGGGTTCGCGACCACCGACACGAGCGACATCGACAGCCCGATGCGCGACTCGTCGCCGAGCACGTAGTCGGTGACGAAGCCGACGGCGAACGGTCCCAGGGTCGCACCCACCAGGACCAGCGACAACTGGTACCAGGCGCCGAACTGCGCGCGCATGCGGTCGGGCGTGATCGACTGCACGTAGGCGCCGGCGGGTCCCGTCGCGGCGCTGCCGAAGAGGAACATGAAGAAGATCACCGCGGCATGGCCGACCATGCTCGGCATGAAGGGCGCGACGATGCCGGGCAGCAGCAGCCCGAGCCCGCAGCCGGCGAGCACGCGCAGCTTGGCGTGCGGGTCGCCGCGCGACTCGAGGCGGTCGGAGAGCCAACCGCCGATGAAGGCGCCGAGCAGACCGCCGATCACCGCCACCGTGCCGATGGTGAACGCGGCCTCGGCGACGCCCGCGCCGTACTGACGGCGGTAGAGCTCCGGCGTCCAGATCATCACCGCGAAGGCGGTGATCGAGGTGGTCCCGTAACCCGCGAACACGAGTCCGTAGCGGCCGAGGTTGGCCTTGAAGTGCGCCCAGACCTCGCCGAGGCTCGCGGGGGCGATGCCCGCGGGGCGGGGCGGTTCCTTGACGAACAGCATCAGCAGGGCCACCGGCAGGCCGAGCAGTCCCACCACCACCATCACGAGACGCCAACCGGCGAGCTCGCCGAAGAACGGCAGGTGCACCGTGCCGAGGGACATGACCCAGCCGATCGCGGTGCCACCGAGCAGATAGGCGAGCCCCGTACCGGCGGTGACGCCGGCGCTGAACACGCCGACGGCGAGCGCGAGGCGGTTCGGCGGGAAGTAGCCGGCGAGCAGCGAGTAGGCCGAGGGCGAGAGCGTCGCTTCGCCGACGCCCACACCGACCCGGTACATGAACAGCTGTGCGAAGGAGCGCGCGGTGCCCGCGAGCGCGGTCATCAGGCACCAGAGCGTGATGCCGACGGTGACGATCCATTTACGGCTGTAGCGGTCGGCCCAACGCGCGATGACGAGGCCCATGCCGCAGTAGAAGATGGCGAACGCCGCACCGGCCAGCAGGCTGAAGGCGGTGTCCGAGATGCCGAGCTCCGCCTTGATGGGCTGCACCAGCAGCGAGAGGATCAGGCGGTCGATGAACGACACGCAGTTGGCGAGCCCCAGCACCGCGACCACGTACCAGGCGTAGACCGGTCGGAACGCGGGCGCGGCGGACCCGCCCGAAGGCGCAGCGGAAACGGTCACGACATCAACCCCCTGTTTGCGCGTGGCGGCATCCGCAGTATATCTGTCGTCATGGGACGGCGTCGGGCCGCAGGGGGGCCTTGCGCGCGCCGTCGGGGAGTGTGCGGATGCGCTGGCTGAGATCCGTCGCGAAGGTCCTGGGCGCGTTGCTGGCGGTCGCTGTGCTCGCCTTCGGCATCGCCGCGGTCGTCTACCGCGATCATCCGGCTGCGGAGGTCGAGGCGCGCTGGGCGACGCCGCCATCGCAGTTCGTCGTCATCGACGGGGTGCGGCTGCACTACCGCGACGAGGGCCGCGGTCCGCCGGTCGTGCTGCTGCACGCCAACTATTCGAGCCTCTTCATGTGGGAGCCGTGGGCCGCCGCGCTCAAGGACCGCTACCGCGTGATCCGTGTCGACCTGCCGGCGCACGGGCTCACCGGACCGGAGCCCTCGGGCGATTACACCCTGCAGCGCATCCAGCGCCTCTTCGAGGGGTTCGTCGACGCACGCGGCCTGCAGCGCTTCACCGTCATCGGCACGTCGATCGGCGGCACCGTGGCGATGCGCTACGCGGCGGACCACCCGGAGCGCGTCGAACGGCTCGGGCTCATCAGCCCGGGGTCGCTCGAGAAACGCGTCCGCGGCCGTACCACGCCCGCGCAGGTGCCGCGGGTCTTCGACCTCATCACGCTCGTGACGCCGAAGTCCTTCACGCGCTTCATGCTCACCAACGACTACGGCGATCCAGCGCGGGTCGGCGAGGCGGTGGTCGACGAGTGGTGGTCGATGTGGATGCGCGAGGGCAACCGCGCGGCGATGCTCGGTCTGCTGCGCCAGTACGTGTCGGGCGGCGTCGAGGAGAAGATCCGCGCGGTGCGCGCCCCTGTGCTGCTGTTGTGGGGCGAGCGGAACAAGCGGGTGCCGCTCGCGCTCGCCTATGAGACGCGCGATCTGCTGGTGAACGCGCCGGAGGTACGGCTCGAGGTGCTGCCCGGCATCGGCCACATGCTGGTGCAGGAGGCCCCCGACAAAAGCGCGCGCCTCGTACGCGACTGGCTCGATGCGCCCATCGTGGCAGCGGGCGATGCACCGCCCACCGCGACCGAGGCGGTCAGAACCGCGGCGGTCGTTTCTCCATGAACGCCCGGGCGCCTTCGGCGAACTCGGGCGACGAGAAGCTCTCGTCGTAGAAGCGGCGCGAGGCGGGCGTCTCGGCGAGCACGCCCGCAGAGATCATGTCCACCACGGCCTTCGCTGCGCGCACCGAATTGCCGGCGTTGCCGGCGATCTCGCGGGCGAGCGCATCGGCGCGGGCGGTGAGCGCCGCGGCATCGACGATCTCGTTGATCAGGCCGATCCGGAGCGCTTCCTCGGCGCCGACGCGACGCCCCGTGTAGAGGATCTCTTTGGCGCGGGACGGTCCGACGAGGTCGTAGAGCCGTTTGGTGTCCGCGAGGCTGTAGGCGAGCCCGAGCCGGGCGGGCGGGATGGCGAAGAAGGCGTCCGGCGAGGCGAGCCGCAGGTCGCAGGCGAGCGCGAGCCCGCAGCCGCCGCCGGTGCAGGCACCGCGGATCACGGCGATGGTCGGCATCGGCAGGCGTTCCCAATCGGCCTGCGCGTCGAGCACCACCTGCTGCATGGACTTCATGCGCGCGGGGTCGGCGAGGTTGCGATGCATCTCGACGATGTCCGCGCCGGCGCTGAAGGCGGCCTCGCCGGCGCCCTGCAGCAGCACCACCCGGAGGGTCGGGTCGGCGGCGAGCTGCGCCGCCGCGTCGCGCAGGCCTCGCCACTCGGCGCTGGAGAGGGCATTCCGCCGGTCCGGGCGGTTGATGGTGACGCGCGCGACGGGCGGGTGGATGTCCGTGAGGAGCTCGCTCATGCCATCATGTTAGCAGTCATAACCGACATCGGGCCAAGGCGGCCGGGAGCGTCATGAGCATCTACGCGGATCTGAAGGGCAAGGTCGCGATCGTCACCGGTTCGGGGCGGGCCAAGGGCCTCGGTGAGGCCATGGTGAAGCGCTTGGCGGCCGAGGGCTGCAAGGTCGTGGTGAGCGACATCGGCGCGGCGCGCGGCGCAGAGATCCCCGAGAGCGCGATCGGCACCTCGGCCGGCATCGACGCCGTGGTCGCGGAGATCCGCGCCGCAGGGGGCGAGGCCGTCGGCATCGCCTGCGACGTGCTCGAGGAATCCCAGGTCGAGCGGCTGGTGGCGGAGACCGTACGGCACTACGGCCGGCTCGACATCATGGTCAACAACGCCGGCATCGGCTATCTGATGAAGCCGACCGTCGAGCTCACGCAGGCCGATTGGGACGCGGTGCTCGGCGTGAACCTGCGCGGCGCGTTCTACGGCATCAAGCATGCGGCGCGGCAGATGATCGCGCAGGGCAAGGGCGGCCGCATCATCAACATCGGCAGCCAGGCCTCGAAGTCCGGCTTCCCCTTCGCCGCCGCGTATGTGGCCTCGAAGCACGGCATGGTCGGTCTCACGCGTTCGGCCGCCATCGAACTCGGTCCGCACGGCATCACCGTGAACACCATCTGTCCGAACCATGTGACGACCGGACTCGGCGCGTGGCAGAACCAGTTCTTCAGCGCCGCCACCGGTCGCAGCGAGGAGCAGTACCTCGCCGACATGCGGGCGCGCATCCCGATGGGCCGCCCGGGTCTGCAGGAGGACATCGCCAAGGCCTGCGCCTTCCTCGCCTCGGACCAGGCCGCCTACATGACGGGCGAAGCGATGAACGTCTCGGGCGGCGAGGAGTACCACTGATGGGCTACGCCTGGCCGGGCGGCGCCCGCCTCGCGCTCTCCATCGTGGTCAACGTGGAGGAGGGCGCGGAGCTCGGCATCCACGACGGCGATGCCGGCCCGGAGCCGGTCGATGAGCTCGGCATCGCGCTCAAGAAGCCGGTACGGAACTTCGGCAACGAGAGCAACTACGCCTACGGCATCAACGAGGGCGCGCCGCGCGTGCTCGGATCGCTGGCGCGCCACGAGGTGCCGGCGACCTTCACGGCGGCCGCGGTGGCGCTCGAGCGCGCACCGCAGGTCGCGGCGGGCATCGTCGCGGGCGGCCACGAGGTCTGCGCGCACGGTTGGCGCTGGGTGCAGCAGATGGGCATGTCCGAAGAGGACGAGCGAGGGTTCATCCGCAAGGCCGTCCGCAGCATCACCGAGACCACCGGCACCCGTCCCGTCGGTTGGCTGTCGCGCTATCTGCACACGCCGGCGACGCGCCGGCTGCTCGTCGAGGAAGGGTTCGAGTACCACATGGACGACTACAGCCGTGACGAGCCGTTCATGGACCGCACGCTCGCGCGGCCCATCGTGGTGTTGCCGTACGCGCTCGACTCCAACGACATGAAGATGTGGAACGCGCCGGCGCTGACGCCGCGCGATTGGCTGGCCTACGCCTGCGACACCTTCGACTGGCTGCTCGCCGAGTCCGTCTCGCGGCCGCGCATGATGTCGCTCGGCGTGCACCTGCGGATCATCGGGCGGCCGGGGCGCATCGGTGCGTTCGAGAAGTTCCTGCAGCATGCCCGCGCGGCGCGCGGCGTCTGGTGGGCGCGGCGTCGCGACATCGCGGCGCACTATGCGGGCCTCGGCACCGCCGATTGAATCAGGCCCTGTCGGGGCGGCCCGCCGCCTCGATCACGGCGGCGACCTCGAGCGCGCGCAGGTCTCCGCCCCGTTCGGCGAGCACCTGCAGCCCGACCGGCGGAGGACGCCGCACGCCGTCCGCGGACGTCGCGGGGATCGGGCAGGGGACCGAGACCGCCGGCACCGCCGCTGCCGTGCCGATGACCGTGAGGTCCGCGAGGTTGTCCGGG
The DNA here is from genome assembly GCA_040400835.1 of Steroidobacteraceae bacterium. Classification (GTDB taxonomy): domain Bacteria; phylum Pseudomonadota; class Gammaproteobacteria; order Steroidobacterales; family Steroidobacteraceae; genus UBA964. The sequence continues at coordinate 283,661 of JBBAPM010000001.1, forward strand.
GCGATCGCGTCGTGCGCGAAGGCGACGCCCGGCGTGGTCGGCGTGATGCAGGCATCGATCCCGGCGACGAGCCGCTCCCACGCGAACTGGAAGCCCGTGACCCTCCCGTCCAGTGCGCGCAGCTTGTCGCTGTCGAGCGTGGCGCCGTATCCCAGCAGCGCACCGATACGGCCTGAGTAGTCGTCGGGTCGCGCGGCCATCGTCTCCCGGTGCGAGCGCCACATCTCGTGCTCGCAGAGGGCGAACACCGCGCGACGCGTCCGTCGCAGCTCCAGAGACCGGACATCCACCGGCAGCAGCTCCGCGCCGGCCTCGCGCAGCGCCGCGACGGCGGCGTTGTAGCCGTCGATGACCGCTTCTTCGGGGCCGAGGTCGTCGAACCCGATGGCATAGCCGATGCGCCAGCCGGCGAGCGGGCGAGCCCCTGCGGAGGGCGCCGCGGAGCGGGTCCCCGATGCATCGCCGTAGTCCACGGAGCACGCGCTCGAGGGGTCGGGTCCGGCGATGCAGGCGAGCAGGGCGCGCACGCCGGCGATGTCGCGGGCCATCGGACCGACGTGATCGAAACGGGGATGCACCGGCAGGACGCCGCGTACGCTCACGCGGCCATAGGAAGGCTTCAGGGCCGCGACGCCGCAGAACGCGGCCGGGATGCGTACCGAGCCGATGGTGTCGGTGCCGACCGCAAGGTCGCACAACCCGGCTGCGAGCGCACCCGCTGAACCGCCGCTCGAGCCCCCGGTGCTGCGTGCCGGGTCGTGCGGGTTGCGGATCGGGCCTTCGAGGGCGAGCCCTTCGGCACCGAGCGCGCCCTCATCCTGGGTGGTCTGGGCGAGCAGCACGGCGCCGGCGGCGCGCAGCCTCGACACGACGGCCGCGTCCTCGTGCGCGACGACCCCGCGGCGGACGCGCAGTCCGCCCTGCCACGGCCAGCCGCGGACGGCGATGTTGCCCTTCAGGACCACGGTGAGGCCTTCCAGCGCGCTGCGCGGGCTGCCCTGGGCCAGACGTCGGGTGCTCTCGGCGGCGGCGCTGAGCGCCTCCGCGTCGGCGATATGGCTGAAGAGTCCGAGGTGCTGAGCGGTCGCCATCGCGGCGAGCGTGCGTTCGACCGCCGCGAGCGGGGTGCTCATGCGTTGCCGACCTTCGGACGCTCGTCGATCAGCCGCAGGGGCTTCTGGCGGCTGTCGACCTGGGTCAGCGGCGCCGTCTCGCCCGGCGCGACCAGTTCCACCTGCAGCGCGACCCCGACCCTCTGCGCCAGCAACGCCTCGAAGGCGAGGCCGAGTTCACGGGTGCGGGCCGCATCAGCGCGGGTCTCGATGATCACCGTCATCTCGTCGCGCCCGTCGGCGGTGCGGCGCGCGCGGCAGATGTATTCGCCGGCGAACTCGGGCCGGTCGTTGAGGATGGCGGCGAGCGCGAGCGGGTAGACGTTGATGCCGCGCAGCTTGACCATGTTGTCGCTGCGCCCGAGCACGCCGGCGGTGCGGCGCAGGTTCCAGCCGAGCGCGGAGGGGCCGCTGCGCCACGCCGACAGGTCGCGGGTGTTGAAGCGGATCAGCGGATAGACGTCGTCGCGGTATAGCGAGGTCACGACCATGTCGCCCGGCGTGCCGTCGTGGACCGCGAGACCGGTGGCCTCGTCGACGATCTCGAGGTACTGCGCGTCCTCCATCACATACATGCCGTCGCGGTCCGGACCTTCGGCGGCGATGGGACCGGTGTCGGCGACGCCGTACCAGTCGTAGACCTCGGCGCCGCCCCAGGCGCGGGACAAAGCGCTGCGCGACTCGCGTCCGACATGGCCGAAGATGGCGCGTACGGCGAGGTCGCGGCCGGGCTCGAGGCCCATCTCGCGCGCGGTCTCCGCGAGCTGGCGGATGTAGTCGACGAAACCGACCAGCACGGTGACGCGCAGGTCGCGGATGAGCTCGATCTGCGTGACGGAGCGGGTCTCCTTGCCGGTGCCTGCCGAGAGGAACAGGCACTGCGTGTAGTGCAGCGCGGCCTCGCGCACGAAGTGCCCGCCGTTGATCATGCCGTGGCCGTAGACGGAGTGGACGACATCGTCGGGCCGCAATCCCTGCATGCGCCAGACCCGCGCCACCAGCAGCGCCTGCACCTCGCGCGACTTCGGGCTGAAGAGCACGACCTGCGGACGCCCGGTGGTGCCGCTCGTGGTGTGCACCACGGTGATGGGTCGCGTGCCCGGTGCCCCCTCCCAGCCGTGGTAGTCCCCCCACGGCGGATGTTCGGCGAGACTCCGCATGAGATCCGATTTGCCGAACACGGGCAGTTTGCCGATGTCGTCGAGGCCGCGAACGTCGCCCGGTCCGACGCCGGCCGCGCCCCAGAGCCGACGGTAGAACGGCACCTGCCAGGCGCGCGCGACGCATCGCCGGAACAGCGCGTCCTGCCGGGCGCGGATCTCGTCCGCGGAGAGCCGCGCGTAGCCCCGGGTGAAGTCGTCGCCGAGCGGGAAATCGCGCAACAGCTGCGCGTGGTCGAAGGAATCGTAGTAGAGCGGTCCGTCGGTCATGGTCTTGCAGCGTGACGGACGGTCAGCCCGGCACCAAGGCATCGACGAGATGCCGCACGTCGTCCAGGAGTTCCAGCCGGTCCACAAGTCCGATCAACGACTCGATGCGGTCCTCGGGCAGCGGCCGGGCGGCCGAGGCCGCCGCGCGCCTGAACTTGGCGAGATGACGCGCGCGGTCCAAGGGACGACCCGGCGCACCCAACACGGCCGGCAGATCGAGCGCGTGGCGCGACCCGTCCCGCAGCGCGATCTCGACGCGCTGCGGTGCGAGCGCGTTGAGCGAGGGGTTGTCGTCGCGACGCGCACCGATGCGGGCCGCGAGCGCGAGGCGTCGCCCGTCCGCCATCGCGGACGGCTCGAAGTCCGCGACGCCGACGTCGCCGGTCAGCAGCGCCGTGGCGGCGACATACGGAAGGCACAGGCGTGCGTAGGCGGGCGCCATGTCGGGCCGTGCCGGCCGGTCGACGAGTTGGATGACGAGCGGGGGCGCGTGGACCACGGCGGACTCCAGATCGTCGGGTACGAACCCGAGCTGGGCCTGCAGCGTCAGCAGGCCATCGACACCGCCGTGCGTGGCGCGACCGCTCGGGAACGGTTTGTGCGAGAGCTCCGTCACCGCGAACCGGTCCTCGAAGCCGTCGAACGCCGCGGGATCCCGCTCAGGGTCCATCAGCGTGTAGTACCCGTGCACGCCCTCGAGGAAATCGCCGGGGCCGGTGATCCCCCGGGTCGCCAGTTCGATCGCGAGCAGCGCCGCGCGCGCGTTGAAGCCGATCTGCATCGGCAGCACCGGCGAGCCCTCGATGTGCGCCTGCATCGTCCCGGAGAGCTGGCTGTAGGCGATGCCCAGCGCGCTGCGCGTGGTGGCGGCATCGAGCCCCAGCATGTTGGCCATGCCGGCGGTGGCGCCGAGAGCGCCGCACATCGCCGGTCGGAAGAAACGCAGCTTGTTGCGCGCGGCGCGACCGATCCCTGTCGCGACGTCCACCGCCACGGAGACCCCGGTGATGAGCCGTCTGCCGTCCATGCCGCCGCGCGATTCGGCGAACGCGACCAGTGTCGCGAGCACCACGGCCATCGGGTGCACGACCGCAGGCTCATGGACGCAGTCCCATTCCTGGTTGTGGATCTGCCAGCCGTTGAGGAACGCCGCCGAAGCCGCAGGCACACGCTCGCCGCTGCCCCAGACCCGTGCGGCATCACCCGATCCCCAGGTCGCCGCCGCGCCCTTGAGGGCGGTGATGAGCGGGACGCGGCTGCCGGAGAGCGCGACGCCCAATGAATCGAGCACGAAGGTCTGCGCCGCCGTGACGGCATCCGGCGGCAGCTGTGCGAAGCGCATGCCGACCGTGCGCTCGACGATGCGTTCTGTGATGTCGCGGTTCGGGTCCATCGGATGCTCGATGCTACAACGGCTGAGGGCGACGCACGAAGGCGCGTTCAGATGCTCCAGGCCCAGAACTTCCAGTCGAGCACCCGGGTCTCGGTCTCCGGATCGCCGCGCGAGGCGAAGGTCTCGACGGCGATGCGCAGCAGCGCGCCACCGCCGCGTGCCGCATCGACCGGGACGATGTCGGTCACCTCGAGCGTGCTGCGCAGCCGGTCGTTCTCGACCACCGGCGCGAGGTGGTCGCAGGATTCCCAGGCGGTGAGGGTCAGGAGGTTCGGCAAGGCGCGCGTCACCTGCGCGAAGGCCATGGAGATCACATGTCCGCCGTAGACCAGCCGTTCACCGACATACGACAGCCGGGCATCCGTATGCGCCATGGCCATGTTGAGCGAGAGGCGCACCAGTTCGGGTGCGCAGGTGATCGTGTCGCGACCTTCGACGGTGAAGCGTCGTCCCGGGCCGAGGTCCTGCGTGCGGATCCCTTGCCAATGCGCGGTCGGGCCGAGCGACCAGCCGCGGGGCAAGCCTTCGGCCGGCGGTGCGGCGTCGGCGCCCACCGCGTTGAGGTCATCGGCGTACCCGGTCGCGGCGTCGGGATCGCGGCAGGGGAGCATCGGACAGCGCCAGAAACGCAGCACGGTGTCGCCCTGCTGATCGACGGTCGTCATCTCCAGCGCCGCGATGCCCGTCGCGGCGCGGCCGGCCTGGGCGCGGTTCTGGCGCAGCGCGACCACACGCGTCGTGGTGTGCAGCGTGTCGCCGACGAACACGGGTCGGCGCAGCACCAATCCGCGGTAGAAGAGGTTGCCCTTGACCCGCTGAGAGGCCCAGGTCGACTGACCGATGGCGATGTTGATCGCGACCAACGGGTGCACGAGCGGCTTCCCTCGTCCTGTGACCGCACCGCTGGTGTGGTGATCGAGCGGCAGGCGCATCCGGTCCCCGAAGAGCGCGGCGTGCAGCGCCGCGTGGCCATCGGTGAGGGTCACCGCGGGCGCATCGAAGGAGAGGCCGCGCTCGAGGTCCTCGAACCAAGGGCCGCCGATATGGGTGGGTTGTTCGTCCATGCGGTCGACGCTCGTGGGAAGGGTCCGAGGGTTCAGAGCGAGGTCCAGGCCCGGTACAGCATCCGTGCCGCGACCAAGCCGAGGAACACGCCGAAGGCCTGTGAGAGCCGTCGACGCGGCAGCGAATGCGCAAGACGGGCACCGAAGGGTGCGGTGAGCATGGTGCAGGGCGCGACGATGGCCAACGCGATCAGGCTGACGAGGCCGATGGTCAAGGGCGGCAAGGTCGTGGCAGGCGTGGCGAGGAGGTAGCCCACGGTACCCGGCAGCGCGATCAGCAGGCCGAAGAATGCGGCGGTGCCGACGGCTTGGTGGATCGGTCCGCCCGTCAGCGTCATCGCCGGCACCGAAAGGGTGCCGCCGCCGATGCCCATCATCGCCGAGAGGCCGCCGATGGTCGCCGCGATGGTGTTGCCGCCGATGCCGTGCGGCACGGCATGCGCCAACCGCAGATGATCGAGCGGCAGGAACATCTTGAGCGCGACGATGGCCGCCACGACGCCGAACACCGCGGCGAGCGTGGCATCGGCGACGCGCGCGGCGAGCAGGCTGCCGGCGAGCGCACCGACGAGCATCCCGGGCGCCCACGCGCGCACGGTCGACCAGTCGATCGCGTCTCGCGCCGCGTGCGCGCGCGAGGAGGCGATGGCGGTCGGGATGATGGTCGCGAGCGAGGTCGCCACCGCGACGTGCATCGACCAGTCCGACGAGACGCCGCCCGCCCGCAGCGCGACATCGAGCACCGGCACCAGCACGATGCCGCCGCCGACGCCGAGCAGACCGGCGAGCACGCCGGCGAACAGCGCGGTCGCCACCAGGACGAGGAGCAGGGGCCAGAGCGCAGCGGGTTCCATGGGCCGACAAGTGTAGGCGACTTGCCGCCCGCCCGTCTGTCGGTGCGGGGCGCGTAAACTTGCCGCGGAGCGTCCCCGACCGCTACAGTCCATAAGTTTTTTCGCATGCGTCGGGGAGTCGAGGTGATGTCGGGGTCGGCCGGTTGGGTGGTGCACAAGTTCGGTGGGTCCAGCGTCGCGGACGCGGCCTGCTTCCGCCGGGTCGCCGACATCCTCGACGCACAGCCTGTCGGACGGCTCGGTGTCGTGCTCTCCGCCTGCAAAGGGGTCACCGACGCCTTGCTGGGTCTCGTGTCGCAGGCGGAGCGGCAGGACGAGGGTTTCCGCGCAGGTCTTGATGCGCTGCGCGCGCGGCATGCGACCCTCGCCGCCGAACTGCTGTCCACGCAGGCCGCCGAGGCGTGGCTGGCGGCCTTCGACCGGGACCGCCGCGACATCGAAGGCATCCTGCAGGCCGTGCGGTTGACGCGCTCGGCCTCGCGCAACATCCATGATGTCGTGTCGGGCTACGGCGAGATCTGGTCGACGCGCTTGTTCAGCGAGTTCTACGCCGCCCGCGCCGTGCGCGGTGGCGAGACCCGATGGCTCGATGCCCGCGGGGTCGTCGTCGTCGATCGGGGCCCGTTGGGGCCGATGGTCCGATGGGACGCCTCGCGTGAGCGGATGCGCGCGGCCGTCGAGGACGGTTTCGCGGGCACGCTGGTCATCACCGGCTTCATCGCCGCAGACCCGCATGGCGTGCAGACCACGCTCGGACGCAACGGCAGCGACTTCTCGGCCTCCATCTTCGGCAGTCTGCTGGACGCCGCGGAGATCCACATCTGGACCGATGTCGACGGCGTGCTGTCCGCCGACCCGCGGCGCGTGCCCGATGCGCAGGTCATCGACTCGCTCTCGTACAACGAGGCGATGGAACTGGCCTATTTCGGCGCGAAGGTCATCCATCCCCAGACCATGGCCCCCGCCGTGGGCCGCGGCATCCCGATCTGGATCCGCAACACCTTCGCGCCCGGCAACCCCGCCACGCTGATCTGCGCCGAGCCGCGATCGGCGCTGCCCGTGAAGGGCATCACGACCATCGAAGACATCGCGCTCGTCAACCTCGAGGGTGCGGGCATGATCGGCGTGCCGGGCACGGCGAACCGGTTGTTCGGCGCCTTGCGCGAGGAAGGCATCTCGGTGGTGCTCATCTCGCAGGGCAGCTCCGAGCATTCCATCTGCTGCGCCGTGCCGCGCGCGCAATCGGACCGCGCCGCCACCGTGCTGCGCGCCGCGTTCGCGCGCGAACTCGCGGACGGCCAGATCCACGCGGTGGAGGTCGATCCGGACCTCGCCATCCTCGCCGTGGTCGGCGACGGGATGGCGGGTCTGCCGGGTGTCGCGGCCAAGGTGTTCGCTGCGCTCGGGTCGGCGGCGGTCAACGTGCGCGCCATCGCGCAGGGCGCCTCCGAGCGGAACATCTCGGTGGTGGTGCCGGCCAAGGCGGCGACGCGCGCCCTGCGTGCCGTGCACGCGAGCTTCTATCTCTCCGCCCATACCGTGTCGGTCGGGATCATCGGCCCCGGCACCGTGGGGCGGGTGCTGCTCGAGCAGATCGCGTCGCAGGCCGGCCGGTTGCAGCGGGACTTCAAGCTCGACCTGCGGGTGCGGGGCCTGCTCACCTCGAAGCGCATGCTGCTCGCAGAGCGCGGCGTCGATCTCGGCGGCTGGCGACAGGCGTTGCAGACCTCGTCCGAAGCGCCGGACCTCGACCGTTTCGTGGCGCATGTGGCCGCGGACCATCTTCCGCACCATGTCATCATCGATTGCACCGCGAGCGGCGAGGTGGCGAAGCACTACGCGCGCTGGTTGGCCGCAGGCATCCATGTCGTGACGCCCAACAAGAAGGCGAACAGCGCGCCGCTCGACGAATATCGCGCGTTGCATGCGGCGCGTCGCGCGGGCGGGACGCATTACCTCTACGAGGCGACGGTGGGCGCCGGACTGCCCGTCATCGGCACGCTGCGCGACCTGCGCGAGACCGGCGACGAGATCACCGCCATCGAGGGCATCTTCTCCGGCACGCTGGCCTACCTCTTCAACGTCTACGACGGGAGCCGGGCGTTCAGCGACATCGTCCGTGAGGCGAAGCAGCGCGGCTACACCGAGCCCGACCCGAGGGACGACCTCTCCGGCATGGATGTCGCACGCAAGCTGATCATCCTCGGGCGAGAGATGGGCCGTGCGCTCGAGATGTCCGACGTCGAGGTCGAGGGCCTCGTGCCGGCGGGTCTGGAGCAGGGGAGCATCGAGGACTTCCTCGCGCGCCTTCCCGACCACGATGCCGCGATGCGCGAGCGCTTCGAGGCGGCGAAGGCCCGTGGCAAGGTGCTGCGTTACGTGGGGCGCCTCACGGCGGACGGCAAGGCCACCGTCGGTGTGGTGGAGTTCGACGCCCGCCATGCCTTCGCCAACATCGCGCTCACCGACAACGTCGTGCGGTTCGCGACGGCGCGCTACAGCAGCAACCCGCTCATCGTGCAGGGGCCCGGCGCGGGTCCCGAGGTCACGGCGGGCGGCATCTTCGCCGACCTGCTGCGTCTCTCGGCCTACCTCGGAGCACGGTTATGAGCGGCAAGAGCACGGCGACCGCCTTCGCGCCGGCCTCGGTCGGCAATGTCGGCATCGGTTTCGATATCCTGGGCTTCGCGGTCGACGCTCTCGGCGACCGGATCACCGTCAAGCGCGCGGCCGAACCGGGTGTGCGCATCACGTCGATCTCGGGCGTGCCGGAGGAGCTGCCGCTCGAGCCCGAGCGCAACACCGCCGGCAGGGCGCTGCTCGCGCTGAACGTGGCGGTGAGGCCGTCGTTCGGTTTCGAGATGAGCATCCAGAAAGGCATCCCGCTCGGTTCCGGCCTCGGCGGTTCCGCCGCCTCGGCGGTCGGCGCCGTCGTCGCGGCGAACGCGCTGCTCGATCGACCGCTCGAGAAGCTCGAACTGCTCAAGTTCGCGATGCAGGGCGAAGCGGTCGCGAGCGGGTCGATGCACGTCGACAACATCGCGCCATCCCTTTTCGGCGGTCTGGTGCTCACGGTCGGCATCGACAATCCGCGTGTCAAACGCATCCCGGTACCCCGGGGCATACGGGCGGTGATCATCCATCCCCACATGTTCCTCTCCACCCGCGAGGCCCGTTCGATCCTCAAGCGGGATGTCGCGATGGCCGATTTCGTCTGGCAGACCGCCAATCTCGCGGGGTTCATCTCGGGGTGCTACACCGACGACCTCGACCTGATCCGCGAGGGCCTCAACGACGTCGTCATCGAGCCGCAGCGCAAGAAGCTCATCCCTGGCTTCTCCGCGGTGCGCGCGGCGGCGATGGCCTCGGGCGCACTCGGCTGCTCGATCTCGGGCGCCGGTCCGACGATGTTCGCGTGGGCCCCGGGCGAGACGGCCGAGGCCGTGCGTTCCGGCATGGTCGCGGCGTTCGCGAGCCATGGCGTCGAGGTCGATCATTGGGTCGTGCCCGTGGATTCCGAGGGGGCCCGCGTCGTCGCGGATTGAGCTGCCGATGAACCAGCCCATGTCTTTCGCCAGCACGCGCGGCACCGCGCCGCCGCTCCCGCTCCCGGAGGCGTTGGTGCAGGGACTCGCACCGGATGGCGGGCTTTACGTCCCGACCGTGTGGCCGACGATGACGCCGGATGACTTCGACGGCGCGACGGGCTTGCCCGCGGTCGCGGAGCGTCTGCTCGCGCCGTTCGCCCGCGGGACGGTGCTGGAGCGCGAGATGCCGGGCATCGTCCGCGAAGCCTTCGACTTCCCGGCGCCTCTCGTGGGCTTGCCGGGCACCGCTGACGGCGAGCGGCTGTCGGTGCTCGAACTCTTCCACGGTCCCACCGCGGCGTTCAAGGATTTCGGTGCCCGGTTCCTGGCGGCCTGCCTCGCACGTTTGCGCGGTGCTTCGAGCGGCGCGACAGCGCGCCCGTTGCACATCCTCGTGGCGACCTCCGGCGATACCGGCGGTGCGGTCGCGGCGGCGTTCCATGGCCGGTCCGGATTCCGTGTCAGCGTGCTGTACCCGAAGGGGCTCGTCTCACCGACCCAGGAGCGTCAGCTGACCTGCTGGGGCGGCAATGTGCGCAGCTACGCGGTCACCGGCACCTTCGATGACTGCCAGCGCATGGTGAAGGAGGCGTTCCTCGATCCGGGTCTTGCAGCGCGTCACGCGCTGTCGTCCGCGAACAGCATCAACCTCGGCCGCCTGTTGCCGCAGGCGGTGTACTACGCGGCGACCAGCCTCGCGCACCTGCGGGACACCGGCTCCGCCCTGTCGTTCATCATCCCGAGCGGCAATCTCGGCAATGCGGCGGCCTGTGTGTGGGCGCGACGCATGGGCTTGCCGATCGGCGAAGTCATCCTCGCCCACAACGCCAACCGCACCGTGCCGGACCTGCTCGAGAGCGGCGATCTCACCCCACGCACCAGCGTCGCGACGATCGCCTCGGCGATGGATGTCGGCAACCCCTCGAACCTCGAGCGCTTGCGGCAGATGCATCCGACGATGGATGCGTTGCGCGGCGCGCTCCGGGCCTTCAGCGTGGACGACGATGCGATCCGCGCCCGTATCGTGGCGGACCATGCGCGCTTCGGTCAGATCTGGTGTCCGCACACGGCTGTCGCCGCCGAGGTCTGGGCTCGCCTGTCCCCCGCTGAGCGCCGATCCCAGGCCTGGTGTCTCGTGGCGACCGCCTCGCCGGCGAAATTCCCGGAGGTGGTCGAGCCGTTGCTCGGGATGAGCATCCCGGTGCCACCGGCGTTGGCGGCGCTCTTCGGCCGGCCGACCAGCGTCCAGCCGTTGGCGGCGGACTTCGCCGCGCTGCGCGACGCCATCGAGCGCGACGCCGTCGAGAGCGACGCGTGATCGGCGCCCTCGACCTGCGCAGCGTCGACCCATGGGTGCTCGCGGCTGCGGCCGTGCTGCTCGGCGTATCGGTGGGCGTCGCCGGGGTGTTCGGCTGGCGCGCCTGGCGCGCGCGGCGGGAGCGTCTTGCTCGGGCGGCGCTGATCGGCAGCATCTCGCTCGACCATGCGCGCGATGTGCTCGTGCCCGACGGCAACGGCGGCACGCTGCACCTCGATTACCTGTTGTTCACGCCCCGCGGGCTCGTGGTGCTCGAGATGCGCGATGCGGCGGGCAACATCTTCGGCTCCGACGCCATGACCGAGTGGACCGTGATGGACGGTGTGCGACGCTATACGTTCTCGAACCCGCAGGCCTCGCTCTATGACCGCATCGCTGCGGTCAAGGCGCACGCGGACGAGATCCCCGTCGAGGGGCGCGTGGTGTTCACACGCCGCGCCAGCTTCCCGAAAGGCCTGCCCCGGCTCACGCTGCGCGAGGACAGCCTCGGCGTCGAGCTGCTGATGGGCGAGCGCAGCCACGCGGAGCGCGCGACCGAGCCTTGGCGCGAGACCTGGGCTCGGCTGCGCGAGCGGCTGCTCCCCAGCAACTTCACCGGCGTCGCATAGACCCCACGGCCGGCTCGTGCCGGCGCACCCGTAGCGGCGCACCCGTGCACGTGCAGGCCGCCGGCGTTCAGGCGGCGGCCGCGGTCTCCGCGCCACGCGGTCGGGAGGCGTGGTCGGCCAGCACCTGCACCACGCAGGCCGTGAGCTTCTCGGCGTAGGCCAGATGCAGGAACTCGTTGGGTCCGTGCGCGTTCGACAACGGCCCGAGCACGCCCGTGATCATGAACTGCGTGCGCGGGAAGCGCCGGCCCAGCATCCCCATGAACGGGATGGTGCCGCCGACCCCGGCGTAGAGCATCCCGCGCCCGAAGACGGCCTGCGAGGCGCGCTGCATCGATTCTTCGAGCCAAGCCGCGCAGATCGGTGCATGCCAGCCCTCGGAGGCGGACTCGATGTCGAAGCTGACGCGCGCGCCGTAGGGTGGGTCGCGCTCGAGCTCCCGCTTGACCGCGGCGGCGGCGACCTTCGCATCGATGGTGGGCGGCAACCGCAGGCTGAGCTTGAGCGCAAGACGCGGCAGCAGGACGTTCCCGGCCTGCGAGACGGGCGGCAGGCCGTCGGCGCCGGTGACGGCGAGCGTGCTGCGCCAGGTGCTGCCGAGCAGCAGTTCGACCGGGTCGGTGGATAAGGCGCGCACGCCGGGCAGGAAAGGCAGCCGTTCGCGGACCTCGTCACCCAGCGTCCGCGCGGCCGTGCGGGCCTGCTCGATGCGTTCGCGCGGGATGTCGCACTGCAGTTCGGGCAGGCGGATGTCGCCGTTGAGCGGATCCTCGAGCCGTGCCAGAAGCTGCTGGGCGACCCGCCAGGGCGTGGCGGCGATGCCCGTGCCCATACCGCTGTGCACGCCCTCGCGCAGCATCTCCACCCGCAGCGCACCGGTGAGGTTGCCGCGCAGCGAGCTCGTGCACCACAGCTGCGCGTAGTTGCCGCACTCGGCGTCGAGGCAGATGACGAGCGAGGGCTCGCCGATGCGGTTGCCGAGCGCCTCGAGGTGGGCCGGCAGGTCTGTGCTGCCGCTCTCCTCGGAGGCCTCGATCAGCACCACGCAGCGCGCCGTCTTCACACCGCGCTCCTTGAGCGCGCGGACGGCGAGCAGCGAACTGAACACCGCGTATCCGTCGTCGGCGCCCCCGCGCCCGTAGAGTTTGCCGTCGCGGATCACCGGCTCCCACGGTCCCAGGCCCTCGTTCCAGCCCGTGAACTCGGGTTGCTTGTCGAGATGGCCGTAGAGCAGCACGCAGTCGTCGATCTCGCCCGGGACATCGATGAACAGCACCGGCGTGCGGCCGGGCAGGTCGAGCAGCTCCACCGTCATGCCCGGGACGGGTTGGCGACGGCACCAGTCGGCGAGCAGCTGCGCCGCCCGCTGCATGTGGCCCTGGGCCTCCCAGTCGGGCGCGAAGTGCGGCGACTTGTTGGGGATGCGGACGTAGTCGCAGAGGGTCGGCACGATGGTCTCGTGCCACTCGCGGGCGATGGTCTCGTAGGTGCGGGCATCGAGAACGTTCATGGGCGGGTCTCCTGCAGGAAATCGTCGGGCAGCGTGGGAAGGCCGAAGAAGGCCCTCGCCGTGCGGGTCGTGTGGTCGGCGAGCTCGGTCACGTCCTCACCGCGGGCGGCGGCGACGGCGCGCGCGACCTGCGGCAGGTACATCGGTTCGTTGCGCCGCGATGCCGGCTTCGGGTCGAGGTCGCGCGGCAGAAGGTAGGGACCGTCGGTCTCGATCATCAGCCTGCCGACGGGGATGCGACCGACGATGTCGCGCAGGTGCACGCCGCGCCGCTCGTCGCAGATCCAGCCGGTGATGCCGATGAAGAGCCCGAGCGCGAGGCAGTCGTCGAGCTCGTCGCCGGTGCCGGTGAAGCAGTGCAGGACCGCCGGCGGCAGGGCGGCGGCGTGGGCGCGCAGCATCGCGATGAAGTCGCGGTGCGCATCGCGGCAATGCAGGAAGAGCGGCTTGCGCAGCCTGATCGCCAGCGCGAGCTGGCGCTCGAACGCGGCGCGTTGCTCGTTCGGCGAGGAGAAGTTGCGGTGATGGTCGAGGCCGCACTCGCCGACCGCGGCGCAGAGCGGATCCTCGGCGAGCGCACCGAGCGCGTCGGACGCCGCCGCGTCGAGGTCGACGGCGTGGTGGGGATGGCAGCCTGCGGTCGCACGCATGAGGAGCGGCGCGGCATGTGCGAGCTGCAACGCGGCGCGGGTCCCCTCGACCGAGGCACCCGTGACGACGAACTGGTGGACGCCTGCGGCCAACGCGCGGCGCACCACGTCCTCACGGTCGGTGTCGTAGCTGTCGTGCGCGAGGTTGATGCCGATGTCGACCAGCACGGGCGGCATGACGGCGCTCAGGCGGCGGCGGTGTCGGGCAGGGCGCGCAACGCCGCGCAGAGGGCGTCGACATCCTCGTCCGTCTGGTCCCAGGAGACGACGAACCGTGCCTCGCCCGAACCGTCGGCGCCCCAGTCGTAGAACTCGAAGCCCTGGCCGCGCAGCGCCGCGATCCCCGCGGCGCCCGGACGCACGAAGATCTCGTTGGCTTCGACCGGTTGCAGGAGCAAGGTGCCTGCGTCCTCGCCGATCCGCCGTGCGTGGGCGTTGGCCCGCGCGGCGAGGCGCAGCCACAGCCCGTCGTCGAGGTAGGCCAGCCACTGCGCGGCGACGTAGCGCATCTTGGAGAAGAGGTGCCCCGCGCGCTTGCGCCGGAACTCGAAGTCGGCGGCGCGGGCGGGGTCGAAGAAGACCACGGCTTCGGCCGCGAGCGCGCCGTTCTTGGTGGCGCCGAAGGACAGCACGTCGACACCCGATGCCGCGCTCGCCGCCGCCGGTGTGCAGCCGAGCGAGGCGACGGCGTTGGCGAAGCGCGCGCCGTCCATGTGCACGAGCAGCCCGTGCGCATGGGCGGTGTCGGACAAGGCCCGCAGTTCCGCGGGGCGGTAGACCGTGCCGAGTTCGGTGGCCTGCGAGATCGACACCGCCCGCGGCTGCACCGTATGGACGGCCGTCGGGTTGTCCGCGATGCCGCGCAGCAGCGCGGCCGGCGTCAGCTTCGCGCCGTCGCCCGGCAGCAGCTGCAGGCGCGCGCCGCCCGTCATGAACTCCGGCGCACCGCACTCGTCGCGGACGATGTGCGCCTGCTCGTGGCAGAAGACCGAACCGTAGGGCGGGACGAGGGTGGCGAGCGCCAGCGCGTTCGCCGAGGTGCCCGTGCCGACGAGGAACACGCGCACGTCGCGCTCGAAGACCTCCGAGAAGCGCCGTTCGGCGCGGGTCGTCCAGGCATCGTCGCCGTAGCCGCGGGCGTAGCCGCTGTTGGCCTCCGTGAGGGCGGCCAGCACCTCGGGCGCCGCAGGGGACGTGTTGTCGCTCTTGAACCAGCGGGACATGGGCACAGATGCTACCGCAGGCCGTTATCATCGGGCAGGTGATGATGGGCGACACGACGGAAGTCTGGGAGTTCAGGACCAGCCCGCGGGCGAGGCGGCTGTCCGCGCGGGTACATCTCGACGGTCGGGTCGAGATCGTGCTGCCGCGGGGCGCGTCGCGCGAGGCGGTGGATCTGTTCGTCGTCCGCCATCGCAGCTGGATCGAGGCGCGGGTCGCCGAGCGCCGCGCCCATGCGCCCGCGCCGTTCCCGCCGCGCGACATCGAACTGCACGCCTTGGGTCAGCGTTGGCGGGTGCATCTGGCGGGCGGCCGGGGCGCACCGCGCGCCGAGGCCATGGTGCCCGGCCTGCTGTCGCTGCGCGGCACGGGTGAGCGGGCGCGGCTCGCCGCCGCGCTGCGCGAGTGGCTCAAGGATCATTGCCACGGTCCCATCGAGGCCCGCGTCGCCGAGCTGGCCGCGCAGCACGGTTTCTCGTTCGGCAAGGTCCAGCTGCGGTGCCAGCGGACGCGCTGGGGCTCCTGTTCGCGCCGGGGTGTCATCAGCCTCAATGTCTGCGGTGCGTTCCAGCCGCCGCCGGTGCTGGATTACCTGCTGCTGCACGAGCTGGCCCACACCCGGCACATGAACCACTCGGCCGCGTATTGGCATGCGGTGGAGGCGGTGTGTCCCGGTTGGCGCGCGCTCGACCGCGAACTCAGCCGCGGTTGGCGACACGTGCCCTCGTGGGTGTTCAGCTGACAGGACCGTCGGGGCTGCGGCCCGCGACGGTGCGCCGGACATCATGTCGACGCCAGAGGCGCCAACCGATCAACAGCGCGAGCGCCGACGCGTAGACCAGCGGCTCGCGGATGTCGGCCTTCACCTGCCACCAGTAGTGCCACACGGCGAGGATCGCGATCGCGTAGACGAGACGATGCAGTGTCTGCCAGCGACGGCCGAGTCGGCGCATCATGCGGTCGGTGGAGGTGACGGCGAGCGGCACGAGCGCGACCAGCGCTGCGGCACCCACCCAGATGTAGGGGCGTTTCGCGAGCTCGCGGCCGAGGTCCGCCACCGACAGGTCGAGCTCCAGGACCGCGTAGACCGTGAAGTGCAGCGCCGCATAGAAGGCCGCGAAGAGGCCCATCATGCGGCGCAGTCGCAGCCATGACGGGATGCCGCTGAGATCGCGCAACGGCGACACCAGCAGCGTGATCAGCAGCAGGTTGAGCGCGGTCTTGCCCGTGACATGGGTGAGCTCGCGCACGGGATTGGGTCCGAGGTCGGCGCCGGCGATGCCGAAGATGCCGGCGATCAGCCACGCCGCGGGCGCAGCGGCGAGCGCGAACGCGAGCGGTCGCGGGGGCGGCGGTAGGCGGAACGGCAGGCGTGGGGTGGTCACGCCGTCAGCGGTTCAATAGAACCGCCGCAGGTCCATGCCGCGGTAGAGCGAGGCGACCTCGGCGGCGTAGCCGTTGAAGGGCAGGGTATCGATGCGGGGCGCCAGGAAGCTCGCGCCGATGCGGCGCTCCTTGGCCTGGCTCCAGCGCGGGTGGTCCACCGCCGGGTTCACGTTGGCGAAGAAGCCGTACTCCTCCGGCGCCGCGACATTCCAGCTGGTCCGCGGTCGCCGCTCGGTGAAGCGGATGCGGACGATGGACTTCACGCTCTTGAAACCGTACTTCCAGGGCACGACGAGCCGGAGCGGCGCGCCGCTCTGGTTCGGCAGCCACCGTCCGTGCAGGCCTACGGCGAGCAGCGTCAACGGGTGCATGGCCTCGTCGATACGCAGCCCCTCGACATATGGCCAATCCAGCACCCCCGTGCGTTGTCCCGGCATCTGCCGCGGGTCGAGCAGCGTGGTCAGCTCGACGAACTTGGCGCGCGAGGTCGGACGGAAGCGCTTCAGCAGATCGCCGAGCGGGAAGCCGAGCCAAGGCACGATGCGTGACCAGGCTTCGACGCAGCGGAACCGGTAGACGCGTTCCTCGAGGGCATGCGGCTTGATGATGTCCTCGAGCGTGAAGCGTCCCGTGACCTCCGCTTCGCCCGCGATCTCGACGCTCCAGGGGCGGGTGCGGAACGCCTGCGCGTTCTCGTAAGGGTCGCTCTTGTCGAGGCCGAACTCGTAGAAGTTGTTGTAGGTGGTGATGTCGTCCCAGCTGTTGGGCGCCTCGGTCACCGACCAGCGTGCGTTGCGCTTGAAGGGCGGGACGGGCGGCGCTTTCGAGGCGCCGGCCGCCGGGCCGAGACCCCGCACCGCTTGGGCGACGGCGGGTTCGGAGAGGGGCGACAAGCCTGCGGCGGCCGCCGAGGCGGCAAGCACGCTCAGGACCCGACGACGACCGTAGTCGGTGGCGTCGCTCGGGATATCGGACGGGAGGATGCGATTTTTGGTGTCGAAATCCATTTCGAAACAGATACTTATAACCAGTATTTAAACGATATCGGAAGACCGTGCGCCGCTTTCCGAAGGCGCGGTCGGGCGTTCACGAGCACCGCCCTGTCGACAAGACGCAGGTGGGGCAGATCCGGCCGGGAGTTACCGTACCCCACCAGCGGCCGTCCGGGGAAGCGCGGCAGCACCCGCCGCAGGCGATGGGCCTTCTCCTCGTCGCGGACGTTGGCGCTCGCAAGGCGCCCGTCGAGGCGGTCGCCGTCCCAACGCACCTCGCTGCATACGCACTCATCGAGCCCGAGCGCGGTGGCCAAGGGGGGCGCGTAGAGGTCGACCGTCGCCGTCATCAGCACGAGATGGTCCCCGGCGGTGCGGTGCGATGCGATCGCGGACAAGGCGTCAGGGAACACGCCGCGGCGCAGCAGCGACGGGATCCACTCGCGGGTCCAGTCCTCGACCTCGCGGCGGGAGGCACCGCCCATGACGCGGCGGATCAGCGCGCCCTTGAGTTCGCCGTGGTCCGCGAGCCGCAACGCGAAGCGCAGCAAAGACGGCAGGACCCCGAGGTAGCCCGCGAGGCGCCATGGATGGCGCAGCGCGAAGCCGAACACATAGCCGGACAGCGTGTCGCGACGGGTGATCGTGCCGTCGAGGTCGAAGAAGACCAGCTGCGGCGAGGGAGCGCGGGGCAGTTCGGGATCGGCCACCCGCGCGCCCCGTCAGCCCGCCGCGATCTGCCGCAGCACGTACTGCAGGATGCCGCCGTGCCGGTAGTAGTCGCGCTCCTTCGGCGTGTCGATGCGCACACGCACCTCGAAATCGATGGGGGCGCGGCCGTCGTCGGGCCGGGCGATGACCTTCACCGTGCGCGCATCGGCGTCCTTCAGGTCGCCGAACTCGAAGACCTCGCGTCCGGTGAGGCCGAGCGACTGCGCGCTCTGTCCGCCCGTGAACTGGCAGGGCAGGACGCCCATGCCGATGAGGTTCGAGCGATGGATGCGCTCGAAGCTCTCGGCGATGACCGCTTTCACGCCGAGCAGCATCGTGCCCTTGGCCGCCCAGTCGCGCGACGAGCCGGTGCCGTACTCCTTGCCGGCGAGCACGACGAGCGGCGTACCCTCGGCCTGATAGCGCATGGAGGCGTCATAGATCGACATCTGCTCGCCGGACGGGACATGGATGGTCACCCCGCCCTCGGTGCCCGGAGCGAGCAGGTTGCGCAGCCGGATGTTGGCGAAGGTGCCGCGCATCATCACTTCATGGTTGCCGCGGCGCGCGCCGTAGGAGTTGAAGTCGGCCTTCTGGACGCCGCGCTCCTCGAGGTACTTCGCCGCAGGGCTGCCGCGCGCGATGTCGCCGGCGGGTGAGATGTGGTCGGTGGTGACCGAATCGCCGAGCAGCGCCAAGGCACGCGCGCCTTTGATCGGCTGGACCTTGCCCGGGGTCATGGTCATGCCCTCGAAGTAGGGCGGATTGCGTACATAGGTGGACTTGTCGTCCCAGGCGTAGACATCGCCCGCGGGCACCGCGATCGAGCGCCAGTTGGCGTCGCCGGCGAAGACATCGCCGTAGCTGTCGCGGAACATCTTGGCGTCGATGGAATCACGGACGGTGTCCGCGACCTCCTGCGGCGTCGGCCAGATGTCCTTGAGGAAGACCGGCTTGCCGTCGCTGCCGGTGCCGAGCGGTTCGCTCGAGAGGTCGATGTCGGTGGTGCCGGCGAGCGCGTAGGCGACGACCAGCGGCGGCGAGGCGAGGAAGTTCATCTTCACCTCGGGATGCACGCGGCCTTCGAAGTTGCGGTTGCCCGAGAGCACCGAGGTGGCGATGACGTCGCCCGACTTCACGGCGGCCGAGATCTCGGGCTTGAGCGGGCCCGAGTTGCCGATGCAGGTCATGCAGCCGTAGCCGGTGACGAAGAAGCCTGCCGCCTCGTAGTCGTCGAGCAGATCGGCCTTCTTGAGGTAGTCGGTGACGACGCGCGAGCCGGGCGACAGGCTGGTCTTGACCCAGGGCTTGGCCTTGAGGCCCTTGCGAGCGGCGTTACGGGCGAGGAGGCCCGCGCCGAGCATCACCGAGGGGTTCGAGGTGTTGGTGCAGCTCGTGATGGCGGCGATGAGCACCGCACCATCGCGGACCTCGTAGCCGCCCGTGTCGCCCGCGGCGGTCACCGGGCCGACGCCCGTCGCGGCGGGGTTCTTCTTGGCGCGCTCGCCGGACATCTGCTCGAGCGTCTTGCGGTAGACCTGCTTGAGCTGCGTGACGGGCACGCGGTCCTGCGGGCGCTTGGGGCCGGCGAGCGAGGGCACCACGGTACCGAGGTCGAGTTCGAGCACGTCCGTGTAATCGGCGGCGGGGGCGCCGTCGTGGCGCCAGAGGCCCTGCGCCTTGGCGTAGGCCTCGACGAGCGCCACCTGCTCGGGCGGACGGCCCGAGAGCTCGAGGTAGCGCAGCGTCTCTTCGTCGATCGGGAAGATGCCGCAGGTGCTGCCGTACTCCGGCGCCATGTTGGCGATGGTCGCGCGGTCGGCGAGCGGCAGGTGCTTGAGACCGTCGCCGAAGTATTCGACGAACTTCTCGACCACGCCCTTCTTGCGCAGCATCTCGGTGACGGTGAGCACGAGGTCGGTCGCGGTGGCGCCCGGCGGCAGCTGGCCGGTCAGCCTGAAACCGACCACCTGCGGGATCAGCATCGTCACGGGCTGGCCGAGCATCGCGGCCTCGGCCTCGATGCCGCCCACGCCCCAGCCGAGCACGCCGAGCCCGTTGACCATCGTGGTGTGCGAATCGGTGCCCACCAGCGTGTCCGGGTAGGCCTGCGGCCTTGCGCCGTCGCGGTTCTCGAACACCACGCGCGCGAGATGCTCGAGGTTGACCTGGTGGACGATGCCGGTGCTCGGCGGTACGACCTTGAAGTTGCGGAACGCCGACTGGCCCCATCGCAGGAACGCATAGCGCTCGCCGTTGCGCTCGAACTCGATGCGGGTGTTGCGGCCGAGCGAGTCGGCGGTGCCGTAGTCGTCGACCTGGACCGAGTGGTCGATGACGAGCTCCGCGGGCGCGAGCGGGTTGACTCGCTGCGGGTCGCCGCCGAGCTTGGCGACCGCCTCGCGCATCGCCGCGAGGTCGACCACGCAGGGCACGCCGGTGAAGTCCTGCATGATGACGCGCGCCGGCGTGAAGGAGATCTCGTGGTCGGGGGTGGCCTTGGCGTCCCAACCGAGCAGCGCGTCGATGTCGGCCCGCGTCACGTTGACGCCGTCCTCGAAGCGCAGCAGGTTCTCGAGGAGGATCTTCAGCGAGAAGGGCAGGCGCGCGACCTTGTCCTTCGGCAGCGCCGCGAGGCTCCAGATGTCGTAGGAGCGGCCGCCCACGCTGAGCGTGGTGCGCGCCTGATAGCTGTCCGTCATGTCAAACCCCCGGATCGGCGGAAATCTTGGTGTACGGCGTGATTATATCGACTCGATCGCTGCCCCGCCCAGACAGCGCTCGCCGTCGTAGAGCACCGCGAACTGGCCGGGCGTCGCCGCGCGCTGCGGCGCATCGAAGCGCAGCTCGAGACCGCCGTCGTCGCGGACGCCGACCTCGCAGGGCTGATCGGCCTGGCGGTAGCGGATCTTCGCCGTGCAGCGGAAGCGGTCCGCGCTCGGCGGGGCGAGCCAGTGCGCGCGCGCGGTGACGAGGGCCCGGGACATCAGCAGAGGGTGGTCCTGCCCCTGCACCACGACCAGCGCGTTGCGCGTGGCGTCCTTGCGCGCGACATACCACGGCGCCTCGGCACGACCCCGCAGGCCGCCGATGGCGAGTCCGGCGCGTTGGCCGAGGGTATGGAAGGCGAGACCGCGGTGCCGTCCGAGCTCGATGCCCTGTTCGTCGACCACGGGTCCGGGCGCCTCCGGCAGCCACTGCGCGAGGAATTCGCGGAACGGGCGCTCGCCGATGAAGCAGATGCCCGTGCTGTCCTTCTTGTCGTGCACCGGCAAACCCGCTGCGCGCGCCTTGGCGCGCACCTCGGACTTGGTCAGTCCGCCGAGCGGGAACAGCGCCGCCGACAGCTGCTCGCGGTCGATGGCGTGCAGGAAGTACGACTGGTCCTTGGCGCGGTCGGCGGCCTTGTGCAGTTCGGGGCCGTCCGCACCGTCGACGCGACGCGCGTAGTGGCCGGTCGCGAAGCGGGTGGCGCCGAGCCGGCGCGCATGGGCGAGCGCGACGCCGAACTTGATCTCCCGGTTGCAGAGCACGTCCGGGTTCGGCGTCCGGCCGGCACGATGTGCGGCGAGGAAATCGTCGAACACCTGCCGACGGTACTCCTCGGCGAAGCTCACGCGGTGCAGGACGATGCCGAGTTCCTTGCAGACGGCGCGCGCGTCCTGGAAGTCCTGCGCCTGGCTGCAATAGGCGTCGTCCTCGTCCCAGTTCGCCATGAAGAGCGCTTCGAGCTCGTGGTCCTGCTCGCGCAGCAGCAGCGCGGCGACCGCCGAGTCCACGCCGCCCGAGACGCCGACGATGGTCTTCATGGTGTCGCCGCGCTGCGGGTCCGCGGGGGCGGTCGACCGCTCAGCGCGCGGCGGCGAGCCGCGCCGCGAGACCGACGTAGTCGGCGGGGCGCAGCGCCGCGAGCCGCGCCCGGGCGTCCTCGGGCAGCGGCAGCGATTCGACGAACCTGCGGTAGACCGCCTGGTCGATGCGGCGGCCGCGGGTGAATTCCTTGAGCAGTTCGTAGCCGTCCGGCACGCCTGCGGCGCGCAGCACGGTCTGCACGGCTTCGCCCAGGACCTCCCAGGCGTCGTCGAGGTCGGCCGCGATGCGCAGCGGGTCCGGCGCGACCTTGCCGAGCCCGCGCTCCAGCGCGCGATGGGCGATGAGCGAATGGCCGAGCGCCACGCCGAGGTTGCGCAGCACGGTGGAGTCCGTGAGATCGCGCTGCCACCGCGACACCGGCAGCTTCTCGGCGAAATGCCGCAGCAGCGCGTTGGCGATGCCGAGGTTCCCCTCGGCGTTCTCGAAGTCGATGGGGTTGACCTTGTGCGGCATGGTCGAGGAGCCGACCTCGCCGGCGACCGCTCGTTGACGGAGATAGCCGAGGCTGATGTATCCCCACATGTCGCGCGCGAAGTCGATGAGCACGACGTCCAGCGCCGCGAGCGCATCGCAGTACTCGCCGATCCAATCGTGCGGTTCGATCTGGGTGGTGTGGGGGTTGTATCCGAGGCCGAGCGACCCGACGAAGGCGCGGGAGATCGACGGCCAGTCGACGCCGGGCGCGGCGGCGACATGCGCATTGAAGTTGCCCACCGCGCCGTTCCACTTGCCGAGCGCCTGCACCGCCTGCCAACGGTCGGCGGCGCGCGACAGCCGCGCGGCGACGTTGGCGAACTCCTTGCCCAGCGTCGTCGGGCTGGCGGTCTGACCATGCGTGCGCGACAGCATCGCGAGGTCGGCGTGCTCGCGGGCGAGCCCGTCGAGCTTCGCGACGAGCGCGCGCGCCACGGTGAGCATCTCGTCGCGGGCGCCGACCAGCATCAGCGCGTAGGAGAGGTTGTTGATGTCCTCGGAGGTGCAACCGAAGTGCACGAGCTCGAGCGCGGCCGGCGACGCACCGGCGGTCGACAGCTGGTCGCGCAGCCAGTACTCGACCGCCTTGACGTCGTGGTTGGTGCGGCGCTCGATGGTCTTGACGGCTTCGCAGGCCTCGGCGGGGACATCGCGCGACAGGGCCTCGGCGGCGGCGACGGTCGCCGACGCGATGCCCGCCGCGACCGGCAGGCCGGACGGTGCCGCGCGGGCGAGGGCGACGAACCATGCCGCTTCGACCCGGATGCGGGTGCGGATCAGCGCCGCCTCGGAGAGGTGCGCGCGCAGCGGGTCGACGGCGCGTGCGTACCGACCATCGACGGGCGAGAGGGCGTGGAGGGGGTCGGACTGCATGCGATGGAGGGCCGCCGTCGGTGCTAAAATCCCATTGTACCGCAGGCGCACGCAGCGCCCGGTCCAGACCGCCGAGACCCCAAGCTTTGCTCTCCCACAGCCCATCCGCGTCGCCCAGCCCCGCCAGCCTTGCTCCGGCGGAGCTGCGCGAACTGATCGCGCGTCGCGTCATCCCGGCCCCGAGCGCCGAGCCGATGCACGACTGGCGTCGGCGGCGCATCGCCAGCGGGGACGTGCGGCCGATGCGGGAGCTTTTCGCCCGACCGCCGGTGCCTGCGGCCGTCCTCGTGCCCATCGTGGACCGTCCCGAGGGTCTGGCGGTGCTGCTGACCCAGCGTTCGAGCCGGCTGCCGCACCATCCCGGTCAGATCAGCTTTCCGGGCGGACGGCTCGAGTCGACCGACGCCGATGCGGTGGCCGCGGCGCTTCGGGAGACCGAAGAAGAGATCGGACTCGCGCGGTCGCTGGTCCGGGTGGCCGGGTTCCTGCCGGACCATCTCATCCCCGTTTCGGGTTACCGGGTCACGCCTGTGGTGTCGTTCGTCGAGCCGCGCTACGAGCTGCGTCTCGACCCCACGGAGGTCGACGAGGCCTTCGAGGTGCCGCTCGGGCACTTCCTCGACCCGGCGAACCATGTCGCGCGCGTCCGCGAGTACGCCGGCGAGGCGGTCGAGTTCATCGACATGCCGTTCGGGCCGCGCAACATCTGGGGCGCGACGGCGGGCATGCTGCTCACGCTTTACCGCCTGCTGCGCGGCGAGGAGCTCGCGGCGTGAGCGCGGCGCTGGTCCGGTTGCTCGGCGTGATGCGCAAGCTGCGCGACCCTGAGACCGGTTGTGCTTGGGACCGCGCCCAGACGATGCAGACCATCGTCCCGCATACGCTGGAGGAGGCGCACGAACTCGCCGATGCCGTCGCCGGTGGCGATCGCGGCGCGGTGCGCGACGAGCTCGGCGACCTGCTGTTCCAGGTGGTGTTCCTCGCGCGCATCGCCGAAGAGGAGGGCGCGTTCGATCTCGACGCGGTGGCCGCCGCCATCGCCGACAAGCTGGAGCGCCGGCATCCGCATGTGTTCGCGGCGCCGGATGCGTTGAGCGCGGCCGAGCAGACGGTGGCCTGGGAGGGCTTCAAGGCGGCCGAGCGCGCGGCCGTCGGGCAGGTGGGCACGCTCGACGGGGTGGCGCGCGCGTTGCCGGCGCTGACCCGCGCCGCGAAGCTCGGCAAACGTGCGGCCCGCGTCGGCTTCGATTGGCCGGATCCCGGCGGTGTTCGCGCCAAAGTCGACGAGGAGCTCGGAGAATTCGAGGCCACGCTGCGCGACGCCGAGCCGCGCGCGAGGCAGGAGGACGAGCTCGGCGACCTGCTGTTCGCGGTCGCCAACTGGGCGCGCCACCTCGGCCTCGACCCGGAGGCGGCGCTGCGCGGCAGCAACGCCAAGTTCGAGCGCCGCTTCGCCCGCATGGAAGTGCTGGCGCGCGAGCAGGGCGTGGAGCTCGGCAGCTTGGATCTGGACGCGTGGGAAGCGCTGTGGTCGCGCGCCAAGGCGCAGGGCTAGAATGTCCTCCGTGAACGCTCAGACACTCGACCTCCAGGCTTGGCGTCCCGATTCGTGGCAATCGCGACCGGCCCGCCAGCAACCTGCCTATCGCGACGCGGCGGCGCTCTCCGCCGCGGTCGACCAGCTGTCGCGGTTGCCGCCCATCGTCGTGTCCTGGGAGGTCGAACGGCTGCGCGAGGAGCTGGCGGCCGCGCAGCGCGGTGAACGCTTCCTGCTGCAGGGCGGTGACTGCGCCGAGAGCTTCGACGACTGCGAATCCGGCCGCATCGCGCAGCGCCTCAAGATCCTGCTGCAGATGAGCCTTGTGCTGGTGCACGGTCTCAAGAAGCCCGTCATCCGCGTCGGACGCATGGCCGGCCAGTACGCCAAGCCGCGTTCCGCCGATACCGAGACCCGCGACGGCGTGACGCTGCCGTCCTACCGCGGCGACATCGTGAACCGTCCCGAGTTCACCGTCGCGGCGCGTGAGCCGGACCCTTCGTTGCTGCTGCGCGGCTACGAACGCGCAGCGTTGACCATCAACTTCGTGCGCGCGCTGATCGACGGCGGCTTCGCCGATCTGCACCATCCCGAGTATTGGGACCTCGGCTTCGTCGGGCATTCGCCCTTCAAGTCCCAGTACGAGCGCATCGTCACCTCGGTGGCGGACGGCCTCGAGTTCTTCGAGACCATCAGCGCCAAGGAGGTCCACCAGTCGCTGCGGACGGACTTCTACACCAGCCATGAGGCGCTGGTGCTCCACTACGAGCAGGCGCAGACCCGGCACATCCCGCGTCAGGGGCGGTGGTACAACCTGTCGACGCACATGCCGTGGATCGGCATGCGCACTGCCGAGCTCGGCGGCGCGCACGTCGAGTATTGCCGCGGCATCGCCAACCCCGTCGGGGTGAAGATCGGCGCGGCGATGGACGCCGACTGGCTGCAGCGGCTCGTCACGACGCTCAATCCCGACGACACGCCGGGGCGTCTCGCGCTCATCCACCGGTTCGGTGCTAAGGATCTGGAGACCGCGCTGCCGCGCGCCATCGAAGCGGTGCGCGCCACCGGGCATTCGGTGCTGTGGATCTGCGATCCGATGCACGGCAACACCGAGAACAGCTCGGGCGGCTACAAGACGCGGCGCTTCGAGAACATCCTCAAGGAGCTCGAGCTCTCGTTCCGCGTCCACGAGGCGATGGGTTCGCACCTCGGCGGGGTGCACGTCGAGCTCACCGGTGAGGATGTCACCGAGTGCACTGGTGGGGCGCGAGGGTTGACCGACGAGGACCTGCAGCGGGCGTACCGGTCGACGGTCGATCCGCGGCTCAACTACGAGCAGGCGCTCGAACTTTCGCTGCTCGTCGCCGAGCGTGCCGGGACCCCCCGTCGCGCACGCAGGTCACGCTGAGCGCAGACCCGGCCGTCAGGCCATCGCGCGGGTCTGGGTGCCCGCGCAGGCTGCGGGTCGCGGGCAGCCGCTGCTCCGCGGGCAGATGAGGCTCGCGGGGGCGTCCGCCGAGCGCGACACCCACGCGATGTTGAGCACGTGTCCGACGTTGCGGATGGCGGCGGCGGCGTCCTCCGGCAGCGCCGCGCTGCCACCCTCGCGACGGCATGCCGAATCGATGCTGCCGACGAGCGACTGCGCGTCGAGCCCCTGGGCCGCGAACGCCGGTGCGAGGTCGATCCCCACCGACAACACATGCGATGCGCCGGCGGCGTCGCTGGTCCGCAGCGAGTGGCAGCAGAAGAGCCGCGGCGCGGTGCCGTCGTGCATCACCGACACCTGCGACACCGGAGGCATCGACTCGGCGTCGGGTGCGCGGTCGCGCAACAGCCGGAACACGGCCCAGTGCGGGCAGGGGTCCGGGACCAGGCTCATGTTGCCCCACGGCAGCGGGATGCCGTTGCCGCGGTAGACCGCGCGCAGGTAGCCCGGTGCGTAGCCGTCGAAGAAATGCCAATGGCGGTACGGTGACACCGCGGTCATGCGGCGCATCATCACGGCCGGCGTGATGCCGAGCCGTGTCCCGGCCGCGAGTTCATGCCGCTCGCGGACCAGGAAGCGCCGGAACGGCTGCTTGGGGCAGAGCAGGGCGCCGGCGAAGGCGCTGCATTCGAAATCGCGCCAGGCGAGCAACACGTCGCGTGCCGACATCGCCGCGGGCGCGCTGCGCGGCGGGGTGTCCTCGAGTCCGCCGCCGGCGGCGCTGTGCGGCGGGACCACACCGTCGCCGTTGTGCAGGATGCGGTGGCCGACGAAGAACGCCAGCGTGTACTTGAGGCGCGCCTCCTGGTCCTTGAGCCGGCTGTTGATGACGATGGTGCGCGGCGCCTCGAAGCGTGCGCGCAGCAGCCGGTCGGCGCGGCCGCCGCGACCGTCGTCGGCCCAGCGGACGGTGAGGCCGGTGTCGCGCACGATCGCCAACACGTCGTCGAGGCTCAAGGGCATGCGGCGGCGACCGACGGTCTCCGCCGCGCGCTCGATGTCCGGGAACTCGTTGCGCCGCGTCTCCTGCCAGGTGCGGACCAGCAAGCGCGCGAACTGCGTGCCGCTGGTGCCGGTCTGGGCGAGCAGTTCCGGCAAGGCGACCTGCAGCAGTTCCCGCGAGAACAGGAAGCCGGGCTCGAGCGGCATCGTGGCCGGGGCGGGCTTGCCGTCGGCGATGTCGCCGTCGGCGCTCCCGGGGCCGGAGGCGGCGGCGACGGATTGACGGTCGAGGAACCAGGCGGGCTCCTTGCCGAACACCGCGGCCAGCACGCCGAGCATCGCGCCCGACGGCACACGCTTGCCGGTCTCGACCATGCTCAGGTACGAGACCGACGGTGCGTGCTGCGCGTCGATCTGCACGCAGCGCGCCGAGAGCTCGTCCAGCGTCAGGCCGTTGCGTTTGCGAAGGCTGCGCAAGCGGGAGCCGAGGAAGTGGCCTTGGCGGAGCAATCCGTTCATGTGAAATTGACAGCGTGAAATTTCGACTGTGAAAATTTTACGCTGCGGCACCTAGAATTCAACCATGACCCGCCTCGCCCCCGTCGCCGACGTCCCCGCCCGTCCGGTCGGAGAATCGATCCTCACCGATGCCGCGCTCGCGTTCCTCGGCGAACTGGTGGAGCGTTTCGGGCCGCGGGTCCAGCAGCTCCTCAAGGCGCGCGAGATGCGTCAGGCCAGGATCGACGCCGGGGAGACGCCGGACTTCCTGCCGGAGACCGCCGCGGTGCGCGCCGGGGACTGGCGGGTCGCGCCGATCCCGGCGGACCTCCGTGACCGTCGCGTGGAGATCACCGGCCCCACCGACCGCAAGATGATCATCAACGCCCTGAACTCGGGCGCTCGGGTGTTCATGGCGGACTGCGAGGACTCGATGTCGCCCGGTTGGGACAACGTGGTCGCCGGGCAGGCCAACCTCCGCGACGCGGTGCGCCGCCGGATCGACTTCACCACGCCCGAGGGCAAGGCCTACCGGCTCGTCGACAGGCCTGCGGTGCTGATGGTGCGTCCGCGCGGCTGGCACCTCATCGAGAAGCACCTCGTGCATCCGGACGGCGCGTTGTCCGACGTGCCCGTGCCCGGCGCCTTGGTCGACTTCGGGCTCTACCTGTTCCACAACCACGCGGAGCTCGCGGCCCGCGGCACCGGTCCATACTTCTACCTCCCCAAGCTCGAGAGCCATCGCGAGGCGCGGCTGTGGGCGGAGGTGTTCGACTTCGCGGAGCGCCGCCTCGGCCTCGTCCACGGCACGATCCGCTGCACGGTGCTCATCGAGACCATCCTCGCGGCCTTCGAGATGGACGAGATCCTGTTCGAGCTGCGCGACCACATCGTCGGTCTCAACTGCGGACGTTGGGATTACATCTTCAGCTTCATCAAGAAGTTCGCGCGGCGGCCGGGCTTCCTGCTGCCGGACCGGCAGCAGGTGACCATGACGACGCACTTCCTGCGCTCGTATTCGCTGCTCTGCATCAAGACCTGTCACCGCCGCGGCGCCTTCGCGATGGGCGGCATGGCGGCGCAGATCCCGATCAAGAACGACCCGGCGGCGAACGACGCCGCGATCGCCAAGGTGCGCGCCGACAAGGAACGCGAGGCCGGCGACGGCCACGACGGCACCTGGGTCGCGCACCCCGCATTGGTGCCGGTGGCGATGGAGGTCTTCGACCGTCTGATGCCGACACCCAACCAGGTCCATCGTCTGCGGGCGGACGTCGCGGTGGGTGCCGCGGATCTGCTGCAGGTGCCGCAGGGCGACATCACCGAGGCGGGGCTGCGCAACAACGTCAGTGTGGCGCTGCAGTACATGGCGGCTTGGCTGTCCGGCAACGGATGCGTCCCCATCTACAACCTCATGGAGGACGCCGCGACGGCCGAGATCTCGCGCGCCCAGGTCTGGCAGTGGATCCGCGATCCGGACGGCGTGCTGACCGACGGCCGCAAGGTCACCGCGGAGATGTTCCGCGCGATGCTCGGCGAGGAGCGCGCGAGGCTGCGCGCCGCGCTCGGCGATGCGGCCTATGCCGCCGGCAACTTCGACCGCGCGGCCGTGCTGCTCGACGGCATCACCACCGCAGAGACCTTCGAGAGTTTCCTCACCACCGTCGGCTACCGCGATCTCCCCTGAGACCGTGCCCGACCGAACGCGCCATCCGCCAAGGAGTGCACCATGACGCTGCGAGACGCCTCTCAACTGGACCGTGACTGGAGCGAGAGCCCGCGCTGGAAGGGCGTGCGGCGCGGCTACACCGCCGCCGATGTCGTGCGGCTGCGCGGCACGGTGCACGTCGAGCATTCGTTGGCGCGGCTCGGCGCCGAGAAGCTCTGGCGGCACATGGCGACCATGCCGTTCGTGAACGCGCTCGGCGCGCTGACCGGCAACCAGGCCATGCAGCAGGTGCGCGCCGGCCTGAAGGCGATCTATCTCTCCGGTTGGCAGGTCGCGGGCGACGCCAACCTCGCCGGGGAGATGTATCCGGACCAGTCGCTGTATCCGGTCAACTCGGTGCCGCAGGTCGTGCGGCGCATCAACGCCACGCTGCTGCGCGCGGACCAGCTCCACCATGCCGAGGGCGACGGTTCGATCGACTGGCTGCAGCCGATCGTCGCCGACGCCGAGGCCGGCTTCGGCGGCGTGTTGAACGCCTTCGAGCTCATGAAGGGCATGATCGAGGCGGGCGCGGCCGGCGTGCATTTCGAGGACCAGCTGTCCTCGGCCAAGAAGTGCGGGCACATGGGCGGCAAGGTGCTCGTGCCGACGCAGGAGGCGGTCAGCAAGCTCATCGCCGCGCGGCTCGCCGCGGATGTCTGCGATGTCCCGACCGTGCTCGTCGCGCGCACCGACGCCGAGAGCGCGAACCTGCTCACCGCGGACGTCGACGAGCGCGACCGGCCGTTCATCGACGACGCCAAGGGACGCACCAACGAGGGCTTCTTCTACGTCAAGGCGGGTCTGCAGCAGGCGATCGCGCGCGGTCTCGCCTACGCGCCGTACGCGGACCTGCTGTGGTGCGAGACCGGCACGCCGGACCTCGAGGAGGCGAGGCATTTCGCGGAGGCGATCCACCGCGAGTTCCCGGGCAAGCGGCTCGCCTACAACTGCTCGCCGTCCTTCAACTGGAAGAAGAAGCTCGACGACGCCACGATCGCGAAGTTCCAGCGCGAACTCGGCGCCATGGGCTACAAGTTCCAGTTCATCACGCTGGCCGGCTTCCACGCCCTCAACCACTCGATGTTCACCCTCGCCAAGGGCTACCGCGAGTCGCAGATGTCGGCCTACGTCGCGCTGCAGCAGGCGGAGTTCGCCTCCGAGAAGGACGGCTACACGGCCACCAAGCACCAGCGCGAGGTCGGCGCCGGCTACTTCGACGACGTGACGCAGACGGTCACCGGCGGCCGGTCCTCGACGACGGCGATGAAGGGTTCCACCGAGGAGCAGCAGTTCGCCGCCGGGTGAGGGCGCTCATGTAAAATCCACGGCTTGCGCCGTCCCGGCGCGGGTCGCGGGTCTTGCATGAAGTACGAACACATCCGGGTGCCCGAGCACGGCGCACGCATCACGGTGAACGCCGACGGCAGCCTCGAGGTGCCGGAGCGGCCCATCATCCCGTTCATCGAGGGTGACGGAATCGGCATCGACATCACCCCGGTGATGCGCAAGGTGGTCGATGCCGCCGTCGAGCGGGCGTACGGCGGCCGGCGCCGCATCGAGTGGATGGAGGTCTACGCCGGCGAGAAGGCCAACCGGATCTGCGGGACCTGGTTCCCCGACGAGTCGCTGCAGGCGCTGCGCGAGTTCGTGGTGTCCATCAAAGGTCCGCTCGGCACCCCGGTCGGCGGCGGCATCCGCTCGCTGAACGTCGTGATGCGCCAGACGCTGGACCTCTACGCCTGCGTCCGCCCGATCCGCTACTTCCCCGGCGTCGCGACGCCCATGCAGGACGCGTCGCTCACCGACATGGTCGTGTTCCGCGAGAACACCGAGGACATCTATGCCGGCATCGAGTACCCGGCCGGGTCGCAGGAGGTCCAGCGCCTCATCCACTTCCTGCAGTCGGAGCTCAAGGCGCGCGGCATCCGCTTCCCGGATTCGTCGGGCATCGGCATCAAGCCGGTCTCGAAGGAGGGTAGCCAGCGCCTGATCCGCATGGCGATCCGCTACGCCATCGACAACGACCGTGTGTCCGTGACCTTGGTCCACAAGGGCAACATCATGAAATACACGGAGGGAGCGTTCCGCAACTGGGGATACCAGCTCGCCAAGGACGAGTTCGGCGCGGTCGAGATCGGCGGCGGCCCGTGGCTCTCGTTCCGCAACCCCGTCACGGGCAAGGAGATCGTGGTCAAGGACGTCATCGCCGACAACTTCCTGCAGCAGGTGCTGCTGCGGCCGGAGGAGTACGACGTCATCGCCACCCTCAACCTCAACGGCGACTACATCTCCGACGCGCTCGCCGCGCAGGTCGGCGGCATCGGCATCGCGCCGGGCGGCAACATCGGTCACGGGCTGGCCGTTTTCGAGGCGACCCACGGCACGGCGCCGGGCTTCGCCGGCAAGGACCGCGTCAATCCGGGGTCCATCATCCTCTCGGCCGAGATGATGCTGCGCTACATCAAATGGAACGAGGCGGCCGACTTCATCATCAAGGGTGTGGCGAACACCATCGCGGCGAAGGAGCTCACCTACGACCTCGCGCGGCTGCGTGAAGCGATCCGCGCGAGCAAGCGCGAGCTTGCGGCGCGGCGCAACGTCGAGGAGGCGATGCAGCAGCTGATCCCGGGCGCGAAGCTCATGAGCTGCTCGGGTTTCGGCGACGCCATCATCCGGCACATGGCGGATTGAGGGCAGGGCGGGTGACGTTGTTCGATCCCGCCTGCCGACGCTGTCCCCGCCTTGCGGATTTCCGCGAGGAATCCGGGCGGCGTCACCCGGGGTACCACGCGGCACCCGTCCCCGCCTTCGGCGATCCGACGCCGCGCTGGCTCATCGTCGGTCTCGCCCCCGGCATGCACGGCGCGAACCGGACCGGGCGCCCGTTCACCGGCGACCATGCGGGGATCCTCCTCTACGAGACGCTGTACGCCATCGGTGCGGCCGACCGCCCCGTCTCCGAGCACAAGGACGACGCGATGCGGCTCGACGGCGTACGCATCACCAACGCGGTGAAGTGCCTGCCGCCCGCCAACAAGCCGACGCCCGCGGAGGCGCGCAGCTGCAACGCCTTCCTCGCCGCGGAGCTCGCCGCTTCTGCGCCGACCGTCACGGTGGCGCTCGGTCGCATCGCGCATGACGCCGTGCTCGATGCGCTCGGTCTGCCCCGCGGCGGATACCGTTTCGCCCACGCCGCCGAGCACCGGTTGCCGCCGGTCCGTGCCGGTGTCGCGCGCTGGCTCGTCGACTCCTACCACTGCAGCCGCTACAACACGCAGACGCGCCGCCTGACGCCGCCGATGTTCCGCGCGGTTCTCGAGCGCGCCCAGGCGCTCTCGAGGCTCCCGCAGACGTCCGACCCATGACCATGCCGCGCCCGGAATTCGACGCGCGCGGCTTCGTCGCGAGCCTGCCGAAGCGGCCCGGTGTCTACCGCATGTTCGCCGCGGACGGCGTCGTGCTGTACGTCGGCAAGGCGAAGAACCTGCGCGACCGGGTGGGCAGCTACTTCAGCCCGGGCAACGTGATCCCCAAGGTGCAGGCGTTGGTCGCGCAGATCGCGTCGATGGAGGTCACGGTCACCCGCTCCGAGACCGAGGCGCTGCTGCTCGAGCACAACCTCATCAAGGCGCACCGGCCGCGCTACAACGTGGTGCTGCGCGACGACAAGAGCTTCCCGTACCTGTGGCTCGCGGGCGGGCACGCCTACCCGCGGCTCGCGGTCTACCGCGGCGCGCGCAGCCTGCCGGGCCGCTACTTCGGTCCGTACCCGAACGCCGGTGCGGTGCAGGAGACGCTGCATCACCTGCAGAAGGTGTTCCGGTTGCGCAACTGCCGCGACGGCTATTTCGCGCACCGCAGCCGGCCCTGTCTGCAGCACCAGATCGGCCGCTGCTCCGCGCCCTGCGTCGGTCTGATCGGCGAGAGCGACTACGCACGGGATGTCGAGTCGGCGGTGCAGGTGCTGGAGGGCCGCAACGACGAGGTGCAGAAGCGCCTCGCCGAGCGCATGGAGGAGGCCTCGCAGCGCCTCGAGTACGAACGTGCGGCGGCGCTGCGCGACCAGATCGCCGCCATCAAGGAGCTGCAGGCGCAGCAGGTCGTCGCCGCCGACGACGAGCGCGACGCCGACATCTTCGCGCTCGCGGGCGACCCCGGCGGTTATGCGGTGGCGGTGATGCCGGTGCGGGGCGGTCGCAGCCTCGGCACGCTGCACCATTTCCCCAAGGCGGTCGACGAACCCGGGGCGGTGCTCGCCTCGTTCATCATGCAGTACTACGGTCCCCAGCCGCCGCCGCCCGAGGTCTACACCGGCCTCGTGCTCGACGATGCTGCGGCGCTCGCCGAGGCGCTGTCCCAGCAGGCCGGGTACGCGGTGCGGGTGCGCCGCGCACAGCGCGGTCTCGCGGCGCGTTGGGTGGAGATGACACGGGAGAACGCCGCCAACGCCCTGCGCATGCGCATCGCGCGTCGCGAAGGCTGGGAGGAGCTCTACGCCGACCTCGCCGCGCTGCTCGGCACCGCGGCGCCGCCGGCGCGCCTCGAGTGCTTCGACATCAGCCACACGCAAGGCGAGGGGACGGTCGCCTCCTGCGTGGTGTTCGGTCCGGAGGGCCCGCTCAAGAAGGAATATCGCCGCTTCAACATCTCGGGCGCGGCGCCGGGGGACGACTATGCGGCGCTGCGTCAGGCGCTGGAGCGGCGTTACACCCGGGTGCGCGACGGCGAGGTGCCGCCGCCCGACCTGCTGGTCGTCGACGGCGGTCCGGCACAGGTCGCCGGCGTCGCAGATGTGCTCGAGGCGCTCGGTTTCGGCCAGCTGCCGTTGCTCGGCATCTCGAAGGGGCCGGACCGGCGGGCCGGGCAGGAGCGGCTGCATCGCCGTGGCGACGACGGCCCGCCCATCGTGCCGGGCGCGCATTCGCCGGCGCTCAAGCTGCTGCAGCGCCTCCGCGACGAGGCGCACCGCTTCGCCATCACCGGCCATCGCCGGCGGCGTGCGCGACGCTTCAACGAGTCGGTGCTGGAGACCGTGGTCGGCCTCGGCCCGGCGAAGCGGCGCGCGCTGCTGCAGCACTTCGGCGGTCTGCAGGGGGTGCTGCGCGCCGGACGCGCCGACCTCGAGCGGGCGCCGGGCATCGGACCCGCGCTCGCGCAAAACCTTTATGATGCGCTCCACCCCGGCGAGTGACCGGACGACCGACGCGGGACCGCACGTCGCAGCATGATCTGGAGCCTTCCCAACCTGCTCACCTGGATGCGGATCTTCGCGATCCCGCTCGTGGTGCTGCTGTTCCATCTTCCGTACCACTGGTCGGATCCGGCGGCGGGCGCGTTGTTCGCGCTCGCCGGCATCACCGATACGCTCGACGGCTATTTCGCGCGCCGCATGGGGCAGACCTCCCGCCTCGGCGCCTTCCTCGACCCGGTCGCGGACAAGCTCATCGTCTGCGTGGCGCTGGTGCTGCTCGTGAGCAAGGATTCGCGGCTGATCGTGGTGCTGCCCGCCATCGTCATCATCGGCCGCGAGATCGCCATCTCGGCGCTGCGCGAATGGATGGCGGAGATGGGCCACCGTCGCAAGGTCGCGGTCTCGTCGCTCGGCAAGGTGAAGACCATACTGCAGATCGTCGGCGTGTCCATGATGCTCATCCGCTGGGACGTCTGGTTCCTGCCGACCTACAAGGTCGGCGTCGCGCTCACGGCGATCGCCGCCGTGTTCACCCTGATCTCCGGCTGGGATTACCTGCGGGCGGCCTGGCCGGACCTGAAGGGCAGGTCGGCTTGAATGCAACCGCGCTTGAAGTCGGGCGCCATGGCCACTAGAATCCCGGCCTCTGTCCCGGGCGGGAATAGCTCAGTTGGTAGAGCACGACCTTGCCAAGGTCGGGGTCGCGAGTTCGAGTCTCGTTTCCCGCTCCAGATTCGTCCGGTAGCCCCGGTGGCGACCACCACCGGGGCTTTATTTTTCTCGGCTGGGTGGCAGAGTGGTCATGCAGCGGCCTGCAAAGCCGTGTACGCCGGTTCGATTCCGACCCCAGCCTCCACCCCTCCTGTCAGCCCCCGCGTCCGCACGAGCCTCGTGTTCGGCCTCGTCGTGCTCCTCGCGGCCATGGTCGGCCCACCGGCGACGGCGGCACCGTCGGCGCTGGAGGCCGAGCTGCGCGAGGTCGTCAAGCCTTTCCAGGGCACGGTGGCGCTCTACGCCCGCAACCTCGACACCGGCGCGGAGGTCGCGATCGACGCCGACCGACCGGTCCGGACCGCGAGCACCATCAAGCTGCCCATCGCCTGCGCGGTCGCGCAGCAGGTCGCGATCGGCAAGGCCTCCTGGGCGGAGCGCTTGACCCTCCGCGACGCCACCAAGGTCTCCGGGTCCGGCGTGTTGAGCGAGTTCGGCGACGGCGAGACCGTCTCGTTGCGCGACGCGGTGCGGCTCATGATCGTCGTCAGCGACAACACGGCCACCAACCTCGTGCTCGACCGCATCGGCGCCGATGCGGTGAACGACCATCTCGACACGCTGGGCCTCGTGCGCACCCGCTCGATGCGCAAGATCCGCGGCGACGGCACGCAGCTCAAGGCCGCGACGGGGTGGAGCCGGGCAGGGCTCATGCCGGAGAACCAGCGCTTCGGCATCGGCTCGTCGACGCCGCGCGAGATGGTGCGGCTGCTCGAGCTGCTGGCGGCCGGCAAGGTGGTCGATGCGGCAACGTCGCAGTCGCTGCTCGAGATGCTCGAGCGGCAGCAGTACAAGGACGGCATCGGACGCCGCGCCGGCGACCTCCGTGTCGCCAGCAAGTCCGGGTCGCTCGATGCGCTGCGCAGCGACGTCGGGATCGTCTGGGCGCCGCAGGGACGGATCGCCATCGCGATCACCGTCGACGACATGCCGGCGATCGACTATTCGCCGGACAACGCCGGCAACATCCTCATCTGGCGGCTGACCGAGCGGATCCTCGCCGGGTTGCGCTGAGGCCGGGCACGGCCCGGCGTCGTGGGGCGCGACTCAGGGCGCCCAGTCGAACGTCGCGCGGCGGCGCTTCGCGCCGAGCCGGGCCACCACCGGCGGCGTCACCACGGCGAACTGCACCACGTTCTGCTGGTCCGGGAAGACCTCTTGGAGCAGGTCGCAGGCGACGCTGTACACGCCCGGTGCGCGCGGCGCGGGAAGTTCCTGGTAGACGGCGATATCGTCGCCCGAGAGTTCGGCGCCGACCATGGTCGGCACGAGCCGCTTCCCGTCGGGGCCCGTCCAGCTGAAGCGTCGCTCGACCTCCAGCGCGATGCGGGCGCGGGCGCGGTCGGAGGCCGGGTTCGGCTCTTCGCCGGGCAACCACGCGGGCAGCGCGGTGATCGCATCGTGGATGTGGATGGCGTGCACGAACTCCCAGGTGCCGGCCCGGGGGTTGGCCAGCACCCGCGTGAGGCTGACATGGGCGCGGTGCGCCCAGGCGGAGCGCGAACCGCCGCCGATGGCGAGCGCGCCGACGCCGGAGGCGAGGGCGGCGACCAGCCTCCGGCGCGGGACGCGCGGTGTCACCGGGCCGGCGGCGGCGTGGCGTCGCCGCCGGGCGCGGCGGGCGCCGGGGCGGCAGCGCCCGTCTGCTGCAGCGGGACGGTCGTGCCGGCGTCCTTCGGCGCACCCTTGGACTCGGCCCCCGCGCCTCCGGTCTTGAGCTCCGCCATCGCATCGAGCATCTGGTTGCGCCCACCGCTGCGGCCCTTGAAGAGCTCGATGCGGCTCGGCAGCACCCGGCGGGGCAGCGCGTTGTTGCTGAAGTCAGCGTCGGCCGTCAGGTGCTTGCGGTCGAGCTCGATCGACAGGAGCTTCTTCTTCTCGATGAAGAGCTTGGTGACCTCGACCGTGTTGTAGCGCCAGATCTCCGCCGGGATCAGTTGATCGCGGCTGCTGCCGTCGGCGTAGGTGAACGTCAGCGGCAGCGGCGTGACGAGGCCGCCGATGTTGCGGAAGTCGACGAAGTAGACGTACTCGCCCGCCTTCACGGCACGGTCGAGCGCAGCGAGCTCCCAGGGCTCGAGCTTGGCGCGGAAGTCCTTGTACTCGTTGCGGTCCTTGTTGGTCGGGGTGTAGCGGTCGTTCTCGTCGTAGAAGTCCTTGAGATGCGGGCGACGCTCGACGCGTGTCGGGCCGAGCCCGTCGGCCTCGTTGCGCAGCGCGGTCTCGGAGGGCGGGAACTCCGCCGCGTAGGCCTGACGCCTGAGCGGGAACTCGACGTCGGGGTCCTGGCTCGACACCTGGTACTCGCGCAGGCCGGCCACCTCGACATCGACATGGTCGGTGCCGTAGAACCAGCCGCGCCAGAACCAGTCGAGGTCGACCGCCGAGGCGTCCTCCATGGTGCGGAAGAAGTCGGCCGGCGTCGGACGCTTGAACTTCCAGCGGGTCGCGTACTCGCGGAAGGCATGGTCGAAGAGCTCGCGGCCCATGACGAGCTCGCGCAGCACGGCGAGCGCCGCGGCGGGCTTGCTGTAGGCGTTCGGGCCGAACTGCACCACCGAATCCGAGTTGGTCATGATCGGCACCTGGTTGGCCGAACGCATGTAGTCGGTGATGTCGTCCAGGACATTGGTGTGTTCGCCGAAGGCCGGGAACCGGGCGTCCCATTCGATCTCCGCCAGGTACTCGAGGAAGGTGTTGAGACCCTCGTCCATCCACGTCCACTGCCGCTCATCGCTGTTGACGATCATCGGGAAGTAGATGTGCCCGACCTCGTGGATGATGACGCCGATCAGGCCGTACTTGGTGTTGCGCGAATAGGTGACCTTGCCGGTCTTCTCATCGGCGGTCGGCCGGTACCCGTTGAAGGTGATCATCGGGTATTCCATGCCGCCGCGTTCCCAGCTGTTGACGGAGATCGCGACCGGATACGGGTACGGGAACGAGAAGCGGGAGTAGACCTCCATGGTGTGCACCACCGCCTCGGTCGAATACTTCGACCAGATCGGCTCGCCCTCGTTCGGATAGAAGGACATCGCCATCACGAAGGGGCGGGCGGCGTCCTTCTGGCGGTAGCCCATCGCGTCCCAGATGTACTTGCGCGAGCTCGCCCAGGCGAAATCGCGGACGTTCTCGGCCTTGAAGCGCCAGGTGCGCGTCGCCGTCGTGCCTTGCTTCTCGTTCTCGAGCGCGTCGGCGGGCGTGACGATGAACACGGGCTTGTCGGCGGTCTCGGCGCGCTTGAGGCGCGCGCGCTGCTCCGCGCTGAGCACCTCACCGGGGTTCTGCAGCACGCCCGTGGAGGCGACCACGTGGTCGGCGGGGACGGTGAGCTCGACCTCGTAGTCGCCGAACTCGAGCGTGAACTCGCCGCGGCCGAGGAACTGCTTGTGCTGCCACGCGGTGTAATCGGTGTAGGCGGCGAGGCGCGGGAACCATTGCGCGAGGAAGTACTGGTAGGTGTCGCTCTTCGGGAAGTGCTCGTAGCCGCTGCGCGCACCGATCGCCGCCTCGTCGACGATGTTGAAGGCGAAGTCCATGGACAGCTGCACGGCCTGGCCGGGCTTCAGCGGCTGCGCGAGGTCGATACGCATCATGGTGTCGTTGACCGTGCTGCGCAGTTGGCGTCCGGCGCCGTCGCGCACCGGGCCCATCTCGTAGCCGTACTCGCGGTCCTCGAAGGCCTGATGGCGCCGCATCGCCGCGAAGCTCAGGCTGTCGCCGGCGCCGATCGCGTCGCGACGCGTCCCCGAGTTCGCCGCCACCTCGGCGCGTCGCTGGATGGACCCGTCGCTGAAGATGTTCTGGTCGAGCTGCAGCCAGAGGTAGGTCAGCGTGTCGGGCGAGCGGTTGATGTAGGTGATGGTCTGGGAGGCGGTGATGCGGTGACGCTTCTCGTCGAGACGCGCCTTGATGCGGTAATCGGCGCGTTGCTGCCAATAGCCGGGACCGGGCGCCCCCGATGCGCTCCGGGTCAGCCCCGGGGTGGGGAGCAGCGTCTCGAGCTGTGCGAACTGCTTGTCGGCATCGCCGGGGATGCCCTTGGGAGCGGCCATCGCGGCGCCGGACGCGGCGATGGAGAGCAGGGCGAGGAGGGCGGCGGTGGTGCGCGGTGCGCGCAGTCTGGAGGCGTTCATCCGCCGATTTTAAGGGATAATCCGTCCCATGCCACTCTTGTCCCGTCCGCGGCTCGTCCGCACCATCGTCGCCGTCGCGCTGGCGCTCGCGGCGCTGGCCATCGGCTTCTTCGTCT
Organism: Steroidobacteraceae bacterium; assembly: GCA_040400835.1. Lineage (GTDB taxonomy): Bacteria > Pseudomonadota > Gammaproteobacteria > Steroidobacterales > Steroidobacteraceae > UBA964. Next base: position 323,108 of record JBBAPM010000001.1, read on the forward strand.
ACCTCGTGTGGGGCGGCGGCGTCGCGCTGTCCGACCGCAAGATGATCTGGCGCATGATGCGCGACGGAGGCATCGAGGCGCCTGCGCTCGAAGTCGCCTCGGCCCAGCTGCGCGCCCCCCCGGGCTGGACGCTCTCCATGTTCGCGACCGACCTGCCCAGCGCGCGCATGATGGCCGCGACGGCGACCGGTGACGTCATCGTCGCCCAACCGCGCGGGGGTCTCGTGGTGCTCCTCGAGCGCGATGCGGACGGCGATGGTCGCTCGGACGGTCGCCGCACCCTCTACAGCGGGCTCGACCGGCCGAACGGCGTCGACCTGCACGACGGCTGGCTCTATGTGGCCGAGGCGACGCAGGTGTCGCGGGTGCGTTTCGATGCCACGGCGCGCAGCGTGCAGGGCGTGCTGCAGCCGGTGGTGACCGGTCTCGGCGGCGACGGCAACCATTGGCGCAAGACGGCACGCATCGGTCCGGACGGCCGCCTCTACGTCGGGCTCGGCTCGACCTGCAACGTCTGCATCGAGCAGGATCCGCAGCGCGCGACCCTGTGGGTCTACGCGGCCGATGGCGCGGGCGGACGCGAGTTCGCCACGGGCCTGCGCAACCCTACCGGGTTCGACTGGGCGCCGTGGGACGGCGCGTTGTACGCCACCGAGAACGGTCGCGACCTGATGGGCGATGACATCCCGCCGGACGAGCTCAACCGCGTCGAGGACGGCGCGTTCTACGGCTGGCCGTTCGTGCACGGCGACGGAATCGTCGACCCGGAGTACGGCAAGGGGGCGGAGGCGCGCATCGCGGCGTCACGCAAGCCGGCGCACGCCTTCCGAGCGCACAACGCGCCGCTCGGTGTGCGTTTCCTGCGCCATCCGGCGCGCGGTGCGGCGTACGAGCGTGCGGCGCTGGCCGCGCTCCACGGGTCGTGGAACCGCAGCGTCCCCGATGGCTACGCGGTGGTCTCGCTGCACTGGGACGAGACGGGCAAGGTCACGGAGCGACCGTTCCTGACGGGTTTCCGCGGGGCGCAGGGCCTCATCGGCCGGCCGGTCGATGTGGTCGAGGACACCGAGGGTGCGGTGTACGTCTCCGACGACTACGCGGGTGTGATCTACCGCGTCACTCCGCCGCCGCTGCCGCTGCCGGCTGCGGGCTGATCCGCTCGCCGCTGCATCGTCCGCCCGCGAGCCGCTTCCAGGCCGTATCGGCCCAGGGATCGCGGCGCATGCGGAAGGTGCTGCGGAACAGCGCGCAGCGCTGCTCGGCGGGCAGCGGCTCGGCATCCATGCGCGCGAGGATCGCATCGCGTGAGACGCGCTCGTCCACCATGCGCGTGCCGCCGCCGGCCGGGGTGTCGAACACCATGAGCCGGGTCGAACCCGCCTCATCGCGCCAAGGCTGCCATTCGGGGTTGCCCGGGAGGCCCGCCGTGCCGGGACGTCCGCTGCGCGCGAAATCCGCCCAATAGCCCATCATCGAGCGGCTGAGCGCGAGACGCGGCGCCTCGTTGTCCTCGTCGAAGAGCAGCGACGACTGCGCACCGAGATCGAAGTGACCGAGCACGAAGGGGATCTCGAGACCGTGCGCGGCGCCGATGATGCGCGACAGGTCGACCACGCCGAAGGCTTTCCCCTGCTCGTCCCAATCCCAGCGGTAGGCATAGGCGGGCGCGCCGTAGCGGCCGAGGACGCTGGCGAGATCGTCGACGCCGTCCGCCTTCCAGAGCAGCGCCCGGTACCGCGCCTCGCGGTCGTAGGCCTCCGCATCGCGCAGGCCGACCGGGATGCCGCCCACGGTGCGCACGTGGCGCGGATCGAAGGCCATGAAGATCTTGTTCTCGTCGCGGTTGGAGCCGACGATCACCGGGACATCGATATGGGTCGCGGGATCGGCGAGCAGATCGCGCAGGTCGCCGGCGCGCAGCACCGTGCCGTCGCCGAACACCGTCGCGAAAGCCTGCCAATCGCCGTCGTCGCGACGGAAGGCGGAATAGACCGTCCACGGGTCGAGGCTGCGCAGGAACGCTGCCGCCTCGGCCGGCGACATGCCGCGCGCCAGGACGTCGGCCGCGGCGGCATCCGTGGCCTTGCCGGTGGCCACCAGCAGCCGCCGCAGCACCTGGGCGTAGCCGGTCAGCGCATCCGGCTTCGGCGGCGGCGCAAGCCCGTAGGCGTTGCTCTGCACGATGATGCGCTGGAAGAGCCCTTCGGCGAGCGGCGACACGAGCAACGCGAGGGTGTTGGTCGCGCCCGCAGACTCGCCGAACACGGTGACGTTGCCGGGGTCGCCGCCGAACGATGCTGCGTTCCGCTGCACCCAGCGCAGGGCCGCGAGGTTGTCGAGGTTGCCGAAGTTGCCCGAGCGCTCGAGCGGATCGTCCGTGGAGCCCTCCGGCGGCACGAACCAGCCGAACGGCCCTAACCGGTAGTTGACCATCACGACGAGCACGTTCTCGCGTGCTGCGAGCACGCCGCCCTCGTAGAACGCGGCGTGACCCACCGTGTTGCCGCCGCCGTGGATCCAGACCATCACCGGGAGGCGACGCTGCGCGCGCTGCGCGGCATCAAGCTTCGGCGCGTAGACGTTCAGGTAGAGGCAGTCCTCGCTGCCTTGGCGCGACCCTGCGGTGCCGACGCCGCCGAGGGGCGAGCCGAACTGGATGCAGGGTTCACCGGGGAGCACCGCGTTGCGTACGCCTTGCCAAGGCTTGACCGGCTGAGGCGGGCGCCACCGTAGGTCGCCGACCGGCGGCGCCGCGAACGGGATGCCGAGCCAGGTGTGGCCACCGAACGGGTTGGCGTAGCCCTGCACCGTGCCCGAGTCGAGCACGCGCAGCGTCGCGCTGTCGCCGGGCGCGGCATCAGCCCTGGGTTTGGGGGTGTTGCTGCAACCGAGCGCGATGACGGCCCACAGGCCGACCGCGCAGATCTTCCCGATGGTCTTCCCGAAGGTCGGTCGGACGGCTTCCCTTGCCATGTTCTCCCTCCAGTCCCGGCGACGGTGCCGGCATGGACGGGCGACGGCGGCGCGCTGGTGCCCCGGGCCGGAATCGAACCAGCACGGCCTTACGGCCAGCGGATTTTAAGTCCGCTGCGTCTACCAGTTTCGCCACCGGGGCGCCCGCCGTCCGTGCCGGCGAGGGCGCAGGGTATCACTCCTTCTGCCGGTTTAGGCGCAGTCCCTTGACGGTGTTCTCGGGGACCTCGAGCGCGAAATCCGGCGTCCGACCCTTGCGCTTCACGAGGACGTCCTCGCCGTCGTCGGTCTCGACCTGGAAGCCTTTCTTGTCCAGTTGCGCCCGCAGGCCGTCACGGATGGCGCGCGCGACGGCGTTCTCGCCGGTCCCGCGCTTCAATGGGACGGTGACCACCTGGCGTTCGCCGCCCTCGGGGGTGATGTGGAGCACCACCTGGCCATCGGACTCGGCATTGCCGCTGCACTCGAGACGCCACTTGTTGGAGTGGTCCGAACGATCGGGCACGGCGGCGCGTACGCCGGCCTCGGCGACGGTCGCGACCGTCTTGACCCCGGCACCGGCGACCGCGACCGCGCCGGTGGTCACGGCGGCGGCGGCGCAACCGCCGAGCAAGGCCGTGACGGCGAGCAGACAGGCGACGCGCAGCGCACGGCGCTCGAACCGGCGGTGGACGGATGTGGACGGTGCCATCGGTGACCTCCTCAGGAAAACGGGCATCGACCGGCATGTTCCGGCAGGCGGGATGATAGCGACCGCGGGGGCCGGCCTACCATCGCACTATGGTAGTCTTCGACGGGCCAAAGACGGCGCCGCCTCCGACCGCCACGCACCTTGCTCGAAGCCATCGACCTGACCGTCCATCGCGGTGACCGACGAGTGTTCGCCGGTCTGCGGTTCGCCGTCAGTGCCGGTCATTGCCTCCAGGTGGTCGGTGACAACGGCGCGGGCAAGACCACGCTGCTGCGGACGCTCGCCGGGCTGCTCGAACCCGACGAGGGCGAGGTGCGTTGGAACGGTCAACGGGTCGAGACCCGCGCCCTGGAGTTCCAACGCGAGTTCGTCTATCTCGGCCACCAGCCCCCGCTCAAGGATGACCTCACGGGTCGCGAGAACCTGCGGTTCGGGCTGGCCTTGCGCGGCACCGCGCCGTCGGGCGGTACCGGGCGGGCCATCGATGGCGCGCTCGCGGAGGTCGGCGCAGCAGCGCTCGGCGACCGCTTGGTGCGCAGTCTGTCCACGGGGCAGCGCCGTCGTATCGCGCTCGCCGCGCTGCGGCTGACGGCGGCGCGCATCTGGTTGCTCGATGAACCGGTCACCAACCTCGACGCGGCAGGGCAGGCGGTGGTGGCCTCGATGGTCGCCTCGCAGCTGGACGCGGGCGGCATCGTCGTGGCGGCCACCCATCAGGACCTCGGTCTCGCACCGGCGCGCTGTCCGCAGCTCGTGCTCGGGAGGCGCGCGTGATCGGCGCTGCGCTCGCCGTGCTCGTCCGCGACCTCCGGCTCGCCCTACGGCGACCGGGGCAGGTGCTGCAGCCGCTCGCGTTCTTCGCGGTGGTGACGGTGCTGTTCCCGCTCGGCTACACCCCGGAGCTGGACAAATTGCGGCAGATCGCACCGGGTGTCCTGTGGGTCGCGGCGCTGCTCGCGAGCCTGCTCTCGCTCGAAAGCCTGTTCCGCGAGGATGCGCAGGACGGCACGCTGGAGCAGATCCTGCTCGCCGGTCAGCCCCTGGCGGCGCTCGCGCTGGCGAAGACCGCGGCGCACTGGCTGCTCACCGGGCTGCCGCTCACCCTGATGGCGCCCGTGCTGGGCATCGCGCTCGGCGTGCCCGGCTCCGCGATGCCCGGCATTCTGTCATCATTGGCGCTCGGTACCGTGACGCTGAGCCTCGTGGGTGCGGTCGGAGCGGCGCTGACGCTGGGTGTCCGGCGGGGCGGGGTGCTGCTCGGGCTGCTGACGCTGCCGCTCACCGTCCCTACCCTGGTGTTCGGCGCGCGCGCGACGGAACTCGCGATCGCCGGCGAAGGTCTGAGCGGTGCGCTCTACCTGCTCGCCGCGCTCGCGGTGCTCGCGGTGACGTTGGCGCCGCTCGCGGTGGCCGCCGCCCTGCGCATCGGATCGGAGTGACGACGGCATGGACTGGACCTGGTTCCACAAATTCGGCTCGCCGCCGCATGTCTACCGGCTCGCCGGCACGCTCACGCCCTGGTTCGCGTGGCCGGCCGGCATCCTCATCGTCTCGGCCCTGTACGGTGGCCTCGTCCTCGCGCCGCCCGATTACCAGCAGGGCGATGGCTTCCGCATCATCTACGTCCACGCCCCGTCGGCGTGGCTGTCCACGATGGTCTACGCGGTGATGGCGACCGCCGCCGCCGTCGGTCTCATCTGGCGCATGAAGGTCGCGCACGCGGTGGCCGCGAGCTGCGCCGGAATCGGTGCGTCGTTCACCGCGGCCTCGCTCGTCACCGGCATGCTGTGGGGCGAGCCGATGTGGGGGACGTGGTGGGTGTGGGACCCGCGGCTCGTGGCGCAGCTCGTGCTGCTGTTCCTGTTCCTCGGTTACATCGGCCTGCGCTCGGCGATCGACGACCTCGGCCGCGCCGATCGCGCGAGCGCGGTGCTGGCGATCGTCGGCGTGGTCAACCTGCCGATCATCCGCTACTCGGTGGAGTGGTGGAACTCCATCCACCAGACGCCCTCGGTGATGAAGATGGACCGCCCGTCGATGCCGATGGACATGCTCGCGCCGTTGTTGATGATGCTGCTCGGCTTCACGCTGTTCTTCGGCGCTGTCCTGCTCGTGCGTCTGCGCGCCGAGGTGCTGCGCCGCGAGCGCGGCGCCGCCTGGGTCAAGGAGGTCGTGTCTTGAGCGAGTTCTTCCACATGGGCGGGTACGCCGCCTATCTTTGGCCGGCCTACCTGCTGACCTTCGCCGTGCTGGGCTGGAACGTGCTCTCGGCGCGACGCGCGCTGCGCGAAGCGAGGGCCGAGGCCCGGCGCCGCCTCGCCGACCGGGAGGACGGTCCATGACGCCGCGCCAGCGCCGCCTTGCGCTCGTGGCCGGCATCCTTGCCGGCGTGTCCGTCGCGGCGCTGCTCGCGATGCGCGCGTTCGAGGACAACGTGATGTTCTTCTTCGACCCGTCGCAGGTGGCGACCGGCGAGGCGCCGGTCGACAAGCGTTTCCGCTTGGGCGGCATGGTGAGGCCCGGCACGGTGCAGCGCACCCCGGGCAGCCTCGAGATGAGCTTCATCGTCACCGATTTCAAGCGCGATGTGCCGGTGCGCTACGAGGGCGTGGTGCCCGATCTCTTCCGTGAGAACCAGGGCGTCGTCGCGCACGGGCGTCTCGGCCAGGACGGCACCTTCGTCGCCGACGAGATCCTCGCCAAGCACGATGAGAACTACATGCCGCCCGAGGTGGCGAAGGCCATCAAAGAGAAGCACGGCGGCGTGATGCCGGTGAACCCCGACCACAAGGGCGTCCCGCGCACATGATCGCCGAGCTCGGTCATTACGCCATGGTGCTGGCCTTGGTCGCAGCTGCGGCGCAGACGGTGTTCGGCCTGCTGGGTCCGACCGCGGGGCGCGCGCACTGGCTCGCCGCGGTGCGCCCGGCGGCCATCGTGCAGTTCCTGTTGGTGACCTTGTCGCTCGCCGCGTTGATCACGGTCTTCGTGCAGAACGACTTCTCGGTCGAGTACGTCGCGGCGAACAGCAACAGCGCGTTGCCGGTCGGCTACCGGGTCGCAGCGGTGTGGGGCGCCCATGAGGGTTCGCTGCTGCTCTGGGCCTGGATCCTCTGCGCGTGGACGCTGGCCGTGGCCTTGCTGTCGCGCAGCCTGCCGCCCGAGTTCGCCGGGCGCGTGCTCGGCGTGCTCGGCATCGTCAGCATCGGCTTCCTGCTGTTCACCCTCGCCACCTCGAACCCGTTCGCGCGTCTCGACCCGGCGCCGCCCGATGGGCGCGACCTGAACCCGCTGCTGCAGGATCCGGCGCTCGTCGCGCATCCGCCGATGCTCTACGCAGGCTATGTCGGGCTTTCGGTCGCGTTCGCATTCGCCTGCGCGGCGATGATCGAGGGGCGGCTCGACCAGACCTGGGCAAGATGGACGCGACCGTGGACCACGGTCGCGTGGGCCTTCCTCACCGTCGGCATCGCGCTCGGCTCGTGGTGGGCGTACTACGAGCTCGGCTGGGGCGGCTACTGGTTCTGGGATCCGGTGGAGAACGCGTCCTTCATGCCGTGGCTCATCGCCACCGCGCTCATCCACTCGCTCGCGGTCACCGAGAAGCGCGGCCTCTTCAAGAGTTGGACGCTGCTGCTCGCGATCCTCGCGTTCTCGCTTTCCTTGCTCGGCACCTTCCTCGTGCGCTCCGGCGTGCTGGTGTCGGTGCATTCGTTCGCCGCGGACCCGGCACGGGGCATGTTCATCCTCGCGTTCCTGGTGGTCATCGTGGGCGGTGCGCTCGCGCTCTACGCTTGGCGCGCGCCGCTGCTGCGCAGCGAAGCGGGCTTCGAGTTCACCTCGCGCGAATCCTTCCTGCTGTTCAACAACATCCTGCTCGTGGTCGCCACCGCCGCGGTGTTCGCGGGTACGATGGCCCCGCTCATCTCCGATACGCTGGGCCTCGGCACGCTGTCGGTCGGGCGACAGTACTTCGACCCGACCTTCCTGCTGCCGACGCTGCCTTTGCTGGCGTTGGCAGCCGTCGGTCTGCATGCGGGCTGGAAGCGCGGCCGGATCTCCCAGCGACGCGGTCCGATCCTCGTCGCGCTGGTCCTCGGCGTGCTGCTCACGCTCGCCCTCGTGTTCGGCGCGTGGAGCGGCGCGAAAGTGTTGACGCCGATCGGCTTCGCGCTCGGGTTCTGGCTGCTCGGCTCGGCGCTGATCGACCCCATCGACCGCCTTCGCCGGCGTCTCGCGATGACCCCGGCGATCATCGGCATGGCGCTCGCCCACGCGGCGCTCGGCGTGTTCGTCGTCTCCATCACCGCGGTCGAGTCCTACACGCGCGAGCGCGACCTTGCGCTCGGCGTCGGCGAGGCGGGCACGGTCGGCGAGTACGAGTACCGCCTCACCGGTCTGGAGATGCGCGAGGGGCCGAACTACGACGCGCTGCGCGGCGAGATCGTGGTGAGCGAGGGCGGCCGGCAGATCGGGTTGTTGCATCCCGAGAAGCGCAACTATTGGGTGCAGCGCCAGCAGATGACCGAGGCCGGCATCGACATGCAGCTGACGCGGGACATCTTCGCGGCGCTGGGTGAAGACCTCGGCGCCGGCCGCTGGAGCGTCCGCGCGCAGGTGCGGCCGCTGATCAACTATGTCTGGCTCGCGGCGTTGCTGATGGCGATCGGCGGCATCATCGCCGCCTGCGACCGGCGGTATCGGCGCGAGGCGCCGGACGCCCGAGCGCGCGAGGGTGAGTCCCCGTGAACCGTTTCCTGCTGCCGGCGGGCCTGTTCGCGTTGCTGGTGGCGGTGCTCTTCGTCGGCATCCAACGCGCCCCGCAGAAGAACATCATCCCCTCGGCGCTCATCGGCAAGCCGGCGCCCGCGATCCGGTTGCCCGTGCTCGGCGGTCGAGGCGAGTTCGACTCCGCTTCGCTGCGCGGTCGATGGTGGGTGCTCAACGTCTGGGGGACCTGGTGCCCCGAGTGCCGCGTGGAGCACGACATGCTGCTCGAGATCGCACGCAGCGAGGTCGTCCCGATGGTCGGTCTCAACTGGAAGGATGACGACATCGCCGCCCAAGCCTGGCTGCGCGACCTCGGTGATCCGTACGACGCGGTGCCCGCCGACCGGGAGGGGCGTGTCGCCATCGACTGGGGTGTCTACGGTGCACCGGAGACGTTCCTCATCGACGAGCGCGGCATCGTCGTGTACCGCCATGTCGGCGCGATGACGCGCGAGGTGTGGGTACAGCAGTTCCTGTCCCGCATCCCGACGCCGGCGGGTGCCGTCGGATGAGCCGTCGCATCGCCCCGGTGCTGCTCGCGTTCTGGCTCGTCCTTTCGCCGGTCGCGTGGGCCATCGATCCCGTCGAGCTCTCGGACCCCGCGCTGCAGGAGCGCTATCGCGCGCTGACCCACGAACTGCGCTGCATGCAGTGCCAGAACCAGTCCATCGCCGATTCGCCGGTGAGCCTCGCCGGCGACCTGCGCCGCGAGGTGCGTGAACTGCTGGCTGCGGGCAAGACCGACGACGAGATCCGCGAGCATCTGGCCTCACGCTACGGCGACTTCATCCTGTTCCGGCCGCGTTTCACGGCCCAGACGGCGTGGCTCTGGGTCACGCCGGTGCTGCTTCTGCTGCTCGGGCTCTTCGTCGCGCTGCGCATCATCCGCGGGCGCGCATCGCTCGCCGACACCGACCCCACCGAACCGGATGCAGGTCAGGATATGAGCGCAGCACGCCGCGAGGACCGACGGCCATGATCCTCTTCTGGGTGCTGGCGCTCGCGCTTGCCGTCGCCGCCGCGATCGCGATCATCTGGCCCTTGTGGCGCGATCCGGAGCGCGGTGCCGGCTCGGGTGCGGGTCGGACCGCGGCAGCGGTCACCGCGGCGTTCGTCGTCGTCGGCGGCTCCGCCATCTACCTGTGGTCCAGCCGATGGGGTTGGCCGGAGACGCCGCAGGGCGATACCCCGGCGGCCATGGTCTCGAAGCTCGCGCGCCGGCTCGAGAAAGAACCGGATGACCTCGCCGGATGGTTGATGCTGGGACGTTCGCAGACCGCGCTCGGCCAGTATCCGCTCGCGGTGCGCGCGTACCAGCGCGCCGACCGTCTCGAGGGCGGTCGGAACGCCGAGGCCGTGCTCGGCATGGCCGAGGCGATGTTGCTGCAGGCCGACGGCAAGATGGACGACCGTGCCGCGCGTCTCTTCGAAAGAGCGCTGGAGCTCGACCCCACTTGGGGCAAGGCGCAGTTCTTCGGTGCGCTCGCCGCGCAGCGCCGCGGCGATGTGCCGCTCGCCGTCTCGCGCTTCGAATCGATGCTCGCGGCGCAGCCTCCCGAAGACGTCCGTCGCGTCATCGAGGAGCAGATCGCGGTGTTGAGCGCGACGCCGCAGAGTCCGGAGGCCGCGTCGTCGGCGCCGATGAGCGACGACGCGGCGGCGTCGGCCGCCGCGCCTGCAGAGGCGGTCTCCGGCGGCCCGACGATCAGCGTGGCGGTGTCTCTGGCGCCGGCGTTGGCATCGCGGGTGACGGCGGGCGCCACGCTGTTCGTGTTCGTGCGTGCACCAGGTCGACCGGGACCGCCGCTCGCCGTCAAGCGCCTGCCTGCGGTGCTGCCGGCGTCGGTCACCTTGACGACGGAGGACAGCATGGTGCCCGGCCTCGCGTTCGCGGACGGCGAGACGGTGGAGGTGTCCGCCAAGGTCTCGGCCGACGGCAGCGCGACGCCGAAGGCGGGCGACCCCATCGGACGTGTCAGCCATACTGTCGGCAAGGGCGGTACGCTCGCGCTCGTCATCGACGGCCTCACACCGTGAGCGGACCGGATCCGCTCAAGCGCGACGCCGGTCCAGGCGGGTCGCCCGCCGACCTCAGGATCGATGCGGCGTGGCTGCTGCGACCGGGTGAAGGGCGTGCCGTGCTGGCCTCCGGCGCCGCGTACCTGTTCCTGCTCTGCGGCTACTACATGCTGCGCAGCCTCCGCGAGGCGTACGCGCTCGAGGTCGGCCGCGAGCACATCGCGACGCTGTTCTACATCGCGTTGGCCGTCATGGTCGTGGTGCTGCCGCTCTACTGGTTCGTCGTCGCCCGTCTGCCGCGCCGCGCGATGTTCCCGGCGATCTACTCGGCGGTGGCGCTGCTGTTCCTCGGGCTCGCCTTCGGCATGCAGGCCATGCCGGGCGGAAAACTGCTGCCCGCCGTCTACTGGGTGTCGGTGACCTCGCTCAACCTCTTCATCGTCTCCGTGTTCTGGAGCGTCATGGTCGACGCCTGGCGGTCCGGCTCGGCCAAACGCGTCTTCGGATTCATCGCCGCCGGCGGGAGCATCGGCGCCATCCTCGGGCCGATGTTCAACAGCCTCTTCGTCGAAAGGGTCGGTGCGACCGTGGTCATCGTGATCGCGGTGACATTGCTGCTGGTCGCAGCGGCGCTCGGGCACCGCGCGCAGGCGGCGGAGGCGCGCAGCGAAGGCCTCGATCCCGCGGCACGTCTGGCTTTGCCGGTCGGCGGCCGGGCCATCGACGACATCAAGCGTCTCGTCACCTCGCCGTATCTGCTCGCCATCGCCGGCATCGTCGTGCTCGGGCAGATCATCGGCGGCTTCATGTATCAGGAGCAGGCCAAGTACGTCGAGGCGGCGTACACCACGCTCGAGTCGCGCGCGGCGTTGTTCGCGAAGATCGACTGGGCGACGAACGGTCTCGCGCTGCTGTTCCAGGCGGGCATCGTGGGGTGGCTCGCGGCCCGTGGCGGATTGCGCGCTGCGCTCGGCGCCGTGCCCGTGCTGCTGCTGGGTTCGTTCCTGCTGCTCGCGCTCGCGCCGGTGGGCGCCGTGCTGATCGCGACGCAGGTCCTGCGCCGCGCGATCGACTACGGGCTCTTCAAGCCGACCCGCGAGATGCTGTTCACGGTCCTCAATCCCGAAAGCAAGTTCAAGAGCAAGAGCCTCATCGACACCGTGCTGCAGCGCGGCGGCGACAGTCTGTCGCAGGTGACCTATCCCCTGGTCGCTGGCTTCGGGCTCGCCGGGGTCGCGTGGGGCCTCGCCGGCGTGAGTGCGCTCATGTTGGCGGCGGCGCTCTGGCTCGCGGCGGTGTTCAGCCGTCGCGAGGGCGTCGGCGGCCCGCCGCAGGCATGAACGGGTCGCCGACGGCGCTGCCGGCGGTCCGGATCGGGGCCGACGGCCGCAGGCGCGTGGACGCCCGGGCGGTGCTGCATCTGGCTGCGCCGTTGATGGTCACCAACGCGATCCAGGCGGCGCTCAACCTCACCGACACCTGGTTCATCGGCCGCATCTCCACCGATGCGGTGGCGGCGATGGGGTCCATCTACTGGCTGATGACCGCCGTGATCTTCCTGCTGGGCGGGGTCGGATTCGCGGTGCAGTCGTTCGTGTCGCAGGCCTACGGCGGTGGGCGTCGGGTCCGGGCGGCGCAGGCCGCCTGGAACGGCATCTGGGCGGGGCTCGCGTGCTGGCCGCTGTTCGCGCTCGTCGCGTTGTCGGGGGTCGCGCTGCTGCGCCCGTTCTCGCTCGATCCGTCGATCCAGGGTCTGGCGCTCGCCTATTGGGAGCCGCGCATGTACGGCGCCGTGTTGGGCACGCTCGGGTGGGCGATGATGAGCTTCTTCAACGGCATCGGCGCGACGCGGATCACGCTGACGGTCGCGGTGGTGACGCTGCTCGCCAACATACCCGCCAACCATTACTTCATGTCCGAGCTCGGGTTCGGCATGGCGGGTGCGGCATACGGCACCAATGCCGCGCAGGCGTTGGGGCTCCTCGTCGGTGCGGCGTTCTTCCTTGGACCGCGGTACGCCGGCCGCTACCGGACCCGGCTCGCATGGCGACCGAGGTTGGCCATCATCCGCCGTCAGCTCGCGGTGGGTCTGCCGGTAGGTGTCACCTACGCCGCCGACGTCCTCGGGGTGGCCTTGATGCAGATGATGGTGACGCAGGTCGGCAACGTGGGCGCTGCGGCCACGCAGGTCGTCATGATGCTGACATCGCTCGCCTACATGCCGACGCTGGGGTTGGCCTCGGCGGGCACCACCGTCGTCGGGCAGGCCATCGGGGCCGGCGACCGCGACTGGGCCGCGCAGATCGGCACCTTCGTCACGCGTTGTTGCGCCGGACTGATGCTGGGGATGGCGCTGCTGCTCCTGCTGCTGTCGCCGTGGTTGCTGCCGGGGTTCCTCGCGGGCGGAGACGCGACGGCCGACGAGGCGATCGCACTCGCTCTGCTGCTGCTCTGGCCGGCGGCGGCGTACCAGTTCTTCGACGGGCTCTATTTCGGATCGAGCTTCGCGTTGCGGGCGACCGGGGACACGGCCGTGCCGGCGCGGACCGCGCTGCTGTTGTCCTGGCTGTTCTTCGTGCCGCTGGCGCACACCTTGGTGTTCACGGCCGAGCAGGCTTGGGTGCCCGGGCTGCCGCAGGCGGGCCTCGGCGCGCTCGGCGGCTGGCTCGCGCTGATGGCCTACGCCATGCTGCTCGGGGTGTCCATGTATCGCCGCTGGCGGAGCGAGCGGTGGCGGCGCATCGATATCTGGGGCCGGTGAATCTGGGGCCGTTGACGGGACGGACCGCAGCGTCGGGGGGTCAATCCCGTGGTGCGCCGCGTGCCCAACGCCACAGCATCCAACCTCCTCCCAACATCCCGCCGAGATGCGCGAAGTGGGCGATGCCGCTCGCCGTTCCGGTCACGCCCAGTACGAGCTCCAGCACGGCGAACAGCAGCGCGAACACCCAGGCAGGCATGGGGATCGGCGGGATCAGCAACAGCACGCGGCGCTTGGGGAACATCACGGCGAAGCCGAGCAGCAGGCCGTAGAGCCCGCCGGAGGCGCCCACCGTCGGCAGCAGGCTCCCGGTCGAGGCGGTGACGGCGAGCTGCACGAGGGCCGCGGTCAGGACGCATCCGAAGTAGAACTGCAGGAATCGGCGTGTGCCCCACCACATCTCGAGCTCGCGCCCGAAGCTGACGAGACCGATCATGTTGAACATCAGATGCAGCAGGCTGCCGTGCAGGAAGGCGTAGGTCAGCAGCTGCCATGGTTGGAACCCTGCGCCCATCGGCCAGAGCGCGAGGTGCTCCAGCAGGCCCGGCAGCAGCGGTTCGAGCACGAAGAGCGCCAGGCAGGCGAGCAGCAGCGCACGGACGCCCGGTCCAAGTGAAGAGAACATGGTCAGCGCCTCAATGGGGAGGATGGGGCTGCCAGCCGACGAGCCACAGCATCAGCGCGAAGCCCACGACATAGCCGAGCGCGACATGCCAGCCGCTGCGCAGCCACGCGCCGACGGAGCGCGCCTGAGGGAATCGGCTGGCGAGCGCCACGCCGGCGGAGGATCCGAACCAGATCATCGAGCCGCCGAAGCCGACGGCGTAGGCGAGGAAGCCCCAATCGTAACCGCCTTCCTCCAGCGCGAGTTTGGTCAGCGGGATGTTGTCGAAAACCGACGACAGGAAGCCGAGGCCGAGGGTGGTCTGCCAGGACGCGGCGGGAAGACGTTCGACCGGCATCAGCGAGGCGCAGAGCACGAGCGCGAGCAGGAACACGCTGCCGCGGGCGGCCGCGGGGACCAGATCCCAGCGCGGCCGTCTCCACCCGGCGCAGGCGAGCAGCACGACCCATACCGCGATGCCGAGCAGCGGCGCGCGCTCGGCCCACTCGGGCCAGCGCAGGTTCAGCGCGAGGTTGGTGGCGACGGCCGCGAGCAGCATCAGCAGCACGATCACGAGACGCGGCCAGTCGACGGGGCGGTGTCCGGCGTCGTCCTTGACGATCGGCGAGTATCGCTGCTGCTGCAGGGCCGCCGGGACGGCGAACACACAGAACGCGCCGAGCGCGGCGACATAGGCGTGCAGCACGTCGCCCGCGGCGACGCCGTCGAGCCACATCATCGTGGTCGTGGTGTCGCCGATGACGCTGCCCGAGCCGCCCGCGTTGGACGCCGCGACGATCGCTGCGAGATAGCCGATGTGCACCTTGCCGCGGAACACGCTAGCCGCCACCGTGCCGCCGATCATCGCGGCGGCGATGTTGTCGAGGAACGCGGAGAGCACGAACACGAGGGCGAGCAGCACGAGTCCGCCTCTCCAGTCGTCGGGCAGCAACGCCGGCAGCCGCGAGGGGAGATGGCTGTCCTCGAAGTGCTGCGCGAGCAGCGCGAATCCGACCAGCAGCGCGAAGAGATTGGCGAGGATCACCCACTCGTGGGCGAGATGGTCGATGAGACCGGCGATGCCTGGGCCGCCGGAGAAACCGACGATGAGGAGCTTGTAGACGACGATGGCGGCGAGACCGGCGAGCGCGACCTCCAGCGTGCGCGCGTGGAACAGCGCGACGCCGAGCAGCGTCAGCCCGAACAGCAGGAACTCGACCGGCACCCAGCCGCCGTTCAAGTCGAGGCCAACCAGTCGAACAGACGCTTCGCGAAGCGGATCTTCTGCTCCTTGCCGGCGACCACATGGGCGAGGTCGTCCCAGGTCTCGCCGATGGCACCGGGGATGGCGCGTTCGATGGGCAGCGTGGTGCGCGGGCTCGTGACCTGATCGAGCGCCGCATGGATGACGAGCGTCGGGCAACGCACGAGGTGAAGACGGCTGCGCGACTCGAAACCGACGCAGGCGTCCACGAGGCGCGAGTGCGCGGTGTAGCGGCCGTTGAGCTCCTTCCAGCCGCCGTCCGGCCCGAGCAGCTTCGTGTGGTTGGCGTTGTAGTACTCGGGCGTGAACGACAGCAGCGTCACGGCCTTCTGGAACGCGAGGAAGCCGAGGTCGCGGTGGATCCAGCGGAACATCTCGAGCTGCTCGCGCAGGAAATCGTCCATCTCGCACCACGCCCCCGTGTTGAGCATGCTGCGGGCGAGGTCGGGGCGCTTGATCGCGATCTCCTGCGCCACGCAGGCGCCCATGCCGACCAGACCGACGAGGTGAACCTTCTTCAGGCCGAGATGATCGAGCAGCCCGATGGCGTCATCCGCCTGCAGCGCCATGGTGGACGGCACGGACAGGTCGTCACCGGAATCGCGGATGCCGCGGTAATCGAACAGGATCACCTGGTAGCGGTCGATGAGTCCGCGCGCCAGATGGTGATGGTTCTCGTGGCAGAAGGTGCCCCAGCCGCCCATGCACAGCACCGGGTCGCCCTGACCGAGCACCTCGTAGTACATGTCGTGGCCGTTGATGTGGGCGATGGGCATGGGATCTCCGGATGGACGGGTCAGAACGGTTTGGCGACGCCGATGAAGGCGATCAGTGCGAGCAGCACGTAGAGCGCGAGCACGACGCGCACCGCGCCGTCGATGCCCCGCGACACCTCGGCCTCGACCTGCGGGCTGCTGCCCTCGCTCGCGAGCCGCATGAAGGCAGGACCGACGGGCCTGAAGGCGACGTCGATGCCGATACCGAGCGCGAACACGCAGGCGAACAGGAACACCTTGGCACCGTACCATCCTCCGGGCAGCGGGCCGTGACCGGCGAGCGCCAGCACGCCGAGCGCGCCGATGAGCAGGCAGAGCACCGCCTGCAGCGCGAGGTTGACGCGGGCGAGCGCGGCGCCGGCGGGCGTCCCTTCGCGGCGGCCCATCGCCGCCAGCAACGCGATCCACACCGCCGACACGGCCCAGGACAGCGCCAACGCCCATCCCGGCACCGGCGCGAATCCGCCCGAGGCCGTGACATGCAGGCCGACCGGGAACATCACCGCGAAGCACAGGCGCGGCACGAGGTCGATCATCACCGCCATGCGCAGCGCGAACGCGCGCTCCGCGAAGGACAGATCGGGTTTCTTGGCCGCTTTCGCCAGCAGGAAGACACCGAGATCGGCGCCCAACCAATAGACGAACAGCATGATGTGCAGATAGACCCAGATCTGGTGGTCCATGGTCAGCACCCGCTCAGCGCGGGACCTTCATGCCGCGCTGCACCGCGGGGCGCGCACCGACCTCGGCGGCCCAGCGCGCGATGTGCGGATGGGCGCCGAGTCCGCCCGGGAAGCGCTTCATCGAGACGGCCGCCACAGGGTAGGCGATGACATCGGCGATGCTGTAGCTGTCGCCTGCGAGGAAGCGGGAGATCCCCAGCCGCGACTCGAGCGGCCCCAGCAGGCGCAGACAGAGCCTGTCGTAGAAGTCGATCGCCCAGGCGTTCTTGTCGGGGGCGATGACATTGAACACGAACTGGCCGCTGTAGGCCGGCGCGAGGTCGCTGGAGACGATGCCCAGCCATTCGTACGCCTTGGCGCGCTCCGCAGGCGACGCGGGCAGCAGCTTGCCGGTCTTCTCCGCGAGATAGAGCAGGATCGTGGGCGTGCCGTAGACGGAGACCGGCGCGCCCGCCGTGTCGTGGTCGACGATGGTCGGCACCCGGCCGACGGGGTTCAGCGCGAGGTACTCGGGCTTCATGTGCTCGCCCTTCACGAGGTCATAGTCGATGACCCGGTAGGGCAGACCCACCTCCTCGAGCATGATGGAGGCCTTGTAGCCGTTGGCGGTCGCGGTGGTGTGCAGGTCGATCATGCGCCGCGCTCAAGCGCCGTAACGGTGCATCTGCACGGCATCGACCGGGATGATCGTCGATTTGATCTCCGTGAAGAAATCCATGCTCGTCTGCGGACCGTCGCGGCCGATGCCCGATTCCTTGAAGCCGCCGAACGGCGCCCGCAGGTCGCGCATCAGCGGCGTGTTGACCCACACGGTGCCGGCGCGGATGTCACGCGCGCAGCGCATCACGGTCGGCAGGTCGTCCGACCATGCATAGGCCACCAGCCCGAACTTCGAGTCGTTGGCGATGCGGATCGCCTCGTCGACGGTGTCGAAGGTGAGCAGGGTCGCGAAGGGGCCGAAGATCTCTTCGCGGCAGACCCGCGCGTCGTTGTGCGGCGCCAGCACGGCGGTGGGTTCGACGAACCAGCCGCGTCCGGGCGCCAGCGCCCGCCGGCCGCCGGTCAGCAGCGTCGCGCCATCGGCGCGCGCCACATCGACGTAGGACAGCACGCGTTCCATGTGGCCTTGGAAGCACAGCGGCCCGATCTCCGAGGACGGATCGAGCGGGTCGCCGAGGCGGATGCGGCGGGAGCGTTCGACGAAGCGCTCGATGAACCGGTCCGCGATGCTGCGCTGCACCAGGATGCGCGAGCCGGCGAGGCATTGTTGGCCGTTGTTGCCATAGATGCCCGCAAGCGCCCCGTCGAGGGCGCGGTCGATGTCGGCCGACTCGAAGATGATGTTCGCCGACTTGCCGCCGAGCTCGAGCGCGACCGGTTTGAGGTTGCGTCCAGCGGTGGCGGCGATGGCGCGCCCGGTGGCCGTGCCGCCGGTGAACCCGATCATGTCGATGCCGGGATGGCTGACGAGCGCGTCACCGGTGACGCTGCCGCGTCCGTTGACGAGGTTGACGACGCCCGGCGGGAGGCCGGCCTCGTGCATCACCTCGACCATACGGCGTACCGACAACGGGGTGTATTCGGACGGCTTCAGCACGCAGGTGTTGCCGAAGGGGATGCAGGTGGCCACGCGCATGGAGGAGAGCGCGAGCGGCGCGTTCCACGGCGAGATGACGGCGGCGACCCCCTTCGGCTCGCGGGTGACGACGGTGAGGAACCCGGCGGTCTGGTTGTAGGTCTCGCCGCGCGCCGTGCTCGCGACCTCGGCGAAGAACTCGAAGTTGCGCGCCATCCGCTGCACATGCCAGAGGACGCTCGACAGCGGCAGACCGACGTTGGTGCACTCGAGCCAGGCGAGCTCCTCGGCGTGCTTGCGCAGGTGGTCGCGTACCGAATAAAGGATGTCCTTGCGGGTGTTGATGTCCATCCGCGGCCACGGTCCCTCGTCGAAGGCCTGGCGCGCCGAGCGCACCGCCGCGTCGACCTCCGCGGCATCGGCTTCCCGCAGCCTGGAGATGACCTCTTCGGTGGTCGGGTTGATGACCGGGATGTCATGGCCGGGAAGATCCTCCGGCAGTGCGTGACCGTCGATGAAACTGGTGACGCGCGGCGAGATGTGCTGCGGTCGGGGCGGTGTGGCGGTCATCCTGGCTCCGTTGTTCGGCTGAGGTCCGTCATCCTCGGCGCTGCGTTGGCGGCAGGCAAGGGGACATGTCATCATAGAACTATAACGATATGACCGACCTGCGCCAATTCCTCACCGAGCACGCGTCCGCCGTCTGGGAGATCCCCGGCCGCGTGTCGCCGCGCTACGAGTTGACGGCGTTGCAGCACGAACTGGACGCGCGCGACCGGCATCCGGTGCTGGTCGCCCGTGACATCACGTCCGTGGACGGCTCGCCGTCGCGGATCCCGGTCGTCACCAATCTCACCGCCAGCCGCGTGCTGACCGCGCGGGCGCTCGGGTTCGATGACCATCGTCAGGTCGCGCGGGGCTTCGCGTCGCGCAGCCGTGCGCCCATCCGGCCGGTCGAGGTCGCCCGAGAGGACGCCCCCGTCCAACAGGTCGTGCTGCGCGGCGAGGCTGCGAGCCTCGAAACGCTGCCGGTGCTGACGCAGCACGAGCTGGAGCCGGGTCCGTATCTGACCGCAGCGCATGCGACCACCTACGACCCGGACACCGGCATCGACAACACGGCCATCCAGCGCTGCTGGGTGAAGGGGCCGCGCGAGATGACGTGGTTCCCGTACCCGGCGTCACACAACGCGCGCAACCTGCGCAAGTTCCACGCGCGCGGCGAAGACTGCCCCGTGGCGTTCTGGATCGGCCACCATCCGGCCGTGCTGCTCGGCACGCAGGCGAAGCTGCGCTACCCGGAGAGCCATTGGGAGGCGGCAGGGGGCGTCATCGGCGCTCCGCTGCGGCTCGTGCCCTCGGTGCTGCACGGCGGGTGCGTGATGGTCCCCGCGGACGCGGAGATCGTCATCGAGGGTTGGGCGCGGGCGGGCCGCAGTTCGGTGGACGGACCGTTCGGCGAATACACCGGCTTCCTCGGCGGCGCCGTCGAAGCGCCGCTCGTGGAGGTCGGCTGCATCACGCGACGCAGCGACGCGATGTACCACGACTACGGTTCGGGGCTCGCCGACATGCTCGTCCCCGACAACCTCGTGATGGAGGGCCGACTGTACGAGCTCGTCCGGCAGGTCGCCCCGTCGTTGGTCAACGTCCATGTGCCGACCGAGGGTCGGCGCTTCCATGCCGTGCTGCAGCTCGACTCGCCGGCGCCCGGCGAGGCCCGCGATGCGCTGCTCGCGGCCCTGTCGTATCGGCGGGTGAAGACCGTGCTGGCGGTCGGGCCGGAAGTGGACATCTTCTCGCCGCGCTCGCTCGAGTGGGCGCTCGCCACCCGTGTCCAATGGTCGCGCGATGCGATCATCCTCGACGGCCTGTCGGGCTCGGCGCTCGATCCGTCGCTCGACCCGCCCGGGCCGACCACGTCGAAGATGGGCATCGACGCCACACGGCGCAGCCCGGGCAGCCGTCCGTCGACGGTGCCGGAGCCGGCGCGCCGGCGGGCGCTGGAGATCATCGCTGAAGCGGCGCGCCCGCGTCGCCATGAGGAGGACCGATGAGTTCGGGACACGATGAGTTCTTCGCCGCGCTCGAAGCGGCACGGCAGCCGCGGCATGGCGGTGGTCATCCTTTCAGCCGCGCGTGGGGCGCCGGCGAGCTGAGCCGTGCGCAGCTCGGCGAGTGGGCGATCCAACATTTCCATTACATCGACCCGATCCCGCAGCAGTTCGCGCAGCTCTACGCGCGTCTGCCGGACCTCGACGCGCGCCAGCATCTGCTCGAGAACCTGTTGGGCGAGGAGATGCCGGCCTGCCCGGAGAAGCGGCATCCGGACCTGCTGCGCAAGTTCGCGCGCGCCTGCGGCGTGGCCGACGCGCGCATCCTGCACGCCGAGGAGGCGGGCGAGGTGCTCGCCACGACCCGCGCGATGCGGGCGTGGATCTGGGAACTCGCCGGGATCCGCCACATCGCCGAGTCCTGTGCCGGCATCATGGTGGCGCTCGAGGGACAGTTGCCCACGCTCTACCCGAAGTACGTGGAGGCGATGCGCCGCATGGGCTTCAGCGACGATGAGCTGGAGTTCTTCCACGTGCACATCGAGGGCGACACCGGCCACGCCCATGTCGGGCTGGAGCTCACCGCGCGCTATGCCACGACACCCGAGCTGCAGCGACGCGCGATCGCCGCGGTGCGCGCCTCGGCCGAGATGCGCTGGTCGATGCTGGACGGCATCCACGCGCGGCTTGCAGGCCGCGCGGCGGCGTGACCGCGGCGCACATGCGCTCGTCTGAGGTGGTGCTCGTCACGGGCGCAGCGGGCGGCATCGGTCGGGCCGTGGTGAGCCGCCTGCGCGAGCGCGGGCTCACCGTCATCGCCACCGATGCCGCGCTCGCCGACCTGCCTTGTGCGGGGCCGGTCACCGCTTTTCCGCTCGACGTCACGGATGAGGCTGCGGTCCGCGCCGCTGTCGCCCGCGTGGTCGCTGATTTCGGGCGTCTCGACCATGTGGTCCATCTCGCCGGTCGCGCCGGCCAAGGGCCCATCGACGCCGTGGACCGCGCCGAATGGGACGCGCTGCTCGCGGTGAACCTCGGCTCTGCGGTGACGCTGGCGCGGGCCGTCCATCCGCATCTCGCGGCGACCCGCGGTTCGCTGACCCTCACCGCCTCGACGAACGCGCTCAACGGTGGCAGTGCGCTCTCCGGACCTGCATATGCCGTCGCGAAGGCGGGGCTCGTGAACCTGATGCGATATCTCGCGCGCGAATGGGCGCCGCAGGGCGTCCGCGTGAACTGCCTCGCACCGGGTCCCATCGACACACCGATGGTGACAGGTCGCTTCTCGCCGGAGGTGCTCGCGCAGCTGCGGTCCGCGGTACCCCTCGGCAAGCTCGGCGAGCCGCGGCATGTCGCGCACGCGGTGGACTACCTGCTGCATCCGGACGCCGCTTTCGTCACCGGCACCGTGATGAACGTGTCCGGCGGCCTGGTGTTCGATTGAGCCGGACCGGGCGCGGACCCGGCATGCCGCCCGTACGTCGCGCCGGGGACGGCATCGGCGCGCCGCGCTACCACCAGGTGTACGTGACGGTGCGCGCATGGGTGCAGGACGGCACCTACAAGCCCGGGGCCCAGATCCCGACCGAACCGGAGCTCGGGCGCGTCTTTGGCGTATCCCGCATCACGGTGCGCAAGGCGGTCGACGCCTTGGTGCGTGAGGGGTGGCTTGTTCGACGCCAGGGACGCGGCACCTTCGCGCGTTTCCCCGGCGGCAGCCGCCCGGTGTCGATCGACCTGCAGTCGGTCATGGCACAGGTGTCCGACCTCGCGGCGCTCACCGCGGTCCGCGACCGCGTGGTCGCGGAGGTCGACCCCGATGACGAGACGCGTGCGGCGCTCGCGTTGACGGGCGGTGAGCGGGTGCACCGCGAGACCCACGTCCGCGTGCTTTCGGATGCGCCGCTCGGCCTGATCACGACCTTCGTTCCGGTCGACATCGCCGCTCGCCTCGACGCCGGTGGCGGACGCGACCAACCGATGTTCATGCTGCTCGCCGCCGCGGGCCTGCGTGTGGCGAGCGCCGACCAGTACCTGGGCGCGACCTTGGCCGGCGTCGATGCGGCGCAGGCTTTGGGGGTGGCGGTGGGCGCGCCGCTGCTGCGCCTCGTCCGGGTCGTCAAGGACGAGCGGGGCCGGCCCGTGGAGCGCGTCGTCGCGCTCTACCGTGCCGATGCCTACCAATACCACCTCCATCTCGAAGCGCCGCCGCAAGGGGCCCGCAGCCGCGGTCGCCCGTAGCGTGGCGCGACGGACGGCCGCCGGCGCCGACCGGACGCGAGCTGCCCCATAATCGGACGCAGTCAGGAACCTCAGGTGCGACCATGACCGAGAAACCCGCCAAGTACGACCTCCTCATCAAAGATGTCCGGGTGGTGCGCCCGCGCAAGGACGGGCTGCAGCGGGCCGACATCGCGATCAAGGACGGCAAGGTCGCGAAGGTCGCGCCCGGGTTGTCCGCAGCGGATGCCCGCCAGGTCGTCGACGGCAAGCGCCGCCTCGCGTTCCCCGGACTCGTCGATCCGCACATGCACACCGGCATCTACGGTCCGTTGCCTCAGGATGCGCGCAGCGAGAGCCTGGCGGCGGCCCAGGGCGGCGTCACCTCGAGCCTGAACTACATCCGTACCGGCGGCTATTACATGGACCGCGGCGGACCGTACGCCGAGGTGTACCCCGAGATCCTGGCCCAGTCCAAGGACAACTTCTGGGTGGACTACGCCTACCACCTCGCGCCCCTCGACCGTACCCACATCGGCGAGATCGACATGCTGATCGACAAGTACGGCGTGACCTCGTTCAAGATCTTCATGTTCTACGGCGGCTACGGCCTGCACGGCGCCTCGAACAGCCAGCACAAGTTCCTGATGATCGACGAGGACGAGAAGTACGACATCGCGCACTTCGAGTTCGTGATGCGCGGCGTCCAACGCGCCATGCTGCGCCGGCCTAAGCTGAAGGACTCCATCTCGCTCAGCCTGCACTGCGAACTCGCCGACATCCTGCGCGCCTACACGAAGATGGTGGAGGGCGGCGCCAAGACCACGGACCTCGACACCTACCTCACCGGCGAGACCTACGACCCCGAGTGCATCGACTGCAAGCCGCTCACGGGCCTGCGGGCCTACAGCGCGGCGCGGCCGCCGCACTCGGAGGGCCTGGCGATCACCATCGCGGCCTACCTCGCCAACGAGACCAACTGCGCCAACATCAACCTGCTGCACCTCACCTCGCGCAAGGCTGTGGAGGCGGCGCTGAGGATGGCGAAGGCGTTCCCGCACGTGGATTTCCGGCGCGAGGTGACCATCGCGCACCTCTGCCTCGACTACGACACCAAGGTGGGCAGCCTCGCCAAGGTGAACCCGCCGATCCGTTCACGCGCCGACGTGGAGTTCCTCTGGGAAGCGCTGCTCGACGGCAAGCTCGACTGGGTCTGTTCCGACCACGCGTGTTGCCGCATGGAGGACAAGCTGGGCGAGGACAAGGCGGGCAAGAAGGACATCTTCCTCGCGAAATCCGGCTTCGGCGGTACGGAGTTCCTGCTGACGGCCCTGATCACCGAAGGGCGGCCCCGCGGTCTGTCCTGGAACCGCATCGCCGAGCTCACCTCCTGGAACCCCGCGCGGCGGTTCGGCCTCAAGGCCAAGGGCGACATCGCTCCGGGCTTCGATGCCGACATCGCGCTGGTCGATACGACGCGCAGCTTCGTCGCCGGCAAGAAGACCTCCGACTCCGATCAGGGTTACTCGGTGTTCGAGGGCATGGAGATGTCGGCGACCGTCACCAGCACCTTCCTGCGCGGCCAACTCGTGTACGACGAGGGCAAGCCGGTCGGCAAGCCGGGCGGACGGTATCTGCACCGACCTTACGGCTGAGCCATCGCGCGCCGACCCGCTGGCCGGGCAGGGCCGGGTCGTGGCGGCTGCGGTATCATCCCACCCTCGTTTTCTACCTCATCCGACAGGAGTCGACACATGACCATCAAGGCCGGCGATCGCATGCCCTCGGGCAGCTTCAAGACCCTCACCGCCGAGGGCATGAAGGACGTCAAGACGGATGACCTCTTCGCGGGCAAGACCGTGGTGCTGGTCGCAGTGCCGGGCGCCTTCACGCCGACCTGCGACGCGCGCCATCTGCCGCCGTACGTCGAGCACGCCGCCGCCATCAAGGCCAAGGGCGTCGACACCATCGCCTGCATGTCCGTGAACGACGCGTTCGTGATGAACGCCTGGGGCAAGGCCAGCAACGTCGGCGACAAGGTGCTGATGCTGGGTGACGGCAACGGCGACTACGCGCGCGCGCTCGGGCTGGAGATCGATGTCTCCGGTTTCGGCATGGGCAAGCGCAGCAACCGCTTCGCCATCATCGTCAAGGACGGCATCGCGACGCATGTGAACGTCGAAGGGCCGGGCAAGCTCGAGGTCTCGACCGCGGAGCACGTGCTCAGCCAGCTCTGATGGCCGACCGCAACCAGCGCATCACGTTCGCGCGAAGTCCGAAGGGGCTGCCGGTCCCGGAGGACTTCGGCGCGGACGAGACGCCGATCCCCACGCCGGGGTCGGGGCAGCTCCTGTCGCGTACGGTGTACCTGTCGCTCGACCCGTACTACCGCAACGTGATGAAGAACAGCCAGATCTACGCCGACCGGTTGGCGCCGGGCGACGTCATGGTCGGCGAAACGGTGGCGCAGGTCGTCGAGTCGCGGCACGCCGACTACGCACCCGGCGACTACATCGCAGTGCGCAACGGTTGGCAGCAGTACGCCCTGTCGTCCGGGCAGGGCGTGCGCAAGCTCGATCCGTCGGTCGCGCCCATCTCGACCGCGCTCGGCGTGCTCGGCATGCCGGGGCTCACCGGCTGGGCGGGCACCGTGCATCTCGGTCAGCCGCTGCCCGGCGAGACGGTCGTCGTCTCGGCCTGCACGGGTCCGGTCGGCAGCACGGCGGGACAGGTCGCGCGGCACATGGGCGCGCGCGTGGTCGGCATCGCGGGGTCCGCCGAGAAATGCGACTACGCGGTGCGCGAGCTCGGCTTCGCGGCCTGCGTGAACTACAAGGACGGCGATCTCGCCGCCGCGCTCAAGGCGGCCTGCCCGCGCGGCATCGACTTCTACTTCGACAACGTGGGCGGCGACACGCTGAAGGCGGTCATCGCCAACCTCGCCATGGGCGCCCGCATCGTGCTCTGCGGCATGATCGAGGCCTACAGCATGGACACGCCGCCGCCCGGACCGTGGCTCGGTCCGGTGGTGGGCGCACGGGCGACCCTGAAAGGGCTGGTGGTGTACGACCACATGCACCGCATGGCCGAGATGGAGCGTGTCGTGTCGGGATGGATCCGAGAGGACACTTTCCGCTACCGTGAGGACGTCGCCGAGGGCCTCGCCGCGGCGCCCGCGGCGTTCTGTGCGCTCATGCGCGGCCAGAACTTCGGCAAGGCCTTGGTCCGGGTCGGTCCGGAGCGGGCCTAGCGCCTTCGCGCCTCAGGGCGGTTCGGGGGTGTCGGTGTCCCGTTCGCCGCGTGCCCGCTGTTCGCGCGCACCTTTCGCCAACGCGAGATAGCGCTGGCGGAAATCGTCCAGCTCCTCCTGCGTCAGCTCCTCGAGATCGAGCAGCGCGTTGTGCGCGCCGTTCGTGGCACGGATCAGCTCGTCCAGCTTGATGTGCAGCGCTTCGGTGTCGCGGTTCTGGGTGTTCTGGATCAGGAACACCATCAGGAAGGTGACGATGGTCGTGCCGGTGTTGATGACCAGCTGCCAGGTGTCGCTGAAACCGAACAGCGGACCCGACACGAGCCACGTGATGAGCACCAGCAGCGCGATCGCGAAGGCCGCAGGGCGACCCGCGAGACGGGCCGCGTGCTTCGCGAGCGCGGGATAGATCGATCTGTCTTCTCTGGCCATGGTGGTGGACTCCTCAAGGCAGGGCGCGGGCGGAGGCGTCGCGGCCGGCGCGCTCGGCCATGCCGAGCGCCATCCACCCGACCACGCAGACTATCGCCATCTGCACGGCGAGACCGTGCGCCGTGCCATCGTAGAGCAGGCCGGTCGCCACCGTGCTGACCATCGAGAGCAGCATGGCGATGGCGCTCGACAGGCCCGACGCGACGCCCGCGAGCGAGGGATGTCCGGCCACCGCCCGGGTGAGCGCGATGGGCGACACGAACCCGTTGGCGGCCATCAGCAACAGCAAGGCCAAGACGAACGGGAGAGGATCCGGGTCCGGCAGGAAGGCCGCGACGGCGAAAGCGAGCGCGCCCGCCAGTGCGCAGGCCATGCCGAGACGTTCCGCGCGGGCGGCCCCGAGGCGGCCGCTGAGGCGACCGGCGAGGGCGGCGCCTGAGACATAGGCGATGGCGAGCGTCGACCACAGCAGACCGAAATCCCGGCTGCTCATCCCGAACAGCGACTCGAAGAGCGCCGCACCGGCGGTGATGAACACGAACCCGGCGGCGCTCAGTGCGGCGTACACCAAGGTCTGCCCGAGGAAGCGGCGGTCCGCCACCAACACGCGGGCGCCGCGCAGCAGGTCACGGAACGTCAGAGCGCGGGTGGCCGCTGGACGGCTCTCGCGCAGCCGCAGCGACAGCATCACGACGAGCAGCGCCGCGACGGCGGCATGCATCCAGAAGATGCCTCGCCAACCGAAGAGGTCGGTCGCGTAACCGCCGACCACCGGCGCGATGACCGGCGCCACTCCCATCACCGCGGTGATGAAAGACAACGCCACTGCAGCGGGTTCCGGCGCGTAACGATCGGTGACGACGGCGCGGGTGACGACGGTCGCGACGCTGACCCCCATGGCCTGCAGGAATCGCGCTGCGACGAGCGAGTCCAGCGACTGCGCCAGACCGCCGAGCAGGCTCGCTGCGAGGAAGAGCCCGATGCCGCCGATCAGCACGGGGCGGCGACCGAAGCGGTCGCAGAGCAGGCCTTGCAGCGGCTGGAAGACCGCGAGCCCGAGCAGATACGCGGAGACGATCCACTGGGCTGCCGCAAGATCGGCGTCGAGCGCGCGGGACAGCGGCGGCAAGGCAGGCACGACGCTCGCCATGCCGAAAGCGGAGAGCCCGCTCGTGGCGCCGAGCAACGCGATGAAGCCCCGACCCGGCTCGGCGCCCGACCGAGGGTCGACGCCGCCGGCGGAGTCGGGTGCGCTCATCGCGCGCCCGGGATCAGCCGGGTTGGCCGATCAGGCGTTCGATCTCCGGCACCACCTGGAAGAGGTCGCCCACGAGTCCGATGTCGGCGACCTCGAAGATCGGCGCCTCGGGATCTTTGTTGATGGCGACGATGGTGCGCGCGTCCTTGATGCCCGTCAGGTGCTGGATGGCGCCCGAGATGCCGAAGGCCATGTAGAGCTCCGGCGCGATGATCTTGCCGGTCTGTCCGACCTGCATGTCGTTGGCGGCGTAGCCGGCGTCTACCGCGGCACGCGACGCACCGACGGCGGCGCCCATCTTGTCGGCGAGCTTGAAGAGGATCGCGAAGTTGTCGGCGCTGGCGAGCGCGCGGCCGCCCGAGACGACCTTGGCCGCCGTCTGCAGGTCCGGGCGGTCGGAACGCGCCGACGAGACCGACACGAAGCGGGTGTGGGTCTCGGGCGCGGCCGAGACGCTCACGGACTCGATCGGCGCGGGCGCGACCGACACGCCGGCCGCCTCGAAGGAGGCGATGCGCACCGTCGCGACGACCTTGCTGCCCGCCGCGGCCTCGACCGTGATGATCGCGTTGCTGGCGTAGATCGGCCGCCGGAAGCGGGTTGCACCCTCGACCGCCATGAGGTCCGACACCTGCGCGCAATCGAGCAGCGCTGCGACGCGCGGCATCAGGTCCTTGCCGAAGGTCGTGGAGGGGCCGAAGACATGCGAATAGCCCGACGCGAGCTCCGCGAGCTGCGGCGCGATGGCGGCCGCGAGCGCGTTCGCGTGGGCGGCGTGCGTGACGGTCACCACGCGATCGACACCGGCGATCGCGGCGGCGGATGCCGCGACCGCCGCCGGGTCGGCCGCGAACACCGCGAGCGTGACCTCGGCGTCCGGGATGGCCCGGGCGCAGGTGACGCACTTGGCGATGGCGGGGTTGACGCGGGCGCCGTCGTGTTCGGCGACGATGAGGATGCGGTTCATGCGAGCCCCTTGCGACGCAGCGCGTCGACCAGTTCCTGTACGTCCTTGACCATGATGCCCTTCGTGCGCTGCGGCGGCGGGTCGAACTTGACCGCCTTGAGGCGCTCGACCGGCGTGACGCCGAGCGCGGCCGGCTCGACGGTGTCGAGCGGTTTCTTCTTGGCCTTCATGATGTCCGGCAGCTTCACGTAGCGCGGCTCGTTGAGGCGCAGGTCGGTGGTGATCACCGCGGGCAGGTCGATCTCGAGCGTCTCGAGGCCGGCGTCCACCTCGCGCGTGACGCGGGCGACGGCGCCGTCGATCTCGACCTTGGAGGCGAAGGTGGCCTGCGGCCGACCCCAGAGCGCCGCCAACATCTGGCCGGTCTGGCTGCAGTCGTCGTCGATGGCCTGCTTGCCCAGGATGGCGAGGAACACCGACTCGCGGTCGCAGAGCGTGCGCAGCATGCGCGCGACGTCGAGCGGTTCGATCGCGGCGTCGGTCTGCACGAGCACCGCGCGGTCGGCGCCCATGGCGAGCGCGGTTCGCAGCTGCTGCTGGCAGTCGGCCGGGCCGATGGAGACCGCGAGCACCTCGTCGGCGAGGCCTTTCTCCTTGATGCGCAGCGCTTCTTCGAGCGCGATCTCATCGAAGGGGTTGATGCTCATCTTGACGCCATCGGTGATGACGCCGGAGCCGTCGGGCTTGACGCGGATGCGGACGTTGTAGTCGACCACCCGCTTGATCGGGACGAGGATGCGCTTCATCGGACACCGTTGAGGGGGATAACCCCCGCATTCTACAGGCCGAGCGACCCCGGGTTAAGCCTGCGTTGGGGGTCGACGACCTGCTTGAGCTGCCGTATCAGGGCCGCCGTGGCGGGGTCGCGTCCGCGCATGTACGGGTAGAACTTGCCGATCTGCAGGTGGGCCGCGCCATGGCGCTGGAAGAGGTCGGCGATCCCGTGCTTCATGCGGTCGACCAGGGCCCGGCCCTCCGGGTTGTCGTCGAACTTGGGCAGCGTGGCGGCATGGCCGTCCGGCATGAGCCGCTCCTGGGTGACGTTGGTGACATCGGCCCAGTAGAACACCGGCTCGTAGAGGAAGGCGTTGGTGCCGACGGTCATGAACATCGCGCCGTAACGGACGCGCAACCGCTTCATCTCGGACTCGTTCGCGGCGTAGTAGGCCTGCAACTCCTCACGGAAGCCGGCGACACGCGAGAAGGGCAGGATGCCGTGCACCGGCACCCAGCGCTCGCCGAGGGGGCTGCGCACGTTGTAGAGCGGCATGAACGGCATCGCATTGGCGACCGTGGGCACCGTGGCCGGCACCTCCGCGCCATGCGGCTGCAGGGCGGCGCGCAGCCGTGCCACGGCGGCACGACAGGACGGGTCATCGATCCCGTCCACCAGCCAATGCGCCGAGAACACGGCGTCCTTGAGGAAGCCGCGGCCGGCGACGGCCATCTTCGCGAGCTGGCGGATGCCATCCCACACGCCGCGCGATGTCTGCCACACGGCGAGCGCCGACTGGACGGCTGTGGCGGCGTCCGCCTTGCCGAGCTGGCCTTGCTGCAGCGCGGGGTCCAGGCCGAAGTTGGTCAGGTTCAGGCCCTCCTTGGCGGCGGCTTCCATGCCGGCGGCGAGCTTGGCGAAGTCCTGGAATCCGAACGACAGCCCCATGACATGGCTGTTGCGGCGCATGAGGCGCAAAGACACGGCGGTCTTGATCCCGAGCGCGCCGCAGTCACCCATGAAGAGTCCCGTGAGGTCCGGTCCGTAGGAGCGCAGAAAAGGCGCGCCGTTGGCGCCGCCCCAGCTGCCGGTGCGGATGGTCTCGCCGGTGCCGAGGACCACCTCGACGCCGAGCGGCGTCTCGCCCGAGACGCCGAACACGCCCGTGCCCCAGGTGACGCTGTTCTGAGACAGCGATCCACCCACCGTGGCGGCGAGCCCAGAGAACGGCCCGTAGAACGGCGTACGCAGGCCGCGCGCCGCGAGCGCCTCGTTGAGCCTGGCCCAGGTCACGCCGACCTGCACGACCACATACATGTCCCGCTCGTTGATCTCGAGGATGCGGTCCAAGCGCGAGGTGTCGAGGCTGACCGAACCGGCTTCGGTCGGCAGGTACCCGTCCGTGTAGGACGCGCCACCGCCGCGCGGCACCACCGCCACGCCGCGCGACACGCAGGCGCGCACCACGGCGGCGACCTCGGCAGCGGAGGCGGGGCGTACCACCGCCGCCGGCAGGGCGCCGGCACGGTAGATGTCGGTGGAGAAGAACGTGCGCTCGGCGTCGTCGGTCAGCACATGCTCGGGGCCGACCAGCGCGGCCAGTTCACGGACCAAGGGCTCCGTCGCGGACTGCGGGGCCGCGTTCATGTCAGCGCACCGCGGTCAGGCGTTGCTGCTGATGCGGCGGATCGCGTTGCTGGTCCGCGAAGGACTGGCGGATCTTCTGCGCCGTGTCGCGCAGCTTCGGCAGGAAACGCTCGACCGCGAGTTTGAGCGGCACCGCCGTCCCGCTGAAGCGGATGGTCACCGCCGCCAGCACGCGGTCCTCGACCATGATCGGCACCGCCATGCTGATCTCGTCCGAGACGCGGCGCGGCCGCACCGCCGAGGCGTAGCCCTGCATGCGCGCATCGTTGAGCAGCTTCATCAAGTCCGTGCGGTTGCGGGCCAGGGCGTCCTCCTCCTTGTTGGAGCGCGCGAGGATCTCGATCAGGGACTCGCGGTGCGTCGGCGAAGAGAAGGCGAGATAGACGCGGCCCGAGGACGACGTGAGCAGCGGTACGCGGAAGCCGGCCGAATAGCGCTCGACGGCCAAGGGGCTTCGGTGGTCGGTGGACTCCCGGACCATCATGGTCGTCCCCGACAGCGAGGCGATGGCGACCGGCCAGACGATCTCCTTGCCGAGTTCGTGGATGTAGGGGCGCGCGATCTGGGTCACCCAGGCCTCGTCGTCGTAGCCGTCCGAGAGGCCGCGGACCATGATGGTCAGGCGGTAGCGGTCGTCGTTGGCATCGCGGTACACGAAGCCCGCGTGGCTCAGCGTCTCGAGGATGCGGTAGGTGGTGGTGCGCGGCAGGCGGATCTCCTGCGCCACCTCGGAGACGGTCGCGCCGTTGCGCAGGTTGAGCACCGTGAGCGCGTCGAGCCCACGGATCAGCGCCCGTATCGGTCGGGTCGAGTCCATCGTTGATACCCCCGTATCAGTGGTCTTGTTATGGACACGAGTGTAGACAGAGGCGCTCGGTCGTGTCCACACGGCGGACGGGGACCACGAGGTGGTCCGTGGACCGAGGTGCAGTCCCGCGACCATGTCCATAATCGACCGGGCTCTGCGACGCGTCGACGAGGGGGGGGCATGTCGGGGGATGCAGTTCGAGCGGACATGGTGCGTCTCAGCACCGGCCAGTTGATGGCGTACGCCGCGCCCACGGTGGCGCTGCAGTCCGTGCTGACTCCGCTCTACGTGTTCCTGCCCCCGGTGTACTACTCGACCGAGATCGGACTGTCCGTGGCGATGGTCACCCTCGCGTTCTTCCTAGGCCGTTTCTGGGAAGCGCTCATCGATCCCCTGATGGGCGCGCTGTCCGACCGCACACGCAGCCGCTTCGGTCGCCGGCGCGTCTGGATGCTGGCCGGTGCGCCGGTGGTGCTGGCTGCGGCCTGGTTCCTGCTGTGGCCGCCGCCCGGAGCGTCCCTCGGCTATCTCGTCGTGGCGCTGGCGGTGTTCTATGCCGGTTGGACGATGGTGTACGTGCCGCACCAGACCTGGGGCGGAGAGCTCTCGGACGACTACGCCGAGCGCTCGCGCATCGCGGGGTTCCGGGAGAGCGGGGCGTTCCTCGGATTCCTCGCCGCGACCCTGGTGGGCATCCTCTACTGGAACGTGTACCGCGGCGTCGCGGCGCCGAGCTACGCGCAGATCGTGCAGGCGGTCGGCGTGTTCTTCGCGATCGCGCTGCCGCTCGGGATCCTCTGGTGTTTCGCGCGGGTTCCGACCGCGCCGGTCGGCGCCGAGCGCACGCCTGGCTGGGGCGAGCTCGTCGCCATCCTCCGTCGCAACGCGCCGTTCCGGCGGCTCGCGGGCGCCTACCTCATCGACCGCATCGCCATGGGCGCGTACTTCGCGGTGCAACCGGCGCTCATCTCGCAGGCGCTCGGCATCCCGGATCAGGTGCTGGTGGTGGCGCTCGTCAACACGATCGCCGCCGTGCTGCTCGCCTTCTCGTGGGTGCCGATCGCCAACGCCCTCGGCAAGCATCGTGCGTACTGCCTCGCCAACCTCGTGACCGCGTGCGCGTACCTGATGCTGTTCTTCGTCCCGGCGGGCATCGCCTGGCCGGTCCTCGCGGTGAACGCGCTGATGGCGTTCGGCAACGGCGGCACCATGGTCACGCCGCCCGCCATGACCGCGGATGCGGTGGACTCCGATGAACTCGATTCGGGCGTCGCGCAGATGGGCGGCCACATGGCCTTCCTCGCCTGTGTCTTCAAGCTGGGGATGGGCCTCGGCCTCGTGGTCGGCCTGCAGTTCCTGACGACCTTCGGTTACGCGGGCATGGGCGCGGCGCTGTCCGCCGAAGCGACGCTCGGGGTGCGGCTCGGCGCCTCGTTGTTGCCCGCGCTGTTGCTGCTGCTGCCCATCGCGTTGATGTGGCGCTATCCCATCGACGCGGCGCGGCACGCATCGATACGGCAGCAGCTCAGCGCGCGACGCGCGGCGGAGGCGGTGTGATGGGCAGGCTCTGGACGCGGATCGGTCGCCTGGTCTTGGGCCTCGTCGGGGTGCTGCTGTTGGCGGTGGCGGGCCTGCTCGTCGCGGCCTGGATCGCCGATCCGGCGGTGCCGCGGAACCTGCTGTTCGGTCAATCTTTGAGCGAGCCCGCTGCGGTGCAGGACTCGCAGCCGCAGGAGGTCGTCCCGGGGCGGCCGCGCGACGACATCGCGATCGGCGCGCAGGTGACCATCGATCCGCGCGGGCTGGCGCTCGCCGAACGCTACGCCGACCAGATGCAGTCGGTGGCGCTCCTGGTGTTCCATCGCGGCGCGCTGCGCTACGAGCGGTATTGGCCGGGGTTCGATGCCGGCACCCGCACCAATCCGAACTCCATGCACAAGGGCGTCTTGGCGCTGGTGGTCGGTGCGGCGATCGCCGACGGCTTCATAGACTCGGTGGATGCGCCCGCCGCGAAGTGGCTCGCCGCATGGCAGGGCGATGCGCGGCGCGACATCACGGTGCGCGAACTGCTGCAGATGTCGAGCGGTCTCGAGGTGCCCGTGTTCGGCACCTGGAAATCCTCGCGCATCCTGTTCGGCTCGGACCTGCAGGCCGGGGTGCTCGGGCTCGGCATCGAAGCGCCCCACGGCAGCCTGTTCCAGTACAACAACGCGAGTTCCCAGGCCTTGGTGATGATCGTGGAGCGGGCCACCGGCAAGCGCTACGCGGAGTATCTCTCGCAACGGCTCTGGCAACCGCTCGGGGCGGGCGACGCAGCGCTCTGGATGGACCACGCGGGCGGACAGCCTCGCGGTTTCTGCTGCCTGTTCGCGACCGCCCGCGATTGGTTGCGGGTCGGCCGGCTGATCCTCGACCGCGGCCGCGTCGGCGAGGCGCAGCTGCTGCCCGCCGAGTGGATCGATGCCATGGCCACGCCGTCGCCCCGCAACCCGAACTTCGGCATGCATGTCTGGCTCGGATCGCCGCCGGCGCAGAAACGGCCGTACAACCGCCATACCACCAGAGCCGATGCGAGCGCGTTCCATTCGTCGCGCTTCGCGGCCGAGGACATCGTCTACATCGACGGCTTCGGAGGACAACGCGTGTACATCGTGCCCTCGCAGGAACTCGTGATCGTGCGCACCGGCGTCTCGTCCCGTGAATGGGACGACGCCATCCTTCCCAACGCGCTCATCGGCGCGGTGCGCCGATGAACGGCCGGGTCGTCGAGCAGCGCCTGCGGATCGCGGAGGGTCTGCTCTCGCTCGCGATCTTCGCGCTGGTGGTGTTCCAGATCTACCAATCGACCAAGGTCGGCACCACGCCGCGCGGCACGGCGGCCCGCGAGGCGCTGCAGCACCTGCATGTCGCCAACGGCCTCACCATCCTGCTGCTGCTGCTGCCTCGCCTCTGGCTGTGGTCAAGGTTGCCGCGTCCGGCGCGTCCGACGCGCGTCCCCGCAGCCGCGGACGACCTCGCACGGCGCTGCAACCTCGGCCTCTACCTGTTGCTGCTCGCGCTGTGCCTCATCGGTCCCTTCTTCGCGTGGTCCGAGGGACATGCGGTGTCGTGGTACGGGCTCGTCACGCTGCCGCCCATGATCGGCGCGGGATACCGGCCCTCGGTCACGCTCGGCTACCTGCACAGCGCCGTATCGTTCGCGCTGCTGTTGCTCGCCGGTCTGTCGGTGTGCGTCGCGCTCTGGCAGGCGGTCCGCTACCGCGCCGCACCTTGGCGGATGTTGCCGGCCTTCCCGTGGTCCGGCTCGCAGGTCAGCGACCTCGCCCGCACGGGCGCGGGCTGGAATGCGCTGCATGCGCTGCTGTTCGCCGCCGTGCTCACGCTCGGCGCCTGGATGCCGTACAAGGTGTTCGGCGTGGTGCCGTTCACCACCGGCGCGCAGCTGGTCGCCTCGGGGCCGCCACCCGTCGCCGACCCGTACCTCGATGCGTCACCGCCGCCGCCGCTCGATGCGCAGACCACCAAAGATTTCATGTGGTGCCGTTTCTGCCACAGCTTCGACAAGGGCGGGGCGCACGGCGTCGGGCCGAACCTGCACCGGGTGTTCGGGCGCCGCGCCGCGAGCGCGGCCGGTTTCTATTTCTCGCCGGCGTTCGTGGAAGCGGGGCAGGGCGGGCTGGTCTGGGACGCCGCGCAGATCGAGGCGCTGATCGCCGACCCGGAGGGCTTCCTCGGCGGCAAGCACCGCATGCGCTATCCGCCGATCACGGATCCGGAGCGCCGCGCCAAGGTGATCGCGGCGCTGCGGTGGGAGACGCGTTAGACCGCAGCGGACGTGTCGGTGCAGAGGCGCGCCGCTGAGGCACCCGCCAAGCGGCCGAGCGTCACCGCCATGCACAGCCCGACCGCCGGCAGGTAACCCGTCACCGCCGGGCCGGAGATGCTGCGGGCAGCGCCGCCGCCTGCCGTGACGTTCGGCAGCGGCCGACCATCCGGACGCAGCACGCGGGCGCCGTCGTCCACCTGCAATCCGCCCTGGGTATGGAACAACGCACCGGTGACGCGGACGGCGTAGTAGGGCGGCGCGAGCGGCGCGAGCCCTGCGAAACTGCGTCCGAACCGGTCTTCGGTCCCGGACGACCGCGCCGTGTCGATCGCGGCGTTCTCGGCGGTGAAGGTCCCCTCAGGCACCCGGCAAGCCTGCTCGAGCTCCGCCCAGGTGTCGCCGCGACGCAGCGCTCCGACCTCGACCAGCTGCCGCTGCTCGACGGAGTGAGGTACGCAGGCCTCGTGACGGCGGCCGTCGAACACCACCCAGGCGATGCCGCCCGGCTGCGCGAGCACCGGGACGCACATGCCCGAGATGTTCGCGAGCTCGTGCGTGAAGCGGTGGCCCTCGGCGTTGGCGAGGAAGCCCCCTTCGATGAGCAACGGATGCGGGACGACGATCTGCTGCGGATCGGCGAGGGTGCCCAAGCCCTGATAGGCGGTCATGTCGCCCACCGCCGCGCCGAGCGCTTCGCCCCACAGGATGCCGTCGCCCTGGTTGCCCTCGTGGCCGAAATACTTGGCGTTCGCCATCTCGGGGATGTGCCGCGCCACCATCGCGTGGTTGCCGCCGAAGCCGCAGGTGGCGAGCACCACCGCCCCGCACCCGAGATGCTCGACCACGCCGCCCGGCCGTTCGATGCGCAGTCCGAGCACGCGGTCGTGCGCATCCGCGTACAGGTCGGTGACGCGTGCCTCGGTCATGACCTCGATGCCGGCCCGACCGCAAGCGTTCTGCAGCAGGCCGAGCAGTTCCTCGCCGTTGCGGCCCGGCGGGATGTGCAGCCGCGGCCTCGAGTGCCCGAGACCGGTCCATTTGAAGTCGAGCAGCAAGGGGACACCGTGGCGGTCGGTCAGCCAGTCGAGGGTGGGGCCGGATTCGCGGGCGATGAGGCGCGCCAGCGCGGGGTCGGCGCGGCCCTCGGTCTTGGCCATGACGTCTGCGACGAACGACTCCGGATCGTCCTCGACGCCGGCGGCACGCTGCGCCGCCGTGCCGACGCCGCAGACCGCCCCGAGCGACATCGAGGTGCTGCCCCAAGGGCGGGCATCGCGCTCGAGCACCAGCACCTCCCGGCCCGCATCCCGCGCGGCGAGCGCGGCGGTGAGGCCACACGCCCCCGCCCCGACGACGGCGACGTCGATGCTGAACTCGAACTCGGGGATGTGCTCGCGGATGATGCCCATGTCGCTTTCCCTGCGGGGGCTTGATGCCCGTCGGATGGCGGCGAAGTCTAGCATCGGGGGCGGTCGGCGATGCCGCAACGCCCGGGCCTCGGCTAAACTCCGACCGACCCTTGTTGCGAGGTGCGCTCGATGTCCCAAGCTGTCCACCTGATGCCCGGTGCCGTCGAGGGCGCGTTGGCCGAGCTCCGCCGGGTGCTCGGTGCCGCACAGGTCGTCACCGACCGCGCGGAACTCGAGTTCCATTCGCAGGATGTGTACCGCGCGGGCGAACTGCCGGCCGCGCTCATCCGGCCGTCGACCACCGAGCAGTTAGCGGAGGCGCTGCGCGCGATCGCGCCGGCGCGGCTGCCGATCGTGCCGCGGGGCGGCGGCATGTCCTACACCGACGGCTATCTGCCGAAGGCGCCGCACTCGATCATGGTCGACCTGCTGGCCATGGACCGCGTCGAGGTCATCGATGCCGAGGACCGCTTCGTGACCGTGCAGTGCGGCGCGACCTGGAAGCAGCTGTTCGACGCGCTCGCGCCCCACGGTGTCCGCACGCCGTACTACGGGCCGTTGTCCGGACTGCGCTCGAGCGTCGGCGGCGCGCTGTCGCAGGGCAGCATCTTCCTCGGCTCGGGGCGCTACGGTCCGGTCGCCGAGAGCGTGATCGGGCTCGACGTGGTCACGGCCGATGGTCGTGTGCTGCGCCTCGGCAGTCATGCCAACAAGAACGGCAAGCCGTTCTTCCGGCAGTTCGGTCCCGACACCCTCGGCATGTTCCTGTCGGATTGCGGTGCGCTCGGCATCAAGACCCGGGCGACCTTCCGCCTCATCCGTCCGCAGCCGGAGTCGCGGTTCCTGTCGTTCAGCTTCCGCGAGGCGGGCGCGCTGTTCGCAGCGATGGCCGATGTCGCGCGGGCCGATGTGATCTCCGAACAGTTCGGGTTCGATCCGGGCTTGCAGGCGGTGCGGATGAAGCGCACCAGCCTCGCCGCCGACGCCAAGGCGCTCGGCGCGGTGGTGAGGAGCGCAGGCGGCGTCCTCAAGGGCCTCAAGGAGGGCGCGAAGGTCGTGATGGCCGGTCGCAGCTTCCTGGAGGAGGGGACGTTCTCCATCCACCTGTCGCTCGACGGCCGTGACGCGGCTGATGCCGACGCCAAGGCGGACATCGTCCGCTGCATCATGTCGGCCCAGGGCACGGAGGTCGAGAACACCGTGCCGAAGGTGATGCGGGCGAACCCGTTCGCCGAGCTCAACAGCATGTTGGGGCCAGGCGGCGAGCGCTGGGTCCCGGTGCACGGCACCGTGCCCTTCTCGCAGGCCTTGGCGATGTACGAGGCCTGCGAGGCCGTGTTCGCCCGCCATTCCGAGGCGATGCAGCGGCACGACATCGACCGCGGGTATCTCGTGTGCACGGTCGGCGGCTCAGGAACGCTGCTCGAGCCCGTGCTCTACTGGCCGGATGCGCGCAGCGCGTTCCACGAACGTGTGCTCGACGCGGGATATCTCGCGAAGCTCCAGAAGTATCCGCCCAACCCTGAAGCCGCCGCGGCGGTCGCCGTGCTGCGCGGCGATCTCGCCACCGCGTTCATGGAGCAGGGTGCGGTGAGCTTCCAACTCGGCAAGTTCTACCGTTACCAGGAGGGCCTCGAGCCCACCGCCGCCGGTCTGCTGCGCGAACTCAAGGCTCTGCTCGATCCGGATGGCCGGATGAACCCCGGCGCGCTCGGTCTCTAGGGCGCGCCCCGTACAGCCGTCCATCACATGATTCCGACACACCAGGCCGATACACCAAGGGGAACTCGTCATGGCCAAGATCATCGTGCTCTTCAACCTCAAGCCGGGCGTCAGCTTCGCCGACTACGAGCGGTTCGCGCGTGAGACCGACCTGCCGATCGTCAACAAGCTGCCGTCGGTGCGCAGCTTCGAGGTGCTGAAGGCGCAAGGCACGCTGGGCGGCGGCGCCTCCCCGTACCAGTACCTCGAGATCATCGATCTCGTCAGCCTCGAGCAGCTCGGGCAGGACGTCTCGACCGAGACCATGCAGAAGGTCGCGGCCACCTTCCAGTCGATGGCGGACAACCCGCAGTTCATCATCACCGAGTCTTTGTGATCGGTCAGCGGCTCACCTGAGATGGCACCGCGACGCGCGGACTCAGCGCTCCGCGATGATCTCGAGCCACTCCTGCGCGGCGCCGCGCAGCAGCCCGACCCAGCGGCCGTCGTAGGGCGGCTCGTCGCAGGGTGCGGGAGCGACCCGCCAGGGCAGGGCCTGTCCCTCGTGCGGCGCCGCTGTGAGATCGGCGACGAACGTCACCATCGCGATGCCAGGCGGCAGGTCGCCGCGGCGACGCGGTCGGGGTACCGCGCTCGGCGGATACTGGTCGAGTTCGATCGCGTAGGCCGGTGGCAGCGGCGCGAGCGCGATGGGTGTCGTGCCATCGCGCGGCAGACCATGGGCGGCCTGCAGGACGCCGACCGGTGAGTCGTAGGCGGGCGTGACCGCGAGCCCCATCAGGTCGCGGTAGAACGTCTGCATCGCCGACATCGACGGCCCGCCGAGCACCACGATGAAGGTCCGATCGACAGCGCAGCGTGCGGGCGTCTTGACGAAGGTGCCGCCACCCGGCGGGAGACGCGTGAAGTAGTTCAGTTCGCCTGCCGGGCCGATCGCCTGCATCGCGACGATCGCGGGGTTGGAGGCGAGCGCTTCGGGCGGTCCGATGACGCGGAACGGCGAGTCGGCCGCCGCGAACCGCGCGGCGAGGGCGACCGGGTCCTCGGCGAGGATCTCGTTGGCGTTCCAGCCGTGGGTCATCAGCGACGCATGGCCGGGGGTCGGCGGGCGTTCGATGAGGCGCAGCGCGGTCTCGGGCGACGCCGGCGAGCACAGCGACGCCGTCCGGCTGCCTGCCGCAAGCGGCGCTTCCCAAAGCGCGGCGAGCCGCGCGGAGACGGTGCCCTCGCTCCTGACCTCGTACCCCAACCCGTCGGCGTAGGCGCGTACGGCCGCAACGATATCGGGTACGCAGAGGGTGACCATGCGGAGGGACCGGAGCATGGGCGCCATCCTACGCCCGTCGCGGGGGGGCAGGTCGCAGGGTGGTCATCCGCACCGCTTGGCCGATACGCGGATGGATGGGCGGGCGGTGCGGGCGTAGTATCGGACCGAGCGGCCATGGGGGGCCGCGCAACGGGAGTCCGTGGCATGAAGTCCATTCCGCACAAGCGCGGCCGCGAGGTCGAGTCCTGGCTGCGCAAGGAAGAGGTGGAGCAGCGCAAGCGCTACCGCAAGATCGTCGCCGAGCAGGAGGCGTTGACGCCGAAGCGCGACAAGTGGATCGCGCAGTTCCTGCAGCGCATCCAGACGCGCGGTTTCCACGTCCACTACGACCAGATGCGCAAGGTCCGGCCGGAGGAGATCCCGGTCAAGCCGAAGCGCAAGTTCCGCGTGGTGTTCTGACGCGACCCCTTCCAGAGAGGACCGACACATGGCCCGTCCGCATATCGAACCTTTCGTCGACCGCGACGTCCCGTTCAAGAAGATGACCCTGCCGGGTTTCCCGAAGGGCATGCAGTACAAGATGCTGTCGATCGACACCGACGATGGCGCCTGCACCATGACCGTGCTCTTCGAGCCCGGCTACAAGCAACCGCCCGGGATGAGCTACTCGGAGTACGAGCTCTTCATCATGTCCGGCTCCATCACCATCGGCGAGAAGGTGTGGGGACCGGGCAGCTACGTGTTCGTGCCGGCGGGGGTCGCCATCGAAGCGCTCTCGTCGCCGCGCGGGGCCACCGGCCTCATCTTCTACAACTACGGCGAGCCGTCGTTCGTCGAGTCGGACAGCGACCACAAGCATGCCGAGCGCGACCGCCTGGCGATGGTGAACGCCTACGACAACATGCACTGGACCTCGACCAACTTCTTCCCGGCGACGGCGCCCGGTTGCATGGTCAAGGTGCTGCGCTTCGACCCGCGCACGCACGGGTTCACCTTCCTCTACTGCATGACGCCGAACTTCTGGCAGGACAACATCTCCTACCATGATTGCTGCGAAGAGGCGTACCACATCTGGGGCACCTCCTGGATGATGCAGTTCGGCGACCTGCCGACCGGCGGCTATTTCTGGCGCCCGCCCTACATCAACCACGGCGCGTTCGCCTCCAAGCTCGGCATCCTCGCCATCGGGCGCACGGATACCCAGCTCTACAACCACTTCCACTTCAATCCGTGGACCAACATCGAAGAGAACCAGGAACGCGCCGCGAGCCGCATGCTCCACCGCAACCCTGAGCTCTACAAGTGGGTGAACTCCCACGGCCACAACCACCCGATCGACTTCGAGTTCGACCACGGCCACGCGCACGGCGACATGGCCCACCACCATGGCGATGGCATGGTCGACCACAAGCACAAGAAGAAGCGCCGCAGCCGGCGCTGAGGCGACGGGCGGCCGGATCACGCGGTCAGCGCGCGGATCCGGCGCCGTTCCGTCAGGGGTTCACCGCCAGTCGTCGGCGACCTTGTGCTCGTCGATGAGCGTCCGGAGCCGGATGCGGCCGTCGGCGCCGATCCACTGCCACACCCGCGAGCGCAGGCGCAGCGTCGCGTCGAGCTGGATCATCTCGTAGAAACGCGTGGCCGGTTCGTCCCGGCGCCGCCACTGCAGCAGCAGCGTGCGGTTCTCGGGATCGCGAGCATCTTCGGCGGCCCAGCCGTCGATCGGGCCGTCCTCGAACCACAGGCGGTCATCGCGCCAGCGCCCTTGGAACTCGCGGTTCTCGGTGCGCCCGTCCGTCCAGGTGTAGAGGTTCGTCTGGTGGTAGTCCCAGCCGTTGCCCGGCGCCACACGGCAGGTGAGGCGGGAGGCGTGTTCGTCCACCAGCCGTCCGGCCGCGTCGTAGTAGCGGTAAGTGCCTTCCCAGACGCCGGCTTGGCTCGAGAGCAGCGGCATCAGCTTGGCGAGATCGGTCATGTCGGAGGTCTCCATGTGCAGGACCTCCCGTCGGTACCCCGGGTCGGACGCTATCACGGCCTCCGGTGGGGGTGGGAGGGCGACCGATGGGGCTTCCGGGTATGCTTGTCGGCTTGGCCGGCCAGCGGCCAGCCCGGAAAGCGCCCTCAGAGAAGGATCCTCAGATGACCACGCCCGATGCGGCCGTCCGCACCAGCGACAGCCTCCGCAACGTCCGCTATGAGATCCGCGGCAAGCTCGCCCGCCGCGCGCAGGAGATCTCCCGCAAGGGTTACGAGGTCATCTCGCTCAACATCGGCAACCCGGCGCTGTTCGGTTTCCGCACGCCGGAGACGATGCGTCTCGCGATGATCGAGAACTTCCCCGACAGCGAGGGCTACTGCCACCAGAAGGGCATCTTTCCGGCGCGCGAAGCGGTGGTGATGCAGCAGCAGGCCCGCGGCGTCACGGGTGTCAGCGCCGAAGAGGTCTTCATCGGCAACGGCGTCAGCGAGCTCATCGACCTCGCGCTCCGCGCGCTGCTCAACGACGGCGACGAGGTGCTGGTGCCGAGCCCCGACTACCCGCTGTGGACGGCGGCGGTGAACCTCAACCGCGGCCGGGCCGTGCATTACGCCTGTCGGCCCGAGAACGGCTTCGTGCCGGATCCCGAGGAGCTCGCGCGGCTCATCACGCCGCGCACCCGCGCGATCGTCGTCGTCAACCCCAACAACCCCACCGGCGCGGTCTATCCGCGCGCCGTGCTCGAGTCGCTGGCGCGCCTCGCCGAGCGCCATGGTCTCGTGGTGCTGAGCGACGAGATCTACGACCAGGTGCTCTATGACGGCGCCGAGTTCGTACCGATGGCGACGCTGGTGCACGACGCCGTCTGCGTGACGATGTCGGGCCTCTCGAAGGTCTACCGTGCCTGCGGCTACCGCGTCGGCTGGGCCGTGGTGTCCGGCAAGCTGCGCGCCGCGCAAGGTTTCCTCGAGGCGATGGAGCTGCTCGCGTCGTTGCGCCTCTGCAGCAATGTGCCGGGCCAATGGGCGGTGCAGACCGCGCTCGGCGGCGTGCAGAGCATCCGTGACCTGTGCGGTCCGGGCGGTCGGCTCTACGAGTCGCGGCGTGCGATCGTGGAGTCGGCGGCGGCGAACCCCTTGCTGACGCTGATGCAGCCTCGTGGTGCGCTCTATGCGTTCGTCGGCGTGGACAGCGCGCGTCTGCCGGATTTCGACGATCAGGCGTTCGCCCTGGACCTCCTCGAGCAGAAGCATGTGCTGGTCGCGCCGGGCGTCAGCTTCAACGTTCCGTACCGCAACCACTTCCGCGTGACCAATCTCCCCGATGCGGCGACGCTGCGTACGGTGTTCAGCCGGATGGGCGAGCTGCTGGCGGACTACGAGTCGCGGGCGCGGACCCGACCCACCGACCCGAAGGTCGTGGAGGCGGGCGCGCGGTTCAGGAACTGAACGGATCCCGGGACCGCTCTGTCCCGGTCAGCGCCACTCGATCGAGAGGGCATGACGGCCCGCGCCGTCCGCAGGGCCGAAGACCAACAGCCGCGGCCGCCAAGTCGCGTCGCGGGCCCGTACCGTTCCCTCGAGCCGCCACGCGCCGCCCGGCGGACCGCCCGTCGTGTCAGCGAGGGTGGCGGCACGGATTTCCGCCACCAATTCCAGCGGACCGCCGCGGTCGGTCAAGGTGCCTGTGGGCGCGGCGCCCTCGCGCCAGGTGAGCCGATAATCGCCGAGAAGCCAACGTTCGCGGCCGACCGAGACCAGCCCGTCGACATCGATCGATCCGACGATAAGCATCAGGCCCTGAGGCCGGAGCTCTGCGGTCTGGAGGTCGATCCGTAAGCGCCCTTCGCCCGGTGACCAGTTCTCCAGCAGCGAGGGCGGCCACACCGGCAGCGCGCGCAAGGTCGAGACGTCCGCCGCGCCGCGCAGGTCGCGCACCACGATCCTGCCGGCCGACACGTCGACGAGGCCGGTGAGTCGGCTACCGCTTCGGGACCACGCGAACTGCCCGGAGAGGCGTGCGCCGAACAGCGGCAACGCATCGAGTGTCCATGACACCGTGCCGAGCGCGGCATCGCCCACGCGAAGCTCCTCGCATCGTCCGCGCCATAGGCTGCCCGCGGATGCGGCGCAGACGTACGGCGCGGGCAGGGCGCGCAGCGCCAGCGAGGCGGGGAACCACACGACGGTACCGATGACGAACGCCGACAGCGTCGCCGCGGCGAGCAGCATCGCGCGACGCGGCGTGACTCTGCGGGTCACGG
Source organism: Steroidobacteraceae bacterium (assembly GCA_040400835.1). GTDB lineage: Bacteria > Pseudomonadota > Gammaproteobacteria > Steroidobacterales > Steroidobacteraceae > UBA964. Next base: position 367,041 of record JBBAPM010000001.1, read on the forward strand.
TGCGCGCAGCACCAGTGCGGCCTCGACGCGTCCGGGTCCGGTGCGGGCGATATCGGCGGAGACGACGGTGATGCCTTCCCAGCGCGCGAGCGCGCCGAGCAGCGTCGTCAGCGCTTCATAGGGCGCATCGCGCAGCCCGAGACGCAGGCGATCGCCGTCCAACGGTTCGAGAGTCATCGACGCAGCGTCGATCCCGGCTCGGGCAGCCGCTCGGGCCACCCGAGCCTGCGATGCCGCCCCGTCCGCCGCGCCGCCCGCTGTGTCGGTGGTGATGTCCGCCCCCGCGGCGAGCCGCGCCGCCAAACGGCGTCCCGCGTCCGCGGCCAACGCGCGCGACTCGGCGAGTTCCACCCGTCGTACAGCCAAGCCTTCGTGGATGCGCCATGCGAGGAACACAGGCAGGATCACGGCGAGTGCGATGCCGCCGATCCGCAGCGCGCGCTGATCGCGCGGCGCGAGCGCCGACCAGCGCTCGTGCAGACGCTCACGCCATGCGGTGGATAGGCTCACGGCTTGGCGCTCCACTCGAGGGGGAATCCGGTGCCCGATCCGGTGGAGCCGCCCGTCGGGGTCGCCCAGCCTGCGGCCAGCAGCGCCTCTCGCGCCGCCTGCGCGGCCGTGGCATCGCCGGCCTCGAAGCGGGCGGACACTTTGCCGTCCTCCTGCTGACGGAGCGCGACGAGTTGCAGCGAAGGCGCGGCGATACGCGCGTCGATCACGGTCGCCGCAGCCTGCACCAACGGCGAGGCGGCGGGGTCGCGCTCACGGCGATCCCATCCTGCGAGACGGGTGCGCAGCAGGTTCCGCGCGGCATCAGGATCCTGCACGGCCGGGTCGAGCGGTCGCGCCGCCTGGAGCAGCGCAGCATCGACCGGCGCCGCGAGACGATGCAGGCGCCAGGCCTCGAGTCCCCAACCGATGACTTGAAGCGCCACCGCGACCGCCGCCAGGCGCAAGGGCCATCGCCACGCATCGAGGCCCGCCGCTGCGCTGCGATCGGGCGTATACCCGCCTTGCAGCAGGTTCACCGCCTGTGCCGGGTCGTACTGCGCAGCGAGCCACGGCAAGGGACCGTCGGGCAGGGCTTGCGACGCCGACTGCAGGAAACCCGAGCCGATCGCCTCGAGCGGCGCGGCATGTCGCTCGAGGTCGGTGGGCGTGCCGTGCACGCGCAGGCCCAGAGCGGCGGCAGGCGTGTCGCCGAGCGCAAAGGCGGGTCCGTCCTGCAAGGCGTCGACCGGCAGGGTCACCGTCTGCCGGCCCGGCGCACGCCAATGCGCATCTTCGCCGTCGAGCCAGAGCATCAGGTCGCCGGGCTTGTCCCGTAGACCGTCGGCTTCCGCGACCATCGCCTGCGGATCGACGCCGACCCCGCGCAACACCTCGAGGTAGCGGTCGAGGCGCTCGCGCGCGATGACCCGCACCGGCCATCGGCCGTCCGCGAGGCGCGCACCGAGCGCGAAATGCTGCGACTCGAGGTCCCCGGCCAACTGGTCCTCGAGCGCGTAGGGCAGGGCGCTGCGCGCTTTCGCCGCCGACATGGGCGGCAGCTCGACGGCGAGCGCCAAGGTCTCCGCCGCCGGGATGAACGCGACGACGCGCTTGCCGGCGGCATGCGTGGAGAGCGATGCGAGCGCGACGCGCTGCGTCGCCCCACCGATACCGCCGCTCGACAGGCAGCACTCGAGCGGTGTGTCGCCGAGCGTGGCGAGGATCGGCGCGGCGGGCAGGCGGATGAAGAGGGTGTCGCTCATTCGGAGAACTGGCGGCTCATGACACGCACGCGGGCGGGGCCTTCGGCACCGTGGGTGCTGCGCAGCAGACTGTACAAGGAGAACTCGGTGCTGCCAACGCCGGCACGGACCTCCAGGCCGAAATGCTTCGAGCCATCGCCGAGGCCGACGCTGCGTTGCAGGCGCTCGTAGGCGTCGGCGGGGAGCGCAGCGCGGAAGGCGGCGGGCGACGGGAAGCACTCGCGTTCGCGGCTGCGGGCGAGCGCCTCAGGGGCGCCGCTCCACTGCTGCTCGTCGCTGAGCGCATCCAGCAACTGCGCGCTCGCCGTGCAGAGGTTGATCCGGGCGTCCCTCGGCAGCGCCGCGACGAACGGCGCCAAGCGCGCGTAGCGCGCTACGCCGAAGTCGGGCAACGCCAGCAGCTCGGCCACGGTGGTGACGGGTCGTCCGGGTGTTCGGTAAGCGGACAACGCCGACGAGTACGCCGCGTCCTCCGCACCCGCCGCCAACGCTTGATCGTCGGCGTCGATCCAGTCGGCCATGCGGTCGGCCCACTCCGGTTCGAGATCGAGACGCAGCAGCAGTCTGCGGAACACCTGCAAGGCCACGGGATCGGTCCGCCCGTCCGCGCCGACGAGACTGTTGAGGTTGAAGCGGCCCTGCAGGTCTTCGAGCTGGGCGCGGACGCGCACACCGGGCAGCGGCTCCAGGGGTCCGATCGGGTTGTGCCAACGCTGGGCGAAGTGGACCGGGGCGTTGCCGGCGGCGAGTTCGTCCACCAGGATCTCCGCGGCGATGGCTTCCGCCCCGCCGGCGAGCAGCAGCGCTTGGTCCTGCGCCAGCCCGCCCTGCGCGCGGCGCAGCCCGAGCCCGGTGTCGAACGACAGCGCCGCGGCGATCGTGGTCGAGAGCGCGACCAGGATCAGCGCCACCAGCAACGCGATACCGCGGCTGCGTGCCGGCGTCCGCGCATTCCCGGATGCACCGATCATCCACCCACCTCGATCATGCGCCGGACCACACCGAGACGGGCATCTTCGAGCGTGACCTCGACGGCGCGCGGCCGCATCCGTCCGCTCGCCGGGCCGGCATCGCCGTCGAGGTCGCCCGGCCATTCGGTCCGCCACTCACCGTTCGGCGCGAGGAAACGGAACTGCAGCCGGCGTACCTCCTTCAGCATGACCCGGCGACGCTCGGGGGTGGTCTGCGTGCGGTCCGGCGCCGCCCAGGCGATGCGCACGAGTTCATCGCCCTCGAGGATCCACGTCACGCGCTGCAGTGCAGGCCGCGCAGCACCGAGCACCGGCGCGCCGGATGCGCGGGTGAGAGAGACGCCCTGCGAAACGCGCGGGTCGGCGAGGATGGCGGCGTCCATGCCGCGGCCCAAGGCATCGCGCACCGGTCGCGCCGCGGCTTGAGCGAAGTCGAGCGTCATCACGCGCAACGCCCGCGACAGCGCATCGATCGCGCGCTGCTCGGCCTGCACCGACTCGCGCTGCCGCACGACCTGGGCGATCGCGGCATAACCCATCGCGGCCATCAGCGCGGCGATGAACACCGCCACCAGCAGTTCGACGAGCGTGAAGCCGCGTGCGCGGGATGTCATTCCGCCTCCGGGCGAGCGAGATCCCACAGCCGGTCGGAGCCGGGATCGGCGAGCAGACTGCGGCCGCGGGCGCCGGTCAGCGTGACCGACCAACCCTCGTCGTTTTTGGATCCGTCCGTCGGCTCGGGCCGCACGCGGACCGTGATCTGTGCGACGCCCGCGAACGGCGTGCGGCCGATCTCCTGCCGCCACTGCCAACGACGGCCGCCCATCTCGGCGCTGCCCTCGCTCGTGCCCGTCGCCGGCCACTCGGGCTCGAGGCGGGTCTCGGCGATGCGGTTCATCGCCACCTGTCCGGCGAGCATCCGCTCGCGCTGTCGTTGCGCGCTGTCGGCTGCGGTGCGCAGCGCGGCGAGCACGGCGGCCGCACCCAAGGCGACGATGATGAGCGCCACGAGCACTTCGACCAGCGTGAAGCCGCGTCGGCGGATCACCGCGCGGCCCCCGTCTGGCGGCGTGCCAAGCCGCCGTCGGGCGAGGGCGCAAGATGCTCGGTCAGCGGGTCACCGTCTCGCCGCAGGCGGATCTCGAAGCTGGTGAACTCGCCGCGCGCATCGGCGCCGAGCTGCGGCGGATCCTCGGGGTCGACCTTCTTGGACAGCACGACCCGTCGGCCGTCGACATCCAGCTCCGCACCGACGCCGGTCGGCCACCGGCGGGGACGCAAGGCATCATCGACGATGGTGCGCCAGGCCCGCGTGCGCGGCTCCCAGACCATGAACTCGTAGCCGTCGGCGCGCAGGCGCAGGCCGTAGTCGCGGACCTCGAGCTCGGCACGGCCGGCCGCGAGATCGAGGAGCGCGGCGAGCCGGTCGGCTTCCTCGGTGAGACGGCGGTCCTGCCCGAGCAACCCGAACGACAGCAGCGCGCCACCGGTCACGACGCCGATGATGACGAGCACCACCAGCAGTTCCATCAATGTGAAGCCGGGCGTCGACCCGGGGCGGATGCGGCGGCGCGGGCGCACCTCGCGGCTCAGTTGCCGAGGTCCCAATTGCCGATGTTGTCGCGGTCGGTCTCGGGCGTGCCGCCCTGACCGTCAGGTCCCATCGACCAGAGGTCGTACTCGCGGCCGCGCGAGCCGGGGTAGGCGTAGCGGTACTCGTTGCCCCACGGGTCCGTCGAGACGCGCGCGAGATACCCGCCCGGTTTCCAGTTGCGCACCGTGGCATCGTCGGGCTGGGTGACGAGCGCCTTCAAGCCCTGTTCGGTCGCGGGCAGGCGTGCGGTGTCGAGGCGGTACATGGCGAGCGCGGTCTCGAGCGCCTGGATGTCGGTGCGGGTCTTGGTGACGCGGGCTTCATCGACACGGCCCATCACGCGCGGGACGATGAACGCGGCGAGCAGGCCGATGATCACCACGACCACCATGATCTCGATGAGCGTGAAGCCGCGGGCGCGGTGGAACGTTCGGTTCACGGGAGGCTCCGGAGCGGGACGTACGACGCCCGGATGATAGCAAAGCGCCGCGCGGTCACTCCGGGCGGTGGGTCACTTCGGACGGCGCGTCACTTGGGGCGGCACGCGACCCCGGGCAACGGGTGCGTCTTGCCGCCGGCGCGTTCGCGCACCGAACAGGTCTTCCCGTCCGTCACGAGATCGTAATAGATCGGCACCGCCGGGCTGTTGCCCTCGTAGGGCGAGAGCCGCGGCGGTTGCACCACGATCAACGGATCTTTGGAGAGGTCGCTCTGGCCGAAGGAGACGACCCCCTCGCGCGTCGCCGCGAGCAGCACCTTCTTGATCGTCTCCCGCGCGGCCGGGCTGTCCTCGACGAGGACGGCCGGGCGCGGCGCGTCGGTCGCCACGGTGTGGCAGCCGACGACGCCGAGCGCGAGACCGACCGTCAACGCAAGCCGCGGGAGCCGATCCGACATGTCAGCGGCTCCGACGCCAGCCTTCCGGCATCGTCATGTCGATGTTCGTCTCCATCAGGCCGCGCGGCGGCAGGTCGAGCGGGATCCCGCCCGCCATGGCCGGACGCTCGATGTCGACGGGCGACATGCCGCCGGTGGGCGCCGGGCAACTGCCGTTGGCGCGGAACTGCAACGCTCCCGCGAGCAGACGCTCTGCAGGGTCGCCGAGTTCCCGGGTGAGGTCGTCGGACACCTGGCATCCGGCCATCCTCACTCCGAACGACTGCGTCGAGTTGTTCGGGATGAAGCCGTCCGCGTAATCGCCGAAGGTCTTGTCGTTGGTGGTCTGGAACTGGATCGTGTAGTAGGTCTCGCCGCAGTTGTCCTGCGGGTAGAAGCCGAAGGGTTTGCCGCAGGTCTTGTCGCCGATGAGGTTGACCTCGAAGTCGATGCCGCGCAGACCGTTGATCACCGCCTCGCTCGCGCTGCAGGTGCTGCCGGTGGAGAGCACGTACACGCGGTTGAGGTTCAGCGTCGGCAACGACTGGTTGGGCGACAGGATGTTCCCGAACCCGATCGTCTCGGAATAGAAAGGCGTCGGGCTGTTGGCGGTGCCGGTCACCGGGTTCACGGATCCCGTGCCGTTGTTGAACCGCAGCCGTGAGAACGACTTGCCGGCCGTACGGGTGGGTCCCGCGATCATGTAGGCGAGCTGCGAGGACACCGCCAGCAGGCCACCGCCGTTGTAGCGCAGGTCGAGCACGAGATCGGTCACGCTGTTGATGCGCAGCTCGGTGATCGCCTGGATGATCGCGCGCTCGCTCTCGAACGGACTGAAGGTGTTGAACAGGATGTAGCCGACCTTGCCCGTGGGCGTATCGACGACGCGCACGCGGTTGACCGGGCTCGGCGACAGGTTGACCGAGGAGAGCGTGACGGTCCGGTCCGCCGTCGCACCGGGGTCACGCACGACGAACACGGTCGATGTGCCGGCATTGGCCGGGAACAGCCCGGCGTTCAGCTGGTCGATCTCTGCCTGTGTGTTGGCGTTGACGAGGTCGACGCCGTTGACGCGCAGGATGCGTGAACCGCGCACCAACGCCGCCTGACCGCCGGTCACTGCGGCGGCGGGCGACTGCGGTTCGGTGTAGGTGACGCGGTAGTCGCGCGGTGGGCTGCGCGAGATGGCGGTCAGGACGAATCCGTAGGTGGCGCTCGGCGCCGAGTTTTGGCGCTGCTGATAGGCCACGGTCGATTCGTTGAAATGGAAGTCGTCCTTGTCCTTGCCTGACGGCGTCTTTGCGGTGGTCTTCAGCACCGCGAAATACGCCGTCCGCGTCGCGAAACCACCGGGGTTCTGGTCCGTCACCTCGGTGTTCCAGAGGTAGGTCTCGTTGGTCCACGAGCGCAGCCAGAACCGTTCCTCCAAAGCCGAGCCGGCGCGGTCCGGGAAAGGTCGGCCGAAGAGGTCGTTGCCGGTGCGCGGGATCTCGCAGCGGTCTTTGAAGGTGCTCGCGGCCGCGAACACGCCTTGCGTCCAGGTCGGTCCAGCCGGCGGCGGCGGGGGTGGCGGGGGCGGGGGCGGGGGAGTGACCACGACGGGCGGCGGCGGCGCCGGGGTGCTGCCGCCACCGCCGCCTCCGCAGGACGCAAGCGTCGCGGCGCTGAGGCATGCCGCAGCGGCGAGATATTTGGCACGGGCGTAGCGGCGATCGCGATCGGCGTCGGTGGCGCGGGACATGGGCGGGGTCGAACCTTCGGTGGGTGGGACGATGCGACAAGGATATGGAAGCCGAGACCCGTTCTCAATGACCGTCTGCATCGCATTGCAGCCGTCGAGGCGGCGTACCTCGGAGCGGCGTCGGAGCACTGGTCGTATACTTCACGCTCCATCCCATGCCCGACGAGGGGTCTGATGTCGCGCGCGTTCGTGTTCCCGGGGCAAGGGTCCCAGTCGGTCGGGATGATGGCCTCGCTCGCCGAGGCCCACCCGGTGGTCCGCGAGACCTTCGATGCCGCGTCCGCTGTGCTCGGCTACGACCTTTGGGCGCTTGCGCAGCAAGGTTCCGCCGAACAACTCGCGCTCACCGAGATCACGCAGCCGGTGATGTTGGTCGCCGGGGTCGCCACGTATCGCGCGTGGCGCGCCGCAGGCGGCGCGCCGCCGGACTGGGTCGCGGGGCACAGCCTGGGTGAGTTCACGGCGCTCGTCGCTGCGGGCACTCTCGGCTTCGAGGACGCCGTCGACCTCGTGCGGGTCCGCGGCGAACTGATGCGCGACGCTGTACCCGGCGGGCAGGGCGGCATGGCCGCGGTGCTCGGCCTCGAGGACGAGGCCATGGCGTCGGTCTGCGCCGCTGCCGCGCAGGGCGAGGTCGTCGAGGCCGTCAACTTCAACGCACCTGGGCAGGTGGTCATCGCCGGCCATCGCACCGCGCTCGCACGCGCCATCGAGGGGGCGAAGGCGGCAGGTGCGAAGCGCGCGCTGCCCTTGCCCATCAGCGTGCCTTGCCACAGCAGTCTCATGCGGCCGGCGGCCGAGCGGCTGCGCGAGCGCTTGGCGAAGTCCGCGGTCGCGGCGCCGACCTGCCGGTTCCTGAGCTCGGTCGATGCCGAGGAGTACCGCGACCCCGAGGCGATCCGCGACCTGCTCTACCGGCAGCTCGCGAGCCCGGTGCGTTGGGTGGCGACCGTGCAGGCGCTGGTGGGCCTCGGGGTGACGCGCTTCGTGGAGTGCGGCCCAGGCAAGGTGCTCGCAGGCCTGCACCGGCGCATCGACAAGACACCGGGGGTCGAGGCGACGGCGCTGGAGGATCCCGCAGCCTTGGAGGCGGCGCTCGCCGCAGGAGCATCGGCATGACGACAGGTGTGTTGGCAGGTCAGACGGCCCTCGTCACCGGGGCCTCCCGGGGCATCGGCCGGGCGATCGCGGAATCGCTGGCGGCCGCGGGCGCCAAGGTCATCGGCACGGCGACCACCCCCACCGGGGCGGAGGCCATCAGCGGCTGGCTCGGAGCGATGGCGACGCCGGGACGGGGTGCGGTGCTCGATGTGGCGGACGCCGCCTCGGTCGAGGCGCTGCTCGCAGGTCTCGAGTCCGCGGGCGAGATGCCCGGCATCCTGGTCAACAACGCCGGCATCACCCGCGACGGGCTCCTGATGCGCATGAAGCCTGAAGACTGGGACGCGGTGCTGCTCACCGACCTCACTTCGGTGTTCCGCCTGTCCCGGGGCTGCATCAAGCACATGGTGAAAGCGCGGCAGGGGCGGATCATCAACATCACCTCGGTCATCGGTTCGATGGGCGGGGCGGGGCAGACCAACTACGCGGCCGCCAAGGCCGGGGTCATCGGCTTCACCAAGTCGCTGGCCAAGGAGGTCGGCAGCCGCGGCATCACGGTCAACGCCGTCGCGCCCGGGTTCATCGACACGGACATGACGCGGGCCGTCGATGAGGCCCAGCGCAGCGCTTGGATGACCATCATCCCGCTCGGCCGCTTCGGCGACCCGGCCGATGTCGCCGCCGCGGTGCTCTATCTGGCGTCGCCGGCCGCGGGCTATCTGACCGGCCAGACCCTGCATGTGAACGGCGGGATGCACATGCCCTAGAGGGTCAGGACGAGGGTATTTCTCATTAAATTCAGATAGTTAGCCCTCGTGCGTTGGCGCGCACCCCTGCTTCCCCTACAATAGAGCCCCGTCGACGGCCTGGCCGGTCGACAGAGAATAATTCTTCATAGGTCTCAGAGAGGTCACACCACCGATGAGCAGCGTCGAACAACAGGTCAAAGCCATTGTTGCGGAGCAGCTTGGCGTCAAGCTCGAGCAGGTCACCAACAATGCTTCGTTCGTCGATGACCTCGGAGCCGATTCCCTCGACACCGTGGAGCTCGTGATGGCGCTCGAAGAAGAGTTCGAGACCGAGATCCCGGACGAGGACGCCGAGAAGATCACCACGGTCCAGCAAGCGATCGACTACGTCAACGCCCGCCGCAAGGCCTGAGGCGTCCGTCGTATCGGCACGGGGCCGGCCAGGTGCCGGCCCCGTCCTTTTAGCCTCCCGATAGCCCTCCCGGAGACCGCATGAGCAAGCGGCGAGTCGTCGTCACCGGCCTCGGCATCGTTTCCCCCGTCGGCAGCACCGTCGAGTCGGCCTGGGAGGCCATCCTGCGCGGTGAGAGCGGCATCGGTCTCATCAGCCGGTTCGACACCAGCGCCTTCGCCACGCGCATCGGCGGGGCGGTGAAGGGCTTCACGATCGGCGACTACATCCCGCCGAAGGAAGCCCGCCGGATGGACGAGTTCATCCACTACGGCGTGGCGGCGGGCATCCAGGCCGTCACGAACTCCGGCATCGACTTCAGCACCCTCGACCCCGAGCGCTGCGGCGTCGTCGCCGGCGCCGGCATCGGCGGTCTCGCCACCATCGAGGCCGAGTGCGAGACCTATCAGCAGGTCGGCGGTCCCCGCAAGATCTCGCCGTTCTTCATCCCGTCCTCGATCATCAACATGATCGCGGGCCACCTCTCGATCCGCTACGGCCTCAAGGGGCCGAACCTCGGCGTGGTCACGGCCTGCACCACCTCGACCCACGCGGTCGGTCTCGCCTACCGCACCATCCAGTACGGCGACGCCGATGTGATGCTGGCCGGGGGCGGCGAGATGTCGACCACCAAGCTCGGCATCGGCGGCTTCTCGCAGGCCCGGGCGCTCTCGGAGCGCAACGACGACCCCGCCGGGGCGTCGCGGCCCTGGGACCGCGACCGTGACGGCTTCGTGGCCTCGGACGGTGGCGGCGCGCTGCTGCTCGAGGAGCTCGAGCACGCCAAGCGCCGCGGCGCGGTCATCCTCGGCGAGCTCATCGGCTTCGGCATGAGCGGCGACGCGTACCACATCACCGCACCGCCCGAAGACGGCGCGGGCGCGCGGCTCGCGATGCAGAACGCGCTGCGCGATGCCCAGCTCGCACCGGATGCGGTGCAGTACCTCAACGCCCACGCCACCTCGACCCCCTTGGGCGATCGGGCGGAGACGAAGGCCATCAAGCACGCCTTCGGAGCGCATGCGGCGAAGCTCGCCGTGAGCTCCACCAAGTCGATGACCGGTCACCTGCTCGGGGCCGCCGGCGTCGTCGAGGCCATCTTCACGGTGCTGGCGCTGCGCGATCAGGTGGCCCCGCCCACCATCAACCTCGCCAACCCCGACCCCGAGTGCGACCTCGACTACGTGCCGAACACGGCCCGCGGCATGACCCTCGATGTCGCCATGTCGAACTCCTTCGGGTTCGGCGGCACCAACGGCACGCTGGTGTTCAGGCGCTACGCCGGCTGATCGCCGCGCGGCGCGCGTCAGGCGTCGCCCCGGTTTAGACTCCGGCCATGCCGCGCCGCAAGACTCGTTCCCGGACCCGTTGGTCGCTCTGGCTCGCGCTGGCGCTCGCGGTGCTCGCGCCCGTGGCCGCCGGCGTTTGGGCGCTGCGCGAGCTCGATCGTCCGGGCCCGCACGCTGACGAGGTCCGCATCGAGGTGAAGCCCGGCAGTCCGCTACGGTCCGCCCTGCAGACCGCCGACGAGGCGGGCGCGCTGCGGCACCCGCGTCTGCTCGAACTCTACAGCCGCGCCCTGCATCCGACGCGACGGGTCACCGCCGGTCGCTACGCGCTCGCACCGGGGCTCACGCCGCGGGCGCTGCTCGCGCAGCTCGAGGAGGGGCGCGTGGTCCTCGAGTCGCTCACCGTCATCGAAGGCTCGCGCTACGCCGACCTGCGCCGCGCGCTGGCCCGGCATCCCGAGGTCGCGCAGACGCTCGCGGGCGTCGACGACACGTCGGTGATGGCGCAGCTCGGGCTTGCGGGCGTGCATCCCGAGGGGCGGTTCTTCCCCGACACCTACAAGTTCGCCGCCGGCACCTCCGACCTCGATCTGTTGCGCCTTGCGGCGACGCGCATGACACAGGAACTCGACGCCGCCTGGCGATCCCGCGCGGCGGATCTGCCGCTCAGGTCGCCGGACGAGTTGCTGACGCTGGCGTCCATCGTCGAGAAGGAATCGGCGCGCGCGGACGAGCGCGACCGCATCGCCGGCGTGTTCGTGTCGCGCCTGCGCCTCGGCATGAAGCTGCAGACCGATCCGACGGTGATCTACGGCATCGGCGACGCCTACGACGGCGACATCCGCCGCCGTGACCTCGAGACCGACACGCCCTACAACACCTACACCCGCGCCGGGCTCACGCCGACGCCCATCGCGCTGCCCGGAACGGCGGCGTTGCGCGCCGCGGCGCAGCCCCGCATCACGGGCGAACTCTATTTCGTGGCGACTGGCGAAGGCGACGGCTCGCATCGCTTCTCGCGCACCTACGAGGAGCATCAACGCAACGTGGCGGCGATGCTGGCGCGGCAGCGTGCGGACCGGGCTGCGGCGTCGTCGTCGGCGGCGGCGATGGGCGAGGCGGGGCGATGAGCGCATCCGGACGGTTCATCACCCTCGAGGGCATCGAGGGCGCCGGCAAGAGCACGGTCGCCGCGGCGTTGACGGCGGCCTTGCGCGCACGCGCGGTCAGCGTGGTGCAGACCCGCGAGCCGGGCGGCACGCCGCTCGCTGAACGCCTGCGGGAGGTGGTGCTGCAGCGCGGTGCCGAGCACCTCTCCGCCGAGGCCGAGACCTTGCTGATGTTCGCGTCGCGTGCCGTGCATGTCGACAACCTCGTCCGGCCTGCCTTGGCACGCGGCGAGTGGGTGATCTGCGACCGCTACACCGACGCGACGCGCGCCTACCAAGGTGGCGGACGGGGCGTGTCGGCGGACTTCATCGAGACCTTGTCGCGCGAGGTGCTGGGCGGGTTCACGTCGGACCTGACCTTGCTGCTCGATCTGCCTGTACTGGCGGGTCTCGGACGTGCGAACGCGCGTCGGAAAGCGAACGGCGACGGCGAGGCCGACCGGTTCGAATCCGAGACGGTCGCGTTCTTCGAGCGCGTGCGCGAACGCTACCTCGGGATCGCAGCGGCGGAGCCGCAGCGCGTTCGGGTGCTGGATGCGACGCTGCCGCCGGATGAACTCGCGAAGGCGGCGCTGGCGGCGCTGGAGCCGTTGTTGGCCGACGCCGGATCCGACGCCGGGTCGGGCGTCGGGGGCGGCCCGCGATGACCGCGCTGCCGCTCGATGCCGAGTTGCCGTGGCTGCACCCGGCGCAGGAGGCCTTCAACGCCTCGCTCGCGGCGGGGCGACTCGGTCACGCGCTGCTGGTGCAGGCCGCACCGGGGCAGGGCGGTGAGTGGCTCGCGACGTGGATCGCCGCGCGCATGTTCTGCCGCAAGCCTGCCGCGCCCTGCGGCGCCTGCCTCGATTGCCGCCGGGTCGTCGCAGGCGAGCAGCCGGACCTGCTGACGCTGCGCCCCATCGAGGACTCCAAGGAGATCCGCATCGACCAGGTGCGCGAACTCGCCGCGGAGCTCGCGCTGACGGCGCATGGCGGGGGCCGCAAGGTCGCGATCCTCGCGCCGGCGGAGCGGCTCAACCGCAACGCGGCCAACGCTTTGCTCAAGACCTTGGAAGAGCCGCCCGGCGATGCGCTGCTGCTGCTCGTCACCGGTGAGCCCTGGCGCTTGCCCGTCACGGTGCAGAGCCGCTGTACCCGCCTGCGGTCGCGGGTGCCGAGCGACGACCAGTCGGTCGCCTGGCTGCAGGCACAGCGTCCGGGCAGCAGCGCGGTGGATTGGCGCGCCGCGTTGGCGGTGCTCGGGCCGCAGCCGCTCGCGGCGCTCGCCGTCGATGCAGCCGGGCTCGCCGGGCTGCAGCGCGACACCGAGCGCGCGCTGCAGGACGCCATGACGGGCGGCCTCGATGTCGTCGAGACCGCCGAGCGTTGGGGCAAGGACGAGTACGCGCTGCGGGTCGCCTGCATCGAACGCTGGATCGCCGAGCGCCTGCGCGAGTGGGGCCGGGGCAAGCGCGGCGTCGCCGCACCGGCGCTGTTCGAGGCCCTGGACCACGCGCGCGAGGCCCGGCAGTGGGCCGAGACGCCCGTCAACAAGCCGCTCGCGATGGAGCGGATCCTGTGGCGCTTGGCGACGCTCGCCGCCGCCGCGCGGCGTTAGCGCCGCGGCTCTAGCCGAGCAGCGACCAGCCCGGATCCGGCTTGAACCGCGGACCGTACTTCGCGGCGAGCGCCTCGAGCCGCTGGACGCACTCCGCGACACCGCGGTCGCGGGCCGCCTTGAGCGGTCCGCCGCGGAACGGCGGGTAGCCCGCGCCGAAGATCATGCCGGCATCGATCTTGTCGGCATCCGCCACCACGCCCTCGCGCAGACAGGCGACCGCCTCGTTGGCGAGCGCGAGCATCAGCCGGTCCTGCAGGTCGAAGGGTGCTGTGTCAGCCGCAGCATCCTTCACCGGCTTGCCGTCCCGCCAAAGATAGAACCCCTCGCCGGACTTCTTGCCGAGCTTGCCGGCGGCGATGCGCTCGTCGAGCTCGCGGGTGTCGGGCAGCGGTCGCCCGAGCGCACCGGCGACGATGCCGCCCACATGGCGGCAGATATCGAGACCGACGACATCGGAGAGCTCCACCGGACCCATCGCCATGCCGAAGTCGACGGCCGTGGCGTCGATCACCGGCAAGGGCACACCTTCGCGACCGGCGAGCATCGCCTCCTGCATGTAGGCGGACAGCACGCGGTTCACGAGGAAGCCCGGAGCGCTGCGGCAGGGGAGCGGGAACTTGTCGAGGCGGCGGGCGAGGGCGATCGCCGTGCCCGCGCTCTCGGTCGCGGTGGCCTCGCCCTGCACGATCTCGATGAGCGGCATCTGCGCGACCGGATTGAAGAAATGCAGGCCGACGAGCCGACCCGGCGTGGCCAGCGCCGATGACAGGTCCTCGAGACGGATCGACGAGGTGTTGGTGGCGATGACGGCGCCGGGCTGCATCTGCGGCTCGATCTTCGCGTACAGCGCGCGCTTGGCCTCGGCGTTCTCGACGATGGCCTCGATGACGACATCCGCGGTCGCGATTCCGTCGCCCGCGAGGTCGGCGCGCAGCCGCGCCGCAGCCTCGCCGCGTTTGGTGGGGTCCTTGATGCGTTTCTCGAAGAGCGCCGTCGCGCGCTCCAACGCCGGCTTGATGAATTCTTCAGCCCGGTCCTGCAAGGTGACCTCGAGGCCGCGCAGCGCACACCACGCTGCGATATCGCCGCCCATCACGCCCGCGCCGATCACATGTACCCGCTGCGGCGTGCGCGAGCCGGCGATCCGCTGCGACTTGAGCGCGTCCTGCAGGAAGAACACACGCACGAGGTTGCGCGAGGTCGGCGACAGGAAGAGGCGGGCGATGGACGAGGCCTCGGCGTCGTAAGCAGCACGGCCCTTGGCGCCGTACTTCTCCCAGAGATCGACCACGGCGTAGGGCGCCGGATAGTGGTCGGCGCGCACCTTGCGCGCGACACCGGCGCGTACCTTCTTCGCGATGAAGGGCCGCACCGGACCCCACGAGAGCAGCCGCTGCGCAAAAGGCGCATGGTGCGGGGCAGGGCGACGGCGGATGATGTCGCGCGCCGCGTCGGCGAGCTGGTCGGCCGAGTCCACCAACCGGTCCACCAGGCCCATGGTCAGCGCCTTGGCGCCGCGCACGTTGCGCCCGGTGAGCATCATGTCGAGCGCCGCGGGCGCGCCGATGAGCCGGACGCTGCGCACCGTGCCGCCGAACCCCGGATGGATGCCGAGCAGCACTTCGGGGAAGCCGAGCGTGAGGCGGTCGTTGCCGACGGCGACCCGGTAGGTGCAGGCGAGGGCGAGTTCCAGCCCGCCGCCGAGCGCGAAGCCCTCGATCGCGGCCACCGTCGGACACGGCAGCGCCTCGATGCGGTCGATGACCGACTGTCCGGCCCGCGTCAGCGTCTCGGCCTGCTCGACGCTCTGCAGCGATGTGAATTCGGTGATGTCGGCGCCGGCGACGAAGCCGCTACGCTTCCCCGAACGGATGACGAGGCCTTTGGGCGGCGCGGCCTCCAGGCGCCTGAGCACCTCGTCGGCCTCCTGCATCATCTCGCTGCCCAGGCTGTTGGCCGAGGCGTCCGCCTTGTCCAAGGTCAACCAGGCGATGCCCTCGGCATCGGTCTCGAGCGTGCAGTGGCGCTGGGTCATCGGGTCTCCGGTTTCAGGCGGCGGTCGCGGCCGCGGCGCTACGGACCTCGAAGTCGCAGATCAGCGGCCGGTGGTCGGACAGGCGCACATCGGGGATGCGGAAATCGAGCACCTCGATCTGCGGGCTCACGAGCACGAAATCGAGTTCGGCGCGCGGCACCCGGGCGGGATACGAGGCCAGATGACGGGTGTTGGCGTTGCGCAGCCCGGTGGCCTGCTGGAACAGGAACAGTTCGTCGCGGCCCGTGAAGGTGTTGAAGTCACCGGCGACGATGACCGGCTTCGGGGCCGTGCGCACGAGCTCGTGCAGATGCGCGAGCTGCTCCTGGCGATGGCGGTATTTGATCGACAGGTGCACGAGGAAGACGCAGCATTCCTCGAGCTCCAACTCGATGACGAGGCGCTTGATCCCGGTCGGAAAGAAATGGAAGCGCTCGCCGTGGACCCGCGGCGCCGCCAGCAGCGCGTTGGCCTGCTTGCGGACGATGGGCAGCTGCAGGTTCATGGACGCCGCGCCGTACTTGCACTGGTAGGCGGTGTAGTGCCCGAGGTGGTTCGCGATGTACTCGACCTGGTTGACGAGTCCGCTGCGCATCGAGCCCGTGTCGACCTCGATGAGTCCCACGAGGTCGGGATCCTGGTCGCGGATGAAGTGCGTGATGTCGTCGAGCGTCTTGCGGCTGCTGCGCAGATAGCCGGCGCCGGGGACGGGCAGATGGAACGCCGGACCCGTGCCGGTGGCGTAGCGGATGTTGTAGACCAGGAGGCGCAAGGGTCCAGTTTACGCCATCGCCACGGCCCATCCAGAAGTACGTATAATGTATATTATGTTAACTCACGGATGGGGTTGTCTGCAGCGCCCGTGCCCGCAGGCCTGGAGGCTCGCCCCCGCCAACCTTGACAGCACTCCCCACAGCCCCGGAGAGTCCATCTGGGGTCATCAGGGGGTCCGACCATGTCCATCACTCGTTCCGCGGCTGTGGCAGCGCTTCTCGGTCTGACCGCAGCGTGCAGTGGGTCCGTCGATCGGGCCATCCAACCCGGCGCCGGGGCCGCCGAGGCGCTGCAGCGCCGTCTGATCGAGGCCAAGCCGGGCGACATCGTCACCCTCGCCGCCGGACGGTTCGAGTTCACCGACGGGCTGTCGCTCGACCAGTCGAAGGTCACGATCCGCGGCGCGGGCCCTGACCAGACCATCCTGTCCTTCAAGGGCCAGACCGGGGCCGGTGAAGGCCTGCTCGTCACGGGCGATGACGTGACGCTGGAGGGTTTCGCGGTCGAGGACACCCGCGGCGACGGCATCAAGTCCAAGGGCGCAGACCGCATCACCTACCGCGATCTGCGTGTCGAGTGGACCCGCGGGCCGGACCCGAAGAACGGCGCCTACGGTGTCTACCCGGTCGAGTCCAAGGATGTGCTCATCGAGCGCGTCACCGTCCGCGGCGCCTCGGACGCCGGCATCTACGTCGGTCAGTCGCGCAATATCATCGTCCGCGACAGCCGCGCCGAACTCAACGTCGCGGGCATCGAGATCGAGAACTCCTCGGACGCGGATGTCCACCGCAACGTCGTGACCCGCAACACCGGCGGCATCCTGGTGTTCGACCTGCCGGACCTGCCGGTCAAGGACGGCCGCTCGATCCGGGTGTTCGACAACGAGGTCACCGACAACGACACGCCGAACTTCGCGCCGCCCGGCAACATCGTCGCGAGCGTGCCGAGCGGCACCGGCATCATGGTGATGGCGGCGTCAGGGGTCCACGTGTTCCGAAACCGTCTGCAGCGCAACCGTACGGCGCATGTGTTGGTGGCGGCGTACTTCATGCCGGTGAAGGACACGGCCTACGATCCGTTGCCGAGCGACATCGTCGTGCGCGAGAACGCCTACGGTCCGGGCGGCGGCGATCCGCAAGGGATGCTGCAGCCGCTCGGCAAGGCGCTCGGCGGGCAGCTGCCGCCCATCGTCTGGGACGGCGTCGACACCGCCGGCGGCAAGACCGTCCCGGCGACCCTGCATGTGCTCGAGCCGACGGCGGTGCCCTTCATCAGCCTCGGTCTGCGCGCGACGCCGGTCGACCTGGCTGCGGCGCAGCCCACGCCGGTCCGACCCGTCGCCGCGACGGCGGCACCCGTCGAACCCGCAGCGGTGGAACTGCCGCAGGACCGCAGGTGATCCAAGGACGGGCGGTCCCGAGCGTCCGCCGCGCCGCCGCCCGGGTCGCCGCGGCGGGGATCGTCGCGCTCGTCACGCTCGTCGGCTGCGCGGGTCGCGGTGCGGGACCCGACCCTGCCCGTCTGCTCTCCGGGCCGCCGCCCTCCTCGCTCTCTGAGTTCAATTTCTTTGTTGACGCCGCGCCGCGCACGGCGCTCACGCCGCGACCGCGCGTCGAGGGCTACGCGCTCGTCAACGCGCTGTTCTCAGACCACGCGACCAAGGACCGGCAGGTCTATATGCCGCCCGGCAGCGCGGTCGTTTTCCGCGAGGACGGTGTGCTCGAATTCCCGGTCGGCAGCGCCATCCTTAAGACGTTCTCGCTCGCGCCGGATCTGCGCGAGCCGTCCCGCGGTGCGCGGCGCATCGAGACACGCGTGCTGGTCCGACGTGCCGAGGGATGGGTCGCGTGGCCCTATGTCTGGAATGCCGCGCAGACGGACGCGACCTATGCACCGGTCGGAGCGCGGCAGGCCTGGGACGTGACGGGCCCGGACGGCAAGCCGCTGCACATCGACTACCGCGTGCCGAACCAGAACCAGTGCAAGACCTGTCACCAGCGGGGCGACGCCATCACGCCCATCGGTCCGACCGCGCGCAACCTCCGCGCCGTGCGCGACGATGCGCAGGAGCTGCTCGCCGATTGGCGGGCGCGTGGCCTGCTCAAAGGCCTGCCGAGCGGTCCGCTGCAGGCCATCGTGCGCGCGCCTGCCGTCACCGATGCATCGTCGCCCGTCGCGCCGCGCGCCCGTGCCTGGCTCGACATCAACTGTGCGCATTGTCATCAGCGCGCCGGCAGCGCCTCGAATTCCGGTCTCTACCTCGGATGGGACGAGCCGGAGGGCACCGCGCTCGGCATCGGCAAGCGGCCGGTGGCGGCCGGACGCGGCGCGGGGGACGCGCTGTTCGTGATCGATCCCGGACATCCGGAGCGATCGATCATGGTGCACCGCATGGACTCGGTGGAACCGGGCGTCGCGATGCCGGAGCTCGGTCGCTCGGTGCACGACCCTGAAGGCGTGGCCTTGGTATCGGGGTGGATCGCGTCGCTGCCGCGTTCCGCGTTGTAGCGCCGCGCGACGACGGACCGGCTCATGTTGCTCGTGCTCTCAGCCATGCCCGAAGAGATCGAGGCGCTGCGCCCGCGGCTCGAGGCGCCGACCGTCGCCACCGTGGCAGGACGCGAAGTGCTGCGCGGCCGGATCGCGGGCGAGCCTGTCGCCCTCGCCTTCGCACGCTGGGGCAAGGTCGCCGCCGCGAGCACCGCCGCGCAGCTGATCCTGCGCGAGCATCCGCGGGCGGTCATCTTCACCGGCATCGCCGGCGCGCTCGACGACGGGCTGGTCCAGGGCGATCTCGTCGTCGCGCGCGATCTCTACCACCATGACCTCGACGCCTCGCCGTTCTATGCGCCCACCGTAGTGCCGCTGCTCGGCCGCGCCGCGCTGCCCACCGACGCGTCGCTGTCGGCCGACCTGCTGGCCGCCGCCGAACGTTGGCGTCGCGAGGATCCGGCAGCCGCACCGCGCCGCATCGTGCACGCCGATGTCGCGACCGGCGACCAGGTGATCGGCACGCGCGAGGCGCGCGACGGCGTGCGGCGCCGTGTGCCCACCGCCGTGTGCGTCGAGATGGAGGGCGCCGCGGTGGCGCAGGTCTGTGAGGAGTTCGAGCTGCCGTTCGCCTGCCTACGGTCGATCTCCGACAGCGCCGACGAGCGGCTCTCGCCCGACGAGGTGATCACGCTCGCACGCCGCTCGGGGGCGGGCGCCGCCGAGATCCTGTCGCGCTGGCTCAGCGGACGAGCGGCACCACCGTAGCGCAGAGCAGCGCGATCAGCACCGCGCCGACGAGATCGACGAGCAACCCGGACTTCAACATGCCCGCGATCGGCACGCGCCCGGTGGAGTACACCAGCGCGTTCGAGGAGGTCGCGGCCGGATTGGCGAACCCCAGATTGGCCGCCATGCCCGCGCAGAGCGCGGCCAGCGCCGGATCGTAGCCCGCGCCCATCGCAAGGCTCGCCGCCACCGGCATGAAGATGGTGGCGGTGGCGACGTTGCTCGCCGCTTCGGTGATCAGCCCGCACAGCAGCGCGATCGCGAGCAGCATCGGCAGCAGCGGCAGACCGCCCACCGCGCCGAGCGCCGTCCCGAGCCAGGCCGACAGACCCGACTTCACGACCGCATCCGCGAGCGCGAGGCCACCGCCGAGCAGCAGGATGAGATACCAGGGCGCGCGCCTCGCATCCTCCCACTCGAGGAGTCGCTGCGAGGCGCCCGGGCGCGCGTCGCCCGAGGGCAGCACACACAGCAGCAACGCGCCCGCCACCGCGATGCCGGCGTCGGTGATGCCGGGCAGCAGGCGCTCGACGAGCGGCTGGAAGACCCAGGCGAGCGCCACGAGCAGCACGACGGCGAGCGTGCGTCCTTGCGGCGCGGTCCACGGCCCCGGGTCGCCGATGGCGGATCGCACGGCATCGCGACCGGGGCCGGCGAGCCGGAAAGGCAGCGTGACGCGGCTCAGAATCCACCAGCACACCGGCAGCGACAGCAGCATGAAGGGCACGCCGAAGGCCATCCACCCAGCGAAAGAGATCTGGGTGTCGTAGCTGCGCTCGAGGATGCCGACCGCGATCGAATTGACCGGGGTACCGATCGGCGTCGCGAAACCGCCGAGGTTCGAGGCCAGCGACACGGAGAGGATCATCGCGGCGGCGAAGTTCCGCGCATCGCGCGTGGTCGCTGCGGTACCGGCGGCGTCCTGCGCTGCGCCGCCCTCCCCGCCCAGCACCGCACCGAGCGCAGCCATCGCGATGGGCAGCATCATCACCGTGGTCGAGGAGTTGTTGACCCACATCGACACGAACGCGGTGACCGCCATCACCGCGAACAGCAGCGTGCGGGGTTCGGGACCGACGCGTGCGACGACGGCCAGCGCCACGCGTCTGTGCAGGCCCCACTTCTCGAACGACAGCCCCACCAGGGCGCCGCCCAGGATCAGGAACAGCACCGGCGACATGTAGAGACCGGCGATCGCGTCCGCCTTGGCCACACCGAGCAGCGGCAGAGCGAGGAACGGTAAGCTGCCGGTGAGCGTCACCGGTACCGCCTCGGTGAACCACCAGCAGCCGATGAGCGCCGTCAGCGCAGCGACGCGCCAGCCGGCGACGGAGAGCCCCTCCGGCGCAGGCAGCAGCAGCATGAGCGTGAACAGCGCCGCCCCGAGCCAGAACCCCGCGCGTTGCAGCCTCACGAGGACCGCTCCGCGGCACACAAGGTGTCAGGTGAACTCATGGCCTTCCCCGATGAGCGGCAGACGCCGCGGGCGCACGCCCGTAGCCTGCATGATGGCGGATGCGAGCGCCGGAGCGACCCCCGGCACGCTGACCTCTCCGACGCCGCCGGACGGCGCGTCCGAGGCCAAGAGATGCACTTCGATGGGCGGCGTCGCCTTCATGCGGATCACCGGCGCGAGGTGGAAGTTGTCCTCGCGTGCAGCGCCCTCCGCGAAGGTGATGCGACCGTCGATCGCGGCGGAGAGCCCCCAGACGATACCGCCGGAGATCTGCGCCTCGACGTTCCGCGGGTCGATGACGCGACCGCAGTCGACCACCGCGACGATGCGCCGGACATGGAGGCGGCGGCCGCTGACCTCGACCTCGACGATCTCGGCGCAGCGCGACCCGAAACCGGTGGCGAGCGAGACCCCGCGGCCCAGCCGG
This sequence comes from Steroidobacteraceae bacterium, assembly GCA_040400835.1. Lineage (GTDB taxonomy): Bacteria > Pseudomonadota > Gammaproteobacteria > Steroidobacterales > Steroidobacteraceae > UBA964. The sequence goes on from JBBAPM010000001.1 coordinate 388,307, forward strand.
CGCCCACGGACCTCCTGGCGCGATGTGGCAGCGGACAGCGCACCGTCGGGACGCCAACCGACGATGTCCGCTGCCTTGCGCAGCACGGCGACGGACCGCGGATCCGCGGCGGCGAGTTCCAGACGCAGCGCCAGCGGATCCCGACCTGTCGCCGCAGCGATGTCGTCGAGGGTGCTCTCGCTGAAGAACCCGTTCATCGAGGCCGCCACCGAGCGCCAGGTACCGACAGGGATGGGTTCGGGCGTCTCGACGTAATCGGCGCAGACGTTCGGCAGCGCATATCGGTCGTTGACGAGCCCGCCGACGATGAAAGGATCGGCGACGCCCGGCATCGGCGGTCGGTTCTGGTAGCGCCACATGCTGATGCCGGTGATGCGCGTGTGCAGCGCCGTGATCCGCCCCGCGCGGTCGACACCGACGCGGCTGCGTGCGACATGCGCCGGACGGAAGCGGTCATGCCGGAAATCCTGCTCGCGGGTCCAGGTGAGCTTGACCGGCGTGCCGGGTAGCGCGCGGGCGATCTCCATCGCCTGCCGCACGAAGTCGGTCTCCCACTTGCGACCGAAACCGCCGCCGAGGAAGGTCACCTGCAGCGCGCAGCGGTCCCGCGGCAGTCCCGTGACCTGCGCCATGGCATCACGGGTCCGGTCGGGTTGCTGCGTCGGCGCCCAGAGCATGGCGCGGCCGTCCGCCACCAAGGCGGTGGCACAGAGCGGCTCGAGCGCGGCGTGCGCGACGAACGGGACCTCGTAGGACCATTCGAGTTGCCGCGCGGAGCCGGCGATCGCCCGGCGCGTCGCGTCGAGGTCGTAGCTGACGCCGGCCGGTGCGCGCGCCGGCAACGCTCGGACATCGTCATCCAGCGCGGCGCGCAGACGGCGCGACATACCCGTGCTGTCGACGCCGCGCGCGGCGGAGGTGTCGAGCACCGTGGCGGGATGCTCGCCGATGGCGGCCGCGGCCCGCATCGCATGCCATGTCGTGCGCGCCAACACGGCGACGCCGTCGGTGATCGCGATGGCATCGACGACGCCCGGCGCCCGCAGCACCGCATCGCGGTCGAATGCGACGACCTTGCCGGCGACGGTGCGCGGACGGAAGAGCGCCGCATGCAGCATGCCGGGCACCCGGACATCGATCCCGAACTCGGCCGCCCCCGTGACCTTCGGCAGTGAGTCCTTGCGCGGCAGGGCGCGGCCGACGAGCGTGAACTCCTCGGGCGATTTCAACCGTGGCTGCGCCGGCACCGGCAGCGCCGCCGCCGCGGCGGCGAGCTCGCCGTAGTGCGCACGGCGGCCCGAGCCCGGGTGCGACACCATGGACGCGGCCGCGACGCAATCCGTCGCAGGCACGCCCCAGCGGCCGGCAGCGGCGGCGATGAGCATCTCGCGGGTGGCCGCACCCGCGCGACGCATCCAGTCGCCGTAGGTCGTGATGGAGTCGCTGTTGGCGGTGCGATGGCGCTTGGTGACCGGATGCACGAACGCGTCATCGCCTGTGGGCAGACGGATCTCCACGCGCGCCCAGTCGGCGTCGAGTTCCTCCGCGAGCAACTTCGGGAGGCCGTCGTGGATGCCCTGCCCCATCTCCGATTGCGGACCCGCGATGATCACCTCGCCGGACTCGCGGATCTCGAGGAACGGGGCGAAGCACGCCGCTGCCGGCGCCCCGCCCGCCTCGCCCGCCTCGCCCGCCTCGCCCGCCGCGGCCGAGACGGCGGAGGGCAGCGAGAGCCCCAAGGCGAAGCCGCCGCCCGTCGTGGCGACGGCGACGAGGAACGACCGACGGTCGATCGGTCGCGTCACGCCTTCGCTTGGGCGCCGATCCAGGCCTCGGCGCGGCCGCGGTCGGTGATGTCGGCGTAGCGACGACCGACGTCGCGCAGCGTGTCATCGTGCGGCCCCTGTTCGGCGTCGCCGCAGCAGTCTGCGAGCACCTGTACCCGGAAACCGTAGGAGAAGGCGTCGACGATGGTCGCGCGCACGCAGCCGCTGGTGGTGCAGCCGGTGACGAGCACCGTATCGACGTTCTCGCGCACCAGGTAGCTGATCAACGGCGTCTGGAAGAACATCGACGGGGCGTTCTTGCAGTAGGTGAAATCGGAGGCGTCGTAGATCTTCGGGTCCATCTCCGTGCAGGGATGGCCGTAGAAGAACTCCTTGCGCACCGCCTCCACCTTCCAGAGCGGCATGTCCCGGGTGCTGCAATACGCCGTGTAGCAGGCCGCGACCGGCAGCCCCGCGGCGCGCGCGACCTTCAGGAACTTCGCGGTCTCGTCGCGTGCGCGATGCAGACGCTCGAGCCCGCCGAGCGCGTAGCGCGGGTCGGTGAAGGCCGTCTGCCAATCGACCACCAGCACCGCCGCCTTGCGGCCGTAGCCGATGTCGCCCGTGGAGTAGCCCACGCCCCGGTAGGTGTCGTTCATGTCGTCGTCCCCGTTCCACCGCGCCGTCGCAGGACGGGCGGGGTCAAAAAAAAGTCCCCGCACCTTGCGGAGCGGGGACTTCGTGTCGCGGGAGCGCGGACGGCCTCAGGCCGCCTTGCTGCCCTTCTTCTTGGCCTCGGCTTCCTTGCGGAGCATCGCGTCCGCGGCGACCTTGGCCCACTTGGTGAACACCGGCGCACGCGGCGGATCGAAGCCCGTCTCGGCCTTGCAACGGGCCTTGAGCTCCTCGATGGTCTCGAAGCCGCGGTCGAAGATCTTCTTCGGACCGCGCTTCGCGCGCATCTCGGCGCGCAGCGCCTCGGTGGCGGACTCGTCGACCTTGCCGCCCTTGCCGATGACCACGCCGTACCGGCGCGCGCCTTCGACCGTGACGAGGCCCGCTTCGACATCGAACCGGACCTGCTCGGCCGAACGCTCGGTCGGGTCGCCCCAGCCGCCGCCGCCCCAGGTGTCGGCGATCAGCAGGTCGCCGGCCTCGACCTTCACGTGGTCGATCTTGGAGGGCAGCAACTCCTCGGTGCCGTCCGCGCGCTGCAGGAGCTTGCGGCTGCGGGCGCCCGGCTCGCCGCCGTTCGCACCCCAGGGATAGGTGAGCCAACGGTCGTCGTGGATCGAGATCTCACCCGGCTCGAGGAAGCGGTAACCGATGCGCAGGCCGTTGCCGCCGCGGTTCTTGCCGGCGCCGCCGGTGTCCGCGATGGTCTCGTAGATGTCGATGCGCAGCGGGAAGTAGCTCTCGAGGAACTCGTTCGGCACGTTGGTGAACGAGGGCCACAGCGAGTGGCCGTCGGGGCCGTCGCCGAAGGGCTTGCCGGGGATGCCGCCGAAGGTGATCTGGTACAGCTGGTACCACTCGCCGTTCTTGTCGTAGCCCGAGTACATGAAGTGCGGGCTGTCCGAGAAGCCGGCGCCGCACATGAAGTCCGGGTTGCCCTGACCGAGCAGGCCCGCGAGGATGTCGAAGATGCGGCCGAGCGCATGGGTGCGGCAGGACAGCGCCGCGGGCTTGAGGGGCTTGAGCAGCGTGCCCGGCGGGATGCGCACCTCCATGAGGTCGTAGAACCCGTCGTTGAACAGGATCTGCGGGTCGAAGACCATGATCATGTAGATGCCGGCGAACATCTTGAACATCTCTTCGTTCAACAGGAAGTTGATCGAGGAGATCGACTGCGGGTCGGTGCCCGTGAAGTCGAAGATGCACTTGTCACCCTCGCGCCACATCGCGCACTTGATGCGGTACGGGCCCATGTTGAGGCCGTCGTCGCAGATGTAGTCCTCGAAGAACTGCTTGGTCTCCGGGACGTTCTGGCGGATGAGCGCCCGCATCGCACGCTTGTTGCGGTCGAGCATGGCGTCCATCGCCGAGTAGAACACGTCATCGCCGAAGCGCTCGGCGATCTCGACGCAGCGCGCCGCCGCGGTGCGCAGCGCCGCCGTGATGGCGTTGAAGTCCGAGAGGTTCCAATGCGGCAGACGGCAGTTGTGCAGCACGACTCGCAGCACGTCCTCGTTGAGCTTGCCGCCCTTGTAGATCTTGGTGGGCGGCACGACGATGCCGTCCTCGTAGATCGTGGTGCCGTCGGTCGGGAGCGAACCCGGGACCTTGCCGCCGACGTCGGTCATGTGACCGAACATCGCCGCCCAGGCGATGATGCGGCCGGCGCGGTAGACGGGCATCAGCATGAGCCAGTCGTTGGCGTGGCTGATGGCGCCGTTCACCGAGTACGGGTCGGAGGTGAGGAAGATGTCGCCTTCCTCGACGGTGCCGTCGTAGCCCTGCATGAAGCCCCAGATGAACGAGCCGAACTGGCCGACGACCATCTTGCCTTCGGTGTTGGCGATCATCGGGAACTCGTCGTGCTGCTCGCGGATGCCGGGCGACATCGCGGTGCGGAACAGCACGGTGTCCATCTCGTAGCGCGCGTTGCGCAGCGCGCTCTCGATGATGTCGATGGTGACGGTGTCGACCTTCGTCTTCTTGAAGGCCTTCTTGTTGCGCTGGATGATGGTTGCGGGCATGGACTTACTTCCTCTTGCCGGCGGCCTTCTTGGGCGCCTTGTAGTTGTCCGGGTAGATCAGGATGCAGCTCGACTTGTCGACGTGGCCGGTGTGCTTCGGCAGGATGACGGTGGTCGAGTCCATCTCCATGACGATGGCGGGGCCGCGCACCTTGTTGCCGGCCTTGAGCTTCGCGCGGTCGTAGACGGTGGCGGTGACGTCCTTGCCGTCCATGAACGCCTTCTGCTTGCCGACCACGGCGGCCTTCGGATCGGAGCCGCCGGCCGCGAGCGGCTGGCGCTTGATCTTGATGCCCTGGCCCTGCACCGAGGCGCGCAGCGTGACGAGCTCGTGCTCGAGCGGCAGTGCGAAGGTGAAGAGGCGCTTGTGCTCGGCGTCGAACTTGTCGGCGACGGCCTTGAGGCCTTTCTTCTGGAGCTCCGCGAGGTCGACCTCGACCGTCAGGCGCAGACCCTGGCCGTGGTAGCGCAGGTCGACCTGGTAGGCGGTGGTGATCTCGGTCTTCTTGACGCCCTCGGCCTCGAGGCCCTTGGACGCGTCGGCGGCGAGCGCCTTGAGGATCTTCTCGATGTCCTTGGCGCTCGTCTCGCTGAACTTGCGCACGTAGGTGCGGGCGCGCTCGTCGCGCACCGCGGTCGTGGCATCGCCCAGCGCGCAGAGCACGCCCGGACCCGGCGGGATGATCGAGGGCCACGAACCGAGGAGACGGGACAAGGCGTTCGCGTGCAGCGGACCCGCGCCGCCGAAGGCGATCAGCGCATAGTCGCGCGGATCGTAGCCCTGCTCGACCGACACGAGCCGCAGCGCGCCGACCATGTTCTCGTTGACGATGTTGTAGATGCCCTGCGCCGCCTGCTTGGTGCTGAGACCGAGCGCATCACCGATCTTCTTGACGGCGGTGTTGGCGAGTTCGCGGTTGAGCACCATGTCGCCGCCGAGCTTCTGCATCTCGGGGAGGTAGCCGAGGACGATGTTGGCATCGGCCACGGTCGGCTCGGTGCCGCCGCGGTTGTAGGCGGCAGGCCCCGGATCGGCGCCGGCCGACTGCGGACCGACGCGCAGCGCCTTGGTGAGCTCCGGCACGTGGGCGATGGACCCGCCGCCCGCGCCGACGGTGCGGATGTCGACCGAGGAGGCGCGCACGGTGACGTCGCCGACCGTCGTCTCGCGACGCAGCCGCGGCTGGCCGCCCTGGATGAGCGCGACGTCCGTCGAGGTGCCGCCGACGTCGACCGTCAGCAGGTTCGGGAAGCCGGCCTGCACCGCGACCCACAGCGCACCCGTGACGCCGCCCGCGGGGCCCGACATCAACAGGTTGACCGGGTACTCGGCGGCCGACGCGGCCGAGGCGAGACCGCCGTCGGAACGCAGGATGTGCAGCTTGACGTCCTTCGCGACCTTGTCGAGCTTCGCCTTGAGGTTGCGCACGTAGCGGTCGACGCGCGGACGGACGTAGGAGTTCGCGACCGTGGTGACGGTGCGCTCGTACTCCTGCATCTCCGGGACGACGTCCGAAGACAGCGACACCGGCGTGTTCGGCAGCTCCTCGAGCGCGATCTCGCGCACGCGCTGTTCGTGGGCGGGGTTCGCGAAGGAGTTGATGAGCGAGACGGTCAGCGCCTCGATCTTCTGCGCCTTGAGCGAGCGCAGGCTCTTGCGCAGCGCGTCTTCATCGAGGCCGCGCACCACCTCGCCCTTGGCGCTGATGCGCTCATCGGCCTCGATGGTGCACGCGAGCGGCGCCATCGGGAGCGACTTGTTGTAGATGATCCAGCCGCCGAGACCGCCCGGCACGTAGGAGCGCGCGATCTGCAGCACCTGGCGGTAGCCCTTGGTGGTGACGAGACCGCAGCGCGCACCGGTGCCGGTGAGCACGGTGTTGGTCGCGACCGTGGTGCCGTGCATCACATGGTCGATCGCCTTCGGATCGATGCCGGCGCGCTCGCAGACGCGCTGGATGCCGTTGAGCACACCGATCGACTGATCGGCAGGCGTGGAAGGGACCTTGGCGGACCAGGTCTGGCCCGACTTCTCATGGACCAGCAGCAGGTCGGTGAACGTGCCGCCGACATCTACACCCAGACGATATGACATGCGCCCCCCTTGGGCTGGATCGAAGCGTGGAAAAACAGAGTATCCGACCTCGCCGCGCGCTGCGCAATGCACCGCTGACCGTCCGCACGGGCGACCGCCCGGGCGTGTCACGCAGCGGTCGGCGGCGGTGCAGCCCTCAGGCCGCCTGCGCAGGCGCTTTCGGGAAGCTGCCGGCCTTGACCAACATGCCGGGGACCGGGCGACCCAAAGCCTGTTGCAGCCACTCGCCGGTGGCGATCAACCGCTCGAGGTCGACGCCGGTGGCGATGCCCGAGCGCGACAGCAGGTAGACGAGGTCCTCGGTGGGGATGTTGCCGGTCGCCGCCGGGGCGAACGGACAGCCACCGATCCCGCCGCAGCTCGAATCGAGGGTCGCCACGCCGGCCTCGACCGCCGCGTAGGCATTGGCGAGGCCCGTGTTGCGGGTGTTGTGGAAGTGGGCCCTCAGCCGGACCCCCGGCAACGCCTCGCGGGCGCGCCCGAAGATCTCGGCGACCTGGGCGGGCACGCCGACCCCGATGGTGTCGGCGAACGCGATCTCGTAGGGGCTGCCCTCGGCGACCCGCCGCGCCACGTCGATGACGCGGTCGACGGGCATCTCGCCCTCGAACGGACAGCCGAAGGAGGCGCCGATGGTGATGGTGGCGCGCACCCCTGCGGCCTTCGCCTCCCGAGCGATCTCCAGCCAGGCCGCGACGGACTCGTCGGTGCCGACGCCCTGGTTGCGGCGGTTGAAGGTGTCGCTGGCCACCACCGCCATCCCGATCTCGTTGCAGCCCGCCGCGACGGCGCGGTCGTAGCCCTTGCGGTTCAGGACGAGCCCGATATAGCTCACACCCTCCCGGCGCCGCAGGCCCGCGAGCACCTGCTCGGCATCGGCCATCTGGGGGACCTTCTTCGGGTTCACGAAGCTCGTGACCTCGACCCGGCGGATGCCCGAGTCGATGAGCCTCTCGATGAACTCGACCTTGGTGGCGGTCGGGACCACACCGGGCTCGCTCTGCAAGCCATCGCGGGGGCCGACTTCGACGATCTCGACGCTGCGGGACATGCTGGCTCCTTGCATCGGACGCCCGGGCGGGCGCACCTGCGACGGATTCTATCAACCCACCCTGTCCACCGGCGGCGACCTTGACCGCGCGCGGGTGGGTGGGTACAAGGTCGCCCGGTCCCATCCTCCTTCCCCTGCCGAGGTAAGCAGAATGTCCGTCGACCAATTCAAACGCGGCCCCCTCTCCGACCTGCGGGTCATCGAGATGGGCACACTGCTCGCCGGCCCCTTCTGCGGTCAGCTGCTCGGCGACATGGGCGCCGAGGTCATCAAGGTCGAGCCGCCGGGCCAAGGCGACCCGATGCGTACGTGGGGCCGGCAGAAAGCCGGCGAACCCTCGCTCTGGTGGCCGGTCGTCGCCCGCAACAAGAAAGCGATCACGCTCGACATGCGGCAGGAAGAAGGTCAGAGCATTCTCAAGGACTTAGTGAAGAATGCTGATTTTCTACTTGAGAATTTCCGCCCCGGGACCCTCGAGAAATGGAACTGCGGCTACGAGGAGCTCGCCAAGATCAACCCGCGCCTGATCATGATCCGGGTGTCGGGCTATGGGCAGTCCGGCCCCTACTCGCACCGTGCCGGTTTCGGCGCCATCGGCGAGGCGATGGGTGGCCTGAGGTATGTCGTCGGCGACCCCTCCACCCCGCCCTCGCGCATGGGCATCAGCATCGGTGACGAGCTGGCCGCCACCTTCGCCTGCCTCGGTGCCCTCTCCGCCCTGCACTACCGCGAGAAGACGGGCCACGGACAGGTCGTCGACTCCGCCCTCTACGAAGCCGTGCTGGCCATGATGGAGTCGCTCATCACCGAGTACGACAAGATGGGCTACATCCGCGAGCGCACCGGCGCCATCCTGCCGAACGTCGCGCCGTCCAACGTCTACAAGACGAGCGACGGCCTGGTGCTGATCGCCGCCAACCAGGACACCGTGTTCGGTCGCCTGTGCGAGGCGATGGGCCAGAAGGAATGGCCGAAGGATCCGCGCTTCGTGAACCATCAGGCGCGCGGCACGAACCAGAAGCTGCTCGACGGCCTGGTCGAGGCCTGGACGCAGACGCTGACCACGCGCGAGGTGCTCGAGGCGATGGACAAGCACGGCGTTCCCGCCGGGCTCATCTACCGCGCACCCGACATGCTCGAGGATCCGCACTTCAAGGCGCGCAACGCCATCGTCAACACGAAGCACCCGTACTTCGGCGACCTCAAGATGCAGAACGTCGCGCCGAAGCTCTCCGCGACGCCGGGCGGCATCCACTCCGCCGCGCCCACCGACCTCGGCCAGCACAACGACGAGGTCTACGGCAAGCTGCTCGGGTTCTCCGCCGAGCGCCTCGCGGCGCTGCGCGCGGCCAAGGTCATCTGACGGTCCGCGCGGCGTGAGCGAGTCCCTGCAGGACAACTACGCGCGCGGCGGCTTCGGCCAGTCGATGCCCTGGGGACGTCGGCCTGCGCTGCTCGTCATCGACTTCGTCCGAGCGTATCTCGTCCCGGGTTCGCCGCTCTATGCGGGCGTCGAGCAGGCCCGCACCGACTGCGTCACGTTGCTGCAAGCCGCGCGCAAGGCCGGCATCCCGGTGCTGCACACCCGCGTCGAGTTCCAGCCGGGCGGGCGCGACGGTGGCGTCTTCTTCCGCAAGCTCCCCGCGCTCGCCTGCTTCGAAGCGGGACGCCATCCGGAGCTCGCGGCATTCGCCGAGGGTCTCGAACCGGCCGCCGGCGAGACGGTGATCACCAAGCAGTACGCCAGCGCATTCTTCGGCACCTCGCTCGCCTCGACGCTCACCGCGGTCGGCGTCGACACGCTGCTCATCGCGGGACTCTCCACCAGCGGCTGCGTGCGCGCCAGCGCCGTGGACGCCTGCCAACATGGCTTCGTGCCGGTGGTGGTGCGCGAGGCCGTCGGCGACCGTGCACCGGGACCGCACGAGGCCAACCTCTTCGACCTGCAGGCGAAGTACGCCGAGGTCGCGCCGCTCGCCACCGTCCTCCAGTATCTCGGAGCCCCATGAGCACCCTAGGCCCCATCACCTGCGTCACCATCGCCACGCTCGACGTGCAGCGGATGATCGACACCTACCATCTGCACCTCGGCTACGAGCTCGTCGACCACGGCAAGCTCAGCCCCGCGCAGGCGCGGCTCTGGGGACGCCCCGGTCTCGCCGGACGCCGCTACGCCTCGATGCTCCCCGGCGGCGACGGACCGACCTTCCTGCGGTTCGTGGAGAGCCGCGCGCCGTCCGACTACGTACCGTTCCGTCACATGGGGTGGAACGCCGCCGAGTTCATGGTGCAGGACACGGACGGCATCGCGGCGCGCCTCGAAGGCTCGCCGTTCCGCATCATCGGGCCGCCCGCGGACCTCTCGTTCTCCGACAAGATCCGCGCCATGCAGGCGCTGGGACCCGCGCAGGAATCCATCTACCTGACGTCGTTCAAGGAGAAGATGGCCGAGTTCGACACGCCCGACGCGCGGCACTACGTCGACCGCGTGTTCATCGTCATCCTCGGCGGGCCGTCGGTGAAGGTCGTCAACGAGTTCTATCACAGGCATTTCGGGGTCGCGATCGCGCCCGTCATGCCGGCGGTCATCTCGGTGCTCTCGAACGCGCAGGGGTTGCCGTCCGACACCCAGCATGACCTCGCGGCGCTCGCGTTGCAGGGCCAGTCGTTCATCGAGGCCGACGCGATGCCGGAGGCGACGCTGCCGCGCGGCGGCCTGCCGGGCGAGCTGCCGCCTGCGATCGCCATGGTCACCTTCGGCGTCGACAGGCTGCCTCAGGATCTCGACTATCTCTCGCCGCCGGCAGCGCTCGCGGAGGCGCCCTACCATGGGCGCCGCGCCGCGGTCGCGATCGGCGCGGCCGGCGAGTGGATCGAGCTCATCGAGCGGGGCGCCTGACCGCCCGCCGGTGCCGGCCGGACCCCACGGCCGTGCGCTGTGCGGCCACACCAACCGAGCCCGCTGACGGTGCGGCAGGGCGTCGGTAGTATGGCCACATGAGCGCATTCAAGCACCACGCCATGCTGCCCACGCCGAGCCACGACGAACAGGCGCGTCAGGACTTCGTGTCGTCGCTCCGGGGGCATCTCTCCGGCCGGTTGATGCCCGGCGCCTACCAGCTCTTCGAGCGGCGCGTCGGACCCGCCCTCCGCGCCGAACTCGGTCGCGAACCGGACGAGACCGAGGTCCGCCGCGCCATGACGCGGGAGCCCTACTACCAGTTCTGGAGCGCCATGCAGCGGCGCAGCCAGGAGATGCTCTGGGAATCGGTGATCGACCCCACCGAGCGCGAGCTGCCCGCGCTCATCGATCGCGCCAGGTCGGCGCGCGCGAAGACAAGCCGTCGCGGCAGCCTGCGCCTCGATCCGGCGTTGCCCTTGCCCCGCTACCATGCGGCGGTCGACATCCACCTGCAGCCCGGCGCTTACCACACCGACTCCACCACCGACGATGTCGCGGCCGGCGTCATCTACGACAAGGGCCTCGATCTCTACATGGGTGGCGCGCTCGGCGCCGAGAACGGGCTGATGGGTGAGACCCTGGTCGCCTACCTGCGGGAGCGGCACCCGAGCGCCCGGCCGCGACGCATCCTCGACATGGGCTGCGCCATCGGCAACAGCACCGTGGTCTGGGCACGCGCCTTCCCGGAGGCCGAGGTGCACGGCATCGACGTCGGCGCCCCGGTGCTGCGCTATGCCCATGCGCGTGCAGAAGGCTTCGGCGTACCGGTGCACTTCAGCCAGCAGAACGCCGAAGGCACGGACTTCGCGGCCGGCAGCTTCGACCTCGTCGTCTCGCACATCATGCTGCACGAGACCTCCAAGCCGGCGCTGGCGCGCATCTTCGCCGAGTGCCGACGTCTGCTGCGACCGGGCGGTTTGATGCTCCACCTCGAGATCCCGCGCGGACACACGGTGTTCGAGCAGTTCATGCACAACTGGGAAAGCTACAACAACAACGAGACCTTCAGCCGCTACATGACGCACATCGACCTCGCGGCCGAGGCCGTCAAGGGCGGCTTCGCGCCGGCGCAGACGCGGGTCGACGAATTCGCGATGCAGATGTCGGTCGCCCAGATGAACTACGGCGAGAACTTCATCTGGAAGATCCTGGCGGCGGAACGCTGATGGCGCGCCGCAAGACCCCGCGACGGACGGCGGCAGCCCGGAAGCGTGCGCCCAAAGTCGCCCCGAAGGTCGCGCCCAGGGCCGCGCCCAGAGCCGCGTCCAGGGGTGCCCGGCAGCGCGCGGCGACGGGCGCCGCCCCCGAGGTCCGCCTGCCCCGCATCGCCAAGGGCAAGAAACCGCAGTACTTCAGCGACCCGGCGATCGACAAGCTGTTGTGGATGACCCTGACGCTCATGGAGGAGCTGTCGGTCGCACGCGACCGGATCGACACGCTGGAGCGCTTGCTCGATGACCGCGGGCTGCTCCGTCAGGGGGACGTCGACGGGTTCGTGCCCGGACCGGCGGCCCGCGCCCAACGGGCGGCGCGCCGCGCCGGCTTCGTCGATCGGATGATGCGTGCCGCCCAGGCCGAGCTCGGCACCGCCGCTTCAGCGTCGGACCCCCATGAGGAGGCCCGCCGCGCGGTGGAGGGCTGAGAAGCCGCCGTCCGCGGTGCGCGCTGTCAGCGCGCCCGCAGCTTCCAGTAGCCGGCGAGACGGGCCATGAAGGGGTCCTTGACCGCATCGAACGCCGTCACGGCGCCGGCCTTGTCCCCGGCCCTCAGGCGTGCGATGCCGAGCGACAGGTTGGCTTCGTCGACGGCCTTCACGCCGCCCTTTGCGAGACCGCGCTCGATCGAGGCGACCGCTTCCGCCGGCTGACCGTAGCTGAGATACGCCTGACCGAGCCGTACCTCGGCGACGCCCGTCTTCTGCGCCGCGGCTTCCTTCGCCTGCCGGGCGAGCGACGCGCGGTCGGGGGCAGCGGCGGCCTTGGCCTGCTGCAGCAGATTGGTCGCGCCCGGCGTCGTCTTGCCCGGGCCGCCGAACTTGCCGGCCGCGACAGCGGTCTCCACGACGGACTGCGCCTCGCCCGGGTAACCCTTCTCCAACGCGAGCGACGCGTACTCGGCGATGTCATCTCCGGACTTGAGCGCGCCCACCTCGTTCGCGAAGCGGAGCACGTTCAGGTTCTGGTCCTGGGGCGCATCGCGCATCGTGAGCAGGAACAGGTTGCTCCACGCCTCCTCGCTCGGCGCGTAGGCCACCTGCTTCTCGACCGCCCTGCGCACGCAGTTGTCGTCCTTCATGCGCACGCAGGCGCTCGCCCAGAGGTTGAGCGCGAGGTCGGGCGGGGTCTCCTTCCGCTGCTCCAACTCCGTCACCCAGGGCTCGACGAACGCGGCGACGCCGGCGTTGTCGGGGACGAGGTAGAGCGACTGCGCCGTGAGCAGCCGGACATCCCGGTTGCCCGGCTCCGCCTGCGCGGAGCGACGACCGAAATCGGCCGCGCGACGGTAGTTCTTGAGCTGGTAGTTCACCTGGGTGAGCTGCCGGAGCTTGAGCTTGCGGTTCTCCTCGTCGACGAAACCGTTGGCATCGCCCACCTCGAGCCCGCGCGCCAAAGAGACCTCCGCGGCGGCGAGGTCGTTGCTGCGCGCCGCGCACACGGTGCGAAGCTCGCTCACGGCGTAGTCGTCATAAGGCGTCTTGTCGGGCACCGCATCCATGCCCGACAACGCCGCGAGGCAGTCGGCCCACTTCTCCGCCTTGATCGCGGCCTGCGCGGCCTGCGCCTGCTTGATGATCGCCTTGCTGATGGTCGGCGGCTTGGGTTTCGTGCCCGACTGGGCAGCCGCGACGCCGCCCGTAAAGGCCGCCGAGAGGACGATCAGGGACGACAGCGCGACAGAGTTGACGTGACGCAGGGTCATGGCTGGCTCTCCGGTGGATTGACGACGGCGTTACTGCGCGCGGAGCGCCCAGAGCTTGGCGACACGCTCGAGGCTCGGGTCGCCCTTGACGGCCTTGAAGGCCTTCGAGGCTGCGGCCTTGTTGCCGGCCTTGAGCTGGGCGAGCCCGAGGACGAGCTGGGCCTCACCCGGGGTCTTGCCGTTGTTCTTGCGGACGGCGCGCTCAGCGGCGGCGACCGCCTGGGCGTTCTGGCCGTAGCTCATGAAGGACTGCGCCACGCGCAGGTCGTCGTCGGCCGACGCGCCCGCTGCAGCCGCGCGATCGGCAGCCGTGAGGCCGGCCTTGTCCGCGGCGACGCGGGTCTTGGCGGTGTTGAGCAGACGGGTGTTGCGGTCGATGTCACGCTGCTCGGTGAAGACCTTACGGGCGAACGCCGTCTCCATGACCGACAGCGCCTCGCCCGGCAGGCCGCGCTCGAGCGCGAGCTGCGCGTGCTCGGTGTAGTCGCTGCCGCGCGAGAGGGCGCCGACCTCGGAGGCGAGACGGAACGCGTTCAGCTGCGTCACGTCAGGACCGCCCTTCAGGAGCGACTGCATCAGGCTCGCCCAACCTTCCGGGTTCGGGTAGTAGGTGACGAGCTTCTCGAAGCCCGCGGTCTCGCAGGCCGTGTCCTTCAGCTTGATGCAGGAATTGAGGTTCAGCTGCAGGTAGTTCTGGCGCGGCGCCTGACCGCGACGCTCGGCCTGCGAGATGAGGTCCGCCGTGAACGCACGGGTCTGCTTGAAGTCGCCCTGCTGGTAGAACGACTGCGCGAGCAGCGTGTTGACGTCACCGTCGGCGAAACCGCCCTTCTGGGCCTGACGACCGTACTCGATGGCGCGCGGGTAGTTGCGGGCGTTGTAGTGGAGCTGCATCAGCGCCTTGACGCGCGCGCCTTTGTTGGACGCGTACTGGGAACCGAGGTTCGCCTCGTAGGCGCGGATCGCCGTGCCGTTGTCGCCCGAGGACAGCGCGCAGAAGCCGCGCAGCTCGTTGATCACGAACTGGTCGTAGGCCGACAGACCGCCCGACCCTTCCGCCTCGCGCAGCTTGCCGAGGCACTCGCCCCAACGGCGCGACTTGCTCGCGGTCTGCGCGGCAGCCAGGGTCTTCGCGACGCCCTTGCTGACGGACTGCGCATCCGAAGCCGGCGACGCCAGCATCAGGGCCACCGCGGCGGCCGCCAAACCCAGGGAACGATAGCCGACAACTCGCTTGGTCATGGTCTTCCTCTCGATGCAGCCGTCCGGGCCGCATAAAAAAATTCGCCGCATCCGGGAGGGATGCGGCGAGGTGTCTGTCAGCGCCTGGCCTCGCCGGCCCGTACGCCTCAGTCCGCGAACTCCGCCACGTTGACGAAACCGATCTTCTTCATGCGGTTCCGCTGGGCGGCCGCCAACACACGGGCGACGACATCATACTTCGCACGTTTGTCGGGACGCATGTGCAGCTCAGGCTGCGGATCCTTCTGGGACTCGACCCGGAAGTACTTCTCCAGCGCATCGACGCCGGAGACGGCCGTGCCGTTCCAGAGGATGGTGCCGTCGAAATCGATCTCGATCGTGATGACCTCGGGCTGCACCGGCGGCGGCGGCGCGTTGGTCGGCCGCGGCATGTCCAGCTTCACCGCGTGCGTCATCACCGGGATGGTGATGATGAACATGATGAGGAGCACCAGCATGACGTCGATGAGCGGCGTCGTGTTGATGTCGCACATCGCACCGTCATCGGTCGAATTCCCTACGCTCATTGCCATGATCGTATCCTCTGCCGGTCAGCGGGCGCCGCGGATGCCGCGGTCCGGTTCGGTGATGAAGCCCACCTTGACGACGCCACCACGCTGGATGGAGTACATCACGCGTCCGATGTCCTCGTACCGGGCTTCGCCGTCGCCGCGGATGTGGATCTCGGGCTGCGGATCCTTGACGGCCTCCACCTTCACGAGCTCGATGAGCGCGTTGGTGTCGCTGACGGCCGTGTTGTTCCAGTAGATGTTGCCTTCCGAGTCCACCGCCACCGTGATGTTCTCGGGTTTCGTCTGGGTCGCGATGTTCGCGGCCTTGGGCAGAGACACCTTCACCGTCTTGGTGATCACCGGGATGGTGATCAGGAAGATGATCAGCAGCACCAACATGACGTCCACGAGGGGCGTCGTGTTGATCTCGGACATCGGGGCGTCTTCGCCACCGGGAGAGCCCACGCTCATCGACATGTCAGTTCACCTCTGTCCGGAAGAGCCGGGATGGGGGACCGCCCCATCCCGGCGCCAAGCCGGATATTGCGGTTATCGGCGGTCGATCACTTCTTCGGGGCGGCAGCCGGCGCCGACTGCGGCACCGCGATGCGCGCACCCGTCACGATCGAGTCGTGCAGGTCGGCCGTGAAACCGGCGAGATCCGTCTGGATCTCCTTGTTGCGGCGGATGAGCCAGTTGTAGCCCATGACCGCCGGCACCGCGACCGCGAGGCCGATGGCTGTCATGATGAGCGCCTCACCGACGGGTCCCGCGACCTTGTCGATGCTCGCCTGACCCGACACGCCGATCGCCACGAGCGCGTGGTAGATACCCCACACCGTGCCGAACAGACCGACGAACGGCGCCGTCGAACCGATCGTCGCGAGCACCGCGAGACCGCCCGACAGGTTGTGGTTGATGCTGTCCACCGAACGCTGCAGCGACATGGTCACCCACTCGTGGAGACCGACGCGGTCGCCCGCGGCGCGGCTCTCGAGGTGCTGCTGCGCGCGCAGGCCGTCCTCGGCGATCGAGCGGTAGGTGTCGTCCTTCGGCATCTTATCGACGGCTTCGCGGAGCGAGCCGGCGGACCAGAACTTCTGGCTCGCGAGCTTCGCCGAGCCCATCAGCTTGCGCTGATCGAGCAGCTTCATGACGAGGATGTACCAGGTGGCGAGCGACATGATCACCATGATGATCAGCGTGCCCTTGGCGACGAAGTCTCCCTGGGCCCAAAGGGCACCGAGACCATACGGGTTTTCGACGACGGTGGTGGCGGCTTGGTTTTCCATGTTTTCCTCTGGCTTGAATCGGTGCGGGCCAGCTGCCCGCCACCGGGAAAGTGTTGCGGTGGTTGTCAGGTCAATCGGTCAGCTTGAAGCGAACGTTGAACTGGGTGCACATCTCGACGGCGGCGCCGTCTTCCGTGCCCGGGGTGAAGCGTGCCCGGCGAGCCCACTTCACGGCGGCCTCGTCCAACGAAGCGGTGCCCGAGCCGTTGGTCACGGTGGGGTCGCCCGCGACACGACCGTCGGGGCCGACACAGGCCCGTACCGTCGTGACGCCCTCGATCTCGGCGCGGCGCGCGGAGGCCGGGTAGAACTCGTCGGTCGACGGCGAGCGGCGCGTGTCGAGCCTGGGCGCCACGCGGACGGCCTTGCGCTCCACAGGCGCGGCGACCGGCGGCGGCGGCGGAACCGGACGATCCGTGACGTTGCTGATCGCCGTGGTGTTGGTCTCCATCGGGATGTCGATGACGACATCGGGCGGCGGCACCTGCACCGGCGGACGCTCCATCTGGGGCGGCGGCGGCGGCGGCGGCTTGTCCTCGGGCTTGATCTCTTCGATGAGATCGGTCTGGAGCGGCGCAGCGACGACCTCCACCACCTTGCGGGCGAGACCCGACACCAGTGCATAGAGCAGCAGCAGGTGGAAGGCGATGATGCCCAGAAGGACGCCGGTCCGGCGCGAGTTGTTCCGTTGTACGTATACGGCCATGGTCTCTCGTGTTCGCCTCGTGCGGCGACAGCCCGCCCGATTCCGCGCGACAGGTGCGGGAAACTACCCGCCTTCCGTGACACGCGCAACCTCAACTTCGTCGACACCCCGTGACCGGTGCGCCGCCGAAGACCTGTAACCAATCCGACATCTGCATCCGGGTGGGGTTCCCTCCGCAGCCGATGCATCGGACTTCCGCAGGAGGAGCGGAGCATTCCTGCCGCCGCATTCTGTGCCGCCGCGCCAGACGCGCGTACCGCCACACCCCCCTACCGCGCTGAACTTTAACCGCCCTCCGACGACCTGACAACCTGTCCTAAGTGGGTATCGCGACAGACCCCTCGCTTCAGTCGGTCACCGCCCCGGTCGAGGCGCTGCTGACGACCCGCGCGAACTTCGCCAGAACGCCTTCGGTGACGTACGGCCGCGGCGCTTTCCAAGCGCGTCGCCGGGCCTTGAGTTCCGATGCCGTCAACGCGACATCGATGCGTCGCCGCACCGCATCGATCGTCACCCGGTCACCGTTGCGCAACAGCGCGAGCGGACCGCCGTCGGCGGCCTCCGGCGAGATATGACCGACGACGAAGCCGTGGCTGCCGCCCGAGAAACGCCCGTCGGTGATGAGCGCGACCTTGTCGCCGAGTCCGCGTCCCATGATCGCGCCGGTGGGGCTCAGCATCTCGCGCATCCCTGGCCCGCCGCGCGGGCCCTCGTAGCGGATCACCACGACATCGCCCGCCTTGACCTTGCCGGCGAGGATCGCTGCGGTCGCTTTCTCCTCGCCGTCGAACACCCGCGCACGGCCCGAGAACGACAGGCCTTCCTTGCCCGTGATCTTCGCCACCGCGCCCTCGGTCGCGACGTTGCCGTAGAGCACGACGAGATGGCTGTCGGGTTTGATGGGGGCATCGAAGCCGCGCACGATGTCCTGGCCCGCCGGATACGCGCCGACGCCCGCGAGGTTCTCCCGCAGCGTGCGCCCCGTGACGGTGAGACAGTCGCCATGCAGCAGCCCGCGGTCGAGCAGCATCTTCATCAGCGGCTGGATGCCGCCGATGGCGATGAGCTCGGA
Organism: Steroidobacteraceae bacterium; assembly: GCA_040400835.1. GTDB lineage: Bacteria > Pseudomonadota > Gammaproteobacteria > Steroidobacterales > Steroidobacteraceae > UBA964. Next base: position 406,623 of record JBBAPM010000001.1, read on the forward strand.
CATCGCGTACTTGCCGCTCGGCCGCAGGTCCGCGAGCACCGGCACGCGCTTGCCGATGCGCGTGAAGTCGTCCAGCGAGAGCTTCACCCGCGCGGCGCGCGCGATGGCGAGCATGTGCAGCACGGCGTTGGTGGAGCCGCCGAGCGCGATGATGACCGTGATCGCGTTCTCGAAGGCCTTGCGCGTCAGGATGCGGCGCGGCGTGATGCCGGCCTCGACGAGCCGCACCACGGCCTCGCCCGCGCGGCGGCAGTCGTCGCGCTTGCTCTGGCCGACCGCCTCCTGCGCGGAGCTGTCCGGCAGCGAAAGTCCGAGCGCCTCGATCGCGGAGGCCATGGTGTTCGCGGTGTACATGCCGCCGCAGCTGCCGGGCCCCGGGATGGCGGTACGCTCGACCTCGGCGAGCTCCTCGTCGCTCACCTTACCCGCCGCATGGCCGCCGACCGCCTCGAACACCGAGACGATGTCGCGGCGCTTCGCGCCGGGACGGATGGTGCCGCCGTAGACGAACACGGACGGCCGGTCGAGCCGTGCCATGGCGATCGCGCAGGCAGGCATGTTCTTGTCGCAGCCGCCGAGCGCGACGAACCCGTCGAAGCCCTCCGCCCCGACCACCGCCTCGATCGAGTCCGCGATGATCTCGCGCGAGACCAAAGAATAGCGCATGCCGGGCGAGCCCATCGAGATGCCGTCGGAGACGGTGATGGTGTTGAACAGCACCGCCTTGCCGCCCGCGGCGTTGACGCCGCGTTCGGCCTCGGCGGCCAGCTCGTTGAGGTGCATGTTGCAGGGCGTGAGGTTCGCCCAGCTCGAGGCGATGCCGACCTGCGGCCGCCGGAAGTCCGCGTCGGTGAACCCGACCGCGCGCAGCATCGCCCGGGACGGCGTCTGCTTCGGTCCGTCGACGACCAACCGCGACCAGCGCCGCGGGTCGACGCCTGCGGCGGGTCTCTTCACGGGCTTGGCGCGGGTCGGCTTGGACGGGGGCATCGAGGGATCCTCTTGATCGATGGGTTCGGACGGTGCGGTCTTGCAGGCCGGTCAGCCGACGCGTTCACGTATCAGCCGATGGGCCATGCGCAGGCAGTGCGCTTCGCCGCCCACCGGGCGGCCGGGACGCTCCCGCGGGTTCCAGGCGTAGAGGTCGAAGTGCGCCCAGGGGGTGCCCGCCGTGACGAAGCGGCGCAGGAACAGCGCACCGAAGATCGCGCCGGCGAACGCGGAGGGCGCCACGTTGGACAGATCGGCGTTGCGGCTCGCCAGTTCGTCGTCGTAGCCGTCCCACAACGGCATCGGCCATACGGGGTCATGGACCGCGTCGCCGCAGCGCTGCGTCGCCGCCAGCAGCCCGGGATCGTTGCTGAAGGCCGCCGGAAGGTCCGGACCGAGCGCCGTCCGCGCCGCGCCGGTCAGCGTCGCGAAATCGAGCAGCAAGGTCGGCGATTCGCTGCAGGCCTCGGTGAGCGCGTCGGCGAGCACGAGACGGCCCTCCGCATCGGTGTTGTTCACCTCCACGCTCAGGCCGAGACGCGAGCGCAGCACATCGCCCGGACGGTAGGCGTCGCCGCCGATCGCGTTCTCGACCGCCGGGATCAGCAACCGCAACCTCACCGGCGCACGCCGATCCATCAGGATCCCGGCGAGGCCGAGCGCGACCGCGGCACCGCCCATGTCCTTCTTCATCAGCGCCATGCCGGTCGAGGGCTTGATGTCGAGGCCGCCGGAATCGAAGCAGACGCCCTTGCCGACCAGCGTGACCTTCGGATGGCGCTCGTCGCCCCATCGGAGGTCGATGAGCCGCGGTTCGCGCGACGCCGCGCGGCCCACCGCATGCACCATCGGATAGTTCGCGGCCAGCAGCTCTTCCCCCACGAGCACGCGGCACTCGGCCCCGTGGACCGCGGCGACCGCTTGCACCGCCTCGGCGAGTTCCGCGGGACCCAGCGAGTTGGCGGGACGGTTGATGAGGTCGCGCGCCTGCGCGCAGGCCCTCGCCTCACGCTCCGCGGCGACGACATCGGCGCCGACCGGCGGCAACAACCGCGCCCGGACGGGCGGCGTGGGACGGGATGCGGCGGACGCCGGTCGGGTCGCGCCCAACAGCCAGCCGAGCACCGCGTGGGTCGCCGGTCCCTCCGCCAGGTCCGACGCGAACCGGTAGACACCCGGCGGCAGCTTGTCCGGTACGCCGGCGACCTGCCAGGGACTGAGCGCGTCCACGCCGGGTCCCGCACCGAGTCCCAGCAACACCCCGGAGACGGCGCCGGCGGCATCCGGCAGCACGAGCACCCGATGCCGCTCGCCGTTGAACTGGTGGGCCTCGACCCACGCCGCCACCGCGGGCGGCTGCGCAGCCCGCCAGGCCGCGACCTCGGATTCCCGCAGCAACCAGATCGGCACCGCAGCGGCGGCGGAGCGCACGAGGGGATCGACCGGCGCCTTCGGTAGGTTGGCCTGAGCGGCTTCTGTATCGACCGACATCCCCGCATGGTAGCCTGAAAGGCTTCCGCATCGGCAGCCGATCGGATGACCGCGCGTTGACACCTCTGCCGCGCCCGTGCTTGAATTATCGGATGTTCCGCACTGTCCAAGCCCCTGCCGTCGCCCTCGGGTACGCCCCGCTGGCGCTGCTATCGCTTGCGACGCAGCTATCCCTCGCGGGTAGCGGGTGCGGGTCACGCGCCGGGTCCTGAGCCAAAAGCCAGCCCCGGCCGCGCGCCGAGACAAGGGGACCCCGCACCGGCCTGCCGCCGCTGCGGGGTTTTTTTTCGGGTCACGGAATCTCCGGACCATGCAACGGGAGTCGAGTGATGAAGCTTTATTCGCGGAAGGATGTCGACAAGAAAGCGCTCAAGGGCGCGCGCATCTGCGTGCTCGGCTACGGCAGCCAGGGGCGCGCCCACGCGCTGAACCTGCGCGACAGCGGGCATGACGTCGTCATCGGCGTGCGCAAGGGACCGAGTTGGACCAAGGCGAAGAAGGACAAGCTCCCCGTGATGGAGCCGGCCAAGGCCGTCGCGGGCGCGGACCTCATCGCCATGCTCGCGCCCGACCTCGCGCAGAAGGACCTCTACAAGTCCGTCATCGGCGGCATCAAGAAGGGCGCCACCCTGCTCTTCGCGCACGGCTTCAACGTGCACTTCGGCCAGATCAAGCCGCGCAAGGACCTCGATGTGGTGCTGATCGCGCCGAAGGGTCCGGGCGACCTGGTGCGCCGCCAGTATGAGCAGGGCCGCGGCGTGCCCTCGCTGCTCGCCGTCCACCAGGACTCCTCGGGCAAGGCCTTCGCCAAGGCCCTCGCCTACGCCGACGGCATCGGCGGCACCCGCGGCGGCGTGCTGCAGACGACCTTCGCCGAGGAGACCGAGACCGACCTCTTCGGCGAGCAGGCAGTGCTCTGCGGCGGCGCCACGGAGCTGGTCGTCCGCGGCTTCGAGACCTTGGTCGAGGCCGGTTACCAGCCGGAGGTCGCCTACTTCGAGTGCATGCACGAGCTGAAGCTCATCGTCGACCTGCTGCACGAAGGCGGCATCTGGAAGATGCACAAGTTCATCAGCGAGACCGCCAAGTACGGCGACCTCACCCGCGGTCCGCGCGTGGTCACCAAGAAGACCAAGGCCGAGATGCGCAGGATCCTCGAGGAGATCCAGCAGGGCAAGTTCGCCCGCCAGTGGATCCGCGAGAACAAGACCGGCCGCAAGAAGTACGAGGCGATGCTCAAGGCCGACCTCGACCGACCGATAGAGAAGGTCGGCTACGCCCTTCGCGCGCGCATGCCCTGGCTCGACCAGGGCCGCTGACCGACGCCCGCAATGCCCGTCCACGGAGACCCGCCCATGAGCCCCACTGCCGACCGCGTGATGATCTTCGACACCACGCTGCGCGACGGCGAGCAATCGCCCGGCTGCAGCATGACGCAGCCCGAGAAGCTGCGCGTGGCGAAGGCGCTAGCGGACCTCGGCGTCGACATCATCGAGGCGGGTTTCCCGGCAGCGTCGCCCGGCGACTGGGAATCGGTGAACGCCGTGGCGCGCGAGGTCGAGGGACCGATCATCTGCGGCCTCGCGCGCTGCAACCGCGGCGACATCGAGAAGGCGGCGAGCGCGCTGCGCGCGGCGCCGCGGCACCGCATCCACGTGTTCCTCGCCACCAGCGCCATCCACCGCGAGTACAAGCTCAACATGGCGAAGGAGGAGATCCTGCGCAACGCCGTCGCGGGCGTGAAGATGGCGCGCGAGTTCTGCGACGACGTCGAGTTCTCGCCCGAGGACGCCTCGCGGACCGAGCTCGATTTCCTCGCGCAGGTCGTGGAGGCCGTCATCGACGCCGGCGCCACCACGGTCAACATCCCGGACACCGTCGGCTACACCGTGCCGCACGAGTTCGCGGAGCTGTTCAGGTACCTGCGCAAGAACGTGCGCAACATCGACCGCGCGACGCTCTCCGTGCACTGCCATGACGACCTCGGCATGGCGGTGGCCAACAGCCTGATGGCGGTGGTCAACGGCGCACGCCAGGTCGAGTGCACCATCAACGGCATCGGCGAGCGCGCCGGCAACTGCTCGCTCGAGGAGATCGTGATGGCGCTGCGCACGCGCGAGACCTTCTTCAACGCGCGCACCGGCATCCACAGCGAGCGGCTCTACCCAACCTCGCGGCTCGTCTCGAGCATCACGGGCATGCCGATCCCGCGCAACAAGGCGGTGGTCGGCGAGAACGCCTTCGCCCACGAGTCGGGCATCCACCAGCACGGCATGCTCAAGCACGCGAGCACCTACGAGATCATGCGCCCGCAGGACGTGGGCCTCACGCGCTCGAGCCTGGTGCTCGGCAAGCACAGCGGCCGCCACGCGCTGCGCGAGCGCATCAAGGAGCTCGGGTTCGAGCTCGACGACGCCGAGTTCGCACGCGTGTTCGAGGAGTTCAAGGCGCTCGCCGACAAGAAGAAGGAGCTGTTCGACGGCGATATCGAGGCGCTGGTGCTGCGCGCCGAGGGCGGCGACCAGGGGCCGTGGACGCTCGCGGCGCTGCGCACCGCCTCGAAGGGCGGCGGCGTCGGCGAGGCCACCCTCACGCTGCAGCACAGCGACGGCCGCCGCATCGAGCGCAGCGCGAGCGGCGCAGGTCCCGTGGATGCGGCGTTCAAGGCGATCGAGGATGCGACCGGCCTCAATCCGACGCTGCGGAAGTTCGAGCTGCGCAGCCTCTCCGAGGGCGAGGATGCGCAGGGCGAGGCCGTGGTGTACGTCGACTTCCGCGACCGCAGCTACCGCGGCGCGAGCGCCACCACCGACATCGTCGAGTCCGCCACGCGGGCCTTCCTCGAGGTCATCAACCGCATCGAGCAGTCGCAGCGCGCGCAGGCGGTGGCCTGACATGTCCGCGCCGCGCACGCTGTTCGAGAAGGTCTGGTCCGCCCACGAGGTCGTCCCCGAGACGGCCGACACGCCGGCGGTGCTGTTCATCGACCTGCACCTGACGCACGAGGTCACGACGCCGCAGGCCTTCACGGTGCTGCGCGAGCGGGGCCTCAAGGTCCGCCGACCCGACCTCACCATCGCGACCATGGACCATGCGACGCCGACGCGCACCGAGCAGGTGTTCGGCGGCATGCCGATCTCCATCGAGTCGGCGGCGCAGCAGATCCGTCAGCTCGAGCGCAACTGCGCCGACTTCGGCATCGAGCTGCTCGGGCTGCAGGACGCGCGGCGCGGCATCGTGCACATCATCGGCCCCGAGCTCGGTCTCACCCGTCCGGGCAGCACGATCGTCTGCGGCGACAGCCACACCTCGACCCACGGCGCGTTCGGCGCCCTCGCCTTCGGCATCGGCACCACCGAGGTGAGCCACGTGCTCGCGACGCAATGCCTGCTGCAGAAGAAGCCGCGCACCTGCGCCGTCGAGGTCGCCGGCCGTCTGCCGCCGGGTGTCACGCCGAAGGACCTGATCCTCGCCATCATCGGCCAGGTCGGCGTCGCCGGCGGCACGGGCCAGGTCTTCGAGTACCGCGGCGAGGCCATCCGCGCGATGTCCATGGAGCAGCGCATGACCGTCTGCAACATGTCCATCGAGGGCGGCGCGCGCGCCGGCATGATCGCGCCCGACGAGACCACCTACGCCTATCTCGCCGATCGTCCGCGCTCGCCGAAGGGCGAGGCGTGGGAGAGCGCCCTCGCCCGTTGGCGCGCGCTGCCCACCGACGCCGGCGCGCGTTTCGACCGCACGGTCGAGATCGACGCCTCGCGCCTCGCACCGATGGTCACCTGGGGCACCAACCCGGGCATGGTCGCGCCGGTCACGGGCAGCGTCCCCGACCAGCGCGGCGATCCGGTGTTCGACGCTGCGCTCAAGTACATGGGGCTCACCGCGGGCGCGCCGATCGGCGAGACGCCGGTGAACGTCGTGTTCGTGGGCAGCTGCACCAACGGGCGGCTGAGCGACCTGCGCGCCGCCGCGGGCGTGCTGCGCGGACGCAAGGTCGCGCGCGGCGTGCACATGCTGGTCGTACCCGGGTCGCAGGAGGTCAAGCGCGCCGCCGAGGCCGAGGGCCTCGACGAGGTGTTCCGCAGCGCCGGTGCCGAATGGCGCGAGTCGGGCTGCTCGATGTGCCTCGGCATGAACGGCGACACGGTGCCGAAGGGCGAATACGCCGTCAGCACCAGCAACCGCAACTTCGAAGGCCGCCAAGGCATCGGCGCGCGCACCCTGCTCGCGAGCCCCGAGACCGCCGCCGCCTCGGCGGTGCGCGGACGGGTCGCCGACCCGCGCGAGTTCCTGAACGGCTGACCGGGAAGACACCATGCAAGCCATCTCCGCCATCCGTTCGCGTACGGTCGTGATGCCGTCGACCAACATCGACACCGACCAGATCATCCCCGGGCGCTTCCTCACCACCACGACCCGCGAGGGTCTCGGCAAGCAGCTGTTCGCCGACTGGCGCTACGACGCCGCCGGCGCGCCGAACCCCGATTTCGCGCTCAACAAGCCCGAGGCCGCGGGCTGCCGCATCCTCGTCGCCGGCCGCAACATCGGTTGCGGCTCCTCGCGCGAGCACGCGCCCTGGGCGCTCCTCGACTACGGCTTCCAGGCCGTGGTCAGCAGCGGCATCGCCGACATCTTCCGCAACAACTCTTTGAAGAACGGTCTGCTGCCGGTGGTGGTCGACGAGGCCACGCACGCGTGGCTGCTGGCCCACCCCGGCGTCGAGGTCGAGATCGACCTCGCGACCGCGACGCTGCGCCGGCCGGGCGCCGATCCCGTGCCCTTCCCCATCGACCCGTTCGCCCGTCATTGCTTGATGAACGGCGTCGATGAACTCGGCTTCCTGCTCGCGCAGGACGCGGCCATCAAGGCCTACGAGGCCCGGCGCCCCGCATGAAGGCGCGCATCGCGGTGCTCGGCGGGGACGGCATCGGCCCCGAGGTGGTGACGGAGGGCCTGCGTGTGCTGCAGGCCGTCGAGCGCGCCGGTGGCCACGAGTTCACGCTCGAACACCTGCCGTTCGGCGGCGCCGCCATCGACGCGCACGCCGACGGTCTGCCGCCCCACACCCTCGCCGGATGTCTCGCTTCCGACGCCATACTGCTCGGCGCGATCGGCGGTCCGAAGTGGGGGCCGAACGCGCCGGTGCGTCCGGAGCCCGCGTTGCTGCGTCTGCGCTCCGAACTCGGCGTCTACGCCAACCTGCGGCCCATCACGGTGCTGCCGGCGTTGCGCGACGCCGCGCCGCTCAAGCCCGAGATCCTCGAGGGCATCGATCTGCTGTTCGTCCGCGAGCTCACCGGCGGCATCTACTTCGGCCGCAAATGGCGAGAAGGGACGACCGCTTTCGACGAGTGCAAGTACTCGGTCGCCGAGGTGGAACGCGTCACCCGCGTGGCCGGCCGCCTCGCCGCAGGACGCCGCGGCAAGATCACGCAGGTCGACAAATCGAACGTCCTCGAGACCTCGCGCCTGTGGCGCGAGGTGAGCAGCCGGGTCATCCGCGACGAGTTCCCGGGCGTGACGCTGGACCACATGCTGGTCGACTCGGCCGCGATGCACCTGCTGCGCAGGCCGCGCGACTTCGATGTGGTGCTGACCGAGAACCTGTTCGGCGACATCCTCACCGACGAGGCCTCGATGCTCGCCGGCTCGCTCGGCGTGCTGCCCTCGGCGGCGCTCGGGGACGGGCGGCGCGGTCTCTACGAACCCATCCACGGCTCCGCGCCCGACATCGCGGGGCGCGGCATCGCCAACCCCTGCGGCACCGTCCTGAGCGTCGCGCTGCTGCTGCGGCATTCGCTCGGCCTCGAAACCGAGGCGGCGCGCATCGAAGCGGCGGTCGAGCGAGCGGTCGCGGGCGGCGCACGCACCGCCGACATCGCCGCAGCGGGCATGACGCCGATCTCCACCCGCGAGATGGGCGATGCGGTCCTGGCGGAGTTCACGCGCGGCTGACGCGTAGAGGACCGACGCGTCGCAGGACCGACGCGTCGCAGGACCGACGCGTCGCGCGGCTAGAGCGCGGCCAATCCCCGCTCGAGGTCGCGCTTGAGGTCCTCGATCGCCTCGATGCCCACCGACAGCCTGAGCAGACCGTCCACGAGCCCGGCGGCGGCCCGCGCCTCGGGGGCCATCGCCGCGTGGGTCATGGTCGCCGGATGCGCCGCGAGGCTCTCCACGCCGCCCAACGACTCCGCCAGCGAGAACAGCTCGATCGCGTCGACGAAACGCGCCACCGCCGCCGTCCCGCCCTCGAGCTCGATCGTCAGCATCGCGCCGAAGCCGCGCTGCTGCGCGCGCGCCAGCGCGTGACCGGGATGCGAAGCCAGACCCGGGTACAGCACGCGACGCACGCCCTTACGGCCCTCGAGCCACGACGCGAGGGCGTTCGCGTTGGCCTCGTGCAGCGCCATGCGGGCGTGCAGCGTCCGCAGGCCGCGCAGCGTGAGGAAGCTGTCGAAGGCGGCGCCGGTCACGCCCGTCGCGTTGGCCCACCATGCGAGCTGTTGGTGGTCGTCGGCCGAAGCCGCGACAACCGCACCGCCGATCACGTCGCTGTGGCCGTTGAGGTACTTGGTCGTCGAGTGGACGACGATGTCCGCGCCGAGCTCGAGCGGCCGCTGCAGCACGGGCGACAGGAAGGTGTTGTCGACGGCGACCTTGGCGCCGGCCTTGCGCGCGAGCGCCGCCGTGGCGGTGATGTCGGTGATGCGCAGCAGCGGGTTGCTCGGCGATTCGATCCACACCAGGGACGACGGCCGGGCGAGCGCGGCGGCGATCGCCGCGGCATCGCCGTAGTCCACGAACTCCACCTCGAGATCCCCGCGACGCCGCCAGGCGTCGAACAGCCGGTAGGTGCCGCCGTAGCAGTCGTGCGGCGCGACGATGCGCGAACGCTGCGGCAGGATCTGGCCGACCAAGGCGATCGCCGACATGCCCGAGGAGGTGACGACCGCGCCCGCGCCGCCCTCGAGCTTCGTCAACGCATCGGCGAGCAGGTCGCGCGTGGGGTTGCCCGATCGCGAGTAGTCGTAGCGCCCTTTCTCGCCGAAGGCCGGGAAGGCGTACGTCGAACTCAGGTGCAGCGGCGGCACGACGGCACCGGTCGAGGGGTCGCTCTCCAGGCCGGCGCGTACGGCGAGCGTGCGCGGATCGAGTGTGTCGGTCATGTCGATGTCTCGGTGTCGGGTGCGGGCGGACGAGGGTCAGGGCACGTCGAGCAGCGCTTCGAAGAACGGGCGCAGCTTCGAGCTCTCTTTGAGGAAGGTGTCGTGGCCATAGTGAGACGACATCACATGCAATCGACCGCGGGGCAGACGCTCGACCATGGCGCGGACATCCGCGACCGGGACGAGCTGGTCCTCCTCGACCGCGACCGCATCCACCGGCACCGTGATGCCCGTGACATCGACCCTATGCAGGTCGATGGACTCGGACAGGACGAGGAAGCCGCCGGGGAAATATCGCCGCGCGTAATCGTCGCCGCGCGCCAGCAGATATTCCTCCACCGGGAAGGTGAAACGCGCATCCGGCGTGGCGCGGCGGGCCTCGCCGTCGAAGCGCTGCGCGAACTCGCTGCGGCTGCGATAGGTGGCCATGGCCATGGCTCGGGCGAGCCGCAGTCCGTCGGCACCGCGACCGCAGGAGATCGCGAAGCGCAGCACTTCGCGTTGCATGCTGCGCCAGGCGGTGGACATCGGGTCGGTACGGTCGGCGGCGCTCACCACCAGGAGTCGACGGACGCGGGACGGATGACGCCGCGCGAACGCGAGCGCGACCATGCCGCCGTACGACGCGCCGACGATCGCATCGACCGCCTCGACCCCGAGGTGGTCGAGCAGCAGCGCCAGCAGCGCCGCCTGATCGTGGCTGGACACGGTCGGGAACGAACCGGGCGCTTGGTCGGGGCGCGGACCGGTCGTCCAACCGCTGCCGCCCAGGAAATCGAAGGCGAGCACCCGCCATCGGTCGCTCGGGAAAGAGCCGCCCTCGCCGGCGACCTCCTGCCACCAGCCGCGCTCCTCCCCGGGCGGACCGAACACCCGGCGATGACCGGAGATGCCGCCCATGACGACCACAAGCGGCGCGGACTGCCGCCCTGCTGCGCCGGCACCGCTGACCTCGGGAACGGTGAGCCGCCACGCGACCTCCACATCCGTCATCGCGCCACCGTGATGGAGCGGCAGTGAAGGGATGCTCAGCAGGCCTTCCTCGGCGCGCAAGCCGCCGACGTGCGGGCTCTGCCCGGACGGTGCCGCCGGGTCCGTGCCTTCAAGCTTTCGTCTGAGGTCTGCGCTCATCCGGGTCTCGTCCTCGCCCACCGGACTCCGGGGGGACGAGCGGTCGCCGCAGCGACGGGGCCGCCCACGCGCCGCGTCCGCGGCGTTGCAGCCCGGGCCGGGAAGCCCCGCTCATCTCGCGCGCGACCGGGGCCGCACGCCGGAGTTGGCACCTTCCGGGCGGTGGTCGCCCGTGGGTTGCCCCGGCGTCAAAGGGCCTGTCCCTCAGCCGGTCTCGATGAGAGCGCGCATCCTACGGCCTGAGGCCGGACCGCGCAAGCCCGGGCGCTTGCCACCGGCGACCCGATGTTGTAATGTATTAACGCGTTAATACATTAAACCGCGCCGATGGAGCGCCTGCCGGAGACCGCATGAAGCCCCACGACGGACTGACGCCGCGCCAGGAGGCGCGCGCGGAGCGCAACCTCTACGCCGCGATGCTCACCCTGCGCAGCGTCGACGAGCTGCGGGCGTTCTTCCGCGACCTGTGCACCCCGGCGGAGATCGAGGCGATGTCCGACCGTTGGGCGGTGGTCGAATGCCTGGAGCGCGGCCTGCCCTACCGCGAGATCCACCGCCAGACCGGCGTCAGCGTCACCACGATCGCGCGGGTCGCGCGCTACCGGTCGGGCGGCAGCGGCGGCTACGCGACCGCCGCACGCCGCATCGGCGGCGGGCCGACCCGCACGGTCGGGACGGGCGTCCGATGAGCGCACCGGACCGCGGCGCCGGCCGCCTCAAGCTCGCGGTGCAGAAGTCGGGCCGTCTGACCGACCACTCCACGGACCTGCTCGTGCGCTGCGGTCTCAAGTTCTCGCGCGGCAAGGACCAGCTGGTCGGCTACGGCGAGAACATGCCGCTCGACCTGCTGTTCGTGCGCGACGACGACATCCCCGACCTGGTCGAGGAGGATGTCTGCGACCTCGGCCTCGTCGGCCTGAACGTCGTCGAGGAGAAGCGCCTCGAACTCGCCGCCCGCGGTCACGAGGTGCGCTTCACGGTGCTGCGCGCGCTCGATTTCGGCCGCTGTCGCCTCGCCATCGCGCTGCCGGAGGACGCGGTCTGGGACGGCGTGTCCTCGCTCGCCGGCAAGCGCATCGCCACCACCTACCCGTTCACCCTCGGGCGTTATCTCGAACAGAACGGCATCCGCGCCGAGATCGTCACCCTGTCCGGCGCCGTCGAGATCGCACCCCGACTCGGTCGCGCCGATGCGGTCTGCGACCTCGTGTCCACCGGATCCACCCTGGTAGCGAACCGGTTGCGCGAGGTCGCCACGGTGCTCGAGAGCCACGCGGTGCTGGTGCGCACGCCGGTCGCGCTCGCCGACGAGAAAGCGGAATGGGTCGAGCGCCTGCTGATGCGCATCGACGGCGTGCAGCAGGTCCGCGAGAGCAAGTACATCATGCTGCATGCGCCGCGTTCGGCGCTGCCCGCCATCCGCAGGCTGCTGCCCGGCAGCGAGTCGCCGACCATCATCCCGCTCGAGGGCCACCCGGACCGCGTGGCCGTCCACGCCGTCTGCCGCGAGAACGTGTTCTGGGAGACGCTCGAGAAGCTGAAAGCCGCCGGCGCCAGCGCGCTGCTGGTGCTGCCGGTGGAGAAGATGCTCGCATGACGGACGACGCCCTGCTGCCGGTGCTGCGGCTCGACGCGCTCGATGACGCGTCGCGGCGCGTCGCGCTCGCGCGCCCTGATGCCGAGGACCGGGCCGACATCGTCGCCTCGGTGCGGGAAACGGTGCGCACGGTCCGCGCGGGCGGCGATGCGGCGGTGCTCGAGTACGCGCGCCGCTTCGACGGCGGCGCGCCGGAGCGCTTGCGCGTCGATCCGCAGGAGCTCGATGCCGCCCTCGCCGCGCTGCCCGCGGAGGAACGTACGGCGCTGGAGCGCGCCATCACCAACGTGCGCGCCTTCCACGCGGCACAGCTGCCGACGCCGCTCACGATCGAGACGATGCCCGGCGTGCGCTGCGAGCGGATCGTGCGGCCGTTGGATTCGGTCGGCCTCTATGTGCCGGGCGGCAGCGCGCCCCTGCCCTCCGCGTTGATCATGTCCGCCATCCCCGCGGCGCTCGCCGGGGTGCCGCGTCGCGTGCTCTGCACGCCCGCGCGCGGCGGTCGTGTGCATCCGGCCATCCTCGCCACCGCGAGGCTCTGCGGCGTGGACGAGGTGTTCGCGGTCGGCGGTGCGCAGGCGATCGCCGCGCTCGCCTATGGCACCGAGACCATCCCCAAGGTCGACAAGATCGTGGGCCCCGGCTCGGCGTGGGTCACCGCCGCCAAGCAGGTCGTCGCGGAGGATCCGCAGGGTGCGGCGCTCGACCTTCCGGCCGGCCCCTCCGAGGTGCTGGTCATCGCCGACGACTCCGCGCGCGCCGAGTTCGTCGCCGCAGACCTGCTGGCGCAGGCCGAGCACGACCCGTTGTCGCAGGCCCTGTTGCTCACGCCCTCCCGCGATCTCGCGCTCGCGGTGCGCGCCGCGGCGCTCCGGCAGCTGGACGGACTCTCGCGCGGCGCGATCCTGCGACGCTCGCTCGCGCGCAGCCGGCTGATCGTCGTTCGCGACCTCGACACGGCGATCGGGCTCTCCAACGAGTACGCGCCGGAGCACCTGCTGCTGCAGGTGCGCGACCCGCGCGCGTTGCTGGAACGCGTGCAGAACGCCGGGTCCGTGTTCCTCGGGCCATGGAGCCCGGAACCGATGGGCGATTACTGCTCCGGAACCAACCACGTGCTGCCCACCTACGGCTACGCCCGCGCCTACAGCGGTCTGTCGGTCGCCGATTTCCTCAAGCGCATCACCGTGCAGGAGCTCACCGCGGACGGGCTGCGCGGGCTCGGTCCCACGGCGAGCACGCTCGCGCGGCTGGAGGGCCTCGACGCGCATGCGCTCGCCGTCGATCTGCGCCTGCGCGCCCTGGAAACGACGCCGTGAGCGCGACGACGTCCGGCATCGACGCCGTGCTGGCTTTGGCGCGCGAGGACATCCGCTCGCTCGAGCCCTACAAGAACGCGAGCTGGGAACCCTCCTTCACCCGCCTGCATGCCAACGAGTCGCCCTGGCCGCCTGCCTTCGATGCGGAGCCGGCCGCGGACGGGACGCCGGACACCGGCACGCTGCATCGGTACCCGCAACCGCAGCCGCCCGAACTGCTGCAGGCTTCGGCGAGCGCATGGGACGTGGATCCGGCGCAGGTGTTGGTCGGACGCGGCAGCGACGAGGCCATCGACCTCGTCACGCGCGCATTCTGCGCCGCCGGTCGGGACTCGGTCGTCGTCTGTCCGCCCACCTTCGGCATGTATGCCGTCGCGGCCCGCATCCAGGGCGCTGCGGTGCGCCCCGTACCGCTCGACGCCGCACGCGGTTTCGCGCTGGATGTACCCGGGGTGTGCGCCGCCCTCGACGCCGGCGCGAAGATCGTCTGGCTCTGCACGCCCAACAACCCGACCGGCACCGAACTGGCGCGTGAGGACATCCTCGCGGTGCTCGCCGCCGCCGAGGGGCGTGCCCTGGTGATCGTCGACGAGGCCTATGTGGAGTTCACGGCCGGGCCGTCCTGGACCCGCGAGGTGTCGCGGTATCCCGGGCTCGCGACGCTGCGCACGCTCTCGAAGGCGCATGCGCTCGCGGGGGCCCGCATGGGCGCCATCGTCGCCGCACCCGAGATCATCGCGCTGCTGCGCCGGATCGTGCCGCCGTATGCGGTGTCCGGGCCCAGCCTGCGCGCCTCGCTCGCTGCGTTGCGTCCCGACGCCCTCGCGGTGACCGCCCGCCGCATCGCCGTGCTGACGGCCGAGCGCGAGCGGCTCATCGCGGCGCTCGCGGTCGCGCCGGGCGTCACGCGCATCTGGCCGAGCGCCGCCAACTTCCTGCTCGTGGAGTGGCGGGACGCCGCCGAGGCGCTGGCCCGGCTGCGGGCAGCGGGACTGCTGGTGCGCGATTTCCGCGGCTACGGCGGTCTCGGCGAGGCGCTGCGGATCACGGTGGGCAGCCCTGGGCAGAACGACCGGATGTTGGAGGTGCTCGCATGAAAGTCCTGTTCGTCGACCGCGACGGTACGCTCGTCGAAGAGCCGCATGACGAGCAGGTCGACGCGCTCGACAAGGTCCGGTTCCTGCCGGGTGTCTTCGCGGCGCTCGCCCGCCTGCGCGACGCCGGCTACGCCATCGCCATGGTCACCAACCAGGACGGGCTCGGTACGCCCTCCTTCCCGCAGGAGCGCTTCGATGCGCCGCACCGCTTCATCCTCGAGGCGTTCCGCTCGCAGGGCATCGAGTTCGTCGAGGTGTTCGTGTGCCCGCACTCGCGCCACGACGGCTGCGTCTGCCGCAAGCCGAAGACCGCGTTGGTCGACGACTGGGTACGCGACAACGGCGTCGACCTCGCAGCGAGCGCGATGGTGGGCGACCGCGACACCGACCTCGGGTTCGCCACCAACCTCCGCATCCGCGGCCTGCGCGTCCGCGTCGACGGCGAGCCGTCCGAGACCTGGCCGGCGATCGCCCGCGAGCTCACCGCGCGCCGCGCCGAGGTCGTGCGCGAGACGCGCGAGACCCGGATCCGCGTGCGCGTCGACCTCGATTCGGAGGCCACGCCCCGCGCCCGCACGGGCATCGGCTTCTTCGACCACATGCTCGAGCAGCTCGGCAAGCACGGCGGCTTCGCGCTCGAGCTCGACTGCGAGGGCGACCTCGCGGTCGATGAGCACCACACCGTCGAGGATTGCGCCCTCGCGCTCGGCGAGGCGCTGCGCCGCGCGCTCGGCGACAAGCGCGGGATCGCGCGCTACGGCTTCCTGCTGCCGATGGACGAATCGCGTGCGCAGGTCGCGCTCGACCTGTCGGGACGGGCCTACGCGGTGTTCGAGGGCCGTTTCGGCCGCGAGAGCGTCGGCGGCCTGCCCACCGAGCTCGTCCCCCACTTCTTCCGCTCGCTCGCGGAGAGCCTCGGCGCCGCGCTGCACGTCGCGGTGACGGGCGACAACGCGCACCACATGATCGAGGCCTGCTTCAAGGCGACGGGCCGCGCGCTGCGTCAAGCCATCCGCCGCGAAGGCGAAGAGCTCCCCAGCACCAAGGGCGTGCTCTGACGATGTCCAGCGCCGACGACACCGTCATCATCGATTCGGGCGGCGCCAATCTGGCCTCGCTCGTCTTCGCGCTCGAGCGGCAAGGGACGAGCGCACGCCTCGCGCGCAGCCCCGACGCGCTCGAGGGCGCATCGCGCGCGATTCTGCCCGGCGTCGGCGCCGCGGGCGACGCCATGTCCCGTCTGACGACGAGCGGACTGGACGCGGCCCTGCGCCGCTACGACCGGCCGCTGCTCGGCATCTGTCTCGGCATGCAACTGTTGTTCGAGCGCTCCGCTGAAGGCGATACCGCGTGTCTCGGCATCATCCCGGGTCGGGTGACCCCGTTGGTACCGGCGCCCGGCCGGCCTGTGCCCCACATGGGATGGAACACGCTGCAGTCCGTCCGCCCGGACCCCTTGCTCACCGGGTTCGGTGCCGACGACTGGGTCTACTTCGTCCACGGATACCATGTCGCCGCCGCCGACGCAGGTACGTCGCTGCTCGCGACCACCGACTATGGTGTCGCGGTGGCGGCAGCGGTCCGCCGCGGCAACTTCATGGGCGTGCAGTTCCACCCCGAGCGCTCCGGCGCCGCGGGCGCGCGCCTGATCAAGAACTTCCTGGCGATGGGCTGAGCGATGCCCGAGATGCGGCTCATCCCCTCCCTCGACCTGCGCGGCGGCCTCTGCGTCCGGCTGCTGCGCGGCGACTTCGGCGCCGAGACGCGCTACGAGATCGACCCGAAGCAGCTGGTGGCGCGCTACCGCTCGCTCGGCGCGCGGTGGATGCACCTGGTCGATCTCGACGGCGCCCGTGACGGCGCGCTCGGCAACCGCACGCTGCTCGGCGAGCTCGCGCGCAGCGCCGGCATGGCGCTGCAGGTCGGCGGCGGCATCCGCTCGCGCGCGACGGTCGAGGATCTCCTCGGCGCAGGCATCGACCGTGTGATCGTCGGCAGCGCGGCCATCGAGTCCCCCGACGAGGTCGCCCGGTGGATACGCGACTTCGGCGGTGAGCGCGTCGGCCTCGCGCTCGATGTCCGGCTCGACGGCGCGGGTGTGCCGAGGGTGCAGACCCGCGGCTGGACGCAGGCGACCGCGACATCGATCTGGGAAGCCCTGGAGCGCTACGCGGATGCCGGACTGCGCCACGTGCTCTGCACCGACATCGCCCGCGACGGCGCCCTCGAGGGCCCCAACCTCGCGCTCTATGCCGCCTGCGTCGGCCGCCATCCGACGCTCGCGTGGCAGGCTTCCGGCGGCGTACGCGATGCGGCGGATCTCGAGGCCCTGGCCGCCACGGGCGTCGCCGGCACGGTCAGCGGCAAAGCGCTGCTCGAAGGTCGCGTGGACGATACCGCGATGCGGCGTTGGCTCGGCGACGCTCGGCGTCAGGACTGAGCCGCATGCTCGCGCGCCGCATCATCCCCTGCCTCGATGTCCGCGAAGGACAGGTCGTCAAGGGCGTGCGCTTCCGCGACCATCGCGTGGTGGGCGACATCCTCGAGCTCGCCACGCGCTACCGCGACGAGGGCGCCGACGAGCTCGTGTTCTACGACATCACCGCGAGCCCCGAGGGACGCCGCGTCGACCGCGGCTGGGTGGAACGTGTCGCGCGCGTGCTCGACATCCCGTTCTGCGTCGCGGGCGGCATCCGCTCGGTCGCGGACGCGGAGGCGGTGCTGGCCGCCGGCGCGGAGAAGGTCTCCGTGAACTCCCCCGCGCTCGAGAGCCCATCGCTCATCGACGCGCTGGCAAGACGCTTCGGCTCGCAGTGCGTGGTGGTGGGCATCGACAGCCAGACGACGCCCGACGGCTGGCGCGTGCACCGCTACACGGGCGACCCCTCGCGCTCGGGCGAGGCGGGCCGCGACACCCTGGAATGGTTGCGCGAGGCGCAGTCACGCGGTGCCGGCGAGATCGTGCTCAACTGCATGGCGAGCGACGGCGTGCGCCAGGGCTATGATCTAGAGCAACTGCGGCGCGCCCGCGCCTGCTGCCGCGTGCCGTTGGTCGCGTCAGGCGGTGCCGGTACCGCCCAGCACTTCATCGACGTCTTCCACGATGCCGATGTGGACGCGGCGCTCGCGGCGAGCGTGTTCCATTCGGGCGCGCTCGCCATCCCCGACCTCAAGGCGCTGCTGATCGCGGCGGGCGTCGTCGTCCGCCCCTGAGGCGGCGCGTCCGTCACCGACCCGGAGACCCACCATGCGACCCACACCGGAGACCGAAGATTCCTTGGCGACGCTCGACTTCGCCAAGGGCGGCGGACTGCTGCCCGCGGTCGTGCAGCACGCCGAGGACGGCAGCGTGCTGATGGTCGGATGGATGGACCTCGACGCCGCCCGCGAGACGCTGCGCCGCGGTCGCGTGGTGTTCTGGAGCCGCAGCCGCCACCTTCTCTGGGAGAAGGGCGAGACGAGCGGCAACAGCCTCCTGGTGCGGTCCGTCTCCGCCGACTGCGACCGTGACACGCTGCTCGTGCAGGCGACGCCGAGCGGGCCGACCTGCCACACCGGCACGGCGACCTGCTTCGGCGACGACGACGGCGCGGCGATGCCGGGCAACTTCCTGTCCGAGCTGGAAACGCTGATCACCACCCGGCTGCGCGAGGCGCCCGAGGGCAGCTACACGGCACGGCTCGCCTCGCAAGGCATCAAGCGCATCGCACAGAAGGTGGGCGAGGAAGGCGTCGAGACCGCGCTGGCGGCGACCGGCGGCGGCCGCGACGAACTGGTCAGCGAGTCCGCCGACCTGCTCTACCACCTGCTGGTGCTGCTGCGCGTCAAGGACATACCGCTCGCCGAGGTCGAACGCGAGCTCGCGAGGCGCCACGCCTCGCGTCAGAGCGCGAACTCCGGCGCGGGCTGACGCAGGTTGTAGTGCGAGGCCATCGCAGCGCCGTAGGCGCCGGCGGTGGCGATGAGCAGCACGTCCCCCTCCGCCGTATCGGCGGGCAGCAGCCTGGCGTGACCGAGCACATCCCCGGTCTCGCAGATCGGCCCCACCACATCGAACTCGCGCAACGGCCCGGCGGCGTCGAGGCGCGACAGGTTCACGATGTCATGGTGCGCGCCGTAGAGCGCCGGCCGGATCAGCGAATTCATGCCGGTCGCGACTCCGACGAATGCGCTCGCACCCTTGTCCTTGAGCTGCGTCACGCGCGCCAGCAACACGCCCGCCTCCGCGACGAAGTAGCGGCCGGGCTCGAGCCACAACTCGCGGCCCTCGAGCCGCTGCGACAGCGCCGCCAGCGAGGCATCGAGCGCCGCGAGGTCGAGCGGCGCGCGCCCGGCGCGGTCCGGCACACCGAGACCGCCGCCGAGGTCGAACACGCGGGCTTCCGGGAAATGCACGGCGGCATCGAGCAGGAACTCCGCCGCCCCGGCCCAGTGCGCGGCGTCGCCGATCCCGCTGCCCGCGTGCACATGCAGACCGGTGATGCGCAGACCCGCCTCATGCGCCAACGCCGCCGCCTCGGCGACGTCGCCGGCGGGTATGCCGAACTTCGAGGCCGCGCCACCCGTGCGCACATGCGCGTGATGCCCGCGCCCGACGCCGGGATCGAGCCGCAGGAAGGCTTCGCGACCGCGGAACAGCGCCGCCCAATGACGCAGCGGGTGCAGGTTGTCGAGCGTGACGCGCAGACCCGTGGCGATGGCCCAACGGTACTCGTCGCGGGGCGCGAAGTTGGGCGTGAACAGGATCTCGCCCGGCAGGAGCCCCGGCAGCGAGGCGAGCGCATGCTCCACCTCCGCGCGCGAGACGCACTCGATGCCGATGCCGGCGGCGCGCACGGCGCCGAGCACCGCGGGGTGGGGGTTCGCCTTCATCGCGTAATGCAGCGCCGACACCGCGCGCAGCGCACGCAGTTCACGGCAGCGCAGCCCGATGGTCGCGGTGTCGTAGACATAGGCCGCGTCGCGGCCCTCCATCAGACCGAGCAGTTCATCGCGCCGGACGCGCCACCACGGTGCCGCGGCGACCGGGGCATCAGCGCCGCCGGCAGGCTTGTCGGTGGCGCGCATCAGCGTCTGCCAGCTCGGGCCGAGCACCGCATCGTCGGCGACGGGTTCGATGAGCAGCGCGTGCAGGTCGGAGACCAGCCTCGCGCCCTGCTCCTCGTCGACGACGAAGGTCAGGTTGAGGTCGTTCGCCGCCTGGCTGACGAGATGGATGCGCTGCTCGGCGAACACGCCGAGCGCCTCACCGAGGCGCGGCAGGATGCCGCGGATGTTGCGGCCGACGAGGCTCACCGAGGCGCAAGGCCCGATGACCTGCGTGCGACAGAGCGGCGCGAGGTCGCGCTGCAGCGCGCCCAGCACCGCATCGCCCAGCAGGTTCGCCTGCGGGTCGAGGGAGACGGTGACGCTGGTCTCGCTGGTGGAGACGAGGTCGACCGATAGCCCGTGGCGCTTGAACACCGCGAACGCGTCGGCGAGGAAGCCGACCTGGTGCCACATGCCCGGGCTGTCCATCGCGACCAGCGTCACGCCGTTCTTCGCGCAGACCGCCTTCACCTGCGCGCCTTCGCCCGCCGGCGCGGCGCTGATGCGCGTACCGCCCATCTGCGGCGCCTGGGTCGCGTAGACGACCAGCGGGATGCCGTGCTGCCGCACCGGCAGCAAGCAGCGCGGATGCAGCACCTTCGCCCCCGCGGTCGCGATCTCCTGCGCCTCGTCGTACGAGAGCGAGCGCAACTGACGCGCCGCCGGCGTCGCCCGCGGGTTGGCGCTGAACATGCCGGGCACATCGGTCCAGATCTCGAGTTCACGGGCCGCGAGCAGCGCCGCGAAGTAGGCACCGGAGGTGTCCGAGCCGCCGCGGCCGAGCAGCACCGTATCACCCGCCTCGTCGCCGGCGATGAACCCCTGCGTGATCACCACCGGACCGAGCGCCGCGAGACGCGCCTGCGCCGCGGCATCCGGGCGGAAGTCACAGGTCGCCGAGAGGTAGCCCGACTCGACGGTGGCGCCGTCACGGCGCTCGGCGCGCAGCACCGTGCGTGCATCCAACCACGCACCGCCGACGCCTTGCGAGGCGAGGTAGGCCGCACCCAACGCGGTCGCGAGCAGCTCTCCCGAGGCCATCACCGCGGCGCGATCACGCGCGTCGGCGGCGCCGCGCGCGGCGAGCTGCGCGATGCGCGCCTCCAAGGCCGCGAACTGCTGGTCGAACGCCGGTACCGCACCGAGCCCGAGCGCCCCGGCCAGTGCGAGATGACGTTCGCGCAGCGCTGTGAGCTCCGGCGCATGCGCCCCGGCGACCACCGCCGCAAGCAACCTTTCCAGCCGGTCTGTGACGCCGCTCAACGCGGAGTGGACGATGAGCACGGCGCTGCCATCGGCACGACGGTCACGGACCGTGGCCGCGATGCTGCGCCAGTTGGGTTCAGTGGAGACGCTGGTGCCGCCGAACTTCAGCACCCGCCAGACGCGTCCCGAGGATGCGGCGCCGCTCACGGCACCGCTCAGGTTTCGTCGTCGTAGATTTCCCGCAGGTCCTTGGCGAGTTTCTTCTCGGCCAAGACCTCTTCGAGTTTGCTCCAGGCGGCTTTGCCGCGTTTGCCGGGCACCGGCCGAGCGCGCCGCTCGACGCGGTCGAGGAAGCGGTCGTAGTCCTGGTTCTCTTCCTGCAGATTGCTTTCGCCCAGCAGGTCTTCATCGATCTCGAAGCTGTCGGAATCCCGTTCGGACATGGGGAGTCTGGATCCTAGTCTTTTAAAATCAAAGAGTTACACGCGTACCGGCAAAGCCGGACGCCGAACTATAACGAAAACGCGTCCGGGCGCAAGGTCGCTGCCGCCCGGTCAGTTCCGACGGACCCCATCGGTGACCACCACCGGCGCCCCGCGCGAGAGTCCCAGCGTGTCCGCCGCCCTGCCCTCGGCCACCGCGATCTCGAGGACCGAGAACGAGTTGACCAACGCCAACGTATCGCCGGGACGGCAGTCGCCGTAGGTCCTGCGCAGCGGCAGCACCAGCCCGCCGGCGTGCACCAACGGCTCACGGATCGCCTCGAGCAGCGAGACGTCGATATCCGTGATCAGGTTGCCGAAATGATCGATGGTGATGACGCGGCCGGCGACCCGGCCGTCGACGACCGCAGGTTCCTCCACCCATGAGGGCACCAACTGCGGCGACGGCTCGCCGATCGACGTTGGTGTGACACGCCCCGCGGCGATCTCGGCGGCGACAGGCGCGAAGATGTCGCGACCATGGAAGGTCGCGCTCGCGCGACCGACGCCGCAACGCGCCATGCCCTCCGGCGTGAGCCGCCATGCGCGCGCCGCGCGGTCCGCACGGGTCACCGGCTCCAGCAGACCGTTGTCGGGCGCGAGCAACCAATGACCCCGGGACTCCACCAAGACGATGTCGCGTGCCGTCCCGACACCGGGATCGACCACGGCCACATGGACCGTACCGGCGGGGAACCAGGCGTAGGAGCGCGCGAGCCAGAACCCCGCCTCCGCCGGCCAATGGGCGAGCACCTCATGCGTGAGATCGACGATCCGAGCCGCCGGATGCCGCGCCAGGATCCGGCCCTTCATGACGCCGACGAACGGGTCGCGCAGGCCGAAGTCCGAGGTGAGGGTGATGATGCCGCTGACGCTCATGACGCTAGGCTATCATCCGGCGCATCGCCGCGACCGACGCGGACCGAGGGAGACCTGCCGATGACCGACGATCCGACCCGAGCGTACCGCCTCGACGGCCGCGTCGCATTCGTCACCGGCGCCTCGAGCGGCATCGGCGCGACGCTCGCGCAGGCCTTCGCGCAGGCCGGCGCCGCGGTCGCCTTGGTGGCGCGTCGGCGTGAGCGTCTCGACGCCCTCGCCGATGGACTCCGTGCAGCGGGTGCGCGCGCGCTGACCGTGACGCTCGACGTCACCGACACCGCGGCGCTGCCGGCCGCGTTCGATGCCGTGAGCCAGGGCCTGGGCGTACCCGACATCCTGGTCAACAACGCGGGTGTGGCACGTACCGGGCTGTTCCTCAAGACCGGCGCGGCCGAGCGCGACGCGAACTTCGCGACCAACTTCAACGCCGCCTGGGACCTCAGTGCGGAGGCCGCGCGGCGCATGGTCGCCGCAGGAAAGCCCGGCTGCATCCTCAACATCGCTTCCGTGCTGGCCTTGAACGGCGCCCCGGGCTACGCCGCCTACGCCACCTCGAAAGCGGCGCTCACGCATCTCACGCGCTGCCTCGCGCTCGAGTTCGTGCGCCACGACATCCGCGTCAACGCGCTGGCACCGGGATGGTTCGTCACCGAGATGAACGACGGGTTCCTGGAGTCGCCGGCGGGGCGCGAGTATCTCGGTCGCATACCGCCCCGTCGCGCGGGACGGCTGGAAGAGCTCGTCGGTCCGGCGTTGCTGCTCGCGAGCGGCGCCGGCAGCTTCGTCAACGGGGTCACGCTCGCCGTCGACGGCGGGCATCACGCCGCGCTCGCCTGAGCCGCCTTCAACCCTTCGAGAGCCAGTCCGAAGCGAGCCAGCCGACGAGCGAGATGATCACCGCCGCGGCGAGGTTGACGCCGATGCCGGCGCGCAACATCTGACGGAGGGTGACGCGCCCGGTACCGAACACCAAGGCGTTGGCGGGCGTACCCACCGGGAGCATGAATCCGGCGGATGATGCCATCGCGGCAGGCGCGATCAGCGCCAGCACCGAGTGGTCCGACCCCGCCGCGACAGCGGCCATGATCGGCATGAAGGTGGCCGCGGTCGAGACGTTGCTGTTGAGCTCCGTCCAGACGATGAGCGCCAGCACCATGGTCACGATCAGCAGCGGCAGCGGCCAACTGCCGAGACCCGCGAGCGCGGCGCCCAAGGTGCCGGAGAGCGTGCTCTCCTGGATGGCCGCCGCCAGCGCAAGTCCGCCGCCGAACAGCAGCATCACGGACCACGGTAATCTTTGGATGTCCTCGGCGCGGAGCAGCGCGCCGCCGTCGCGGGCCCGGACCAGGAACGGGGCGACGCCCGCCGCCACCGCGATCACGGTGTCGTCGAGCCGCGCGAGCAGCGGCCACTGCGCGAGCCACGGCCGGAGCATCCACAACGCCGCGGCTGCGAGCGCGATGGCGGCGATCCGCCGCTCCTCGACCGTGATCGGTCCGAGGCGATGCAGACCGGATTCCACCGCGTCCGCCGCCACCGGCACGGCACGCGGCTCGAACGGCAGACCGATCCGCGTCACCCACAGCCAGGCGCAGGGCAGGAGCAGAGCGACGGTCGGCAGCCCGAACGCGAGCCAGTCGAGGAAGCTGATGTCGACGCCGAAGTTGCGCGACATGAAGCCCTGCACGAGGGCGTTGGTGGGCGTGCCGATCAGCGTGCCCATGCCGCCGATGGTCGCGCCGTAGGCGACGGCGAGCACCATCGCCGCCGCGAAGTTCGTCGCATCACGCCCCGGCGCGGCGCCCGCGGGCACCGCGAGCAGCGCGATCGCGATCGCGACCGGCAGCATCATCACGGCGGTGGAGGTGTTCGAGACCCACATGCTCACGAACGCGGTGGCGACCATCATGCCGAGCACCAGCCGCCGCGGCTCGGCCCCGACCAGCCGCATGATCGCGAAGGCCATCCGTTCGTGCAGCCGCCAGCGCTCCATGCCGAGCGCGACCAGCATGCCGCCGATCAGCAGCATCACCGAGGGGTTGGCGTACTCTGCAAGCACCTGCTTCGGTTGCGGCACGCCGATCAGCGGCACCACCACGAGCGGCAACAACGCCGTGGCCGCGAGCGGCACGGCCTCGGAAGCCCACCACCACGCCATCCAGAGCGTGAGGCCCAGCACCGGCCAAGCGGTGCCGGCGAAGCCGTCGGGCGCCGGGATCCAGAGCGTCGCGAGGAAGATCAGCGGTCCGGGCAGGATGCGCCAGACCGAAAGCCGCGCGCGTCCGTCGACCTCGGACGCGCCCTCGGTCACGGGGCGGCGCCGCGCGCAGGCGCCGCGGCCGGGGCGTCGGTGCCCGGCACGGCTTGGCCGCCCTCGGGCGCGAGCTCGAGGCCGATCAGCGACGGCATGCCGGTGGCTTCGCGCATGACGCGCAACGCGGTGTCCCAGTCGATGATGACCTCCGCTTCGCCCAGCAGTTCATTGAGCCGGGCCTCGAAGGCCTCGATGTCGACGGGCTTGATCTGGCCTTTCTCGTCGATCGGCGGATGGACCTCGAGCCAGACCTCGCCGCCGAAGCGGGCGAGCTTGACCGGTTCGTTGATGAGCGCGACGCGGGTGCCGACCGGCGTGACGTCGAACAGTCGCTCGACGTCCTCGGGGTACATGCGCAGACATCCGTGGGTCACGGCCATGCCGACCGCATCCGGATTGTTGGTGCCGTGGATCAGATAGGACCCGCCGGGGATGTCGAGCCGCAGCGCCCGCGTGCCGAGCGGGTTGTCGGGCCCCGGCGGGACCACCGTCGGCAACGGCGGATCGCCGCGGGCGTCGCGGTCCTTGCGGACGGACTCGGGCGGATACCACGGTGGGTCCTTCTGTTTGCGCACCACCTTCGTGACGCCGAGCGGCGTGCGCCAGTCCATCTTGCCGACGCTCACCGGGTAGGTGAACACCCGGGGCTTCTCCCCCTTGCCCGGCTTGGGGAAGTAGTACATGCGGTGCTCGGGCAGGTTGACCACGATGCCGTCGCGCTCGCCGGGCGGCAGCAGCCGCTGGCCGGGTATCAGGATCTCGGTGCCGGCACCCGGCAACCACGGGTCGACGCCTTTGTTGACGCGCACCAGCTCCTCGTAGCCGAGGCTGTGCCGGCGCGCGAGCTCGATGAGGGTGTCCTCGTAGCGCGTACGCACGCGCTTGACCTCGCCGATCAAGGCCGCGCCGTCCTCGCGCAGCGGGAACTCGACCGCCGGGGCTGCTCCCGACGCGAGCAGCATCGAGAGCATCGCCACGAGCGGAGCGGTTGTCCTGGAAGCGGCAGCGCTGGCGGGACCGGTCATGGATCCATTCTAGCGCGGGTCTCAGTCGCAGAGCGCCTCGCGGACCGCCCTCACCTCTTCGGCCGAATGTCCGAAGACGAGACCCCGCTCCTTGCCGCGCATGCCGAGCCGTGCGGCGGCCGGCGAGACCGACAGACGCTCCGCGAGTTCGAGGGGCGCGTCGCGGAAGGCCCCGAAGAGCTGGCAGACGAACAGCAGGTCCGTGAGACGCCCGACGCGGCCGTCCAAGGTGTCCGCCGACCCGTGGTCGGCCACGGCCTCGACCAAGGCGGGGTCGAGCTGCCACGCCGTCAGCAGCCGCCGTGCCGCCGGCGCCTGCCATGCCTGGACCGTCGTCTCGAAGCGCACCGTATCCTGCAGCACCGAGGGGTGTGCAGACGCGCACGCCGTCACCCAGATGCGACCCACGTCGTGCAGGAGACCGGCCGTGGTCGCCATCTCGCGCGTCACCCCGCCGACCTGCGGGGCCAGCACACGGGCCAATGAAGCCGTCATGACGCTGCGCTGCCAGATCTGCGCGAGCCGGCCGTGGACCACGCGGTACCGCGGTGCATCGCGGACCTGCTGCAGCGCATACGCGAGCGTCATCCGGCGCAGCGCCTCGAAGCCGAGGCGATCCACACCGACGGGGATGTCGCTGGTGACGATGCCGGTGGTGTTGTAGATGACCGAGTTCGCGCTGCGCAGCAGGTTCGCCGTCAGCGCCGGGTCGGCGGCGACGAGACGCGCGACCTGCGCGCTCGGCGTGGCGATGTCGGCGAGGCGGCGCACCACGCGCAGCGCCACCTCCGGCAGTCCCGGTATGGCAGGTTCGGGCCGGTCGAGCTCCTCCCGGAGGTACGACTGGAACTCGAGCGTGCCGCCTGAGCTCACGGGGTCGTCACGCGGCGCTGCGCGCCCGCTTGCCGTGCAACCGCAGCACCAACGCCGCCTCATCGCGGCTCATGCCGCAGGCGGCGACGAGCTCGGCATCGGTCGCGCCGGACGCCGCCATGCGGATCGCCATCTCGTAGCCGGTGGACTGTGTCCGCGGTGAAAGGGCGCCGTATCGCGTGTCGCTCACCAAGCGGTCCTCGAGCTGGCGCACCAATGCGTCGAGACGGCGGATCTCCGACTCGCCCGTGGTCGCCAGAGCCTGCTGGCGCTGCAGTTCGCCGCGCATGCGGGCGAGCGCTGTCGAGGTGGCCCGCCAGAACACCATCAGCGCACCGATGCCGAAGACGGCGACGAGCGCCAAGCCACCGATGGCGGCGAGCGTATAGACCTGCGGTTCGACGGACAGCGACGACATGGGACCTCCTGGATGATCGGCTGAGACCGACGCGGCGTCGGTCATCCGACGCCTACGTCCTGGATCATGCGTTGCAGATTCCGTGCCACCGCCCCCACGGCGGGCGGACCCGCGCTCATGGGGCGACGACCGGCGCAGCGACGCTACCCCGCTCGCGTCCGTACGGCCCCTCCGCGGCATCGTCCGAGCCGAGGATCGCGAGCAGCACCCGGCGGTTCGCGCGGCGTCCCGTCTCGCTGGCGTTCGGTTGCAACGGACGGTGCTCCGCGAAGCCGAGCACGGCGAGCCGCGCCGGATCGATGCCGTTGGCGGCGAGCACCCGCACCACGGACACCGCGCGGGCGGCGGAGAGGTCCCAGTTGTCCCGGTAACGCCCGCGCTCGATGGGGATGTCATCGGTGTGCCCTTCGATGCGGATGGGGTTGCCGAAGCCTTGCAGCGTCACCGCGAGCCTCGCCAACACCGCCTCGGCGGACCGGTTGAGCTCGGCGGAGCCGCTGGCGAAGAGCACATCGTCGCGGATCTCGACCTCGACCCACAGCGGATGCTGTCGGATCGTGACCTGATCCCGCATGACCAACGGCGCGGCGGCCTGCGCGACGCGCATCGCGATGCGCCCGGCGTTGAGCATCTCGAGCGGTCCGACGGGCGGTCGCTCGCCCGCCGGACGCGGCGGCGCACCGGGATCCCGTCCCCCCACCGCATCGAGCACCGTCAGTCCCGACGCGCCCGCGGGGCGCAAGGGTCCGGCGTCCTCGGCGACCGTGCCGCCCTTGAACGCCACCGACAACGCGTCGGCGAGCACGCGGTACTTGCCGGTGTTGAGCGACGAGATGGCGTACATCACCACGAAGAACGCCAGCAGCAGCGTGAGCAGGTCCGCGAACGGGATGGCCCAGGCCTCGTGGTTGAGGGGCTCGTCGCGCTTGGCGCGACGGCGTCGCGATGTCCTTCGCATGGGTGCCGCCTTCAGCCGGGCAGGAAGCCCTGCAGGCGCGCCGCGATGGCGCGCGGATTCTCGCCCTCGGCGACCGCGGCGAGGCCGTCGATCATCATCACGCGGCGCCGGGTCCGGGTCGCGACCAGCGCCTTGAGCTTCGCGGCCGCGGGCAGGAACAGGAGGTTCGCGAACCCGATGCCGTAGACCGTGGCCGTGAACGCCGCCGCGATGCCCTGACCGAGCCGCGCCGGATCCTCGAGGTGCTGCATGACCGCCATGAGACCGAGCACGGCGCCGATGATGCCGAGCGTCGGGGCGTAGACGCCCATGCTCTCGATCACGCGCGCGGCGGCGAGCTCGTCCTCCTCGCGGACATCGAGTTCCACTTCGAGGACGCTGCGCAGCCGCTCGGGGTCGGCGCCGTCGACCACCAGCTGCAGTCCACGGCGCATGAAAGGGTCGTCGACCGACTCGATCTCGGGTTCGAGCCCGAGCAGGCCCTTGCGCCGCGCGGTGCGGCTCCACTCCACGATGCGCGCGATGACGGCCTCGCCCGCGAGGTCCGGCGGGCGCACGACCCATGGCAGCATGGCCAGCGCGCGGCGCAGCGTCGCGATCGGCGTCTGCACGCAGATCGCGGCGATGGTGCCCACCAGGACGATCATCAACGCCGCCAGCGAGACGAGCGCGGAGGCGCCCGCGCCCTTCAGGACCGCGCCGACGACGACCGCCGACAGCGCGAGCAGCAGCCCGAACAGCGTCAACAGATCCATGTCAGACCTTGCGGCCTCCGACCGCCGCATCGCGCCAATCCGCGAGCCGGGCCTTGAGGCGCGTGATCGCCTGGCCGTGCAGCTGCGAGACGCGCGACTCGGTCACGCCCATCACCAGCCCGATCTCCTTGAGGTTCATCTCCTCCTGGTAGTAGAGCGCCATCAACAGGCGCTCGCGCTCCGGCAGACCGGCGATCGCCTGCACCAGGGCCGCGCGGAAGCCGAGGTCGGCGACCTCGCGGAAAGGATCGGGCCGCTCGTCGCTCGGATCGACGGTGCCGAGGTCCTCGAGGCTCGCGAGCTGGCAAGCGACCGAGTCCTGCACGATGCGGTGGTACTCGTCGAGGTCGATGCCGAGCCGCGCCGCGATGTCGCCGGCACGGGCTTCGGCGCCGGTGTCGCGTTCGATGTCGCGTATCGCCTGCGCCACCTCGCGCGAGCGGCGGTGCACGGACCGCGGCGCCCAGTCGAGCTTGCGAAGCGCGTCGATCATGGACCCGCGGATGCGGATCCCCGCGAAGGTCTCGAAGGTCGCGCCCTTGCCTTCGGCGTAGTGCGTCGAGGCTTCGAGCAGACCCAGCATGCCGGCCTGGATGAGGTCATCGACCTCGACCGAAGGCGGCAGGCGCGCGCAGAGGTGGTACGCGATGCGCTTGACGAGCTCCGCGTGCTGGCGCACCAGGCGATCGGCATCGCGTCGCGCAGCGGCGGCGGGCTCCTCCGCCTTCACCACCGCGTTCACCGCACCACCTGAAGCCGCGGCACGGGACGTGCGACCCGCTCGGCGAAGAATCCGATGTTGCCGCGGCCCTCGGGCGCCGACCAACCGGCCATACCGCCGGCGAGACGCTGCACCGCCTGCGCGGCGGGTGAACCCGGGAACGACTCGACGACCGGCCGCTGCTCACGTACGGCGCGTCGGAGCAGCTCGTCGGACGGGATGTCGGCGCTGTGCTCGAGCGTCACGTCGAGGAAACGCTCCGTGACCCGCCGCAGCGCGTCGAACAGCCGCGCGCCCTGGAGCGGCTCCTGCGTCATGTTGGTCACCACCCGGAAGTGCCGCAGGCCGTGGTGCCGGCTCAGTATCTTGATGACGGCGTAGGCGTCGGTGACCGAGGCCGGATCGTCGCAGACGACCACCAGCACATGTTGTGCGGCCTGCGTCAGCTGCAGCACGCCCGGCGAGATGCCGGCCGCGGTATCGACCAGCAGCAGGTCCAGGTCGGCGGTCAGGTCGCTGAACGCGCGCACGATGCCGACATGACCGGCCTCGTCGAGCTCGGCGAGCGGCAGCACGCCCGACGCACCTGCGACGATGCCGAGCCCGGGGCGCACCGGCGTGAGGACCTCATCGAGCGCCCGGTGCCCGGTGATGAGATCGGCGAGCGTGTGTCGCGGCGTGATGCCGAGCAGCACGTCGGCGTTGGCGAGTCCGAGGTCGCCGTCGAGCAGCACCACGCGACGGCCCGCGGCGGCGCTCGCCACCGCGAGGTTGATGCTCAGCGTCGACTTGCCGACGCCGCCTTTGCCGCCCGTGACGGCGACCACCTGCACGGGACCGCGCCGCAGTGCGCCGGTCGTGATCTCAGGCGGACGCATGCATGCGTCCTCCGATGCGGCGTGCGAGCAGTTCCTCGTCGGCGGCCGCGCCATGACGCTCCGCGAGCATGACCGCCAGCGTGACCATCTCCGCGGCGCGTGCCGGGCGGAGGTCGTCGGGGAGGCGCGTTCCCTCGGTCACATAGGCGAGCGGCAATCCGGCGGCGATCACCGCCGACAGCAGACCGCCGAGGCTCGTCGCCTCGTCGAGCCGCGTGGCGATGCACGCCGTGGCGCCGAGCCGGAGATAACGCGTTGCAGCCTGTCGCAGCGTCGCGGCCTGCGAGGTCGCGGGCAGCGTCAGCACGATGGTGGCGAGGCCGCGCAGGGCGGCGAGCGCCTCGGCCTGGTGCTCGGCGGCTTCACCGCGCGGGGCCGTGGCCGCGGTGTCGACCAGCACGAGCCGCTGGTCACCCAGGCGCCCGAGCAGGGACGGCAGTTCTTTGGCGTCCTCGACCTGGTAGGTCGGCAGACCGAGCAGCCTTCCGAGCCGTGCGAGGTGCTCGTAGGCGCCGAAGCGGTTGTCGCCGGCGCTGACCAGCGCGGCACCCGAAGGTCCGTGACGCATCACCCAACGCGCGGCGATCGCGGCCAACGCGCTGGTCTTGCCCGACCCGGCGGGGCCCACCATCACCAACGTGCCACCGTGCTGCGCCCACTGGTCACCGGTGGTGCCGAGGCGCGTCCGCAGTCCATCAAGGGCGGTCTCGCGCGCAAGTCCGAGGTCGTCGCCCGGCGTGACCGACTCGACCAACGAGGCTGCGAGTTCACGGTCGAGTCCGAGCTCGGCGAACTGGCGCAGCAGTTCGGCTGCGACCGGCGAGCGACGGGTCAGGTCGTTCCAGGCCAGCGTCGCGAGCTGCGTCTCGAGCAGCCGGCGCAGCGCCTTGAGTTCCAGGTCCACGGCGGTCGGGGCTTGCTCTGCAGCGACCGTCGGCGGCGGCGCGACGCGCACGACCGGCGCGACGGTCGGCGTCGTCATCGGGGAGGGTTCGGCGCCTACGACGGCTGCGGGCGTCCTGCCGACGGAAGCGGCGACCGGACGCGGCCGCGACGACGGATCGACATCTACCACCGCATCGCCCACCGCGATGCGCAACGGCGGACCGGCCGCTGCGGCTGCCGCCTCCGGATCGCTCGCCACCGTCAATTCCACGACGCCGGCCGCCCGGCGCGTCGAAAGGATCACCACATCGGATCCGTGGTCCGCTCGCACCTTGCGCAAGGCGGTACGCATGTCGGGAGCCGTGTATTTGTGCATCTTCATGGCGTTTTTCCCTTTCTTTCCGATGGCTTAGTTGCCGATGGTGCTCACCAGCCGCACCCGGCGGCTGTCCGGTATCTCGTTCCAGGCGAGGACGTGCATCTGCGGCACGGTCGCCCTCAGGAACCTTGCAAGAATCGGGCGCAGCGCCGGCGGCACCAGGAGTACCGCCGGCTGACCGGCAAGTTCCTGACGCCGGGCCGCCTCGACGAGGCGTCCCTGGAGCCGTTCGGCGAGGCCCGGTTCGAGCCCGGGCGAACCACCGCCCGCCCCGACCGAGTTGCCGAGCACCTGCTCGAGGCCGGCGTCCAGGGTGATCACCGGCAGTTCCTGTGCGATGCCGGCGATGTCCTGCACGATCTGGCGCGACAGCGCGACGCGCACCTGCGCGGCGAGCGCCTGCGGGTCCTGGGTCCGTCCGGCATGCTCGGCGAGCGCTTCCAGGATGCTGCGCAGGTTGCGCACCGGAACCCGCTCCGCGAGCAGCGCCTGCAGGACCTTCACGACGACGCCCACCGACAGCACCTTGGGGACCAGGTCCTCCACGAGCTTGGGCGCGGTCTTGGCGAGGTTGTTGAGCAGGTTCTGCGCTTCCTCGTGGCCCAGGATCTCGTGCGCGTGCTGCGCGACGAGTTGGCTCAGATGGGTCGCCACCACGGTGCTGGCGTCGACGACCGTGTAGCCGAGCGACTGCGCGTGCTCGCGCTGTGCCGGTTCGATCCACACCGCCTCCATGCCGAAGGCCGGGTCCCGCGTCTCCATGCCCTGCAGCGGACCGAACACGCGGCCCGGGTTGATGGCGAGTTCACGGTCGGGGAACACGCTGCCCTCGCCCACCGGGACCCCGGAGAGCTGGATCCGGTACCCGTTCGGCGACAGGTCGAGGTTGTCGCGGATATGGACCGCGGGCACGAGGAAGCCGAGATCCTGCGATACCTTGAGCCGGACGCCGCGGATGCGCGCGAGCAGGTCGCCGCCCTGCGACCTGTCGACGAGCGGCACGAGGCGGTAGCCGACCTCGAGCCCGACGAGGTCCACCGGCTGCATGTCCTCCCATCCGAGCTCGCGCGTCTCGCCCGACGAGCCGGCAGGGACGGATGGCGCAGGTGCGTTCGCGCGCTCCGCGTTGCGCTTGTGCATCAGCCACGCCGCGCCGCCGGCGAGCGCGGCCATCGACAGGAAGATGACGTTCGGCATGCCCGGGACCAGGCCCAGCAGCCCGAGCACGCCCGAGGCGATGCCGAGCAGGCGCGGCTCGGCGACGAGCTGACGCGCGACCTCGCCGCCCATGTCCTGCTCGCGCGACATGCGGGTGACGATCACGGCCACTGCGGTCGCCAGGAGGAGCGCCGGGATCTGCGCCACCAGCCCGTCGCCGATGGTCAGCAACGCGTAGACCTTCGCCGCATCGCCGAGCGGCATGTCGTGCATCATCGTGCCGATCGCGAGACCGCCGATGATGTTGATGATGAGGACCAACAGGCCGGCGGTGGCGTCGCCGCGCACGAACTTGCTGGCGCCGTCCATCGAACCGTAGAAGTCCGCCTCCGAGCGCACCTCGACGCGACGCGCACGGGCCTCCTCCTGGTTGATGAGTCCGGCGCTGAGGTCGGCGTCGATGGCCATCTGCTTGCCGGGCATGGCGTCGAGGGTGAAACGCGCGCTCACCTCGGAGATGCGGCCCGCGCCCTTGGTGATGACCACGAAGTTGATGATCGTGAGGATGATGAACACCACGATGCCGACCGCGTAGTTGCCGCCGATCACGAACTCGCCGAAGGACTCGATGACATGGCCTGCAGCGGCGGTGCCGCGATGGCCCTCCATCAGCACCACGCGCGTCGAGGCGACGTTGAGCGCGAGCCGGAAGAGCGTCGCGATCAGCAGCACGGTCGGGAAGATGGCGAAGTCGAGCGGCTTGCGGACCGTGAACACCGCGACGACGATCATCAGCGACAGCGCGATGTTGAAGGTGAACAGCAGGTCGAGCGCCAGCGGCGGCAGCGGCAACACCACCATCGCGAGCAACCCGAGCACGCCCGCCGGGATGCCGAGCCCGGTCAACAGGAGCTGCTGGAGCGAAGCGGGCGGCGCCGCGGGGTTCGAAGGCGTGGTCATGCATCAACCTCTGCGCAGGTCGGCCGCGGTCTCGACCGCAGGATCGATCTCGGGCGGCTTGGGCGGCGGATGGCCGCGGCGGCGCGCCATCTTCAGCTGGAGGACGTAGGTCAGCACCTGCGCCACCGCGACGAACAGCGCGTGCGGGATCTGCCGACCGATGTCGACATGCCGGAACAGCGCGCGGGCGAGCGGCGGCGCCGACACCAGCGGCACGCCGTGCTCGAGCGCGGCCTCGCGGATGCGGGCGGCGACCTCGTCGGAACCTTTGGCGAGCACCACGGGCGCGTGGTCCTGCTTCTCGTCGTAGCGCAGCGCGACGGCGAAGTGGGTCGGGTTGGTGACCACCACGTCCGCCTTCGGGACGTCCTGCATCATCCGGCGCCGCGCGGCTGCCTGCTGCATGCTGCGGATGCGGCCGCGCGTCTCCGGCGACCCTTCCGATTCCTTCGCCTCCTCGCGCACCTCCTGGTGGCTCATGCGCAGCTCCTTGGCGTACTGCCAGAGCTGGAACGGCGCGTCGATGGCCGCGATCAGGCCGAGCCCGGCCGCCATGGCGAGCAGCGCGGATACGGCGATGCGCCCCGACTCGATGATCGCCGGTCCGAGCGGCTGCGTGGCGAGCGCCTGCACCTCGTCGAGCCGGGAACGGATCACCAATACCGCGATGCCCGCGATGAGCGCGAACTTGGCGATGGATTTCACGAGTTCGACGAGGCTGCGCAGCGAGAACATCCGACCGAAACCGGCCACCGGATCGAGGCGCTCCGGCTTGAAGGACAGCGACTCGCTGCTGAAGGTCCATCCGCCGATCAACGCCGGCGCCGCGAGCGCCGCCACCAGCATCGCCGCGAACAGCGGCACGACGGCGATGAGCGCGAGCCCCGCGGAGTCGGCGAGATGGCGCAGCATCACATCCTCGTAGAGGAGCTCCGCGCCGCGGACCCTGAGGCCCTCGGACAACATGCCCATCAGCCCCTGCGCCGCACCCGATCCGAATGCGAGCAGCGCGCCGGCGGTCGCGAGCGTCACGGCCGCGGCGCCGAGATCGACCGACCGCGGCACCTGCCCCTTCTTCCGCGCATCCTCGCGTTTCTTGGGCGTCGCTTGTTCTGTGCGTTCCTGGTCGTCGCGCTCGGCCATGCGCCCTCCCTCAGCGTCCCGGCGCCTGCAGCGTCGCCGCCTCGGCGAGCACCTGCTGCAGCATCGAGACGAAGCCCTGCTGCACGCCCGGCAGGCCGAGCTGCAGCACGACCAGTCCGAACACGATGGTGACCGGGAACCCGACCGCGAAGATGTTGAGCGTCGGCGCCGCGCGGCTGATGAGTCCGAAGCCGATGTTGGCGACCATCAGCGCGGTGAGCCCCGGCAACGCGATCGAGAGCGCGCCAGAGAAGAGGAGCGATCCGGATGCGACCACGCGCAACACGGTGTCGGCGCCGAAGCCGGTTCCGCCGACAGGCAGCGTGCGGAAACCGTCGACCAGAAGCTGGATCACGGCCAGGTGGCCGTCGAGGACGAGGAAGGTCAACACCATCAGCACCACGTAGAACTGGCCGATGGCGGCGGTCGACGCGCCGCGCAGCGGATCGACGTTGAAGGCGAACGACAGCCCCATGGTGTTGGCGAGCAGCTGTCCGGCGAGCCCGACGGCGTCGAAGACGAGCTGCACCACGAACCCGATCGCGACGCCGACCAGCACCTGCTCGGCGAGGATCAGGATGCCGGGCAGCGAGAACGGGCTGACGTCGGGTGCGGGCGGCAGGAGCGGCACCACCAGCCAGGCGATCGCGCCCGCCAGCACGATGCGGACCCGCGGCGGCACGAAACCGGCGCCGAACACCGGTGCCACCATCAGGCAGCCTGCGAGACGGAAGAACGGCCAGATCCAGTCGCCGATCCATCCCATGAGCTGCGATGCCGCGATGTTCAGCACGCCGTCACCGGATCATCGACGGGATGCTCTCGAAGAGCTCCCGGGTGTAGGAGACGATGAGCTTGAGCATCCACGGCCCCGCCACGACCATGGTGAGGGCCATGCCGATGAGCTTCGGGATGAAGGAGAGCGTCATCTCGTTGATCTGCGTCGCGGCCTGGAAGACGCCGACCAACAGGCCGATGACGAGCGCGGTGAGCAGAAGCGGCATCGAGAGCAGCAGCATGGTGCCGAGCGCGCCGCTGCCCAAGGACATGATCATCTCGGGGTTCATCGGATGAAGCTCCCGGCGAGCGTGCCCATCACCAGCGACCAGCCGTCCACCAGCACGAACAGCATCAGCTTGAACGGCAGCGAGATCAGGACCGGGGACAGCATCATCATGCCCATCGACATGAGCACGCTCGCGACCACGAGGTCGATGATCACGAACGGGATGAAGATGAGGAAGCCGATCAGGAACGCGGTCTTCAGCTCGCTGGTGACGAAGGCCGGCACCAGGATGGACAGCGGCACGTCGGTCGGCTTGTCGAAGCCCTTGCCGCCGGCGATGCCGACGAAGGTCGCGATGTCCGCCTCGCGCGTCTGCTCGAGCATGAACGCCTTCAGCGGCACGACGCCGCGGTCGAGCGCGGTCACCGTATCGATCGTGCCGTTGCTGTAGGGGACGATGGCCTCGGCGTTGATGCGCTCGAAGGTCGGCGCCATCACGAAGAAGGTCATGAACAACGCGAGCCCGATCAGCACCTGGTTGGGCGGCGTCTGCCCCGCGCCCAGCGCCTGGCGCAGGATGCCGAGCACGATCACGATGCGCGTGAAGGCGGTCATCATCAGCACGACGGCCGGCAGCAGCGTGAGCGCCGTCATCAGCATCAACACCTGCAGCGTCAGGCTGTAGGTCTGACCGCCGCCGCTCGCCTGCTTCACGGTCAGCGCCGGCAGCCCGACGCTGAGTCCGGGATCCGCCGCGAACACCGCGCCGGGCAGCAGCGCGCAGGCGAGGAGCGCCGCGGCCGTGAGCGGATGTCTGGAGACCGGGAGCTTCATCGGCCGAGCGCCTTCTGCAGCAGGTCCGCGAACCGCGGCTGCGCGGCGGAAGCGGCCGCCGTCGCATCGCCTGCGACAGCGGCGGGCACGTCCGCGACGACGGGGGCGGCGTCACCGCGATGCAGCAGCGCCACCCTGCCCTCGCCGACGCCGAGCACGAGCCGCGCGCCGTCGACCTCGAGGACCACCGCCCGTTCCTTGGGACCGAGCGCGATCTCGTCGACCACGCGCAGCGCGCCGCCGCGCCCTCGCGGCATCACTCGCATCCGACGTGCGAGCCAACCGAGCAGCACGATCGCGCCGACGACGATGACGAGCGAGAGCAGCAACTGCACCGCGCCACCGCCGACCGAGGCGCCCACGTCGGAGGCGGCGGCCGCCGGCGCCGCGAAGCGCCCGCCTGCGGCGGACGCCACCGGCGCGACGATCGCGAGGAGTGCGGGCAGGACGCGCAACGCGGTCACTTCAGCTTGCGGATGCGCTCGGCGGGGCTCACCACGTCGGTGAGGCGGATGCCGAACTTGTCGTTGACCACGACCACTTCGCCGTGCGCGACGAGCGTGCCGTTGACGAACACGTCGAGCGGTTCGCCGGCGGCGCGGTCGAGCTCCACGACCGACCCCTGGTTGAGCTGCAACAGGTTGCGGATCGGGATGCGGGTGCGGCCGACCTCCATCGACAGCGTCACGGGCACCTCGAGTATGACCTCGAGGTTGACGTCGCCGGATGCGCCGGGCGCGTCGTTCATCGCGCCGGCGGCAGCCGAGGGATCGGCGGTCAGCCGGTCGAAGGAAGCGAGCTCGGCGCCCGCGGGATTGGTGGGTTCGGTCATGCTCGCTCCGATGGGTCAGCCAAGGATCACTGGCGGGTGTTGGAAGGGGGTACGTCGATCGAGCGTCCGCGCAGCAGCCGCTCCTCGACCTTCACGGACTGCTGGCCGCGCGATACGCCGAACTGGCCGCGCAGCACCGGCACGTCCTCGGCGAACACGGTCACGCGGCCGCTGAAGTCGCAGGGGATGATGTCGCCCGGACGGAAGTCGAGAAGCTCCGAGAGCCGCACCTGCGCGCGGCCGACGACGGTGGTGAGCTCGACCTCGGCGTCCTCGATCTCCTCGCGCAGGCTCGTCGCCCAACGCTCGGCGTCCTGCGGCCGCTCCTGGCGGACGCCGCCGCCCAGGATCTCCCGCAAGGGTTCGATGGTCGCGTAGGGCAGCACCACCTGCAGCGCCTCCGCC
This sequence comes from Steroidobacteraceae bacterium, assembly GCA_040400835.1. GTDB lineage: Bacteria > Pseudomonadota > Gammaproteobacteria > Steroidobacterales > Steroidobacteraceae > UBA964. The sequence goes on from JBBAPM010000001.1 coordinate 444,622, forward strand.
GTGCCGTCGATGTCGACCTCGAAATCGGCGACCAGCAACGCCTCGTTGGCGGGCAGCACGGCCGCGAACTGCGGATCGCATTCGCTGGCGATGCATTCGATGCGCAGCGCGTGCACCTTGGACCAGGCCGCGGCGAGGTCGCTGCACGCCGCATCGCGCAGCAGCGCCACCACGCGCTCCTCGGCGGCGGTGAAGTCGCGGCCTGCGATGCGGGCCTTGCGGCCCTTGCCGCCGAAGAAGTTCTCGACCACGGCGCTCACGATCCCGGACGGCAGCACCAGCAGGCCCGGCCCGCGCAGCGGCGCGAGGCGCAGCACGTTGACGCTGCTCGGCATCGGCAACGTGGCGAGATAATCGGAGAACTTCATGGTGCGCAGCGCGCCGACCGACAGGCCGACCGAGCGCCGCAGGATGCCGCCGAGGCTCGCGCGGTAGAGCGGTCCGAACCGTTGATGGATGAGTTCGAGCGTCGGCAAGCGGTCGCGCACGATCCGTGCCTCGCGGCCGAGCGCATAACGGCGCGCCTCACCGCCCGCGCCGCCGCCGTCGGTGCTCACACGGCCCTCGTTCATGCCGGTGAGCAGCGCGTCGACCTCGTCCTGGTTCAGCACCGGTTCGCTGGCCATCGCGGCGCCCTCACTGCATCACGAAGCTGGCGAAAAGCACGGCTTCGACCGAATCGGGCTTGCCGCCCAGAGATTTGACGATGCGGCGCACGGTGGCGAGCGACTCGGCGCGCAACCGGTCCTTGCCGGCGCGCGTGCCGAGTTCGGTCGCGTCCTGGGCGCCGTAGAGCATCAGGAGGTCGTTGCGCAGCAAAGGCGCGTTGTCGCGGATGAGCGCGATGGTCTCCGCATCCCGGCTCGAGACGCGAACGTCGACCTGCAGGAAACGGGCGGCCTGCCCGTCCTCGAAGTTGGCGACGAACGGCGGATCGAGCGCCAGATAGATCAGCGGCGGCGGCGCAGGCGGCGCTGCGGTCTTCGCGGCCTCGGCCTGCTTGCCCTGCCAGAAGATCCAGCCGCCGACGCCGAGCCCGATGAGCGCGACGGCCGCGCCGACGATCAGGAACAGTTTCTTGCGTGACTTGGGAGCCGCAGCGCCCTCTTCACCGGCGACATCGGTCGCGGCGGGGGCTGCAGCGGCAGCGGCGGGCGTGGGCGCCATGATTGCTCCGATCTGACCTGTTGGACACAGGTGATGGAAGCAAGTCGCGTGCCAGCGTCAAATCGTGTCAGGCATAGAGGTCGACGATCCCCTGCCCTTCCCGACCGGACACCCGGACCTGGACGTCCTCGAGCACGGCAGCGTCGCCCCGGCGTGCACGTGACGCACCCTCGTCGTACCTAGATGAAGATTGAGGATTTCCGCTCAAGCTGCTGAAAACGCTGAAATTAGAGACAGGCATGCCCTGGCTCGCGAAGAGCTCGCGCAAGCGCGGCTGGGCGGCCTCGATGGCCTGACGGGCCTCCGCATTGGCGGCACCGAACTGTAACGACGCCTCGCCGTCGCGGATCAGCACCCGGATCTCGAGTTCACCAAGTTCCTCGGGCGCCAACTTCATGACGGCCTCGGACTCGCCACCGGTGGTGGCCATGACCGACAGCTGCGCCCCGAGCTGATCGTGCCAGCCCTCGCTTCCGAGGGGCGCACCGAGCAGCCCGTCGGCGCTGCGGGACTCGGCGAGCGGCACAGAGGGATCGAACGTCATCGCCGCCGATGATGTCGACAGGGCGGACAAGCCGGCCAGGTCGAACATCATGGGAGCGGTCGCATTCGTCGCGTGCAGCACCGGCGCCGGCGGTGTTGCGCCTGCGGGCGTCGCGTTCACCGAGGTCGTATTCCCGGAGGTCGTATTCCCGGAGGTCGTATTCCCGGAGGTCGTATTCCCGGAGGTCGTATTGCCCGAAGCTGCATTCGCCGCCCTGAGCGCACCGATGGCGGTCTGCGCGCGTGCGTCCCCGGCCCGACGGTCCGTCGGGCGGGTCGGCTCGATGCCGCGCGCGTCGGGCTCCCGCGCAGCGCCCACGAGCGCAAGGCTCCGCGAGGGGTCGGTCACCCCCGGCACTGCCTCGCCCGCCGTCACCGCCCGCGCGGCGCTCCGGGTCGGGGCACCGGGGGATCCGGCCGTCTGCCGCGTCGGCAGCATCGACTGCAATGCGCCGCGCAACGCGGCCATCGCGCCGGCCTGCGCGTCTGTCGTCCCGCTCGTCGTCGCGGTCGTCGTCGCGGTAGTCGTCGCGTCCGCTGTCGCGGTCGTCGTCGCGTCCGCTGTCGCGGTCGTCGTCGCGTCCGCTGTCGCGGTCGTCGTCTTCGCTGACTCCGCGCGGGTCTGTGCCGCGATGGCCGCCGGAACGAGGAACGCCGGGAGGCGCAGCGATGCGCCCTCCTGGGCGGACACGGGTCGCGACGACACCGCGGTGCCTTCCGGTGCATCGGCGACCGGCAGTCTCCGCAGCGCCGCGGCGATGACCGGTTCACGCGCGGCTGCGACGGCGACAGCGGTGCCGGCCTTGGGCAACACCTGCAGGAAGGCAGGAAGATCGAAGGGCGCAGCACGTTCCGTCAGCGCGGTGTCCGTGTCGGCGGTGACCGGCTCCTCGAGCGGCGCATCGATCGGCGCATCGGTCGGCGGCGTTCCGGCGGTCGGCGGCGTTCCGGCGGTCGACGCATCCCTGGCCGCCACCTCGGCGATGGACGCCCAGAGTCCTGCGCTGTCGGCGCCCTCGTTGTCGGCGCGTCCAGCCTGCGGCTTGGCCGCGGCGTTGGTGCCGTGGACCGCGAAGAGCGTGGGCATACCCATCCGTCAGGCCTCCACGGCGGCGATATGACGGGCGATCGTCGCGCGCTCGTCGATCGCGCGCTGCTCGGCGCGCCCTTCGAGCACGCGCTCCTCGGTGCGCCAACGCTCGACGACGGCGGACACGGCCTTGAGCTGCACGGCGATCTCGCGCCAGCGCTGCTGGTCGAAGTCGCGCTCCGACTCGCAGCGCGCGATGATCTGGCGCTGCTGCACGATGGCCTCGCCGAGCCGGCCCAGGAAAGCGTGGTAATCGCGCAGCGCGGGGCCCGCCATGCCGCCCGCGACGCGCTGGCCGAGGCCGGACTGGTAGTCCCGCCGATAACGCTCGAGCTCCTCCAGCCGGGTCCGCGCCTCGCGGACCCTTTGGTCGGCGAGCTGCGCTCGCGCCGCGCGCTCGCGCTCGACACCCTCGAGGCTCGTCCGATATCCGTCGATCCGCTGTTCACGCTTCACCACGATCACCTCGTCCCTCAAGCCTCGCCCAGGAGGCGCTGCAAATCCATGACGCTCTGCACAAAACCCGCCCGCTCGTCGGGACGCTGAGCCAGCATCTGCTGGATGCGCGGCCAGAGCGCCACCGCACGGTCGAGCACGGGATTGGCGCCCGGCTTCCAGGCGCCGAGGTTCACCAGCTCACGGGACTGGTTGAACGTCGACATCAGCTCGCGCAGCTGGCGCGCCGCCTCCCATTGGGCCTGCGGCACCACCTCGTTCATCACGCGGCTGATCGATGCCTCGATGTCGATGGCCGGGTAATGCCCGGACTCGGCGATGCGCCGCGACAGCACGATGTGGCCGTCGAGGATGGCGCGCGCGGAATCGGCGATCGGGTCCTGCTGGTCGTCGCCCTCGGTGAGCACGGTGTAGAACGCTGTGATCGAGCCGCCGCCTGCACGGCCGTTCCCCGCGCGCTCCACGAGCTGCGGCAGGCGGGCGAAGACCGAGGGCGGGTAGCCCTTGGTCGCGGGTGCCTCGCCGACCGCGAGGCCGATCTCGCGCTGCGCCTGGGCGAAGCGCGTCAATGAATCCATCAACAGCAGCACCGAGCGTCCCTGGTCGCGGAAATGCTCGGCGACCGCGGTGGCGAGCCAAGCGCCTTGCATGCGCAGCAGCGGCGGCGCATCCGCCGGCGCGGCCACCACCACGGCCCGCGCCCGGTCGGTGGGCCCCAGGATGCGCTCGACGAACTCCTTCACTTCGCGGCCGCGCTCGCCGATGAGCCCGACCACGATCACCTCGGCCGCGGTGTGCCGGGCCATCATGCCGAGCAGCACGCTCTTGCCGACGCCGCTGCCGGCGAACAGGCCGATGCGCTGGCCGCGGCCTACGGTGAGCGCGGCGTTGATGGCGCGGACGCCGACGTCGAGCGGTTCGCGGATGGGATCGCGTTCGAGCGGGTTGATGGTGTCCCCGCCGAGCCGGCGCTGCGTCGCGCATTCGATCGGCCCGAGACCATCGAGCGGCACGCCTGCGCCATCGACGATGCGGCCGAGCAGCGCATCGCCCACGGCCACCGTCCCGGTCCGGCGCGTCGGCACGACGCGGGTATCCGGCTCCAGGCCATCGGCATGACCCGTGGGCATCAGCATCAGGCGGTCACCCGAGAAGCCCACCACCTCGGCCTCGGTGCGCGCGCCGTTGCCGGAGAGCAGCATGCAGCGGTCGCCGACCGCCGCGTGGCAACCGCGCGCCTCGAGCATCAGCCCGACGAGCCGCGTGAGCCGACCCTCGACGGGCGGCGCCGACAGGCCCGCGGCGCGGGCCTGGTACGGACGCAGTCTTTCCGCGAAGCCGGGCGCGTTCACGGCGCCTTCTTCCTGCTGCCGCCGCGAGGCGGGCGTGCCGTGGTCTTCGCGGTCGGGGACGGGGGTGTGGCGGATTCGGGAGGCGGCGTCGCGGTATCGCCCGGACACAGCAACGCCTCCGCACCGCGCGGATCCGCGCGTTCGTCGCCGAGCACGACCGCGAGCGCCGCGGCGACACGGGACTCGAGACGGGCATCGACGCGGGAGGCTTCGGCCTCGATCCGGCAGCCGCCGCGCGACATCATCGGGTCCTCGACCAAGGTGAAGGCGGCGGCCTGACCGCCGCCCTCGATCTGCGCGCGCAGGACCGCGGCGTCCCGCGGATGCACATGGATACGCACCTCGCGCGCCGCGGACGGCAGCGCGGACAGGCACTCTCGGATGATGGCGATGACCTGGCGTGGATCGAGCGCGAGCTCCCGCCGTGCGAGCTGCGCGCCGACGGTCAGCGCGAGCCGCGCCATCTCGGCGGCGGTCTCCTCGTCGCAACGATCGAGCGGTGAGGCCATCTGCCGCACGAGCCCCTCGAGCAGCTGTCTGCGCGACTCGAGCTCCGAGATGCGCTGTGCGATCTCGGCGGCGGCGGCGGCGAGACCCTCGCTGCGGCCGCGCTCGTAGCCGGCATCGCGCGCGGCCCGGACATCGTCCTGCAGCGACGACGCCGCGGTCTGCTTGCCGCGGAAGGTGATCAGCGGACCGACCACCGCGGGCGGCGACCAGGATGCGCCCACCGCAGCGGTCGCGGCGGCCCCATCGACAGCGGCCGGGACGCCGACCGGTGACCGACGCGCCGTGTCAGACATACTCGTCGCCACCGCGCGAGCCCAGGTTGATCGTGCCCTCCTCGGCCAGCTTGCGGGCGGCGCCGACGATCTCCTTCTGGGCGGCTTCGACCTCCGCGAGCCGGACGGGGCCGCGCGCTTCGAGGTCGTCCCTCAGCATCTCGGCGGCCCGCTGCGACATGTTCTTGAAGATCTTCTCCTTGAGCGTGTCGTCGACCGCCTTGAGGGCGAGCAGCAATTTGTCGCTCGGAACCTGCCGCAGCAGTTCCTGCATGCCACGGTCCTCGAGACCGACGAGGTCGTCGAAGGTGTACATGAGGTCCTGGATGCGCGCGCCCAGCTCCTCGTCGGCGGCGGTGATCTCGCCCATGATCGGCGGCTCGGCCTTCGGGCCGAGCACGTTGAGGATGTCGGCGACGGCCTTCGGACCGCCGAAGCCCGCGGCCTGCGGACGCCCGGACCCCAGGAACTGCCGCTCCATCACCTGGTCGAGCTCGGCGAGGGCCGCCGGCTGGATGCCCTCGAGCGTCGCCACGCGCAGCATCAGGTCGCCGCGAGACTCCTCGGGCAGCAGCGCGAGCACCTTGGCGGCCTTGTCGGGCTGCAGGTACGACAGCACCAACGCCACGATCTGCGGGTGCTCGTGACGGATGAGGTCGACGACCGCCTTGGGTTCCATCCACTTGAGCGACTCGAGCCCCTTGCTGGCGCGTCCGAGCAGGATCTGGTCGAGCAGGCCCGCGGCCTGGTGCTCGCCCATCGCGTCGATCAGCGCCTTGCGGACGAAGTCCGCGTTGCCCGTGCCGAGCGAGGTCTGCCGGTCGGCCTCGGACATGAAGTCCGAGACCACCCCGCTGACCTCGTCGCGGCTCACGTCGGCGATCTGTGCCATCGCGGTGCCGACGCGCTGCACGTCCTGCGGCGTCATGTGGCGCAGCACCTCCGCCGCCTCCTTCTCGCCGAGGGTCAGCAGGAAGATCGCGGCGCGGTCGACGCCGGTGCGCGACATGCCGCCCTGGAAGCCGTCAGCCATCGGTCGCCACCCACTTCTTCACGACCTGCGCGACGCGCGCCGGGTCCTCGTTGACGAGCGAACGCGCCTGCGCGATCTGGTCCTCGTAGGCCGTGCCGGCGCCGCGCGCAGCGCCGCCCGCCGGCACCGGCAGACCGCCCTCGCCCATCGCCATCACGGCACCGGGCAGCGCCGGCGCATCGGGCGTCAGCGTCGCGCCGCCGCCGAGCGTGCCGGCGAGCTGCCGCGCGATCGGCCGCAGCACCGTGAACACCAGCGCGAGCAGCACGATGAGTCCGATCAGCATCTTGGCGGCGTCACGGGCCCAGGCACGCTCCCAGAACGGCAGCGACTCGAGCTCACCCGCAGCGACCCGCGGATCGCCGCGCCAAGGGCTGTTGATGACGTTGACGCTGTCGCCGCGCGCGGCGTCGAAGCCGACCGCGTCCTTGACCAGCGTCGTGATGCGGTTGATCTGGTCCTGCGTGAGCGGCGTCTCCGTCACCTTGCCGTCCTTGCCGGTGACCTGGACGTTGTCCACCAGCACGGCGACCGAGACGCGTTTCAGGCGACCGGCCGGCTGCCGCGTGTAGGCGACCGTCCGGTCGATCTCATAGTTGCGCGTGCTCTGCGTCGAGCCGCTCTGTCCGCCCTCGGCGGCGGCCGGCGCGTTGGCCGGCCGACCCTGCGGCTGGTTGCTGAGGGCGCCGGGGACGCCGCCCGCACCGCCGGCGCCGCGGCGGTCCTCGGAGGTCTGCTCGCTGCGTACGACCTGGCTGTCGGGCTTGTACTGCTCGCGCGCCTCTTCGACCGCGCTCATGTCGAACTGCGCGCTGACCTCGGCGCGCACGCGGCCCGCGCCGACCAGCGGCGCGATCAGCGCTTCGACGCGCTGCGAATAGCTCTCCTCCAACTGTCGCGCGAACTCGATCTGCTGGTCGCGGATCGCGAAGTCGTCACGGCCCTGCGGCGACGACAGCAGCCGTCCCTGCTGGTCGACCACCGTGACCTGCGATGCGTCGATGTCGGGCAGGCTGGAAGCGACGAGGTTGACGACCGCCGTCACCTGCTCGGAGGCGAGCCGGCGACCGGGCTTCAGCTGCAGGAACACGCTGGCGCTGCCGGGGCTGCGCTCGCGCACGAAGCTCGAGCTGCGCGGCACCGCGATGTGCACGCGCGCGGCCGCGACCTGCTGCAGGCTCGAGATGGTGCGTGCGAGCTCGATCTCGAGCGCGTGCTGGTAGCGTGCGCCTTCCATGAACTGCGAGACGCCGAGGCCGCCGTCCTTGGTGAGGTTGGCGAATCCGCCGGACTGCATGACGCCCTGCCCGGCGAGCAGCAGCCGCGCCTCGTTGAGCTTGTCGGCGGGCACCGAGATGCCCCCCGTGCCGTTCTCCATCCGGTAATCGATGCCCGCGCCCGACAACGACTGGGTCACGGCGGCCGCGTCTTCGTCGGCGAGGTTGGCGTACAGCAGGCTGTAGGTCGGGCCCTGCGACCAGAGCACGACGCCGACGCCGAGCGCGACGGCTGCCGCAAGTCCGACGAGCAGCATCACCGGCTTCAGGCCGGCGCTGAGGTTGGGAAGCAGGTTGGCGGTGGCTGCCTGGGTGGCCATTCAGAGCTCCGTGCCGTCAGACCGGCATGTTCATGATTTCCTGGTAGGCCGCGACCATGCGGTTGCGCACCTCGACGGCGCCGCGGAAGGCGATGCTCGCCTTCTGCATGTCGATCATCACCTGCGGCAGGTCGACGCCCGGGTCGCCGCGCTCGAAGGCGCGCTGCGAGGTGCCCGACTGCTGCTGCGCCTCGTTGACGCGCTCGAGACCGCTGCGCAGCACCGAGGCGAAACTGATCGAGCTGCTCGCACCGCTGGCGCCGCCCGGACCGGACACGGCACCGCCGAGCCCCTCGGGCCGCACCACCTGCGCCATCGGTCCGCCCACCTGGGAACGCAGGGCGCGGATCTGCGAAACGACGCGGTCGATCTCCATCTGGCTCATGCGACAGGTACCTCGATGCCCGCGGCGCGCAGGCGCGCGAGCTTGTAGCGGAGGGTGCGCGGCGAGATGCCGAGACGCTGCGCGACCTCGTTGCGGTTCTGCGCTCGACCGCGCAATGCGGAGAGCAGGATGTCGCGCTCGGCGAGCTCGCGCTGCCTGACGAGCGCGCTGCAGCCGTCATCGGACGCAGGCGCCGCGACGGTCGGCGCGCCCGCGGCGCATGCCGCACGCAGACCCGGAGGGTCGAGCGCCAGATGTTCGTGCTCCACCATCGGGCCGTTGCAGAGGATCATCGCGCGCTGCAGCGCGTTGCCGAGCTCGCGGGCGTTGCCGGGCCAGTCGTGCATCAGGAGCGCCTCCACGGCGTCGGCCGACAGGGCGGGCGTCGCACGGCCTGCGCCATGCAGCGCGAGCCACTGGGTCGCGATCGGCAGGATGTCGCCGCGCCGCTCGCGCAACGGCGCGATCTCGAGCGGGAATACGGCCAGACGGTAATAGAGGTCCTCGCGGAAGCGTCCGGAGCGCACCTCGTCACCGAGGCGGCGGTTGCTGGTGGCGATGACGCGGACATCGAGCGCCACCGGCACGCGCCCGCCGATGCGGTCGACCTCGCGCTCCTGCAGCACCCGCAGCAGCTTGGCCTGCAGCCCGATCGGCATCTCGGTGATCTCGTCGAGCAGCAGCGTGCCGCCCTGTGCCTGCTCGAACTTGCCGGCGTGCGCGGCATGTGCGCCGGTGAACGCCCCGCGCTCGTAGCCGAACAGCACGCCCTCCAGCATGGCCTCGGGGATCGCTGCGCAGTTGACGGCGACGAACGGTCGCGCGGCGCGCGAGGACTGCCGGTGGATGAACCGCGCCAGCACCTCCTTGCCGGTGCCTGACTCGCCGGTGACCAGCACCGTGCAATCGGTGGCGGCGACGCGGCGCGCGAGCTCGATCAGGCGGCGGGACTTCGGGTCCACCGCCACCGGCTCCGGGCCGATCACTGCCGTGTTGCTCGCCATCGCTTCGCCTCCAGGACCACCCCTTGGGGTGGCTCGGAGGGGAAGAAGCAAGAAGCGTGCCGGGGCTCGGAAGGGGCGCCGGCGTCAAGGAGCCGTCAGCCCGCGTAGCCCTCGGACTCGGCGAAGCCGTACTTACGGAGCTTCTCGACGAGCGTGGTGCGCCGCAGACCGAGCAGCCGCGCGGCATGGGCGACCGTACCGCCCGAGCGCTCGAGCGCCTCGGAGATGTATCTGTGCTCGATGGCGTAGAGGTGACCCTTCAGGTCGATGCCGTCGTCGGGGAGCGCCTCGCCGCCGTCGTCGGTGGGGCCCTCGAGCGGTTCGATGGGCGCGGTCACGGTCCTCGCGACCTCGGCGAGCTCGGCGGCCGCCTGCTCGGCGACACGGCGTGCCTCGAGCCGCTCCGCCAGCGCTTCGGCGAGGCTCTTCTGGATGGCCTCGCGCTCGACGAGCGCCTCCGGGCGTGCGCCGGACGACGCGACCGACGGCGCAGCGGCGACGGCGGCGGCAAAGATCTGCCGGGCGGTTGCCGCCCCGGCGTCGTCGACGACATGCGCGCGATAACGGGCCGGCAGGTCACCGATCTCTACGACCTGCTCGCCGTTGAGGATGCTGAGCCGCTCGATGAGGTTGCCGAGCTCGCGGACATTGCCGGGCCAGGCGTAGCCGCGCAGCGCCGACATCGCAGCGGGCGCGACCTCCAGCATCGGACGTCCGGCGCGCGTGTTGGCGAGCGCGAACTCGTGCACCAGCGTCTCGAGGTCATCGACGCGCTCGCGCAGCGCCGGCATCTCGATGGGGAACACGTTGAGCCGGTAGAAGAGATCGCCGCGGAACTGGCCGCGGGCGATCGAGTCCTCGAGGTTGCGGTGCGTCGCCGCGATGATGCGGACATCGCAGCGTATGGGCTGGTGGCTGCCGACGCGCTCGAACACGCGCTCCTGCAGCACGCGCAGCAGCTTCACCTGCATCGGCAGGCTCATGTCGCCGATCTCGTCGAGGAACAGCGTGCCGCCCTCGGCGATCTCGAAGCGGCCGCGTCGCGAGGCGTAGGCGCCGGTGAACGCGCCCTTCTCGTGGCCGAAGAGCTCGCTCTCGAGCAGCTCCGACGGGATCGCCCCGCAGTTGACCGCCACGAAGGCGCCGTTGCGGCGCGGGCTTGAATCGTGGATGGCGCGGGCGACGACCTCCTTGCCGGTGCCGGACTCGCCGAGCACGAGCACGCTGGAGTCGTGGCGCGCGACCTTACGGATCAGGGTGACGACCTCGCGGATGGCGGTCGAAGGTCCGCTCGGATAGCGCACGGCCGCCTCGCCGCCGGCGATGCCGACGGCACGACGTGCTGCGCCTGAGATGCGGTCCCCGTTCGCCTTCATCGCCCCTCCCCCGAGTGGTGTGGGGCTTTATAGCGTGCGGGACATCACAAACCGGACAGATACATCCGTTCCGGTATTGAAATATGACTTTCGGCAGGGGTGGTCAGCGACCTCTCCGACGGCCGGCGACGGTGCGCCGGTGCTGGCGGAAGACGAAGCGCTCGAGCGCATCGACCTCGGCCTCGGCAAGCCCTCTGAACTCGAACGACACCCTCCCGTCGTCGTCCGCGGCGACCACCCGACCGGGCAGACGGAGCGCCTCGGCGACGCCCTCGCGCGGGTATACCTCCACCATACCCGAATCGCCTACCGCGGCGCTCGGCGCGACCGACGCGTGGGCATCCGCGGGTCGCCAAGACAGACCGCCCGCGTCCAGGCTGACCACCACCGGCGGCGGTCGCGATCCGGACTGTGCCACCCAATGCCCGACCAACTCGATCAGCAGGTCGATCTTCTTCTCGAGCCTTGCGGTGTCGGGCGTACCGGAGAGGTCCTCGTCGCGCTCGGCGCGGCGCTCCTCGAGCGCCTCGCAGGTATGCAGGACGCGCAGGTTGCCCGCGACGCGGTGCGCCACCAGCCGCGCATCGGTGGTCGCCTCGCCCGGCACGAAGGCGACGGGCAGCACGTCCTCCCAAGCGAGCAAGGAACCGTCGGACGGGCTCACGGACGGTCCGGGCGCACGGTTCCGGTCAGACCGCGGCCCGCGCGGCGCGGGCCTCGACCGGCAGCGCCGCCCAGGCGCCACGGATCTCGAGTAGGATCGAGGATGCGCCGGTCAAGACCTTCGCTTCGGACGAGACCTGCCCGAGCAGCAACTGACGGCTCACGTAGTCGTAGAGGTCGTCGAGGTTGCGCGCGAGCGGGCCCTGCGACAGATCGAGGCTCGCCCGCAGCTCGCCGACGATGGCGAGCGCGCGCTGCAGGTGCTGACTCTTCTCGATCTTCTCGCCGCGCTCGCCGCAGACCTTGGCCTGCGCGATGCGTGCCAGCCCGCCGTCGAGCAGCATCATCACCAGCTTGTGCGGATCCGCCGCGGCGACGCCGCCGTGGGCGGCGACCGATTGGTAAGCGGAGAGTTTCCCTTGCATGGCAGGTGACATGGCGACCTCGCGTCACGGGCATCGCGCCCTCACCCCATGTATCGGCCGACGGCGGCGACGCTTGAGCGCGTCAGCGGAGCGCCCGCGCGAGATAGTTACCCGTCGTCTGCATGCCGCTGAGCATGGAATCGAGATTGGTGAACTGCGCGCGATAGCGCGCCTCGAGCGCCTTCATCCGCATGTCCAACGTGTCCTTGGCCCGCTGGACGTCGCGCTTCTGCGCCTGCAGCGATTCGGTGCGCGCGGCGACCTGCCCGCCTGCCGCGACCGCACCGCTGACGGTGGTGTGGAGGCGAGCGGCGATGCCGCCGTCGCCGGCGAACACGCGCGCCACCGCCGCCGGGTCATCGCGCAGCGCGGCGGTCAGCCTCGCCTCGTCGATGGCGAGCCGACCGTCCGCACCCATACGGACGCCGATCGCGGACAGCGTCCTCGGCGCGCTTCCTGACACAGGCGCCTCTGCGACGAGGTCCCGGCGCATGCGCGACTCGATGCCGAGCAGCGCGGAATCGCCGACCAACGGTCCGCCGTTGCGGGTCGCCGGGTCGACGGCGCGCAGCCGCGACAGCGTCGCGGTCATGCTGTTGAATTCGGTGACCAACTTTCCGACGCGTTCGCGCAGCACCGTGTTGTCGGCGCTCACGGTCAGGCTGACCGCGGTACCCGGCTTCGCGGCGAGCAGGTCGAGCGAGACGCCCTCGATGGCGCCCGTGATGGTGTTGCCCGCCGCCGAAACGGTGAAGCCTTCGACCTTCGCTTGCGCGTTCGCCGCCGGCGTCAGCACCGACATGGGCGTCGAGATGCCCGGATCGAAGACGAGGGCGTCGAGGCCGCCCGCCGCGCCGCTCGCCGTCACCCGGATGGCCTCGGCGCTGCCGGGGTCCTTGGCGCTCAGCACCAGCCGCGCGCCGTCGTCGGCCTGCACGACGCTCGCGCGTACGCCGCTGTTTCCGGTCGCCGCATTGATGGCGTCACGCAGCTGGGCCACGGTGGTGCCGGCGGTGACCGTGACCGCGAACGATCTGCCGTTCTGCTGGAAGTCCAGGGTCCCGGTGCCGACGGTGGCGCCGCTCCCTCCGGCGTAGGCGGCGGACGCCAGCTTGTGGGCGCTCGCCAGCGACAACACCTCGACCGAATAGGTGCCGACCGCCGCGCTCGAGGTGGCGCTCGCGCGCAGCGCGCCCGGGTCCGATGCCTCGGTCTTGCGGACCAGCAGCTGCGACTCGTTGCGCAACGCACCGACCGCGCCTTGGAAGGTCGACAACGCGCCGCGCAGGGTGCCGAGCGCCGAGATCTTGGCGTCGAGCCCCGATTCGGCCCGTGTGAGGCGCTGCTGCGCAGGGGCGCGCTCCGCCGCCACCAATTGGGTGACGAGGGAATTGACGTCCAGACCGGAGCCGAGCCCCGGGGATTGCAGCGCCACTAGGCGCGGTCCTCGATCAACACGTTGCGCATCACCTCTGCCTGCGACTCGAGGCGCTGCGCGATGCGCAACGCCGTCGCGTCGGGTATCTGCCGGATCAGCTCACCGGTGCGCTCGTCGCGCACGCTGATGACCATCCGACCGCTCGCCTCGTCGACGCGGAACTCGAGTGCGCGCCCCGAGGCGCGCGCCAGGTCCTGCAGCCGCTCGGCGACCTTCGACCGTACCTCGGGCGCCAACTCCCTGGCCGGCGCCGCTTCCTTGACCCCCGCCTCCTTGACGGCGGTCTCCGCATCGGCGCCCTTCGGCGCCGGGCGCTGCGCGATGATGACCGGCAGCGCCTCCGTGATGTTCGGGAAACTCATGTCCGGTTCCCTCCTTGCAAATGCGACCGGCGGCGCCCCCCGAGGGAGTCGCCGCCTGCCGATGGAAAGGGACGCAGGGCTTTTATGCCTGTCACTGCCCTGCGCCCCGCCCCGTCATCGCATCAACGCAGCAGCGACAGCACGTTCTGGGGAACGGCGTTCGCCTGCGACAGCATCGCCACACCGGCCTGCTGCAGCACCTGGGCGCGCGTCAGCTTGGCGGTCTCCTCGGCATAGTCGGCATCCATGATGCGCGAGCGCGAGGCCGAGAGGTTCTCGTTGCTCACCGTGAGGTTGGCGATCACCGACTCGAAGCGGCTCTGCAGGGCACCCACCGTGGCTCGGGCCTCGCTGACCTTGCCGATGGCCGTATCGAGCTTGACGAGCGCGGCCAACGACTTGGTGGCGTCCAACAGGTCGGTGCCGGTGAGGTTCAGCCCGGCGGCTTCGATTTTGACGTTGCCGAGCGCGGCGATGGTGATCTTCTCACCGTTGTTGGCACCGATCTGGAAGTCCTTCGTGACGAAGGTGCCATCGATCAGCGTCGTGCCGGCGTACTTGGTCTGGTCCGCCACGCGGGTGATCTCGGCGAGCAGCTGCTGGTACTCGGTGTCCAACGCCTTCTGGTCGTCGGTGGTGTTGGTGCCGTTCGCGGACTGCACCGCGAGCTCACGCATGCGCTGCAGGTTGTTCGAGACCGAGCCGAGCGCGCCTTCGGCCGTCTGGGTCAGCGAGACCGCGTCCTGGGCGTTGCGGATGGCGGCGCCGAGGCCACGGATCTGCGCCGTCATGCGCTGGGAGATGGCGAGACCGGCCGCGTCGTCCTTGGCGCTGTTGATGCGCAGGCCCGACGACAGACGCTGCAGCGACTGCGCCAGCTGGCTGCCCGAGGCGGACAGGTTGCGCTGGGCGCTCAGCGACATCACATTGGTGTTGATCACTTGGGACATGGAGAAGACTCCTTGAGAGTGTTGGGGTTACCTAGGATCGGACCCGACGTAGTGTCAGCGCCGCCCTTCCAGACCCTGTATCGGAGGCGGTCGCGATTACTTTAGGGTCGATCGGTCGGCACCCCCTCAGAGGTAGTCGAACAGCGAGAGACGGGCGAGCTTGGCGTAGGACTGCTGCGCCGCCTGCAAGCCCGTCAACTGCAGGTTGAGGCGGGTCATCGCCTCGGAATAGTCGGTGTCTTGCAGCTTCGAGAGGTTCGAGACCACATCCTCCTCCAGCTCTGCGCGCGATGCCGCGGCGTCGTCGATGGCGGTCAGCCGGGTACCGAGCACCGAACGGATGTTGGACACCTGTTCCTGCGCCTGTCCGAGCTGGCTCAGCACCGAGCCCAGCTCGTTCGAGGCGAATGCCCGCTGCGCCGGGCTGACGATCGGCGCCTCCAAAGCCGCGGCGAGCCGTTCGAGCGTCGTGAACATGTCCTCGCTGCCGCCGGACTCGATGTGGAACTGGTCGCCGGCCGCGGGCGTGCCGGTGATGCTGAGGCGGATACCGCGGAACTCGATGGCCGCGCCAGGACTGTAGGGCGCGGTCGCCACCAGCGCATCGGCGCCGTCGCGGGCCTCCCAGCTGCCGTCCGCCATGAAGAGCACCCGGCAGGGGGCGCCGTCCCAAGCCGCGGTGTCGACCAGCGACCCCGCACCCGCGATGCCGGTGCCGGTGTTGGCCGGGTCCGCACGCAGCGCGAAGTCGCCGTTGCCGCCGGGAACACGCATGAAGAGCTCGGAGCCGGTGAAACCGTCCGCGATGCGCTGACCGGGCGAGATCTCGACGAGGCGCGCAAGATCGTCGCCCGCGTACTGCACGGCCCCGCCCTGCCGCACGAACGGCTGCGTGCCGACGCTGGCGCCGGCGAACAGGTGCTCACCCGAGGGCGTCCGAAGGTTGGCGACCTGCATCAACTGCTCGGCGCGGGAACGCACCTCGATCGCCAGCATGCGGCGCGGCGTCTCGTCGAAGGAGCCGTTGCCGCCCTGGATGGCGAGTTCCTGCATGCGCTGCAGGATGTCGGTGACGTCCGCGAGCGCGGCCTCCTGCATGGAGAGCCGCGAGGCGACGAGGTCGCCGTTGCGCTGCAGCTGCGTCGCGGCGAGCTTCCAGCGCTCGAGCTCCTGGATGCGGCCTGCAGCGACCGGATCGTCGGCCGGCGTCAGCAGCTTGGTGCCGCTCGCGATCTGCGACTGGGTCCGCTGCAGTTCGCCCTGCCGCGCGTTCATCGAGTCGATCGGACCTTGCAGGAAATTCAGGGTTGAGATGCGCATGATGCCCCGTCAGCGGACCACGTCGATGAGGAAGCGGAACAGTTCGTTGGCGGCGCGGATGACCTGCGCGGACGCCTGGTACGCCTGCTGGTAGCGCAGCAGGTTCGCGGCCTCCTCGTCGAGGTTGACGCCGGAGATGCCCTGCCGCTGCCGCACCGACTCCTGGAAGACGAGCTGCTGGACGTCGAAGCTGCGCTGGGCCTGCTGCGTGATGTTGCCGACGCCGCTCACGAGACGCGTCGCGGCGTCGACCAGCGACACCGTCCCCGACTCGAGCAAGGGTCCGCGCAAGCTCTCGGAGAGCAGCACCGCGTTGCGGTTGTCGCCGCGTCCAGCGCCGTTGCCGGTCACCGTGAACAGGTCGCCCGCGGCCGGCGTGCCCGTGAGGCGCAACCGCCAGCCGTTGTGGTCGATCGCCTGCCCCGGGACCCACGCCTGCGGCGAGCCCCCGTCGATGCTGACCGTGCCCGGCGTCGGAAAGGACACCGTCACCGCGGCACGCAGGTCGGGATCGGCAGGATCCTGGACCTCGATCGTGGACACCGCAGCAGCGCCCGAGTTGCCGGTCCCCGCGCCGACGCGTACCGGCAGCGCGGCGGCGATGCGTGCCGGGACGCCCACCGCCACCGTCAAGGTCTGCACGGCCTCACGGGTCGGCTTGAGCAGGACGCGGTCGCCGACGGCGGGTGCACCGCCGAGCACGAGCGCGAGCCCGTCGAACGCGTACGGCGCAGCGACGCTGCCGTCGCCCGTCACAGGGACCGTCCCGCCGGTGTCGAGCCGGCGCGCCGTCCAGGCGCTGCCCGACCATTGGAGTTCGTATGCCGCGCCCGTCAGCGCTCGCGGATCGGCGATCGTCAGCCCGGCCGTCAACGAACCGTCGTTGGACGACGGCACGATGACCTGCGGCGGGGCGATCGAGAGCAACGCGCCGCCGGGCGCGCCGGTGAGGTCGCTCCCCTTCGCGTTCTGGTCGTTGAGCACGGCCGTCAGCACGGTCGCGATGCGGCCGAGCTCGTTGCGGGCGCCGTCGAGCACCTGGTCGCGGAAATCCGCGAGCCCGCCCAACGCACCGCCGGTCAATGCACTGGTGATATCCACCGAGTTGCCGTCGACGCGCAGCACCGCCCGTTGGCGCGAATCGTCGACCGGATCGACCTCCATCCCGATGCGCGCCGCGACATCGCCCACGACCAACGGCTGCCCCTGACCGACGAACACGTTGACCGACCCGTCACGGTTGGCGAGATAGCGCAACGAGACCTTGGCGGCCAGCTTGTCGAGCAGACGGTCCCGCTCGTCCATCAGTTCGTTGGGTACGCCGCCGGTGGTCGCCGAGGCGACGCCGATCTCGCGGTTGATGCCCGCAAGCCCGCTCGCCAGTCCCTCGAGGGCCGAGACATCGGCGGCGATCTGCCCGTTGGCCTCGCTCTCGAACTCGCGCAGCCGACTGTCGAAGGCCCGCAGCTGCGACACCGTGCCTTGCAGCTCGCCGACGACGACCTGGCGCGCGGCGATCGAGGCGGGGTCGGCGGCGACGCCCTCGAAGGCGTTCTGGAGACGCTGCAGGGAGGACGACAGACCTCCGGTGGCGCTGCCGAGCAGGTTGGCGACGCGAGCGGACTGCCCGGCGAAGATCTCGAGCCTCGCCGCCGAGGAATGCGCGGCGCGGGACTGGTCCGAGAGGAATTCGTTGACCACGCGGCGGACGCGGTCGACGGCGACGCCGGTTCCCACCCAGACCTCGCCCACGAGGCTCGACTCGCGGGTACGGAAGTCCGCACGCTGGCGGACATAGCCCTCGGTGTTCGAGTTGGCGATGTTCTGGCTGGTCGCATCCAACGCGCGCTGGAATGACTGCAGACCCGAGAGGCCGGTCAGGAACAAGTTGCTCATGTGCGGCCCGGCGCCTTACGGACGTCTGTGGCCGTTAACGGCCGTTCCGCGTCGACCTTTAGGGTCGGCACGGGTGCAGCGGCATCGACCGACGTGGCGCGGCGCGCCTCGAGCAGCCGTCCTACGGAATCGGCGACCTGCACGATCTTCCGGGCGTAACCGGGATCGGTCGCGTAGCCGCCGCGCTGCAGCGCGGTGCCGAAGGCATGGGCGTCGTCGCCCGTGCCGCGGGCGGCGGCGTAGCGGCGGCTCGTGCCGAGCAGCCGCGCATGGTCGGCCACGCTCTCGTCGATGCTGGAATAGGCGCGGAAACGCTCCACCATGCGCTGCTCCCGGCCTTGCAGCACCTCGATGGTCGAGGACGCGACCGAGTCTCCGCGCCAGCCGCCGGTGGCCTTGATGCCGAACAGGTTGAAGCTGATGCGGCCGTCGGCGCCGCGCGGCAGCGAGCGGCCCCAGCCGGTCTCGAGCGCCGCCTGGGCGACGAGGTTGCGCGGCGAGACGCCGAGCTGCGCCGCGGCCTTCTCGGCGGCGGGTAGGATGGCGTCGAGGAACTCTTGGCGCGTCGGCGCGCGATCGGCGGGAAGCGCACGCGGCGCGACGGCGGGTGCCGACGACGACGACGCGACCGACGAGGCCGGCGCGGCCGACGGGGCCGACGGGGCCGAAGTCGCCGAAGCGGTCGCCTGCGAGGTATCCGCCTTCGGTCGTTCGATGCCGTCCGGGATCCGCTCGCGCGCGGCGGGCGTCTTCAGCGGCACGGTCGGCATCGCGGATGCGGCCGCGGCGGCCTGCGTCGGCGTCGCGCCGCCCTCGCCCGGCGGTACGAGGCCGCTGCGCATCACCTGCGCCACGAGCATGTCGGCGAGGCCGAGGCCGCGGCCGCGGGTCAGCTCGACCGACAGTTGCTGGTCGAACATGTCGCGGTAGAAGCGGCTCTCCTCGCTGTCGAACATCGGATCGCCGCCGCTCGCGTCGCGCATGCTCTCGAGCATCATGCGGGTGAACACCGCCTCGAACTGGCGGGCGGCCTCGCGCAGCGCCGCAGGATCCTGCGCGCGGGCGTCGCGACGCAGCGCCGCGAGGCCCTGCAGGTCGGTGTACTGGGTGACGCGGGAGTCGGCCATGGGTCAGATCACGATCAGCTCGGCGCGCAGCGCACCGGCCTGCTTGAGGGCCTCGAGGATGGCGACCAGGTCGCCCGGCGCGGCGCCGACACGGTTCACCGCATCGACGATGGCGTCGAGGTTCACGCCGGCCTCGAACTTGAACATCCGCCCCTCGGGCTGCTTGACCTCGATGTCGCTGCGCGGCGTGACGGCCGTCTCGCCCTGCCCGAAGGCGTTCGGCTGGCTGACATCCTGGCGCTCGGTGATGGTCACCGACAGCGAACCGTGCGAGACCGCGGCCGGCAGCACGCGGACGTTGCTGCCGATGACCACGGTGCCGGTGCGCGAGTTGACGATGACGCGCGCGGGCGCTTCGCCCGGCTGGATCTCCATCTGTTCCAGGGTCGCCACATACGCGATGCGCTGGGCGGGATCGGCGGGCGCGGCCACCCGCACCGAGACGGCATCGACCGCCGCGGCCGTACCGGCGCCGAGCATGCGGTTGATGCCCTCGGCGAGGCGGGTGGCGGTGGTGAAGTCCGGCGCGTTGAGGTTGAGCGTGATCGCGGGCGCGGTCGCGAAGTCCGTCGGCACCTCGCGCTCGACGGTCGCGCCGCCGGGGATGCGGCCGCCGCTCGGCACGTTGAGCGCGATGCGCGATCCGTCGCGGCCGGAGACGCCGAAACCGCTGACGATGAGGCTGCCTTGCGCCATCGCGTAGACCTCGCCGTCGGCGCCGCGCAGCGGCGCGAGCAGCAGCGTACCGCCGCGCAGGCTCCCGGCGTTGCCGATGGAGGACACCGAGACGTCGATGGTCTGGCCGGGCTTGGCGAACGGCGGCAGCTCGGCCTGCACGGTCACCGCCGCGACGTTCTTCAGCTGGGGGTTGGAATCGGGCGGCACCGTGATGCCGAACTGCGCCAGCATGTTCTTGATGCTCTGGATGGTGAACGGCGCCTGGCTCGTCTGGTCTCCGGTGCCGTCGAGGCCGACCACGAGGCCGTAACCGACCAGCTGGTTGCTGCGCACCCCCGCGACCGAGGCGAGGTCCTTGACGCGCTCGGCGTGCGCCGGCGCGCCGGATACCGCGAGCGTCGCGAGCGACAGGAGGATGAGGGTGCGGATGGTCATGGGTCGCACCTCAGAACGGCAGCCACGGCGAGTTGAAGAACCGGGACAGCAGCCCCGGACGGTTGGCGTCGGCGAGCGCGCCCCGCCCCGCATAGCTGATGCGCGCATCCGCGATCTTGGTCGAGGGGACGGTGTTGTCGGGCTCGATGTCGACCGCGCGCACGATGCCGCTCACGCGCACGTACTCGCGCCCCTGGTTGATGGTGATCCACTTCTCGCCGCGCACGAACAGGTTGCCGTTCGGCCAGCGCTTGGCGACCGTGACGGTGATGTCGCCGAAGATGCTGTTGCTCTGGCGGCTCGAGCCTTCGCCGTCGAAGGAGGCGTTGTTGTCCACGGCGCCCGCGAGCACCTCGATGCCGTTGACCGTCACCGGACGGCCGGCGATCGTCGGGCCGGTCACCTCGACCGCCGTGCCTTTCTTGGTCGACGTGCTGGAGCTCTTGGACGCGTCCATGTTCTCGACCAGACGGATGGTGAGCGTGTCGCCGACGCGGCGCGCCACCGTGTTCTCGAAGAGGCGCACATCCTGCCCCGACTGGTAGATGGCGCCGTTGCCGGCGCGCGCGACCGTCGGGTCCGGCGGCAGCGCCGGCTCCCAGGTGGCCTCGTAGTCGGCCGGGCGATGCGCGCAGCCCGCGGCGAACGCGAGCGACAGGCACAGCAGCGCCGCGTGCCGGCGGCTGACCGGGTCGCGGGATCGGGCGGCGGGATGGTGGGGCATGCGTCGTCTCCGTCGGTGAGCGCGGTCAGAGCCGCGTCGTCAGCGTCTCGAGCATCTTGTCGGTCGTGGCGATGGCCTTGGAGTTCATCTCGTAGGCGCGCTGGGTCTCGATCATCGACACGAGCTCCTCCACCACGTTGACGTTCGACGCCTCGAGCGCGCCCTGCTGCAGGCTGCCGAGACCGTTGAGGCCCGGCGTGCCCGCCTGCGGCGGGCCGCTCGCGGCGGACTCGAGCACCAGGTTCTCGCCGCGCGCCTGCAGGCCCGCGGGGTTGATGAAATCGACGATCTGCAGCGAGCCGACCTGGCTCGGCGCCGCCTGCCCGACGAGCTGCACGCTGACCGCACCGTCGTTGCCGATGGTCACGGACTGCGCGCCGTCCGGTATGGACACGGCCGGCTGCACGCGATAGCCGCCCGCGGTGACGAGCTCGCCCTGCGCGTTGATCTTGAAGTTGCCGTCGCGGGTGTAGGCGTTGGTGCCGTCCGGCAACGCGACCTGGAAGAAGCCGCGGCCGTTGATGGCGACGTCGAGCGCGTTGTTGGTGATCTGCAGGTTGCCCTGCGTGTACATCTTCTCGGTGGCGACCACGCGCACGCCCGTCCCGACCATGAGACCGGAGGGCAGCTGCGTGTCCTGCGCGGCGTCGGCGCCGACCTGGCGCACGTTCTGGTAGAGCAGGTCCTCGAACGCGGCGCGGCCGCGCTTGAACCCCGTGGTGTTGACGTTGGCGAGGTTGTTGGCCGTGACGGCCATGCGCGTCTGCTGCGCCTCGAGTCCCGTCTTCGCTGCCCAGAGTGCCGGATCCATGTGTCGTCCTCTTTAAGTGTGGTGTCAGCCGAGCCGCATCAGGCTGGCCGAGTTGCGGGCGTTCTCTTCCGCGGTGCGCAGGGTCTTCATGTGCATGTCGAACTGCCGCGACAGCTCGATCATCCGCACCATCGTGTCGGCGACGTTGACGTTGCTGCCCTCGAGGGCGCCGGACACGACGCGCACCGATGCGTCGGGCGGGGCGCTGCTGCCGTCCTTGAGGCGGAACAGGCCGTCCGCGCCGCGCTGCAGCTGCGCGGGGTCCGGCTTGACGAGCCTGATGCGGCCCACCCGTGCGGTGGTCTCGACGCCCTGCCCGAGCGGCACGATCGAGACCGCTCCGTCGGTGCCGACCACGAGCGAGGAATGCGGCGGGATGACGAGCGGACCGCCGTCGCCGAGCACCGCATGACCGGCGCCGTTGCGCACCGCGCCCGTGGCGTCGAGCCTCAGGTCGCCGGCGCGGGTGTAGCCCTCGGTGCCGTCCGATGCCTGCACCGCGATCCAGCCTTCGCCGTCGACCGCGAGGTCGAGACCGCGGCCCGTGGACTGCAGGGGGCCCGCGGTGCGGCTCCAGCCCGTCTCGGTGATGGTCGCGAAGGCACGCGACTGCGTGCCCACGCCATCGCCGTCGCCCGCCGCCTGGGTGGCGAACGCCGCGAGCTCGGCCCGGAAGCCGGTGGTCGAGGCGTTGGCGAGGTTGTGGGTGTTGACCGCCTGCGCGCGCATGGTCTCGCGCGCGCCCGTCATCGCCACATAGAGGAATTTGTCCAACTCAGGCCCTCCGTCTGCGGCTCATCAACGGATGTTGATGACGGTCTGCGAGATGGCGTCGGCGGTGGAGATCATCTTGGCGTTGGCCTGGAAGTTGCGCTGCGCCGTGATCATGTTCACGAGCTGCTGCGTGACATCCACGTTCGAGCCCTCGAGCGCCCCCGCCTGCACCGCGCCCAGGCCGCCGGTACCGGCTGCGCCGAGCAACGCCGGACCCGAGGCGAGCGACTCGCCCCAGGTGGTGTCGCCGAGCGGCTGCAGGCCGTCGTCGCTCGCGAACTGCGCGATGGCGATCTGGCCGAGGCCGACCGAGCGGCCGTTGGTGTAGCGCGCCTGCACGACGCCGTCGGCGCCGGTCTCGACGCCGATCAGGCGTCCGGTCGTATAGCCGTCCTGGTCGATGGCGCTGACGCTGAACGCGGCGCCGTACTGGGTCGAGGAGCCGAAATCGTAGGTGAGCTCGATGGGTGCCGCGCCGGTCGACGTGTCGTACGCGGGGAACGTGACCACGCCGCCCGCCGGCGCGAGGAGCGTGCCGGTGTTGGAGTACTCGAGGGTCTGCGGGGTGCCGACGGCGTCGCCGTCGACGTGCAGCCGTTGCTCCCAGGTGTTGTCGGCCGCGGTCTTCGTGAAATAGACGGTGGCGGTGTGCGCGGCGCCGAGCGAATCGTACACCGTCATCGACGACGAGTAGCTGTAGGTGTCCGGATCGGCGGCGTCGAACGGCGTCTTGACCGGCGGTCGCGCGTTGGCCGGGAAGTTGAGGGCCACCTCCACGCGCCGGGTGGCCGAGGGCGCGCTCTCGCCCGACGTGAGGCGCAGGTCGACGGTGGTGCCCGTGTTGTAGCCGCCGCCGACGAGCGGCGGGAACACCTGCAGGCGCTGGGCGCCGGCGTTGACCACGAACCCTTCGCGGTCGACGGAGAACGATCCGGAGCGCGTGAAGCTGCGCGCACCGCTGCCACCGAGGGCGAAGAAGCCCTTGCCGCTGATGGCGAGGTCCAGGCCGTTGTCGGTGAAGTTGATGGCACCCTGCGTGAACTGCTGGCTGACGCCCGCGATCCGCACGCCGCTGCCGGCGGCGAACGAGCTGCCGCCCTGCGCGGACGCGGAGTACAGCTCGGCGAACTGCACCCGCGACCCCTTGAATCCGGTGGTCGAGCTGTTGGCGATGTTGTTGGCCGTGACGGCGAGTTCGGACTGGGCGGCGTTGAGGCCGGAGATGGCGACGCGGAAGGTCATGTAGCGCTCCTGTGTGGGATGGCGGTCACATCACGCGGCGCACGGCGCCGAGCGGAAGGGAACCATGGGTGGTGTTGAGCACGAGGCCGCTGCCCGCGGCATCGAGGGTGACGCTGTCGACGCGGCTGCGCAGCAGCAGCTGCGAGGACTCCGCGCGGTTGCCGAAGCGCGCGAGCGCCTCGATGCGGTACGGACCGGCGGCGGCCGCGGCGCCGGTGTCGGTGCGTCCGTCCCAGGCGAACTCGGTGAGCCCGCCGGCGACGGGCGCCGTCTGGATGCGGCGGACGACGGCCCCGGCCGCATCGCGGACCACGAACTCGACGCCGCTCGCGCCGTCGGGCGCCTCGACGGCGCCGCGCACCGGCGTCGCGCCGTCGAAGACCGCAGCGCCACCCGGCGCGAGCACCTCGCGGCCGACGAGGTTGGCGCCCGAGAGCGCCTGCGACGAACGCATCGACCCGACGAGCTCGGCGACCGAGGCAGACATGCCCTGCACGCCGGTCACCGTGCTGAACTGGGCGAGCTGGCCGAGGAACTCCGACGGCTCGAGGGGCTTGAGCGGATCCTGGTTCTTGAGCTGCGCCAGCATCAACGTGATGAACTGGTCGGCGCCGAACTGCGGCATCTCCTTGCGCGCCCCGGCGGCGGGCTCGGTGAGCGATCCCGGCTGTGCCGGTGCGGTCCCTGATGCGAGCATATCTTCCTCCTCCCGGCGTCAGCGGGTCACTGGCCGATCCGCAGCGTCGACAGCAGCAACTCTTTCGAGGTGTTCATCACCTCGATGTTGTTCTGGTAGGAACGCGAGGCGGCGATCATGTCGACCATCTGCTCGACGGCGTTGATGTCCGGCGCGAACACGTATCCCTCGGCGTTGGCGAGCGGGTTGCCGGGCTCGTAACGGGCGAGCGGCGCCTTCTCCGACTCGATCACGTCCGCGACGCGCACGGCGGCAGCGCCCTCTCCGGGCCGCGCCGAGCCGTCCGCGATGGTCTCGAAGACCGGATAGCGCGGCCGGTAGACCTTGTCCTTGTCGCCGCTCACGGTGTTGGCGTTGGCGAGGTTGCTCGCCACGGTGTTCATGCGCACCGACTGCGCGGAGAGCGCGGAGCCGGCGATGTCGAAGACCTTGAAGGAAGACATGCTTGCGATCCCCTATCACTGTCCGGTGATGGCGGTCATCAGACCGCGGAGCTTGGAGTTCACGAACTGCAGCGTCGCCTGGTACTTCACCGCGTTCTCGGCGAATGCGGCCTGCTCGAGCTGGACGTCCACGGTGTTGCCGTCCGCCGAAGGGGCGACCGGCACTCGGTACATCAGCGCGGAATCCGGCAGCCCGGCGTCGATGCCGGCGCCGCCCGCGCCGAGATGCCCGGAGCGGGTCGTCGCGAGCGACGATGCACCGCCCTCCTGCTGCACCGAGGCGAGCGCGGCCTTGAAGTCGATGTCGCGGGCCTGGAAGCCCGGCGTATCGGCGTTCGCGAGGTTGCGCGCCAGCAGTTCCGCCCGCTGCGAGCGCAGCCTCAGCGCGTCGGCATGCAATCCAATATGACTGTCGAGATCGAACATCGCGGTCACCCCGCCGGAAAACTGACTTCGGGCATGAACTAGCAAACCCCGTGCCAAGCCGGATTCGGCCGTTTCCGGGCCCTTAATTACGGTGCCCGACCGCGCAGACCACGTAGACCACCGTTCGCGGCGGCCCGAAGCGGCAATCTCTTGCCGCCGCATCCCCTCCGCGCGGCAACGACACTGCCGCCGGGTGGCATGACACTTGCTGTTTCCGTGCCATGGAATCACGTATCGGTTTTTTGGCGGCGCTCCTCGTCTGCGCACCCCTTGCCGCGACGACGGCGTCGTCCCAGCAGGAACTGCGGATGATCGCCGCGGCCGCCGAAGCCGCGGTCGCGGCCCGCGGCCCCGGGGTGCGCGCGACGGCAGGTGCGGTCGACAACCGGCTGCGCCTCGCCGCCTGCGACCGGCCGCTCGATGCGACCGTACCGCCCGCAGCCAAAGGCCCGCGGTTCTCCGTGCGGGTCGCGTGCGCGGGCGCCACCTCCTGGAGCGTGCTCGTCCCGGTGCACGTGGAGACCGAGGGCAAGGTGGTCGTCGCGCGTCGCGCGCTGCTGCCGGGGACGATGCTCACCGAGGCCGACCTCGCGACCGCCGAGCGTCGCATCCCCGGTCTCGCCGATTGCTGCGCCACGGACACGACGGCGCTCGTCGGGCAGCGCGTCCGCCGCCCGATCGCCGCCGATGCGCCGGTCGCGCTCGACAGCCTCGAGGCCGCACCTCTCGTCCGCCGGGGCGAGATCGTCACCGTGATCGCGGGCGCCCCCGGCTTCGAGGTGCGCTCCAGCGGTGTCGCCATGGCCGATGCACGAGAGGGTGACGCGGTGCGCATCCGGCATACGACATCCCTAAGGATCATCCAGGCCCGTGCCGATAGCAGGGGCGTGGTACGCGCAGATCGTTGAACGGCCGGGAGAAAGCCCTAAAGTTTCCGCTCCGGCCGCCGTTAATCCAGCAGAGACCCCGCAAAGGTGGTTGCTATGTCGACGAAAATCAATGGTTTAGATGTCCGACCCGCCGCCCCGGCGGCCACGGCGCCCATCTCGCGCAGCAAGGATTCGTTCAGCGCGGACGGGGCTCCCGTGGGCCCGGGCAGCAGCGGCGTGCAGATCACGGAGACCGCCCGGCACCTGGCGAACCTCGAGAAGCTGGTCGCCAGCGCACCCGAGGTCGACCAGGAGAAGGTCGCCCAGATCAGCCTCGCCATCGAGCGTGGCCTGTTCCAGGTCCAGCCGGAACGCATCGCCGACCAGCTGCTGCGGATCGAGCAATCGCTCGCCCGTGCCTCGGGTCGGATGAAATGACGGCATCGATCGCGACCCCTGCCGCGCGCGAGGAGGTCCGCCGCACGCTCGAGCGCCTGCTCGCCGAGGAGATCACGGCGCTCGTCGAACTCGAGCGTCTGCTCGAGGCCGAGCGCGAGGTGCTGGTCCGCAACGACTCCCCAGAGGCACTGGAGGACGCCTGCGTGCGCCGGCAGGACTGCATGGGCGGACTGCTGCGCATCCAGGACGAGCGCCGCGGCGTGCTCCGGATGCTCGGCTTCGAGGCCGACGCCGCAGGACTCGAGCGCTTGATGCGCGGGTGCGACCCGGAGCGCAGCCTGCCGGCGCGCTGGGGCGAGTGCGCCGAGCGTGCACGGCGCTGCCGTGAGATCAACGACTTCAACGGGGCCCTCGTCTCCTCGCGCATGCGCCGCGTCGCGGGCCTGCTCGAGATCCTCACCGGACGCAAGGCCGACTCCCCGGTCTACGGACGCCAAGGCCAGCAGGCCTGGGGCGTCGCGGGACGCCTGCTCGCCACCGAAGCCTGACCGCGCGGGCCGCGCCGCCGGCGCTAGGTAGTCCTACCGATGTGCCAAGCCGGCGCAGCGGCTAGCCTGTGGGCATCCGTCCTGCAGGAGCCTGCCGCCCATGAAGCCCCTCAAGCGCATCCTCGTCGCCGTCAAGGACCCGTCCGCCCGCACCATGCCCGCCGTGCGCAAGGCCGCGCAGTTGGCGCGTGCGTCGGGCGCGACCCTCGAGCTCTTCCATGCCTTGTCGGAGACGGTGCTGGTGGACGCCCTCGAGGCGCGCCGCCAGAGCCTCCGCGAATACGAGGCGCAGCGCCGCCGCGAGACGCTCAAACGCCTCGAGACCGTGGCGCGCCGCATCCGCAAGCACGGCATCGAGGTGGCCGTGGGCGCTGAATGGGACTACCCCGCCGCCGAGGCGCTGGTCCGTCATGCGCTGCGCACGGGCACGGATCTCATCGTCGCCGAGCGCCATGCCACGCGCCATGTGGCCGGGTGGATGCTCAACTACACCGACTGGGAACTCCTGCGCGAAGCGCCCTGCCCGGTGCTGCTCGTCAAGCGGGCGCGGCCGTGGCATCGGCCCGTCGTGATGACGGCGGTCGACCCGTTCCACAGCCACGCCAAACCCGCCCGACTCGACCACGCCCTGCTGCAGGCCAGCGCCCGCATCGCCACCGACCTGCGCGGCAAGCTGCGCATCGTGCATTGCGTGCCGCCCGCGATGGTGGTGAGCGCGGCGCTCGCACAGGCGCCGGTGGTGGTCGACACCAGCGCAGCGACCCTCGCCCGCGCCCGCAAGGCGCTCGCCGCCGAGGTCGCGCGCCTGCCGCTGCCGTCGCATCAGATCAAGGTGCTGGAAGGATCGCCGCGCGAGGCCATCCCGCAGGCGGCCAAGGCGCTCGGCGCGGATCTCGTGGTGATGGGCGCGCTGTCGCGCTCCGGCCTGCGCCGGCTGTTCATCGGCAACACCGCCGAGGCGGTGCTCGATGCGTTGCCCTGCGACGTGCTGGTCGTGAAGCCCGGCCGCTTCGAGACCAAGGTCGAGCGGCGCAGCCGCGGCGCGCAGCTCATCGCGCTGCCGACCGCGATGGGCGCATAGTCCCGCGACGCAACGGTCGCACGCGCGCGCCAGCGTCAGCGCGTCAGCGTCAGCGGGTGAGCGCCAACACCGCGCCGGCCGCCAGCAGCATCGCCAGATGCGGTCCGGCGAGCAGCGTCGCATAGCGCAGGCCGCCCGTCGTCGCCGCGACGACGAGCTTGGTCGCGGTGTTGGCGACGAGCGCGAGCAGTATCGCGAACGAGGCTGCGGGCATCGCCAGCACCCCTTCCGCCGCGAGCGTCCCGGCCGACGCCGTGGCCGAATGGGCATCGGCGAGACCGCCGAGCCCGATCCCGAACAGCGCGCCCGCCTCGCCGTAGCGCTGCACCAACCACGCCGCCGCCCAGGTCAGCGCCGTCACCGTGGCGCTGAACGCCAGCGCGTGCAGCGGCTGGAACGCGCGGCTTTCGTCGGCCAAGGCCTCCGCCGCGCCGCGCTCCACGCCGTCGCGCCACAATGACCACGCCGCGACGACCGCGACCGCGGCCATCAGCAGCGCCGGGAGCGTCCAGCGCGCGAGCAAGGCCGGATGGGCGACCGCCAGCACCAGCAAGACCTGCAGCGCCGTGGCGACCGAGGAACAGAGCCCCGCGGCGGCGGCGAGCCGCGTATGGGCGGGCGCCGCGCGGGCCTTGAGCCCCATCGCACCGATGGTCGCCGCGCTCGAGACGAAGCCGCCGAAGAAGCCCGCGAGCGGCAGCCCGCGACCGGGACCGAGCCAACGCAGGGCGACATGCCCGAGACCGTTGATCGCGAGCACGAGCAGCGTCAGCTCACCGACCCGACGCGGGTTGACGACGCCCAGCGCGTCCACGGCCCGGTCCGGCAACAACGGCAGCAACAGCAGCGCCGCGGCCGCGAGCAGCATCATGTCGAGCACCTCGCGCTCGGTGAGCGTACGGCTCACGAACCGGTGCAGCGTCTCGCGCAGCAGCAACGTCAGCGCCACCACGACGCCGATGCCCGCCGCCAACGCAGGCTGCACCGTCGCGTAGGCACCGAGCAGATACGTGGTGAACAGCGTCACCTCGCTGGTGACGCCGGGATCGGCGCTGTCGCTGCGCCAGTACGCGACCACGACCAGCGCGCCGACGAACAGCGCACCCGCGACGACCAGCAGGAGACCCGGGAACTGCATCGCGAGCGCGCCCGCCAAGGCCACCACCGCATGGGTGCGCAGACCGCCGGCCATGCCCACCTTGGGATCCCGTCTGCGGCGCTCGCGCTCGAGACCGATCAGCAGCCCGATGCCGAGCGCCACCGCGAGCCCGGTGGCGGGGGACGCGAGAAGTGATGACCCGTCCAGTGGGGATCCGTCGCCCAAGGTAGGTATCCAGCCGTCAGGGCGCGTCGAGGCGCCAGTCGAAACGCACGCCGGCCACCAAGGCATCGCGTCGTCCCGGCACGCTGCCCGGATGCACGATGTACTGCAGGTCGGGTTGCAGGGTGAGCCGCGGCGCCACGGGGAACTTCCAGGTGATCTCGAAGACGGTCTCGTCGCGCCGCAACGGCTCGCCCGCGGAAGCCCCCGCGGCCCTCGCCTCTTCGCCGTGCCGTGCATGGGCGACGGCGACGCCGAAGACCTCGCCCTCGCGCCCGAGCAGCCCGCCCTGCCAGGCGAGCGCCAGCTGCAGCGAGTAGCGGAAGCTGTTGAATCGTGGATCGGCGCGGCCGACCCGCAGCACCGCCGACGCCTCGCGGCCCGCGGCGAGCGGCCCCGTGAGCGGCGTCTCGACGAAGGCATAACTGCCCTCGTTGCCGCGGCTGCGGCGCGGCGACCCGTCCGGCAGCGTGGCCGCCAGTTCATCGAAGCGCGCGCTGTAACGCCAGTGGCCGAGCACCCACCGACGCCCGCCCTCGTTGTGCTCGATCTCGACCACGCCGAGCAGTCCATCGTCGGAGGAGAGCTTCACCGAGGTCCGCTCGGGACGCTCGGGATCGCCCGGCACCCCGTCGGCCAAGACGCCCTGCACACGCCAGCGCTCATGGAACCGCCACTGGCCGCGCACCGCGAGCGAGGTCAGCGGGAAGGCCGACGGCCCCGCCTCGCCGGACTGCGCGAAGTCGATGCCCATGCCGAAGGTCGAGTTGAGGAACACGCCGCCCGTGTCGGTCGCATCGAACTCGATGTTCAGGTCGTACAAGCCGAGACGCAGGCTGCGCTCAGGATGCTGCGGCGCGTACTGCACCCAGGCCTCGAAGAGCCGCAGCGCCTCGACGGTCTCGATGTTGCTGACGCCGAAGCTGTCGCCCACCTTCATGTTGATGGAGCCGCCGTTGTTCCACAGCACGAGCGCCTGAGCCGAGAGGCCCTTGACGCCCACCGCCCGCTCACCGTCCCACGTGACGATGACATCGAGGCTGTCGAGATACGCCCCGCCACGCTCGATGCCGCCGTCGAGGTTCTGCCAGAGATCGCCGGCGTAATAGGCCTCGATGTCCCAAGACGGACGGTCCGCGTCCGCGTCCGCGCCGACGTCCTCCGCAGCCACCAACCCCTCGGTCGCGACCGGGACCAGCGACAGGGCGGCGGCGCGCAGCAGTTTCAAAACGCGTTGAGCCCCGTGAGCTCGCGACCGAGCGAGAGCTGGTGGATGGTCTCCGTGCCCTCGTAGGTGATCACGCTCTCGAGGTTGAGGGCGTGGCGGATGGGCACGTGCTCGGCGGTGATGCCGGCGCCGCCGAGCAGGTCGCGCGCCTCGCGGGCCACGTCGATCGCGGCGCGGCAGTTGTTCCACTTGGCGAGCGACACCTGCACCGGCGAGAGGATGCCGCGGTCCTTGCGCCGCGCCAGATGCAGCGCGAGCACCTGCCCCATCGAGATGCGGCGCGACATCTCGGCGAGGCGGATCTGCACCGCCTGTGTGGCGGCGAGCGGCCGACCGAAGAGCACACGGTCTTTCGTGTAGGCGAGCGCCTCCTCGAGGCAGGCGCGGGCCGCGCCGAGCACGCCCCAGGCGATGCCGAACCTCGCCTGCGTGAGGCAGGAGAGCGGAGCCTTGAGGCCGACGCTGCTGCCCGGGAGCATGCTCGAGGCGGGCAGCACGACATCGTCGAAGAACAGCGCACCGGTGGCCGACGCGCGCAGCGAGAACTTGCGTTCGATCTCGCGCGATTCGAAGCCCTTCATGCCGCGCTCCACGAGGAAGCCGCGGACACCTTCTTCGGTGAGCGCCCAGACCACCGCCACATCGGCGAGCGGCGCGTTGGTGATCCACATCTTCGAACCGTTCAGCACCCAGTCGTCGCCGCGCCGACGGGCCGTGGTGTTCATGTTGAGCGGGTCGGAGCCGCCGTGCGATTCGGTGAGACCGAAGCAGCCGATGATCTCGCCGCGGGCCATCCCCGGCAGGAAGCGCTGCCGTTGCGCCTCGCTGCCATAGGTGAAGATCGGGTACATGCAGAGCGAGGACTGGACGGACACGAAGCTGCGCAGCGCGGAGTCGCCGCGCTCGAGCTCCTGGCAGATGAGCCCGTAGGAGACGGCGTTCAGCCCGGCGCAGCCGTAGCCCTCGAGCGACGAGCCGAAGAGCCCGAGCCGCGCCATCGGCGCGATGAGCTCGCGCTGGAAGCGATGCTCCTCGAAAGCCCGGCCGATGCCGGGCAACACCTCGGCGTCGACGAACTTCGCCACCGAGTCGCGCACCATGCGCTCGTCGTCCTGAAGCTCGTCCTCGACCCCGGCGATGTCGTACGGAAGGTGTGCCAAGCGATGTGCTCCGATGTGGTGCTGCGTCAGCCGACGACCTTGCGCGCACGCAGGTCGGCGATCTCCCCGGGGGCGAGCCCGAGACCGGTCAATATTTCATCACAATGCTCGCCGACGCGCGCGAGCATCCCGCCTTGTGTCGGCCGTCGGCCGTCCATCTCGATGGGCAGGATCGGCAGGCGCGTCGCCCGCCCGTCCGGCAAGGTGGTCGGGCCGAGGCTGCCGTTGGCGGCGAGATGCGGGTCGTCGAACATCTCCTCGGGCTTGCCGATGGGCGCGAACGGCAGACCGGTGCGCTCCAGGATCGTCACGAGGTCCGCGCGCGTGTAGCCCTTGAAGAGCGCGCGCACCCGCGGCAGCAGGGCCTCGCGCTGCGCGACGCGCTGCGCATTGGTCTTGTACGCGGGGTCGACGCCCTCGGCGGTCCAACCGAAGGCCTCGCAGAACTTCTGCCACAGACCGTCCGACACGATGCCGACGAACACCTGCCCACCGTCGGCCGTCTCGAAGACGTCGTAGATGGCCCAGGCGGAGATGCGCACCGGCATGGGCTTCGCGGGCTGCCCCGTGACGGCCATCTGCGCCATGTGCTGGCCGACGAGGTAGACGGTGGTCTCGAAGAGCGCGCTGCTCACCTTCTGGCCACGACCCGTCGCATGGCGCTGCTCGAGGGCGGCGAGGATGGCGATCACGCCGAACATGCCGCCCGTGACGTCGATGACGGAGGTGCCGGCGCGCAGCGGCCGCCCCGGCGGTCCGGTCATGTAGGCGAGCCCACCCATCATCTGCGTGACCTCATCCAACGCCGTCCGGT
Source organism: Steroidobacteraceae bacterium (assembly GCA_040400835.1). Classification (GTDB taxonomy): domain Bacteria; phylum Pseudomonadota; class Gammaproteobacteria; order Steroidobacterales; family Steroidobacteraceae; genus UBA964. Next base: position 477,238 of record JBBAPM010000001.1, read on the forward strand.
TCTCGTAGGGTCCGCTCAAGAACCCCTTCTCCGAGCAGTAGATCAGCCGGGGATTCCCGGCCGAGAGCGTCTCGTAACCGAGTCCGAGCTTGTCCATCGTGCCGGCGCGGAAGTTCTCGACCACGACATCCGACGACCCGCAGAGCCGCTGCGCGATGGCGAGCCCCTCCGGCGACTTCAGATCCAGGCAGAGGCTCTTCTTGTTGCGGTTGTACATCGGGAAGTAGCCCGCGCCCGACCCCGGCAGGTCGCGCGTCGAGTCGCCGCCCAGCGGCTCGATGCGGACGACCTCTGCGCCGAGTTCGGCGAGGACGGCGCCGACCGCCGGACCCATCACCATATGCGTGAACTCGACCACGCGGAGACCGGCGAGCGGCAGCGGTCCGACGCCCGCGGGCGCTGACGGTTGGTGATCGGCGCTCATGCGCGGGTCTCCTGCGTGAACCCGAGCGGCAGACCGGCATCGGGCGTGAATCCGTACAGCGGCTCGCCGGGCAGCGCGGCGCGCAGCACCTCGCGGACCCGGAGCAGCTTAGGCAGGTCGATGCCGGTGCGCAGGCCCATGGCCTCCAGCATGAACACGAGGTCTTCGGTGACGATGTTGCCCGAGGCGCCGGGTGCGAACGGGCAGCCGCCGAGCCCGCCCAGCGAGCTGTCGAAGGTGGTGATGCCGACCTCGAGGCCGGCGATGACGTTGGCGAGCCCGAGGCCGCGGGTGTTGTGCAGGTGCAGCCCCGAGAGCGCGTGTCCGCCGACGGCGGCATGGACGCGGCGCACGAGGTCGCGCACCTGCGCCGGGTTCGCGTAGCCGCTGGTGTCGGCGAGACCCACCTCGTCGCAACCCGCCTGCATCAGGGCCTCGGCGAGCGCCACCACACGCTCGGGCGGTACACGGCCTTCGATGGTGCAGCCGAACGCGGTCGAGAGCCCGCCCTCGAACTTCGGCCTGCGCTCGGGCGGCAGGCCGCGCAGCAGCGCGACGATGGCGCGCGCCTCATCGAGCATCTGCGCGTGGGTGCGCCGGACGTTCTTCAGGCTGTGGGTCTCCGACACCGACAGCGGCAGCGTGATCTTGTGGGCGCCCGCCTCCACCGCCGCCTCGGCGCCGCGCAGGTTCGGCACCAGCGCCGCCACCGTCAGACCGGGGATCGTGCGGGCGTAGCGCACCACCTCGGCCGTGTCGGCGAGCTGCGGCAGGAGCTTCGCCGGCACGAAGCTGCCGACCTCGATCTCGGTGACGCCGGCAGCCGCCTCCGCGGCGATCCAGGCCTTCTTGGCGTCGAGCGGCATCACGGGTGCGATGCTCTGCAGGCCGTCGCGCGGGCCCACCTCGCTGATGAGGATGTTCATGGGTTCGGTTCCTGGGAGGTACGTCCGAGGTGGATCCAGGGCCGCGCCGCCCGGTCGGCGGCGAGGAAGGCGTCGATGTCGGCGCGATGCTTGAGCGTGAGGTCGATGGCGTCGAGGCCCTCGAGCAGCATGTCGCGCGACTCGGCATCGAGCACGAACGGATAGCGCAGCGTATCCGCCGCGCCGCTGCCAGCCGCGCCGGCGACGGCGGCGCGGACCTCGCTGTGGACGACATCGACGGTCAAAGGTCTCGACTGCGGCGCGACCACGACGTGCGCGGCCAACGCAGCGACCGCCTCGCCGGGCAGGCGTACCGGTGCGAGGCCGTTGCGGATGCAGTTGGCGGCGAAGATGGGCGCGAACGACGGCGCGATGACGGCGCGGATGCCGTACTCGTGCAACGCCCACACGGCATGCTCGCGGCTCGAGCCGCAACCGAAGTTGACCCCGCCCAGCAGGATGCGCGCCCCCGCATAAGCCGACTGGTTGAGCACGAACGCCGGATCCGGCTCGCGACCGCCGATGGCGAGGTAGCGCCAGCCGGCGAAGAGCCCGTCGGCGAGCCCCGTCTTCGAGACGGTCTTCATCTCGCGCGAGGGGATGATGGCGTCGGTGTCCACGTTGTCCCGCAGCAGCGGCGCGGCGACCGCGGTCAGTTCGCGCAGCGGCTCCATCATCCCTCCCCCGCCTGCACCGCTGAGCGCACGATGCGCCGCGGATCGGCGATGTGCCCGGCGAGCGCGCTCGCGGCCACGGTCTCGGGGCTCGCGATGTGCGTGCGGGTCTCGGGGCCCTGACGGCTCTCGAAGTTGCGGTTGGTGGAGGACACCACACGTTCACGCGGCCCGAAGCTCTCGCCGCCGGCGAAGAAGCACATCGAGCAGCCCGACTCGCGCCACTCGAAACCGGCGTCGGTGAACACCTTGTCGAGACCCTCGGCCTCGGCGGCGCGCTTGACCGTCATCGACCCCGGCACACAGATGGCGCGCACGCCGGGCGCGACGCGGTGGCCGCGCAGGATCGCCGCAGCGCGTCGCAGGTCCGAGAGGCGGCTGTTGGTGCAGGAGCCGATGAACGCGGCCGTCACGGGCAGCGACGCGAGCGGCTGCCCCGCCTCGAGGCCCATGTAGCGCAACGCACGTGCGTGGGCCTCGGGCGCCGCGCCGCTCGCTCCGACGGCGGGCACCGCCGCGTCGACGCCCACGGCGTGCTGCGGGCTCGTGCCCCAGGTGACCATGGGCGTGACCTCGGCCGCGTCGATGCGGATCTCGCGGTCGAAGACGGCGTCCGCATCCCCCGCGAGCCCGCGCCAGGACGCGACCGCCGCATCCCAGCCCGTGCCCTGCGGTGCGTAGGGACGGCCGCGCAGATAATCGTAGGTGACCTCGTCCGGCGCGATCAGGCCGGTCATCGCTGAGAACTCGGTCGCCATGTTGCAGAGCGTCATGCGCGCTTCCATGTCGAGCGCGCGCACCGCAGCGCCCGCGTACTCGACGACACAGCCATCGCCGCCCGCGACCCCGTGCCGCGCCAGGACGAAGAGCGCGAGGTCTTTGGCGGTGACGCCGGCTGCAAGGCGCCCATCCACGATGATCCGCAGTTGGCGCGGCCGCTTGACCCGCAGCGTACCGGTGGCGAGCGCGTGCTCCGCCTCGGTCGAGCCGATGCCCCAGGCGAGCGCGCCGAGAGCGCCCTGCGTGCAGGTGTGGCTGTCGGGGCAGACGATGGTGGCGCCCGGCAGCGCGAGGCCGAGTTCCGGTGAGATGACGTGCACGATGCCCTGCTGCGGATCGCGCACATCGAACACGCGGATGCCGGCGGCACGGGCCGCGGCGCGGGTCTCGAGGATGAAGGACTCGCCGCCCGCCATGCGCGTGGCATCGCCGCGCCCGGGGAAGGTGTCGACGATGTGGTCCATGGTGCAGAACACCCGCGCAGGGTCGAGCACCGCGCGGCCGGCCGCTGCGAGACCCTTGAGCGCCACCGACCCGGTGCGCTCGTGCAGGAACACCCGATCGATGGCGAGCAGCGCGACGCCGTCCGCGAGTTCGCGGACCCTGTGCTGGTCCCAGATCTTGTCGAACAGCGTTCGCGGCGCCATCAGGATGCTCCGGACGCCATTCTACCCGCCCTTCAGCCCAGCAGGTTCAGGAAGGTCGTGATGATGATGGCGTTGACGAAATCGAGGAAGAACGCACCGACGAGCGGCGCCACCAGGAAGGCCCGCGGCGCGGCGCCGTGGCGCTCGACCAGCGCGCGCATCACGGCGAGCGCGGTGGCGGTGGTGCCCAACATGAAGCCGGTGAACCCGCCGGACATCACCGCGGCGTCGTGGTCGCGGCCCATCACGCGGAACACCACGCCGATGAGCGCCGCGATCAGCACGACCTGCAGCGCGAGGTTGACGAGCAACGCGCCCGCGACCGCGTGCAGCTGCCGCAGGTCGAGCGTCATGAGCCACATGGCGAGGAACAACGACAACGCGACCGCACCCAACATGTCGAGCACGGCGATCGAAGGACGCCACCGGCCGAGCGCCTCGGCGCCGTTCACGGCGATCGCAGCGAGCAGCATCGCGCCGATGTAGCCGGGCAGCGTGATGCCGAGCCGCTCGATGCCGGCGCTGACCCACTGCCCGGCGACGATCACCACCAGCAACAGGACGACCGAGGCGAACACGCGCCGCTCACCGGGGACCTCATCCGTCACCGCGGACAGCCCCGACGAAGACCCGTCGGGCGCGGCCGACGCGAGCGGGACCTGCCCCGCTGCCTGAGGCACGGTCGACGAGACCACACCGTTCCGCCGCATCAAGCGCACCGCCAACGGGCCGCCCAACAGACCGCCGAGCACGATGCCCGACATCGCGCTCGCGACCGCGATGGCGCCCGCGCCGGCCACGCCCGCCGCCTCGAACTGCGGCGCGAAGGCGGCGCCGGTCGCCGGGCCGCCCGACAGCGTGGTGACACCGACCAGCACGCCGAACAGCGACGGCAGACCGAACAGCTGCGCGACGATGATGCCGACGAGGCTCTGCAGCACCGCGAAAACGGCGCAGAGCATCAGGAAGACGAGCACCTGTGGCCCGCCCCGCCGCAGCAGGTCGAGGCGCGCGCCGAAGCCGAGCGTGGCGAAGAACGCGACCAGCAGGGTCTTCTGGAAGGTCGTGTCGAACTCCGGCGCCGGCATCCCGGCGCTGCGCAGCGCGAGCAGCGAGATCGCGACGGCCAAGCCGCCCACCACCGGCCCGGGGATGCTGAGCCGTGCGAGCCAGTCCACCCGGCGGCATACGAGCTGCCCGAGCCAAGCGACGACGCCTGCCACCGCCAAGGTCTGCACCGCATCGAGCGTCATGCCGCACCCTCCATCGTCATGTCCCAGGCGGTCGCTGCGCGAGCGCGCGCAGCGGCGCGAACTTCGCCCAAGCCTCGGCCCACTCCGCATCCGCCGTCGAATCGTGCACGATGCCGCCGCCGATGTCCCAACGCGCCTCACCGTCCCGCGTCTGCAAGGAACGGATGACGACGCTGAACTCGGCGTCGCCGTCGGGCTCGATCCAGCCGAGCACACCGCCGTAGAGACCGCGCGGCGCGGCCTCCAGCTCGCGGATCATGCGGCAGGCCTCGATCTTCGGCGCACCCGTCATGGACCCGGGCGGGAATGCGGCGGCGAAGGCGTCCCAGACATCGAGCCCGTCACGGAGCTCGCCGCGGATGGTGGAGGTCATCTGCGCGACGCTCGCGTAGCGCTCGACCTCGAACAGCGCCGACGGCAGCACGCTGCCCGGCACGCAGACCCGGCCGAGGTCGTTGCGCGCGAGGTCCGCGATCATCACGTTCTCCGCGCGGTCCTTGACCGAAGCGGCGAGGTCACGCATCGCCTCCGCGACGGCGGCCTCGCCGGACTGCCCGAGCCCTCTCGTGCCCTTCATGGGGCGCAGCGTGACCGTGCGGCCGCGCAAGGAGAGGAAGCGCTCGGGGCTCGCCGACAGCAGTTCGAAGCCCGGCAACGACACCCACGCGGCGTAGTCGACCGGGTGGCGCGACACCAGCCACGCGAACAGCGAGGCCGGATCCTGCGGCGGCGCGAAGCGCACCGGGAAGGTCAGGCACAGTTGGTAGAGACGACCCGCACCGATGGCAGTCAGCACCTCTTCGACGGACGCGCGATGCCACACGGCGCGCGCCGATGCCGCCGGATCCTCGCGCGGCTCGAGCTGCGGCGGTGACGCAGGGTCGCCCCATGCGCCGCCCTGCTGCCCGCCCGCGGTCGTGACCCGCTCGCGCGCCGACCACAACTGCAACCGGGGCAGGCCGCGCCAGTCGCCATGGACGGGGATACGGTCGAACTCCGCAGCCGCTTCGTGCGTGGCGAGCAGCAACAGGCCGCGCGCACCGCGCGCGAACGCCGCGCGCGCCGCCTGCCGCATCGCCGCGATCGTGGCGGCAGCGCTCTCGGGGCCGACGCCGTCCTCGTCGCCGGTGTGGGCCGGGGTCTGCCATTCGAGCGCGAGCCCTGTGGCCAGCCTCGAACGCTGACCGAGTTCGGCATGACCGCGTGCGGAGACCAGGCACGCGAACGGTTGGTCCTGCACCCGCGCCCGCTCCGCCGCGCGGCGTAGCGCGGCGAGACCTGAGGCCACGTCCGGTGCGGAGGCCAGGCTCACGCCTCGCCCCGCGCATGCTGCGACCGCAGCACCTCACGCCAAGCCGCGGCGGCGGCGAGCGCCGTCGCTGTCGGCAAGGGTCGTCCATCGACTTCGCGGATCGCGACCGCGAGGCGCAAGGCGCTCACCAGGACCAGACCCTCGACGGGCACCGCCGTCCCGGCCGACAAGGACTGCGCAGACAATGCGTCCGAGGCGATATCGACGCCGCAGGACCGCAGCGCCGCAAGCGTGACGCTCGGCAACACCGCGTCCGAGTCTTCGGTGTACCACCGCCCCGCGCGCCGCCAGACGAGCGCGCCGGTCGACCCTTCCAGCACACGACCGTCGCGCACGAACAGCGCCTCGCCGGCGCCGCGCGCCAACGCCTCGCGACGCGCCGCGATCGACCAGTGGTAGCTCGCCGACTTGCCGAGCCGGCCGAGACCGGGGTGCGGGAAAGAAGCTGTGACGGCGCTGATGCCGTCCGCGAGCGATGCGGGCGACGATGCATGGGGTCCCCACTCGCCGAGCCCCTGCCAACGCTCGCCTGCGGCATCGAGGGCGAGCAGGAGCCTCAGCCGCCCGACGGGGAAGTCCGCGAACGACGGCTGCATCGCCGCGAGGCACTGCTGGGCGGTCTGCACCGCGTCGTCGGCCTGCATCTCGCCGAGACCGGCCGAGATCGACCGCGCGAGCCTCGCCAGATGCGCTTCGAGGAACATCGGCAGACCGCCCTCGACGCGCAGCGTCTCGAACCAGCCCTCGCCCGCCGTGACGAGCCCGCTCGTCGGCGCGAACGCGGGTTCGCCCGGGGCGAGCCAGCGGCCGTCGAGGCAGTAGCGGATGGGGTGGGTGATCACGGGAGGATGCCGCAGAGGGAGTGGTCGGGACGCCGAGATTTGAACTCGGGACCCCTTGCACCCCATGCAAGTGCGCTACCAGGCTGCGCCACGTCCCGTCCGACCGAGGTGAAGATTATAGCGCGGGCCGCGCCCCCGCGCCCGGGGTCTCAACGCCTGAGGATGCGCAGCAGTTCCTCGAGTTCGAGGCGCAGCTGCCGCACGATCTGCTGGCTCTGCGTGGCGTCGCTGCGGGCCTCTTCCCCGGTGAGCTTGTTGCGGGCGCCACCGATGGTGAAACCCTGCTCGTAGAGCAGGCCGCGGATCTGGCGGATGACGATCACGTCCTGGCGCTGGTAGTACCGGCGGTTGCCGCGGCGCTTGACGGGCTTGAGCTGCGGGAACTCCTGCTCCCAGTAACGCAGCACATGCGGCTTGACGCCGCAGAGCTCGGCGACCTCGCCGATGGAGAAATACCGCTTGCCGGGGATCGCCGGCAGCTCGTCGTTATTCTTGGCTTCCAGCATACGCTTCGACGCGCGCCTTCAGTTTCTGACCAGGGCGGAAGGTCACGACGCGACGCGCGCTGATCGGGATCTCCTCGCCGGTCTTGGGGTTGCGGCCCGGTCGCTGGTTCTTGTCGCGCAGGTCGAAGTTGCCGAAGCCGGAGAGCTTCACCTGCGAGCCGGTGGAGAGCGCCGTACGCACCTCTTCGAAGAAGAGATCGACGAGCTCCCGGGCTTCGCGCTTGTTCAGACCGAGCTGGTCGAACAACGCCTCCGCCATCTCCGCTTTGGTCAACGCCATCGTCGTTCCGCCGTTATCGTTCTTCATTCGCGGAAGGTCGCGCCGACACGCTCCTGGAGCGCCGCGCGGATCGAGCCCATGACGGCCTCGACCTCCCCCTCAGTCAGAGTGCTGTTTTTATGTTGGAAAATCAAGCCCAAAGCGACGCTTTTTAGTCCCGTTTCGATGCCTGTACCGCGGTACACATCGAACACGAAACAGTGACGCATCAGACCTGATGACACCGAGGTTACACCGTCCCGCAGCGCGCCGAAAGTGACTTCCTCCGGCACGACGACCGCCAGGTCGCGACGGACCTGCGGGAAGCGCGAGACCGCCTCGTAACGGGGGTAGCCGACCGCCAGGGCAGCGGTATCGAGCTCGAAAAGCACCGGCGCCGAGGGGAAGCCGAGTTCGCGCACCAGCGAGGGGTGCAATTCGCCCAGCCAACCGATGGCGCGGCCATCCCGCAGCAACCGCGCCGTGCGGCCGGGGTGCAGACAAGGGAACTGCGCCGCCTCGAACACGAGCGTCGTCGACGACTCGACAAGCCCCGCCAAGGCCTCCAGGTCGGCCCGGACATCGTAGAAGTCCGTGGCCACCGCGGCCTCACCCCATTGCTCGGTCCGTCTTGCGCCGACGGCGATGCCGCCGATGCGGTCGCATTCGGGCGCGCCCACGGGGAACACGACACCATGCTCGAAGAGCCGCACCCTGCCCTGCTGGCGGTTCACGTTCTCGAGCGCGGCACGCACGAGCCCCGGCCAGAGCGACAGGCGCATCACGGCGAGGTCGCTGGCGATCGGGTTGCTCAAGCGGTGAGAGGCGGCCCCCGGGAACATGCGCTCCTGCAGCGCCGGGTCGCAGAACGCGAAATGCACGCCTTCCTGCCACCCCCGCGCGGCGAAGAGGTCGAGCAGCCGCTGTTCCTCCAGCACCGTGGCCGGCAGCGCGTGGATGGCCTGTGTGGCGCGCGCTTCGACCACCGGGATCGCGTCGTAGCCCTCGAGCCGCGCGATCTCTTCGATGAGGTCGCGCTCGATGGCGAGGTCGAACCGGTGCGGCGGCGCGCGGAAAACGAGCGCGTCGCCGGCGGCATCGTGGGCGGTCGCCTGTGCGACGTGCTCGATGCCGAGCCGTTGCAGCAGTTCGACGATGCGCGCGGCCGGCAGCGCGAGCCCGAGCAGGCGCTCGACCTGCGCCGGACGCAGCGTGACCACGGGCGGACGGCGGACTGCGCCGTCCGCCGTGCCCTGCGCTTCGAAGGTCTCGACGGGACCCGCCGTCCCGCCGGTGATGGCGAGCAGCAGCGCCGTCGCGCGCTCGATGGCGAGACGCCCGACCTCGGGATCGACGCCGCGCTCGAAGCGTTGGCTGGCGTCGGTGGTGAGGCCGTGGCGGCGCCCACGCCCGGCGATGGCCGCGGGCGCGAACCAGGCCACCTCGAACAGCACCCGGCGGGTCGCGGGCGTGACGCTGGTCCGCATGCCGCCCATCACGCCGGCGAGCGCCACGGGACCGGTCGCATCGGCGATGACGAGTTCGTCGGCGGCGAGCGGCACGGTACGGCCGTCCAGCAGGTCGCAGGACTCACCGGCGGCGGCGAAACGCACGGTGAGCGCACCACCCGCGACCTTGTCGAGGTCGTAGGCGTGCATCGGCTGGCCGAGCTCGAGGACGATGTAGTTGGTGATGTCGACCACCGGGCTGATGCTGCGCTGTCCGGCGCGGCGCAGACGCTCGCGCAGCCACAGCGGCGAGGGCCGCGAATTGTCGACATCGAGCAGGATCCGGGCATGGAAGCGCGGGCAGGCCTCGGGCGCCGCGAGCGTGACGCGCGGTCGCTCGCCGTGCGGCGGCGGGACCGCCGCGATGCCATCGCCGTCGGCCGTGGCGGACAGCGCCACCGTACCCGCCACGCCGCCCACCGCGCGGCCCGTGATCGCGCCGACCTCGCGCGCGAGACCGCGCACGGACATCGCATCGCCGCGGTTCGGCGTGACCGCGAACTCGAGGATGGTGTCGTCGAGTCCGAGCGCCGCGCGCAGGTCCGTGCCCAGCGGCAGATCGGCCGGCAGTTCGAGGATGCCGTCGGAGACCTCTGCGAGGCCGAGTTCCTTGGCCGAGCACAGCATACCCGCCGACTCGACGCCGCGGAGCTTGGCGGCCTTGATGCGCAGGTCGCCGGGCAGCACCGCCCCGACCTGCGCAAGCGCCGTGCGCAGCCCGGCGCGGGCGTTGGCCGCGCCGCAGACGATCTGCAGCTCCGCGCCGCCCGCCGACACGCGGCAGACCTGCAGCTTGTCGGCCTGCGGGTGGCGTTCTGCGGCGACGATCTCCGCGACCACCACGCCGCTGAACGGCGGCGCCGCCGGCGTGATGGACTCGAGCTCGAAGCCCGCCATCGTCATGCGCGCACCGAGGTCGGCGGGCGCCAGACCCGGATCGATGGATTCTTTGAGCCAGTCGAGCGAAAGCCTCATGCCGCACCGAACTGGCGCAGGAAGCGCAGGTCGCTCTCGTAGAAGAGCCGCAGGTCATCGACGCCGTAGCGCAGCATGGCGAGCCGCTCGATGCCCATGCCGAAGGCGTAGCCCGTCCAGCGCTCGGCGTCGACGCCGGCGGCCGCGAACACGTTCGGATGCACCATGCCGCAGCCGGCGATCTCCAGCCAACCCGTGTGCTTGCAGACGCGGCAGCCCGCGCCGTCGCAGAACACGCAGGACATGTCGACCTCGGCGGACGGTTCGGTGAAGGGGAAGTAGGACGGCCGCAGCCGCATCCGCAGGTCCTTCTCGAAGAACGCGCGCAGGAAGCCCTGCAGCACCGACTTCAGGTGCGCGAAGCTCACATGCTCGTCGACGACCAGACCTTCGACCTGGTGGAACATCGGCGAGTGGGTCATGTCGTGGTCCACGCGGTAGACGCGGCCCGGCATGATCATCGCGAGCGGCAGCCTGCCCTTGCGCAGCTCGCGGATCTGCACCGGCGAGGTGTGGGTGCGCAGCAGGCGCCCGTCGGGGAAATAGAAGGTGTCGTGCATCGCCCGCGCCGGATGGTCGGCGGGGATGTTGAGCGCCTCGAAGTTGTGGAAGTCGTCCTCGATCTCGGGGCCGGTGGCGACCTCGAAACCCGAGTCGCGGAAGATGCGCTCGATGCGCAACCGCGCCCGGGTCACGGGATGCACACCGCCGCGCGCTTCGCCGCGCCCGGGCAGCGTGACGTCGATGCGTCCCGCCGCGAGCTCCGCCTCGACGGCCGCGCGGGACAAGGCCTCGCGCGCCGCATCGATGGCGGACTCGACCTGCTGCTTCGCCTCGTTGATGCGCGCACCCGCAGCGGGCCGCTCGGCGGCGGGCAGCGCACCGAGCGACTTCAGCTGCTCGGTGAGCAGGCCTTTCTTGCCTAGCCAACGGACGCGCACCTCGTCGAGCGCGGCGAGCGTGTTGCTCGCCGCGACCTCGTCGAGGGCGCTTCGCGTCAGGGACTCGAGGTCGGCCACGGAGGTGGCCTACGCGATGCCGAGCGCTGCCTTGGCCTTGGTGGCGAGCTCGCCGAACGCCGCGTCGTCGTGCATCGCGATGTCGGCCAGCATCTTGCGGTCGATGTCGATCGTCGCGAGCTTGAGGCCGTTCATCAGCCGGCTGTACGACAGACCGTGCAGACGCGCCGCCGCGTTGATGCGCTGGATCCAGAGCGCGCGGAAGTCGCGCTTCTTGAGCCGACGGCCCTTGTACGCGTACTGGCCCGCCTTGATGACCGCCTGCTTGGCGGCGCGGAAGACCTTGCGACGCGCGTTGTAGTAGCCCTTGGCCTTGCCGAGGACCTTCTTGTGACGACGACCGGCGGTGACGCCACGCTTTACTCTTGCCATGTTCAGTTACCTCGGTTGATCACTTGGCGTGCGGGAGCAGCTGGTCGAGACGACCGACATCGCTCTCATGCACGAGGCTGGAGCCGCCCGAGCGCAGTTGGCGCTTGGTCTTGCGCGGCTTATGGCCGAGGTTGTGGCGGCGGCCGGCGGAATAGGACTTGTAGCCCTTCGCCGTCTTGCGAAAACGCTTCGCTGCCGCCCGGTTGGTCTTCAACTTGGGCATCTTGCTCTCTCCTGTTGTAGCCCCGTTCACAAGGTCCTCACGGACCCGCTTGCGGGCGGATGACCGTGCGGCTCGCGCCGTCCGGTCACCACTTGTCGCGCGTCCCCCTTGGACGCGCTATTTCTTCTTCGGCGCGACCACCATCACCATCTGCCGGCCTTCCATGAGCGGGAACTGCTCCACCGTCGCGATCTGCGCGAGGTCGGTGGAGACCCGGTCGAGGAGGCGGCGCCCGATGTCGGTGTGCGCCATCTCACGGCCTCGGAAACGCAACGTCACCTTGGCCTTGTCACCTTCGGTCAGGAAGCGGATGAGGTTGCGCAACTTCACCTGGTAGTCCGCCTCTTCCGTGCCGGGGCGGAACTTCACTTCCTTGACCTGCTGCTGTTTCTGCTTCTTCTGCGCCGAGTGGGACTTCTTCTTCTGTTCGAAGAGGTACTTGCCGAAGTCCATGATGCGCACGACCGGCGGCTCGGCCATCGGCGAGACCTCGACGAGGTCGAGTTCGCTCGTCTGAGCCAGCGAGAGCGCTTCGAACCGCGTCATGATGCCGGCCTGTGAGCCGTCTGCCGCGATCACCCGCACCTGCGGCGCCGTGATGTCCTCGTTGCGCCGGATGCGCTTCGTTGCAGTCGAGATGTGTCAATCCTCCAAAGTTCGTCGCCCGCGGCTCTCGAGCTCGATGCCCAGCCGCTCGACGAACGTCTGCGGGGTCATCTGGCCCAGGTCCTTGCCGTTGCGGGTGCGCACGGAAACAAGCCCCGCTGCCACTTCCTTGTCGCCTGCCACCAATAGGTAAGGCACGCGTTGCAGCGTATGTTCGCGGATTTTAAAGCCGATCTTTTCGTTCCGCAAGTCGGTTTCCACCCGAACCCCCTGATTTTTAAGGGATTCAGCCAGGCCCTTCAGGTAGTCGTCCTGACGGTCGGTGATGCTGAGCAGCGCCGCCTGGGTCGGGGCGAGCCAGGCCGGCAGCCGGCCCGAGTGGTGTTCGATGAGGATGCCGAGGAAACGCTCAAGGGAGCCGAAGATCGCCCGGTGCAGCATGACCGGGGTCTGCTTCTGGCTGTGCTCGTCGATGTAGTGGGCGCCGAGGCGCCCGGGCAGGTTCAGGTCGACCTGCAGGGTGCCGCACTGCCAGTCGCGGCCGATGGCGTCCCGCAGCACGAACTCGAGCTTGGGGCCGTAGAAGGCGCCCTCGCCCGGGTTCAGGCTGTAGGCGATGCCGGCGGCGTCCGCAGCGGCTTTCAGGGCGGCCTCGGCGCGGTCCCAGATCTCATCCGACCCCACGCGCTTCTCGGGGCGGTCCGAGAACTTGATGCGCACATCGTCGAAGCCGAAGTCGCGGTAGATGTCGAGGATCAGCTTCGTGACCGCGACCGACTCGCTCGTGATCTGGTCGGGGGTCACGAAGATGTGCGCGTCGTCCTGCGTGAAGGCGCGCACGCGCATCAGGCCGTGCAGCGCACCGGACGGCTCGTAGCGGTGCACCTTGCCGAACTCCGCGAAGCGGATCGGCAGGTCGCGGTAGCTGCGGATGCCCTGACGGAAGATCTGCACATGGCCCGGGCAGTTCATCGGCTTGATGGCGTAGACGCGCTCGTCCGGCGTCTGCGTCGTGAACATGTTCTCGCCGAACTTCTCCCAGTGGCCGGAAGCCTCCCAGAGGCTGCGGTCCATGAGCTCGGGGCCGTTGACCTCGTCGAAGCCCGCGGCCTGCTGCTTGTCGCGCATGTAGGCGATGAGCGACTGGAACACGCGCCAGCCCTTCGGGTGCCAGAACACCGCGCCCGGCGCCTCTTCCTGCATGTGGAAGAGGTCGAGCTCGCGGCCGATCCTGCGGTGGTCGCGCTTCTCGGCCTCCTCGAGGCGGGTGAGGTAGTCCTTGAGGTCCTTCTCGCTCGTCCAGGCCGTGCCGTAGACGCGCTGCAGCATCTCGTTGCGCGAATCGCCGCGCCAATAGGCGCCGGCGACCTTCATCAGCTTGAACACTTTCAGCTTGCCGGTGGACGGCACGTGCGGACCGCGGCAGAGGTCGACCCAGCCGCCCTGCCCGTACAGGCTGATCGCCTCGTTCGAGGGGATGCTGGCGATGATCTCGGCCTTGTAATGCTCGCCGAGGCCTTTGAAGAACGCGACCGCCTCGTCGCGCGGCATCTCGCGGCGCGCCACCGGCAGGTCGGCCTTCGAGAGCTCGGCCATCTTCGCTTCGATGGCGGCGAGGTCCTCGGGCGTGAACGGCCGCTTGTAGGAGAAATCGTAGTAGAAGCCGTCCTCGATGACGGGACCGATGGTCACCTGCGCCTCGGGGAACAGCGACTGGGTCGCCTGCGCGAGCAGGTGCGCCGTCGAGTGGCGGATGACCTCGAGCGCATCGGGGTGCTTGTCGGTGACGATCTCGAGCGCAGCGTCCTGCGCGATCGTGAACGAGGTGTCGACGAGCTTGCCGCTGACCTTGCCCGCGAGGGCGGCCTTGGCGAGCCCGGTCCCGATGCTGGCGGCGACCTGCGCCACCGTGATGGGCTGGTCGTAGGTCCTCTGGCTGCCGTCGGGCAGCGTGATCACCGGCATGGGGTCCGAACTCCGCGGAAGATGGTAGGCGCGAGTGGGATCGAACCACCGACCACCACCATGTCAAGGTGGTGCTCTACCACTGAGCTACGCGCCTGCCGAAAGGCCGCGAAAGATACCCCAACGGGCCCCATAGCGGCAACTTCGTCGCGGACCGTCGCCCGGGCTCCCGAGTGGCCGCTTCAGCCGGCCCGGGTGCCCGGCAGGCCGAGCCCTGCCCGTTTCAGGCGCTCGACCTCGTCGCGCAGCCGGGCCGCCTGCTCGAATTCGAGGTTCCGGGCGTGTTTGAACATCTCCGCCTCGAGCTGCTTGATGCGCCGCAGGGCCTGCTCGGGTCCGAGCGCCAGCACCCCGGCCTCGGCGACCCCGGGCGCCGCCTGCGCCGCCCCCGGGGCCTTCCCGGCGCGGGTGGACCCCTTGCCCGCCGACCGTCCGCCCGCGCCCGTGCCGCGGCCGGTGAGCGCCGCCGCGTAGCCCTCGGCGCGGGCGCCTTCCATGACATCGACCACCTGCTTCGCGATGCCGCGGGGCACGATGCCGTGCTCGGCGTTGAACTCGAGCTGGCGCTTGCGGCGGCGCGCGGTCTCTTCCATGGCGCGCTGCATCGACCCGGTGATGCGGTCGGCGTAGAGGATGGCCCGACCGTTGAGGTTGCGCGCCGCGCGGCCGATGGTCTGGATGAGCGAGTTCGTGGAGCGCAGGAAGCCCTCCTTGTCGGCGTCGAGGATGGCGACGAGGGCGACCTCGGGCATGTCGAGCCCCTCACGCAGCAGGTTGATGCCGACCAGCACGTCGAACACCCCGAGCCTGAGGTCGCGGATGATCTCGCTGCGCTCGACCGTCTCGATGTCGGAGTGCAGGTAGCGCACCTTCACGCCGTGCTCGTGCAGGTACTCGGTGAGGTCCTCCGACATCCGCTTCGTGAGCGTGGTGACGAGCACCCGCTCGCCGCGTTCGACGCAACGCAGCGCCTCGGACAGCAGAT
Source organism: Steroidobacteraceae bacterium (assembly GCA_040400835.1). GTDB lineage: Bacteria > Pseudomonadota > Gammaproteobacteria > Steroidobacterales > Steroidobacteraceae > UBA964. Next base: position 492,514 of record JBBAPM010000001.1, read on the forward strand.
CGTCCACCTGCGTGCGCACCGGACGTACCTCGACCTCGGGGTCGACGAGCCCCGTGGGCCGCACCACCTGCTCCACCACCTGCCCCGCATGGCGTGCCTCGTAGTCGCCGGGCGTCGCCGACACGAAGATCATCTGCGGCGCCATGCGCTCCCATTCCTCGAAGCGCAACGGCCGGTTGTCGAGCGCCGACGGCAAGCGGAAGCCGTACTCGACCAGCGTCTCCTTGCGCGAGCGGTCGCCTTTGTACATCGCGCCGAGCTGCGGCAGCGTCTGGTGGCTCTCGTCGACCACCAGCAGCGCGTCGTCGGGCAGGTAATCGTAGAGACACGGCGGCGGTTCGCCCGGCTCGCGCCCCGAGAGATAGCGCGAGTAGTTCTCGATGCCGGCGCAGTAGCCGACCTCCTTCATCATCTCCATGTCGAACATCGTGCGCTGTTCGAGCCGCTGCGCCTCGACCAGCTTGTCGGCGGCGCGCAGTTCGGCGAGCCGCAGCCGCAGCTCGTCGCGGATCTGGTCGATGGCGCCCGTGAGCCGGTCCTTCGGCGTGACGAAGTGCGTGCCCGGATAGACCGTGCAGCGCGGCAGCTTGCGCAGCACCTCGCCGGTGAGCGGATCGAAGAGAGAGAGCGACTCGATGGTCTCGTCGAAGAGCTCGACGCGCAGCGCCTCGCGCTGGGATTCCGCCGGGAAGATGTCGACCACATCGCCGCGCACCCGGAAGGTGCCCTGCGAGAAGTCGATCTCGTTGCGCGTGTACTGCATGTCGGCGAGGCGGCGCAGGAGTTTGCGTTGGTCGAGGATCTCGCCGCGCACCAGGTGCAGCACCATCGCGAGGTAGGCCTCCGGGTCGCCGAGGCCGTAGATCGAGGACACCGTCGCGACGATGATCGCGTCGCGGCGCTCGAGCAGCGCCTTGGTCGCCGAGAGCCGCATCTGCTCGATGTGCTCGTTGATCGAGGCGTCCTTCTCGATGTAGGTGTCGCTCGAGGGCACATAGGCCTCGGGCTGGTAGTAGTCGTAGTACGAGACGAAGTACTCGACCGCGTTGTGCGGGAAGAACTCGCGGAACTCGCCGTAGAGCTGGGCGGCGAGCGTCTTGTTGTGCGCGAGCACGAGGGTCGGCCGCTGCACCGCCGCGATGACGTTCGCGATGGTGAAGGTCTTGCCGCTGCCCGTCACCCCGAGCAGCGTCTGGTGCGCGAGCCCGGTCCGCAGCCCGTCGACCAGGCCCGCGATGGCGGCCGGCTGGTCGCCCGCGGGGGCGTATTCGGAGACGAGGCGGAAGGCGTCCATGTCAGCCTGCCACTATAGCCCCGCGGACCCCTGCCGAGGAACGCCCGAAGGGGGTCCGGCGGCTTGACGCGACTGCAGGGTTTCCCGACAATGCGCGGCCTTTTCGACAAGGCCTCCTGTTCCCCGGTAGCTCAGTCGGTAGAGCGTCGGACTGTTAATCCGCAGGTCGTTGGTTCGAGTCCAACCCGGGGAGCCACTACCTCCAGCGTCTCCGCTGGCCGTCCTACTCCAAGGTCGTTGGTTCGAGTCCAACCCGGGGAGCCGATCTACAGGTCGTACGGCGACTTCCGGCGGTCGAGGTCGAACAGCAGCTTGCTGACGAGGTGGGTGTCGAAGTACGGCCGGATCGACACCAACTTGCCGTCGCGCGCCGTGAAGCGCACCAGGTAGTTGTTGGCGTAGATCTCACCGCTGCGGGTCTTGCCCTGCGCGCGGTACTCGATCGCCGCCTCGTCGCCCTCGCCGATGAGGTTGTCGACATCGACGGTGTAGCCCGAATCGGGATCGAAGCCGCCGATCAGCGCCGACACGAGGAAATCGACGGCCTCCCGCACCGGCACCACGCGCGGCTCATGCAGCGTCTTCTGGAAGGTCCAGCGCGCGTCGGGCGCGCAGAGCGGGTACCCCTCTTCCTCGAGCTTGCCGCTCCAGAAGGACTGCAGGAACCGCAGTCCCAGCGACTTGGCGTCGTTCGCGTCCGGGGCTGACATGGATCAGGTCTCCTCGAGCACGTGCACCGTGAACTTGCCCGCGCCGATGCGGATCGGGATGGCCGTGCCCTGGTAACGGTCGGCGAACCAGAAGTCCTCGGCCGACGCCCGCGTCGGCCAGCGGGAGATCGCGAAGATCTGCTCCTTCCACTCGCCCGAGAGCGGCACGACCTCGCCGGCGCCGAGCGCGAACGCCTCGTAGTAGCTGCCCCGCTCTTTCATCATCGGCAGGATGATGTCGCGGTACTTGTCCATCTGCGCCGGGTTGGTCCCTGTGCCCTGGATGACCATCAGCGCGTTGCGCAGGCCCTTGGGCGGGCGCGGCACGCTCGCCACGGTCGGGATGTCCATCATGGTCGGCAGACCATCGGCGGGCAGGCCATTGACCTGCAGCACCTTCGGGATGCTGTGCGCGGGCATGTTCGCCTTGAGGTGCGGCAGCAGCGACTGACGGACCAAGGGCGCGATGCGCGCCGGGTCCGTCATGCTCGCGATCAGCACCCCCGCGCCCACGGTGCCCGGCTCGAAGCAGGCCACCCGACCGGCGGGCGCCCAGGCATGAACCCGGGCGCCGCCGTCGGTCAGCAGCTTCGCGGCCGTCTCGAGCACCCGGACCTGTCCGGGGTGCTCACCCGCGAGTTCCACCAGGATGAACCCGGGGTTCGGCGTATCGGCCATGGCGTCGTGGCTCCCTTCGAGGTCGAGCAGCAGCGTCAAACGGCCGGGCTCAGAAGCCGACGCGGACCGACACGCCGAAGGTGCGGGGCGCGCCCATCACCGACTGCGGCACGAGTCCCGGCGACGGCGCGATGCCCGACTCCAGCACCGTCGAGTAGTAGTCCTCGTCGGTGACGTTGTCGACGTAGGCCGAGAGCGCCCACTTGTCGTCGGCCGAGCGCCAGCCGGCGCGCAGACCCAGCAGACCGTAGGCCGGCTGCGACACCGCGTCGCGGTTGAACTGCGTGAAGTACTGCTTGTCCTTGTACGAGTAGTCGCCGCGCAGCGAGATCTCGCCGCCCGCCATCTCGCCCGTCCACTGCAGCCCGAGGTTGCCCGACAGCGGCGGCGCGCGGCGCAGGTCGCAACCCGCGAGCGAGACGCCCTGCGCACCGAGCGCCGGCGCGCGCGTCTCGCAGGCACCGGCATAAGGGCCGAGCGCCGCAGGTGCCCTGCCGACGGCCGGATCCTCGGTCAGGAACTCGTCGAACTGCGCATCGAGGTAGGCGATGCCCGCGTTCAGCTCCACGCCGCCGCCGAGCGCGGCGCGCACCTCGGCCTCGAAACCGCGGATGGTCGCCTTGCCGGCGTTGGTCAGGTTGTCGGAGGCGTTGACGATCTTGCCGACCTGCATGTCCTTGTAGTCGTACTGGAACACGCCGAAGTTGGCGGTGGCACGGCCGTCGGCGAAGCGGGTCTTGAGGCCCGCCTCGTAGGCCCACAGGTACTCGGGGTTGTAGGGCGCCTGGCGGCCGATGAGGTTGAAGCCACCGCTCTTGAAGCCGCGCGTCGCCGACACGTAACCCATCACGTCATCGCTGAAGTCGTGGTCGATGCCGAACTTCGGCGTGGTGGCGCTCCAGCTGTCGTTGAGCACGTCCGCCCAGGTCTTGCCGGCCGGATAGCCGATGAACTGCGGCGTGAACACGAGGTTCGACAGCAGGTAGTACATGTCGCCCTGCTTGTCGTCCTTCGTGTAGCGCACGCCCGCGGTGAGGCGGGTTGCGTCCGTCAGCGAATAGGTGCCCTGCGCGAACGCCGAGTAGGACTTGGTGTTCGACTTGCCGTCGATGAGGATGCCCTCGATGCTGCCGGCCGGGAAGCCGAGCGCGGCGGCCAGCCCGTTGAAGGCGAGACCGCTGAAGGTCTTGCCCTTCTCGTCGAGGTAGAAGCCGCCGACGATCCACTTGAGCGGGCCGTCGCCGTTGCTCGAGAGCTGCAGCTCCTGCGTCAGCTGCTTCGAGTCGTCGTCCTGGAAATAGGTCACGAAGAAGACATCGGTGCCGTCACCGTCGTTGAGCCAGGAGAAGGTCGTCTTGCGGTAGGCCGTCTGCGACATCAGCGACGCGCCGCCGAGGTCCCAGGTGAGCTTGAGGTTGGCGGCGTCGGTGTAGGCGCGGCCGACGCTCGGCACTTGGCGCGTCGAACCGACGATGTTCTGCTCGTAGCCCTGCGACACCTCGCGCAGGCTCGGCAGCCGCTTGTCGGTCGGCGTGGTCCAATAGATGTTCGGGTCGCCTGCGGCGTGCGTGAAGTACTTGAAGGCCGTCGGGTTGCTGTCGTCGCGCGACACGTCGACCTGCAGCAGGCCGCTGAAGGTGTCCGACGGGGCGAACGCGATCTGGCCGCGCACCGCCCAGAGATCCTGGTTGTCGAGCTGGTCGAGGTCGCGGGCCTTGGCGGTCGCGAACTTGTTCTCGGTGTAGCCGTCGCGCTGCGCCCACAGCACGGAGAGGCGCCCGTCTACCGTGTCGCTGAACGGCGCGTTGAGCGCACCCTCGATGCGCAGCTTGGAGTAGTCGCCGACGTCGAGCTTGGCGTAGCCGCCGAACTCCTTCTCCGGCTTGCGCGAGATGATGTTGATGACGCCGCCGGTCGCGTTGCGACCGTAAAGGGTGCCCTGCGGCCCGCGCAGCACCTCGACGCGCTCGGTATCGAAGAAGTCGAACACCGCCACCGACGAACGGGCGAGGTAGACGCCGTCCTGGTGGATGGCGACGCCCGGGTCGCTGCCGACCGAGAAGTTCTCGGTGCCGACGCCGCGGATGACCACCTTGCCGATCACCTCTTTCTGGACCACGAGGCCCGGCGTGAGGTTGGAGAGACCGTCGGTCGATGTGATGCCGGCGGCCTCGAGCTCGCCGCCGGAGAATGCCGCGATCGAGAGCGGCGTGTCCTGCACGGTGCTGGAGCGCTTCTCGGCGGTGATGACCACCTCTTCGAGCCCCTCATCGGCGGCGAGGACGGGCGACGCGGCGACGAGCGCGGCGACGGAAGCGGCGACTAGCCGCGAGATCTTGCGGTGTTCCATGGACCAATTCCCTCCAGTTGCGGCGTGAGCCGCGTGCTACATCCCTCGCGTCGAGTCTCTTGCCACTCTTCGCGCCAAGTCAAGCAGTCCGCTGAACCTTCGGTTCACGGCTGTGAACTACAAAACAAGTGTGGTGGCCATCACGCAACTCGCGCTTGAGCACCTTGCCACCGATGTTGCGCGGCACCGCCGCGATGAAGCCGATCTCGCGCGGCGCCTTGTAGCCGGCGACACGCTCCCGGCAGAACGCGGCGATGTCCTCCGCGAGCGCCTGCCCCGTCTGCTGCCCCTCGCGCAGCACGACGAAGCCGCGCACGCGCTCCCCCCAATGCTCGTCCGGCACGCCGACGACGCAGGCCTCGCGCACCGCGGGGTGCTGCTCGAGCACGATCTCCACCTCGCGCGGGTAGACGTTGAAGCCGCCCGACACGACCATGTCCTTCTTGCGGTCGACGATGTAGAGGAAACCCTCGGCGTCGCGCCGCGCCAGATCGCCCGCGCTCACCCAGCCGCCCTCGCGGCTGCACTCCGCCGTCCATTCCGGGTGGTTCCAGTAGCCCTCGAAGAGGTACGGCGAGCGCGAGTAGAGCTCGCCCACCTCGCCCACCGGCACCTCGCTGCCGTCCGGCCCGAGCAGCCGGATCTCGTTGAGCGCGAAGGCGCGACCGACCGACTGGCGCGTGCGCAGCTGGTCCTGCGGACGGATGTTGGTGACGATGCCGGCCTCGGTCGACCCGTAGGTCTCGTGCAGCAGGCCCTCGCCGAAGTGGGCGACGATCCGCTCCTTCACCGGCTGCGGCAGCGCAGCGGCGTTGGAGATGATGGTGCGCAGCGCGCGTGCCGTGCCCTTGCGCTGCGCGAGCGTATCGGGCGGCAGCGCGAAGATCGCCTGGAAGTGCGTCGGCACCATGAAGACGCCGGTGAACCCGCCGTCGGCGAGGCGCTCCAGCACCTGCGCGGGGTCGAAGCGCGGCGCGATCTCGACGAAGCCGCCGAAATAGAGCGTGCACATCGCGAACGCGAAGCCGGCGCCGTGCGACATGGGCGCAAGCGCGTAGAAGCGGTCGTCCGGTCCGTAGCAGCCGTATTCCATCGCCATGCCGTGGAAGGTCAGCGTGCGCGACCGGTGCGAGATGACGACGCCCTTCGGCTGGCCGGTGGTGCCCGAGCTGTAGACGAGCGTGAACGGATGCGTCTCTTCGAAACGGGGCAGTTCGTCTTCGGCGACCGGCGCATGCCCCGCGAGCCAGCGTTCGTAGGCGGGTCCGAGCACGATGAGCCTGTTGATGCGGTCACCGAGACCGAGCGTGACCGCCTCGCGCGCCACCGTCTCGAGGGAGGGATGCACGACCATCACCGAGGGCGTGCAATCGCGGCATGCGGCCGCGATCTCGGCGGCCGGGCTGCGCGGGTTCAGGGTGACGACGATGCCGCCTGCATCGCTGAAGCCGCAGAGCACCTCCGGGTACTCGGCGCAGTTGGGTGCGAGCATCGCCACGCGGTCACCGAGCTTGATGTCGAGTTCGCGCACCGCCGCACCGGCGAGACGCTGCACGCGTTGGTGCAGCTCGCCGTAGGTGAACTCCCTGCCCTCGCAGCGCAGCGCAGGACGACCCGGCTCACGCAGACCCACCGCGTGCAAGCCGTCGGAGATGCGCAGCGGACGGTACAGGCCGCTCACTTGCCCTTGCTCCGTGCGGCCTTGGTGCGCGCTTCCTTCGCGAGCAGCGCCTTGTGGCCGGGCAGCTTGAAGACCCGCAGGGCGTTGTCGCGCAGCAACGCACGCTCGGATTCGGGACGGAGACCGAGCTCCTTCACCTCGCGCATGGCGCGTTCCGGATCGATGACGGGCCAGTCGGTGCCGAAAAGCACCTTCTGGCGGCCGTAGGTGTTCATGTACTGCACATACGATGCGGGCCAGTGCTTCGGCGCATAGGCATCCCCTGCGGTGAAGACGTTCTCGTGCTTCCAGCACATGGAGATCATCTCGTCGGTCCAGGGCACGCCGATATGGATGCCTATGAGCGTGAGTTCCGGGAAGTCGATGGCCACCTGGTCGAGGGTGATCGGGCGGCCGACGCTCGGCAGCCGGCGCTCGCGCGAGTACACGAGGTTGTGCCCGACCTGCATCATGATGGGCACGCCGAGTTCGGCGCACTTCGCGTAGTACGGGTAGTACTTGGCATGGTCGGGCGCGAGGCCGAACCAGTGCGGATAGAGATGCGCGCCGACGAAGCCGAGGTCGCGGACGGCGTAGGACAGGTCGGCGAGACCTTTCATGCCGCGGAACGGATCGACGCCGGCCAAGCCGGAGAACCGGTCGGGCCAGCGCTCGCAGACCTTCGAGACGCGGTCCATCGGCAGCTCGAATGAGCCGCGGACGTTGATGTCACCCGCGCGGACCGCGATCAGCAGCGACCGCTCGATGCCCGCGCGGTCCATCTTGCGCAGGTAGTGGCTGACGGGCATCCCGCTCCAATAACGCCGATCGAGGCGCACCTGCGCCTTGAAGGTGTCGTCGAGCCCCGTCTGCCCCAGGCGCACCGCGGTAGGGTCGAAGAGGTTGCAGACGATATCGATGGCCCCGCTCATATAATCACCCTAACCGATAGTTCACAGGTTTGCATTTACAGTCCACGGATATGAACCTATATTGGCTTGCAGGATCCAAGCCGCAGCGGAGCACGACATGGCCGGCATGACCCAAACGGAAGAAGACCGCGGTCCGGCCGCGGGCGCCACGGTCAAGTCGGCCGGTCGCGTGCTCGAGGTGCTGGAACTCCTCGGCAACGTCCGCAAGCCGCTGTCGGCCTCCGAGATCGGCCGCCTGCTCGACTACCCGAAGTCGAGCACCAACGTGCTGCTCAAATACCTGACCAACCTCGGCTACCTGTCCTTCGACCCGGACACGATGCATTATTTCCCCTCGCTGCGCGTCACCTCGCTCGGCGCCTGGATCCCCGCAGCGCTCTACGGCATGGGCGATGCCGCTTCGATGCTGCAGGAGCTGCATGACGTGACCGGCGAGACCGTCACGCTCTCGATGCGTTCGGGCCAGGCGATGCGCTTCATCCGCGTGCTGCCGGGCAGCTTCTTCATCGCGCTCAAGATGGACGAGGGCACGGTGGCGCCGCTCTTCGGCACCAGCGTCGGCGCGGCGTTCCTCGCCACCCGGCCGCCGGCCGAGGTGGAGCGCCTCGCCGATGCGGCCCGCAGCATGGCGCGCACGCGCGTCGCCCGTCAGGCCATCGACCAGACCCTGGAAAGCCTGCCGCAGGTCCGCAGCACCGGCTACTCGGTGGCGTTCGCGAGCCTGTTCCCGGACACCGGCGCGATCTCGATGGCGCTGCCCCCGGCGAGCGACGGCAACGTCCTCGTGCTCGGGGTCGGCGGGCTCAGCGACCGCATCCGGCGCAACGAACGCACGATCGCGCGCGCCATGCGGACCGCCATCACCACCCATCTGGTCGCGCCGACCCGCAGCTGAGCGTGTCCACATACGTGAAACGCCGATTTGCATCCGTGAATACCGCTTAGACTTCGGCCCATGGCCTGAAGCGGCTCACCGCGCAAAGAACCAGCATCGGAGGACGTACCCATGACCACCGCCCCCACCCTATCCAACGACGCCATGCTCTCCCTCTACCGCACGATGGTGCGCATCAACGAGAGCGACAAGGCGGTCACCCGCGGACTCAGCGCGGGCGAGATCATGTTCCAGTACTACCCGGTCGGCGGTCAGGAGGCGATCTCCGCGGGCATCGGCGCCGCGCTGAGAGCCGACGACTTCGTCGCCACGACCTACCGCGGCATCCACGACATCGTCGCCAAGGGCACGCCGCTCGACGCCATATTCGCCGAGCTCTACGGCAAGGTGGCCGGCACCTGCAAGGGCAAGGGCGGCCCGATGCACCTCTCGGACCCCACCTCCGGCCTGATGCTCACCACCGGCATCGTCGGCGCCGGCCTTCCGATCGCCAACGGCCTCGCCCTCGCCGAACAGTTGCACGGCACCGACCGCGTCTGCGTCTGCAACTTCGGCGACGGCGCGACCAGCATCGGTGCCTTCCACGAAGCGCTCAACCTGGCGGCGGTCTGGAAGCTGCCGGTGATCTTCGTCTGCCAGAACAACCAGTACGCCGAGTACACCGCGCTCGACGAGTACACGCTCACCAAGGATTTCTCCAAGCGCGCCGCGGCCTACGAGATGGCCGGCGTACGCGTCGACGGCACCGATCCGGTCGCCGTCCACGAGGTCGCCAAGGCCGCCGTCGCCCGCGCACGCGCGGGTCAGGGCCCGACCCTCGTCGAAGCCGTCTGCCATCGCCTGCAAGGCCACTCGTTCGGCAGCGACGAGGGCCACATGGATGCCGCCGCGCTCGCCACCGCCAAGGCGGCGGCGCCGGTGGCCCGCTTCCGCCAGCGCCTGATCGATGCCGGGATCGCCACCGATGAGGCGCTCAAGGACATCGAGACCGGGATCCGCAAGGAGGTCGATGCCGCCAGCGAATACGCGCGCAAAGCGCCGGCGCCCGCCGACAGCGAGCTCTACACGGACGTGTTCGCCGACGCGACGCTGATCCCCGACCACGTGATCGCGACCGCGCAGCCCAAGGCCGCCGGGCGATACCAGCCCCAGTCCGATCGCATGATGACCTTCGGCCAGGCGGTCAACGAGGCGCTCGCCATCGCGCTCGAGTCCGACGAGGAGGTGTTCCTGCTCGGTGAGGACATCGCCGACCCGGCGGGCGGCGTGGTGAAGACCACCTACGGTCTGTCCACGAAGTTCGGCCGCCACCGCGTGCGCCCGACCCCGATCGCCGAGCAGGCGATCGTCGGCGCCGCCGTCGGCGCCGCGATGGCCGGCATGAAGCCGGTCGCCGAGATCATGATCAACGACTTCCTCATGGTCTGCATGGACCAGGTGAGCAACCACGCCGCGAAGTTGCGCTACATGTCGGGCGGCAAGACCAGCGTGCCGCTCGTCATCCGCACGCTGACCGCGGGCTTCGTCGGCAGCTTCGGCGCGCAGCACTCGCAATCGCTCGAGGCCTGGCTCGCGCACACGCCCGGCCTCAAGGTCGTGTACCCGAGCACGCCCGCGGAGGCCAAGGGTCTGCTGCTCTCGGCGATCCATGACCCGGATCCCGTCGTGTTCTTCGAGTCGATGCGGGCTTACTTCGCACCGGGACCGGTCCCGGAAGGCGACTACCGTATCCCGCTCGGCGAGGCCGACATCAAGCGCCCGGGCAAGGACCTGACGATCATCACCTACGGCTGGACGGTCGGCGAGGCGCTCGCCGCCGCCGGGACGCTCGCGAAGGAAGGCGTCGAAGCGGAAGTGCTCGACCTGCGCACCATCGTGCCGCTCGATGTGCCCGCGATCCTCGAGAGCGTCGGCCGCACCAAGCGCGCCATCGTGCTGCATGCGGCCACCGAGTTCGGCGGCTTCGGCGGCGAGATCGCGAGCATCATCCACTCGCGCCTGCACGGGCAGCTCGCCGCGCCGGTGGCGCGCGTCGGCGCGCGCTACACGCCGGTGCCGTTCACCGCGGGCCTCGAGAACCTGCACTTCCCGCAGGCAGGCCGCGTGGTCGACGCGGCGCGCGCGATGCTGAAGCGCTGATCCCGCGCCGATGCCGACCACGCTGCGCATCCCGAAGGCCGCCGTGTCCATGCGCGAGGGCACCCTCGTCGCATGGCTGGTCGCCGACGGCGCCACCGTCGCCGAAGGCGAGCCGATCTACACCCTCGAGCTCGAGAAATCGACCATGGATGTCGAGTCCCCGGCGGTGGGCGTCATCCGCCAGACCGGCGTCGCCGGCACCACCTACAAGGTCGGCGAGGTCATCGGCGAGATCGGCGAGGCGGCGGCGGCAGCGGTCACCGACATCCGCGCCAGCCTGCAGCGTCTGGTGCAGGTCGTCCCGTCGCTCGAGACCGCGATGCACGCCTGGGCGCGCACGACGGGCGCAGGCCCCTTCTTCACGTTCCCCGCCCTCGCCTTCAAGGACTACCAGCACCGCGGGAGCGAAGCCCGGCCGGCGATGTCGGTCGCCACCGCCTACGCGGGCGATGTGCTGCTGGAGTTGGTCGAGCTGCACGACGACATGGCGAGCCCTTGGCGCGAGATCGGCATCGGCACCCTCGCCCCATCGCTGGTGGTCGATAGCCTCGACGAGGCGCTGGCCGCGGAAGCCGCCGCCGGCCACGATTGCGTGACGCGCGGCACCTACAGCTTCGGCGCGCGTTTCGCGTTCGTCGATGCTCGGGCCTCGACCGGGACCCTCGTGCAGCTGATCGAGAAGCAGTTCGTCCTGACGCAGCTCACGGGTGTCATGCGCAACATCGCCGCCGATTGGGACCGCCGGTCGATCACGGCCACGATGAAGTGATCGGCGTCCCCTCTGCCGAGCGCCGTAACGGCGCTCAGTCGTGCCAGTGGAACGCCTCGGTGAAGAACGCCGGCGGTTTGTCGGCCGCGATGTCGAGCATCGTACCGAGGTCCGACTGCATCGCGGCGATGGCCTCGGGCTCACCGAAGCTCGGCAGGATGCGCGACGGATCCTTGATCTCGTAGAAGGAGATGACGTTCGATCCGCTCACCAGGACCTCTTTGGTGGCGATGTCGAAACGCCCCCACAGGTCGTTGAACTGCGCCTTGGCGCGGTTGCGCACCCAGTCGAGGTAGTTGGCTTCCTGCCCGGGTTTCAGGTTGAGCGCGATCGCCGCCCGCTGCAGCGGTCCGGGGACGGCCTTCGTCCAGCGCAGCTCCTCGGCGTAGAAGATCGGCGCGAAGGTCGGATCGAGCAGCGCACCGAGGCGCCCGGTGAGCATCGCCACGGCCTCCGGCGTCTGGAAGGCCTCGCCCACCGCGGCGGGCGAATCCGCGCCGTAGTGCGCGATGATGTGCGAGCCGTTCATCAGCACTGTTTTGGAATGGATGCCGACGCGGCCGAAGACCTTCGCGAGAACAGGTGCGTCATCGGCAAGCCAAGCGAGGTAGGCCTGCTCGTTACCGTCCTTGACCTTCATCTGCACGCCGATGTGATGTCTGCTCATATCGCCTCCGTCAGGCCCGATCGGCCGGTGTCTCTATCTTGGGCGGCGCAAGGTGTGACAGGCAATCCACGCGGTTCAACCGGCTGGACGACCAGTGCCGTCGGTCGACACCGACTTCAGAAGTGCGGCTTGTCCGGCGACGCGTTGAATCGCGCCACCGCCTCCTCGATGATGGTCCGCGCCGCCGCCGCATCGCCCCAGCCGCTGATCTTGACCCACTTGCCGGGCTCAAGGTCCTTGTAGTGCTGGAAGAAGTGCCCGATGCGCTCCAGCCAATGCTTCGACACCTGGCCGATGTCCTGCACATGGCTGTAGCCGTTGAAGATCTTGTCGACCGGCACGGCGAGGATCTTCTCATCGGACCCGGCCTCGTCCTGCATCATCATCACGCCCACCGGCCGGCAGCGGATGACCGACCCCGGCACGAGCGGCAGCGGCAGGATGACGAGCACATCGGCCGGGTCCCCGTCGCCGCACAGCGTGTGCGGGATGTAGCCGTAGTTGCAGGGATAGCGCATCGGCGTCGAGAGGATGCGGTCGACGAAGATCGCGCCGGTCGCCTTGTCCACCTCGTACTTGACGGGTTCGGCGTCCTTCGGGATCTCGATGATGACATTGACGTCGTTGGGGACGTCCCTGCCGGTGGGCACGAGGTCGAGTGCCATGCGCAACTCCTTTGCTGGCTTCCGGGCCGGGCGACAACGCCCGGCGGTTGATACCCCCGCCGGCGATTATGGCAGCGGCGGCGGCTTTTCGCCCGGGAACAGCACCACCACCTTGTACAGAGGGTCGCGCTTCCAGTCCGTCTCCTTGAGCAACCAGATCGTGATGAACTCGGCGATGGTCTTGCGGGCGGCGTCCTCGGCGAGCCCGCGGTAGGCCTCACCGGCCGCCCGCTCCGCGAGCATCGGGGTCATCGAGCGCTCCAAGGCCTCGAGGTTCTCTTCCTTGTTGAAGCGCGCCCAGCCCGCCCGCGTGTATTTCTCCATGAGCGTGGTGTCGAAGGCCACCGGCAACGACGGCTTGATGGCCGGCGCGCGTGCGATGGCGGTGCGGCCGCGGATCTCGATCGGCCATTCACGGGCCATCTCGATGTGGAACCGGTAGGTCACCGGCGCCTGGATCTGCGACACCGTGGTGCCGAGGTCGATGCCCCAGAAGTCGCGCGAGTCCTCGCGGGTGAACCGCTCCAGCGCGCGCACCGTCGCGACCTCCAGCAGGCCGCCCTTGGTGCGCATGACGACGGGCTTCTCCGGCGCGACGAGCGTGCTGCGGACCTCGCGCTTATCACCGTCGATTCGCTCTGCCACCCAGCCGATGCCGAGCGCGATCGCCGCTGCCGCGACCACCGCACCGATCACCCCGCCCCGCAGCGCGCCTGACATCGTCCCTACTCCTGCCCGCGGACGGCCGGCGACCGGTCACAAGGTCCGCGAGATGACCTCCTTCATGATCTCGTTGGTGCCGCCGTAGATGCGCTGCACCCGCGAGTCCACGAACATGCGGCAGACGAGGTACTCGTTCATGTAGCCGTAGCCGCCGTGCAGCTGCACGCACTCGTCGATGACCTGCTGCTGCATGTCGGTGACCCAGTACTTGGCCATCGAGGCGGTCTCGGTGTCGAGTTTGCCCACGAGCAGCTTCTGGATGCAGTCGTCGACGAACACCCGCGCCACGCGGGTGACGGTCGCGCACTCGGCGAGCTTGAAGCGGATGTGCTGCATCTGGCCGATGACCTGACCGAAGGCCTTGCGCTCCTTCACATACTTCGAGGTCTCAGCGACCGCGCCTTCCATGGCGGCGACGCCGCACAGCGCGATGACGAGCCGCTCGTAGGGCAGATCGCCCATCAGTTGCTGCATGCCGAGGCCTTCTTCGGGACCGAGCCGGCAATCCGCGGGGACGCGCACGTCCTCGAAGAAGAGCTCGGCGGTGTCCTGCGCCGGCATGCCCATCTTGTCGAGCACGCGGCCGACACGGTAACCGGGAAGGTTCTCGGTCTCGACCATGATCAGCGACAGGCCGCGTTTGCGGTCCTCCGTGTTGGTGCGCGTGACCAGCATCAGCAGCGAGGCTTGGCCGCCGTTGGTGATGAAGATCTTCGAGCCATTGATGCGATAGTGGTCGCCCTCGAGCACGGCTCGGGTACGCACGCCCTGCAGGTCGGAGCCGGCGCCGGGCTCGGTCATGGCGATGGCGCCGATCAACTCACCGCGGGCCATGCGGGGCAGCCAACGCCGCTTCTGCGCCTCGGTGCCGTAGTTGTAGATGTAATGGGCACACATCGTATGCACGCCCTGCCCGAATCCGGACAATCCACGCCGGGCCGCCTCCTCATACAGCACGACCTCATGGCGAAAATCGCCGCCGCCACAGCCATATTCGGCGGGCAGGTCGGTGAGCAGCAGACCCATCTCGCCGACCTTGCGCCAGATCTCCTTGCCGACACCGTGCTGCGCGCGCCATCGCGCGTCGTTCGGCACCATCTCGGCCTCGAGGAAACGCGCCGCGGTCTCGCGGAACGTGCGCAGGTCGTCGTCCATCCAGGGGGACTCGTAGGGATGCATCGTCATTCGCCTCTTCACAAAGATATATCCGGTAGCGCCCGACCCTCCCGACCGGCAGGATGTGCGCCAAAAAAAACATCAACGTCCGTCGCTGTGATGTCTATGATTGGCCCATGGACACCACCTCAGAAATCCCTTCGCAGGGCCGCGACCTCGGCAGCACGCGCTACCGCTGGTACGTGCTGCTGACGCTCACGGCCGTCTACACGCTGAACTTCATCGACCGCGCACTGCTCGGCGTGCTCGCGCAGCCGGTGATCACCACCTTCGGCCTCACCGACACGCAGTTCGGGTTCCTGGCGGGTCCGCCCTTCGCCCTCTTCTACGCGCTGATGGGCATCCCGATCGCGCTGGCCGCCGATCGCTACAACCGCGTCGCGATCATCGCGTTCTGCATCGCGCTCTGGTCGCTGATGACCGCGCTCTGCGGGCTCGCCACCGGCTTCCTGTTCCTGTTGGTGGCGCGCATCGGCGTGGCGATCGGTGAAGCGGGCAGCAACCCGCCGTCCAACTCGGTGATCGCGGACTACTTCCGCCCCTCGGCGCGCCCGAAGGCGCTGTCGGTCTACTCCACCGGGGTGATGCTGGGTTCGATGCTCGCCTTCCTGATCGGCGGTCCGCTGGGGCAGCTGCCGGACGAGAAGGTCGTCGCGGTGCTCGGCGTCTTCGGCCTCGGCTGGATGCCGGAGTCGCTCGGCTGGGGGACCGACTTCGGCTGGCGTTTCGCCTTCCTCGCACTCGGCGTTCCCGGCGTGCTTTACGCGCTGGTGGTGCTGTTCACCGTCAAGGAGCCGCCGCGCGGCTGGTCGGACCCCCCGGGCATGCCCACGCCGCAGCGTACCGGCATCGGCGCGACCTTCCGGCTGCTGCTCCGCAAGCCGAGCTTCTGGTTCATGGCGGCCGCCGCCGCGTTGGTCGCCATGGTCGGCTACGGCTACTCGGCCTTCCAGGCGCCGATGATGCAGCGCATGCATGGCCTGTCGCCGGCGCAGTTCGCCCTGCAGTTCGGCGTCCCGCTCAGCATCGCGGGCGCGATCGGCACGATCACGGCGGGGTACATCACCGAGCGCCTGGTGCGCCGCTCGATCAGCTGGGTCGCGATGCTGCCGGCCATCATGCTCGTGCTGGCCACCCCGCTCTATCTGCTCGGCTTCATGCAGAAGACCGAGAACCTCGGCCTCGCTTTCATCCTCTGGGCCGGCGCCTCCTTCCTGCACTACGGCTACCTCGGCGCGCAGTACACCATCGGACAGGGCGTGGTACCGCAGTCCTCGCGCGCATCGGCGATCGCGATCCTGCTGGTCATCATCGCGCTCGTCGGCAACGGCATCGGGCCGCAGCTGATCGGGTTCCTGAGCGACACCTTCATCACGCTCGGCCTCGGGTCGCGCGGCATGGGCGATGTGCTCGACGCCGCAGCCTGCAACCCCAAGGTGGCGGGCGCGCTGCCCGCGGACCAGCAAGCGGTCTGCAGCGCCGTGTACGCCGAGGGCCTGCGCAACTCCATGATGGCGACCGCGCTGCTCCTGCTGGTGGCGGCCGCCTGCTTCTGGCGCTGCTCGCGCTCGCTCGACCGGGATCTGCTCGCGCGCTGAACCGCGACGAGGACCGGACGGCGCGACGCGCCACGCCCGGCGCAGAGCGTCGGCGGAGATCACTTCGGCAGGCCGCGCAGGTACGCGAGGATGTTCGACGCCACGGCGTCCGGCTGCTCGGGCAGCAGCGCATGGCCCGCACGGTCGACATACGCGACGCGTACGCGGTCACCGCCCTCCTTGCGAAGCTTTTCGGCGTTCTCGGCCGGCGCGAGCACATCCTGCATCGGTTGCACGACGAGCACGGGCACGTCGCTCGCCGCCCACCAGGAGTCGACCGGAGTCCGTTCGGTGGCGGCGATCTGCACCTCGGCGACGCTCTTGAACCAGCCATCGCGCCAGACGGACGCGTCGTTGCCCGGCGCGAAGAACGCGAGCGCGACCGAGCGCATGCGCTCCTCCTCGGGGAGGGTGAGGTCGAAAGACCGCACCAAGGCCCGCTCCACGTCCGACGCCATGCGCACCTTGCCGCCGGCCGCGAGCAGCACGAGGGCGCGCACGCGCGCCGGCTCGCGCGTCGCGATCATGCGCGCCACGCGGTTGCCGAACGCATGCCCCACCACAACCAGCCTTTGCGGAGGGCGGATGTCGGCGGCGGCGACCATCGCGTCCTCCGCGAGTTCGACCATCGTCGGCTCACCTTGCCAGGCCGCCGAGCGCCCGATGCCGCGGGGCTGCGGCCGGATCACGCGGTAGCCCGCGCGGGCGAGGCGGCCCGCGAGGTCGTCGAAATCCTCGGCACCGCGGCCGAGCGACGGGATGAGCAGCACGGGCTCGCCATCGCGAGGACCGCTCTCCAGCACCTCGATGGGTCCGCGGGCGGCGGACACCGTGCTCGCGGACACGGCATCAGCGGCGCGCGGGGCCGCCGCGCAACCGGCCAGCAGCGACGCCGCCGTGCAGGCGAGCAGCGCGGCCCGACGCATCACCGGGACCCGCCGATCAATTGAAGAGTTCGGCTCGAGCACCGTTCACCTGCACCGTGATGCTGCGACGGCTGGTCCAACCTGGCGCGACATTGCCCTTGTCCCAGACGGCCCACTCCCGGCGCAACCGCTCGACGACCTCCGGATGACGCGCCGACAGATCGACCTTCTCGCCGGGATCCGCGACCATGTCGTAGAGGAAGGTCCACTGACCGAGCGGCGACACCTGAGCGGGCAGACCGTCGGGCCGCAGCGAACGACCGAGGTCGTCGCCCTTCGCCGCATCCTGCGACGGCGGCGCGGCCTTGTTGACGACGATGAGCTTCCAACGACCATCGCGCACGATGTGATTAGGCCCCATCTTCCAGAACAGCATGCGATCGTCCGCCCTCTCCGGCTTGCTGAGCAGCGGGACGAGATCGATGCCCTCGGCGTTGGGGTGCTTGGTGCCGGCCGCCGCGGCAGCGGTCGCCGCGATGTCCAGACTGCTCACAAGATCGCCGCGTACAGCGGGCTTGATGCGCGCCGGCCAGCTCACGAGGTACGGCACGCGGATCCCGCCGTCCCACGGATAGCCCTTCCAGGCGTTCAACGGACCGTTGGAACAACCACCGTTGATGTAGCTGGCGCAGCCGTTGTCGCTCACGAAGAAGATGAGCGTGTCCTGGTAGCGGCCGGTCCTCTTCAGATGCTCGACGATGCGCCCTATGCCGTCGTCGACGGCGATCATCATCGCGGCGTAGACGCGGTGGAAATCGGATCCTCCGCCGGCCCGCGCCACGTACCGAGCCGACGCCTGCAACGGCGCATGCGGCGCCGTGTAGGAGAGATAGAGGAAGAACGGATCGGTGCTGCGCGGACCGATGAAGTCGATCGCGCGGTCGGTGAACACATCCGTGAGATAGCCGTCCGGATCCACGGGGGTTCGGCCGTCGTAGACCGGCAGTCGCTGCCGATTGATCTTCGAGTCTTCAGCGGTCTCGACGTGCAGGTCCCCGGGACCGATGCTGCGCAGGAAAGTGGTGGCCCCTGCCAACACACCGTAGTAACTGTCGAAGCCCCGGTCGAGCGGTTGATATCCCGGCGCCTGCCCGACATGCCACTTGCCCACCATGCCCGTGCGGTAACCGGCCGCCTTCATGGTCTGCGCGATCAGCGTCTGGCCCTTGTCGAGGCCAAGCGTCTCGTCACGCCCGACCGGATTGAACTCGAAACCGAACCGTGTCTGCTGCCGCCCGGCGAGCAAGGCGGATCGGGAAGGCGCACAGACGGCGGCGGTTACATACCCCGAGGTCATGCGGGCGCCGGCCGCGGCCAGCGCGTCGAGGTTCGGTGTCGGGATGCGTCCGCCGTACGCGCCCATGTCGCCATAACCCATGTCGTCGACGACGATCACGATGACATTGGGACGGGACGCCGTCGCGCCCTGCCCGGCCGCAGCGCTCTGTGCGGTCGCGGACGGTCCGGGGGCGGTGCCCACGCAGGAGGCCGATGCGAGCAGCGCGGCGAGCAGCACGAGGCGATGGTGATGGCGCATGACGGGTACGACCTCCGACAGGATGGATGACGGCGCGTAGTGCCGACACTTCATGCTAATATTGCCGTCACCTTGGCACGACCGCAAGGTCGGCAGCGCAGCTCGGAGGAACGACATGTCCCGTCGGATCATCAGCGCCACCCTCACTGCAGTGTGCCTCGCAGTGCTCGCGCTGGCGAGCGCCGAGCACGCCTCCGCCGCGACGACCTCGCCCGCAGCGCCCAAGAGCACCACCGCCCGCGCCCCGAACATCGTCCTGATCGTCGCCGACGACCTCGGCATCCCGGACCTCGCGACCTACGGCGCCTCGCCGGTCGCCGTGCCGACGCCGAACCTCGACCGTTTGGCGCGTCGCGGCGTCATGTTCCAGCGGGGCTACGCCAACGCGTCGGTCTGCAGCCCCTCGCGTGCAGGATTCCTCACCGGCCAATACCCGCAGCGACACGGCTTCGAGTTCCTGACGCCGGAGGGCGCGGATGCCGGCCGACAAGGACTCGCGCCGACGCAGCGCGTGTTCGCCGCCGATCTCAAGCGCGGCGGCTATCGCACCGCGATCTTCGGCAAGTGGCATCTCGGCAGCACGCCCGACCGCCTGCCGACGGCGCGCGGCTTCGACGAATTCCTGGGCTTCCTGCCGGGCGAGACCGCTTATGCGCGCGCCGGTACCCCGGGACTCACGAGCGTCGCGGCGCCGTACCTTGGTGCCCGAAGTTTCGAGCGTAAAGTGGACTGGGTGCAGCTGATGAAGCACCGCGCCGGTGATCCACGGCCGCCGGAGGTCGTCACCGACGACAAGACCTACCTCACCGACCTGCTGACCCGCGAGGCGGTGCGCTTCATCGGGACGGGACCGCGGGGGCAGCCGTATTTCCTCTACCTCGCGCATCTCGCGCCGCACTCCCCTTTCCAGGCGCTGGATGCCGACATGGCGCCGTTCGCCGACATCAAGGATCCGGTGCGCCGCACCTATGCCGGCATGATCCGCGCGCTGGACCGCAGCGTCGGCGCGGTGCTCGACGCCATCGAGCGCTCGCCGGACGCCGACAACACGATCGTCATCTTCACCGCCGACAACGGCGCCGCCACCTACATGGGGGTGTCGGACTGCGACTCGCTCGCCGGCGGCAAGCTCAGCTACTTCGAGGGCGGACCGCGCGTGCCGTTCCTGATGAGCTGGCCGGCGCGTTGGCCGCGCGGCCGCGTCGAGCCGCGCAACGTCTCGTTGATGGACATCGCTCCGACGGTGCTCACCGCCGCCGGCGTCAAGACCGACGCGGCCTTCGACGGCGTGGACCTCACGCCGCGCATGCAGCCCGGGCGCGACGGCGAGACCATCCACGAGGCGCTGTTCTTCCGCACCGGCCCCGAGTACGCGGTGGTGTCGGGTGACTGGAAGCTGCTGTCGAACACACGCGACGGCGCCTTCCCCTGGCTGTTCGACCTCGCCAACGACCCGTCGGAACGGGACCTCATGACCTTCTCCAAACCCGAGGTCGTGCGCGACCTGCAGGTCCGCTTCCGCGCCTGGGAGACCGGCATGAAGCCTTCCGCCTGGACGCCCAAGCAGACCGTCCAGATCTTCCAGTGCGGCCGGATCTCCTTCCACACCCAATGACCCCTACCCTTTGACCCATCGGTGACGACCCCCATGCCCGACATCGCCCACGATCCGCTGTTCCCTATCTCGCCCCGCGCCCGCGTGCTCTACGATCGGGTCAAGGAATTCATGCGCGAGCGCGTCATGCCGCGCGAGAAGCTCTTCGATGAGCAGGTCGCCGCGGGTCCGACGCCCTGGACGCCGCCGCCGGTCCTCGACGAACTGAAAGCCGAGGCCCGCTCGACCGGCCTCTGGAACCTGTTCCTTCCGGACGCCGAGCATGGAGCCGGGCTGACCAACCTCGAGTACGCGCCGATGGCCGAGGAGATGGGTCGGGTGACTTGGGCACCCGAGGTCTTCAACTGCAACGCGCCCGATACCGGCAACATGGAGGTGCTACACCGCTACGGCACCGACGCGCAGAAGGCGCGCTGGCTCGCGCCGCTGCTCGCCGGCGAGATCCGCTCCTGCTTCGGCATGACCGAACCTGCCGTCGCCTCCTCCGACGCCACCAACATCGAGACGCGCATCCGCCGCGAGGGCGACGAGTACGTGATCGACGGCCGCAAATGGTGGACCACCGGTGCCATGAACCCGCGCTGCCGCATCGCGATCGTCATGGGCAAGACCGACCCTGACGGTCCGCGCCACCAACAGCAGTCCATGATCCTCGTGCCGATGGACACGCCCGGGGTGAGGATCCTGCGCCCGCTGCGGACCCTCGGCTTCGACGAACCGGGGCACGGCCATGCGGAGATCCTGTTCGAGGGCGTTCGCGTCCCGGCGGGCAACATCCTGCTCGGCGAGGGCCGCGGCTTCGAGATCGCGCAGGGACGGCTCGGTCCCGGGCGCATCCACCACTGCATGCGCCTCATCGGGCTCGCGGAGCGCGCACTGGAGGCGATGGTCGCGCGCGCGAAGTCGCGCACCGCGTTCGGCAAGACGCTCGCCGATCAGGGCGTGGTGCGCCAGCAGATCGCGCTGTCGCGCATCGAGATCGACCAGGCCCGGCTGCTGGTGCTGAAGGCCGCACACATGATGGATGTCGTGGGCAACAAGGGTGCCCGCACCGAGATCGCGATGATCAAGGTGGTGGCGCCGCGCATGGCCCAGGCCGTGATCGACCGCGCGATCCAGGTGCATGGCGGCGGCGGCCTCTGCGACGACTATTTCCTCGGCTATGCGTTCACGGCGGCGCGCATCCTGCGTCTCGCGGACGGGCCGGACGAGGTGCACCTCGAGACCGTCGCCAAGCTCGAGCTCGGCCGCAACCGCTGACCTCGGCGCTACTTCGCCACCAAGACGCTCAAGCCTCGGCGAACGTCTCCGGCGGCAGATCGTCGTAGGCGGCAGCGCCCGAAAGCACCGTCGCGGCCAGGCCGAAGGACTGCGGCAGGATGTGGGTGACCATGTGCAGCGCGGCAGCGCGCTTGGCCTGTGCTCGGACGTCGTCGAGGGCGGCGACCGCCCTCGTCTGCTTGAGCCACATCCAGGCGACCGAGAGATCGCCCGTCATGAGCGCGATGGGCGTCGCGAACGCGAGCGCCGCCTGCGGGGGCTTGTCTGCCGCGATCGTCGCCAGCACGCTGCGCAGCGTGCTCGAGGCGGCGGCCACATGCTGCGCCACGCACCGCGCGGCCGCGCAGGCAGCGGTGTCCTCCAGCGCCGCGGCCACCTCGGCATCGATGGCCTGCAGGAGCGGCTCGAGACCGGCACCGCGCCGCGCCTTGCGCACCACGAGGTCGATGGCGAGTATGCCGTTCGTGCCCTCGTGGATGGGGTTCAATCGTTGGTCGCGGAACAGCCGCTCGACCGGATGGTCGCGCACATAGCCCGCGCCGCCCATCACCTGGATGGCGAGCGAGTTCGACTCCACGCCGCGCTCCGCGCACCATGCCTTGATGACGGGCGTGAGCACTTCGAGCATCTCGCGTGTCGTCCGCCGCGTCCCGTCGTCGGTCGCGCAGCGCTGCCGGTCCACGAGGCATGCCCCGAACAGACACAGCGACAACCCGCCCTCGGCGATCGTCTTCTGTGTCAGCAGCATGCGGCGCACATCGGCATGGTCGACGAGCCGCGCCTTCGCGCCGTCCGCAGCGCGCCGGCCCTGCATGCGCTCGAGCGCATAGCCGGACGAATACCGGTACGCCGCCCACGCGGTCGCCGCAGCCGTCGTGCCGACGCCGATGCGGGCCTCGTTCATCATGTGGAACATGCATTCGAGACCGCGCCCAGGCGCGCCGAGCAGCTCGCCGAAGCACTCTCCCGCACCGCCGAACGACAGCGCACAGTTGGTGGTGCCGTGATGACCCAGCTTGCGGTTGAGGCCCGTCAACTGGACGCCGTTCGGCGTGCCGTCGACGCGGATCCGCGGCACGATGAACAAGGACAGCGCGTCGGACCGGCGGCCGCCCTCGACGATGCGCGCCAGCACGAGATGGACGATGTTCTCGGCGGCGTCATGGTCGCCGCCGGAGATCCACATCTTGTCGCCACGGATGCGGTAGCGCCCGTCATCCATCCGGGTCGCCTGCGTTGCGGCATCCAGCAGCGACGAACCCGCATGCGGTTCGCTGAGACACATCGTGCCGAACCAGCGGCCGTCGAGCATGGGCGCGAGGAACAGCGCGCGTTGCGGGGCGCTGCCGAAGGCCTCGATGACACGCGCGGCGGCGGCCGTGAGGAAGACATAGCCCGCCGCCGGCGTGCAGGCCGAACCGAACGCCGCCATCACCGCCGTACCGACCGAAGTCGGCAGCCCCAGCCCGCCGATCTCCGGCGGGAATCCCGCGGCGATGAACCCGGCATCGGCGTAGGCACGGAGCGCCGGCGCGAGCGCGGGCGCCGTGACGGCGCGGCCCGCGACCATGCGCGGCTCCGTCTCGTCGAGCGCCGCCGCGATCGGCGCGAAGCGTTCGACGGCCAAGGCCTCGGCGCTCTGCAGCATCGCCTCTAGCGTGTCCCGGTCCAGATGGCCGTAGCGCGGGTGGGCGAGCGCGTCGGCCGCGCCATGGACCTCGAACAGCTGGAATCCGAGCTCTGCGGAGAGCATCCTCACCCCTGATGCAGTGTCGACGGTTGAATATTATACTGTCGACAATATCACGCTGCACGGCCCAGCTTCCCGGAGACTGTCATGGACGCCTTCATCTACGACCACGTGCGGTCCCCGCGCGGCAAAGGCAAGCGCGACGGCGCGCTCCACGAGGTGACCGCCGTCGAACTCGCGCGGCAGGTGCTCGTCGCCCTGCGCGACCGCTCCACGCTCGACACCCGGCTCATCGAAGACGTCGTGCTCGGCTGCGTGATGCCGGTCGGAGAGCAAGGCGCGGACATCGCGCGAATCGCCGCGCTGATGGCGGGCTACGACGAGTCGGTGCCCGGCGTGCAGATCAACCGCTTCTGCTCTTCCGGCCTCGAGGCCGTGAACATGGCAGCGGCCAAGGTGATGGCGGGTCAGGCGCTCGCCGCCATCGGCGGCGGCGTCGAGAGCATGTCGCGCGTGCCCATGGGCTCGGATGGCGGCGCCTGGGCGGTCGACCCCGCGGTCGCCTTCCCGAGCTACTTCGTGCCGCAGGGCATCAGCGCCGACCTCGTCGCCACGCTCCACGGTCATTCGCGGCGCGATCTCGACGCGTATGCGGTCGCCAGCCAGCAGCGCGCCTCGGCCGCCTGGGCCGAGGGGCGCTTCGCCCGCTCGGTCGTGCCGATCCACGACCTGCTCGGCATCGAACTCCTGGCGCAGGACGAGACGGTCCGCGGGTCGATGACTCTCGAGGCCTTGGCCGCGCTGAAGCCCTCCTTCGCGGACATGGGCGAGAAGTACGGCGCGGACGGCGTATCGCTGCTGCGCTATCCGCAGCTCGAGCGCATCCAGCACCATCACCACCCCGGCAACTCCAGCGGCATCGTCGACGGGGCCGCCGCGGTGCTCATCGGCAACGCCGCCTTCGGCCGCAAGACCGGCCTCAAGCCACGGGCGCGCATCCGCTCCTTCGCATCCATCGGCTCGGAGCCGACCATCATGCTGACCGGCCCGGCGCCCGCCTCGCAGCGCGCGCTGAAGGCCGCACGCATGTCGGCCGCCGACATCGATCTCTTCGAGCTCAACGAGGCCTTCGCGTCGGTGGTGCTGCGCTACATGGAGCAGCTCGCTGTGCCGCACGACAGGATCAACGTCAACGGCGGCGCCATCGCCATGGGTCATCCGCTCGGCGCCACCGGCGCCATGATCCTCGGCACGCTGCTCGACGAACTGGAGCGGCGCGGTCTCGGCACCGGCCTCGCCACGCTCTGCGTCGGCGCCGGCATGGGCACCGCCACCATCATCGAGCGGATCTGAGGGACGCCACCATGACCACCGTGATCCGCCAGGATATCGACCACGACATCGTCGTCTGGACCATGGACCATCCGACCAAGTCCGCGAACACCATCGACGAGGTGTTCCTCGACGACCTCGAGGCGTGCATCGGACGCCTGAAGTCCGACGCCACGCTCAAAGGCGCGGTCATCACCTCCGCGAAGTCCTTGTTCCTCGCCGGCGCCGACCTCAAGGACATGGAACGTGACATGACGGCGATCCGCTCGAAGCCCGTGGCGGAGGTGTTCGAAGCGGTGTTCCGCTTCTCGAGGCTGCTGCGCGATCTCGAGACCTGCGGTAAGCCCGTGGCCTGCGCGATCGCCGGCACGGCGATGGGCGGCGGACTCGAGGTCGCCCTCGCCTGCCACCACCGGGTGGTGGGCGATGTGCCGGACCTGCAGCTCGGCCTCCCCGAAGTGCAGATCGGCCTGCTGCCCGCCGGCGGCGGCACGCAGCGCTTGGCGCGCATGCTCGGCATCCAGGCCGCGATGCCTTGGCTGCTCGAGGGCAAGGCCTTCGACGCGAGGGCCGCGCTCGCCGCCAAGGTGGTCGACGCGGTGGTCCCGCCGGACACGGCGCTCGCAGAGGCCAAGCGCTGGGTGCGCGAGGTCGGCGACTGCGTGAAGCCCTGGGACAAGCGGGACTTCCGCATGCCGGGCGGCGCCGGAGCAGCCGATCCGCGTTCGGCCACCCTGTTCGTCGCCTCCAACGCCATGGTGCACGCCAAGACCTCGGACAATCTTCCCGCGCCGCGCGCGATCCTCTCCTGTCTCTACGAGGGTCCGCTGCTGCCCATGGACACAGCGCTGCGGGTCGAGTCGAAGCACATGACCCATCTGCTCCGCGAAGGCACGGCGCAGGGCATGGTCCGCACGCTGTTCATCAACAAATCGCGCTGCGACAAGCTCCACCGCCGTCCGACCGGCGTCTCGAAGACCGACTTCACGCGCATCGGCGTCATCGGCGCCGGCCTCATGGGCGCGGGTATCGCGCAGGTCGCAGCGCGCGCGGGCCTCGAGGTCGTCCTGATCGACCGCGACACCGCGGCCGCCGAGCGAGGCAAAGCGGGCATCGCCCAACGGCTCGGCGGTGCCGTGGCGAAGGGCCGGATGGATGTCGCCAAGGCAGAGCAGACGCTCGCACGCATCCTGCCGACCGCGGACTACGCAGCGCTGCGCGACGCCCAACTGGTGATCGAAGCGGTGTTCGAGGACCGCGCCATCAAGGCCGGGGTCATCGCCGCGGTCGATGCCGCGCTCGGCAAGGACGCCGTGCTCGCATCGAACACCTCGACGCTGCCGATCACCGGGCTCGCCGAGCTCGCGAAGCGCCCCAAGGACTTCATCGGCCTGCACTTCTTCTCGCCCGTCGACCGCATGCCGCTCGTCGAGGTCATCCGCGGCCGCAAGACCTCGGATGCAACCCTCGCCCGCGCACTCGATCTCGTCGCGCGGCTGCGCAAGACCCCGATCGTGGTCAACGACGCGCGCGGCTTCTTCACCAGCCGGTTCTTCGGCAGTTTCGTCAGCGAGGGAGTGACCATGGTCGGTGAAGGCATCACGCCGGCGCTGATCGAGAACGCCGCGCGCATGATCGGCATGCCGGTGGGCCCGCTCGCGGTGCAGGACGAAGTGGGCATCGACCTCGCCGTCAGCATCACCCGCCAAACGATGTCTGACCTCGGTGACTCCTGGCGGCCGGGCGCGTCTTTCGCGGTGGTCGAACGACTGTCGGATGGTCTCGGCCGGCACGGTCGCAAGAGCGGGGGCGGCTTCTACGACTACCCCGCCGACGGTCGCAAGCAGCTCTGGCCGGGCCTCACGGATCTTTGGCCGCCGCGTACCGGACAGCCCACCGCCGACGAGGTCGGTCGCCGCCTGCTCTTCATCCAGCTCATCGAGGCGCTCAAGTGCATGCAGGAAGGCGTGCTCGAGGACGCCGCCGAGGGGGACGTCGGTGCGGTGTTCGGCGTCGGCTTCCCGGCGCACACCGGCGGACCGTTCTCCTACATCGACCGGCTGGGCGCCGAGCAGGTGCTGAACGCGTGCGTATCGCTCGCCAAGCGACACGGTGAACGTTTCAGACCGCCGCGTCTGCTCCGACAGATGGCACGTGACGGGCGGCGCTTCCACGCCGCGTCCGCGGCCGTCGTCGGCGTATCATCTTCAGCATCCTGAACCCCGAGAGGACCGCGCGCATGGCAGACGACCGCAGCCCACCGCAGATCGCGGAGCAGATCCGCGAGTCCATCCGCGGCGGCAGTCTGCCGCCGGGTTCACACCTCAGCGCCCTCGAGCTCGCCGAGCAGTTCGGTGTGAGCCGCGGACCGGTGCGCGAGGCGCTGCGGCTTCTGGAGTCGACAGGGCTTGTGAAGATCGTGCCGCAGAAAGGCGCCTTCGTCATCGCCTTGGGCGACGACGAGGTGCGCGAGGTGCTGCAGCTGCGCGAGGTGCTGTTCGCGCTGCTCGCGGAGCACTGCGCCGCACGCGCCACCGCCGCCGATCTCGTCGATCTCAAACGGGTGGTCGTCAAGATCGCCGCGCTCGCGACCCGCGCCGATTGCACCCCGCGCGACTTCCAGCGGATGACCGACCGTTTCGTGGCCAAGATGTACCGCATCGCACCCATGCCGCGGCTCACCCGTGCCATCCAGGACCTGAGCGCGGGGCCGGCGGAGATCTGGGGACATCTCGCGGTCGCGACCCGCGAGATGCGCCACATCGAGCTGCGCGGCTATCAGCAGCTCTTCAAGGCGATCCAGTCGGGCGACGGCGCGGCCGCCTTCGCGGCGGCGCGTCGCATGCACGCCGACGGCGTGGAGCGGGCGCTTGAGCTGAACCGTGTCACGCAGAGCGCCGGCAGCGCCCCCGTGGAACTCAAGCGCACGCGCCGCCGCAAGGTCGGCGGCTGACACGGAGCGGCGGTGCGCGGTCCTGTCGCAAGCCGACGCGCGGCCCTTCAGGGCGCGCTGGCCTGGGGCGGTGTCGCCCTGCTCACGGGCTGCGCGATTCCCACCGTGCGTTCCGCAGCCGGGCGCGCGGCGCTCGACCCCCTGGCCGAAGGCTGCCGCGACCTCTATCTCTACGGCCTCGCGGCGCTGGAGATGGCGCGGGCGCGCGAGCGCACGATGGGACCGCAGCCCAACGTCTTCCGTCATGTGCGCGCCCCCGCTTCGGCGGCCTCGCGCCGCGTGACCACACCGAACAACGACACGCTGTACTCCTCGGCGTGGCTCGACCTGCGGTCCGGCCCGGTCGAGCTCGACGTGCCTGCCACGGGCGAGCGCTACTTCTCGCTCGCCCTGCTCGACATGCACTCCAACAACTTCCATGTCGGCGGCCTGCGCCGCGATGGCGGGCGCGCGCACCGCATCCGCCTCGTGCCGCCGGATGCGACGCCGGCGGCGGGAGAGATCCGCGCGCCGACCTGGTGGGTATGGGCGCAGGGACGCACGCTCTTCGGCTCGGCGCAGGACCTGGCGGCGGCGCATGCCGTGCAGGACGGCCTCGGTGTCCGCGCACGCGGGATAGACGGCGGTGCGGCACCGCCCTCGCCGCCGCCCATGCCGCCGACCACCGCGCCGGCGCTCGTGCAGCTCGCGGCGATGTCGGCGCTGCTCGACGGCATCGCACCGCCCGCGCGCGCGGACGGCGCGTTCCTCGCACGGTCGCGCGCGCTGGGGCTGTCCACGGCGGCGCTGGCTGCGGCGGACGGCGCGCCGGCGGCGGCCGCCGAGCGTGGCGTCGAAGCCGCGCGACGTGACATCCGCGCCGTCATCGAGGCCGCCGAGACCGTGGACGGCTGGATCTACTCGCGTCCCACCATCGGTGATTTCGGCACCGACTACCTCTACCGCGCCGCGGTCGCGGTCTGGGGACTCGCTGCGCTGCCGCCCGTCGAGGCGGTCTATGTGCGCGCGGCCGGCCCGGGGCCCTCGGCCTCCTTCGACGGCATGCGGTCCCACCGCCTGCGCTTCGCGCCCGGCGCTCTGCCGCCGGTCGGGGCGTTCTGGTCGCTGTCGCTCTACGAAGTGCTGCCGAGCGGCGAGCTGTATTTCTTCGACAACCCGTTGCAGCGCTACGCGATCGGCGATCGCACGCCGGGACTCGCCCGCGGCGCCGACGGCAGCCTCGAGATCCACATCGCCGCCGACGACCCCGGTCCGGCGCTGCGCGCGAACTGGCTGCCCTGCCCGCGCGGACCGTTCTCGTTGGTGCTGCGGGCCTACCTCCCGGGTCCGGGATTCGTCTCCGGCCGCTATCGCCTGCCGCCGGTCGAACCGGTCTGACGGCTGCGACGACCACGAGGTGACAGCGATGTCCGACGCATTCGATACCCCCATCTCCGCGGCGACCGATCCGGCCGGCGCCCTCGAGGGACCGTGGCGCAAGCCCGCCAACATGCTCAAGGCGCAGACCTACGACGACCATGCGTCCATCCACGACGATGCCACCGCGCAGAAGCTCGGCTTCCGCGGCGGCACCATCGAGGGGCCGACCCACTTCAGCCAGCTCGCGCCGCTGCTCCACCGTCTGTGGGGGCGTGCATGGTTCGAGACCGGCTGCATCTCGGCCAACTACCGCAACGCGAGCTACGAGGGCGAAGAGGTGCAGGCGGTGGCGATGCCCACCGGCGCCGACACCGCGCAGGTCTCGGTGCGCAAGCGCGACGGGACGGTGGTGCTCACCGGCAGCGCGGCGGTGGGCGCCGCTGCGGACGCCGGTGCGGTCGGCGCCAAACTGCAGCGCGCACAAGCGCTCGCGACGCCGCGCATCCTCGCCGGCTGCCATGTCGGCATGCGCGCGCCGACCCGGCAGGTACGCATGGACTACGACCTGCGGATGGGCGACCTCTACCCCTTCTCGCTGGCCGAGAAACTGGCGTGGATCACCGAGACCTCTCCCTGGTACGCGCGCGGCGATGTCGCGCCCTGGGGGCGGCCGGCCATCCCGATGGAGATGATCAGCGTGCTCTGCCAGCATGTGGCGGCCGACGACGGCTTCCCGGTCGCGAATCCGGTCGTCGGCCTCTTCGCCGATCAGGAGATCCGCCTCATCGTAGGGCCGCTGTCGCCGGGCATCGTGTACCGCCTCGAGCGCGAGATCATCGCGCTCACCGAGACGCCGAAGACCGAGAGCATGTGGCTGCGCAGCCGGGTGTACCTCGGCGACGGACTCGTCGCCGAGATGACCCTCAACCAGGCCTTCCTGAAGGCCTCCTCGCCGCTCTACGCACCGCCCACCTGAGTCGCGGAGTTTTCGGCAGGAGACGGCCTACGGCGCATCCGCGGGCGTACGAGGAGGATGTGTCGCGGGCGCCTCCCGCCAGCCGGCGTACATGGTATCCATGGCTCTGCGGGCCCAGGCCACGAAGTCGTCGTCACGGGCAGCATCGCCCTGTTCGACCCACCATAGGACGGCGTCGATGAGGAACCCGGCGGTGGCATGCGACGACAGTTGACGGAGCGTGGCATCGGCCGCCAGCGCGTGGCTGGACTCCTTCAACAGCACATCAGTGCGCTCGACGGTGCTCGCGTGCAGGTCCTCGAAATAGCAGCGGTACTCCGGATCCGCTGGGCAATGCCGGGTGATCAGCAGGAATTCACTGCGATTGGCACGTGCCAGCGCCACCACCTCCCGTAGGTTGCGGCCCAGACCGCGCCATGGCCGGCTCTGCAACGCCCGCACCTGGGCGGCGAAACCGCCGAGGATGGCGGCAAGCAGAGCCTCACGGGTACCGAAGTACCTGTAAAGAACGCTTTTGGGTATCCCCAAATCCTCGGCTAGCGCGTCCATCGAGGTCGAGCGGATGCCGCGGCGCGCCAACACCACGGCGGCCGCACGCAGCAGTTCGTCCTCGCGCTCCTGCCGCCGCGCATCAGCGACGCCGCGCGGCGGTCGACCCGCAGGGAGATGCGCGACTTTGGCGGTGCGGGATTTCGGGGGTGGACTCACTCTGACCTCATGCGGGTGGAAGCGCCGCCTCGGACCTACCGCGGCGGCGGGTCACGATGCCTTGACTCAAACCATAAATAAATGATACTACCTCGTACCTATTAATGCCGCCTCGTGAAAGCGCGCATCACCCCGGGGGAACACCATGACCGTCAGACTTTCCAACTCGCTCCTCGCCGCCGGCGTCGCCACGATCGCCGGTCTCTCCGTCGCCGCGCCGACCCGCGCGCAGGCGACGGGCGCCGCCGCCGACGCGACGCTCGAAGAGGTCGTCGTCACCGCACGCAAGCGCTCCGAGCGCCTCGAGGATGTGCCGCTCTCCATCTCCTACTTCGACGAGTCCTATCTGCGCGAGATGAACATCGGCTCCGGCAAGGACCTGACGCGCATCACCCCGGCGCTCACCGTGATCGACAACGGCTCGGGCTTCAACGACGAGTTCCTCATCCGCGGCGAAGGCGCCGCGCGCCAGAACAACGCCGAGACCGGCTCGGGCCTCTACCGCAACGGCATGTTCATCCCGGGTGGCAACGCCGGCGGACGCAACTTCATCCCCATCGATTTCTTCGACGCCGGCTCCGTGACGGTGCTGCGCGGTCCGCAGGGCTCGTTCTTCGGCCGCAACGCGCTCGGCGGCGCGGTCAACATCGTCTCGCAGCGCCCCACCGACAAGTACGAGGGATCAGTCGATGTCGAGTACGGCACCAACCAGTCCTCGCGCGGGGAGATCGTCCTCAATGTTCCCCTCGCGGAGGGCCTTAACCTGCGCCTCGGCGGCCTGAAGTCCAACCAACAGCGCGGTTTCTACAAGAGCTCGATCACCGGCAAGACGCTCGACCGCGAGGACTCGTCGGGCTACCGCCTGCAGTTCGGCTGGCAGCCCTCTGATGCCTTCGACGCGAACCTGCTCATCGAGCGCGCCGACGAGTTCGGCCCCAATGTGGTCGCCTTCGGCCAGGTGCTGGCGACCGACGATCCGCCGATCAACCCGACAGGTGCGCCGTCGGGCTTCTCCGTGTCCCGCTTCTCGAAGCCCGTCGACACCGACAGCTACTTCGACCGCGCCACCGAGACGCGGCTGTTGGAGATGAGCTTCAGGTTCGGCGGCCTCACGCTGCAATCCACCACCGGCCAGCGAGAGCGTGACGCGAGCACCAACAGCGATGTCGACGTCTTCGGCACGAACAAGGTCGCGCGTCTCATCCCGACGATCGCGCAGGGCACCGAGCAGTTCGAGCGGTTCACGCAGGACCTGCGCCTGCTGTCGGGCACCGGCGGCGCTGTCGACTGGTTGGTCGGGGCGGAATACAACAAGGTCGACTCCACCTTCCGCACCGACCGTTACGCCGATGCGAACCGCAACGAGATCTTCGACGGCATCACCGATGTCCCGACGACGCTGCCCGCCGACTGTGCGGTCGCACCGACCTGCACGCTCGCGACCGTGCAGACCACGGCCCGGAACGGCTACCGGGTCGAGAACTCGGGCATCGACGACAAGTCATACGCCGGTTATGCAGCCGTCAACTGGCGTCCTGGCGATCGTCTGCAGTTGAGCATCGACACCCGCTACAACAAGGACGACAAAAATTTCCGGCTCGCGAACATCTTCCGTCTCGACAACCCCGCCACCGCCACGGTCAACGAGCAGCTGACGCGCAACATCCTCGCGTCCGAGACCTTCGAGCGCTGGACGCCGAGCGCCTCGGTCACCTGGCAATACGCGGACCGCCAGTACCTCTTCGGCCGCATCGGTACGGGCTTCCGCGCCGGTGGCTTCAACAACGACATCGGCGAACCGGGGGACAGCGTGAGCAACATCGCCGTGCCGCTCTCCTACGGCGAGGAGTTCGTGAAGGCCTATGAAGCCGGTCTGCGCGGCCGCTTCGCCGGCGGCCTGCGCTACTCGCTCAACGGTTACTACAACCTCAAGACCGGCACCCTCGTGAACTACGCGGTGTTCACCGGCACAGCCGCGACCAACACCGTCCGCAACGTCGGCGTGTTGGCGAGCGCCGGCGATTCTTTCCAGTACGGCGTCGACGGCGAACTGGCGCAGCGCTTCGCGCTCGGCGCGGGGTCGTTGTCGCTGCGTCTCGCCTTCGCTTGGGCGAAGGGCGAGTACGACGGCGGTTTCGTCTACGCCAACCAGCAGACGAACCCCGCGACCACGCTGACCACGGTCTCGATCGACGGCAGGAACCTGCAGCGGCTGCGCGAGTGGACCACCGCCACGTCGCTGTCGTGGCGCACGCCCGTCGGCAAGGGCTTCGATCTCGTCACCCTGCTTGCCTGGCGCGGCGAGTTCGGCGGTTTCGAGGACCCGAGCAACAACAACAAGATGGACGATGTCAGCCTGGTCGACGCCTCGATCGGCGTCGAGAGCGACAGCTGGCGTCTCGTGTTCAGCGGCAAGAACGTGCTCGACGAGAGCTATTTCAACATCTCGCCGGGCAACCTCTCGTTCAACGCGCAGCAGAACCAGCCGCGCACCTGGCGCGTGGCGGTCGGCTACAAGTTCTGATCGGCGCATGACCGCCCGGATCGTCGCCGCGGTCGTCGTCTGCCTGACGGCGGCCGTCGGCGGCCCCTCCTCCGCGCAGGAAACCGGCGGCGCGGCCTCGGCGCGGGAGCAGGCGCTCGCCCGTGTCACGCCCGCCGACGCGGTCCAGCAGACCCTGGAGGTCGACGGCCGCACGCGCAGCTACTGGCTCGTCGCGCCGGCGCTCGCGGCGCCGCGCCCGCGGCCGCTGCTCTTCGTGCTGCACGGCGGCGGCACCTCGGACGCCCGCGTGACCTTCCGCTATCGTTTCCAGGACATCGCGCCTCGCGAGGGCTTCGTGAGCGTGCACCCGAACGGCCTCGGAGCCGGCTGGAACGACGGCCGCGACACCGGGTTCCTGCTCGAGCGCGGCGGTGCACCGGACGATGTCGCTTTCTTCCGCGCGATGATCGCCCGATTCGTCGCCGACGGCACCGCCGACCCGCGGCGCATCTATGTGACCGGCGGCTCCAACGGTGCGCTGATGACGCTGCGGCTCGCCTGCGAACTCGCCGATGCCGTGGCCGGCGCGGCGGCGGTCTCGGGCAGCCTGCCGACCAACTTCGTCGACCGCTGCAAGCCCTCACGACCGATCCCGATGCTGCTCATCTCGGGCACCGACGACGACATGATGCCCTACGCGGGAGGCGCGGTCGCCGCGGCGACCCGGCAGGACCGCGGCACCGTCATCGGTGCGCGGCCGACCTTCGACTTCTGGCGCAAAGCGAACCGTTGCGATCCGAAGCGCGTCACGCGCGAGGACTGGCCGGACAGGCTCCCCGACGACGGGACCACCATCCGCGTGGAGGACGGCGTCCGATGCGCCGCCACCACGCGCCTGATGACCGTCACCGGCGGTGGCCATTCCATGCCCGGCACCGACGGTCGCACACCTGCGCGGCTGCAACGCGAAGCCGGACTCGGCGAAGCGCGCGGTTCCGTCAGCCGCGAAGTCGACGGCCCGGCGTACATCTGGGATTTCCTGCGTCCGCTCACCCTGCCCCCTTGAGTCCACCGGACCGGAGCGACACCATGCGAGGAAGCACGATGACCCGTCTGTACGCGATCGCCATCACTACGCTGTCCGTGTCTCTGGCGCTCGGCGCCTGCGCGGGTGCCCCTTCGGCGTCGCAGTCGAAGCCCGCGCTTGCGAGCGACGTGCCCTCGGCGCCGCCGCAGCGCACCGTCACCGAGATCACCCTCCCCGCGCGCGACGGCCGACCGCTCAAGGCTGTGCTCTCGATGCCCTCGGGCCCCGGACCTTTCCCGGTGCTCGTCGCCGTGCACGGCGGCCAAGGCGACCGCAGCTACGAGGTGCTGCGTAATGTCGCCGACCCGGCGAGCGACGCGCCCATGGTGCAGCTCTTCAACCGCAAGGACTGGATCATCCTAGCGCCGGGCTACCGCAACGACTGGTTCGGGGCCGAGGAGACCGACCTCGTGGACGCTGTGCGCTACGCCGCCCAGCTGCCGAAGGCCGACCCGCGTCGCGTCGGCGTGTTCGGCGGCAGCAACGGCGGCCGCCTTACGCTGCGCGCTGCGGTGCTCGACCCGACCGCCATGAAGTGCGTCGGCGCCGGTTCGCCCTTCCTCACGCATCCCCCGGCGTTCTTCGGCGACAAGACGCAGCCGCCCTGGTCGCAGACCTCGCCCGGGGCGGAGGCGTGGATGGGTGCGACCCGTGAACGGCTGCAGCTCGCCGTAAGCAGGGCGTCGCAGCGCGCCCAGCAGACCCCGGAGCAGCTGCTCGTCGCGCACTCCTCGCAGGCGGACGCGGCGAAGATCCGTGCCCGCGTTTTGCTGCTGACGAGCCGCGCCGACGAGCAGGTGCCGCCGGTGATGGTGAAAGGCCTCATCGATGCGCTCGCCCGCGCGGGCAACCCCGCGGAGATCGTCGCCGTGGACAAAAGCCTGCATGGCTTCTATTGGGGCCGCGAAGGCGAGTTCGGCGCACGCGCGGGGCGCGGTGCGAAGACCGACGAGCAGCGGCGCGAGGAAGAGCGCGCACATGACGCGACGCTGCGATTCTTCGATACTTGTTTCGCGAAGCGCTGACATGCCCCAGCTCTGGCAGACGATGCCCACCAGCACCCGCCTCATCCTCGAGGCGCTCGCCCGCCATCGGCAGCGCATCGCCTTCCGCAGCGACGGCCGCGAGGTCAGCTACGCGGCGACGCTGGACCTGATCGGACGGATGCAGGGCGTGTTCGCCCGAGCCGGCGTAGGTCGCGGCGATGTGGTCGCCGGGCTCGCCGCCAACCGCTTCGAGTCTTGGTGCGCAGGCGTCGCCGCCAATGCGCTCGGCGCCGCGGCGACGCCGCTGCACCCGCTCGCCTCGGTGCAGGACCACGCGGCGCAGCTCGCCGACGCGGGCGCCACCGTGCTTCTGGTGGATGCGGCGCGTTTCGGCGACCGCGCTGCCGAACTCGCCGCCAAGGCCGAGGTGCGCGCCCGTTTCACGCTCGGCCCCGCGGGCTACGGCACGGATCTCCTCGTCGAGGCGATGGCGGGCACGCACACGGCGGTCGACCTCTCCCAGCCCGACGACATCGGCGCCCTCAACTACACCGGCGGCACCACCGGCCGCTCCAAAGGCGTGCTGCGCAGCCAACGGGAACTCGCGGCCGGCATCGTCTCGGTGATGGCCAACTTCCCGCTGCCGCGCCGCCCGGTGTACCTGGCGGCGGCGCCCATCAGCCACGCCGCGGGGCTCTTCGTGGGACCGGTGCTCGCCAAGGGCGGCACGATCGAGCTGCTGCCCGGGTTCGCGCCGGAAGCGGTCGCGCGTCGCATCCGCGACGGCGGCGCCAATCTCACGCTGCTCGTCCCCTCGATGATCTACGCGCTGCTCGACGATCCTTCGTGGCGGCCCGAGGACCTGCGCTCGCTCGAGCTGCTGGTCTACGGGGCGTCGCCGATGTCGCCGACACGGCTGCAGGAAGCGCTCGAGCGCATCGGCCCGGTGTTCTGCCAGCTCTACGGCCAGACGGAGTGCTTCGTCATCTCGACCCTCGCCCCCGAGGACCATGACGCCGCGCGCCCGGAGATGCTCGCCTCCGCCGGTCATCCCACGGTGGACTGCGAGGTGCGGCTGCTCGACGACGACGGTCGCGAGGTCGCGCAAGGCGAGCGCGGCGAGGTCTGCGTGCGCTCCCCCTATGCGATGCAGGGCTACTGGAAGCAGCCCGAGGCCACCGCGGAGACCATCCGCGACGGCTGGATCCACACCGGCGACATCGCCTGGCGCGACGCCGAGGGGCGGCTGTATCTCGTCGACCGCAAAAAGGACATGATCATCTCGGGCGGCTTCAACATCTACCCGCGGGACATCGAAGACGTCCTCACCGCGCACCCGGCAGTGGCGCGCGCCGCCGTGATCGGGGTCCCCGACCCGAAATGGGGCGAGGCCGTGAAGGCGTTGGTGGTGGCGAAGCCCGGCGAGACCCCCGACGCCGACGCGCTCGCCGCCTGGATCAAGGAACGCAAAGGCTCGACCCATGTCCCCAAGTCCTTCGAGTTCGTCGAGCGCATGCCGCTGACGCCGCTCGGCAAGGTGGACAAGGCGGTGCTGCGCGCACCGTACTGGGCGGGACGGGACCGTCAGGTCAACTGAATGTCGCTGCCCCAGAGCCTCGCACGGCGGCTGTCGCTGCCGCTGATCGCTGCGCCGATGTTCACCGTGTCCGATCCGCGGCTCGTCATCGCCGCCTGTCGAGCCGGCGTGATCGGTGCCTTCCCGACCGCGAACTGCCGGACGCCCGAGGAGCTCGACGGCTGGCTCGCGCGGTTGCGCGCGGAGCTCGGGCCGGACGACGCGCCGTTCTGCGCCAACCTCGTGATCCGCCGCCCCGACCTCCGCGAGCACCTCGAGCGGCTCTGCGCACACCGCGTCGAGATGGTGATCACGAGCGTCGGTTCGCCCGCCGCGGTGGTCGGACCGCTGCACGACGCGGGCGCGCTGGTGTTCGCCGATGTCGCCTCGGTCGCGCACGCGCGGAAAGCCTTGGCGGCCGGTGTCGACGGTCTCGTGCTGCTCACCGCGGGCGCCGGCGGACAGACTGGCCACCTCAACGGCTTCGCCTTCGCGCGCGCGGTACGCGGGTTCTTCGACGGCCCGCTAGTGCTCGCCGGCGGACTCGCCGACGGCGTCGCGCTGCGTGCCGCGGTCACGCTCGGCTGCGACCTCGGCTACATGGGCACGCGGTTCATCGCCACCGAGGAGAGCCCCGCGCCCGCGGCCTACAAAAAGATGCTCGTCGAGAGCGGCATGGACGATGTGCTGCTCACCTCCGCCTTCACCGGCCTGCCGACCAGCATGCTCCGCCCGTCGCTGGCGGCCGCCGGCCTCGACCCGGACGCGATCCCCGAGGAACTGGGCCGCGCGACCGCAGCGCAGGTGCATGGCGGTGCTGCCGAACCTTCCGCCCGTTGGCGCGATCTATGGAGCGCCGGGCACTCCGTGAGCGGTGTCGACGCCGTGCTGCCGGTCGCACAGCTGGTGGCGCGCATCGCCACCGAGTTCCACGCCGCGGCATCGCCGCAAGGGCGCGCCCTGCCGGGGACGGCCCCTTGAGCACAGAACGCATCGACGCGGCGGCGGCGTTCAGCGGCGTGAAGACCGTGGAGCCCACCCATCGGCTCGATGAGGCCGCGCTCGACGCCTGGCTGCGCGCGCATGTCGAGGGCTACGCGGGACCGTTGACGGTGCTGCAGTTCAAGGGCGGGCAGTCCAACCCCACCTACCAGCTCGTCACCCCGGACCGGAAGTACGTGCTGCGCAAGAAGCCTGCCGGCAAGCTGCTGCCCTCGGCGCATGCGGTGGACAGGGAGCACCGCGTGATCGCGGCCCTGTATCCGACCGGCTTCCCCGTCGCGCGACCGTACGCGCTCTGCACCGACGACGGCGTCATCGGTACGGCGTTCTATGTGATGGCGATGGCCGAGGGACGCATCGTCTGGGACGACCTGATGCCGGGCGTCACCGCCGCGCACCGCAGCGCGGTGTACGGCGACATGATCGCGACCCTCGCGCGCCTGCATTCCTTCGAGCCGGCCGCCATCGGGCTCGGCGACTACGGCAAGCCCGGCAACTATCTCGCGCGGCAGGTCGACCGTTGGAGCCGCCAGTATCGCCAGAGCGAGACCGAGCGCCATCCGCAGATGGACCGCGTCATGGCGTGGCTGCCGACGACCCTCCCGCCCGGCGACGAGGCCCGCCTCGTGCACGGCGATTTCCGGCTCGACAACATCGTGCTCCACGCCGTCGAGCCGCGGGTGCTCGCCGTGCTCGACTGGGAGCTCTCCACGCTCGGCGATCCCCTCGCCGACCTCTGCTACTTCCTGCTCAACTGGGCGCTGCCGCCCGAGCTGCGTTCGCCGCTCGCCGGCACCGACTGCCGCGCCATCGGCATCCCGACCCTCGAGGACGCGGTCGGGATCTACTGCCGGCACACGGGCCGCGACGGCATCGCGCACCTCGACTGGTATCTCGCCTACAACGCGTTCCGGCTCGCCTGCATCCTGCAGGGCATCGCCGGCCGCGTCCGCGACGGCACGGCCGCCAGCGCGCATGCGACGCGCATGGTCGCGCGCATGCCCGGCCTCGTCGCAGCAACCTACGATCTGGCCATCAAGGCAGGGATGCGATGATCCTCTATCCCCGACTGCTCGAGCCCCTCGACCTCGGCTTCACGACGCTGCGCAACCGGGTGCTGATGGGCTCGATGCACACCGGCCTCGAGGATGACCCGGCGGACTTCGACCGTCTCGGTGCGTTCTTCGCCGAGCGCGCGCGCCACGGCGTGGGTCTGATCGTCACCGGCGGCTTCGCGCCGAACGCGGCCGGGCGCACCGCCCGCGGCGCGGGCGTCCTCGACACCCCCGAAGCGGCGCTCGCGCACCGCCGCATCACCGGCCCCGTGCACCGCGAGGGTGGCCGCATCGCGCTGCAGATCCTGCATGCGGGGCGCTATGGCTACCACCCGGAGATCGTCGCGCCCTCGCCCATCCAGTCGCCGATCACGCCGTTCGCACCCGCCGCGCTCACCGACGAGGGCGTCGAGGAGCAGATCGCCGCGTTCGTGCGCTGCGCGACGCTCGCGCGCGAGGCCGGCTACGACGGCGTCGAGGTGATGGGCTCGGAGGGCTACTTCATCAACCAGTTCCTCGCGCTGCACGCCAACCGCCGCGACGACAGATGGGGCGGCGACTACGGCAACCGGATGCGCTTGCCGGTGGAGATCGTGCGCCGCATCCGCGGAGCGTTGGGACCGGACTTCATCATCGTCTACCGCATCTCGCTGCTCGACCTCATCCCCGACGGCCAGACCTGGGACGAGGTGCTGCGCCTGACACAGGCCGTGACCGAAGCCGGCGCGAGCATCCTCAACTCCGGCATCGGCTGGCACGAGGCGCGCATCCCGACCATCGCCACCTCCGTGCCGCGCGCCGCGTTCGCCTGGGTTACGCGCAAGCTGCGGCAGGACCTGCGCGCCGCCGGCGTCGACATCCCGGTGTGCGTGACCAACCGCATCAACGCACCCGAGGTCGGCGAGCGGCTGCTCGCGGCGGGCGACGCCGACATGGTGTCGATGGCGAGACCGCTGCTCGCCGATGCCGAGTTCGTGGCCAAGGCCGCAGCGGGCCGCCCGGAAGCGATCAACACCTGCATCGCCTGCAACCAGGCCTGCCTCGACCACGCCTTCTACGGCGAGACGGTGTCCTGTCTCGTCAACCCGCGCGCCTGCCATGAGACCGAGATCGTGCCGCGCCACGCCGCCGCTGCGCGCACCATCGCGGTGGTCGGCGCCGGACCCGCGGGCCTCGCTGCGGCGACCACGCTCGCCGAGCGCGGCCATCGCGTGACGCTGTTCGAGGCCGCGCCGGAGATCGGCGGGCAGTTCAACCTCGCCAAGCGCATCCCCGGCAAGGAGGAGTTCGAGGAGACGCTGCGCTACTTCCGCGAGCGGATCCGCGGGACGGGCGTGACGCTGCGCCTCGGCGAGCGTATCGATGCCGCGCAGCTCGCGGCCGGCGGCTACACGGATGTGGTGCTCGCGACCGGCGTGCTGCCGCGCGATCCGCGCATCCCGGGCCAGGACCACCCGAGCGTCTGCGGCTATCTCGATGTGCTCACCGGTCGGCGCAAGGTCGGCGCGCGCGTCGCGATCGTCGGCGCGGGCGGCATCGGGTTCGATGTCGCGGAATTCCTGGTGCACGAAGGCCACTCACCCTCGCTCGACATCGACGCGTGGCGACGGGAGTGGGGCGTCGGCGATCCCGCCGAGTTCCGCGGCGGCATCGAAGGGCTCACCGCCCGACCCGCACCGCCCGCGCGCACCGTGCATCTGCTGCAGCGCAAACCGGGCCGACCCGGCGCGGGGCTCGGCAAGACCACGGGCTGGATCCACCGGGCCGCGCTCAAGATGAAGCGCGTGGAGATGCTGGGCGGCGTGCAGTACCTCGGCATCGACGATGCCGGCCTGCACACCACGGTGGACGGCACGCCGCGGACCTTCGCGGTCGACGACATCGTGCTCTGCACCGGCCAGGAGCCGCTGCGCGAACTCGAGGCGCCGCTGCGCGCCGCCGGTCTCGCGGTGCATGTCGTCGGCGGCGCCGACGAGGCGGCGGAGCTCGACGCCAAGCGCGCGATCCGTCAGGCGACGCTGCTCGCGATCGCCCTCTGACTCACACCGATCGCGAGATCAGCTCTTTCATGATCTCGTTGGTGCCGCCGTAGATGCGCTGCACCCGCGAGTCGGCGAACATGCGGCAGACGAGGTACTCGTTCATGTAGCCGTAGCCGCCGTGCAGCTGCACGCACTCGTCGATGACCTGCTGCTGCATGTCGGTGACCCAGTACTTGGCCATCGAGGCGGTCTCGGTGTCGAGTTTGCCCACGAGCAGCTTCTGGATGCAGTCGTCGACGAAGACGCGCGCCACACGGGTGATGGTCGCGCACTCGGCGAGCTTGAAGCGGATGTGCTGCATCTGCCCGATCACCTGACCGAAGGCCTTGCGCTCCTTCACATACTTCGAGGTCTCGGCGACCGCGCCTTCCATCGCGCCGACACCGCACAGCGCGATGACGAGCCGCTCGTAGGGCAGATCGCCCATCAGCTGGTACATGCCGAGGCCTTCCTCGGCCCCGAGCCGGCAGTCGGCGGGGACGCGGACATCCTCGAAGAAAAGTTCCGCCGTGTCCTGCGCCGGCATGCCCATCTTGTCGAGCACGCGGCCGACGCGGTAACCCGGCAGGTTCTCGGTCTCGACCATGATCAGCGACAGGCCGCGCTTGCGGTCCTCGGTGTTGGTGCGCGTGACCAGCATCAGCAGCGAGGCCTGGCCGCCGTTGGTGATGAAGATCTTCGAGCCGTTGATGCGATAGTGGTCGCCCTCGAGCACGGCTCGGGTGCGCACGCCCTGCAGGTCGGAACCGGCACCGGGCTCGGTCATCGCGATGGCGCCGATCAGCTCGCCGCGCGCCATGCGCGGCAGCCAGCGCTGCTTCTGCGCCTCGGTGCCGTAGTTGTAGACGTAGTGCGCGCACATGCTGTGCACGCCCTGGCCGAAACCGGAGAGGCCCCGACGCGAGAGTTCTTCGTAGAACACCGCCTCGTGGCGGAAGTCGCCACCGCCGCAGCCGTATTCGGCGGGCAGGTCGAGGCACAGCAGGCCCATCTCGCCGGCCTTGCGCCAGATCTCCTTGCCGACACCGTGCTGGGCCCGCCACTTCGGGTCGTTCGGCACCATCTCGGTCTCGACGAAACGGGCGACGGTCTCGCGGAAGGTCTGCAGGTCGTCGTCCATCCAGGGGGATTCGTAGGCAAGCATCGGCAAGACACCACTCCTTCGCGTTTTGGCTCTTACGGGGGAACCGCAGGAAGATAGCATTAGGACCATGACACTGCCCATCCGTTCCCGCACCCGCATCGCGGCCCTCGCCGCGGCCCTGGCGGCCCTCACCCTGACCTCGCCTGCCGCGGCGCAGGCGCAGGCCGCGACACCATCGCCCCGCCCCAAGACCTGCCTCGTCCTGAGCGGCGGCGGCGCCCGCGGTGCCGCGCATGTGGGCGTGCTCAAGGTGCTCGAGGAGCTGCGGGTGCCCATCGACTGCGTGGTCGGCACCAGCATGGGCTCCATCGTCGGCGCGTCCTGGGTCTCGGGCACCACCACCGCCGAGATGGAGGACGCCCTCAAGACCGCGGACTGGGATGTGGTGCTCGGCGACCAGCCCCCGCGTCCGCGGCGGTCCTGGCGCAGCAAGGAACTGGAGCGCGAGCGCGCCATCGGCGCCGAGATCGGCGTCGGTAAACAGGGCGCGCTGCTGCCGGGCGGCGCGGTGATCGGACAACAGCTCGAGGGCTTCCTGCAGCGCCTGCTCGGCCCGCCCGTCACCCGCGCCTCGTTCGACGAACTGCCCATCCCGTACCGCGCCATCGCCACCGACATCGCCACGGGCCAGATGGTGGTGCTGGACAGAGGCAGCCTGAACGCCGCCGTGCGCGCCAGCATGTCGGTGCCGGGCGCGTTCGCGCCGCAGGAGATCGACGGCAGGCTGCTGGTCGACGGCGGTCTCGTCCGCAACCTCGGCGTCGACATCGCGCGGCGGATGGGCGCCGAGCGCGTGATCGCGGTGAACCTCGGCACCACGCTGATGCCGCGCGAGCAGGTGCAGTCGCTGGTCGGCGTCACCGCGCAGATGATCAACATCCTCACCGACCAGAACGTGAACGCCTCGCTCGCGCAGCTCGGGCCGCAGGACCTGCTCATCACGCCGGTGCTCGGCGACTACAGCGCCGCGAACTTCAAGGAGGCCTGGACCACGGTCGCCATCGGCGAGCGCGCGGCCCGCGAGGCGGCCGACCGGCTCGCCGCGTTCGCGGTCGCGGAGCCTGCGTGGCAGGCGTGGCGCGCCGCCAAGCTGCCGCGGCGCGTGCTCGACGCGGGCGTGCCGGCCACGGTCGTCGTGAAGACCGACGGCCTCAAGCATGTCGATCCGCAGAGCGTGCAGGCGGTGTTCGAGTCGGTGCAGCGGTCCTCGTCGCCCGAGCGTCTCGTCGAGGACGCGGTCGAGGCGCTCTATGCGACGGACGACTTCGAACAGGTGACGCTGCGGACCGAGGTCCGCAACGGCGCCGACACCGTGATCATCGAGCCGCGCGAGAAGAGCTGGGGCCCGAATTACCTGCGCTTCGGCACCTCGCTCAGCACCGATCTCGAGGGCAACAGCGGGTTCAGCGTGGTCGGCGACCTGCGCGCCACCTGGCTCAACAAGAAGGGCCTCGAGTGGCGCAGCACGGTCGCGCTCGGCGACCTGGCAGCCATCCGCACGGAACTGCTGCAGCCGATCGACCTGGAGCGGCGCTGGCTCGGCAGCGCCTATCTGGATGCCCGCCGCCGGATCGACACGCTCTACATCGACCAGGACGCCGCGGCGACCTACCGCAACTCGGTGCTGCGCGCCGGCGTCGGCATGCGCAGCCGCCACTTCACCGACTCCGAGATCCTGCTCGGCGCGCAACGCTCCTGGTACGACCAGCGCCGCGAGAGCGGCATCGACCTCGGCGACCAGACCGCGGTGGCGAACGTCGCGCTGCTGCGGTACACCATCGACCGGCTCGACGACTGGGAATTCCCGCGCAGCGGCCTGTACGCGACCGTCGGTCTGGAACAGACCCTCGAGGTCTTCGACGACGACCTCGAGTACCGCAAGGGCGGGATCGAGCTGCAACAGGCCTTCGGGCGCGATCGCCACAGCCTCGCCCTCACGGCCCGCTACGGCACGGCGTTCGGCAGCGACCTGCCGCTGGTGGAGGCCTTCTCTCTGGGCGGATTCCAGAACCTCTCGGGCAACGCCGAGCGCGAGGTGCTCGCCAACCGCGTCGCGTTCGCGCGGTCCGTCTATGCCTACCAGCTCCCGGGCGGCGGAGCGCTCGCGAAGGCGTTCTATGTCGGCGGTTCGCTGGAAGCGGGCAAGGCCGCCGAGCAGCTCAACACCATCTCGCCGCGCGCCACGCGCATCGCCTTCGAGGACCGGTGGATCGTCGGCAGCTCGATGTTCCTCGCCGCGGACACGGCCCTCGGACCGCTCTACCTCGCGGTGGGCTTCGGCGAAGGCGGCCGCCGCGCCTATTACCTCTTCTTGGGCCGTCCCTGAACCACGCGCCGGAGGTGGGCGCCGAAGGCGGCGCCGAGCTCCGGATGCGCCAGCGCGTAGTCGACGGTGGCCTGCAGGTAGCCGAGCTTGCTGCCGCAGTCATAACGGGTGCCCACGAAACGGTGTGCGTACACCGCCTCCTCGTCGAGCAGTCGGGCGATGCCGTCGGTGAGCTGGATCTCACCGCCCGCGCCGCGTCCGATGCGCTCGAGGTGGTCGAAGATCCGCGGCGTGAGCAGATAGCGACCCACCACCGCCAGCGTCGAGGGCGCAGCGGACGGCCGCGGCTTCTCGACGATGCCGTGGATGCGCCGCGTGTCGCCGCGGCCCTGCGTGGCGACGATGCCGTACTTGCCGGTCTCGGCACGGGGCACGACCTGGCAACCGATCACGCTCGCCTGCCGTGCGGCGTACACCTCCGCCATCTGCGCGAGCACCGGCTGCTCGGCGTCGATGAGATCGTCGGCGAGATGCACGAAGAAAGGCTCGTCGCCCACCGCCGGCCGCGCGCAGAGCACCGCGTGGCCGAGACCGAGCGGCGCCGGCTGGCGGATGTAGATGCAGGTGGCATAGCTCGGC
Source organism: Steroidobacteraceae bacterium (assembly GCA_040400835.1). Lineage (GTDB taxonomy): Bacteria > Pseudomonadota > Gammaproteobacteria > Steroidobacterales > Steroidobacteraceae > UBA964. The sequence continues at coordinate 537,429 of JBBAPM010000001.1, forward strand.
AGCACGCTGCGCAGCTGACGCAGCAGGTCCGACTTGCCCTGCTGCTGGAGCAGCTGCTCGAGCTCCTGGTCGGAGTCGAAGTGGTCCTCGATGGCGCGCTTGGAGGCGCCGGTGACGAACACCAGGCGGCGCGCGCCCGCGGCGAGCGCTTCCTCCACGGCGTACTGGATCAGCGGCTTGTCGACGACCGGCAGCATCTCCTTCGGGCTCGCCTTGGTGGCCGGCAGGAAGCGCGTGCCGCGCCCCGCGACCGGGAAAACCGCCGTCTGGATGGGTGAGCGTCTGCGCATGCCGTCCGTTCCCTCGCCCCGCCTGAGGGGCCTGCCTGCGCCGCAAGGCGCGCGAGGACGGCATGATAAACCACCGTCATCCGTCGTCGCGCGGCAGGCCCTCGATGATGATCGGCCCCTCGTCCTGCCGCCGGGAGGAGGTTCGGGCGGATGGGCGTGACACCGTGACCTCGGTCGTGCCGGCGGGAACTCCGCCACCGATGCGCAGCCGCGCACGGTTGCGCTCGACGGTCTTGGGGCCGATGCCCCGCACCAGCGCGAGCTCGTCGACCGAACGGAACGGTCCGTGCCGACGCCGATGCTCGACTATGGCGCGGGCGCGCGACTCGCCGATGCCCTGCAGCTCGCGCGCAAGCGTCGCCGCGTCGGCGGCGTTGAGATCGACGCCGGGCCCTGCCGCCGCCTGCGCGAGCGCCGCGCCGCAGGCGGACAGTGAAAGCACGGCGAGCAGCAGCATCGCCACGGACGACACGACAGGGAACCGATGGGACATGGCGCACCCCCCTCTTGGTCTCGGGGAGGCTACGCGCGGGACCCCGCGCTCGGCGAGGTCCAGATCAGGTGTATCCGTGCAGAAATGCGCGCCGGCACCGGCGACGCGGGATCAATCGCGGATCGGTTGGGCGATGCCTTCGTTGACCCGCTCGCGCAGGTCCTTGCCGGGCTTGAAGTGCGGGACGTACTTGC
>JBBAPM010000002.1:0-180508 GCA_040400835.1 Steroidobacteraceae bacterium
CGGCGAGCGCCAACACGCTGCTGATGAAGTCGATCTTCCGCAGCGGCATCCCGGTGATGGGCAAGAACTACTTCCCGTCCAACATCCAGGGCCTGCCGACCTGGTACGAGATCCGCGTCTCGAAGGACGGCTACGTCGCGCGCTCCGGCAAGGTCGACATCATGGTCTGCATGAACGCCGAGACCTACGCGCGCGATGTGCGCGAGGTCGCGCCGGGCGGCTACCTGATCTACGACTCGACCTGGCCGCGGCCGGCGCTCCTGAAGCGCGACGACGTGACGGTGATGGGCGTGCCGCTCGCGCGTCTGTGCAACGAGAACTTCAAGGGCGTGCGCACGCGCATCCTCATGAAGAACATCTGCTACGCGGGCGTGCTCGCGGCGCTGCTCGACCTCGACCTCGCGCGCATCCGCGAGCTGCTGGCCGAGACCTACGCCAAGAAGCCGGCGCTGGTCGACTCCAACATGCAGGCCATCCAGCTCGGCTACGACTACGCCAAGGCCAACTTCGCCTGCCCGCTGCCGCTGCGCGTCGAGAGGATGGACAAGACCGGCGGCCACATCATGATCGACGGCAACACCGCGGCCGCGCTCGGCTGCGTGTACGCCGGTGCCACCGTCGCCGCGTGGTACCCGATCACGCCGTCCACCTCGCTGATGGACGCCTTCAAGAGCTTCGCCGACAAGCTGCGCGTCGACCCGGAGACGGGCCGCGCCAACTTCGCCTTCATCCAGGCCGAGGACGAGCTCGCCGCCATCGGCATGGTGCTCGGCGCCAACTGGAACGGCGCCCGCTCGTTCACCGCCACCTCGGGCCCCGGCGTGTCGCTGATGGGCGAGTTCCTGGGCCTCGCCTACTACGCCGAGGTGCCGGCGGTGCTGTTCGATGTGCAGCGCGTGGGGCCCTCCACGGGCATGCCGACGCGCACGCAGCAGTGCGACCTGCTCGCCGCGGCCTACGCCTCGCACGGCGACACCAAGCATGTCTGCCTGTATCCCGCCAACCCGGAGGAGTGCTTCTACATGGCGGCGCAGGCCTTCGACCTCGCCGAGCGGCTGCAGACGCCGGTGATGGTGATGCTCGACCTCGACATCGGCATGAACGACTGGATGTGCCGCGACCTCAAGTGGGACGACACGCGCCGCCCGGACCGCGGCAAGGTGCTGGGGCGCGAGGAGCTCGAGAAGATCGAGAAGTTCCACCGCTACGTCGACAAGGACGAGGACGGCATCCCCTATCGGACCTTCCCGGGCGTGCACCCGAAGGGCGCGTACTTCACGCGCGGCTCGGGCCACACGCAGTTCGGCACCTACACCGAGGATGCCGTCGAGTACCAGATCGTGCTCGATCGGCTGGTGCGCAAGTTCGCGACCGCCAAGCGGCTCGTGCCGGAGCCGGTGTTCGAGGGCAGCGGCAAGGCGCAGGCGGCCATCGTCTCGCTCGGCAGCTGCGACGGCGCGATCCACGAGGCGCTCGACGTCATCGCCTCGCGCGGCGTGCACCTCGATTACATGCGCGTGCGCGGCTTCCCCTTCGGCGAGGAGGTCGAGAAGTTCCTCGCCGAGCACGAGATCATCTACGTGGTCGAGCAGAACCGCGATGCGCAGCTGAAGTCGCTGCTGACCCTCGAGACCCGCGTCGAGAAGTCGAAGCTGCGCTCGCTGCTGCACTACAGCGGCCTGCCCGTGTCCTCGAAGTTCATCGTCGACGGCGTGCTCGCGGACCTCGGCGAGGGCCGTCGCGCCGTCACCGGAGTGGCGTCATGACCTACATCCCGAAACCGAAGATCGCCCACCCCTCGCTGCCGCGCAACGAACTCGGCCTCACCCGCCGCGACTACGAAGGCTCGCTCTCGACGCTCTGCGCCGGCTGCGGCCACGACAGCATCACCGCGGCCATCATCGAGGCGTCCTGGGGCATCTCGCTGCGCCCCGAGAACCTCGTCAAGCTCTCAGGGATCGGCTGCTCCTCCAAGACCACCGCGTATTTCGTCGGCGGCGCGCACGGCTTCAACTCCGTGCACGGCCGCATGCCCTCGATCGCGATGGGCGCGAACGCCGCCAACCGCGACCTGTATTACATCGGCATCTCGGGCGACGGCGACTCGCTCTCCATCGGCCTCGGGCAGTTCTGCCACGCCATCCGCCGCAACCTCGACATGCTCTACATCATCGAGAACAACGGCGTGTACGGCCTGACCAAGGGGCAGTTCTCGGCCTCCGCCGACATCGGCACCAAGGCCAAGAAGGGCGAGGTCAACCAGCAGCCGCCCATCGACCCGGTGCTGCTCGCCATGAACCTGGGCGCGGGCTTCGTCGCGCGCAGCTTCTCGGGCGACAAGAAGCAGCTCGTGCCGCTCATCCAGGCGGGTCTCGAGTACCCGGGCTTCGCGCTCATCGACGTGCTCTCGCCCTGCGTCACCTTCAACGACCACGAAGGCTCGACCAAGAGCTACCAGTTCACCCGCGAGCACTACGAGCCGGTGGTGGAGGCGGATTTCGTGCCCTTCCAGCGCGAGATCACCACCGACTACGGCGCGGGCGAGGCCGTGCCGGTGATGCTGCACGACGGCAGCCGAGTGGTGCTCCGCAAGCTCGCCGAGGACTACGACCCGACCGACGCGCACGCCGCCTACGACTATGTGCAGCAGCACATCGCGAAGGGCGAGTACCTCACGGGCCTCCTGCACTGCCGGCCGACCACCGACACCGAGTTCCATGCGCTCAACCGCACGCCCGAGCAGCCGCTGAACCAGCTGCCCTTCGAGAAGCTGGTGCCCGGCGCCAAGGCGCTCGAGAAGGTGTTGGCGCGCTACCGCTGACCGGATAGACTGGCGCCCGCGCAAGAGGCGCGGTACGCACACTGGAGCGAAACGGATGGGCAAGGGAGACAGCAGGAGCCGTCGCGGCAAGATCTATCAGGGTTCTTTCGGCAAGACCCGTCCGAAGGACCCGGTGCGCGCCAAGAAGCGCGCCGCCAAGAAGGCCGGCACCAAGAAGTGATCTGAGCCGGCCCGGCCAGGGCCCAGGCTGCAGAGGCCCGTGGGAGCGATCCCGCGGGCCTTCTGTTTTTGGCGTCGTCCTCGCGGGGCGTCCGGTCGTCATTCTTTGCGTTGCGTTGACAGCGGGACGGGGAGGGGGCAAGTTCAGTGCATGGTCGTCGATGGTTCAACGAGCCGGCTCGTCCGCCGAATGATCGTTGTGGGAGCGCTCCTGATGGTGGCGGCCTGCTCCAAACCGAAGTCGTCTCCCGATATCCCCCTGCTCGAGCCCGGCCTCTGGACCTTCGAGATCGAGACGCGGCGCGAGGGCCAGCCCGTCGAGACGCGCACGATCCGGGACTGTGTCGACCTGCGCGGGCTCTACTCCGCCGAGCGACCGACGGACTGTTCGCGCATCGAGGCCACCCGCTCAGCTGATGGCCGACAGCTCGTCGTGGAGATGGCGTGTGCGGTGCCGCCGAGATTGGTCGAGGTGAAACGGCCGACGGAAGACAGGGGTCGCGGTCCTCTCGACTATGCCGAGCCCGGGCTCGCCATCTCGTCCCGGTCGGTGTTCACGGGCGATCTCCGCCGGAACTACGTGCGGGACAACATCACCACCGTCGAGTCCCCACCCGGAGAACGCCAGACGACGCGCAGCGTCACGCGTGGCGTGTGGCAGGCGGCGACCTGCCCGGCCGACCTCCCGCCGGATGACCTGCGGCGCTGGATCCGGATGCCCGCTCCAGCGGCTGCGCCGATGGCGGATCTGGTCTTCGACAAGCCGCTCGGCGATCTGGCGACCCGTCCGGTGATGCGGGCCGGTCTGTGGTCTAGCAAGCTCGTCACCCGCACGGACAAGGGCAAGCCGGTCATCGAGGAGACGCAGCACTGCGTGCCTTCCATGCTCGATCGGGGTGGTGTCTCGATCCCGACGATGGAGGTTTGGGGGGTCTGTGGGCTCGCGTATCGCGCCGACGCTGCTTCCACGCCGGAGGGTTTCGATACGACGATCCGATGCGAGGCGTCGTCGAGCCATTTCATGGTGGCAGATCTCGATGTCGAGCGGCGCGGCGCAGCGATCGATTCGCGGTCCGAGTTCAAAGGGGATTTTTCCACCCGCTTCAAGGTCCACCACCATACGGAAGTCATCTATCCGTCAGGGCGTCGCAGCTCGATCATCTCGATCAACGACCTTGTGCGGATCGGAGACTGCCCTAGCGAAGAGGCGCGGAAGCAGTGAGCAATCGGGTGGACAGGCGTAAACTCCGACGATGGCCCGTGTTGTTGATGGCGGCGACGCATCTCTTGGTGTCGAATGCGGTCTCCGCCGATCGGTCGGCGCCTGCGCTGTCTCTCTGGCGAGAGGTCGAGCGTCGAACGCTCACAGACGATGCCGAGTCGGATGAGGCCGTCAAAACCGCCAAAGCCGCAGCGAAAAACGCCGTGCCAGCAGCGTATTCACGATATTGCCGTCCGGAGCCGCATGCTCGTCGGCGAGATGTGACGCTTTCGGAATTGATTTCGCCGACACTGGCGGTCGTCGTTTCGCGTTCTGCATCCGCCGACGATCGTTACAGTTTTCAAACAGTATCCGTCTCCGACTACCGTATCGCCATGCGAGGGCCATGGTTCAGTCTCGGCAACGATCGTGGCCTGATGTTGACCACACGTCATGTGACCCGCATCATGGATCCCGATCGGTACGACGACGACCACTGGAGCGCGGCTCAGCAGTTGCGCTCCGGTCACCCCCAGAGTGATATCGAGATCGAACACGAGATCACTGTATGGGAGCGGCAGGGACCATGCCCTCCGGGCGTCGGACCGGGGTTCGTCACCGACAAGGAGATGGAAAAGGCGGCCGGCGAACCTCCTCCCGTGGTCGTCCCGAGACCTTGAGCGACTTCGTCCGCTGTGGCTGAAACGATGGTCGATAGATTCAGTGCGGTGTTTTTGAGCACTTGCATCGCGGTTCATCTCGGTGCCTGCGCGAAACAGCCGGAACCACCCGATATTCCCCTGCTCGAGCCCGGCCTCTGGACCTTCGAGATCGAGATACGGCGCGAGGGCCAGCCGGTCGAGACGCGCACGATCCGGGATTGTGTCGGGCTGCGCGGCCTGTACTCCGCCGATCGGCCGACGCAGTGCCGGCGGAACGAGGCGGTGCGCTCGCCGGATGGAAGCCTCACGGTGTCCCTGTCGTGCGAGGTAGAACCGAAGCCGAGGCCGTCGCTGCCCGAGGAACTGCGCGGCCGCGGTCCGCTGGATCTTGAGGAACTGGGTCTCAAGGTGGAGTCGCGTTCGGTCTTCACCGGGGATCTTCGGAGGCGGTACGTGCGCGACAACACCACCACCTTGGAGTGGCCGCCGGGAGAGAGGCAGACCACGCGCAGCGTCACGCGTGGCACTTGGCGGAACAACGCCTGCCCGGCGGATCTGCCACCGGACGACCTCGAGAGGTGGCTGTGGACGCCGACGGGTATGCGAGAGGTCGGTGTACTGAGCGCGGATCGGACCGAGACGAAGACGGACCTCGCTGTCGCCCCGAAGATGCGCACCGGTCTCTGGACCGGCACGGCCAGCACCCGCGTCGATGGTGGTGCTGCTGAGGTGATTCCGCTGCGGTTCTGTGTCGCTGCTCGGACCCAGACGGAGACCACCGAAGGCGCCGTGAGACTGCCACGAGACGATGCTTCGCGGGTCTGCAGAAGCATCAACGAGTCGACGATGGAGCGGACGTCGAGCGGCTTCACCGCCCGTCTGCATTGCACACTGCCCGCAAGCCATCTCATGACAGCCGACCTCGATATCGTCCGACCCGCGCTCCGCGTCGTCTCCCGCTCGGACTACCGTGGGGACACAGCCAGCCGGTTCGAGGTGGCACACGACACCACCGTCATCTACGCCTCAGGAAAGACCGATCGGATGATCACCGTGAATCAGGTCTCGCGCGTCGGAGACTGCGACATCGGTGTCAGTGCGACCGGATGAGCGATCCGCCATGAGCAAGCTCCGCCGAGGCATGGTCTCCATCGTCGCAGTTCTGTCTTGTATCCCGTCGACGATGGCGGACATGCCCGCGCTGAAGGGCGGGTTGTGGCAGATCAGGCACTGGAATCAGTCCGATAGGGGAGCGGAGCGCGCTCGTATCGTCTCGAGCGAGCAGTGCATCGGCACAGGATCGCTCATCGAGGCTCCCGGTCCCGACCTCTCTTCCGTATCGGCAGGGAGTTGGCTTCAGCGGGTCACGGTCGTGGAGGGACAGACCGTCGTCGATTCGTTGAGCGTGACGTCCTTGAGGTTCAACGTACGGTCGCCATGGGCGGTTTTTGATCTGAGCCATGACCGTATAGATACGAGGCATGTGGCGGTAGAAAAGAACGGTCTGTACGGTGTGGGATTCAAGCGCTCGGCCAGCACCCGGCGGTTCAGCGCTCGGGAAGCGACCTCTGATGCCCCAGCGACGACAGTCTCGCGGCTGGAAGGTCACCGCCTCCGCGGCTGTCTCCCCGAGTTCCAGTTCATGACGCTGCGGGAGCTCTGGCGGTCTATCTTCCAGCGGGGGCTTTGACCCGCGCGAGCACCGCCGCACCGACCGCCAGCGCCACCGCTGCCGCGAGGAATGAGGCGCCCGGGAACGGTGGATGGGTCGCCGTCGCCCAGCTGAAGAGATGCGTCATCGCGAACGGGATGACGACGGCGGTGAAGCTGACGATGCCGGCGATCGCGCCCTGCAGTTCGCCCTGCGCGTTGGCGGGGGTCGCGCGCGAGAGGATGGCACGCAGCGAGGGCATGACGAGCCCGATCAGGCAGGCGAGCGGTACGCTCGCGAACAGCATCGCGGGCGTCGGCGCGAACGCGTAGCCCAGGAAGCCCACGGCGCCGGCGGCGAGGCCGAGCAGGGCCGTGCGGTGCTCGCCGATGCGTTTGCTGAAGAGACCCACGAGTCCGCCCTGCACGATGGCGGTGCCGAGGCCGAGCACGGCCAGCGACAGGCCGATGTCGCGTTCGGTCCAGCCGAACTTCGCCATCGTCACCCAGGCCCAGGTCGAGGGCAGGGTGTCGTGGCCGACCTGGTACATGAACAGCACCGAGAGGATCAGCATCGCGCCCGGGATGCGGCGCATGGCGCGCAGCGCACCCCAGGCGTTGGCACGGCGCGCGGAGAACGCGCGGCGGTCGGCGGGCGGCAGGGTCTCGCGCAGCACGGCGAGCGCGATCAGGAAGTTGAGGGCGGTGAACACGGCGGCGGCGAAGAACGGTACGCGCGGGCCATATTGGCCGAGCAGGCCGCCGATCACGGGGCCGATCACGAAGCCCATGCCCCAAGCGGCGCCGTTGAGGCCGAAATATTTGGCCCGCTTCTCGGGCGGGATGATGTCGGCGACGACGGCGTTGGCGGTGGCGAAGGTGGCGCCCGCGATGCCGGCGATGAGGCGGCCGACGAAGAGCCAGGCGAGGGTCGGCGCGAGGCCCATCAGCACGTAGTCGACGGCGAGCGCGGCGAGCGAGGCGAGCAGGATGGGCTTGCGGCCGTAGCGGTCGCTCAGGTTGCCGAGGATCGGCGAGAAGATGAACTGCATCAACGCGTAGGAGAGCGTGAGCCAGCCGGCGATCGGTGCGGCATCCGCGATGGACAGCCCCGAGAGCTCCATCACCAGCTTGGGCGCCACCGGGATGATGATGCCGATGCCCATCGAGTCGATGAACAGCGCCATCGCGACGATCGGCAGCATGCGCCGCCGCGGGTCGGGCGCGGCGGGCGGTCCCGCTGCGCCGGAGCCGGCCGTCGCCGCGTCGGTCACGCGATCGCAGCCCCGCGTGCGGCGCGATAGCGCATCACGGTCTCGAGCGCGCTGCGCGTCGCGGGCGGCAGGTCGACATCGCTCTCGCCGAGCGGCGTGACGCGCTCACCCCAGCGCACGAGATGCGCGCAGAAGGTGAGACCGCCGCCGAAGGCGGGCATCAGCAGCCGCGCGCCGGGACGCACCCGGCCGTCCTCGAGCGCTTCGCAGAGCGCGACCGGCACGGTCGCCGCCGACATGTTGCCGTAGCGCTGCACGTTCACGTACACGCGCTCCATCGGGATGCCGGCGCGCTTGGCGACCGACTCGATGATGCGCAGGTTGGCCTGGTGCGGGACCACGAGATCGATGTCGTCGGGCGCGAGGCCCGCGCGCTTGAGCACATCCTCGCAGGCGCTGCCCATGCCGTGCACGGCCTTCTTGAAGATGTCTTGCCCCTCGAACTGCCATTCGGTGGCGCCGAGCAGGCGACCCTGGTGCGTGTAGGCGCCGCCGATGCCGTGGATGCGCAGGATCTCGCGCGAGTCGCCGTAGCAGCCGAGCTTCTCGAGCTGCAGGCCCTCGTCACGGTCGGTGGCCTGCAGCACGACCGCGGCGGCGCCGTCGCCGAACAGCACGGCGACGTTGCGGTCGTTCCAGTCCATGTAGGGTGAGATGAGCTCGCCGCCCGTGACCAGCGCGGTGCGCACCACGCCGCTGCGGATCATCGCGGTCGCGGTGGAGAGCGCGTAGAGGAAGCTCGTGCAGGCGGTGTTGATGTCCATCGCCGCGCAGCCCTCGGCACCGAGCCGGGCTTGCAGGCCGGAGGCCATGTTCGGGCATTGGTCGTCGTGGGTGGTCGAGCCGACGATGATCAGGTCGAGGTCGCTCCCCTGGAGGCCGGCGCAGGCGAGGGCGCGCGCCGCCGCGACATGGAACAGGTCGCCGAGCGAGGTGTGGGCGATGCGCCGCTCACGGATGCCGGTGCGGGTGGTGATCCACTCGTCCGAGGTCTCCATGAACGTGGCGATGTCGCCGTTCGACAGGACGCCGGGCGGCAGGCATTTGCCCCAGCCCGTGATGGCCGCATTCGGCATTGATATCCCCCTTCGCATCGGTCCGATCAGGCCCCGGGACAGCCATGCCCGGGGCGGAGGTCGAGGATACGCCCCCGGGGGCTGCGGTTCCACGCGGCGGCCAACCGGGGCGATGGTGCGGCCGCGGTCCGGTCCGAGCGGCTATCGTCGGCGACAGTCGCGTGCCGGCATGGTCGTCCGGCCGGGGGGACTGCGCCATGTGGATGCCGCCGCTGGAGGATTCCTGGAGGGGTCCGGTCGAGTTCTACGAACTGCTGTTCGGGTTCTGGACCTCGTACCCGTTCCTGGTGTGGTGGTGGCAGCGCGTGCTCAAGACACCGCTGCCGGAGTGGCGCTACGCGATGCTGGCGTTCTTCGCCGCCGGCGCGTTCTGGGTGAACCACTATTTTTTGAAGATGCCCTCGCCGGGCTGGCTGGTGCTCATCAACCTGTACACGGTGCTGTTCCTCGCCGTGTGGTGGCTCGTCGGGATGCGGGGCCGCGGTCGCGGACCGCTGTGGACGCTGCTCGCCTTCGTCGGCGCGGTGGCCTACGGCGTGGTGTACATCCTCTTCGAGCAGCTCGCGCGCAAGGGCGTGGAGCAGTGGGGCATGCACGAGTTCTGCTGGATGGCGCTGAGCTTCGTCGGCTTCCCGCTGCTCATCGGGTGGCGCGGCAGGGTCAACCCACCGCGCTGAGCACCTCGAGCGAGACGCGCTCGGCCGATTCGAACGCGCCCTCGATGCCGCGGCTGCCGACCGCGGTGTGCTCGCCGCAGAAGAACAGGCGCTGGTGCGGCACCGCCATCGCGGCGCGCAGCTCGCGCACCTGGCCCGGCTGGAAGATCGCCCAGTCGCCGGCCGAGAACGGATCGGCCGTCCACGAGTGCACGGCACCCACGGTCAGCAGACCCTTGGAGGCCGGGCGCAGCCGCGCGAACTCGTCGAGGATCATGCGCTTGCCTTCCTCGATGCCGAAGCGGTCGATGAAGAGGCCGTTTAGGCCGCGGCACCAGACGGTGAGGCTCGTGACCTCGGCGTCGGTCCTGCCCGATCTTTGGGCGAGCACCATGCCGAGCGGGCCGTCGGTCCACATCGAGGGTGACAGGCCGTCCATCTCCCAGAACGGTCTCTTCGGGATGATATGGAACTGCGTGATGGGGATGTAGCCGAGCGTCTGGATGGCCTTGTGCTGCAGCGACGGCGGCAGCGGGTCGATGGCGACATCGCGCAGCGTGGAGAACGGCATGGAGCAGACGACGGCCTTTGCGCGATGGCGACTGCCGTCGCTGCAGACCACGGTGGCGCTGTCGGTGCCCGCCTCGATGGCGACCACGCGCTTGCCCTGCAGCAGATCGCCTTTGAGACGCCGCGCCATCGCGATGGGGAGGTTCTGGTTGCCGCCCTTGAAGGTGCCGATGAGCAGGTTCGGCGGTACGGCCGGTGCGACGCCCGCGGTGGCTGGGGCTGCCGGCGTCGAGCCGCTCGGCGATGTGGCGGGCGCGGTCGAGGCGCCGGTACGCGTGAACGCCGTCACGGCACCGCGGTTGACGGCCTGCCAGTGGTCGGCGAAGGCCTGCTGCAGCAGCGAGACATCGCGCGAGGTGGTGCCGTAGGCGATGTTGGTGTCGTAGCCGAGCCGGATCTGGGCGTCGGTCGCGCCCTTGGACGAGAGGAAGTCGTGCACCGAGATGTCGTGCTGCGCGTGCGCGGGGTCATGCCAGTTCTCGAGGTCGCGGAACGGCATGTGCTGCTTGAACATCGCGTCGCCCCAGGACCACGGCGGCAGCTTGCGCGCGTCGCCCGTGAACGGATTGCGCGGATGGGCCGCCCAGTCGGCGAGCTTCACATGTTCGCCGCCGATGAACAGCGCCTGCCCGGAGCGGTTGGTCATGAGGCGCTGCGCGACGTTGACGACCTCGACGCCGTTGCGCTTCGCGGCGGCGATCGACCGGCCGTAGGCGTTGGCGATGCTGTTGCCGCCGACCTCGGGGTGTCCCGGCAGATCGAACAGCGTGTACATGCGGCCGCCGATGCGCTTGCGGCCCTCGAGCACGCGCACCGTGAGGCCGTTCTCCTCGAGCATGAGCGCGGTCTCGAGACCGGAGAGACCGGCGCCGATGACGATGACATCGGGGTCGCCTGCGCCGGCTGCGCGCAACCGCGGTGCGAGCCCGGCGAGCGCCGCGGTGGCGGCGGTGGTGGCGACGAACTCGCGGCGGGTGATGCTCATCGGCGGATCCTCCGTTGCAGGATCACTTGAGACGGCAGGACAACAGCTTGCGCTCCGTGATCGAACCCATCAACAACCGGCCCTCGTGCACCGCGCCCACGCTGCCGGCGGAGAGCCGGGTGCCCGGATCGAAGAACACGGTCTCGAGCCGCGGCTCGGCCGCCGCCGGGTCGAGGCGCTGGATCCAGGAGGGCGCGGCATGCGCCGCATCGCCGAAGTGCCGCACCAGATCGAGGGTGCGGCCGTGCACGGCGAGCCACACCACGCCGTCGGCGCCGACGTTGATGTTGTCGGGTGCGCCGTCGACGGGGATGTCGGCGAGGCGCGTGAGCTCCGCCGTGCCCGCATTGCGCTCGAAGACCGCGAGACGTCTGCCGAGGGTCTCCGAGGCGTAGAGGCGTTCGCCGTCGGGGCTCATGCCGAGTCCGACCGCGCTCGCGAGGCCGCCCGCCGCGACGGTCATCTCCTTGCCGTCGAAGTACACGATCTTCGAGAGGCCGCGCCGCAGGACGAGCTCCGAGAAGCGGTCCATGGGCCCCTCGGCGCCCGAGTCGTTGGCGACATAGAACTGCTCATGACCGACCGCGACGATGGCGTTGGGCGATCGCAGCAGCGGGTCGCGCACGCTGCGCACCGGGACGAACAGCCGGTCGGTCGCGCGCTGTTCGAGGATCTCGACGGCGTGGCCGCCGTCGGGCAGGTGGCTGATGACGAACAGGCGCAGCGCGCCATCGCCCATGCGGTAGAGCGACATGCCGTGCGGCCGGAAACCCGCGGGCTTCGCGACCAGCGCCGTCGTCGGCGCGCCGAGCGGAGAGTCGGGCGTGGCCGGCAGCTCGAGCTGCAGCACATCGCCCTCGGAGGCGCGGCCCTCGATGAGCGCGCGGCGGTCGAAGGAGGACAGGAAGGCGATGCCGCGCGCGCGGTCGAACTGGATGTCCTCGGCGCTGGCGCCGAGGGTCACCGTATCGCAGGCGAGGGGCGTGGCGGCGGGGAGGTCGCGGAACTGGCCGCCGTGGCGCAGGAAGTCGAGCGTGGAGACGCCGACGAGGGCGAGCAGCGCCAACCCCGCCCATGCGAGCCGATTCAGGACCTTTTTCGTGCCGGTCTGCAAGACGTTCCGACCCCCGACGCACATTGTAGCGCGGCGGCCCGACGTGTCGGGCGCAGCGTCGCGCTAGAACCGTTCCAGCACGGAGCCGCAGCCGTGGACGGCATCGTCGATGCCGCAGCGACGCAGCGCGTCCCAGTAGGTCACGGCGTTGATGGCGAGCACCGGCTTGCCGAGCCAGCGCTCCGCCTCGGCGCAGACGTCGATGGCGGCGAGGTTGGTGCCGACCTGCACCAGGGCATCGACATCATCGCCGTCGAGCGCGCGCAGCGCATCGGTGACCTGCTGGCGCGTCACGTGCGCGATCTGCACCGGCGACGGGCACTTGAGGCCGGTGAGGCGCGGGATCGTGTAGCCCGCCTCCTCGAAGTAGCGGCGCACCTGCTCGTCGCCGCGCGGCTGGTGCGGCGTCAGCACCGCGATGCGCTTCGCGCCGAAGCGCTGCAGCGCAGCGACGGTCGCCGTGGATCCCATCGAGACGCCGACGCCCGCGCGCGCGGCGAGCTCGGCCTGCAGTCCGTCGGCGGCGCGCACGCCGCCCCAGAACGCTTCGAGCGCGACCCCCATCACGACATGGGTCGGCCGGCAGGTCATGATCTGGTCGATGGCGCCGCGCATGCCGTCGCGCATCGCCTGCACATGCTCCATGAACGCCTGCTCGCTGGTGAGCGGCCGCTCCTGGATGCTGATGCGTCCCACCTGGTTGGTGACGCCGTCGGGCCGCAGCCGCTCGCTCTCGGGCTGGCAGCTGGTGTTCGTCGAGGGCACGACGATGCCGATGCGCGCGCGGTGGCCGAGCTGGTCGGTCATGGCCTTGCTCCCGTCAGGGCGACTTGGTGCTGCCGCCGTCGACGGTGACGGAGGTGCCGGTGAGGTGCGCGGCGGCGGGTGAGGCGAGGAACACCACATGCTGCGCGATCTCTTCGGGCGTGGCGAGGCGGCGCAGCGCCGTCTTCTCGAGGAAACGGCGCTCGGCTTCGGCGGCGGTGATGGCCTCGCGCGCCGCCGCCGCCTGCATCAGCCGGTCCCAGCGCGCCGAGCGCACGGGACCCGGATTGACGGCGTTGAGGGCGACGCCGTGGGGGCCGAGCTCCTCGGCGAGGCCGCGCACCACGGCGAGCAGCGCCGCGTTGGCGGCCGCACCCGGCAGCATGCGCGGCTCGGGCTGGCGCGCGGAGTTGCCGACCACGAGCACGATGCGCCCCGCGCGGCGCGCGACCATGCGCGGCGCGATGGCGCGCAGCACCCGCAGCGTGCCGAACAGCTTGACCTCGAGGCTGTCGCGCCAGGCGGCATCGTCGAGCTCCCAGAACACGCCGCCCTGCGCGGCGCCGGCGGCGCAGATCAAGGAATCGATCGGACCCTGGCCGCCGTCGCCGGCCGTCCGGCCGTCCGCGGCCGCGATCGCCGTGCCCACCGCGGCGTCGTCGCCGAGGTCGCAGTCGAGCGCCATGACGCGCGGCGAGCCGAGCGCGCGCAGGGCGTCGGCGAGCGGTGCGAGCGACGAGGCGTCGCGCGAGAACAGCGAGAGCCGCGCACCCTCGGCCGCGAGACCGCGCGCGATGGCCTGACCGAGCACGCCGCCCGCGCCGACCACCGCGACATGGCGGTCCTGCAGCCGCAGGTCCATCAGGCGCGGCCCAGCTCGGCCCGTGCGAGCGCGGCGCCTGCGCCGAGCGCCTGCAGCTTGCCGCGCGCGAGCGCGGGGGACAGCGGTGCCATGCCGCAGTTGGTGCAGGGCAGGAGCCGTGCCGAGTCCGCATGGCGCGAGGCGGCGATGATGTTGTGCGCGACCTCTTCCGGCGTCTCCAGCTTGCCGGGCAGCACCTCGATGGCGCCGACCAACAGCTCCTTGTCGGGCAGCAGGCGCAGCACCTCGTGCGGTACGCGCGACCCCGCGAACTCCAGCGACACCTGCCTCACGCTGCTGGCGTTGATCCAGGGGAAGATGGTCTCGTACTGACGCCAGCTGTCGCCCAGGGTGTCCTTCCACTGGATGTTGGCTTCGATGCCGTAGCCGTAGCAGATGTGCACGACGGTGGTGGCCTTGAGGCCCTGCATCGCTCGCTCGAGCGCGGGCAGACCCCAGTCGCGCACCTCTTCAAGGAACACGTTGAACGCCGGTTCGTCGAACTGGATGACATCGGCGCCGGCGGCCTCGAGGTCGCGCGCCTCGGCGTTCAGCAGCTCCGCGAAGCGCATCGCCATGTCGGCGCGTCGGCCGTAGTAGCCGTCGGCGAGCGTGTCGCAGATGGTCATCGGGCCGGGTAGGGTGACCTTGAGGCGGCGCGTGGTGCTGCGACGCATGAACGCGGCATCCGCGGCATGCACCGGCGCCGGCCGCGCCAGCGGGCCGGTGACCGTGGGCACGTCCGCCTCGTAGCGGTTGTTGCGGATCCCCATGCGCGTCTTGCGCGTCCAGTCGATGCCCTCGAGACGCTCGAGGAAGCCGTGGACGAAGTGGATGCGGAACTGCTCGCCGTCGCCGACGATGTCTATGCCGGCCTGCTCCTGCACGCGCAGCCACTCGAGCGCGGCGCGCTCCTTGCCGGATTGCAGCGCAGCGCCGTCGAGGCGCCAAGCGGCCCAAAGTTTTTCAGGCTCGGCGAGCCAATCGGGTTTGGGGAGACTGCCGACCGTGGTGGTGGCGAGCGGAGGCAAGGAGGCCATCCGCACATCGTAGCTAAGCTGTTGGACCCGGGGAGACCGACCCGCGGTCGTAGGTCCTGACGGGGCGGGCCCTTTCGGACCCGCCCCGCCGGCTCATCCTTGGACATCAAGCATCCTTGCTTCCGGACGATCCTTGTCCGGATCGGCAGACCGGACGGTCTGCCGTGTCCTGCACTGGAAATCGATCAGTTCGGCAGCAGCACGCTGTCGACGGACACGACCACGCCGTTGGCGGCGTTGTGGTCGCCGGTCACGCGGGCGCCGTCGACGCGGACGCGGCCGCGCACGAGCTCGACCTTGACCTCGTCACCGCCGGCCGTCTTGGCGCTGCGGGTGCGCTTCAGGTCGTCGGCCTCGAGGGCCTGGCCCGGCACGACATGACGGGTGAGGACCTTCACGAGCTGGTCCTTGTTCTCGGGGCGCAGGAGGGCCTCGAGCTGCTCAGGGGGCAGCTTGGCGAAGGCCTCGTCCGTGGGCGCGAAGATGGTGACCGGGCCGTTGGCGAGGGCGTCCTGCAGGCCGGCGGCCTCGACGGCCTTCGCGAAGGTGGTCAGGTTGCCCTGCTGCTTGGCGACGGCGAGGATATCGCCCTTGCCGGCGTCGGCGCCCGCGGTCATGGAAGCGATCCCGAGGATCGCGGCGGCGACGGCGGTCTGGATGGTGCGTCGGAAGGTCATGGCGATACTCCGTTGGGGGTCGTTTCGATGATGGCCGCGTCCTGCAGCCGGGTTTCAGTAGGCGCAAATGGTGACAGTTGCCCCCAGACCTGTCAAGATGTTGTACAACCAATGGGTGGACAGAACCTGAACAAACCATGAACAGACTGGCTACACCCCCCCTAGGCGGGCAGTTCACGATCAAGGCGGTCGCCCAGGCGACCGGAGTCACCGTCGAGACCCTCCGGGCCTGGGAGCGCCGCTATGAAGTGGTCCAGCCCTCCCGGGACGGCTCGGGTCGCCGTACCTACTCGGCCGCCGACGTCGCTCGTCTGCGCCTGCTGCGCACCGCCACCGAGCTCGGCCACACCATCAGCCGGCTCGCCAGACTGTCCGAGGACGAGCTCGCCAAACTGGTGGCGGATTCGGGTGGTCAGGCCCGTCCCGGTCCCGCCCGCGGGCAGTCTTATGTGGAGCGTGCGCTCGATGCCACGCTGCACTCCGACCCGACCGGCGTCGAAGAGGTGCTGACCTCGGCGCTCGCGTTGCTGCCGCCCAACGAGGTCGTGAACACCGTGCTCGTACCGCTCGTGCGCGAGGTCGGCGAGCGCTGGCACCGCGGCGAGCTGTCGATCGCGCAGGAGCACATGGTCACGGACATCGTGCGGCGTCTGATCATCTCGGTGTCGCGCGGCTACCTGCGCAACGACAACGGCCCCTGCCTCGTGCTGGCGACGATGTCCGGCGAGCGCCACGAGCTCGGCATCCTGATGTGCAGCTGGCTCGCCGCCACCCGCCGCTTCCGCACGCACTATCTCGGCGCGGACTGTCCGGCCGAGGAGATCGCACGTTTCGCCCTCGAGGTCGAGGCGCGGGCGGTGCTGGTGTCGCTCGTGATGCCCGAGAACGAGGTGCCGGCGCTGACGCAGCTCAAGCTGCTGTGCGACGCGCTGCGTGGCCGCTGCGAGGTGTGGGTGGGCGGCTTCGCGGCCCGCACCCTGACCGCCGCGGAACTCCCCGCCGGCTGCCAGATGCTGGCGGCGGGGCAGGACTTCGAGCAGCGGCTCGACCTGCTGGCGGCGCAGCACCATTCCTGAGTCTGGCTGATCTTGGTGGGTCGGCCGGCGGCTATCATCGCGACGGCCGAGGCTTCACAAATCTTTTTGTTCGCTGAGCGGGCGGCGAAGTCGCGCGCGGACAGCGGTTCGCGCTAGTCTCCGTCCATGGATTCGCCCGGAACACTCCGGTTGAAGGTCATGGCTGGACTGCTGGCCGTGCTGCTCGCTGCCTGCGGCGGCGGTGGCGGCGGCTCGTCCACGACGCCTCCGCAGTCGAGCGGTCCGACCGCGCCCACTGCGCCGGTCGTCACCAAGGCCGAGGCGTTCCGTTTCCTCAACCAGGCGACCTTCGGCGCCACCGAGGCCGAGGCGAACCGCCTCATCAGCACCGGCGATTCCTCGAACGCCTACGCGCGCTGGATCGACGCCGAGATCGGGCGGGCGGTGTCGCTGCTGCGGCCGGCGGTCGAGGCTTCCTATCCGAACCCGGTGCCGACCGGGTTCTCGCCGGCGGCGCTCAACGCCAACCGTCAGGAGCAGTGGTTCTCGAACGTGCTGCGCAGCGAGGACCAGCTGCGTCAACGCGTGGCCTTCGCGCTGTCCGAGATCATGGTGGTCTCGCAGGTGGGGGCGCTCGCCAACCTGCCGTTCGCCACCGCCGACTTCCACGACATGCTGGCGCGCAACGCCTTCGGCAATTTCCGCACGCTGCTCGAGGGGGTGACGCTGCATCCGGCGATGGGCGTCTACCTCTCGATGCTCGGCAACCGCCGCGCCGCCGCCAACACCAACCTTCGGCCCGACGAGAACTACGCGCGCGAGATGATGCAGCTCTTCAGCATCGGCCTCGTGCAGCTGAACATCGACGGCACCGTGAAGACCGATGCGTCGGGCCAGCCGATACCGACCTACGACCAGGCCACCATCGAGGGCCTCGCGCGCGTCTTCACCGGTTGGAACTGGGCCTGCCAGAGCGCGCTGCCGAACTGCAGCTTCACCACGGTGCGCGTCGAGGCGGTGCCGAACCCGAACTACAACCAGATCAAGCCGATGCAGCTCTATGCCGACCAGCACGAGACCGGCACCAAGCAGCTGCTCGTCTACACCGGCGTGGCGCTGCCGGGCGGACTCGTGCCCGCCAACCAGACCGGCGCCAAGGACCTCGCCGACGCGCTCGACAACGTCTTCAACCACCCGAACGTCGGCCCGTTCATGGCCAGACAGCTCATCCAGAGGCTCGTCACGAGCAACCCGTCGCGCGCCTACGTGCAGCGCGTCGCCGAGCGGTTCAACGACGACGGGACGGGACGCCGCGGCAACCTCGAGGCGGTGGTGCGCGCGATCCTGCTCGATGCCGAGGCGCGCAACGCGCCGTCGGGGTCGAGCGCAGCGGTCGCCGGCAAGCTGAAGGAGCCGCTGCTGCGTCTCACGCAGTTCTGGCGCGCTTACGGCGTGACCTCGGCGAGCGGCAAGCTCGGCGTCGCGCGCAACTTCTCCGGCGGTACGCCGTCGGCGCAGTTCGGCCAAGGGCAGGGCCTCTCGCCGTCGGTGTTCAACTTCTTCAGCCCGTCCTATGCGCCGCCGGGCGAGATCGCCGACGGCGGCTTCGTGGCGCCCGAGATGCAGCTTGCGACGGAGATCCTCGCCGCGTCCTCGACCAACTATTTCTACGGGCAGGCCTTCACCCGTACGCAGGCGCAGGCCGCGACCCTCAACGCCGACGACATGTACATCACGACGACCGAGGAGCTCGCGCTCGCGGCCGACAGCGAGGCGCTCGTCAACCGCGTCGCGGAGAAGCTGCTCGGCGGCGCGGGCCAGATGTCGGCCGCGCTGAAGGCGGAGACGAAGGCGCAGATCGAACGCACGACGGTGCCCGCGACCAACCCGACGACGGCGCTCGCCACCCGGACCGCCGACGCGATCTACTTCGTCGTCACCTCCCCCGAATACGCCCTGCAGCGCTGACCGCCGCACACCCGAGGACACGAGCCCGCACATGGACCGCAACCGCCGCAAGTTCCTCAAGGCCGCCGCTGCGGGCGGCGCGCTGTACGCGTTCGGACGCACGCCCGGCACGGTCTGGGCGCAGTCGGCCGGCGTCGGCGGCTTCGGCGACTACAAGGCGCTCGTGTGCCTGTTCATGTTCGGCGGCAACGACTCCTGGAACATGGTCGTGCCGACCAGCACCGCCGAGTACAACGCCTATTCGCGCTCGCGCGGCGGCGGCACGACCTCGAGCCTCGCGATCGACCGCGCGGCGCTGCTGCCCGTCACGCGGGTCGGTGAGACCGCGGGCGACCCCACCTTCGGCTTCCATCCGAGCATGACCGGCGCCCGGGACCTGTTCAACGCCGGACGGTTGGCGGTGCTGCCCAACGTCGGTCCGTTGATCGTGCCCACCACCAAGGCCCAGTACCAGACGGCCGCCACCACGGGGCATCGTCTTCCGCCGCAGCTCTTCTCGCACAACGACCAGCAGGACCAGTGGCACAGCCTGCGCGGGCGCACGGTCATGCGTTCCGGTTGGGCGGGCCGCGTCGCCGATGTGCTCGCCTCGCGCACCGCCGACCAGCAGCTCTCGCTCAACGTCTCGCTCGCCGGGCAGACCTTCTTCCAGGCGGGCGAGGTGGCACGCCCCTATGTGTCGGGCGCGACCGGCGCCGCCACCTTCACCGGCTTCGGCACCACGGGGGTGAGCGGCGGCCGGAAGACCTCGTTCGAGGCGCTGCTCGCGGCCAACGCCTCCTCCACCGCCAACACGATGTACGAGCGCGGTTTCGCGTCCGTGCAGCAGCGCGCGATCCGCTACGCCGATCGTGTCAACGCGGCCATCGCCGCCGGCCCCAACTTCGCCGCGCTGCCGAACAGCGGCGTCACGCTCACCGCGCTGCAGACCCAGCTGCGCACCGTCGCCAAGATGATCGCCTCGCGTGCGCAGCTGTCGATGTCGCGGCAGATCTTCTTCGTCTCCGTGGGCGGTTTCGACCAGCACGACACGTTGCTCGCGGACCAGCCCGGGTTGCTGACCAACGTCAGCAACTCCATGAAGATGTTCCACGACGCCATGGTCGAGATCGGGATGCAGGACAGCGTCACGATGTTCACCCACTCCGACTTCGGCCGCACCTTGACCTCGAACGGCGACGGCTCCGACCACGCCTGGGGCGGCGTGCAGCTGGTGGCGGGCGGTGCCGTGCGCGGCCGCCAGTTCTACGGCCAGTATCCGCTGCTCGAGATCGGCAGCGCGCTCGAGATCGGCGGCGGCCGCATCATCCCGAACGTCTCCGCCGACCAGTACGCCGCCACGCTCGCGAGCTGGTTCGGCGTCCCCGACGCCGACCTCGCGAAGGTCGCGCCCAGCATCAACAATTTCGCGCAGCGCAACCTCGGCTTCCTGGTCTAGGCGGCCTGGTCCGGGCGGGCGCGCAGGGGTCTCAGGGCTCCGGCGGAGCGGGCTGCAGCCCTCGCGCGACGAACTTCGCCACGCCGTCGCCGCCGGGCCAAGGCGTGCGCCCCGCGCTCACCGCATGCGGACCGCTGACGATGCCGCAGTGGTAGCGCGCACGGCCTGCTGTCACCCACAGCTCATCGCCCTCGGCGAGCACGCTGCCCCACTCGCGCTGCAGCAACCTGAACCGCTCCATCTCGACCGTGAACCAGCGGCTGCGGTGATGGACCACGCGCCGCACCTCGAGCGCGAGCGGTGCGGTCGCGGCGGCGGGCGATGAAGGGTCGATGATCAGCCGCGGGCCGAAGGCCCGGGTCCAAGCCGGCAGGGGAGCGGCCGGCGCGGCATCGTCGGCGGCGATGTCGAGCAGGATGTCGCCCGAGGCCACCGGTCGCACGGCACGGTATTCCGGCGTCGCATAGGCCTGGCAGAGCGGCTCGAGGTGGGCGGCGCCCGCCCATCCCCAGGCGGCGACGCCGAACCAGACCAGCGCCGGCAGCGAGAGCACGGCGAGCGCGATGCGCGCACCGCGGCGCACGCGGCCGGCGCGCTCCAGGCCCAAGCCGTCGGCGAGGAACAGGATCAGCAGCGCGACGGGCGCCGCGGCGATCACCAACACGACGAGGCCGAGCGCGAGATCGTTCACGCCGTGGCCTGTGGCATCACGGTCGTCACGGCCGGCTCACAGGATGAACCGGCTCGAGTCCTCGTCCTTGGAGAGCTCGCCCAGGCACCCGTCCACCATCGCGGCATCGACGACGACGGCGCTGCCGCGCCGCTCGGCGGCGTCGTAGGAGACGCTCTCGAGCAGCCGCTCCATCACGGTATGCAGGCGGCGCGCGCCGATGTTCTCGGTGTTCGAGTTGACGTGCGCCGCGACCTCCGCGATGCGGCGGATGCCCTCCGGCGTGAACTCGACGCCGACGCCCTCGGTGGCGAGCAGCGCGGCGTACTGACGGGTGAGCGCCGCGTCCGGCTCGGTGAGGATGCGCACGAAGTCCTCGACCTGCAGCGGTCCGAGCTCGACGCGGATCGGGAAGCGGCCCTGCAGCTCGGGGATGAGGTCGGAGGGCTTGGCGAGATGGAACGCGCCCGAGGCGATGAAGAGCACATGGTCGGTCTTGAGCGCACCGTACTTGGTGGTGACGGTGCAGCCCTCGACGAGCGGCAGCAGGTCACGCTGCACGCCTTCGCGCGAGACATCGGCGCCGTAGGTGTCCTGGCGGCGGCAGACCTTGTCGATCTCGTCGATGAACACGATGCCGTTCTGCTCGGCGTTGCGCACCGCTTCCGCGCGCAGCTCCTCTTCGTTCACGAGCTTGGCGGCCTCCTCGTCGAGCAGGGCCTTCTTGGCTTCGCCGACCTTCAGCTTGCGCGGCTTGCTGCGGCCGGCGCCGAGGTCCTTGAACATGGATCGCAGCTGCTGCTGCATCTCCTCCATGCCGGGCGGCACCATGATGTCGACGCCCGCGCCGAGGCCCGCGACCTCGACCTCGATCTCGCGGTCGTCGAGCTTCCCTTCACGCAGCATCTTGCGGAACTTCTGGCGGGTGTCGGCGTCGCGCGGCGCGGCGGGTTCGTCGGTGGAGAAGCCCATCAGGCGCGGCTTCGGCAGCAGCGCATCGAGCAGCCGCTCCTCGACGGCGTCGGCGGCGCGCTCGCGCACCGTGGCGAGCCGCTCCTCGCGCAGCATCTTCATGGACGCCTCGACGAGGTCCTTGACGATGGAGTCGACGTCGCGGCCCACATAGCCCACCTCGGTGAACTTGGTGGCCTCGACCTTCACGAACGGTGCGCGCGCGAGCCGCGCGAGCCGGCGTGCGATCTCGGTCTTGCCGACGCCGGTCGGACCGATCATGAGGATGTTCTTGGGGGTGATCTCGGCGCGCAGCGCGTCGTCGACCTGCATGCGGCGCCAACGGTTGCGCAGCGCGATGGCGACCGCGCGCTTGGCGTCCTGTTGGCCGACGATGTGCTTGTCGAGCTCGGCGACGATCTGCCGCGGCGTCAGGTCGCTCATGCGCGCAGCTCCTCGACCACGAGGTTGCGGTTGGTGTAGATGCAGATGTCGGCGGCGATGCCGAGCGAGCGCTCGACGATGTCGCGGGCGCCGAGCTCGGTGTTCTCGATCAGCGCGCGCGCCGCGGCCTGCGCGAACGGGCCGCCGGAGCCGATGGCGACGATGTCATGCTCGGGCTCGATGACGTCGCCGTTGCCCGAGATCACGAACAGCTTGTGGGGGTCGCCGACCAGCAGCAGCGCCTCGAGACGGCGCAGGTAGCGGTCGCCGCGCCAGTCCTTGGCGAGCTCGATGGCGGCGCGGGTGAGGTTGCCGAACTTGTCGAGCTTGGCCTCGAAACGCTCGAAGAGCGTGAAGGCGTCGGCGGTGCCACCGGCGAAGCCGCCGAGCACCTTGCCTTGGCCGAGCGGGCGCACCTTGCGGGCGTTGCCCTTCATCACGGTGTTGCCGAGCGTGACCTGGCCGTCGCCGCCGATGGCGACGACGCCGTTGCGGCGTACGCCCACGATGGTGGTACCGTGCGGGTTGAAGCTGTCGTTCATGGATCCTTCCTGGGGCTGACTGCGGGGTGCCCCGGGCCACGGCCGCTACTTGCGCCGTGCGCGGGGGTGCGCTTGGTCGTAGATGCGGGCGAGGTGCTGGAAATCAAGGTGGGTATAGACCTGGGTGGTGGCGATGTCGGCGTGGCCGAGCAGCTCCTGCACCCCCCGCAGGTCCTGGCTGGACTCCAGGATGTGGGAGGCGAACGAGTGGCGGAACAGGTGGGGGTGCAGGTGCACCGGCAGACCCTGCCGGCGGGCCCACCAGGCGACCCGTGCCTGCACCGCCCGCGGCCCCAGCCGGCGTCCGCCGCGTCCGATGAACACCGCCATCTCACCCGAGACCGCGACCTCTGTCCGTGCGCGCAGCCACGCTCCGAGCGCCGCGATCGCCTTGCTGCCGAACGGGACGATGCGCGCTTTGCGGCCCTTGCCGGTGACCCGCACCGTTCTGTCCGCGAGGTCGAGGTCGGGCAGGTCGAGGCCGACCAGTTCGGCGAGACGCAGCCCGGACGAGTAGAGCAGCTCCATCAGCGCACGGTCGCGCAGCGCGAGCGGCGTGGTGTCGCGGATGTCGAGCAGCCGCGCCATCTGGTCGGCGTCGACGGTCACCGGCAGCGACCGGCGCGACTTCGGCGCGCGCACGTCGACCGCGGGGTTGCCCGTGACCGCCTTCTCGCGCTGCAGCCAACGGAAGAAGCTGCGCACCGCCGACAGCCGCCGCTGCACGCTGCGCGGCGCGAGGCCGCCCGCGTGCGAGCGCGCCGCGAACATGCGCAGGTGCTGGCTGTCGAGCGCCTGCCATCCGTCGATGTGCTGGGCATCGCACCACGCGGCGAGCGCCTGCACCTCGCGCAGGTAGTTGGAGACGGTGTGCGGCGACATGCGCCGCTCGCGGGCGAGATGCGCGCCGAAGCGTTCGATGTCGGCGAGCGCGGCCGGCGTCACGGGCGGCGGTCCTGCATCACGGACGACGCCCCCGCATCATGCCTGCGCGTCGCGGGCCGAGGCCGCGGCGACCAGCTCGCCGATGCGCTCGAGGAAATCCGTGCCCATCCCCGGATGGAAACGCGCCGCGTCCATGCTGCCGAGCGCGAGCAGGCCGTGGCGGCAATCCGCGCCGATCGGCACCAACGCCATCGAGGCGATGCCGGCCGCGGCGTCGCCGAGCAGCGCATTGCGGTCGTCCTCTCGCAGTTGACCGCAACGCGGCTTGCCCGAGGCGACGAGCGTGCGCACCGCGGGCGGGATGTCGGGGGACGGCAGCAGGCGCGCCGGCCTGACATCGAAGTCCTCGTGCATCGATGCCTCGGCCTGGGCGGCGACGCCCGCCGCATCGCGCGCATGCAGAAGCCGCAGCGCGAGCGCGTGCACGCGCCCGACCAGGGTCTCGTTGTCGCGCGCGTTGCGCACGAGCTCCGCCAGCTTCTGGCGGCTCGCCGCCTGCCGCTCGCGCAGCACCTGCACCTGCCGTTCGACCAGCGACACCGCCGGGCCGTCGAGGCCGTGCGGCACCTGCAACGTCTCGAGAAGGTCCGGATGCTCGACGAGGAAGTCCGGGTGTTCTTCGAGGAAGGTCTTGACGTCCTGCGGTGAAGGCATGCGCAACGGCTCCGAAGATCAGGCTGTGAGGAGGGCGGGGTCGATCTCGCCGCGGAACGCGACGGTCGCAGGACCGGTCATCCAGAGCGGCGCATCGCCGCCCGGCCAGTCGATGACGAGGTCACCGCCGCGCAGCGTGAGCGTCACCGAGGCGTCGAAGAGACCGGCGAGCCGACCGGCGGCCATCGCCGCGCAGGCGCCCGTGCCGCAGGCCAAGGTCTCGCCGACGCCGCGCTCGAAGACGCGCAGCCGACCGCGGCCGCGGTCGACGACCTCCAGGAACCCCACGTTGATGCGCTGCGGGAACATCGGGTGCCGTTCGAGCGCCGCGCCGAGCGTCGACACCGGCGCGGTGTCGACCGACGGCACACGCAGCACGATGTGCGGGTTGCCCATCGACACCTGCGTGAAGCGCACGGTCACGCCATCGACGACGAGCTCGTGCCCGTCGGCCGCGGCTGCACCCGTCGTCGGAGCGGCCGTGAACCGCGGCACGCCCATCCCGACGGCGACCCTGCCCGGCGCCGGGAAGCGCGCGGTCACGATCCCGCCCGGGCTCTCGAGCCGCAGCGCGGCACCGCCGTCGCCGTCGACCCGATCGGCGGCGCTCGTGCGGCCCGCCAACCGCAGCAACTCGGCGACGCAGCGCGCGCCGTTGCCGCATTGCTCGACCTCGCCGCCGTCGGCGTTGAAGATGCGCCAGTACGCGTCGGTGCCGGCGCTGCGCGGCGGCAGCACCACGAACGCCTGGTCGAAACCGATGCCGGTGTGACGGTCCGCGAGGCGACGCCACAGCGCCGCGTCCGGGAGCGGCGCGTCGACCGCGGCCTCGAACACGACGAAGTCGTTGCCGAGGCCGTGCATCTTGGTGAATGCACGCGGGAAGGCGGTCATGGGCGCGCCCTCAGGCCCCGAGCGCCGCGCGGTCGCGGTACACGCAGCGGTCCATCACGGTGAGGATGCCGGCGGCGCGCGCGCGGCGCGCGGCGGCCTCGTCGACGACGCCGTCCTGCAACCAGAGCGCGGGCAGGCCGAGCCGGATGCAGTCGTCGACCACCGCCGCGACATGCTCGGGCCGGCGGAACACGTCGACGAGGTCGACCCGCTCACCCGGCGCGAGCACATCGCCCAGCGCGTCGAGCGAGGGCACGCAGCGCTCGCCGAGGATCTCCTCGGCGGTGGGCGTGACCGGGATGATGCGGTAGCCGAAGCGCTGCAGCTGGCGCGCGACGCCGTGGCTCGGGCGTGACGGGTCGCTGCTGAGACCCACCACCGCGATGGTGCGGATGCGGCGCAGCAGCGCGGCGATCGTCTCGGGTGGCGGGTTCTGGAACGGCGCCTGCTCGAAGAGCTCCTGCTTGAGGCGGTGGATCGAGGAGATGTCCTCGTCGCCGTGGCCGCGACGGATGAGCTCGGCGTATTCGCGCAGCACATCGTCGACCACCGGCAGCGCGACGCCGCTCGCGGCCGCCATGTCGCGGCAGATGCGCAGGTCCTTCTCGTGCAGCCGCACGCGGAAGCCCGCCGGGAAGCTGCCGCGCACCATGTAGGGCGCGCGGTTCACGAAGTACCACGAAGACCCCGCGCCCTGGCCCAGCGTCTCGACCACGCGCTCGAGCGGCAGGTGCTGCGCCCGCGCGAAGGCCATCGCCTCGCCGACGGCGCGGATGATGCCCGCGCACATGATCTGGTTGGTGGCCTTCGTGGCCTGGCCCGCGCCCTGCGGACCGAACCAGCGCACCGTGCGGCCCATCGCCTCGAGCACCGGCTTCGCGCGCTCGAACGCCGCCTCGTCGCCGCCGCACATGATGGCGAGCGAGCCTTTCTGTGCGCCTTCGACGCCGCCGCTCACCGGGCAATCGAGGAACGCCGCGCCGCGCGCGGCGACCAGAGCGCCCGCGGCACGCGCCGTATCCGCCGAGACCGTCGAGCAGTCGATGACGAGAACGCCCGGCTTCAGGCCGGGCGCGAGGGCGCGCACCACCTCCAGCACATCGGCGTCGGCGGAGACGCACAGCACGAGCGCCTCGCACCGCGCTGCGAGCTCGGCGGGCGTGGCGGCGGCGGTGCAGCCGAGCTCCTGTGCGAGCGCGGCGGCCCGGTCGGCGCCGCGGTTCCAGACGCCCTGCAGCATGCCGGCCTTGTGCAGGTTGCGCGCCATGGGGGCGCCCATGGCGCCGAGACCGAGGAAGCCGGTTCGCATGGCGGCATCATATCAGCCGCCACCGGACCGAAAAAAAGGGCGGCGACCTCGCGGTCGCCGCCCGACAGACATCGGGGGTCGGTGATGTCTCAGGGGAAAATCAGCTGGTGTAGGCGCGCTCGTTGTGCTCGGTGGTGTCGAGGCCTTCGCGCTCGTTCTCCTCCGGGACGCGCAGGCCCACGAGGAGGTCCGCGACCTTGAACGCGATGAACGCGGCCACCGCGGACCAGACGACGGTGACGCCGACCGCCTTGGCCTGCGTGATCACCTGCGTGAGGATCGGGTTCGAGCCGACGCTCGCCGTCACCCAGTCGGTGACGAGGCCCGGGCCGCCGAGCGCCTGGTTGTTGAACACGCCGGTGAGCAGCGCGCCGACGATGCCGCCGATGCCGTGCACGCCGAACACATCGAGGGAGTCATCGGCCTTGAGCAGCCGCTTGAGGCCGGTGACGCCCCACAGGCAGACCAGACCGGCGATGAGGCCGATGGCGAGCGCGCCCATCGGGCCGACGTTGCCCGCGGCCGGGGTGATGGCGACCAGGCCGGCCACCGCGCCCGAGGCGGCGCCGAGCATCGAGGCGTGGCGCTTCAGGATCCACTCGGCGGCCGACCAGGCGACCACGGCGCCCGCGGTGGCGAGCAGCGTGTTGAGGAAGGCGAGCGCGGCGAAGTTGCCCGACTCGAGCGCGGAGCCGGCGTTGAAGCCGAACCAGCCGACCCACAGCAGCGACGCGCCGACCATGGTGTGCACGAGGTTGTGCGGCGGCATCGGCTCGCGGCCGAGGCCGACGCGCTTGCCGACCATGTAGGCGCCGACGAGGCCGGCGACGCCCGCGTTGATGTGCACCACGGTGCCGCCCGCGAAGTCCAGCGCGCCCCACTGCCACATCAGGCCGGCCTTCGCGTTCATGGCGTCGACGACATCGGCGCTGGCGTAGGCGTCGGGACCCATCCAGAACCAGACCATGTGCGCGATCGGCAGGTAGCAGATGGTGAACCAGATCGCCATGAAGATGAGCACCGCCGCGAAGCGCATGCGCTCGGCGAAGGCGCCGACGATCAGGCAGCAGGTGATGCCGGCGAAGGTCGCCTGGAAGGCGGCGAACACGATCTCCGGGATGTAGACGCCCTTGCTGAAGGTCGCCGCCATGGCGAAGGTGCCGGCGGCCGGGTCGAAGAGGCCCTGCATGAAGAGCCGCGCGCCGCCGCCGATGAAGGCGTTGCCCTCGGTGAAGGCCAAAGAATATCCGTAGAGGCACCACAGCACGACGATCAGCGAGAAGCCGACCATCACCTGCATCAGCACCGACAGCATGTTCTTGGCGCGCACCAGGCCGCCGTAGAAGAGCGCGAGACCGGGGATGGTCATCAGCACCACGAGCAGCGTGGAGACGAGCATCCACGCGGTGTCGCCCTTGTCGGGCACGGGCGCCGCCTGCGCGAGGGCGAGCGACGGCGTGAGCGCCGCCAGCAGGGCCGCTGCGCGGCCGGTGAATCGGGTCCTGGTCATCTTTGCTCTCCCTGTGCGGTCCTGGATGTCCGAAGTCTCTTCAAGTCGTCGGTCGTCACGCCGCCGCCGTGCCGGTCTCGCCGGTGCGGATGCGGATCGCCTGTCCGAGCGGCGCGACGAAGATCCTGCCGTCGCCGACCTTGCCGGTGCGCGTCACGTTCGCGATCGCCTCGACCACCGGTTCGACGAGCGTCTCGTCCACCGCGATCTGCACCTGCGTGCGGGCGAGGAACTCGACGCGGTACTCCGCGCCGCGGTAAACCTCGAGATGGCCGTGCTGCCGGCCGTAGCCCTGCACCTCGACCACCGTCATGCCCTGCACGCCGAGCTGCGCGACCGCGAGCTCGAGGTCGTCGAGCTTGTGGGGCCGGATGACCGCGGTGATCATCTTCATCGCCATCGCGGGTCCTGCCTCGGGTCGTGCATTTCAGGGCGGATAGGGCAGCAATGCCGCTCTCTCACCCGCCCGGCATCGCGCTATGCTTCGCGATACCGGTCGGGCGTGACTGGTTTTGCAGAATCCGTGCCACGCGCCCGGCGGCCCGAAACAGGCCGTTTACGGCCCGGAAAGCGCTGGAAGCCGATATCGCTGCACCGTTTTGGACGTGTCCCGCCGGGGCGCTGCGTCATATCGGGGCAGGTCCGCTGTCGGGGCAGGCCCACCCAAGGAGATCCGCATCATGGAATCGCGCATCGAAGACCTCGTCCGTCGCCTGATGGAATCCATCCCACCGGGCGTGCGTGGCCTGCAGCACGACCTCGAGTCCAATTTCCGCGCCGTGCTGCGCGCCAACCTCGCGCGGTTCGACCTCGTCGCGCGCGACGAGTTCACCGCGCAGACGCGCGTGCTCGAGCGCACCCGCGCGCGCCTCGAGGAGCTCGAGCGTCGCGTCGCCGAGCTCGAGTCGCGGCTGCCGCCCGGCCCGCCGGGCTGACCGCCGGCCGCTTCGGTGCGCCCGCCGCCATGGCGCTCGCCCGCATCGCCTGCCGCGCGCAGGTCGGTCTCGCCGCTCCACCGGTGCAGGTCGAGGCGCACCTCGGCGCTGGTCTGCCCAGCTTCTCCATCGTCGGGCTCGCCGCCACCGAGGTGAAGGAGAGCAAGGAGCGGGTGCGCGCCGCGCTCGTCAACGCCGGCTTCGAGTTCCCGGCGGGCCGCATCACCGTCAACCTCGCGCCCGCCGACCTGCCCAAGGACGGCGGACGCTTCGATCTCGCCGTCGCGGTGGCGATCCTCGTGGCTTCGGGTCAGCTGCGGCCACGGCATGACCTCAGCGGCACGGAATTCCTCGGCGAGCTCGCGCTCGATGGTGCGCTGCGCGGGGTGCGCGGCGCTCTCCCCGCCGCTGCGGCCGCCGCGCAGCAGGGGCACGACATCGTCCTGCCACGCGGCGATGCGCAAGGCCTGATGTGGCTGCCCGGCGTCCGCGCCCATGCGGTCGGCAGCCTGCTCGAGGTCTGCGCCCTGCTCGAGGGACGCGGGTGGCAGGAGCCGGAGCGTGAGGTCGCCGCCATCGATGCGGCTGCGGGGTGCGCGCCGTCCGCTCCACCGCCACGTCTCGATGATGTCTGCGGTCAAGCGCTCGGCAAGCGCGCGCTGCAGGTCGCCGCGGCAGGCGGGCACAGCCTGCTGTTCGTCGGGCCGCCTGGCTGCGGCAAGAGCATGCTGGCGCAGCGTCTGCCGGTGCTGCTGCCGCCGCTCGCGCCGCAGGAGGCGCTCGAGGTCGCGATGATCGCGTCGATCGCGTCGATCGCGTCGATCGCGTCGACCGCATCGTCGATCGCGAGGCCGGAGGCGGCGTCGGTCACTGCCGATGCATCGCGCGGCCGCGGACCGCCGCGTCCCTTCCGCGCGCCGCACCACACGGCCTCCGCCGGCGCGATCATCGGCGGTGGCAGCGATGCGCGGCCGGGGGAGATCACGCTCGCACACCGTGGCGTGCTGTTCCTCGACGAACTCCCCGAGTTCGATCGGCGCGTGCTCGAGGCGTTGCGCGAGCCCTTGGAGTCGGGCCGCGTCGCGGTGTCGCGCGCGGGGCAGCAGGCCGAGTATCCGGCGGCGTTCCAGTTGGTCGCCGCCATGAACCCCTGTCCCTGCGGCCGCGCGGGCGGCCCCGGCTGCCGCTGCAAGCCGGCGCAGGTCGAGCGCTACCGCGCACGGCTCTCCGGGCCTCTGCTCGATCGGCTCGACATCCGGGTGGCATTGGCTGCGGTGGGGGATGCCGACCTCGCGGAGCATCGTCGACGCGCGCCCTGCGACGACTCACCGCTGCGCGCGCGCATCGCCGCGGCGCGCGAGCGGCAATGGCAGCGGCAAGGCTGCTTGAACGCCGCGTTACCGGCGGCGGGGCTCGAGGAACGGTTGGGCGTCTCGCCGGGTGCCGAGCGGTTGCTGGCCTCGGCCCGCGGTCCGCTCGCGCTCAGTCTGCGCGCGCGCCACCGATGTCTGCGCGTAGCGCGCAGTCTCGCGGATCTTGCGGGTTCAGCGGCGCTCGACGAGACGCATCTCGCCGAAGCGCTCGCGCTGCGGAGGGGGCTGGGGGCGGAGTGAGGAAGGCGCTTACTGCGCCTTCGCCACCATGTGGTCGACGGCGGCCTTCACGAGGTCGTCGGTGAGGTCGACGCGGCCGCCCTTCGGGGGCATGTAGCCGTTCTTGCCCTGGAAGCCTTCGATGGCGTGCTTGTAGAGTGTGGCGTTGCCCTGCGCGATGCGCGTCGCCCAAGCGGCCTTGTCGTCCGACTTCGGTGCGCCACCGATGCCGTTCAGGTGGCAGGCGGCGCAGACCGTGTCGTAGACGCCCGCGCCGTCGGTGGGCAGCGCGGCGGCGACCGCCGCGGCGACACCCGCGAGCGGCTGGATGGCGAGCGCGGCGTTGTCCTGCCCGGCGACCGCGACCTGTGCGGTGGTGACGTTCTTCTCGACCGCAGCGACGTACTTCGGGTCGGAGAGCAGATGCGCCCGCTGGGTGTTGTCACCGACCGAGCGCGCCAGCGCGAACAGCACCAGCGTGATCACGACGAGGATGCCCAGCACGAGGCTGAAGACGTTGAAGAACTTGCTGTCCTGCTTGCTCACGATGTCGCCCGGGTCGGCCGTTGGGATAGCCCCGGATTATACCGTCCCCCGGTGACCGCTGCGCAGTCCCGGGGGACGGCCCGAGAGGCCCCGGGGCCGGGGTGCGGGCCTCCGGTGGCGGTCAGCGCGCGGGCTGCTGCAGCGCCGCCAGCTCGGCCAGCACCATCTTCGAGTGGCCCTCGGCCTTGACGTTCTCGAAGCGGCGCGCCACCCGGCCCTGCGGGTCGATGATGTAGGTGTCGCGGCGCGCGATGTCGAAGAGCTTGAACTGCGGATAGCTGGTCAGCGCGCCGTAGGCCTTGGTGACCTGCTTTTCGGCGTCCGCGAGCACCGGGAAGGGCAGGTTGTTCTCCTGCGCGAAGCCTTTCTTGGAGTCGACGCTGTCGACGCTGACGCCGATCACGGCGGCGTTGGCGCGGCGGAACGCGAAGATGTCGTCGCGGATCTCGCAGGCCTGGGTGGTGCAGCCCGGCGTGCCGTCCTTCGGGTAGAAGTAGAGCACGACCCACTTGCCGCGGTAGTCGGCGAGCGAGCGCCACTCGCCGGTCTGGTCCTGCAGCTTGAAGGCGGGCGCAGCCTCGCCGACAGCGGGCGTGGCGCGGGCGGCGGGCGAGGCGAAGGTGAGCGCGAATGCGGCGCAGAGTCCGGCGACGGCGGCGAAGAGTCTGGAGGCGGTGCGGGTCATGGCGGCAAGTCCTTTTGAGGCGGGGCGGGGAGGGTGCGATGATGGGGCAGCCGCCGACCCCGGGCAAGGGAACTGCCCCGGCCCCCCGCGGTCAACCATCGGTCCGCCCCCGGACAAGGACCGTGACGCCGCCCCCATGACGCCGCCCCCATGACACCACCGCCGCCATGACGCTGACCAAGACACGGTACGCCGCCCTCGCTGCGGCACTCGCACTCGCTGCGACCGGGGTGGGCGCGAGCATCCCGCGTTCGCCGGACCCGGCGCTGACGCTGACCTACGGGCAGGATCCGCGGCAGGTCGTGCTCGTCTACACGGCCGGCCCGCGTGCGGCGTCCGCGGCGACGGACACCGCCGCCCGCCCGCCGCTCGCGGTCTATGTGCACGGCGGTGCTTGGCGCGCCGGCAGCCCGATGCGCGTGCGCGCCAAGCCGCAGTGGTTCAACGAGGCGGGCTGGGCGTTCGCGTCGGTGGGTTACCGCCTGCTGCCTGATGCGTCCGTCGAAGAGCAGGCGCGCGATGTGGCGGCCGGGTTGCGCGCGCTGCGCGCCGATGCGGAGCGGCTCGGCTTCGACCCCGACCGGATATTGTTGATGGGGCACAGCGCCGGTGCGCATCTGGCGGCGTTGGTGGCGAGCGACCAGCGCTATCTCGGCGCGGACGCCGACGCGGTGCGCGGCGTCATCCTGCTCGACGGCGCCGGCTACGATGTGGCCAATGAATACACCCTGCGCGGCGCGCTCGCCCGCAAGCTCTACGGCGACGCCTTCGGCGACGAGCCGGGGCGGCAGCGCGAGCTCTCGCCCATCAACCATGTGGACGCGCGCGATCCGCCCGACTGGCTGATCGTGTTCGCCGAGTCGCGCCGCGATGCGCGCGAACAGGCGCGGGACTTCGGCGATGCGTTGCAGCGCGCGGGCCTGCGTGTCGAGCGCGTGCCCGACCCCGGCGACCACCTCGAGATCAACCGCGAGTTCGGCACGCCCGACTACCGTGCGAACGCGTCGATCCGCGCGCTGATGGCGCGGGTCGAGGGCGCGTGAAGGCCGTCCACCGCCCCGCCCGTGCCTCAGAGGGC
Source organism: Steroidobacteraceae bacterium (assembly GCA_040400835.1). Lineage (GTDB taxonomy): Bacteria > Pseudomonadota > Gammaproteobacteria > Steroidobacterales > Steroidobacteraceae > UBA964. Next base: position 32,732 of record JBBAPM010000002.1, read on the forward strand.
CCAAGCCGTGACGGCCATCGCGATGAGGGATCCCAGCGCCGCGAGCCCCATGTCCTTCTGGGCGTCCCATTCATCGCCCTGCGCCCCGAGATACGCGGCGCCTGAGCCCTTGCCGAGCAGCGCCGCCGCCCACCACTCGATGATCTCGAAGAGCGCGCTCGTCGCGATGATCAAGGCCGGCGACAGCGCATAGCTCCACCAGCCGCCGGGCTCGGCGTAGCGTTCCAGCATCTCGAACAGGGGATATGCCACCAGCAGTCCGTAGCTGAGGTGCACCAGCCGATCGTAGTGGTTGCGCATCCAGCCCCGGGTGCCGCTCTCCACGCCCAACGCGGCCACCACCAGACTTCCATAGGGCACACGCACATAGGTGTAGTGGCCGCCGATGGTATGCAGCACCAGGAAGACGACGATCAGCGCGTAGGACAGGTCGCTGAGCGGCCAGGTCGGGTAGGTCCAGAGCATCGCGAGAACGGCGACGACCGTGAGCGCGTTCTCCGCGACCCAGACGGTCCGGTCGTGCGGCCGCATGGCGAGCGCGACCCACAGCACGCCGAAAGCCGACAGCAACAGATGGAAGACGCTCATCGGTGCACCCCGTGGGGGTCGCCCCGGCCGGACGGCGGCGGCCGCCGGCCTCGGATCGGATGGCGCGCCCGGCGAGATTCGAACTCACGACCCCTGCCTTCGGAGGGCAGTACTCTATCCAGCTGAGCTACGGGCGCCCGCCGACATTATAACTACAACCACCCCAAGCGCTTGAACGCCCACCAGGGCACGACGGCCGACAGCACCATCATCCCCACCGCGGCCCAGAAGCCCCAGGGCTGCGCGGAGGTCGGGATCAGGTCGAAGTTCATGCCGAAGATCGAGCCGATCACCGACGGCGGCAGCAGCACGACGGTGGCGACCGAGAAGATCTTGAGGATGTTGTTCTGGTCGATGTTGATCATGCCGAGGGTGGCGTCGAGCTGGAACTGCACCTTGCTCGCGATGAACGCGGCGTGGTCGCTCATCTGGGTGACGTCGCGCGACAGGGTGCGCAGACGGGCGCGCACCTCGTGGGTGATCTGCGGATGCTCGGCCTGCTGCAGGAACGCGAGCAGGCGCGACAGGCTCGAAAGGGTCTCGCGCGCCTTGGAGTCGAGGTCGCCGGCGCGCCCGACGCGCTCGAGGATGGCGCGGTAGTCGCGGGTGCGGCGGCGCATGCCGGGCGCCGGCGCCGTGAACACCTCCGACGACAGCGTGTCCATGTCGCTGCCGATGCGCTCGAGCACATCGGCGATGCGGTTGACCAACGCCTCGAGCAGGCCCGCGAGGATGGCGATGGCGCTCGAGCACTGCGCACCGTGGCGCTCGGCGTAGGCGACGTAGCGGCGGAAGGGCAGCGGGTCGACGTAGCGGTTGGTCACCAGCTTGTCGGGCGTGAGGATGAAGGTGATCTGGCTGCTCTCGGGGCGGTCGGTGTCGATCTTGGTGACCACCGTCGCCGTCATGTAGAGCACGCCCGCCTCCTCGTAGAGGCGGTTGGAGGTCTCGATCTCGCGCATCTCCTCGCGGGTAGGGACATCGATGCCGAGCGCGCGCTCGACGCGCGTCTCCTCTTCGGCGGTGGGTTCGAGCAGGTCCAGCCAGAGCGCGGCGGCAGGCGGCTCGGCGCCCGCGGCGATCTCGTGGCGGTGCAGGCCGCTCTCGTCGGGCAGGAAGCCGCTGATCATGCGCGCAGGGACGGGTCCGCGCGCCGCGAGGTCAGCGGCGCGTCTCCGCGGCGATCAGGGCGTTGATGAGCTCGAGCATCTGCGGCACGCCGCCGGCCATGCTGACATCGGTGGCGTACCGGCCGTTCACCACCATGTACGGCGTGCCCTCGGCGCGGTAGCGGCGCACGAGGTCGTCGGCCTGGCGCACCTTCACGTCGACCGCCATGGAGTTCCAGGTGTTGGTGAACGCTGTCGCATCGACGCCGTTGGCCTTCGCCCAGTCGCGCTGTGCGGCGAGCGATGAGGCGTCGTCGCGGCCGACGAGCGCGTTGCCGCCGCGGTGGATGCTGTCGAACACCTTGGTGTGCAGCCGGTCGAGCTGCTTGAGCGACTGCAGGGTGTAGAAGAGCTTGGCGTGGCGCTTGGCGCTGTCGTTCCAGGTGACCGGCACGCGCGTGAATTCGGCGGCGGCGGGCTTGGTCCTCTTCCAGCTCTCGAGCTGCGGGTCGAGGATGTAGCAGGCGCCGCAGCCGTACCAGAACACCTCGACGACCTCGACCTTGCCGGGCGCGGCGCCGGTCGGGACGGCGGGCGAGAGCACGCGGTAGTGGCGGCCGGACTGCCACTTGGCGAGCGGGTTGGCGGCGGGCGCCGCGGCGGGCTTGGCCGCCGCCTGCGCGGCGGCCTGCGGTGCGGCGAAGGCGAGCGCGACGACGGCGACGAGCGCAGACGCGCTGCGCAGCGCGCGCGCGATCATCAGCGCAGCCCCTGGATGTAGCTGGCGAGCGCGGCCTTGTCCTCGTCGGTGAGGCGCTTCGCGATCGAGGTCATCATGTGGCCGTTGCGCGAGCGTGTCTTCTCGCCCGAGTTCACATCGACATAGCGCTGCTCGGCGGCGTAATCGTTGAGCGCCTTGAGGGTGTAGGTGGCGTGCTGGCCGCGCAGCTTCGGATAGCCGGCGGTCGTCATGCCGAGACCGCGCGGACCATGGCAGGACGCGCAGGACGGGATGTTGCGCGCACGGTCGCCGCCGCGGTAGAGCGCTTCGCCCGCCTTCACGGTGGCGGGGTCGGCCTCGAGGCCGGTCGGCGTCTGGCGCGAGTAGTACGCGGCGAGGTCGCGGATGTCGTCGTCCGTGAGCGCGACGGCGAGCGGGTACATCACGAGGTTGTTGCGGTGGCCGGCGCGGAACAGTTTGAGCTGTTCTTTGATGTAGGCGCTGCCTTGACCCGCGAGGTTCGGCCACTCGGGGTTGACGCTGTTGCCGTTGACGCCGTGGCAGGCGGTGCAGACGGCGGCCTTGGCCTCGCCGGCGGTGGCGGCGGCCGAGTTGTCGGCGCGGACGGCCGCCGGCGCGAGCGCGAGGGCGCTGGTCGCGAGGACGGCAAGCAGGACGGCGCGGGTCGGGGCGGTCATCGAGCGGACTCCAAACGGACGGATGCAGACCCGGAAGTTTACACTATGGCCGTGTCCCGCTTCCCCAAGGTCGAGTTCCTGCTGAGCGTCGCCGCCCCGGCCCAGTTCCCGGCCGACTCCGGCGCCGAGGTGGCCTTCGCGGGCCGCTCCAACGCCGGCAAGTCGAGCGCCATCAACGCCCTGGCCGAGCGTAAAGCCCTTGCCCGGACCAGCAAGACCCCTGGCCAGACCCGGTTGCTGAACTACTTCGAGCTCGAGCCCGGCCACCGCATCGTCGACCTGCCGGGCTACGGCTACGCCGAGGCGCCGCCCGCCGAGCGGCGCAAGTGGGTGCCGCTCATCAACGCGCTGCGGGAGCGGGGGAGCCTGCGGGGCCTGATGCTGATCGTCGACGCCCGGCGCGGCCTGCGGGACGAGGACCTCGCGCTCATCGAGTGGGCGGACCCGGCGCGACGCGGCGTCCATGTGCTGCTCGCCAAGGCGGACAAGCTGAACCAGGCCGAGCGCGCGGCGCTGCTGCGCGAGAGCCGGGCGATGCTCGGCGATGCGGCCACCGCGCAGGTGTTCTCGGCGCACAGCGGTCTCGGGGTGAAGGAGGCCCAGGGCGCGTTGGATGGCCTCTGGGAAACCGGATCGGTCAGGACCGCGCCGCGGAGCTGAGGCTCAGTCCATCGGTCCGCGCCACGGTTCCCGGCGTTGGTAGGCGGCCAGACGTTGTTGCAGGGGTCGCAGATCCCAGCCCCGCGCTTCGGCGAACTTCACCGCTCGCTTCTGGTGTTCGACCGCCGCGTCGAAACGACCTGCCGCGGCGAGCGCTGCAGCATGCGCCTCCATCGCCGAGGGATCGCGCGGGTCGCTCTTCAGTGCTGCGGCGCTCAGGCTGACCGCCTCAGCGGTGCTTGCAGCCGTCGCCTGTGGTCCGGTCGCGAGCGCACGCGCCAATGCGAGACTTGCGGGGCGATGCGCCCCCGACGCTTTGCGCAGCAGGTCGATGGGGGTGGTCGACATCCTGATGGGCGCCGGGTCCTCGGTCATCTCCAGCGCGAGGATGTACTGCGCCTCCGCCACGCCCTTCGCGGCGGCGCGTTGCAGCCAGTAGAGCGCTTTGTCGCGGTCGGCGGTGCAGCCTCTGCCGTCGAGCAGGCTCATGCCGAGGTGGTATTCGGCGAGCGCAAAACCGCTGAGGGCGGACTTCTCGATCCAGGGCAGCCCGTCGCTCCAGGGCTTCCTCAGTTGCGGGTGCCCGGTCAGGACGATCGCGTACAGGTACTGCTGCAGGGGGTCGCCCGCTTCGGCCTTGGCCTTGATGCCTTCGATCCATGGGTCGAGTCGGAGGTTCGCGCCCTCGAAGTCGAACCTGAAGTGGACGCCGCTGCGTGACCACACGGGCACGCCCGCACGCATCGCAGGCGCCCAGCGCCACTCCCGCATCGCCTCCTCGATCGAGGCTCGCCAGATGTCCGGCGCGTTGCTGCTCAGCACCGTGTAGTCCCGTGCCGTGCCGTCGGGTGCGATCGAGAACTCCACCGTCATCCACCCTTCGGCGCCTCGATACGAGGCGTCGCCCGGATAGCCGACCCTCGTCCGGCTGATGAGGCGTGCCGGCGTACGTTCGGAGTACTCGCAGTTGGGCAGGATCTCAGGGAGCCGCGACTCCCTCACATGAGCGAGGCCGAACCGGGCCTCCAGGTCCGCGACGATCGCGGCAGCGTCCTCGCCATAGATCGGCCGCAGCTCGGCTTCGGACCGCATCGCAGCGGGATGCTTGGCGTCCGCCGCGAGTTTCAGCCAGGCGTAGCCTGTCGCGGCGCTCTTGCGCACGCCTTCGCCGCGCAGATACAGGATCCCGAGGTTGTACTGCGCGATCGGATCGCCGAGCTCCGCCAAGGAGCGGAACTCGCGGTGCGCCGTCTGGAAGTCTCCCGCGTCGTACGCGCTCGCCGCCGTGTTGAGGTCCGCCGGAGCCGGTGCGGATACGAGGACCAGCGCGGCGATGACGGCCGCGTGCAGCGCGGTCAGCGACGGCTTGGCAAGGCGAGGTCGGTTGCTCGACATCATGGCCTTCATCACGACCAGTCTGCCGCGGACAGGACTGTCGTGCAAAAAAAACCCCGGCGACCGCTTTGGGCAGACGCCGGGGCCAGGGATCCCGCTCAGGGAGGGAGAAGCGGGGAACGCATTGCGTTCAATCCATCAGACCCCTGGCGCCTCGATTGGTTCCGACCAACCAGGAAATATAAAATCAGTTAAATCAGTGTCTTACGTCTTCGCATGTTGCAGAGACGCTACAGGGAAGGACGGTGTCAGTGCGCCTCGTCCCAGTTGGCGCCGCGGCCGATGTCGACCTTGAGCGGCACCTGCAGCGCGCCGCGGCCGGCGGCCACCATGCGTTCGCGCACGGCGTCGGCGACGCGGTCGGCCGCGCCTTGACGCACCTCGAGCACCAGCTCGTCGTGCACCTGCATGATGAGCCGCGCGTCGCCCCGGCCATCGCCCGCGCACCAGCGGTCGACCTCGATCATGGCGAGCTTGATGAGGTCGGCGGCCGTGCCCTGCATCGGCGCATTGATCGCGCTGCGTTCGGCGTACTGCTGCAGCGCGCGGTTGCGCGAGCGGATGTCGGCGAGATAGAGCCGGCGGCCGAACACGGTCTCGACGAAGCCGTCCTCGCGCGCCCGCTCGCGCGTGCGGTCCATGTAGGCCTTCACTCCCGGGTAGCGTTCAAAATAAAGGTCGACGTACTGCTGCGCCTCGCCGCGGCCGATGCCGAGCTGGCGCGCGAGCCCGAAGGCCGACATGCCGTAGATGAGCCCGAAATTGATGGCCTTCGCGGAGCGGCGCTGTTCGGCGGTGACCTCCGCGAGCGGCAGGCCGAACACCTCGGCGGCGGTGGCCTGGTGGATGTCGCGGTCGGCCTCGAAGGCGGCGATCAGGCTCGCGTCGCCGGAGAGGTGCGCCATGATCCGCAGCTCCACCTGCGAGTAGTCGGCCGCGACGAGCAGATGACCCGGCGGTGCGATGAAGGCCTGGCGGATGCGCCGGCCTTCGGGCGTGCGGATCGGGATGTTCTGCAGGTTCGGGTCGGTGGAGGACAGCCTTCCCGTCTGCGCCACGGCCTGGTGGTACGAGGTGTGGACGCGGCCGGTGGCGGGGTTGATCTGCGTCGGCAGCTTGTCGGCGTAGGTGCTGCGCAGCTTGGCGATGCCGCGGTACTCGAGGATCAGCTTCGGCAGCGTGTAGGCATCCGCGAGCTCTTCGAGGACATCCTCGGCGGTCGACGGCTGGCCGGTCGGCGTCTTGCGCAGCACCGGGATCTGCATCTTCTCGTAGAGGATCTGCTGCAATTGTTTGGGCGAGTCGACGTTGAACTCGACGCCCGCCTCCCGCTGCGCCTCGGCCTTCAGTTCCTCGGCGCGCTTGGCGAGCTCGACGCCCTGACGGCGCAGCATCTCGCGGTCGACCAGCACGCCGTGCCGCTCCATGCGCAGCAGCACCGGCACCAGCGGCTGCTCGAAATCTTCGTACAGGCGCTTGAGCAGCGGCTCCTGCTCGATGGCGGGCCACAGCGTGCGGTGCAGGCGCAGCGTGACATCGGCGTCCTCGGCGGCGTACTCGCCGGCCCGCTCCAGCGACACCTGCGAGAACGGGATCTGCTTCGCGCCCTTGCCCGCGACCTCTTCGTAGGTGATGGTCTTGAGGCCGAGATAACGATCGGCCGCGGAGTCCATGTCGTGGCGCGTGGCGACGCTGTTCCACACATACGACTCCAGCATGGTGTCGTAGGCCATGCCGCCGAGCGCGATGCCGTGGTTGGCGAGCACATGCGCGTCGTACTTGAGGTGGTGGCCCACCTTGGCCGGGCGCTCCGCCTCGAGCAGCGGCTTGAGGCGCGCGAGCACGGCCTCGCGGTCGAGCTGCGGCGGCGCGTCGATGGCGTCGTGCGCGAGCGGTACATAGGCGGCGCGTCCGGGCTCGATGCAGAACGACACGCCGACGATGCGCGCCTGCATGTAGTCGAGGCTGGTGGTCTCGGTGTCGAAGGCGACGAGGTCCGCCGCAGCGAGCGCCGCGAGCCAGCGCTCGAGCGCCGCTTCGTCGAGCACGAGCTCGTAGTCGCGCGGTGCATCGCGCACCGCCGGATCGGGTTGCAGCGCGGCAGCGTCCGCGGCTGCGGGGGCCGCGGCGGCGGAAAGGTCGGGTGCGGCCTGCGACGCGCCGCTGCGCGACCCGCCGGCCGCGTCGTCGGCGTCCGCGCCGCCGAGCTTGGCGAGCAGGTTCCTGAAACCGAGCCGCGTGTAGAGCCGGCGCAGCACGGCCTCGTCCGCCGGGCGGCGCGCGAGATCGGTGGATTCCGCAGGCAGGTCGAGGTCGCAGTGGATGGTGGCGAGCTTGCGTGAGAGCTCGAGCGTGGCGAGCCCGGCGCGCAGGTTCTCGCCGGTCTTGCCGGGGACCTCCTCGGCGCGGGCCACGAGCTCCTCGAGCGTGCGGTAGGTGCCGAGCCATTTCGCGGCGGTCTTGGGGCCGACCTTGTCGATGCCCGGGATGCCGTCGGAGCTGTCGCCGGCGAGCGCGAGGTAATCGACGATCTGCTCGGGCCAGACGTCGAACTTGGCCTTCACGGCGTCGCGGTCATAGACGCTGCCCGACATGGTGTTGACGAGCGTGATGCGCGGCCCGACGAGCTGCGCCATGTCCTTGTCGCCGGTCGAGATCAGCACCTGCTGGCCGGCATCGGCGGCGCGCCGTGCCAGCGTGCCGATGACATCGTCGGCCTCGACGCGCGGCACGCGCAGCAGCGGCAGGCCGAGTGCCTGCACCGCCTCGAGCAGCGGCTCGACCTGCGCGCGCAGGTCGTCGGGCATCGGCGGGCGGTGCGCCTTGTATTCTTTGAAGAGCTCGTCGCGGAAGCTGCCGCCCGGCGCATCGAACACCACCGCGAGCCGTGCGTCGGGGAACTCGCGCTCGAGCTTCAGCAGCATGTTGAGCACGCCGAGCACCGCGCCGGTCGGTTCGCCGTGCGGGCCGGTGAGCGGCGGCAGCGCGTGGAACGCGCGGTAGAGGTAGGAGGAGCCGTCGACGAGGACGAGGTCGGGCGCGTTCATGGATCAGCCATCAGGGTGCGGGCCGCGGCCGGCACCAAAGAGAACGGGGCGCCGGACAGCGTGCATCTCGCCGCTGCCCGGAGCCCCGTGCATGAGGTCACGCGTCGGTCAGGCGACGCCGGGGGCCTTCACCCACACCTTGCACCAGCCCGGATTCTTCACGAGCTTGCCCGGGAACAGGTTGCACTTGGCGGTCGGCGCCTTGCGGTTCTTGTCGGCCCACTGCAGGCAGTTGCCGCAGTGCTGGCCGGCCTTGAAGTTCGGGTTGGCCTTGGCATCGACCTTCTTCGCGTCCTCGATGTAGCCGAGCGCCTTGGCGGCGGGCTCGGTCGGGCTGAGGATCGGCAGCGCCGCGCCGGCGGTCGGAGCAGCGGGCTTGGCCTGGGCGAAGGCGGTCTCGACCACCACCGGGATCGCCGGCAGGCCGAGGACGGTGGCGCCGAGCAGCTGGCGGCGCGTGAGCTTGTCGTTCTTCATGGCAGGGTCCTTTGCGTGGGTGAGAGCGGACGACGGGAGGGATTATACGCCCCCGGGCTTCGGCGCGGGGGTGGGCTGGGTCGCGGGTGGCGTGGCCGTCGCGGGCGGGTTGATCGTCGCGGGCGGGGTGGCCGTCGGCGTCGCAGGCGCGGAGGGCGTGGTGGGTGCGGCGGGTGCGGGCCGCGTCACCACCGTGCCGCTGTCGGGCAGGTAGAGCGGTCCGGTCTGGCCGCAACCGCCGAGCGTCGCCAGGAGCGTCGCCGCAAGCGCCGCAGTGGCCGCGACGGCGGCGGGCGGACTTCTGTGCGGTGCGACGCTCATGCGCGGGTCGGCGCCGCTCCGTCCACCGGCATGGTGCGGCCCTCGCGCAGCGCGAGCCAACCGCGCGCCACGCGGTAGATCACCCAGATGCCGACGACGACGACCGCGAGGTAGAACGTGAGGATGCCGAGCCCGAGCGCGAGCACGAGCGGCGCCGAGAGGACGCCGGCGATCACGATGGCGATGAGCGCGCGCCAGAAGGTCTGGATCTGCCACGTGAAGTGGGTCCCGAGCCAGGTGCCGGCGACGTCGCGGCGGCGGACGTAGTTCATCACGACGGCGATGATCGAGGGCAGCCCGAAGATGAAGCTGCCGACGATGGTCGCGGGACCGGTGATGCCGATCAGCACCGACAACGCGTGCAGCGCGTACACGATGTGCGTGTAGCCGACGAGCGGCGAGTCAGCGGGACGCGGGTCGGTCATCGGGCTGTCCTCCGGGGTGGTCGAGCGAGTTTAGACCAGTCCGGGGCCGATGCGTTCACGCGGCCGTCCGGTCGCGGATCACGCGGGCCGCGGGATGACGGCGAGCGTGATGCGCGACACGCAGACGAGGCGCTTGCGCGAGTCGACGATCTCGATGCCCCAGACCTGGCTGCGCGAGCCGATGTGGATCGGACGGGCGGTGCCCTCGACGAGTTCGCCCTCCGGCGCGGGGCGCAGGTGGTTGGCGTTGATCTCCTGACCGACCACGGCCTGCGTGCGACGGTCGACCAGGCAGTTCGCGCCGACGCTCGCCAGCGTCTCGGCGAAGGCGACGGACGCCCCGCCGTGCAGGATGCGCATCGGCTGCACGCTGCGCGCGTCGACCGGCATGGTGCCGCGGATGAAATCCGGTCCGAGCTCGGTGAACTCGATGCCGAGCGCCTCGACCATGGTGTTCGCGCTCTTGGCGTTGCAGCCCTCCAGGGTGGTGCCGGGCTGCCAGATCGGCGCGCTCACGAGCCGCGCTCCGTGTCGTCGTCCCGCGCGGGCGCATCAGGGGCGGGCGCGTCGTCGCGCAGCCCGTCGCCCCGCAGTTCGGCGCCGACGCGGCGGTAGGCCTCGCGGAACGGGATGCCCTCGCGCACGACCATCGCGTTGGCGCGTTCGGCGGCGTGGATCGCGGGGTCGAGCGTGATGCGCTCGGGCACGAAGGCCATCGCGCCGATGGCGGGGGCGAGGATGGCGGTGCTGGCGAGCGCGAGGTCGATGCCGCGGAACAGCGGCGCCTTCAGCAGCTGCAGGTCGCGCTGGTAGCCCGAGGGGAGCTTGGCGACGATGCCGAGCGCCTCGACGAGGCAGGCCTGCGCGGTGGCGCTGCGGCCGCGCAGCAGCTCGAACACATCCGGGTTGCGCTTCTGCGGCATGATCGAGGAGCCCGTGGTGAACGCGTCGGGCAGCTCCACGAACGCGAACTCCTGCGTGTAGAAGAGGCAGACATCGGCGGCGAAGCGGCCGAGGTCCTGCATCAGCAGCGTGATCTCGAACAGCAGCTGCGATTCCGCCTTGCCGCGCGACAGCTGCACGGCGGTGACCGGTGCGTGCACCTCGGCGAAATCCAGCGCCTGGCGGGTAGCCTCGCGGTCGAGCGGCAGGCCGGGCGTGCCGTAGCCCGCGGCCGAACCGAGCGGGTTCTTGTCGATGCGGCGGCGCACGGCGCGCAGACCCGCGGCGTCGTCGCGCAGCTCGGCGGCGAACCCGCCGGCCCACAACGCGACGCTGCTCGGCATCGCCTGCTGCATGTGTGTGTAGCCCGGCAGCTCGACATCGCCCTGGCGGTCGGCGAGCGCATCGAGCGCGCCGGCGACGGTCTCGGCGCCCCGCGCGATCTCCTCCGCGGCGTCGCGCAGGTAGAGGCGCAGCGCGGCGAGCACCTGGTCGTTGCGCGAGCGGCCGAGATGCACGCGTCCGCCCGCTGCGCCGATGAGCGCGGTCAGCCGCCGCTCGAGCGCGGTCTGGCCGTCCTCGTCCTCGAGCGCGATCCGCCACCCGCCCTGTGCGTGGGACGCGGCGAGCGACTCGAGCCCCTGCTCGATGGCTTCGCAGTCGGCGTCGGAGAGCAGACCTTGGGCGTTGAGCATCTGCGCGTGCGCGATCGAGGCGCGCGCGTCGTAGGCGACCAGCCGCTCGTCGAGCGCGTGGTCCTCGCCCGCCGTGAACGCGAGCACGCGTTCGTCGAGCGGCGCGCCCTTGTCCCAGAGCCGGCTCACGGCTGCGCCGCGCCCGCCGCGAGCTCGGCCGGCGCGAGCTTGCGGATGTCCGCGACCACCAGCGTGCCCGTCCCCTCGTTGGTGAACACCTCGGCGAGGATGGCATCCGGCGCCTTGTAGGAGATGACGTGCACGCGCTGCACGCCGCCGTTGATGGCGTTCTCGATGGCTTTGGCCTTCGGCAGCATGCCCTCGTTGATGCGGCCCTCGGTGCGCAGCTTCGCGAGCCCGGCGAGGTCGGTGTAGGAGACCACCGAGGTCGGGTCCGTGATGTCGCTGAGGATGCCGGGTGCGCCGGTGCAGAGCACGAGCTTCTCGGCGCCGAGCGCGGCGCCGATCGCCGCCGCGACCGTGTCGGCGTTGATGTTGAGCAACGTGCCCGCGTCGTCGCTCGAGAGCGGCGAGATGACCGGCATGAGACCGGCGTCGAGGAGCTTCTTGATGACGTCGGTGTCGATGTAGTCGATGTCGCCGACGAAGCCGTAGTCGACGATGGCATCGCTCCCCTGCAGCTTCACCGGTGCGCGCTTGTGCGCCTGGATGAGGCCGGCGTCGACGCCGCTGATGCCGAGCGCCGGCACGCCGAGTTCGCGGCAGGCGGCGAGGATGCGGGTGTTGATGAGGCCCGACAGCACCATCGCCGTGGCATCGATCGACTGCGCGTCGGTGACGCGCCGGCCCTCGATCATCTGCGTCGGCACACCGAGCTTCTCGGTGACCTCGGTGAGCTGCGGACCGCCGCCGTGCACGAACACGACGCGGATGCCGAGCGAGTGCAGCACGGCGATCTGCTCGACCAGCGCCCGCGTCGCCGCGGGGTCGCCGAACACGCCGCCGCCCGCCTTCACGACGAAGGTCTTGCCCTTGTAGAGGCGGATGTAGGGCGCGGCGCTGCGCAGGGCGCGGATGACGGCGGCGGGGTCGGTGCGGTGCATGATCATCTTCTTCGGCTCCTCGTGGGCGTTCAGGCGGACAGCAGGCGGTGCAGCACCGCCATCTGTGCGGGCAAGCGGTTGTGGGCCTCGCGCTGCACGATGCTGCGCGGGCCGTCGAGCACTTCGTCGGCGACGGCGACATTGCGCCGCACCGGCAGGCAGTGCATGAAACGGCAGGCGGCGGCGGCGGTCGCGAACCAGTCCTCGCGCACGCACCAGTCCTTGAGACCGGCGCGCAGCGCGGCGTCGGCCGCCGCGTCGCCGTAGTGCGCGGTCGAGCCCCATTCCTTGGCGTAGACCACCTGCGCGCCGGCGAGCGCATCCGCGCGGTCGTCGGTCTCGCGCACCGAGCCGCCGGAGGCGGCGGCGGCGGCGCGGGCCTTGTCCATGATCTCCCGCGGCAGCGCGTAGCCCTCGGGACGCAGCACCACCACCTCCATGCCGCGGTGCGTCGCCATGTGCACGGTGGCGGAGGGCACGGCGATCGGTGTGACGCGCGGGTGGTTGGCCCAGGTCAGCACGAATTTGGCGCGCTGCGGCACGCCGACCTCGTCCAGCGTCTTCCAGTCGGCGAGCGACTGGCAGGGATGGTTGACCGCCGACTCGAGGTTGATGAGCGGCTTGTCGACGACGCCCGCCATCGCCTTGAAGCTGGTCTCGGCCACATCGTGCGCGAGGTCCTTGCCCTCGGCGAAGGCGCGGATGCCGAGCGCGTCGGCGTAGGAGGCGAGCACCGGCAGGCCCTCGCGGATGTGCTCGGCGCAGGCACCGTCCATCACCGCGCCGGTCCGCGTCTCGAGCTGCCATGTCCCTTGACCTGGCGTGATCACGAACGAGCTGCCGCCGAGCCGCTGCATGCCGACCTGGAACGAGGCGAGCGTACGCAGCGAGGGGTTGAAGAACACGAGGCCGAGGATCTTGCCGGCGAGCGCGCGCGGCTCGGGGTGCGTCTCGAGGCGGCGCGCGAGCGCGAGCAGGTCGAGAACCTCCTCCCGGCTGAAGTCGGCGAGGTCGAGGAAGTTCTTCACAGGGACTCCAGGGCTGCGCGCAGCAGGTCGACGTCGGACTCGCGCAGCGTGTAGGGCGGCAGCAGCCGGACCACGCGCGGGTCGCCGCTGGTGCCGGCGAGGATGTCCCGCGCGAGCAGCGTCGTCTGGACCTCCTTGGCGGGCCGGTCGCAGATGAGCCCGTGCAGGAAGCCGGCGCCCTGATGGCCGACGACCGGGCCGACCGTGCAGGTGCTGCGGATGTACTGCGACACGCGACGGACATTGGCGAGCAGGTCCTCGGCCTCGATGGCGTCGATCACGGCCTCGATGGCGGCGCAGGCCATCGGCCCGCCGCCGAAGGTGGTGCCGAGCCCCTCGAGCTTGAGCGCGGCGGTGACCGCGGGGGTCATGAGCAGCGCGCCGCAAGGGAAGCCGTTGCCGAGCGCCTTGGCGGTGGTGATCATGTCGGGGCGCACGCCGTAGAGGTCGGCGCCGAAGGGGTGACCGCTGCGGCCGACGCCGATCTGCACCTCGTCGAAGATCAGCACGGCGCCGACCGCGTCGCAGCGCGCGCGCAGCGCCGCGAGGAACTCGGCGCCCATGTCGAAGGCGCCGCCGACGCCCTGCACGGGCTCGACGATCACCGCGGCGACGTCCTCGCCGACGGTGCCCGCGATCGCGGCGATGTCGCGCCGCGGCAGCCAGCTCACCTCGAACGGCGTGCGCGGGAACTCGTACCACTTCTTGTCGGCGCCCCAGGTGACGGCACCGGCGGCGGCCGTGCGGCCGTGGAACGCGCCCTCGACCGCGACCACGCGGGTGCGGCGCGTCATCTTGAAGGCCATGCGCAGCGCGTTCTCGTTGGCCTCGGCGCCCGAGTTGACGAAGAAGATGCTGTCGAAATGTCCGCCCGCGAAGCGCGCGAGCTTGGTGGCGGCGCGCACGCGCACGTCCATCGGCACCGCGTTGCTCTGGAAGTTGCAGGCGGCAGCTTGATCGGCGATCGCGCGCGTCCAACCTGCGTGGGCATAGCCGAGCGCGGCGACCGCATGGCCGCCGTAGAGGTCGAGGATGCGCCGCCCATCGCGGGTGTGCAGCCACACGCCTTCCGCATGCACCACCTCGATGGGGTACTGCGCGAAGACGGGCGCGAGGTGGTCGGCCGGGCTCATGTCCACCCCGCGGCGGGCGCGGTGAGGCCCGCGGTCTCGGGCAGGTCGAACAGGCGGTTCATCCACTGCACCGCCCCGCCGGCCGCGCCCTTGTTGAGGTTGTCGATGGCGCAGAGCACGGCGACCGTGCGGCCGTTGGCCGCCGCCGAGAGCTGTGCGTAGTTGGTGCCGGCGACGTCCTTGATGCGCGGCGCGGCGTCGGTGACGCGTACGAAGGGCGAGTGCGCGTAGTAGCTGCGCAGCTGCGCGAGCAGCGTGGACGCGTCGACGGCGCGCTTGAGCGTCGCCTGCACCGTGACATGGATGCCGCGCGCGAAGGGGCCCGAGTGCGGCACGAACGCGAAGTCCGCGGTGACGCCGGTGGCGGCCGCCGCGCAGGCGGTGATCTCCGGGATGTGGCGGTGCACCAGCGCGTTGTAGGAGTACAGGTCGCTGTGGCGGGTCGGGTGGTGGGTGCCGTCGACGGGCTTGCGGCCCGACCCGGTGCTGCCCGTCACGCCGCTCACGAAGAGGGTCGGCGTGACGAGGTCGAGCGCGAGCAGCGGCACCGAGGCGAGCAGCGTCGCGGTGGCGAAGCAGCCCGGATGCGCGACATGCGGCGTGGTCACGGCGGCGAGGTGCTCGGGCACCGCGCAGGTGAACTCCGCGATGCGCGCCGGTGCGCCGTGCGCATGCTTGTAGACCGCGGCGTAGGTCTCGGGCGACGCGTAGCGGTAGTCCGCGGAGATGTCGACCACGCGCGGTCGGGTACCGGCCGCGGCGGCGGCCGCGAGCAGCTTGTCGATGAGCGCGGCGCTGACGCCGTGCGGCGCGGCCGAGAACAGGGCGCAGGTCGGCAGCGTCGTCACGAGCTGCGTGATGTCGGCCTCGGACCTGAACCGCAGCTCACCGAGCACGGGCGCGAGGTGCGGGAACGCCTTCGCCACCGGCTCGCCGGGCTGCGAGTCGGAGAGGATGCCCGCGACCTCGAGCTGCGGATGGCCGAGCACGAGGCGCAGCAGCTCGCCGGCCACGTAGCCGGTGCCGCCGAGGATGACCGTCGGGATGCGCGTCGTCATGGTGCCTTCCGTGTCAGTGCGCGGCCGGGAACTTGCCGGCGAGGCCCACGGCCTCGATGACGCGGTCGCCGAGCGCGGCGCCGTCGGTGAGCGCGTTGAAGGCCGGTACGCCCATCTGCTCGCGGATGATGTCGACGCCGACCGCGTTGTCGGTGGCCGGGCCCGTCACCGCGCAGGGCTCCACCTTGAAGCGCTCGCGCAGCAGCTTCACGCCGCCCCAGGCCGCGACCGGGTCGTTCGCCGAGAGCACGACGCCGGTCAGCGCGCCGCGCAGATCGTCGCACTCGAGGATCGAGTCGACGCCGTAGGTGCCGAGGATGCCGTCGCCGAGCTCGAACACGATGATGTCGGGCTTCTTGGCGGCGAGCTCGGTGATCATGGTGCGGGTGAGCGCCGGGCCGACCGCGCGCGTCGTGGTGATCACGCCGAGGTCGGTGAAGATCATGGAGTTGCGCGCGCCGGCGTCCTCCATCGCGAGGATGTCTCGGCGCAGCGAGACGCCGGTCGCCTTGAAGCAGTCGACGACGAGGCCGCGGTGGCGCATGCGGCTCACCATCGCGCAGGCGGCGGCGGTCTTGCCGGCCTCCATGCAGGTGCCGGCGAGCGCGACCACGGGCACGCCCTGCGCGTCGAGCGGCGCGGCGAAGTCGAGCTTGCGGTAGCCGGCGCGCGCCGGCACGCCGATGCGCTCACCGAGGTAGGGGAAGGTGAGCACCACGCCGAGCACGCGGCAGTCGAAGGGCTTGCCCTTGTCGGGGTTCGCCGAATCGCAGACGCCGAGCACGCCGCCGATGTTGAGCATCTGGATGACATCGCCCGCGGCGACCTTCTCCGGCACGTGGCCCGAGTAGCCGAACAGCGCCTTGCGGTGGCCGAGCGCGCCCACGACGATGTCGCCCTTGTTCACCTTGGCCATCCGGCCGCTGGTGAGCTCGAGCGTGTTGTAGTTGGCCTTCGAGCTGAGGATCTCGACGACCACGACCACGCCTTCCTCGGCCGGGATGTCGTCCGTGGCGATGCGCACCTCGTGTCCGAGACCGCAGGCCTGCGTGATCGAGGCGATCTTGTCGACGACGATTGTCCTCATTTCCCTGCGACTCCCGTGGCGCCGGCGGCGCCCTGCTGTGCTGCGCGTTCACCCGCGCGGTGGTGGAACATGCCCGGCAGTCCGACGATGCGCGAGAAGCCGAGCGCGTCGGCCGGCGTCCATTCGCCGGTGGCCTCGCCGTAGACGCCCTTCGAGGCGGCCATCAGCGAGTACGGTGAATCCGTGCCCTCGACGAAGGCCGAGCCGGGACGCAGCAGCACCGTCACCGTGCCGGTGACGCGCGCCTGCGACGCGAGGAACAGCGCCTCGATGTCGCGGCAGGCCGGGTCCAGAAGCTGACCCTCGTGAACCCAGTCGCCGTACGGGCCGGCGAGGGATTCTTTGATGCGCTGCTGGCGCGCGGTGAGCACCAGTTTCTCGAGCTCGCGGTGCGCGTTGAGCAGCACCTCGGCGGCGGGCGCCTCGAAGGCCACGCGGCCCTTGGTGCCGATGATGGTGTCGCCGAGATGGATGCCGCGGCCGATGCCGTACGGGCCGGCGATCGCCTCCAGCGCCTCGATGACCGCGACCGGCGTCATCGCCTGGCCGTCGAGACCGCAGGGCACGCCCTGCTCGAAGTGCAGCACGATGCGGCGCGGCGGCAGCGGCTTCGTGAACGCATCGCGCGACAGCACCCAGGCATCGTCGGGCAGGCTGCCCTGCGAGGTGAGCGTCTCCTTGCCGCCGATGCTCACGCCCCAGAGGCCGCGGTTGATGGAGTAGGCGGCGCCGTGCGGCGGCACGGGCAGGCCGCGCTGCGTGAGGAAGTCTAGCTCCTCCTGACGCTTGAAGGCCCGGTCGCGCACCGGCGCGATCACCTCGAGCTCCGGTGCGAGCGTGCGCAGCGCGACCTCGAAGCGCACCTGGTCGTTGCCGGCGGCGGTGCAGCCGTGGGCGATGCTGCCGGTGCCGAGTTCGCGCGCCATGCGCGCGATGGTCTGCGCCTGCATCACGCGTTCGGCGCCGACGCAGAGCGGGTAGAGCTGGCCGCGCCGCACGTTGCCCATGATGAGGAAGCGCAGCACCTGCTCGAAATAATCGGCGCGCGCGTCGATCTGGTGGTGCGCGCTGGCACCGAGCGCGAGCGCCCGCTCGCGCAGCATCGCGGCAGCCGCAGCGTCGATGCCGCCGGTGTCGACGGTGACCGTGATGATCGGCCGACCGTGCTGCTCCTTGAGCCAGGGCACGAGGAAAGAGGTGTCGAGACCGCCTGAATAGGCGAGGACGATGGGCTGGGACATGGGGGTCTCCCGGCTCAGAGCCGGAACAGGGTGCGCAGGCGCGCGACGACCGCGGACTGCGCCGCGGCGGTGTCGGTGGCGATGAAGATGGTGTCGTCGCCGGAGATCGTGCCGACGACCTCGGGCCACTCGGCCTTGTCGATCGCCGCGGCGACCGTCTGCGCCGAGCCGGTGGCGGTGCGCAGCACCGTGAGCGAGGCGCCGGCGGTGGCGACCCCGAGCACGAACGGCCGCAGCGCGCCGAAATCCTCGAGCGGCCGCGTCGCTTCCTGCGGCGCGAGGTAGCGCCCACCCGCCTTGAGCACGCCGAGTTCGCGCAGGTCGCGGCTCACCGAGGACTGCGTGACATCGTGGCCGGCCTCGCGCAGCAGCCGCACGATGTCCTCCTGCTTGCGCACATGGGCGCCGCGCAGGATGCGCAGGATGGTGGCCCGGCGGCCGGATTGTTGGAGGTCGGTCTGCATAAAAGTGCGCGTATTCTGCATATTGATGCAGGCGCGTCAAGCGATTTCCGCAGCGGCCGTCCGGGGACAGCGGCGGTTCGCGTTCCTGACGCCGTTCGATCCGACGGTGGTCAGCCCGGGCGGGTCGCCGCCCTGAACCGGGCAAGCGCCTCGGGCGACATGTATTTCCCCAGCACCTCGTCGGGGGTGCGGCTCAGGTCGACCACGGTGAGGCAGTCGATCGAGTGGCCGAAGGCGGGGTCGATGTTGAACCCGACCACACGCCCGCCGAGCTTCAGGTACTGACGCAGCAGCACCGGCGCGCCGCGACGGCGCGGATCGTCGCCGGCCGCGATCAGCTCGGCGAGATCGTCGACCTCGCCGACGCTCGAAGCCTCGCGGCCCAGCATCGCGAGCGAGCGGGCCTCGTGGAACGGCAGTCGTGGTCGGACCAGCGCTGCCAACAGCGGGTCGAAGTGGTGCCAACGCAGATAACGCACCAGCAACGCGCGCGACGCTTCGTCGTAATCAGCGCTCACGCTCACCGGTCCGATCAGCCGTGCGTGCCGCGGATGTCGGGCGACATACTCGCCGATGCCCCGCCATAGCGCGAGCAGCGAGGTGAAGCTGCGTTGGTACTCCGCACGCACGAACGACCGGCCGAGCTCGATCGACGGGCCCAACAGACGGAAGAACGGCTCGCGGAAATCGAACAAGGTGCTGAGGTAGATCGCCGCCCGGCCGTACTTGCGGCGAAGCTCGTCGATGCGCGCCGCACGGTAGGCGCCCACCACGTATCCGCGCCGGGTGTCCCACGCGACGATGTGGTCGTACCAGCGATCGTAGCGGTCTAGGTCCAGCGCCTTGCCGGTACCTTCGCCGACGGCGCGGAAGGTCTCTTCGCGCAGCCTTCCGATCTCGCTGAGCAGCCGCGGGATGGCCCGACCGGGCGCGCAGTAGACCTCGAGCGGTCCGAGCACGGCGAGCTTACCGGTCTCCCCCAAGGCGCGCAGTTCGAACTCCAGCTCCTCGCGCGGGACCGACGGAGCGAGGGGTTCCGCGGCGATCGCCGGCGCCGCGAGCGTTGGTCCGACGGACGGCGCCGCCCGTGGTGCTGCCAAAGAATACAATCGCACGCGCAACAACCGCTCGACCCGGCCGGGATCGCCCAGCGCGGCGAGCCGCTCCGCCGCGATCGGCTCGCCGAGACGCAGGTCGAGGCAGGTGCCACGCTTGTTGGTGACCTCCCGCGGCAGCAGCGCGGTGCGCAGCGCCGGGTGCAGCAAGCCCGCCAGTTGGAAGCCTGTGCCGTTGCTACCGTGCACATAAAGAGGTGCGACCGGTGCACGGGCGGCGGCGAGCAGCGCTGTGGCGGTGCGGTTCCAGGGCGGATCGGCGACGCAACGATGTGCGAGATCGAGATGCGAAACCGCCCCCGCGGGGAACAGCAGCAGCGCTCCGCCTGCCTTCACATGGCGCAGCGCCTGACGGAGTGCGACCACGTTGCCACCGCGGCTCGCGCTGTGCCCGAAGTTGTCGACCGGGATCAGCACGCTGCGGAGGGGCTCCAGTCCGGCGAGGCTCTGCGTCGCGATCACCTTGAGGTCCGGACGCCGATCCAGCAGCGCCGCGATCGCCGCCAAGCCGTCGATGCCGCCGTAGGGATGGTTCGCCGCCACCAGCAACGGGCCGGTGTCGGGAAGCCGCTCCCACTCCGGTGCGTGCAGCGCGTAGCGTACGCCGAGCGTGTCGAGCGCCGCTTCCGCGAACTCGCGCGCGCCGAGTCCGCCCGGCAGCTGCGCGTAGAGTTGCTCGAGGTGGTCGATGCCCATGATCCGCCCGAGCGGTCGCCACAGCCAATGCGGCATCGGCGCGGGCGGACGCAGCACCGCTGTCGGTCGTGGTCGCGGCGGGTCAGGACGCCGCGGCGGCATGACGACCTCTCCTCACACGCTCGCGCACCGCGGCTTCAGCGGGGACCAGGTTGCCGAGGAACTCCAGCGCGCTCGCGCGCCAGGAGCGCGTGAGCGCGTGGGCGCGGATCGCCTCACGATCGAGCATCAGCGCCGCGAGCGCGGCAGCGCGCAGATCGGCGTCCATCACGCCCGTCACCCCCGGCGTGATGACATCGACCGGCCCCGTGACCGGATAGGCCGCGACCGGGACACCGCAGGCCATCGCCTCGAGCATCACGAGGCCGAAGGTGTCGGTGCGGCTCGGGAACACCAGCACGCTCGCTGTCGCGAGCCTTGCGGCCAGAGCCTCGCCGCGCAGCGTGCCGTGGAACACCGTATCCGGATAGCGCCGCTGCAGATCGGCCCGCGCGGGCCCATCGCCGATCACTTCCTTTCGGCCCGGCAGATCGAGCGCGAGGAAAGCCTCGACGTTCTTCTCGACCGCGACCCGCCCTAGGCAGGTGAACACCGGGACATCGTCCGACCGTGGCTGCGGCCGGAAGAGCTCAGTGTCGACGCCGCGTCCCCAGTGCCGAAGACGGCGGAAGCCTCGCTGCGCGAGCGCTGCGCGCATCGTGGGCGTCGACACCATGGTCGCGGACGCGGCGCCATGGAACCAGCGCAGGTAGCCGTAGGAGACGCCGAGCGGGATCGGCCACCGCGCGCGGACATACTCCGGGAACTGCGTGTGGTACGCGGTGCTGAACCGACGACGGTTGCGCAGGCACCAGTCGCGCGCCGCGAGACCGAGCGTGCCCTCGGTGGCGATGTGCACCGCATCGGGACGGAAATCGCCGAACAGCTGGTCGAGATGGCCGCGCGGCGGCAGCGACAGCCGGAGTTCCGGGTACGACGGACAGGGCACGCTCGGAAACCCTTGCGGCGTGACGCGCAGCACCTCGATGCCGCGGTGCTCCAACTCGACGCAGGTGTGGCGCAGTGTGCTGACGACGCCGTTGGTCTGCGGCTCCCAGGCGTCCGTGATCAGGGCGAGGCGCATCTCCGGAGCGTCGCTAGGTGGCATCACAGCCGCGTTACCGTTTGTCGTCAGTTCGATGACACGCGACGGGAGCGCTGCCTTTCACCGTCCGGCAACCCAAGTGCAATCCGCAAGTCATCGGTGCACGCCAACGTCTGCGTGCGCGCACAGACTCCGCCGTCACTTCCAACGACCAAGGGAACGCACACCATGAGCCACTCCGAACTCGATCTCGACCTCAACCGGACTTCGAACCCCGAACTGCGCGCGATCATCGCGCGCCGCAATGTGCTCAAGGGCGGCGCAGGGTTCGCTGCGTTGACCTTCCTCGGCGGCCTCGCGGCCTGCAACGGCGACGGGGTGGGCGATCCGACGCCGGATCTCGTGCCGTCGGCATCGGGCGGCATCGCACCGCCGCGCGCGACCACGCTGTCGTTCAACCCGGTGGCCAAATCGGTGTCGGACGCGATCCGTCTGCCGGCCGGCTACTACGCCACGGTGCTCTACCGCTTGGGCGATCCGATCGCCGCGGGCGTGCCGGCGTTCCGCAACGACGGTACCGACTCCGCCGCGTCCTATGCGCAGCGTGCCGGCGACCATCACGACGCGATCCAGTACTTCGGCATGGGCGCCGACGGCCGCTACTCGGCGACCGCCACCGATCGCGCCTTGTTGGTGATGAATCACGAAGCCATCACGCCGTCGTACCTGCACCCTAACGGACCCACCATCGTCAACGGTGTGCGTACCGTCGCCGATGAGGTGCTACGTGAGTTCTTCGTACACGGCGTATCGGTGATCGAGATCAACAAAGTCAACGGGAACTGGATCTACAAGCAAGACTCGAGCTTCAACCGCCGTGTACATACGCTCACGCCGATGACGATCTCCGGCCCTGCGGCCGGGTCACGGTACATGGTGACCAAGGAGTCGCCGACGGGGACGGCCGTCCGGGGCACAGTGAACGACTGCGCACATGGCTATACGCCCTGGGGTACCTATCTCGCGTGCGAGGAGAACTGGGCGGGCTACTTCCGTCGCACCACGGCGACCGATAATCCTCGGCGCACCCCGAAGGAGTTGACCTCCCTCGCCCGCTACGGTGTGGCCGGAGCCGGCCGTGAACTCTGGGCCACGGTGACGCCCGACACGGCGGACGACCGGCACGGTCGATGGAACGCGGAGGTCCGGGGCACCTCCGCCGACGGTTCGGACGATTACCGCAACGGCCCGAACACCTACGGCTGGAACGTCGAGATCGATCCGTTCTCGCCCACCTCGACCCCGAAGAAGCGCACCGCGATGGGACGCTTCGCGCACGAGGGTGCGTGGCCGGCCAAGGCGGTAGCTGGCAAGCCGATCGTGTATTACATGGGTTGCGACTCGCGCAACGAGTATGTCTACAAATATGTCTCCACGGCGGTATGGGATCCGGCGGATGCGACCCGTGGTCTCGCGGCGGGCGACAAGTACCTCGACAACGGCAAACTCTACGCTGCGGTGTTCAGCGAGGACGGCACCGGACGCTGGGTCGAACTGACCTTCAATACAGGTAACGTCACGTCGGCCAACGCAGGCTATCCCTTCGCCGACCAAGCCGATGTTCTGGTGAACGCCCGGATCGCGGCCGATGTCGCCGGTGCGACCAAGATGGACCGGCCCGAGTGGGGCGCGGTCGACCCCTTCACCGGTGCGGTCTACATGACGATGACCAACAGCAACGCGACCTCGCGCACGCTCGCCTCGACGAACGCTTCCAACCCGCGGCATTACAATGATGCTCGTACCAACGGCACCGCGCAGCGTGGCAACCCGAACGGCCACATCATCCGTTGGCTCGAGAGCGAGCCCGCTGCATCGACCTTCCGTTGGGATGTCTACCTGTTCGGTGCGCGTGCGACGGCGAACGCCCAGAACGTCAACCTCTCGGGACTGACGGCGGAGAACGACTTCTCCAGCCCGGACGGCGCGTGGTTCGGCTCGAACGGCATCTTCTGGATCCAGACCGACGACGGTGCCTACACCGATGTCACGAACTGCATGCTGCTGGCGGCCCTGCCCGGTACGGTCGGCGACGGCGCGGCGCGCAGCGTGACCAACACCGATGCTTCGGGTGCGACCAAGACGGTACAGACCTTCGTCGGTGCGGCGCCGGGAACGGCCAAGCTCAAGCGCTTCCTGGTCGGTCCGGTGCAGTGCGAGATCACCGGCATCACCGAGTCGCCGGACGGCAAGGCGCTGTTCGTCAACATCCAGCATCCGGGCGAGGACATGCCGGTCGCGGACATCGGCGATCCGACCCGCTATCCGTCGCACTGGCCGGACGGTGGTCTGACGCGTCCGCGTTCCGCAACCATCGTGATACAGCGCGACGACGGCGGGGTGATCGGCGCCTGAGCCGCGCCGTGTCCGTACATCGCTTTCTGGTCGGGGCGCTCGCTGCGCTGTGGTGCGTCGTTTTCCCCCCCGACGCACACGGCGCAGCGGCCCCTGCGCTGACGCAGCGGATGGAGGGGGAGATACGCGGCAGCGACCATGAGACCTTCCGTGCCGTCGAGTTCGTCGTGCCGCCGGGCATCGAGCGCCTCGATATCGACTTCTCGCATGACGGGGCCGGGATGCGGACGGTGGTCGACCTTGCGCTGCATGGTCCGGCCGGGTTCCGCGGCGCGAGCGGCAGCAACAAGACCTCGATCACCGTCGGGCCGGACGATGCGACGCCGTCCTATCGACCGGGCCCGATCGAGCCCGGGACCTGGCGGTTGGTGCTCGGCCTGCCGAACGTCCGGTCCGTCGTCGGTGGGGCTGGGCGTTCGGTGCCGCCGACGCGGTTCATCGCCACGGTGCGGATGCACACCGCCGGCGCGGCCCTGCCGGTCAGCGCGTTCGCACCGGGAGCGTTGCGCGAAGGTGCCGCGTGGTACCGCGGCGATGTGCACTCCCACACGGCGCACAGCGATGGCAGTTGCGTGAGCCGCATGGGACGACGCGTCCCTTGCCCGGCGTTCGTCACGGTCGCCGCTGCGGCGCGGGAAGGTTTGGACTTCCTGTTCGTCACCGAGCACAACACCACATCCCACCTGAACTTCCTCCGTGAATTGCAGGCGTACTTCGATGACCTGTTGCTCGTGCCCGGGATGGAGCTGACCAGCTTCGGCGGTCACGCGAACCTCATCGGTGCAGCGGATGCGTCGCGCCTGCTCCGTCCGGGCGGTGGCGCAAGCGATGTCGCAGAGCAGTTCCGGCGCGTCCGGGAGCGCGGCGGGCTCGTCGTGGTGAACCATCCCGGCCTGCCCTCGAACGAGGAGTGCATGGGCTGCGGCTGGCGCAACCCCATCGACTGGTCCACGGTCGATGCGGTCGAGATCGTCAACGGTGGCTCTTTGCTCCGCTTCGGCAGCGCCGAGGGGCCGTTCTCGGCCTTGGCGTTCTGGGAGCGGTTGCTCGACCGCGGCGCGCGGCTCACCGCGGTCGCGGGCAGCGATTCGCATGATCCGGCGGCGACGCCGGATCGTCAGGTCCCCGTCGGACGGCCGCGGACCGCCGTCTTCGCCGAGTCGCTTTCGCAGCGCGACGTCCTGGCCGGGCTGCGCGCGGGTCGCGCCTTCGTCGATGTCGAAGGCAGCCGCACGCGCATCGTCGATCTGCGCGTCCTGTCCGACGGCCAGGCTACCGCCATGGGCTCCTCGGTCACGCTCGCGCGCGGTGCTGCGTTTGCATTGGAGGTGATCGTGCGTGATGCACCGGGGACAGAGGTGCACCTCATCCGCGGCGACGACGGGACGCACCGCGAAGCGGCGCGGCTCCGCGTCGAGTCGCGCGACGCGCTGCTGCGTCACACGACGACCGCTTCCGGATGCACCGGTTGGATACGGGCTGATGTCCGCGGCGCCGACGGCGGATTGTTGTTGGTCTCCAACCCCATCTATCTCTTGTCCGACACCGAACTGACACCGCCTTGCAAGGGCGGTGCAGCAAACCGTTGATGCAATACGCGCGCCCGGAAGGAGGGGCACGACAATGAACACGAACCGTCTGATCGCCGCCGCTGTCGCGTCGGTGTTGTCCGTCTCTGCTCCTGCGGGTGTCGCCGCCGATGCGTTGGAAGAGGTCGTCGTCACCGGTCGCGTCGGTGCGCGCGGGCTCACCAAGCCGGAGTTGAGCTACGCAGCCACCACCCTCGATGCCGACCGGCTGCGTTTCATCGCGCCGCTCAGCACCGCGGAGGCTTTCAAGTCGGTCCCCGGCTTCTGGGTCGAGGCCTCGGGCGGCGAAGCGTCGAACAACGTGCGTTCACGCGGCATCCCGACCGACGGCTACTCGTCGGTCACCCTGCAGGAAGACGGGCTCACCATCCAGCACGACGGCGGTCTCGGCTGGCTCAACGCGGACCAGTCGTTCCGTATCGACGAGACGGTCGCGCGTGTCGAAGCGGTGCGCGGCGGTCCGTCCGCGATCTTCGCGGCCAATTCGCCGGGCGGCGTGGTCAACTTCATCACCCGCAAGCCCGGCGAATCGGCGGAGGGCCTCGTCAAGCTGCAGGTCGGCGACTACGGCATGTACCGCACCGACTTCTACTTCGGATCGCCGTTGGGTGGCCGGTGGGACGCGTCGATCGGTGGATTCTTCCGCACCGATGATGGGGTGCGCCCGCCCGGCTTCCGCCAGAATGAGGGCGGGCAGCTGCGTTTCGCGCTCGGCTATGACCTCGAGGACGGACGCATCGATGTCAACTTCAAGCATATCGACGACAACGTCGGCTTCCTGCTGCCGGTACCGCTGACCTTCGACGGCAGCGGGGACACGGCCGGCATCTCCGGCTTCGATCCGAACTTCGGTACGCTCGCCGGCCCGGACAACCGGTTGCTGACCTTCCCCAGTCCGAAGGGGCCCCTCGATTTCGATCTGCGCCGCGGCACCGATGTGAAGCTCTCGCAGTTCACCGCGAAGATCGACCTTGGCTTGGGCGACGGTTGGCGTCTGCTCAACACGGCGCGGCTGCGCGACTCGAAGATCGTCCGTAACGGCCTATTCCCCACGGGGAACATCGAGACCGCGCGTGCTCGATTGGCGTCCTTGCGCGCCACCGCGCAAGCGGCGTATCCCGGCGCTGACCTGCGGATGGTCTACGCCACCAGCGGCGGGACCTTCGACCTCGATGGTGCCAACGGGAACGGCCTCGTCATCAGCGGCAACCTGTTGAGCGTCGCCGTGCCGCTGCGCGAGTTCGCCAACGACCTGCGTGTCTCGAAGGCGTTCGATTTCGGCGGCGCCGAGCACGACGTCACCTTGGGCGCCTACATCGCCGACTTCTCCTACGACTACGACCGCTTCATGTCCACCGCGAACCTCGAACTGCGCGATCAGGCCCGTCGCGTGGACGTCCTCGCCGTGTCCGGGACGGGTGCCGTGGTGGGCAAGGTCACCGACAACGGCATCCTTCGTCACGGGTCGCTGTACGACAACGCGACCGTCGAAGCTCGCAGCGTCGCCGCATACCTCGCCGACGAGTGGCAGATCACCGATGCCCTCCGCGTCGACGCAGGCGTCAGATACGAGGAGATCGACTTCTCCGGCGCGGTCGAGGGCAAGCGCACGGTGGATCTCGGCATCGCTGGCACCCTCGCCGACAACCAGGTGATCACCGGGACCGGGACGTTCCAGGGTTTCGACCGCTCCTATGATCAGACGAGTTTCACCTTGGGCGTCAACTGGCAGTTCGCCGAGGGTCTGGGTCTGTTCGGCCGTTATACGGACACCGGACGCCTTCCTTCGCCCTCCGAGTTCCAGGGCAGCGTGGGTGATGCGGTCCGCACCGACATCCGTGTGACACCGGTGAAGATGTTGGAGGCTGGGCTGAAGTGGGTGGGTACGAACCACTCCCTGTACGCGACCGCCTTCCAGTCGGAGTTCACCGGAGTCCGTTTCACGGACAACGTGTTCAACTCCGCGACCAACAGTTTCACGACCCGTGTGGGATACGCGGATACCAAGACGATCGGCGTGGAACTGGAGGGCGATGTCAGCTTCGCGCAGATGTTCTACATCCGCGGCGCGGCGACCTGGCAGCAGCCGGAGTACGAAAGCTTCACGTTCACGAACAACGTGGGCGGCGCCCCGGTGGTGGTGACCTTCAACGGCAATCAACTGATCCGCGTCCCCGAACTTTCGGTCCGGCTCAACCCGGGCGTGATGCTGCTGGACGGACGGCTGCGTGCCGAACTGGACGCGGAGCACTACTCCAAGCGGTACGCGGATGCGGCCAATTCGCAGTCGCTGCCGGCCTATGAAGTGTTCGGTGCGAATGTGGTGTGGCAGGCGACCGAGCGGCTCTCGCTCGGCTTCCATGGGGTCAACCTGACCAACGAGATCGGGCTGACCGAGGGCAACCCCCGTGCAGGTCAGTTCGTCTCCGGCGATGCGGGCGCGCGCTTCTACACGGCGCGTCCCATCCTCGGTCGCTCGTACCGTCTGTCGGCGACCTACAAGTTCTGAGTCGACGGCGGACCCGCGACGGATGGAGCCTTCGGGTCAGCTGACCCTGTAGGCCCATCGCTGCGGTCGCCGGCGTGCGCGACGCCTCGGTGACCCACCGAGGCGTCGCCCGCGCTGCGTCCGCAGGTCGACGATGGTTTAACGCCGCCGCAAGAAAGCGGTCATGCCGCGTTCATCCTCCGGCCCGACGATACGCGCCCCGAACCCATCTGTGCCGGAGCCCCCGAACATGAGATCCCTGTCCGCCGCCGTCTGCACGGCCCTCGTCCTGTCGACCGGTCTGCCTGCCGTCGCGCAGCAGACCGCCTCCGCCTCGTCCGCCGCAGACGCCTCGCAGCTCGAAGAGGTCGTCATCTTCGCGCGCGGCGTCGCACGCCAGCAGCAGCAGGTCACCGCCGACCAGATCGACTATCTGCCGGCCGGCACGAGCCCGCTCAAGGCCATCGAGAAGTTGCCCGGTGTGAACTTCCAGTCGGCCGATCCCTTCGGTTCGTACGAGTGGTCGACGCGCATCGTGGTGCGCGGTTTCAACCAGAACCAGATGGGCTTCACGCTCGACGGCGTCCCGCTCGGCGACATGTCCTACGGCAACCACAACGGTCTGCACATCAGCCGTGCGGTGCCGAGCGAGGATGTCGGTCGCGTGTCGCTGTCGCAGGGCGCGGGTGCGCTCGGTACGGCCTCGACCAGCAACCTGGGCGGCACGCTCGAGTTCTTCACCCTCGATCCGGCGTCGGACCTCGCCGCGCGTCTGGACCTCACCGGTGGCAGCGATTCGACGCGCCGCATCTACGGGCGCTTCGACACCGGGGCGCTCGGCGGCAACGGTCCGCGCATCGCGCTGTCGGCGGTCGACGGCACCACCGACAAGTGGAAAGGGTCCGGCGAGCAGCAGCAGCGCATGTATTCGCTGAAGGCCGTGCAGCCGATCGGCGACACGGGTTCGGTCACCGCGTACTACAACTACTCCGACCGTGCCGAGCGCGACTACCAGGACCTCTCGTTCGACATCATCAAGCGCCGCGGCGAGGACTGGGACAACTGGGCGCCCGACTGGAACGCCGCCGTCGCCGCGGCCCGCACCTGCGCCGCCTCGGGCTTCAGCAACGCCGTCGCCTGCGATGACGCGTACTGGGACGCCGCCGGCATCCGCGAGGATTCGCTCGCGTATCTCGGTCTCGACCTGCCGTCGGACGAGGGCCTGTCGTTCTCGGCGCGTGCCTATATGCACAAGAACGAGGGCCAGGGCCTCTGGGGTACGCCGTATGTGCCGACGCCGGGCGGCGCGCCGCTCTCCGTGCGCACCACCGAGTACGACATCGACCGCAAGGGCGCGCTCGCCACGGTCGGCTGGGCGTTCGGTAGTCACCAGCTCGAGGCCGGCGTCTGGGTCGAGGACAACGACTTCAACCAGGCGCGTCGGTTCTATCCCGAGCCGAACCTCGCCGGCCCGACGCAGTCGTTCACCTCGTTCCGCAGCGATCCGCTGCTGACGCAGTGGGAGTACGCCTTCAACACCAAGACGCTGCAGTACCACCTGCAGGACGAGTTCGCGGTGGGCGACACGCTGAAGTTCGTGGCCGGCTTCAAGGGCATGAAGGTCGAGAACTCGGCGACCACCATCACCGGCACCAACAAGTCCGGCACCATCGAGGCCAAGGAGGGCTTCCTGCCGCAGCTGGGCTTCACCTGGGCCCCGTGGGAGGGCGGCGAGCTGTTCGGTCTAGCGGCGCGCAACGCCCGCGCGTTCGTCAGCGCGAACACCGCGGGCCCCTTCAGCACGACGGCTGCCGGTTTCGTGGCGATCCGTGATGTGCTCAAGCCCGAGACCTCGGACACCCTCGAGCTCGGCTGGCGCTTCCGCGGTGATTCCTTCGAGGGCGTGCTCGCCGCCTACCGCATCAAGTTCAAGGACCGTCTGCTCGCGATCCAGCAGGGCCCCGGCATCGTCGGCAATCCGTCGGTGCTCGCCAATGTCGGCGGCGTGAGCACCAACGGTTTCGAGGCGGCGGTCAACTGGCGGCCGGTGCAGCACCTGAACTGGTTCACCTCGTTCGCCTGGAACGATTCGACCTTCGACGAGAACTACACCACCAACGGCAATGTGGTGTTGGTGGGCGGCAAGACCGTGCCGGATGCGCCGGAGGTCATGATCAAGACCGAACTCGCGTACGACAACGGTGCGTTCTTCGCGCGGGCCGATGCCAACCATGTGGGCGGGCGGTACTATACTTTCCTGAATCAGGGCAGCGTGCCGAGCTACACGCTGCTCAACGCTTCGGCGGGCTACCGCTTCGCCGGCGTCGCGATGTTCGAGGAGCTGACCGTGCAGGCCGCCGTCACCAACATCACCGACAAGTTCTACATCTCGACGGTCGGGTCGAACGGCTTCGTCAACGCGGACCCCAACGGTACGGCGCAGACGTTGCTGCGCGGCGCGCCGCGGCAGGTGTTCGTATCGCTGAAGGCGAAGTTTTGACCACCCGCCGCGACATCCTGCTCGCCTCGGCGGCGCTGCCCCTGATGGGCGGTGCCGCCGGGATGGCGGGCGCGGCGCCCGCGGTGGTCTCGGGCGTGCGCCGACCGGCGCTCGACCGGCTGCCGCAGCGCATCGCCTACGGTTCCTGCGCCGAGGGCGCGGTGCCGCAGCCGATCTGGGAGGCGGTGCTCGCCGCCGACCCCGATCTCTTCATCTTCCTCGGTGACAACATCTACGGCGACACGCGCGACCCGGCCGTGCTCGAGGCCAAGTACGCGCAGTTCGCGGCGCAGCCCGGGTTCCGACGCTTGCGCGACCGGGTGCCGGTGCTCGCGGTCTGGGACGACCACGACTACGGCGAGGACGATGCGGGGGCCGAGTACCCGATGAAGGTGACCTCGCAGCGCATCTTCTGCGACTTCTGGGGCGAGCCCGCCGATTCGCCGCGCCGCACGCGCGACGGCATCTACGATTCGGTGGAGTTCAGCGCCGGCGGGCGTCGGCTGCAGGTGCTGCTGCCGGACCTGCGGTTCAACCGCACGCCGATCCGCATGCTCGATCTCGGCGGCAAGACCTACGACGACTGGGCGGCCGAGCTCGAGCGCGCCGGTCGCACCGTGCCTGGCCCGTACGAGCGCAACCCCGATCCGCAGGCGACCATGCTCGGCGCTCGGCAGTGGCAGTGGCTGGAGGCGCAGCTCGCGCGACCCGCCGACCTGCGCATCCTCGCGTCCAGTCTTCAGGTGGTGGCAGATTTCCCGGGCTGGGAGGCGTGGATCAACTACGCCGAGGACCACCAGCGGCTGCTGCAGACCATCCGCAGCACGCGCGCGGATGGGCTCTTCTGCATCAGCGGCGACACGCATTACGCCGAGGCCTCGTGCCTGCGCACCAACGCGCCCTATCCGCTGTGGGACTTCACCTCGAGCGGGCTCACCGAGACCTGGCCGGTGCTGCCGCCCAATTCTCGCCGCGTCGGCGAGGCCTGGCGGGAACCGAACTTCGGACTGCTGCAGATCGACTGGAGCGACGCGGCGGCCGTGCGCGTCACCGCGCAGGTGCGCGATGTGACGGGTGCGGTGCGCATCGAGCAACGGCTCGACACCCGCGAGCTGCGGGTCGCAGGCTAGCCTCTCAGGCCTTGTCCCAACTCCGGCGGCCGCGCGCCGCGCGCATCCGGTGGCTGCCGGCGAGCGCCGTGCTGCGCTCGCCCACCGTGCGCAGGAAGTGCCACTCCGTCGTGACCGCTTCGGGTCCGAGCTGCACGCTGGTGTAGCCGCGGTGGCTGGTGTCGCACCAGGCGAGCGACGGGTTGGTGGCGCGGAGCGCCGCAGCGACCTCTGCGGGCGCGGCGCGGCTCACCTGCTTCTCGATGCCGGGCGAAGTGACGGAGTGCGTACCGATGTCGATGCCGGCGGCGCGGCCGTCATGCGCGAGATCGAAGGCCCAGCCGTTGTGGCTGTCGCCCGAGAGCACCACGAGGTCTGCGTCCGCGCGCTGCGCCGCGGCGAGCAGCCGTGCGCGGGCTGCGGGGAAGCCGGTCCACGAGTCGAAGTCGAAGCCCATGCCGAGCTTGGCGGCCGCGACGCCGACGCGCGCACCGCGCTTGAGGTAATCGGCTGCGTCCGGCGCCACCCACTCGAGCGCGCGCTGCGGCATGATGCGGTCGCCCATCACGGTCTGCTGCGCGAGCACCTGCCAGCGCTTGCCCTCGCGGCGTGAGCGCGCGAACTCGGCGGCGAGCCAGGCCTCCTGCGCGGTGCCCAGCATCGTGCGCGCCGGATCGGCGAGCGGGCCGTCGCGGAACTCGGTGAGCGCGCGGTCGATGTCCCTGCGTCCCTTGAGGACATCCTCGAGCTCGAGCAGCGCGCTGCGGCCGCTGATGCGCGTCTCGAGCTTGACGAGCGTCGCGAGCGCGCCGATCTCGTAGCTGCGCCACTCGGCGCCGTCGGCACCGGGATCCGCGACCGGCATCCAGTCGCGGTAGGCGCGCATCGCCGCGGCCTTGCGCACGCCCCAGTCGCCCTCTTTGTCGGGCTGATGGTTCTGCGCACCGCCGACCCAAGCGTCGTTGGTGAACTCGTGGTCGTCCCAGCCGGCGACCATCGGATAGGACTGGTGCAGGCGCTGCAGGTCGGGATCGAGGCGGTAGCAGGCGTGGCGCAGCCGATAGTCGGTGAGCGATACGGTCTCGTTCGGCGGGTCGAGCTTGCGCGCGGGATGCGCGTCGGGCGGATCCGGGTAGATGCCGGTCGGGTACTCGTAGAAATAGTCACCCACATGCACCACCAGGTCGAGGTCGCTGCGCTCGCAGGCGTGCGCGTAGGCGTTGAACCAGCCGAAGCCGAGGTTGGAGCAGGAGAAGAGACCGATGCCGAATCGCGACACCTCGCCCTCCGGGAGCGTGCGCGTGCGGCCGACCGGGCTCATCGCGCCATCGGGGGCGATGAAGCGGTAGAAGTGCCAGCGCCCGGGCACGAGACCGTCGACGACGATGCGCGCGGTGTGGTCGCGGTCCGGGTCCGCGTAGGCTTCGCCGCCGGCGACGATGCGCGTGAACATCGTGTCGGCCGCGACCTCGACGCGCAGGCGCGCGCCGGACTCCGAGGCGTAGCGCGTCCACAGCAGCATGCTGCGCGGCCCCGGCTCGCCGCTCGCCACGCCGTGCGTGAAGCCGCGGGCGTGCAGGATGGAGGCGACGCCCGGCAGGGCGATCGCGCCGAGACCGTAGAGGCCGGCGCGGACGAGGGTACGACGGTCGATGTTCATGGGAGCTCCGTGCGGTGCAGTGCGGCGGTGTCCGGGCGGACGCCGCGCCAGAGGAGGAAGGATTCGGCGGCCTGTTCGATCAGCATGCCGAGGCCTTGTTCCGCGCGTATGACACCCTGCGCGCGCGCCCAGCGCACGAACGGCGTGTCGCCGGCGCCATAGCCGAGGTCGTAGGCGACGCTCCCGGGGCCGACGATGCCGTGCGGCAGCGACGGGGCCTCGCCCTGCAGGCCGAGCGAGGTGGCGTGGATGACGAGGTCGAAGGGGCCTGCGGCGGTTTGCGCCGCGAGCGCATCGTAGCCGCAGCCCAGTACGGTGCCGCGCACGGCGGCGAACTCCGCCGCCAGCGCCGTCGCCCGCGCGGCCGTGCGGTTGGCGACCACGAGCGTCGCGGGCTGCGCCTCGAGCATCGGCCCGAGGATGCCGCGCGTCGCGCCGCCTGCGCCGAGCACCAGCACGCGCGCGCCGCGCACCGCGATGCCGAGCCGCGCGAGGTCGGCCATCAGACCGGCGCCGTCGGTGTTGTCGCCGAGCAGCGTGCCGTCGGGCTGGCGCGCGAGCGTGTTCACGGCGCCGGCGAGGCGGGCGCGCCCGGTCAGCCGGTCGGCGAGCCGCGCCGCCGCCTCCTTGTGCGGGAGGGTGACGTTGAGCCCGCGGCCGCCGTCGTCAAAGAAATCTCGGACGACGCCCTCGAAGGCCTCGGGCGCGGCGTCGATGCGGTCGTACGCGAGGCGCTGGCCGGTGGCGGCGGCGAAGGCGGCGTGGACGCGCGGCGAGCGGCTGTGCGCGATCGGGTGGCCGATCACGGCGTAACGGTCGGGCGGCAGGTCCGCCGAAGGCGCGGCGGGCGCGGCGGGTGGCGCGCTCATGCCTCGCTCTCCCGCACCGTCCATCGGCCGCGGCCGAGCGGATCGAAGGCGTGGTGCATCGCGGGCATCCAGGCGCGCATGCGTTCCGCGAGCTGCCAAGGCGGGTTCACCACCAACATCCCGGAGCCGTTCAGTCCGACGCGGCTGTCGGGCGGATGGACGCAGATCTCCGAGGCCAGCCACGGCATCGTCGCGGCATCGGGCGGCTTCGGCAGGCGCGAGGTCAGGCGCTCGATCCATGCCGCGTTGTCGCGCGCCTCCTTGATGGGGTACCAGAGCGCGACCACCGCCGAGGGCAGCCGCGTGAGGACCTCGATCGACGCCTGCTCGAGCGCGCGTTGGTCGCCGGCGGCGTCCTCGTAGGGCGGGTCGATGAGCACCAGCGCGCGGCGTTCGATGGGCGGCAGCCACGCCGGTATGCGCGCGTAACCGTCGGCGCATTCCATCGTCGTGCGCTCCACCACCGCGCGGCGCGCGGCGGCGACGGCGGACGGCGCGTAGCGGGCGAGCTGCGACACGGCCTCGCGCAGCGCGGCGTGTTCGGCGGGCTGGGTCTCGATGAACACGGCGCGGTCCTGCGGCCGCAGCGTGAGCAGCGCGATGAGCGGCGAGCCCGGGTAGGCGGTGCGGTCGTGACGCTCGCGGCGGAACGACTGCACGACGGCGAGGTAGTCGGCGATCTCGGCGGGCCACGCGGCGCTTGCGGCGCCCGCGGCCGCGTCGCCCGACGGCCCGGCGGGCGGCGTCACATCGAGCAGCCGCTCGATGCCCTCGTCGGCCTCGTGGCTGCGGTGCGCTTCGCTGCTCGACAGGTCGTAGCCGCCGCGGCCCGCATGCGTGTCGAGCAGCAGGAAGCCCTTGTCCTTGCGCGCGAGCGCCCGCAGCAGCGCGAGCAGCGTCGCGTGCTTGTGGGCATCGGCGAAATTGCCGGCGTGGAAGGCGTGGCGGTACTTCACGCCCCGATTCTAGTGCCTATCGGGGCGGCGGTCGGCTCGCGCGCTAGTCGGCGGCCGCGTCGGGGGTCGAGGCCTTCTTGGCGGCCCGCTTCTTGGGCGCCGCGGTCTTGGATCTGGCCTTGGTCTTCGCCTTGGCTTTCGCTGCGGTTTTCGCTGCGGCTTTCGCTTCGGGCTTGGCCGTCGGCTCGGCGCCGGCCTTGCCCTTGGCGGCGGTCTTCGCGCCTGTTTTCGCACCCGTCTTGGCGCCGCGGCCGAAGCGGCCACGGCCCGGACGCTGAGGCGCCGCCGCGAGCAGCGCGCGGCATTCCTCGAGCGTGAGCGTCTTGGGGTCGCGGTCCTTCGGGATGCGCGCGTTGCGCGCCTTGTCGGTGATGTAGGGGCCGTAGCGGCCGTTCAGCACCTGGATGTCGTCGATGCCGAAGTCCTGGATGATCCGGTTGGCGTCGGCCAGCTTCTTGGCGGCGACCACCTCGGCGGCGCGCTCGGGCGTGATGGTGTACGGGTCGTCCTCGACCTTGAGCGAGGCGTACTTGGGGCCGTACTTGATGTAGGGGCCGAAGCGGCCGATGTTGGCTTCCATCGGCTCGCCTTCGGGCGTGGCGCCGAGCTTGCGCGGCAGCTGGAACAGCTGGAGGGCCTGCTCGAGCGTGATGGTGTCCATCTTCTGGCCGGGGCGCAGCCCGGCGAAGCGCGGCTTCTCCTCGTCGTCGCGGGTGCCGATCTGCACGAAAGGTCCGAAGCGGCCGATGCGCACCGACACCGGCTTGCCCGAGACAGGGTCGATGCCGAGCTCGCGCGACTGCGCGGCCTCGTCGCGCGAGACGTTCTTCTCGACATGCTCGACCTGGTCCTTGAAGGGCTGCCAGAACTTCTGCAGCGGGTCGGTCCAGGCCTCCTCGCCGCGCGACAC
Organism: Steroidobacteraceae bacterium; assembly: GCA_040400835.1. Lineage (GTDB taxonomy): Bacteria > Pseudomonadota > Gammaproteobacteria > Steroidobacterales > Steroidobacteraceae > UBA964. The sequence continues at coordinate 68,276 of JBBAPM010000002.1, forward strand.
GGCGTCGAGCTCGTCCTCCATGGCGGCGGTGAAGCCGTAGTCGAAGTAGCGGCCGAAGTGCGCGCTGAGGAAGTTGTTGACGATCTTGCCGACGTCGGTCGGGATGAAACGCCGGCCGTCCATGTCGACGTATTCGCGGTCCTTGAGCGTCGTGATGATGGAGGCGTAGGTGGAGGGGCGGCCGATGCCGTGCTCCTCCAGCGCCTTGACCAGCGAAGCTTCCGAGAAGCGCGGCGGCGGTTCGGTGAAATGCTGCGAGCCGCGCAGCCGCACGAGCTGCACGGTGTCGCCCTCGACGAGCGGCGGCAGGATGCGGTCGTCGTCGTCCTCGGCGGCGTCGTCGACGCCCTCGAGGTAGACGGCGATGAAGCCCGGCGACACCAGCGTCGAGCCGTTCGCGCGCAGCAGGTGGCGGCGCGGACCGTCGGCGCCGGCGAGCAGGTCGATGGCGACGGTGTCGAACACGGCGTGGGTCATCTGGCAGGCGACCGCGCGCTTCCAGATGAGCGTGTAGAGACGATGCAGGTCGTTGTCGATGCGGCCTTCCAGCATCTGCGGCAGCACGGCGGCCGAGGTCGGGCGGATAGCCTCGTGGGCCTCCTGGGCGTTGCGCGACTTGTTCTTGTAGAAGCGGGCGCTCTCCGGCACGGACTCGGCGCCGTAGAGGCGCGCGATGACCTGGCGGATCTCGCCGATGGCCTCGTTGGCGAGGTTCACGGCGTCGGTGCGCATGTAGGTGATGAGGCCGACCGCGCCTTCGCCGTAGTCGACGCCTTCGTAGAGCTGCTGTGCGAGACGCATGGTGCGCTGTGCGCCGTAGCCGAGCTTGCGCGCAGCCTCCTGCTGCAGCGTCGAGGTGGTGAACGGCGGGGCGGGGTTGCGGTTGCGCTGCTTGCGGTCGACGGAGAGCACGCGCAGCGTCCCCGGCGGTGCGAGGCGCGGTGCGACGGGCTTGGCGGGCGCCGCGCCGTCGGTCTGCGCGGCGGCGGGATCGGCGACGGGTGCGGCGACGGACGCGGGCAGACCCGCGCCGGTGGCGGTGCACAGCGCCTGCTCGACGGCGCGCGCGCGGTCGACGTCGGTGAAGCTGAACTGCTCGACCTTGCGGCCCTCGAACTCGACGAGGCGCAGCGGGAAGGCCTGCGGGCCCTGCGCGCCCTTCGCCTCGCCTTCGGCATCGAGCGTCCAGTATTCGCGCGGCACGAACGCCTGTATCTCGGCTTCACGCTCGCAGATCATGCGCAGCGCCGGGCTCTGCACGCGCCCCGCGGAGAGCCCGCGGCGCACCTTCTTCCAGAGCAGCGGCGAGAGGTTGAAGCCGACGAGGTAGTCGAGCGCGCGCCGCGCCTGTTGCGCGTTGACGAGGTCGAGCGAGAGCTCCCGCGGGTGCGCCACCGCCTCGCGCACGGCGTTGCGGGTGATCTCGAAGAACTCCACCCGGTGCACAGCCTTGCCCGCGAGGTCGCCGCGCGCCTCGAGCAGCTCGCGCAGATGCCAGGAGATGGCCTCGCCCTCGCGGTCCGGGTCGGTGGCGAGGTAGAGCGACTTGGCCTTGCGCAGCGCGCGGGAGATGGCGTCGACGTGCTTCTCGTTGCGCTCGATGATGTCGTACTTCATCGCGAAGCGGCGCGACGGGTCTACGGCGCCTTCCTTCGGGACGAGGTCGCGCACGTGGCCGTACGAGGCCAGCACCTCGAAGTCCTTGCCGAGGTACTTCTTGATGGTCTTGGCTTTCGCCGGGGATTCGACGATGACGAGGTTGTCAGCCATGGCGGGCCGTCCGGTGGGGCGCTGCGCGCGCCGCTCAGTGCGGCCGCTCGGGCGGCAGGTCGAACAGGATGTCCTCCATGCGCGAGCAGGCGTCCTCTTCGCCCGGCTGGCTCGACAGCACCATCAGCGTGACCCACTTGAGACGGTCGACATCCAGTTCGTCGGCGTCGAGCGCGAGCAGGCGGTCGATGACGATCTCGCGCTGCTGCGCCGACAGGATGCCGGTGCGCTCCAGCGCGAGCAGGTAGCCGCGGCAGTCGGCGGGCAGGTGCTGGCGCTCCTGTTCGGTGAACACGCGCATCGCACAGGTGCCGCTCTCGGCGAGCAGCGGGCGGTGGCGCTCGCTCGCGAGGTCGGCGAGCCAGTCGAGGGCGCGCTCGACGTTCTCGTCGGAGAAGCCGGCGCGCTGCAGTTTGCGGGCGAGTTCGTCGCGCTCGGGCACGTCGGGGGTGTCGACCAGCATGTAGCGGTCGAACACATAGATGAGGATGTCGAGGACGTTGCCTTGGTCGGTCATGTTCGGGCGGTCGGTGTCGGTCCTTGGTCGGTCGTCGGGCGGGGCGCGGGGGTCGGTGCCATGGGCCGGAAATACCGGCCGCTAGCGTCCGACGCGATGCGCCCCTCGAGTTCGAGGGCCAGGAGCAAGGACGCTACAGAGGTGCTGGAGAGGCCGGTGCTCGCGATGAGCGCATCCGCGCTCGTGGGCTCGAAGCCGAGGGCATCTAACAGCATTTCCGCAGGGTTGTCCAACAGGGTGCCGTCCCGGTCGGGGGTTTCCGACCCGACCACGAGATTCGCAAGCCATTGATTTGACGGGGTGAATCCGATTTCGGTCAGGACGTCTTCCGCCGTCTCTACCAGCACCGCGCCGTCCCGAAGCAGTTTATGACAACCGCGGGACTGCGCGGAATGGATGGAGCCGGGGATGGCCATGATGCTGCGACCCTGCTCACCGGCGAACCGTGCGGTGCTCAGCGATCCGCTGCGCAGGGCGGCCTCCACCACCAGCACGCCGCGCGCGAGACCGCTGATGATGCGATTCCGTTGCGGGAAGTGACCGGGCAACGGCGGCGCCCCGGGGGGCAGTTCGCTCACCAATGCACCGCCGCCCGCGACGATGCGCTCGGCGAGCGCCGCATGGGCCGGCGGGTAGCACTGGTCGAGGCCGGTGGCGCAGACGGCGAGGGTGATGCCTCGCGCGGCGAGCGCGCCCTCATGGCTGGCGCCGTCGATGCCGACCGCGAGACCGCTGGTGATGGCGAGGCCCTGCGCCGCGAAGTGGTAGGCGAACTCGCGCGCGGTGGCGCGGCCGAGCGCGGTGGGGTGGCGGCTGCCGACCATGGCGAGTTGCGGGGCGGCGAGCGCGGCTGTGCTGCCGCGCACGAACAGCACCGCGGGCGCATCGGCCAAGGGGCGCAGTTGCGCCGGGTAGGCGGGATGATGCGCGGCGAGCAGCGTGAGGCCGAGGCGCTGCACCGCGACGGCCATCGCCTCGACCTGCGCGGGGTCGCAGCGCAGCAGACCGCGCACCGCCGCCTGACGCCAGCCGAGCGCGACGAGCGTCGATGCGTCGAGCGCCGGGACCGCCGACAGCCCGCCTGCGGCCTGCACGGCCGCTGCGAGCAGCGGTGCCGTGAGTCCTGTGGCGCAGGCGAGGGCGCAGAGTACGGGCAGGTCGTGGGCCGGAGGCAGCAGGGGCGATGTGCTCATGCGCGGCAGCATAGGCCGCGACACCTCGGCCGCCACGCCGCAAATCTGGTGTGTTCGTGCGGATTTGCGCAGGGTGACCGGGGGTCGTTGGTATACTTCCCGCCACGAAATACCTTGTGAGGTGTCCGCCGATGGCCCTGCTCGAGATCCTTGAATTCCCCGACCCGCGGCTGCGCACGCGCGCCGCGCCGGTCAACGTGTTCGACGCCGCGCTCTCGCGGCTGGTCGACGACATGTTCGAGACCATGTACGCCGCGCCCGGCATCGGCCTCGCCGCTTCGCAGGTCGACGTCCACCAGCGCTTGCTGATCATGGATGTCACCGAGGACCACAGCGAGCCGCTGGTGTTCTGCAACCCCGAGATCCTCGCGCGTGAAGAGGTCGGCGTGATGGAGGAGGGCTGCCTCTCGGTGCCCGGCATCTACGACGAGGTCGAGCGCGCGCAGCGCATCCGCGTGCGTGCCCAGGACCGTCACGGCGCGGTCTTCGAGCGCGAGCTCGACGGCATCCGCGCGGTCTGCCTGCAGCACGAGATGGACCACCTCGAGGGCAAACTGTTCGTCGACTATCTGTCCTCGCTCAAGCGCGACCGCATCCGGCGCAAGCTCGAGAAGGGACGCCGCGACCGCCCCTCCGCGGACCGCGTGCCGGCCGGAGCCGCGCTGTCGCGTTGAGCCCTGGCGCCGCAGATGCGGCGCCGCGCCATCGCCGTCCGTCGCCGCACCCGCGTCCCATGCCGCCCATGCGCATCGTCTTCGCCGGTACCCCGGAGTTCGCCGTGCCGCCGCTCGCGGCCTTGGTCGCCTCCCGCCACCAGGTGGCGGGCGTGCTCACCCAGCCCGACCGCCCCGCCGGGCGTGGGCGGCGCGTCGAGCACGGCGCGATCAAAGAATTCGCGCTCGCGCACGGCCTGCCGGTGGCGCAGCCCGCGACGCTGCGCACCGCGGAGGGCCGCGCGCCCTTGGCGGCCTGGGACCCCGACGTGATGGTGGTGGTCGCCTACGGCCTGATCCTGCCGCCCGAGGCGCTCGCGCTGCCGCGGCGCGGCTGCCTCAACATCCATGCCTCGCTGCTGCCGCGCTGGCGCGGTGCGGCGCCGATCCAGCGCGCGCTGCTCGCCGGCGACGCCGAGACCGGCGTCGCCATCATGCAGATGGACGCTGGGCTCGACACCGGTCCCGTGCTGCTCGAGCGCCGCGTCGTGATCGGTCCCGACGAGGATTCCCCCGCGCTGCACGCGCGGCTCGCGGCGCTCGGCGCCGCCGCGCTGCTCGAGGCGCTCGACGGCATAGAAGCGGGGACGCTTACGCCGCAGGCGCAGTCCGCCGAGGGCGCGACCTACGCCGCCAAGCTCGACAAGTCCGAGGCGCGCATCGATTGGCGCGAGGACGCCGCCGCGATCGCGCGCCGCGTGCGCGCGCTGCGGCCCTGGCCCGTGGCCGAGACCGCGCTGCACGGCGAGCAGGTGCGCGTGCATCGCGCGCGCGCCCTCTCCGACGCGACGGCATCGACCGCCGCCGCCCGCGCCGTACCGGGCGCGGTGCTCGGCCTCGAGGACGACATGCTCGTGGTCGCCTGCGGCCGCGGCCGTCTCGGCATCCTGGAGCTGCAACGCGCCGGTCGGCGCAGCATGACGGCGCGCGAGTTCGCCAACGGCCTGCGCGCAGGCGAGGAGACCTTCACATGAACGACACCGCCGCCCTCGCCACCGGTCCCGCCGCCGATCCCATCGCCGATCCCGCCGCCGCGAAGGGTGCACGGCGCGCGGACGGTCCGTTGGCACCCGGGGCATCGACGCTCGCCGCCGCGGCGCGCGCGGTGTCGTCGGTCGTGCACGACGGGCGTTCGGCCGACGTCGCGCTCGCCGAGGCCGAGACGCGTCCCGACCGCGCCGCCGTCCGCGCCATCACGCTCGGCACGCTGCGCTGGTATCTGCGGCTCGCGCCGGCGGTCGCCGGACTCGTCGCGCGGCCGGCCGATGACCTCGTGCCGCCGCTGCGGGCGCTGCTGGTGACGGCGGCGCACCAGATCGAGCATTCGCGCGGCGCACCGGAGGTGAGCGTGCATCTGGCCGTCGATGCTGCGCGCGCGCTCGGCCTCGAGCGCGCCACCGGGCTGGTCAACGCCGTGCTGCGCCGCTTCGTACGCGAGCGCACGTCGATCTTCGCCGGGCTCGACCGTGACCTCGCGGTGCGCAGCGCGCAGCCCGCCTGGCTCGCCGCCGCGGTGCAGGCGGCGTGGCCGGAGCATGCCGCCGCCGTGCTCGAGGCCTCGAACGCCCATCCGCCGTTCGTGCTGCGGGTGGCGGGCGATCGCGACGCGTATCTGGCCGGACTCGCGGCCGCGGGGCATGAGGCGTGGGCCGTGCCCTGGGCGCCGGAGGCGGTGGTGCTCGCGGTGTCGGTGCCGGTCACCGCGCTGCCCGGGTTCCCCGAGGGACGCGTGTCGGTGCAGGACGCGGGCGCGCAGCTCGCGGCGCGGCTGCTCGACGTGCAGCCCGGGCAGCGCGTGCTCGACGCCTGCGCGGCGCCCGGCGGCAAGACCGCGCACCTGCTGCAGCGACCCGTGCCGCCCGCCGACCTGCTCGCGGTGGATGTCGACGGTGCGCGGCTGTCGATGGTCGCCTCGACGCTCGAGCGCATCGGGGTCGGACGCTCGGGTGCAGGCGCGCGGCTGCGCGTCACCGACCTCGCGGTGCCGGGCGCGCTCGGCGACGAGCCGCCTTTCGACCGCATCCTCGTCGATGCGCCGTGCTCGTCCACGGGGGTCATCCGCCGTCATCCCGACATCAAGCTGCTGCGCCGGGCGGAGGACATCGACGCCTTCGCGCGCACCCAAGCGCGGCTGCTGGAGAACTGTTTCGCGCGGCTCGCGCCCGGCGGTCGGCTGGTCTATGCGACCTGCTCGCTGTTGCCCGCGGAGAACGAGGCCGTGGTGGCGGCGTTCCTCGCCCGCGAGCCCGCCGCCGAGGTGCGGCCCTGGCCGCCGGGGGTGGCGCTGCCGCCCGGGGCGCTGCGCCTGCCGGTCGGCGTGCAGCTGCTGCCGGGCACCGAGGCGGGTACCGACGGGTTCTATTATGCTTGCCTCGGACGGGGGGTCGGGGCATGAGGCTTCTGGACAGGCGTGATCGCCGGCGGGGTGCCGGCCCGCTCACGACGGTCGCGACGTGGCTCGTCGCCGTCGCGTGCACGCTCGTGTCCGCGCTGCTGGCCGCGCCCGCTCAGGCCCAGGCGCTCGCCGGCGTCCCCGAGGTGCGGTCCGCGTTCGTCTCGCTGGTCGGGGGCGTTTACCAGCTCAACGCCGAGATCCTCTACCCCGCCACCGAGGAGACCGCCGCCGCGCTGCGCGACGGCGTGACGCTCACCTACGACCTCGAGCTCGCCGTCACGCGCGAGCGCCGCTGGTGGGTCGATGCACAGATCATGGCCGTCGGACTGCGACGCGAACTCAGCTACCACTCGGTGAGCGAGCGCTATGTGGTGCGCGACCTCCAGCCCGAGGCCGAGCGTTCGTTCGCGACGCTCGACGAGGCGCTCGCCGCGCTCGGCCAGGTGCAGGCCTGGCCGGTGCTGGTGGCGGCGCAGGTGCCGCCCGGCGAGTGCTTCGTGAACCTGCGCGCCACCGTGAGCCGCGGCCGTCTCACCGACGCGTTGCGGGTGCTGATGTTCTGGTCCGACGACTGGCAGCTCGAAGGGGAGTGGTACACGTGGTCGCTGCCGCGGTGAAACGCGCGCGCACGCTCGCGCTGCTGGCGCTCGCGGCGCTGGTGGCGGTGGGCGCCTTGGTGGCGCTGTCGTTGTCGGTGGAGAACTCGGCGCAGTTCCAGCGGCTGCAGCCGGTCGTGCTGCTGGCGAGCGCGGCGGCGGTGCTGGTGCTCGCGGTGCTCATCGCGCGCAAGGTCGTGCAGCTGGTCGCGGCCCGGCGGCGCGGCGATCCCGGCTCCCGCCTCACGGCGCGCACCGCCGCCGTGTTCGGCGCGCTGGTGGCGCTGCCGCTCGTCACCGTGTACCTGTTCTCGCTCGGCTTCCTCAACCGCGGCATCGACAGCTGGTTCCGCGACGAGGTGAAGCAGGGGCTCAACGATTCGGCGACGCTGTCGAGATCCGTGCGCGACCTGCTGCTGCGCGAGCACGGCGAGATCGCCGAGCGTTTCGCCGAGCGCCTCGCCGGGCTGCCCTCGAGCCAGATGCTGGTCGAGCTCGACCGCGAGCTCGCGGCGAGCGGCGCCAACGAGGTCGTCATCTACGGCGAGCACTCGCGCATCCTCGGCGTCGCCAGCCGCTCGGTGCTCGACGCCTTGCCCGCCCGTCCGCCCGCGGAGCTCCTGCGCCGGATCGCCGATGGCGCCACCTATGTGAGCTTCGAGCCGCTCGCGGGCTCCAACTACCTCATCCGCGCGGCGGCGCCGGTCCCCGGCGGGCTGCTCGGGCCGCAGGATGCGCGCTTCGTGGTCGCCACCTACGATCCGCCGAGCCGTTTCGCGGAGCTCACCGAGGCCGTCGACCGGTCGCGCTCGACCTACGCGGACGTCGAGGCCCTGCGCCAGCCGCTCAAGTACAGCTTCAGCGTCACGCTCACGCTCGTGCTGCTGGTGACGCTGCTCGGCGCGATCTACGGCGCGATCTTCTCCGCGGAGGTGCTGTTCAAGCCGGTGCAGGACCTGATGGCGGGCACGCGTGCGGTGGCGCGCGGCGACCTCGAGACGCGGGTGCCGCCGAGCTCCGACGACGAGATGGGCTCGCTCGTGGACTCCTTCAACGACATGACCTTCGGGCTGCGGCGCGCGCGCGAGGAGAACGCGGCGAGCCGGCTCGCCGTCGAGCGCGAGCGCGAGCGCCTCGCGCTGATCCTCGCGCGCCTGTCCTCGGGCGTGCTGGCGGTCGACCGCGAGCTCGTGCTGCGGCTCGCCAACGCGGCCGCCGGCCACATCCTCGGCGTGGATTTCGCCGGCCGCGAGGGCCAGTCGCTCGACGCCATCGAGGGCGCCGATCCGCGCCTGCGGCAGTTCGTCGCCGCGCTGCGCGAGCGGCTCGAGGCGGGGCGCGAGGATTGGCGCGAGCAGCTCGAGTTCGCGGCCGACGGCGCGGCGCCCGCGCGCGTGCTCGCCTGCGCCTGCGTGCCGCTGCCGCAGGGCGGTGAGCCCGGTTTCGTGGTGGTGCTCGAGGACGTCACGCACCTGCTGCAGGCGCAGCGCGACGCCGCCTGGGGCGAGGTCGCGCGCCGCCTCGCCCACGAGATCCGCAACCCGCTCACGCCGATCCAGCTCTCCGCCGAGCGTATGAGGCTGCGGCTGCTGCCGGGGCTCACCGGCCAGGACGCCGAGATGGTCGAGCGCTCGACCCATACCATCGTGCAGCAGGTCGAGTCGATGAAGCAGATGGTCAACGACTTCAGCGAATACGCGCGCGCACCGGCCGTGCGGCTCGCATCCTTCGACCTCAACCAGCTGGTGGCGGAGGTGGCCGACCTGTACCGGGCGCAGGAAGCGGCGACCCCGATCGTCGTCGTGCTGGACCCGGCGCTCGAACGCATCGAGGCCGACCGCGGCCGCGTGCGGCAGGTGCTCAACAATCTCCTGACGAACGCCCTGGAGGCGCTGGAGGGGGTGCGCCCGGCCAGCATCGAGCTGCGGACGCAGCTGGCGGAGGAGGGCGGTGCGCCCACCGCCGTGGTGACCGTCACGGACAACGGTCCGGGCTTCCAGCCGGAGATGCTGGGGCGCATCTTCGACCCCTATGTCACCAGCAAGCCGCGGGGCACCGGCCTGGGTCTGGCTATTGTAAAAAAGATCGTCGAGGACCATGGTGGCCGCATCGAGGCGGAGAACCGCCCGGAAGGCGGTGCACGGGTCCGTGTTATGTTGCCGCTGCGTGAGGGTGCGAGGGCGCAGGCCTTGCGCGAGCGGCGGTCCGAGTTGCGGAGGGAGCGGGCATGACTGCGGCACGCATTCTGGTGGTCGACGACGAGGCCGACATCCGTGGCCTCGTCAAAGATATCCTCAGCGAGGAAGGCTATGAGGTCGAGGTGGCGGGCGACGCCGCGCAGGCGCGCTCGTCGCGCGACCGGCACCAGCCCGACCTCGTGCTGCTCGACATCTGGATGCCGGGCGTCGACGGCATCACGCTGCTGCGCGAATGGCAGGCGAGCGTGGCCGACGGCTGTCCGGTGGTGATGATGTCGGGCCACGGCACGGTCGAGACGGCCGTCGAGGCGACGCGGCTCGGCGCCGTCGACTTCGTCGAGAAGCCGCTGTCCATCGCCAAGCTGCTGCGCACCGTCGAGCGCGCGCTCGACGGCGGACGCAAGCGGCAGGCCGCGACGCGCCAGCTGTCGGCGGCGGTCGCGGCGCCGGTCGGCAAGAGCCGCGCCATGCAGCAGCTGCGCGCCGATCTCGCGCGCGCGGCCGCCGGCGACGCGCCGGTGCTGCTCGTCGGCGAGCACGGCACGGGCCGCGAAGCGTTCGCGCGCTTCCTGCACGAGCAGGGGCCGCGCGCCGGGCGGCCGTTCGCGCATGTGGTCGCGAGCGCGCTGCGCGAGGCCGACGCCGAGTCCATGCTGTTCGGCGCGCCGGGCGGTGGGCCGGGCCTGCTCGAGCAGGCGGGCGACGGCACGCTCTTCATCAGCGAACTCGGCGACCTGCCGCCCGCGGCGCAGCGCCTGCTGCTCGGCGTGCTCGAGAGCGGCGGCTGGACGCCGATCGGCGGGAACCAGCCGCGCCCGATGCGCGCGCGCCTGGTCGCCGCCGCGCAGCCCGTGGTGGAGCAGACCCCCGCGGCCGGCGCCGCGCCGACGGTGCGCCGCGACCTGCTCGCGCGCCTCTCCGTCACCGTGCTGCGCGTGCCGCCGCTGCGCGACTACGCCGAGGACGTCCCCGACCTGCTGCGGCACTCGGTCGACCGCTTCGTCGACGGCGAGCGGCTGCCGTTCCGCCGCTTCGGCGTGCCGGCGCAGAACCGTCTGCGCAACTACCCGTGGCCGGGCAACGTGCAGGAGCTGCGCGCCCTGGTGCGCCGCCTGCTCGAGCGCGGCGGCGCCGAGGAGATCTCGCTGGAGGAGATCGAGCGCGAACTCGTCGAGGCCGTGCCGCCGAGCGAGACCTTGGTCAAGCAGGACCTGCTGTCGCTCGGTCTGCGCGAGGCGCGCGAGCACTTCGAGCGCGCCTACCTGCAGCAGCAGCTGCTGCTCTGCCAGGGCAAGGTGGGACAGCTCGCCAAGCGGGTCGGCATGGAGCGCACGCATCTGTACCGCAAGCTGCGCTCGCTCGGCATCGACTTCCGCGCCATCCCCGACGAAGCCGAAGGCTGACGCCGCGCGCCACGCCCGCCGCGTCGGTCAGTCGCCGATGCGCATCACCTGCGGATCGATGTCCGCGGCGCGCAGTCTGGCGCGTACGGCGTTGAGCTCGCCGAGGTCCTCGTAGGGACCGATGCGCACGCGGTGGAACACGTCGGCGTCGATCGCCACGCGCTGGATGGTCGCCTGCACGCCGAGCCGCGACAGGCGGGCGCGCAGCTTCTCGGCCTCCGCCGGGTCGCGGTAGGCGCCGGGCTGCAGCACGTAGATGCCCGGGCGGTCGATGAGCGAGGTCGGCAGCTCGGGCCGCGCGTCCTTCTCCTGTTCCGGGATCACGACCTGCTGGTTCTTGAGGCGGTCGTAGAAGTCGAACTGCGCGTCCGCCTCGGCGGCCTCCGCCGCGGAAGCGCCCGTGCCGCGCGCGCCCGGTGCCGCCCGCGCCACCGGCCGGGTCGGCTCGGCGGTCGAGAGACGTCGCAGCTCCGTCTGCGCCCAGACGAACACGCCGCCGGCCACCACGAGGCCGACCGCGAGACCGGCCGCGAAGGCGTTGCGCGCGTCGCGTGAGCCGAGCCGACCCGCGCCGCCGCCCGACGCGCCGCGCTTGAAGTCCCGACCGATGGGCGACTTCATCGTGGACTCACATCGACTCGGGCGCCGAGGCGCCGAGGAGCTCGAGCCCGTTGCGCAGCGCCTGCTGCACGGCGAGCAGCGCGTAGATGCGCGCGTCGCGCTGCGCCTCGTCCGGCACCAGCACGCGCTCCGCGTTGTAGAACGCGTGCAGCGTGGTGGCGAGCTCGCGCAGGTAGTGCACCATCGCATGCGGTGCACGCTGCGCTGCGGCCTGCCGCACCACCTCCGGGTAGCGCGACAGCGCGGCGAGCATCGCCTCGGCATGCGGGCCCGCGAGCAGTTCGGCGCCGCGCGCCAGCACGGTGGCGCGCGCCCGCGCCGCATCCCAGCCGAAGCCGCGAGCCGCGAGCTCCTTCATGACGCTCGCCACGCGCGCGTGCGCGTACTGCACGTAGAACACCGGGTTCTCGTTGCTCTTGGATTTCGCCAGCTCGAGGTCGAAGTCGAGCGACTGGTCGTTGCTGCGCATCAGGAAGAAGATTCGGCAGGCGTCGTTGCCGACCTCCTCGCGCAGCTGGCGCAGCGTGACGAAGTTCGCCTCGCGCTTGCCCATCGAGACCTTCTCGCCGTTGCGGTAGAGCGCGACCAGCTGGATGAGCGGAGCCTCGAGGCACTCGCCCGGATGGCCGAAGGCCTGCAGGCCGCCGCGCACGCGTGTGACGTAGCCGTGGTGGTCGGCGCCGAGCACGTCGATGAGCTGGTCGTAGCCGCGTTCGCGCTTGTCGAGGTGGTAGGCGATGTCGGAGGCGAAGTAGGTCTTCACGCCGTTGTCGCGCACCACGACACGGTCCTCGTCGTCGCCGAACTGCGTGGCGCGGAACCATTCGGCGCCGTCCTTGACGTAGAGCAGGCCGCGCTCGCGCAGCCGGCCGAGCGCGCGGTCGATGGCGCCGCTCTCCGCGAAGGCGCGCTCCGAGACCCAGTGGTCGAAACGCACGCCGAACCCTTCGAGGTCGTCGCGGATCCCGTCCATCATCGCGGCGATGCTGTCGCGCAGCAGCCGCTGCCACTCCGCTTCGCCGATGAGCGCGCGGCAGCGCGCGATCAGCGCGTCGATGTGCGCTTCCTTGTCGCCGCCGGGGACGCCCGCATCGGCCGGCAGGTCGGCCATCACCGTGGCGGCCGGGCGGCGCAGCGCGTCGCCCACGCGCGCGTGCAGCGCATCGCCGAGCGGCCGCAGGTAGTCGCCGCGGTAGCCGTTGGAGGGGAAGGGGAGCTGTTCGCCGCAGCGCTCCAGATACCGCAGCCACACGGAGACCGCGAGGATCTCGGTCTGACGGCCCGCGTCGTTGATGTAGTACTCGCGCGTGACCGCATCGCCCGCGGCCGCGAGCAGCCGGCCGAGCGCGTCGCCGAACGCGGCTTGGCGGCCGTGACCGACGTGCATGGGCCCGGTCGGGTTCGCGGACACGAACTCCAGCAGCACCTTGCGCGGCATCGCGGGGACGTGGCGGCCGTAGGCGTCGCCCTGCTCGTGCACGCGCACGATCTCGCGCGCATAGAGGTCGCGCGCCAGCGTGAAGTTGATGAAGCCCGCGCCGGCGACGTCCGCGCGGGTGATGAGCGCGTTGGCCGGCAGCGCCGCGACGATGCGTTCGGCGAGCTCGCGCGGCTTGAGGCCCGCGCCCCTGGCGAGGCGCATCGCCACGTTCGAGGCGAAGTCGCCGTGCTGCGCATCGCGCGCGCGCTCCACGGTCACGACCGCGGGGTCGAGGGGGCCGGGCAGCGCGCTGCCTTCGAGGGTGCGCACCGCTGCGAGCAGCAGGCTTTGGAGTTCGTCCTTCACGGCGCGATTCTAGACGGTCGGTCCCGCGCGGGACTAGAAGAGTTCGAGCGGGTCGACGTCGAGCGCCCAGCGCACGCGGCGCGCCTCGGGCAGCGCCTCGACCTGCGGCAGCCATGCATCGAGGAAGCGGTGCAGCACGCTGCGGCCGCCGGCATCGATCAGCAGCTGCGCGTGATGGCGGTCGGCGCGACGGGCCATGGCGGCGGGTGCGGGGCCGAGCAGCCGCAGTCCCTCGGGCGGATGGCCGGCGATGCGCCGCGCGGCCTCGAGGAACGCGATCGCGTCCTCGGCCGCGAGGCCGGAGGCGCGCAGCGCGGCGAGCCTCGCGAAGGGCGGCCACGCCGCGTCGCGCCGTTCGGCGAGCGCCGCGGCGGCGAAGGACTCGTAGCCGCCCGTGACCAGCCCGCGCAGCAGCGGATGGTCGGGATGTTCGGTCTGGATCAGCACCTCGCCGGGCTGCGCGCCGCGTCCGGCGCGGCCGGCCACCTGCACGAGGGTCTGCGCGAGGCGCTCGGCGGCGCGGAAGTCGGTGCTGAAGAGACCTTGGTCGGCGTTCAGCACCACCGCGAGCGTCACGGCCGGGAAATCATGGCCTTTGGCGACCATCTGCGTGCCGACCAGGATGCGCGCGGCGCCGCTCGCGACCCGTCCGAGCACCGCCTCGAGTTCGTCCGCGCGGCGCACGACATCGCGGTCGAGGCGTGCGATGCCGACGCCGGGGAAGGTCTCGGCGAGCGTCTCCTCGATCCGCTCGGTGCCCTGGCCGACGGTCTTCACCGCATAGCCGCATTGCGGGCATTGGCGCGGCAGGTCGCGGTCCGCGCCGCAGTGGTGGCAGCGTAGCCGCTCGGCGTTCCGGTACACGGTCATGCGCGCGTCGCAGGAGGTGCAGGGCGCGACCCAGCCGCAGGCGGTGCAGGCGAGCGTCGGCGCGTAGCCGCGACGGTTGATGTAGACCAGCACCTGTCCCGCGGCCGCGAGATGGCGCTCGATGGCGGTGACGGCGGTGGTCGAGAGCCCGGCGTGCACGCGCTCGGCGCGCAGGTCGACCAGCCGCAGCAGCGGCGGCTGTGCGGCCGCGGCGCGCTCCGGCAGCGCGATCCGCGTCAGGCGGCCCGTGGCGGCGTTGTGCAGCGTCTCGAGCGAGGGCGTCGCCGAGCCGAGCACCACCGGGATGCCGAGGCCCTGCGCGCGCACCAGCGCGAGGTCGCGCGCCGAATAGCGGAAGCCACCTTCCTGCTGCTTGAAGGACGCGTCGTGCTCCTCGTCGACGATGATGAGCCCGAGCTGGGGCAGCGGCGCGAACACCGCCGAGCGCGTGCCGAGCACGAGCCGCGCCGCACCGGCGTGCGCGCGCCGCCACGCTTCGAGCCGCGCCGTGTCCGTGAGCCCCGAGTGCAGCACCGCGAGCGGCGTCTGCGGGAAGCGCGCCGCGAAGCGGCCGACCAGCTGCGGCGTGAGGCCGATCTCCGGCACCAGCACCAGCACGCTGCGCCCGCGTGCGAGGTGGCGCTCGGCGAGCCGCAGATAGACCTCGGTCTTGCCGCTGCCGGTGACGCCGTGCAGCAGCCAGCCGTGGTAGCGGTCGTCGTCCGCGGCCGCGAGCGCATCGAGCGCGGCCTGCTGCGCGGCGTTCGGCGCGGGCGGTGCGGCCCGCGCAGGTGATCCCGAGGGGGGCGAGGGGGCGGCCGCGTCGGTCTCAACCGTCGCGGTGGCATCGTCGGCCGGTGCGAGGTCCTCGTGGCGGGCGATCCAGCCGCGCGCGAGCAGCGGTTTGGCGGCGTCGCGCCAACCGGGCAGCCGGCCGCTCAAGGTCGCGGCATCGACCGCCGTCGTCGGACCTGCGTCCGTGGGCGCGAGCGCCTGCAGCAGTCCGCGTTGGCGCGGCGCACGACGGGGCTCACCCGCGGCCCATGCCGTCACGCCCTGCGGCGTGAGCGTCCACCACTCGACGGTCTCGCGCAGCGGCGCACCCTCCCGGGCGAGCCGCGGCAGGGCTGTGGCGGCCGCTTCACCGACCGGGTGGTGGTAGTAGTCGGCGGCCCAGAGCAGCAACTTCAACAGATCCGGATCGAAGGTCGGTACCGGATCGATCGCCCTCGAAATCGGCTTCAGTTTCGTCGAATCGAGGCCTGATTGTTTCTCATGTGAAACTATAACCCCTACTAGTTGCCTTCGACCGAAGGGTGCCAGTACCCGCGTCCCAGGCGCGGGCACGGGCCCCTCCCGCGGCGGCAGGTAGTCGAACGCCTGCCGCAGCGGCGTGTCGATCGCGACCTTCAGGATGGGGGGCGGAGTCACGGGATCCATGGTCCAAGATTTTTCCACAGAGGGTGTGGATAACGCTGTGGACAGTGCAGATGGCAAGGGGAAAAACGCGGCATTTTCAGCAGATTCTCGTTGGCTTGGTCAAATATTAACCAGTGCCATCAAGTGCCTTTTAAAAACAATGAGTTAAGCGTCCGCAGCCGCTCGATGGGTCGAATTTATGAGCGGAACATGACACGGTTTCTTCGCCTCTGTGCGCAAGTGCCTGATTTACGGTGCGGCCTCAGCCTCAGGACGACCGCGTCCCCCGGGGCCCGGACCAGTTGGTCAGCGACACCCCCGTCAGCGCGATCAGTCCGCCGACCACCATCGAGGGCAGGATCGCCTCACCGAGCAGCACGGCGCCGAAGGTCGCGCCGAACACCGGCACGAGATTGTTGAACACCGCGGTGCGGGCCGGGCCCAGCCGTTGCAGTCCCTGCGCGTACCAGACGAACGCGAGCGCCGTGCCGCCGACGCCGAGGTAGGCGATCGAGGCCCAGCTCGCCCAGTCCACGGCTGATGCCTGCCATGCCGACCACTCGAACGGCATGCCGAGCGACAACAGGCAGGCGCCGCAGAGCGCGGTGACGGTGGTCATCGCGAGCGCCGAGGGCGCGCCATCGCCCGAGAACGCGAAACGGCTGATCACCGTGTACGCGGCCCAGCAGACCGCGCCGCCCAGCATCATCGTCTCGCCGATGCCGACGCGCTGCAGGATCAGCATGAGGTCGCCGCGCGCGAGCACCACCGAGACCCCGGTGAGCGCGAGCAGGATGCCGAGCCACCGATGGCGTGCGAGCCGTTCACCGAACACCAGCGCCATCGCCACCGCGGTGAGGATCGGGTTCAGCGCCACCACCAACGCGGTACGGCTGGCGTCGATGCGCTCCAGCGCGCCGAGGAACAGCAGGTTGTAGGTGACGAGGCCGATGAGCGCCAGCAGCAGCGCGTAGCCCCAGTCGCGGGCCCGCAGCTTCGGCCAGCCGCGTTCGGCGATCAGCAGCAAGGGCAGCAGCACCGAGACCGCCGCCCAGAAGCGCAGCGCTGAGAGCGTGAAATGCGGCACCTGGGGCGCGGCGATGCGGCCGGCGATGAACGTGCCGCCCCACAGCGCGGCGACGCCGACCAGCCGCGCATAGACGGTCAGCAGCGCCGTCCCGCCGTCTGTCATCGCGTTCATGCCGCCGGCACCGCCGGACGCCGTTCCCGCCACGCGACGTACACGCCCGCGGCGATCACCAACACGGCGCCTGCGAGCACGGTGCCGTTCGGGGCCGCCGACCAGAACACCCAGTCGATGCCGAGCCCCCACAGCAGCGCGGTGTACTCCACCGGGGCCACCACCGCCGCCGGCGCGTTCTTGAAGGCGACGGTGATGTAGTGCTGGCCGATGGCGCCTGTGGCGCCCGCGGCTGCGACCAAGATCCAGTGCGCGGGTTCCACGCCGACCCAGACGGGCAGCGCGAAGGCGCCCGAGATGACGGCCATCAGCCCGAGGAACGAGAACACCACCGCCGCCGTATGCTCGGTGCGGGTCAGCACCCGTGCGACCAGCACCGCCGCCGCGTAGCAGAGCGCGGACACGAGCGCGGCGAGGCCGGCCGCCGCCGGCAGCCCGTCGGGCCGCGGCTGCAGGATCACCAGCACGCCGAGGAAGCCCACCACGATCGCGATCCAGCAGCCGGCGTCGACGCGCTCGCGCAGGAACCAGGCGGCGAACGCCGCGATCAGCAGGGGTGCGAACATGTAGACCGAATACACCGAGGCGAGCGGCGCATCGCGCAGCGCGACGACGAAGGTGCTGAGCATCACGATGCCGAGCAGCGCGCGCGCGAGGTGCAGCCACGGCCGCGTCGGACGCAGCTCCGCGAGACCGCCGCGCCACCACAGGGGCAGCAGCAGGAACGGCAGCGAGGCGGTGGCCCGCAGGAAGATGACCTGCATGGGGGGATAGTGCGCCGCGAAAAGCTTCAGCAGCGCATCCATGAAGGAGAAGGCGGCGACGGCGATGAACATCGCCAGCACGCCTTTGGCGCTGCCGGATCGCATCGTGCCGCACTATACGCGAGCGCTGTCGCCGCCGCGGGTGCGGGTCCGGTCCGCCGAGGGTGGCTGCCGAGGGTGGCTGCCGGGCGACTGCCGGGCGACTGCCGGGTGACTGCCGCGACAGTGACTTTCGTCACTTGACCGTCCGATGACCCCCGCATCTACTTGGTCGGTCGCTCCCTGGCCCTCGGGCCCGCCGGGCGGCTTGCAGAACAACTACAAACCAGGGGGGATCACATGGACATCACCAGTCTGCTCATCCAACTCGTCTCGGGCGCGGTCGGCGGCAACATCGGCGGCGCGCTGCTGAAGAACATCAGCCTCGGCCCCGTCGGCAACTCGATCGCCGGCATCCTCGGCGGCCCGCTCGGCGCCGCGCTCCTCAGCCAGCTCGGCATGGGCGGTGGCGGCGCGCTGGCCAGCGTGGGCAGCGGCGGCGTCGGCGGCATCGTGCTGATGCTGGTCGTCGGCTTCATCAAGAAGGCGATGGCCAAGTAAGCCGACCGACGTCGTCCCGGCCTCGGCCGGAGCCACGTGAGGGGCGCGCCGGGGCACCGACGCGCCCTTTTTCATGGGCGCTCCGGGGACGCTCGGGACGTCAGGGCTCGTCGATCTCGTAGCCGCGCGCGCGCAGCTGCGCGAGGATGCCGCCCGGCCGCAGCAGCCCATCGATGTCGGTGATCGCGAGCGTCACCGGGTTGCGCTCGAGCGAACGCGTGACGACACCGAGCCAGGCGGTCTCGAAATCGCGCAGCAGCTTCGTCACGCGCGCGCTGTTGCGCAGCGAATCGAGGCAGGTCGCGGACGCCTGTGAGGCCGCGCCCGAGCGCAGCCCGCCCACATCGCCCACCGCCCAGGCCTCGGCGCGCTGCCGCGAGTTCGCGAGGTCGGCTTCGATGCGTCCGAGGATCACCTCCATGCAGGCGATCTCCGCCGGCAGCGGGATCTGTCCCATCTCCGCCAGCGTGCCGCGCGCGTCGTCGACCTTGATCTCCGCGCGCAGCACCGGGACCTTGCGTTCGCGGGCCAGCTTCTCGACCTTGCGCGCCACGTCGCTGCGGAAGGTCAGCCCGCTGCGCTCGACCGCCGCGCCCTGCAGTTCGAGCACGGCGAGCATCGGCCGCCGCTCCAGCATGCTGCGGTCGCGCGGCGCGTATTTCGTCCGCAGCCTCTCGAAGCGCGCGAACAGCGGCGGCGGCAGCACCGCCTCGAGCCGCTCGCCCTCGGCGTTGCCGCGCAGCTTGCGGTACTGCATGTAGAGCTGCACCGCCTTGATGGGTCCGATGTCCGCATCGACCTCGGGCCGCGCCGGTACGAAGGCCTGCGCGCGCGCCAGCACGGACTCCACCTCGCGCGAGCGCCACTCGAGCTTCTTGGGTGCGGGCGTGATGGTGGCGAGCAGGAACAGCGTGTGGTCGCCCTTGCGGACCTTCCAGAGGCCGGGGCCGGCGCGTTCGCCGGCGACCAACACCTCCTCGACGGTCTCCTCCACCAGAGCGTCATCCGCGGGCGCGGCCGGCGGCGTGTCCGCCACCGGCTGCGCGACGGCGGCGGCGGAGAGCGTGGCCGCGAGGGCGGCGAGCAGCGTCATGCGGATGGCGTTGAATGTCGTCATGTCCGGCCTTATCTTACGTTGCTGATGACCCCAGAAAGCCGCGATGAGTTCCCGGCCCTCGCGCACCCGCTCGAGGGCGTGACCCTGCAGCAGCCGGTGCTGCGCACGGACGTCGCCGGCATGCCGCTCGAGTGGATCGACTACCGCGAGGCGGCGCGGCTGTACCACCAGGACCAGGTCGCCTACGCCTGCGGCACCCCCATCTTCCGGCTCTACGGCGGCACCAACGCGCTCACCGGCCGGCGCACCGTGCTCGAGGTCAACTCCATCGTCGCGACGGTCGGTCAGAGCGGCAACCCCGGCCACCTGCGCGCCGACTACGTGCCGCCGCTCAACAACGAGACGCTGTTCCGCCGCGACGCCTACCTCTGCCTCTACTGCGGCGGCCGCTTCGCGCACCGCGACCTGTCGCGCGACCATGTGCGGCCGTTCAGCCAGGGCGGCCGCGACGTCTGGACCAACGTCGTCACCGCCTGCCGCCGCTGCAACAACTACAAGGCCTGGCGCACCCCGGAGCAGGCCAAGATGCAGCTGCTCGCCGTGCCGTTCACGCCCACCTACGCCGAGTACATCTTCCTCAAGGGCCGGCGCGTGCTCGCCGACCAGATGGAGTACCTGCTCGCGCACTTCCCGCGCAGCAGCCCCCTGCACGGGCGCATCCGCCACCTGATGTCCTGACGCCGGGCGCTGCGCCCGGGCCCTTCCCGCCCGCGTTTTGCGCCCAGTGGATGGCGCGCCGTCCCGCGGCCGTCGTCCAATGCAGGCCTCAACCCCGGGGGATGCCATGGACCGCGAATCGATCGAGACCTTCCTGCGTACGACCGCGAGCGAGCTCGCGATCAAGATCTTGGCTGCGCTCGCGTTCTGGATCATCGGCCGCTGGCTCATCGGCAAGGTCGTGGGCCTGATGCAGGCGGCGATGAACCGCAACGATATCGACCCGACGCTCACCAAATATCTCGGGTCGATCGTCGCCATCGCGCTCAACATCGCGCTGGTCCTCGGCATACTCGGCTACTTCGGCATCCAGACCACCTCGTTCGCCGCGATGCTGGCGGGTGCCGGCCTCGCCATCGGCGCGGCCTGGAGCGGCATGCTCGGCAACTTCGCCGCCGGCGCGTTCATGCTGGTGCTGCGCCCCTTCAAGGTGGGCGATTTCGTGCAGGTGGGCGGCATCACCGGCACGGTGCACGAGCTCGGCCTCTTCGGCACGACCCTCATCACGCCCGACAACGTGATGACCCTGGTCGGCAACGGCAGGATCTTCGCCGACACGGTGATGAACTACTCCTCGCGTCCGGCGCGCCGCGTCGAGCGGACCATGCAGATCGCCGGATCCGTCGATCCGCTCGACGCCATGGCGCGCCTGCGCACGGCGCTCGCGGCGATCCCGAACGTCGCCGCCGATCCGGCGCCCGAGGTCAACCTGCTCGAGACCAACCTCGTCGGCCATGTCATCGCGGTGCGCCCGTACTGCCACACCGACCACTACTGGCAGGTCTACTTCGACACCAACGAGGCGATGGTGCGCGTCGCGCAGCAGGCAGGCTGGCCCGCGCCGACGCCCGCCACCAAGATGATCCAGGTGCAGGGTTGAGGCGCCGCCGCGCCGCCATCCATCACGCCGCCGCGCTGTTGCTGACGGCCGTCGTCCTGTCGCCCGCCGCCGCGCAGGAGATCGAGCCGCGCGCGTACTCCGCGAGCCCGGTCGGCACCAACTTCGCCGTGCTCGGCTACGGCAACACGAGCGGCGACGTGGTGTTCGATTCCTCCGCGCCGTTCACCGATGTGGAGGCGGAGGTCGACACCGTGTCGGCCGCCTTCGGTCGCGTGTTCGCGCTGGGAGGTCGGCAGACGAGCATCAGCGTCGCGGCGCCCTACCAGTGGGGCGAGGCCTCGGGCAGCGTCGGTGAGGACCGTCGTTCGGTGGCGCGTTCCGGCATGGGCGACCTGCGGCTGCGTGTCGCGACGATGCTGGTCGGCGGCGAGGCGCTCGCGCCGCGCGAGTTCGCGGCGCGCAAGCGTGGACCGAGCGTCGGCGTGAGCATGGTGGTGGTCGCGCCGACCGGGCAGTATGTCCCCGCGCGGCTCGTCAACATCGGCAGCAACCGTTGGGCCGCCAAGCCCGAGGTCGGTCTGGCCTGGCCGCGCGGGCCTTGGCAGTTCGACCTGCACGGCGGCGTCTGGGTGTTCGGCGACAACGACGAGTTCCAGGGCGGCAACCGACGCAGCCAGGACCCCATCTGGAACATGCATGCAGGCGTCAGCTACACGCTGAAGCCCGGCACCTGGGCCGCGCTCGGCGGTACCTGGTACGCAGGCGGCAAGACCGCGGTGAACGGCGCCGAGGACGACAACCGGCAGGACAACTTCCGGCTCGGGGCCACGGTGTCGACCGCGCTCGGTCGCGGCCACTCGCTCAAGTTCACCTACAGCGACGGCGCCGTGGTGCGCATCGGCGGCGATTTCCGCACCTTCGGCGTCGCCTGGCAGTACACCTTCTTCGACCGCTCGCCCTGACCGGGCCCGCCCCCCGGCCTCGCGCCCCCGCCGCGCGGCGCGCGGCTACAATCCGCGCGTGGTCTACCTCATCGACGCCTCCGTCTACGTCTTCCGGGCGTACTACTCCATGCCGCCCGACATGCTCGACCGCGACGGCAACCCCGCGCACGCGCTGTTCGGCTTCGCGCGCTTCCTCGGCGACCTGATCGAGCGCGCGCGGCCGCAGCTGCTCGCCGTCGCCTTCGACGAGAGCCTCGAGACCTCGTTCCGCAACCGCATCGACCCGTCCTACAAGGCGAACCGCGAGCCGGCGCCCGCCGACCTCAAGCTGCAGTTCGGGCGTTGCCGCGAGTTCTGCCGGCTGCTCGGCGTCGCCGAGTACGGCAGCGGCGAGTACGAGGCCGACGACATCATCGGCACTCTGGCGGCGCGGCTGCGCGCGGAAGGTCTGCCTGCGACGCTCGTCACCCGCGACAAGGACCTCGCGCAGCTCGTCCGCGAGGGCGACGTCTACTGGAACTACACCGACGACCTGCGGCTGCGCCACCACGAGATCGAGGGCCGCTTCGGCGTCGCGCCCGAGCGTTATGCCGACTACCTCGCGCTCACCGGCGACGCGGTGGACAACATCAAGGGCGTGCCGGGCGTCGGCCCCAAGACCGCCGCCGCGCTCCTCAAAGAATTCGTCTCGCTGGAGGAGCTCTACGACGACCTCGAGGCGGTGCGCGCGCTGCCGCTGCGCGGCGCCTCGAAGCTCCCGGAGCGGCTCGCGGAGCACCGCGAAGCGGCCTTCCTCGCGCGCCGTCTGACCACCATCGCCTGCGACATGCCGCTCGCCGCGGCCCGCGACGACCTGCGTCCGCGCGCGCCGGACCTCGCGGCGCTCGAGGCCTTCTTCGACCGGCACAACTTCGGGCCGACGCTGCGCCGGCAGGGCGAGCGGCTCGCGAAACTCGCCGCGGCATGAGCGGTCCCTGGCCGGCACGGCTGCTCGCGCCCTGGTACTGGCCCACCTGGGTCGGGCTCGGTCTGCTGCGTCTGCTCGCGAAGCTCTCCTACCCGACGTTGCTCGGCATCGGCGCCGCGCTCGGCGGCGCCTTGTGGCATCTGCCGCTGCCGCAGAAGCGGGTGGTGCGGCGCAACCTCGCGCTCTGCCTGCCGGAGCTCGACGCCGCTGCGCGTGAACGGCTCGCGGAGCAGCACTTCCGCGAGTCCGGCATCACGCTCGGCGAGACGGCGCTCGCCTGGTTCGCGTCGCCGCAGCGCCTGCTCGCCCTCGCGCGCTTCGAGGGGCTCGAGGAGCTCGACCGGCTGCAGGCGTCAGGTCGCGGCGCGATCCTGCTCGCCGCGCACTTCACCACGCTCGAGCTCGGCGCGCGCTTCGTCACCGCCGCGCGGCCCGTGCACGCCGTCTACAAGCCCTCGCAGAACGCGCTGCTCGAGGAGGCGTTCCGCCGCCATCGCGGTGCGGTCTCGGCCGGCATGGTCGCGAGCGACGACATCCGCGCCATGGTGCGCGTGCTGAAGGCGGGCGGGGCGGTCTGGTACGCGCCCGACCAGGCCTTCCGCGGCAAGGGCGCGCGCATGGTGCCGTTCTTCGGCACGCCGGCCGCGACCAACACCGCCACCTCGCGGCTCGCGCGCATGACGGGCGCCGCGGTGCTGCCGTACTTCGTCGAGCGGCTGCCGGGCGATGCGGGCTATGTGGTGCGCATCGGCGCACCGCTCGAGGGTTTCCCCGGCACCGACGAGGTCGAGGACACGTTGCGCCACCATCGGTTGATCGAGGCCGAGGCGCGCCGCCTGCCGGCGCAGTATCTTTGGCTGCACAAGCGCTTCAAGGGGCTGACGCCCGATCATCCCGACCACTACGCCCGGTGACCTCATGAGCGACACCACAGCGAACGCGTCCAAGGACATCTCCTCCGTGCTGGTCGAGCAGCGCAGCTTCCCGCCGCCCGCGGGCTTCGCCGCCGCCGCGCGGCTCAAGGCCGACGACCTCGCGGAGCTCCACCGCCGCGCCGCCGCCGATCCGGTCGGCTGTTGGGCCGAGCTCGCGCGCGCGGAGCTCGCGTGGCGCAGGCTCTTCACGCAGACGCTCGACGACTCCAAGGCGCCCAACTACCGCTGGTTCGCCGACGGCGAGCTGAACGTCTCGTACAACTGCCTCGATGTGCACCTCGCCGAGCACGGTCACCGCACCGCGATCGTCTTCGAGGGCGAGCCGGGCGATGTGCGCCGGCTCACCTACCGCGAGCTGCATTCCGAGGTCTGCCGCTTCGCCAACGCGCTCAAGGCGCGCGGCATCCGGCGCGGCGACCGCGTGGTCATCTACATGCCGCTCGTCCCCGAGGCCGTGGTCGCGATGCAGGCCTGCGCGCGCATCGGCGCCATCCACTCGGTGGTGTTCGGCGGCTTCTCGGCGATCTCCTTGAAGGACCGCATCGAGGACGCCGGCGCGCGCTGCGTCGTCACCGCCGACGGCGGCTGGCGTGGCGGCCATGTCGTCGAGCTCAAGGCCGCCGCCGACAAGGCGCTGGCGGACGGCTGCCCCACGGTCGAGACCGTGTTCGTGCTGCGGCGTGTCGGCGATGCGGGCGGCGCGGGACGCGCGGAGACGCCGATGGTCGCCGGCCGCGATGTCTGGTGGCACGACGCCGTCGCCGACCAACCGGCCGCCTGCGAGCCGGAGTGGGTCGACGCCGAGCACCCGCTGTTCCTGCTCTACACATCCGGGTCCACCGGCCGCCCGAAGGGCATCCAGCATTCGAGCGCGGGCTACCTGCTCGGCGCGAAGCTGACCACGCGCTGGGTGTTCGACCTGCGCCACGACGACGTCTTCTGGTGCACAGCGGACGTCGGTTGGGTCACCGGCCACAGCTATGTCGCCTACGGTCCGCTCGCCGCCGGCGCCACGCTCGTGATGTACGAGGGCGCGCCCACCTTCCCCGACGGCGGCCGTTTCTGGCAGGTCTGCGAGCGCCACGGCGTCACGGTGTTCTACACCGCGCCCACCGCCATCCGTGCGCTCATGAAACTCGGTGACGGCATCCCGGCGCGCCATGACCTTTCAAAGATCAGGCTGTTGGGCAGCGTCGGCGAGCCGATCAACCCCGAGGCCTGGATGTGGTACCACCGCGTGATCGGCGGCGGCCGCTGCCCGATCGTCGACACCTGGTGGCAGACCGAGACCGGCGCCATCATGATCGCGCCCGTGCCGGGCGTGACCACCACCAAGCCCGGCTCCTGCACGCGGCCGCTGCCGGGCATCTTCGCCGACATCGTGGATGACGAAGGCGCGAGCGTCACCAAGCCCGACGCGGGCGGCTATCTCGTCATCCGCCGGCCCTGGCCCTCCATGCTGCGCACCATCTGGGGCGACAACGAGCGTTACCTGCAGACCTATTGGTCGAAGTTCCAGAACCGTTTCTATGTGGCGGGCGACGGCGCGCACCGCGACGCCGACGGCTGCTACTGGATCATGGGCCGCATCGACGACGTGCTGAACGTCGCGGGCCATCGGCTCGGCACCATGGAGATCGAGTCGGCCTTGGTCGCGCACCCGCGCATCGCCGAGGCCGCGGTGGTCGGCCGGCCGCACGAGGTCAAGGGCGAGGCCGTGTGCGCGTTCGTCGTCTGCCGCGGCGAACGGCCGCAAGGCGAGGCCGCGGCCGCGCTCACCCGCGAGCTGCGCGACTGGGTGGCCGAGCAGCTGGGCGCCATCGCCAAGCCCGAGGACATCCGCTACGCCGACAACCTGCCGAAGACCCGCTCCGGCAAGATCATGCGACGGCTGCTGCGTGCGGTCGCCCGCGGCGAAGCCATCACCCAGGACGTCAGCACCCTCGAGAACCCGGCGATCATCGATCAGCTGCGCGGGGAGGGCTGAGGCTCCGAGACCGCATGCCGGGCAGATCTCTGATGTTGCTCGGGCGCAACGGAATGGGGTGGTACTGTCGGAATCTGAAGTCCCTGCCGTAATATCGGCGTCTCGGGCCTTGCCCGGAACGGAGGTTGCTCATGAATAACAGGAAGTCTGCGCCGCTGGCGCTCGTGGTCTCTATGGGTGCGGCGGCCGTCTCCGGCCAGACCGTGCTCGCTCAGACGGGTGGCGCGTCCGCGCAGGGCCCGTCGCTCGAGGAGGTGGTGGTCACCGCACGCAAGCGCGAAGAGTCGCTGCAGGACGTGCCGCTGCCCGTCACCGCGTTCACCGAGGCGGAGATCGCCAACCGCCAGCTGACCTCGCTCGATGACGTCGCGAAGTTCACGCCGGGCCTCGTGTTCTCGAAGAACTTCGGTCGCGCGACCGAGCGTCCCGTCGTCCGCGGCCTCGCCAGCATCCTCGCCGGCACCAACGCCTCGGTCGAGACCGGCGTGTCCTACTTCGTCGACGGCGTCTACTACCCGGGCGACATCGGCAGCCTCGACATGAACGACGTCGCGCGCGTCGAGGTCATCCGCGGTCCGCAGAGCGCGCTCTACGGCCGCAACACCTACTCGGGCGCCATCAACTTCGTCACCAAGCGTCCGGGCGAAGAGGTCTCCGGCGGCGTCAACGCCAACTTCGACGGCGACGAGCGCGGCGTCAGCGCGCGTCTCGCGGGGCGTCCGGCGGACTGGCTGGGGCTCAGCATCAACGGCCGCTACTACGACTTCGACGGCCAGTGGAAGAACCAGGTGACCGGTCGCATGGTCGGCGGCGAGTCGACCAGCTCCTTCGGCGCGGCGGCCACGCTCACGCTGACCGAGAACACCGAACTGCGGCTGCGCTTCCAGTCCAACCGCGACCGTGACGGCTCGCGCCCGATCTTCTTCCAGTCGGCGGGCGTCAACAACTGCTTCCCGGGCACCCGCTCGCTCGGTTCGTTCACCACCACCACCGGCGACAACAACAACCAGTGGTTCTGCGGTGAGGTGAAGGCCGCTCCGGTCTACCTGAACGACGGCCCCTCGATCCTCGGCACGACGCCCGAGGTGGTCGGCATCCCGAACCGGGCCCCCTTCGCCTACGATGCCCGTCAGGCCTTGGCCTTCTCGGGCGTCAACCGCGACCTCGAACTCGCCACGGCCTCGTTCCGCTGGGACATCATGGGTTCGGGCTATTCGCTCATCCTGAACGGCGGCGTCCGTGACGAGGACCGCAAGACCGGCGCCGACTCCGACCACTCGCAGGTCAACATCATCGGCGCCAACGTGAACGGCTTCCAGCCGCTCGCGACCGGCTCGTCCTCCGACCGCGATACGTTCAAGGACTGGTCGGGTGAGGTGCGCATCGAGTCGCCGCAGGAGGACCGCTTCCGCTGGATGCTCGGCGTCTACCACTTCGAGTGGGAGCGTCGCGCCTACCGCATCGATTTCGCGAGCCCGGGCGGCCAGGACCGGCCGTACCAGATCTTCGACATCTACAACACCGGCTACTTCGGCTCGGTCGGCTTCGACTTCACCGACAAGCTGTCGGCGACCCTCGAGATGCGCAACGCGAAGGAGCGCAAGGGCCAGATCGACTGGGCGCAGGTGGTCAACGTCCAGGCGGGTCCGACCGCCGCGGCGACCTACGACTCCGCGCTGCGTGGCCAGGACGAGTGGAAGTCGAACACGCCGCGCGCCACCCTCAACTACAAGCTCAACCCGGACATGACGCTCTACGCGATCTACGCGAAGGGCTACAAGCCGGGCGGCTTCAACGGCTCGACGGCGATCGTCAACGGCCGTCCGCAGGACGAGGCCTTCCGCCAGGAGGAGTCGGTCAACTACGAGATCGGCATGAAGTCGCAGTGGTTCGACCGTCGGCTCGTGCTGAACGTCGCGCTCTTCCAGATGAAGATCGACGACATCCAGCTGACGACCCCGGTCAACACCGCGACCGGCGCCGTGACCTCGATCTCCACCAACCAGGGTGACGGCGAGATCAGGGGCATCGAGATCGAGAGCCGCTTCGCGGCGACCGACGACCTGACGCTGGGCTTCACCTACGCGTTGGCGGACACCGAGTTCACCGCGGGCTGCGACGACTTCCAGTGGCAGTTGACGAGCGGCGGCGGCATCTTCAACCCCGCCAACCCGACGGATCCGACGCGCAACCTGAACGGCAAGGGCACCTGCTCCATCGTGGGCAACGCCTTCCCGCTGGCCGCGAAGCACACCGCCTCGCTGACCGCCGACTACATCCGTCCGGTCTTCGGCGGTGACTACCGGCTGTACGTCAACAGCGACCTGTCGTACACCAGCAAGAAGTTCGTGCAGGTGGACAACCAGGCCTACACGGGTGCGGCGACGCTGCTCGGCGCCCGTATCGGCCTCGAGACGGACAACTGGCGCGTCGGCCTCTACGGCCGCAACCTGCTGAACGAGGACTCGCCGGTCGGTGCCACGCGGTGGTTGCACTCCTACCTGATCGGTTTCGCCGGCCCCGTGCCGCCGCGCAACCTGAAGCCGGGTCTGCCGTCGACCGCCGTGGCCGCGTACTCGCTGCCGCGCGGCATCTTCGGCACCCTGCGCCGCGAGCGCCAGATCGGCCTGGAGATGAGCTACAAGTTCTGATCGCCCGCAAGGCGATGACGGACCGGGCCCGGCGGGCGACCGCCGGGCCCTTTTCTTTGGGGCTGGACCGGCGGCCCGGCCGGACCCGGCAGCGGGTCAGCGCGCGCCGCCGCGCAGCGCGGCGACCGCCGTGTCGGGGAAGTCGCTGAACAGCGCATCGACGCCGAGCGCGGCGAACCGCCTGTATTCGGCGGCGGGGTCGCCGCCGTAATCGGCCGCGAGGTGCTGCGGTTCGTCGCGGAAGGTCCAAGGATGGACCTCCAGCCCCGCCGCATGCGCGAGTTCCACGAAGCGTGACGGCGCGGTGGTGAGCCGCGTGCGCTCGGTGTCGTCGGTCGCGGCTTCGGGTCCCGCGCCGCGGCGCGTGCCGACGATGTGCCGCTTCCAGGGGCCGACCGCATCCGCGTACTCCGCGATGACCGCGAAAGACCGCGGGTCGGTGAAGTCGGTCGGCACCTCGCCCTGCGGGTAGAGCGTGCAGGCGCCCGTGCCCTGCCAACGGAGCGTTGGCTGCACGCGGCCGTCGTCCTCGAGGCCGCCGCCGTCGATCAGCTGCACGAGCCGCACACCGGTGCGCTGCCGCAGCCAGCGCAGGTTGCCCGATTCGAAGCACTGGAGGAACACCGGCGCCGCGCGCGTCGTCCAGCCCGCGGCGTCCAACGCCGCGAGCAGCGTGTGCTCGAGCGGCAGGCCCTGCTCGCAATGCCAGGTCGGATGCTTGGTCTCGGGATAGATGCCGATGGTACGGCCGGTGGCCACCGTGCCGGCCTTGGCGACGACGATGATCTCCTCGAGAGTCGGCACCGCGAACATCCCGTCGAAATCTTTGGAGCGGTCCGGCCGCGGCTGCACCGCGCGCAGGGTGCGCAGCTCTTCGAGCGTGAAGTCGACCGTGAACCAGCCGGTGTGCACGACGCCGTCGATCGTCACGCTGCGCTTGCGGTCGGCGAACTCCGGCCGCTGCGCGACATCCGTCGTCTGCGTGATGTCGGGTTCGTGACGCGCCACGAGCCGTCCGTCCTTGGTCGACACGAGGTCGGGCTCGATGAAGTCCGCGCCCATCTCGATGGCGAGCTGGTAGGACTCCAGCGTGTGCTCGGGTCGGTGCCCGGAAGCGCCGCGGTGGGCGATGACGAGGGGTGTGCGTGCCATCCCGCGATTGTGCCCGACCCGGCGGGGTCAGCGTGGAGCGGGCGCCCCCGGCTGCGACAGGCTGACGCTGTAGCCGCGGCCCGAGAGGCAGTTGCGGAAGGCGAGGTTGTACTGCTCGACCTGCTGCGACGCCGAACGCTGCCGCTCGGCGCGTTCCTGTTCGGCAGCGGCGCGCTTGGCGTCGGCTTCCTTGCGCGCGTTGTCGCGCTTCACGGCGCCGCCGATGGCGCCCACCGCACCGCCGATCGCCGCGCCCTTGCCGGCGTCGTTGTCGGCGATCTCGCCGATCACCGCGCCCGCAGCCGCACCGCCGAGCGCGCCCTTGCCGGCGCCGCCTTTCGTGGCGGGAGCCACCGTGGCGGCCGGCGCCTGACCGCGCCGCACCGCATCGGCGGGTGCAGCGCCCGCATGCGCCTGCGCCTCGCCTTGGCAGGCCGCGACATCCTTCTGTGTCTGTGCCTGGTTCTGTCCCTTGGCGGGCTTGATCGCCCACTGGCCGCTCGGCGTCTGCGCACCGGCGACGGTGACGAGCGCCGCGAGCGCGATGCAGGTGGCACGGGCGATGGCGGAAGTGTTGCGCGACATGGAGAGGCTCCCGAAAAGGCTGCACGAGGTGGATCGGACTCCATCCTGCGCCCACGCCGGTGCGCAGGGTTAGCCGCTTGCCGCAAGCGGACGCGCCGCCGCCGCGTGCATCGATGTTCCGCGCGGCGGTGTCCCGCGCTAGAGCACCTTGCGCAGCACCACGAAATGCAGATCCGGCCGCAGCGGCTCACCGAAGCGCGCATCGCCGTACGGGAAGGGCGCGGTCTCGCCCGTGGCGCGGTAGCCGCGCCGCTCGTACCAGGCGATGAGCTCGACGCGCTGTGCGATGACGGTCATGTGCACGGCGGTCACGCCCCAGCGACGACGCGCGTCCTGCTCGGCACCCGTGAGCAGCCGCCGACCGAGCCCGCCACCTTGCAGCGTCGGACGGACGGTGAACATGCCGAGATAGGCCTCATCGCCGTGCCGCTCGAGCTGCACGCAGGCGTCGATCGCACCGGTCCGTTCATGCACCAGCAGCACGCGGTCGCCGGCGTTCTCGCCCTCTTCGATGAACCCGCGCAGCGCGTCCGGGTCCGTGCGCTGGCCGCCGAGGAGGTCCGCTTCGGTGGTCCAGCCGACACGGCTCGGGTCGCCGCGGTAGGCGGAGTTCACGAGCGCCGACAGCGCCTCCGCATCATCGCGGCGCGCCGGACGCAGCGCGAGCGGCACGTCGGCGTCCATCGCGCCGCGCATTTCCCCGTTCAATCCGCCGCGACCCGCCCGCGGGTCTCGGCCATCTGCGCGAGACCGATGCGCAGCTCCAGCCTTTTTTTGAACTCCTCCGGACCGAAGAAGCGTTGTGCCAGCACGTTCATGGGGTCGGTACGATAGCCGGTCTCGCGCACGTAGTGGTCGTAGCGCTGCTGCGCGGGACGTTCCGCGGCGGCCAGCGGGTCGCGGTCCGCCTCGTCCAGCCAACCGAACCAGCGGTCGACGAAGCCGCGCAGGTAGTCCTCGCAGGTCGCGATGTTGGCCTCGGTGAGCTCGCCCATGATGCTGGTCGCGACCGGCGACATCAGGCCGCGCAGATAGGTGCCGTGGCTCCAGTTCCAGGTGAACTCCGGCCGGCCGCGCAAGCGGATGGCGTCGGCGTTCGCCGGTTCGTAGTACTTCTGCACGTAGTCGAGGTCCATGCGCAGGTCGACCCGCGGCGTGTAGTCGGCGTAGAAGAACAGCTTCGGCACCGTGCCGAAGATGATCACGAGGTGCGGCACGCGGTTCTGCTGCGACAGGAACACGGTCGCGTTCATGTCGAGCAGGCTCGCCTTGCGGTTGCCGAGCCAGGAGTGCACGAGCCACTCCACCCGCGGTCCGCTCCAGGCGTTGAACGACCCCTCCATGCCGCCGTCGAGCGAGGTGTAGTACTCGCTGCCCGCGGTGGAGGGATGCTTCTCGACC
This sequence comes from Steroidobacteraceae bacterium, assembly GCA_040400835.1. Classification (GTDB taxonomy): domain Bacteria; phylum Pseudomonadota; class Gammaproteobacteria; order Steroidobacterales; family Steroidobacteraceae; genus UBA964. Next base: position 99,619 of record JBBAPM010000002.1, read on the forward strand.
GCGAAGCGCGCCTTCACGCGCTCGACGATGCCGGCGTGGATGGCCCAGCAGCGCTCCCAGGCGCGGCTCACGTCCACGTCCGGTTGTTCGGCCAGGAATTCGGTGATGGTCTTGATGTCGAGCTTGGTGGCGGACATGGAAGATACCCCCTGTGATCGCGCGGTCCGGGCGCGGCGCGGGCGTCCGGGGAGGCTGTCACGGTAACGGGCGGCGCGGTCGGGCGACACCGTGTCCGGGACCGGCGTCCGCGGCTCGAACGGCTGCACCGGCGACGGGGCTTCTGCTAGCCTTCCCGCAACCGAATCCCCCTTCATGCTCCCAAGGAGATGCCGATGCCCTCGATCCGATCCCTCGCCGTGGTCGCACTCGCCACCACGCTGCTCACGGCCTGCGCAGCCACCGGCACCACGACCGGTTCCGCCGCCGCCAAGTCCGACGCCGCGCTCCAGGCCGTATTGGCGGGCGCCCAGCGCAGCGCCGAGCAGAAGGAGCGCGATGGCGAACGTCGTCCTGGCGCCTCGCTCGCGTTCTGGGGCCTCACGCCCGGCGCTTCCATCCTCGAGGTGCAGCCCGGTGGCGGCTGGTGGACGCAGATCTTGGCGCCGTACGCGGCGCGCACCGGCGGCCGTTACACCGCGACCGCCGCCGACCTCGCCAACCCGAACCTCGCCCCCGCCGCGCGTCAGGGCCGCGAGCGGTTCGCCGCGACCTACGCCGATGCGGCCGTCTACGGCAAGGTCGAACTCGTGAACTGGGGCCCGGTGGCCGCGCCGCTGCCGGAAGGCCAGTACGACTTCATCCTGCTGTCGCGCGTCATCCACGGCTGGATGCGCACGGAAGGCATGGTCGACCGCTACTTCGCGCAGGTCGCGCGCGGCCTCAAGAAGGGCGGTACCGTCGCCGTCGAGCAGCACCGCGCCGCGCCCGGCACCAAGGCCGATGGCGGCGAGTCGGGCTATGTCACCGAGCAGTTCGTGATCGACGCCGCGGCCCGCGCCGGCCTCAAGCTCGTCGCGAAGTCCGAGATCAATGCCAACCCGAAGGACACCCGGGACCATCCCTTCGGCGTCTGGACGCTGCCGCCGACGCGAGCGACCGTGCCGTACGGCTCGGGCAAGCCGGCCGATCCGACCTTCGACCGCAGCAAGTACGACGCGATCGGTGAGTCGGACCGCATGACGCTGCGCTTCACGAAGTGAAGACGACGAAGTGAAGCGACGGACGTTCCTCATCGGCGGCGGCGCGCTGTTGCTCGCCGGCGCCGGTGCGGTCGTCTACACGCGGCGCAGGATCTCGGGCGGACCGCCGCAGCGGCCGCCCGGCGCGCCCATCGGCCCGTTCGGCGCCGAGAGCACCGCGGAGGAGGTCACCGCCGGTCTCGACCTCGCGGGCCGGACCGCGCTCGTCACCGGCGGCACCTCGGGGCTCGGTCTCGAGACCGCGCGCGTGCTGGCGCTGCGCGGCGCGCAGGTGCTCGTCACGGGCCGCACCCTCGAGAAAGCGAAAGCGGCCTGCGCCGCGCTGCCCGGGCGCACCACGCCCATCGAGCTCGAGCTCGAGCGCTGGGACACGGTCGCCGCCGCCGCCGACCTCGTGCGCACCCTCGGCATGCCGATCGACATGCTGGTCTGCAACGCCGGCATCATGGCGCTGCCCCAGCTCGAGCAGGTCAACGGGCTCGAGAAGCAGTTCGCGGTCAACCATCTCGGGCACTTCATCCTGGTCAACCGCCTGCTGCCGCAGGTCAAGGCGGCGCCGCAGGGCAGGGTGGTGGCGGTGTCTTCGGCCGGCTACCGTTGGGCGCCGCCCGCGGGCATCGAGTTCGACAACCTCTCCGGCGAGCGCGGTTACGAGCCGAACAGGATGTACGGCCAGTCGAAGCTCGCCAACGGCCTCATGACCTTGGAGCTCGCGCGCCGGCTCGGCGCGGAGGGGTCGACGGCGACCGCGAACGCGGTGCACCCCGGCGTCATCAACACCAACCTCGGCCGTCACTACCCGGCGTGGAAACGCGCCGCCGGGAAGCTCATCGGCTGGACCTTCATGAAATCCGTGCACCAAGGTGCGGCCACGAGCTGCTATGTGGCGACGGCGCCGGCGCTCGCGCGGACCCGCGGCCTATACTTCGAGGACTGCAACCCGGTCGTGCCCGCGCCCGGCAAACACATGGACGACACCGCGCTCGCGGCCCGGCTGTGGAGCGTGTCCGAAGGCCTCGTGAAGGAGTACCTCGCATGATGGACCGCTCCCGACCCCGCAGCATCGATCTCCGCCGCCTCCGTCCCTGCCGCATCCGTCCACGCGCCGCCGCGCTCGCTGTCCTCGGTGCGCTCGTCGCTTCCGCTGCGCCGACCGCCCGGGCGCAGGCGCCGGACCGCGCGACGCTCGGCGCGCAGGCGCAGGCCGCCTATCTCGCCGGCGATGCAGCGGCGATCGCCCGTCTCGAGGCGACGGCACGCCCTTGGGCGAGATCCGCCGATCCGCTCGAGCTCTATACCTACGCCTTCGTGCAGTTCCGCGCCCAGCAGCTCGCGATCGCCGCGAAGCGCGAGGGCCCCTCAAAGGCCGCGGGCGAGGCCTGTGTCGCCGCCGCCGAAGCGGCGGTGAAGGCCGACCCGAAGTCGGCGGACGCCCATGCGTTGCAGTCCGCCTGCTACGGCTACCTCGCCAACCTCGGCGGCATGGCCGCCATCCGCAACGGCTCCCGCAGCGGCAAGAGCATGGAGGCCGCGCTCGCGTTGCAGCCGCGCAATCCGCGGGTGATGCTGGTGGACGGGTTCGGCTACTACTTCCGCCCCAAGTTCGTGGGCGGCGACACCGGCAAGGGCTGCGCGCGGTTCCGTGAAGCGGCGGTCGCCTTCGACGCCGGTACCGGGGCACGGGGCGGGGCGGCGGGCATCGATTGGGGTGCCGCCGAGGCCCATCTCTGGGTCGGACGCTGCGCCCGCGACGCGGGCGACGCGGCGGCGGCCCGCAAGTCCTTCGAGCGTGCGCTCGCGATCGCGCCGGACTTCACCGCGGCCAAGCGCGCCCTCGGTCGCTGACGGCCGATCACGCGGCCGACCACGCGACCGCCCGCGCTGCCGACGGCACGGCCGACGCGCGCCTCGCTCAGAAGATCCCGGCGGCGAGCCCTGCGGCGAGCGTCGCGCCGAGTTCGCGCACGCGGGCGAGCGCCGCCTCGTCGGGGGCGCCCACCACCCGCAGCGGCTCCGCGACGGCCTGCCAGCCGTAGCCGGTGACGATCCGCTCCACCGCCGTCACCGTGCCCCGGCCGTCGTTGCCGGCGCTGACGAACAGCGCCCACGGCAGACCCTCGGTGCGGCCCTGCGCAGGGTAGAAGCTGCGGTCGAAGAAATCTTTGAGCGCGCCGGACATGTAGCCGAAATGCTCCGGCGTGCCGAGCAGCACGCCGCCCGCCCACAGCAGGTCGTCGGTCGTGGCCTCGAGCGCCCGCCGTTCACGCAGCTCGACCACCGTGCCGTCGGCGGCGAGGGCGTCCGCGGCCGCGGCGGCGATGCCCTCGACCGCGGCGGCGCGCAGCCGGTCGGTATGGCCGCCCGCATGGCCGCCGTAGACCAGCAGCAGCCGAGCCGGACGGCTCACGCGGTCCACCGCGGGCGGCTCATGCGCCCCCCGTGCGCCGCAGCCACTCGAGCGTCACGTCGCGGCCGCGCGCACGGTTGAGCGCCCAGATGGCGAGCGTCGCGATGAGCGCGCCCAGCGCCGCCAGGGCCATGTCCTTGTGCGTGTCCCACTCGTCGCCCTGCGTGCCGAGGAAGGCCACGCCGAGACCGCCGCCGAACAGCAGCGCCGCCGCCCACTCGATCAGCTCGTAGAGCGCCGAGGTGGACAGCACCACGTCCATCGGCAGGAAGTAGCTCCAGAAGCCGCGCACGCCGGCGTGCCGCATCAGCCATTCGCGCAGCGGCAGAACCAGCAGCAGCCCGTAGGCGAGGTGCACCACCCGGTCGTAGTGGTTCCGCGTCGCGCCGAAGACCTCGCTGAGCGATGCGCCGCTCATGCTGCGCAGCGCGTCGTCCCAGGGCACGAGCGAGTAGGTGTAGTGCGCGCCCACGGCGTGCAGGCACAGGAACGCGAACAGCAGCCCGTACGAGGCGTTCGACAGCGGCAGCACCCGGCGCGTCGCCACGAGCACGCCGATGGCGGCGACGGTCAGCACGTTCTCCAGCGCCCAGTCGGCGCGGTCGTAGGGCGCGATGGCGAGCACGGTCCACAGCGCGCCGAAGGCCACCGCCAGCGTCGTGATGTACCCCTTGCGTGTCATGCGTCCGGTGCCATGCGTTCAGCGTTTCTCGACCGTGTAGACGATGTCGGTGCTGGCTTCCTTGCCCGCCTCGAACTTGATGGTCCAGCGGTCGTTGATGGTGTAGCGCAGCTTGAGCGTGTTGATCGCCTCGGCGAGCGAGATGCCGTAGCTCACGTAGAGGCGCGTCGAGAGGTACTTGCCGAACACCAGCGAGGTCTCGTTGGCGAGGTTCTGCTCGATCCCGACGTCCTCGATGCCGATCTTCTGGCCGAGCTGCTGCGCGAGGATCGCGCCGCCCTGGGCGATCAGGGCGGCGCGGTTGGCGGACGCATCGTTCGCCTGCGCGCCCTCCAGCGTGCCGCCCGCGAGCAACAGCGAGACGATCTGCGACTGCGGCAGCGACGGTTCGGCGAAGAACGACATCCGCGGCTCGCCGAGCGTGCCGCGCACGTTCACGCCCGCCTTGACGTCGGGAAATTCTTTGGTCGCGCGGATGTCGACGCCCGGGTCGTTGAGCGGCCCGCCGGTGAACAGCAGCCGGCCGCGCTCGATGTCCAGCCGGCGGCCGAGCGCCATGTACTTGCCCTCGGCGACGCCGAGCTCGCCCGAGCCGCGGCTCGTGCCGTCGGGCTGGGTGATGACGTTCAGCGTGCCGCCGAGGCGCGCCGCGAGGCCCAGCGCCTCCACCGTGACCTTGTCGCCGAGCACGAGGCGGATGTTGCTCGAGACACGGAAGCTCCCCTCGGGATCGTCCGGTTCCTCGCCGACCAGCACCTCGTCCGCCGAGGGCAGCACCGCACCCGTGAGGTCGGCGGGGGCGATGCGCGCGAACGGCACCCGCACCGTGCCGGTGGCGACCAGGTCGCGTCCGGCGGCGCGGAACTTCAGGTCCGGGGAGGCCTTGATGGTCGCTTCGGGGACGTCCACCAGCAGCAGATCCTCGCCCTTCACCGACAGCTGCCCGTAGGGCTGCCGGCCGCGCCACTCGAGCTCCGCGTCGGCGGCGATGCGCCCCTCGCCGAGCCGCGCCGTCGACTTCAGGACGAAGCCGTTGTCGATCAGCCGCGCCTCCGCGTTGACGTCGCGCAGCGCGGTGTTGAACTGGTAGAAATCGAGCTCGCCGCGCTCGAGGCGCATCACGCCGTTGACGAGCGGCGCGCCGAGCGTGCCGCCCATCACGAGGTCGAGCGACAGCGCGCCGGCCGCGCGGTCGATCTCCGGCACGTAGAGATGCAGCAGCACCAACGCCGAGGAGTCGGCGCGCAGCGTCGCCTCCATGGGCATGGCGCGCCAGTCGCCGGCGACATGCCGCGCGCGCAGCGTCCCGTCGACGCGGCCGCGGTCGCCGGCGGCCAGCTTCAGCGTGGCGTCGATCCCCTCGGCCGTGGATTCGGCCGCGAGCAGCCCGGTACCGAGCGTGATCAGGTCCTCTTTGGCGCCGGTGCGCTGCCAACGCAGCGCGGCCTCGTCGAGCTCGACGCGCAGCGTGCCGAGCGGCGGACCGTCGCCCTTGCCGCGCAGGTCCGCGGCCGCGTCGAAGGTACCCGCGTAGCTCGCGCGGGGCGACGGCGGATCGAGGAGGCTCGCGAGCGGCAGTCCCCGGACCTCGCCCTTGGCGCGCCAACCGGCGGCGTCGGTCCCCCCTTCCGCACAGAGCGTCGAAGGCGTGCTCCAGCGGCGGTTGGCGCGGCTCTGCATGCAGAAGCGTTCGGCCTGCACCGACCCCGGGGCCAGCGCGAGCCGCAACGGCTCCACCAGCGAGAGGTCGATGTCGGCCGGCAGGGCGAGTTCGGCCTTGCCCCACTGCTGCGTCCAACGGTCGCCCTTCAGCGTGCCGCGGCCGCTCGCCTCGAACGCGATGTCCTCACCGTCGAGGTCGAGGCGCAGCGCGTGGTCGGCCACCGGGCCGTCGAGCAGGAAGGTCAAGCGCTGGAAGGACTGGCCGAACGCGGCGATGCCGCGCGCCACGATCTCGGCGCGCGCCGGCTTGCCGGGGCCGCCGGTCGGGTCGATGTCGATGTCGGCCTCGAGGCGCTCGATGTCGATGCCTTCGATCGAGATGTCGCGTCCGTCGATGTCCGCTTCCACCAGCATCGCCGCGGGCGTGCCGCGCAGGCTGCCCGTCGCGCGCAGGCTGCCGCGTGCGCCCGCCGTGAGCACGCCGAGGTCCGTGGTGGCGATGCGGAAGTCGATGTCGCGCCGCCGCGGCGACAGTTCACCGTCGAGCGCGAGCCGGAAGCCGCCCGCCGACATGTCCACGCGCTTGAAGGCGAGGGTGTCGCGCGCGTAGCGCAGGCTGCCGGAGCCGCGGGCCGCCGTACCGCGCAGCCGGCCTCTGAGATCGCGCACATCGACGTCGATCACCTGCGCGGCGCCGAAGCCCGTGCCGCGCGCATCGACGACGAAGTCCAGCGATCCCGGCAGGTCGGGACGCAGCAGCGCCGGGTTGAGACCGCGCACCGGGCCTTTGAAGCGCCACGCCTCGCGCGCGCCCCAGGAGACCTCGCCCACGAACTCCGCACGGCCGCCGAGCGCGCGCAGTTCGCTGCGCTCGATCTCCAAGCGGTCCGGATGCAGCACGCCGGCGATCCTCTCGTCCACGGGCGGCAGACCTGTGGGCTCGATGCGGCCCTCGCTGGTGATCGCATACGGCCCGGTGCCGGCGAGCGTGAAGCGGCCCTGCGGGCTCTTCACCACGGGCGCCGTGCCCGTCAGCGGCCAGCGGAACGCCTCCCAGCGGCCGCTCAACGCGATCCTCTGGTCGCCCTCCAGCATGGTCACCGTGCCCGCCGCCGACGCGCGCACGCCCGACCCGATGTGCCGCAGGTCGGCGCGGCGCAGCTCGAGCACACGCTGCGCATACATGGCCTCGACATCGACCGCCACCGGTCCCACGCCGAGGCCCGAGGAGTCGAGCGTCCCGCGGGCGACGTAGGCCTCCTTGTCGAGCTCCAGCGCGAGCTCGCCCGACAGGATGCCGAGCGCCGTGCCGCCGCCGAACTCCGCGAGGTCGAGCTGCGACACCTTGGCGCGCCCCTTGAGGTGCCACGGCGAGAGCGCGCGGAACTCGCCGTCCTCGAGGTCGGCGCGGAACGGTTCGCGGATGCCGCCCTCGACCACCGCGCCGTCGAGGTCGCCGTCGATGCGGCCGTCGATCACCCAGCGCGGACCCTGCGCGGGCGAGTAGGTCGCGGTCGCCGTGCCTTCGAGGTCGAGCGGCAGGTCGGAGGTGATGAGCCCCTGCGCCTCGACATCCAGGTCGTAGAGCTTCACCGAGGCCTTGCGGATGCGCGCGACCTTGCCGTAGAGCGTCCCGCTCGCCTCGAGGTCGCGCAGCTCGACCTCGTTGCCGCCCTGCGGCTGGATGACGATGCGGCGGATCCGTGCCTGCTCCGTCCACAGCGTCAGCATGCCGGGCAGGAAACGCGGCGCACGCTCGGGCGGCGGCTCGTCGCGTCCGCGCTGCTCGATGCGCAGCTCGGCGAGGTCGAAGCCGCGTACCTCGATGGTCTGCCAGAGCAGCGGCAGCGTGTCGATGCGCAGTCTGAGGTCGCGCAGCCGCACCGCTGCGACGTCGTGCTCGACCTCGATGCTGGCGATGCGCAGGCCGCCGGCGAGCGTGCCCTGCACGCCCGTCACGGCGAGCTTCTCGATGCTGCCGAAGCGCTGCGGCAGCTGCCGCACGACGAACTGCAGCGTCGCCTCCGAACGGGTGAGCGCGAACAGCGCCGCCAGCGGCAACGCCAGCAGCAGCACGAGCAGGACCAGCAGCAGTCGGGTACGGCGCTTCACGACGTCAGAGCTTCGGTGAGAAGTTGATGTGAAGACGCGGACCGGCCGGGTCCTTGAACCCCGGTTGCGTCGCGCAGCGCGGGTCGGGCGTGACGCTGCGGCAGGCGGGGTTGGTGAGCGGCTGCGCGAGGTCGATGCCGACGCTCACCACCGGCAGCCGGAAACGGATGCCGACGCCCGCCGAGTACTGCAGCGGATCGCCGAAGGTGTCGAAGGCGTTGCCGGCGTCGACGAACAGCGCCAGCGCGAGGTTGCGCGGCAGGTCGCGGATCACCTCCGCCGTGCCGGTGAAGAGATGTCGGCCGCCGATCTTCGCGCCGCCTTCGTCGAGCGGCGACAGGTCGTTGAAGCCGAAGCCGCGCACGCTTCGGTCGCCGCCGGCGAAGAAGCGTTCGGTGCCGGGCAGCCTGTCCGTCGCCGACACCCAGGTCGTGCCGAGCTGGCCGCGCAGGAAGGCGTGCCATTTGGGCGCGAGCTCGAACACGCGCTCCCCCTCGAGCCGCAGCTGGATGAAGTCGTCGGCCGCGCCGAGCGCCGTCGTCGAGCCGCGCACCTCAGCGAAGAAGCCGCGCGAGAACAGCGCCTCGCCGAGGTAGCCGCGCGGCACCGAGGCATAGCTCAGGCCCGGGATGATGAGGCGGTTGGATTCGCTCGACTCCGGCTGCGTCGCGGTCGCGGCCGTCACCGTCCTCACCTGCGAGAACGACACGAAGGCGACGCGCTGCCAGTCGCCGAGCACATGCGTCACCGAGGGCTGGAAGCGCAGCGTGCTCGTCTCGAGGTCGCCGCGGTCCTCGCGGCCGTAGCGCGCCTCCATCGAGAACTTCTCGAGCGCGGGGTCGCCGATCGGGATGACATACCGACCCTCGACGGACTGCTCGACCTGCGCGGCCTTGATCTCGGCCCGCAGGCGGTGGCCGCGGTCGTTGAGCCGACGGTTGTCCCAGGTGAGCGTGCCGCGCGCCTTGGAGTCGGTGGCGTAGCCGACGCCCACCGAGTAGCGGTTCCGGCGGTTCGGTTCGGCGCGGATCTCGACCGGGATGACGAGCCGCTCGCGGTCCGGGTCGCCCGCCACCACCTCGACGGTGGAGAAGTACTGGCTGTCATCGAGCGCGAACTGGGTGCGCAGCAGCTGCGAGGCGTCGTACGGATCCGACTCGCTGTAGCGCAGGTAGCGTCGCAGGAAATCCTCGTCCAGCGACTCCTGCGTGATGCCGGTCGCACCGAACGAGTAGCGCGGGCCCGTCTCGAGCGCGAGCCGTACGCGCGCGCTGCGGCTCGCCAGGTCGACCAGCATCTCGTTGGCGGTGAGCTTGGCTTCGGCGTAGCCGAGCGTCGCGGCGATCCGGCGCAGCTCGGACTTCACGCCGTCGTAGGTCGCATGGTTGAGCCGTTCACCGCGCCGCAGCCGCGGCGCATCGAGCAGGGCGCGGAAGGACGGATGCTCGACGCCGGGTCCGGTGACCTCGACCGAGACGTCCTCGAGGATCACCGGCTTGCCGGGGTCGATGGCGACCCGCGCCCGCCACTCGCCGGGCGCGGTGCGCGTCACCTCGGTGGTGACGGTCGGTTCGTAGTATCCGAAAGGCCGCAGCGCCGAGGCGGCCTCGCGCTCGGCGCGCTCCTGCAGCCGCGCGAGCAGCGTCTCGTCGAGGTCATCGCGGGTGCGGTAACGCTCGAGGCTGAGGAACACCAGCACGTTGCGCCGGATGTCCTCCGGCACGCCCGTCACCTGGATGTCGATGTCGGCGCGCGCCACGGGCGCGAGCGCCGCGCCGCCGCCGACGAGCAGCGCGAACGACAGCGGGATCAGCGACAGGAGGCGGGCAGCGCGGGGCATCGGGACGGGCAGCCTTCCGGGGCCGTGACAGACCCTCGATTCTACTGCACCGCCCCCGGAGGTCGCGCGTTCCGCAGCCGCCGCCGCAGCCAGCGTACGGCGGCCCAACCGCCGAGCATCACCGCGCCGAGCGCGAGCAGCGGCGCCGCCAGCGCCACGATGCTGATCAGTGCGGCGCCGCCCAGTTCGCCGGTCGCGAGCACCGGGTTGGCGAGGCCGCCGGTCATGGCCGTGGATTTGACCCGCAGCAGCGAGGTCACGCCCTGCGTGAGGCCGGCCATGCCGCCGCCTGCGATCACCGCCATGGTCCATTTGACCATCGGCGGCAGGTCGGTGATGACGGCGGCGGTGGCGACCGTGCCCGCGAGCACCGCCACCGGCGCGCCGAGCGCGTCCAAGGCGTTGTCGACGCCGGGCAGGTAATAGGCGGCGATCTCGACCACCGCGGCGACGGCGAGCATCAGCAGCGCCGGCCAGCTCGCGAGCCAGGCGAACTCGCCCGCCAAAGGCACCCACCCGAAGTGGCCCGCGACGGACAGCGCGCAGAGCGGCAGGAACACCCGCAGACCGACCGCGGCGGCGAGCGCCACGCCGAGCGCGACCGGCAGCAGCGCTTCGAGCGCCGTCATCGTGACCGCCAACCCCAGCGCTGACCCGCCGTGACCTCGCCCAGGGTCTGCGGCCAGGCCGCATCGAACCATTCGGCGATCAGGCGGTGGGAGATGGAGGTGGGAGGCGGCAGCATCACCTCACCGGCCGCGATGGACTCGCGGGTGAACCAACGCGCCTCCTCGAGCTCGGTGCTCGGGCCGACGGGCGAGCCGGGCGCCGCGGTCGCCGTGAAGCCGAGCATCAACGATGACGGGAACGGCCAGGGCTGCGAGGAGTGGTAGCGCGAGCCTTGCACGGCGACGCCGGTCTCTTCGAGCACCTCGCGCACGACGGCGTCCTCGAGGCTCTCGCCCGGTTCGACGAAGCCTGCGACGGTCGAGAAGCGTCCGGCGGGCCAGCTCGACTGACGTCCGAGCAGCGCGCGCTCGCCGTCGGTGACGAGCACGATGATCGCCGGATCGATGCGCGGGAAGAAATCGGTGGCACAGCCGGGGTCGCGGCAGCGCATGACATGCCCGGCGCGCTGCGGCTCGCAGCGTGCACCGCAGACGCCGCAGTGCCGGTGCCGGTGCTGCCAGTAGGTCAGCGCGCGCGCGTAGGCGAGCAGGCCCGCCTGCTCGCCGTCGAGCAGCGCGGCGAGCGGCCGCAGCTCCTCGTAGCGGGCGCCGGGCGGCGGCGGGGCGTCGTCGCCGAGCTGCACCAGCACGCAGCGCGCCCGCTGGAACCAGCCGAGCAGCACCAGCGATTCGCGCGGTGCGGCCTGCACGAGCGGATGGTCGCGGCCGACGAAGGCGACGCGGGGCTGGCCGTCGGCCGCCTCGCCGGCGCCTTCGCCGGCGATGGGATGCGCCGTGCCGCGCGCCAGCAGGAACAGGGTGTCGGGGTCGGCGAGCGCCGCTTCTTGCCAGTCCGGCGCCTCGCGCGACTCCGCGCGCCGGTCGATGTAGGGACCGGCGAGGAAGTTGTGGACGATGGACGGCGCGAAGGTCGGCATGGTCTCCCGTTCGCCGGGAGCAGACGCCGGCCCGGCAGTTCAGTGCGTACGCAGTCTACCAGTGTCGCAAGGTCCCGAGCGCTGCGTCGGCGCCTCGGCGAGCGCGCCGCCGCAGCCGCGGCAGGGCGTCGGCCGGAGCATCGCCCGCTCGGTGACGCCGACCGCGTCGCAGTCCGTGCACCAGCGCAGGCGCAGCTCGTCGCCGCGCTGCAACGCGTCCGCGAGGTAGACGGCATGCTCGAAGTCGATGCTCGGCTGCGGCACGACGCGGCGATAGGTCTCGAACGCCTCGCAGAGCAGCCGTCCGCGTGCGAGCGACGGCTGCTGCGCCGCCCCCGGACCGCGCGTGCCGAGCGGGACGCGTGTGCCCACGGCGCCGCCCGCGTCCTGCGCGCCGCCGGCCGCCGGCGCCGCCACCACGCCGAACAGCAGCAGCATCGCCGCGAGCGCCTGTGCGTCCTCGGCGCCCGCGCCGCCGCGCAGGAAGAACGCCGCCTGCTGCGGCGACTTGCCGCGTCGGCGGCGCACGCCGGCGCTCGGCCGGATGTAGGCCCGGAACAGCTTGCGGATCCGGTCGTCGCTGAGCCCGGTCCAGAGGCGGATGGTGTGCGTGCGGGCCTCGTGGCCGATCAGGCGCAGCGCGAGCTCGAGGCGCAGGCGGTCGCGGTTGTAACGTTCGTCGGTGACGCGCATGGTGGATCCCTCTTCGCGCGCGCCGGTGCTTGACGATAAACCGGAAAACTTTGTCCGATCCGGTCACAGCGCGCATTTCACGGAAAATATCCCAAAAGTCACGATGCATTCCAAGTGCGCTTCGGTCACATTTGTGGCGTGTTAGTGGAGGAATGATGGAAGCCGACAATAATCCGCGCGATGCGCGCACCGCCGCCGAAGATTTCCCCGCCGCCGCCGATGCCGAGGCCTTCCGCCAGGTCGCCGAGATGAACCTGCGCGGGCTGCGTGTGCTGCGCGACGCGCTCCTCGAGGGCCGCGGCCTCGAGATCCCCGCCGCCGCGAAGCTGCGCGAGCGCTGGCTGGCGCTCGACGACGCGGCGTTGCAGCGCGTGGCCGATGCGCCGTTCCTGCTGTTCGAGCTCTCCCTGGACGCGGCGCTCTCGGCGCAGCGCGCATCCGTGCTCGCCGTCGGCGACGACCCGCGGCGCGCCACCCTCTGGTGCGCGCGCGCGCAGGGCCGCGCCTTCGCGCGGCTGCTCTGTCACTTCGCGTGGCAGACGAGCCGCACCGCGCCTTCGGCGGCGGTGCTGCTGCTCGGCGTGTCGCCCGCGGGCGGGGCGGCGCTGCGCAGCCTCGGCCTGCAGCAGCTCGACGCCTTCACCGAGATCGCGGGCGACTGGCTCACGCTGCGCTGGGGCGACGAGCCGCAGCTGTGGGCGGCGCGCCTCGCAGCCGCTGCGACGGGCGACCCCGACCGGCTCTGGCGCGACACGTTGCATGGCCTGCAGCGCCTCGCCGTGCTCGCGCGTCCGCCGGCCGCGAGGCGGGCTGCGGCACGCCCGTCGCCTCCGCGCTGACCGCGCGCCGACCGCGGTGCGCCGCGCCGCGCGGACGCGCACCGGCGCCGTGCTATCTTCCGCGCGTCATGCACGCACTCTCGGTCAAGGGGCTCGTCAAGCGCTACCGCAACGGCGTCGAGGCCCTCAAGGGCGTCGACCTCGAGGTCGCCGAGGGCGACTTCTTCGCGCTGCTCGGCCCGAACGGCGCCGGCAAGAGCACCTTGATCGGCATCTGCACCTCGCTGGTCACCAAGACCGCCGGCAAGGTGTCGGTGTTCGGCCACGACATGGACGTCGAACTCGAGGCCGCCAAGGCCTGCATCGGCGTCGTGCCCCAGGAATTCAACCTCAACATGTTCGAGACGCCCGAGACCATCGTGGTCAACCAGGCGGGCTTCTACGGCATCCCGCGCAGCGTCGCGCGCGAGCGCGCCGAGAAGTACCTCACGCAGCTCTCTCTCTGGGACAAGCGCAACAAGATGGCCCGTACGCTGTCGGGCGGCATGAAGCGCCGCCTGATGATCGCGCGCGCGCTCGTGCACGAACCGAAGCTGCTGATCCTCGACGAGCCGACCGCCGGTGTGGACATCGAGATCCGCCGCGCCATGTGGGATTTCCTGCGCGAACTCAACGCGCGGGGCACCACCATCATCCTCACCACCCACTACCTCGAAGAGGCCGAGAGCCTCTGCCGCAACATCGCCATCATCGACGGCGGCCGCATCGCCGAGGCCGACCGCATGGACCGGCTGCTGCGCCGCCTGCATGTCGAGTCCTTCGTGCTGAGCCTGCGCGCACCGTTGGCCGCGGCGCCGCGCGTCATGGGCTACGAGATCGAGCTGGTCGACCCGCACACGCTCGAGGTCGAGGTCAGCAAGGAGCGCGACCTCAACGAGCTGTTCGCGCGCCTCTCCGCGGACGGCGTGCAGGTGGTCTCGATGCGCAACAAGGTGAACCGCCTCGAGGAGATCTTCATGCGCCTCGTCGACAGGTCGGGGGCGGCGCCATGAGCGCCGCGGCGCCGGTGACGGGCCCGGCCGCGCCGCCGTCGCGCGTGCAGGCGCGTTGGATCGGCTTCCGCACCATCGTCACGCGCGAGTTCGGCCGCATCCTGCGCATCTGGGGCCAGACCATCGTGCCCTCGGCGGTCACCGCCGCGCTCTATTTCGTGATCTTCGGCAGCCTGATCGGCCGGCGCGTCGGCCAGATGGACGGCATCGACTACATGCAGTACATCGCGCCCGGCCTCATCATGATGTCGGTCATCACCAACGCCTACGCCAACGTCTCCTCGTCGTTCTTCGGCGCCAAGTTCCAGCGCTATCTCGAGGAGATCATGGTCTCGCCGCAGCCCGACTGGATCATCGTCGCGGGCTATGTCGGCGGCGGCGTGCTGCGCGGGCTGCTGGTGGGCGGCGCGGTGACGGTGGTCGCGCTCCTCTTCACGCGCCTGCCGGTGCACCACCTGCCCGCCATCGTCGCGGCGGTGCTGCTCACGGCGGTCATCTTCTCGCTCGCGGGCTTCATCAACGGCGTGTTCGCGCGCAACTTCGACCAGGTGAACTGGATCCCGACCTTCATCCTCACGCCGCTCACCTACTTCGGCGGCGTGTTCTATTCCATCAACCTGCTGCCGGAATGGGCGCGCACGCTGTCGTACGCCAACCCCGTGCTGCACATGGTGAACGCCTTCCGCTACGGCTTCCTCGACCGCTCCGACGTCGCCGTCGGTTGGGCGTTCGCCATCATGGCGCTCGCGGCCGTGGTGCTGTTCGCCGTGTGCCTCTGGCTGATGCGCCGCGGCTCCGGTCTCAAGGATTGAGGGTCCCCGCCGGCGCGCCGGTCAGCCGGCCCTCGAACGCCCAGCGGTAGAGCGCGAGGCAGGTCGTCCAGGCGATGAACGCCGACCACAGGTCGTGCGACAGGAAATGCGCGCCGCGCGCCTGCTGCCCGAACGAGAACACCAGGCCGAGGCCGAGCGCGACGCCGAGCCCGGTGAGCGCGAGCCGCCGCCGCCCGAGTCCCAGGCCCACGAAATAGAGCGCGAACAGCGCGAACGCCGACGAGGAGTGCGCGCCCGGGAAGCAGGCGGCGCGCGGCAGAGCGTCGGGCCGGTCGGCGAAGAGGTGCACGAACGGCCGGTCGCCGCCGAAGCCCGCGAGGTCCCAGGGGCAGTCGACGTTGGTGAGCTCCTTGAGGCCGCCGACCAGCAGGGGAACGAGCGCCATGCACGCCGCGAAGTAGCCGAGCGCGCGCCGCCAGGGCCGCAGCCTCGCCACCCACCAGGACGCGGCGAACGCGACGAGCGCCGCGACCCCGACGAGCCGCATGAGGTAGCGTCCGTCGCGGTGCAACAACTCGTCGTCCCAGAAGGTGTCCTTGCCCCACCACAGACCGGTCTGCGCATCGAAGAACCAGCGGTGCGCGAGGGTGGGGTCGAGGGTCGTCGTCGCGGCCAGAGTCGCGAACGCCGCGAACAGTGCGCCCGGGATGAGCAGGTGATCGCGGAGGAACCGGTCTTTCTGCAAGTCGCTCTGTCGCCCGGTCATCCGTGCATTCTGCGGTAGACTGCGGCGTCCTCTCAATGCCGCACGCCCGCGCCCCACGACCGCCACCCGTGTCCCGCCATCCCGAATTCGACCCGCCGCGCTGGCTGCGCGGCGAGCACCTGCAGTCGATCCTGCCGAGCTTCCCCGGCCGCCGGCCGCTGGTCGAGCGCCGCGCGCGGCCGGTGCTCGCCGCGAGCCGCGAACTCCTGCTCGACTGCGGCGACGGCGTGCGTCTGCAGGCCTTCCATGCGGCCGCGTCGCCGTCGGCGCGCGCGGCCTGCCGTGCGCCGGGGCGCCCCACGGTGGTCCTGCTGCACGGTTGGGAGGGCAGCGCGCGGTCGCTGTACGTGCTGTCGCTCGCCCAGACGCTGCACGACGCCGGCCACGACGTGGTGCGGCTCAACCTGCGCGACCATGGCGACACCCACCACCTCAACCGCGAGCTCTTCCATTCCTGCCGGCTGCCCGAAGTGGTCGGCGCGGTGCGCCGCCTGCAGGCGCTGATGCCCGCGCAGCCGCTGGCGCTCGCCGGTTTCTCGCTCGGCGGCAACTTCATGCTGCGGGTGGCCGCTGAGGCGCCCGCCGCCGGCCTCCGGATCGCGCGCGCCGTCGGCATCTCGCCGGTGCTCGACCCGGCCACCAGCATGGACGCGCTCGAGAACGGTCTCGCGCTCTACCGCCGCTACTTCATCCACAAGTGGACGCGCTCGCTGCGCCGCAAACAGGTCGCGTGGCCCGGCGCCTTCGAGTTCGGTGAGCTGCTGTCCTCGGGCGACCTGCGGCGCATGACCCGCGAGCTTGTGCTGCGCCACTCGGGGTTCGACGATGTCGCCGACTATTTCCGCGGCTACGCCATCACGGAGGACCGGCTCGCCGGGCTGCAGGTGCCCTCGGTCATCGTCGCGGCCGACGACGACCCCATCATCCCTTCGGTGGACCTCGCGCGTCTCGCCCGGCCGCCGGCGCTGCGCGTGGTGACCACCTCCACGGGAGGGCATTGCGGTTTCTTCGACCGGTTGGCGGGCCCGGGCTGGGTCGATCGCTTCGTGGCGGCCGAGCTCGCGCACGAGCCGGGCAATCCTTGACCGGGAACTGTTCTAGAATCGGGGCGATGACCCCGCGCGCCGTACCCGTCGTGATCCTGCTGCTCGCCGCGCTGGCGCTCGGCGGCTGCGCCGACCGCCGCGAGTGGCGCGACGCGCAGTCCACCGACACCATCGAAGCCTACGAGGCGTATCTCGCGCAGCGGCCGCAGGGCGACTACGTGTCGCCCGCGCAGCGCCGCCTCGCCGAGCTCAAGGAAGCGCGCGACTGGGACATCGCCACGCAGCGCGACACCGCCGAGGCCTACCGCGCCTTCATCGACGCCTACCCGAAGGGCCGTTGGGTGAGCGAGGCGCGCATCCGCATCCAGAACTTCCTCCTCGACCCCATGCCGCCCGCGGTCGAGGATGTGCGGCCGCCGACCGAGGCCGACGAGGCCGCCGCGGCGGCCGCGGCGGGCGCGGCATCGCCGACGGACGACGCGCCGATGGCCGAGCCGTCGTCTGCGCCCGGATCGGCCCCTGCGCCCTCCGCCGGACCCGCCGAAGACGCGCTGTTCGATGCGCCGACCACCGTTTCGCCGCCCGAGGCGGCAGCGCCGGCGGTCCCGCGTCCGGCAGCGCCCGCAGCGCGGGCTGCGCCGGCCAAGCCCACCGAGCCCGCGCCCGTCTCGCACCGCATCCAGTTGGGCGCCTTCGGTTCGCGCGAGCAGGCGCAGGCCGAATGGGCGCAGGCCCGCACCCAGCACCGCGAGCTGCAGGGCCTCGTGCCGCTGCTCACGCCGGTGACGTCGACGAACGGTGCGTCGATGTGGCGTCTGCAAGCGGGCGTGGTCAGCGAGGCGCGGGCCCGCGAGATCTGCGACATGCTGCAGGCGGCGCGTCAGCCCTGCGTCTACACGCCGCCCGGCCGATGACATGTATCAGGCGTTCTTCGGGCTGAACGAGCCGCCGTTCTCCATCACGCCCGATCCCCGCTATCTCTTCCCGAGCGCCCGCCATGCCGAAGCGCTCGCGCACCTCGTCTACGGCGTCAGCGAGGCGGGCGGTTTCATCCAGCTCACGGGCGAGGTCGGTACCGGCAAGACGACGCTGGTGCGCTCGCTGCTCGCGCGCGAGCCGAACGGCGTGGAGATCGCGCTGATCCTCAACCCGCGCGTCACCGTGCCCGAGTTCCTGCTGACCATCTGCGAGGAGCTCCGCATCGCCGTGCCGGAAGGTTCGCGGGGCAGCGTCAAGGCGCTGGTCGATGCGCTCACCGCACACCTGCTGGCCGCGCACGCCGCAGGGCGGCGCGTCGCGGTGCTGATCGACGAGGCGCACCTCCTCGAGCGCGATGTCCTCGAGCAGGTTCGGCTGCTGACCAACCTCGAGACCCCGACCCGGAAGCTCCTGCAGGTGATCCTCATCGGCCAGCCGGAGCTGCGTGAGCTGCTCGCGCGCGAGGACATGCGTCAGGTCGCGCAGCGCATCACCGGACGGCATCACCTCGAGCCCTTGTCGCAGGACGAGACCGCGGCCTATGTGCGCCATCGGCTGCGCGTGGCGGGCGCGACGCGCGAGATCTTCACGCCTGCCGCGCTGCGCGAGCTGCACCGCCAGGGCGGCGGTCTGCCGCGGCTCGTCAACGTGATCGCCGACCGCGCGCTGCTCGGCGCCTTCGCGCGCGACCGGCATGAGGTGTCGCCGGCGCTGGTGCGCGCGGCTGCCGCCGAGGTCGCCGGTGAAGCGCCCGTCACGGCGTGGCACGTGTGGCCGTGGGCCGCGGCCATGCTGACGCTGCTGGTGTGCGTCGCAGGCGGTTGGTGGGTCTGGACCCGCCTCGCGCAGTAGCGCGGCAGGGGGCGGTCGACCATGGCTGTGCTGATCGAAGGGCTTTCCGTGGTGATCCGGCGCAGCGCCATCGACGGCCGCTTCCAGGGCGGCTGGGAGGCCTTCCTCGCCCAGCTGCCGCGCGCCACGCTCTGCGACGACGGCGAGATCGCGCGGGTCGGTTTCACCGACTCCGAAGATTGCGAAGCTTTCGTGCGCGCCCTGACGGACGCGGGCCTCGATCACGCCGACGAGGTGAACGGCATGGCGCGCGACCTCGCGGTGGTCGACCAGCTGGCCGGCATCACCTTGCCCTGCGAGTGGTTGGAGGTGGGCAGCGTCGATCTCGCCGAGGACGGCCCGCGGGTCGCGGCCTGCCGTCTGGTCGGCAGCGCGGGGCGCGAACTCGTGACGCCGCGCGATTGGGCCTACGAGGGATCCTTGAGCGAGCGCTACGGCCTGCCGGACGGCTGACCGCCCCAGTGGCCTAGGGGCCTAGTGGTCCAGGGGCCTGGTGGCCGAGCGGCTCGCGCGCCGCGTCGTGCGCCAGCGTCGCCGTCAACAGCTCGAACACCGCTTCACCGTCGGCCTGCACCGCCCACAGCACGTTCTGCGGCCGCTGCGGCGCCGCGCGGAACTCCACCGCGGTATGGCCGAGCGTCAGCGTCGAGTCCGTCTCGACATCCACATGGCAGGGGCGGAACTTGAACGCCTCGGGCCGCAGCAGCCAAGCGATGGGGCAGGGGTCGTGCAGCGGCGCGCCCTGCTCGCGCGGACCGTTGGCCGGCAGCGCGTTCGAGAAGTCCAGCAGTCCGGCGGCGGCGAGCGCGGCGCGCGAGCCGAGGGCGCGGACCGCAGCCACCCGCGACGGGGTGGCGCGCACCTGATGCGTCGCATCGAGCCCGAACGCCACCACCGTGCAGCCCGACCCGAACACCGCCTGTGCGGCATCGGGGTCGGCGTGGATGTTGTATTCGGCGGACGCGGTGATGTTGCCGCCCGCGCTGCGGGCGCCGCCCATCAGCGCGATCTCGCGCAGACCGCGGCGGATCGCAGGCTCGCGCGCGAGCGCCGTCGCGACATTGGTGAGCGGCCCCGTGGCGACCAGCGTCACCGAGCCGGGCGCTGCGGCGAGCAGCGTCTCGACGATGAGATCGACCGCATGACGCGCCTCCGGGCCGTGGCGCGGTGCGGTGATCGGCAGGTCGCCGAGCCCCGATTCGCCGTGGAAATGCCCCGCTTCCACGGGCGCGCGGCGCAGCGGTCGCGCACAGCCCGCGTATACCGGGACATCCTGTCGTGCCGCGATCGCGCGCACGATGCAGGCGTTGCGTGCGGTGAGCGCCGCGCCGACGTTGCCCGCCACGGTGGTGATGCCGACGATGTCGAGCGCGTCGCGCGCGGCGAACGCGAGCAGCAGCGCGACGGCGTCGTCGACGCCCGGGTCGCAGTCGATGATCACGCGTCGTCGGTCCATGGGCACACTCTAATACGAACGCGGGGCGATTGACGTGGCGCGGCGGTGGGCGTACTTTTGCCGCTCCGACAATCCCTCAGGGAGATGAATGATGGCTGCGAAGAAGAAAGCTGCGAAGAAGGCGAAGCGTACGGTCATGTACAGCAAGGGCGGCAAGAAGCTCTACGCGAAGCGTGACACCGGTGGCAAGTTCACCGACATCCAGACCTACGCCCGCGCCCACGCGCAGGATCTGCGCAAGACCAAGACGAAGAACGACAAGCCTGCTGCGGCCAAGAAGACCGTAGCCAAGAAGAAGGCTGCCAAGAAGAAGTAACCGGTTTTCCCGGTTTTTCTCGCGGGGCTGCGGTGAAGACCGCAGCCCCGTTTCCGTTCCGGGGCCCGCGCCGCCGTGTCAGGCCGCGCCGCCCATCTGCGCATCCCACCACGCTTCCATCCTGCGCCGCAGCGCGGCGTCCGGCATCGGGCCACGGCCGCCGCCGAGGTTGTCGCGCAGGTTCTCGAGTCGTGTCATCCCCGGGATCACGCAGGTCACCGCCGGGTGGCCGAGGATGTACTTGAGCAACAGCTGCGCCCAGGACGCGGCGCCGATCTCCGCCGCGAAGTCCGGCAGCGGCCGGTCCTTGAGCTTCGCGAGCAGGTTGCCGTCGCGTGAACCGCCGAACGGCAGGTTCACGAGCACGGCCAGGCCGCGTTCCGCGGCGAGCGGCAGCAGCCGCTCCGCCGCGCCGCGGTTGGCGATCGAGTAGTCCACCTGCACGAAGTCGAGCTTCTCGGTCTTCATCACCGCCTCGAAGTCGGCGTACTGGGCGTCGCGCGAGGTGGTGATGCCGGTGTAGCGGATGCGCTTGGCCGCCACCTGCTCGCGCAGCAGCGGCAGCAGCACGGCGGTGCCCACGAGGTTGTGCACCTGCACGAGGTCGAGCCGGTCGCTGCGCAGCTTCCGGCGGGAAGCCTCCAGCATGGCCTCGCCCTCTTCGCGCGTACCGCCGCGGGCCGTCACCTTGGTCGCGAGGAAGCAGCGGTCGCGGTTGCCGATCTCGGCGAGCAGGTCGCCGATCACCCGCTCCGACTCCCCGTAGGACGGGGCGGTATCGATCACCTTCGCGCCGGCGGCGGTCAGGCCGGTGAGCACCGCCATGCGGCTCATGCGCTCCTCGTCGGTGGTCGGGTTGTAGCGGTTGGTGCCGACGCCGATCACCGGCAACTTCTCGCCGCTGGACGGTATCGGGCGGGTCAGCAGCGGCGCGGGCGCTTCGTCGCGCGCGAGGGCGGGCGCCGCGGTCGGGGTGGCGATCAGCGCAGCGCCGGCGAGCTGCAGCGCGGTGCGTCGGTCGAGGGTGGTCGGCGGCATGGGGGTCTCCGTTCGCGGTCAGTGGTCGGTGGGGTCGAGCAGTCCTTGCGGCGTCAGCGGTGCCCGTGTCGGCGCCACGGCGCGCAGCAGCGCCCAGGCGAGGCAGAGGTTGGAAGAGAGCACCGGCAGGGCGGCGACGGCTTCGACCGCCGTGGCGGCTCCTGAAGCGGTCCCTGAAGCGGCCCCTGAAGCCGCCGGACGCGCGGCGGCTGCGGTCAGCTGCCGTAGCGCGCGCAGCGTCGGCATGCCGGTGCCGCTCGCGACCACACAAACGGCGCCCCGACCGTCCACCCGACGCAGCGCGTCGAGCGCGTCATCGCTCGTCAGCTCGTAGATGCGGTGCGTGTCGTCGAGCGTCGGGTCGACCCGCAGGCTCGCGACCACCTCGACTCCGGCGTCCCGCCAGTAGCGCAGGCCCGCCTCGTGCAGATCGGCGGGATACGGGGCGACCAAGGCGATACGCCGCGCTCCGAGCGCCGCCAGCGCGGCACGGAGCGCCTGTGCGGCGGTGATCACCGGAAGTCCGCAGGCCGCCGCGGCCTCGGCGCTGAGCCGGTCCTCGAGCGCGACACCGGCGCGGTAGCTCGACCCCGTGCAGCCGAAGCCGAAGGCGGCGAGACCCATGTTCCCGAACGAGCGGATCGCTTCGGGCAGGTGGCGGATGTAGTGGTCGAGCCGCATGCCGACATCCGGCGCGGGATGTACGAGCCGCGTCGCGTAGAGCCCGATGCCGGACGGCAGCAGCGCGCGCAGTTCGGGTTCGACCGTGGGGTTGGCGTAGGGCACCGCCACCCCGACGCGCGCGACGGCGCCGTAGTCGCGGGTCGAGGGCGCGCGCATCGTCGGGCCCTGCGCCATGTCTTCAGTCCGGCAGCGGCGAGCGGTGGGTCTCGCGCAGGAAGAGCCCACCGATCACGAGCGTCATCAGCGCCACCACGATCGGGTACCAGAGCCCCGCGTAGATGTCGCCCGTGGCGGCGACGATCGCGAACGAGGTGACCGGCAGGAAGCCGCCGAACCAGCCGTTGCCGAGGTGGTAGGGCAGGGACATCGAGGTGTAGCGGATGCGGGTCGGGAAGAGCTCCACGAGCCACGCGGCGATCGGGCCGTAGACGAGCGTCACCAGGATCACGAGCCAGGCGCAGAGCGCGATCACCATCGGGTAGTTCACCTGCGCCATGTCGGCCTTCGGCGGATAGCCTGCCGTGTCGAGCGCGCCGCGCAGCTGCTTGCCGAAGTCCGCGTTGGCCGCCTTGAAGGCCGCCGCATCGAGCGTGCCGCCTTCGAAGGCGGGCACCGTCACCGCCGTCGCGCCGGAGCCGATGCGCACCACCGCCGCCGCGCCCGCGGGCGCGGCCTCGTTCTTGTACGGCACGCCGGCGCGCGCCAGCGCCGTCTTGGCGACATCGCAGGACTCGCGGAAGGCCGCCTTGCCGACCGGGTCGAACTGCAGGCTGCAGCGTGCGGGGTCCGCGACGACCGCCACCGGCGCCGTCGCCACCGCGCGCTCGAGCGCCGGGTTCGCGTAGTGCGTGATGGCCTTGAAGGTCGGGAAGTAGGTGAGCGCAGCGAGGAGGCACCCCGCCATGATGAGTTTCTTGCGACCGATGCGGTCGGAGAGCGCACCGAACACCACGAAGAACGGCGTGCCGACGAGCAGCGCCGCGATCAGGATGAGGTTCGCCGAGGCCGCCTCGAGCTGCAGCGTGCGTTCCAGGAAGAAGAGCGCGTAGAACTGCCCCGCGTACCAGACCACGGCCTGGCCTGCCGTGGCGCCGAAGAGCGCGAGCAGCACGATCTTGAGGTTGCCGCGGTCGGCGAAGGCCTCGGTGAGCGGTTTCTTGGCGAGCTTGCCTTCGGCGCGGATCTGCTCGAAGGCCGGCGACTCCTCGAGCTGCAGCCGGATGTAGACCGAGATCGCGAGCAGCACCACCGACACCAGGAACGGGATGCGCCAGCCCCAGACCTCGAACGCGTCGCCCGTCGCCCAGCGGCACAGCAGGATCACGAGCAACGAGAGGAAGAGCCCCATCGTCGCCGTGGTCTGGATCCAGCTCGTGTAGAGCCCGCGCCGGCCGTCGGGCGCATGTTCCGCCACATACACCGCCGCGCCGCCGTACTCCCCGCCGAGCGCGAGGCCCTGCGCGAGCCGCAGCACGATGAGGATGATGGGCGCCGCCACGCCGATGGCGGCGTAGTTCGGCAGCAGGCCGACGAGCGCGGTCGACACGCCCATCAACACGATGGTGATGAGGAAGGTGCGCTTGCGGCCGACGAGATCGCCCAGCCGCCCGAAGACGAGCGCGCCGAAGGGCCGGACGAAGAAGCCCGCCGCGAAGGCGAGCAGCGCGAAGATGAAGCCCGTGGTCTCGTTGACCCCGGAGAAGAACTGCTTCGAGATGATGACCGACAGCGCGCCGTAGAGGTAGAAGTCGTACCACTCGAACACCGTCCCCAGGGACGAGGCGAGGATCACCCGGCGGTGGGCGGGGTCGACTCCGGTGCTGCCGCTCGGGGGGCTGCGCGTCTGGGCTGTGGCCATGACCCGCAGTGTGCCCTCATTCGCAGAGGCTTTCGAGATATCCCTGGGCGACGGGTGAGAGGCGCTTCATGGCGAGCGCGCGGGCCTTGGGGGCGTCGAACAGGTGCTCGAGCGGGCCCGAGACGAGCATGCGGCGCACGGCCGGGTCCTTGCGGGACACGGCGGCCATCTTGTTGAGGACGGTGAAACCGCGGTTGATCTTGGCGCGCGGAGCGCGGCGGTCTTCGATGGAGCGGGCGAGGTACTGACCGAAGCGGGAATAGAGGAAATAGTCGTCGTCCCCCACATGGAACCGGGCTTCGGCGAAGAAGTCTGGGAAGTTCCGCTCGAGGTACTGGTTCACTGCGAGCAGGCGTCCGGAGTCGTTGCCGTGGGGCGCGATGAGCTTCTTCATCAGGGTCTTGCCACACCTCCAAGGGGATCCGGAGCACCATTTCTGGGCGTCACGACCGGTACCCGACCCCGCAACGCGGCGCGAAAGTTAAGGCAAGCGGCCCCGCGATGCAAGCGTTGGGCGAAAGAATCTGGGTTGGAGCCGCCGACGCGCGTCGGCGGGCTTGCGGGGGTCCTCGACCGTCTGCGCGGGCGGACCCGCGGGCAGCGCCGCGGACGGGCGCGTTGCGCTCCCTATCTGCTGCGCCGTTGGTCGATGAATTGATTGAACGCCTCGCGGGCCTCGAAGCTCATGAACAGCGCATCGTGGCCGCCGGCGACCTCGAGGAAGACGGGACGCTGGCAGTCCGCGCAGGCCTGCACGGCCTGCTTGAAGAGCGGCCAGGATCGCATCTGGATCGCGCCGTCGCCGAGGCCCTGGACGAACAGGGCATCCGCCTTGAACCCCGCGGTGAACGACAACAGCGAGATCCTGCGATAGGGCAGGGGGTTCGCGGACGCAGGACCGTAGCGCTGGACCATCAGTCCGCACTCCTGGCTGCCCGGCGCGCTACCGCGCTCCTCCAGCAGGCAGCGGTACTCGAAGTCGAGGGGTCCCGGCGCATTGGCGATCACCCCATCCGTCTGCTGCAGCGTGTTCAGCCGGGTCGCGACATAGGCGCCCTGGGAATGGCCGGCGATGAAGACCCGGCCGATGGACAGGCCCAGCGCTCGTGAAGCTTCGTTCTTCACCCAAAGGAGAGCGGCCTCCGCCTCGCGCAAGCCCTCGCCGACCTCGCGGTTCTGCTGTGGGTAGGCGACGCTGACCAGCAGCATGTCGTCGCGCTGGAGCAGGCGCTTGAAGTTGTCGAGGGTGTTCTCGGCGGCCGGCAGTATCCGGTCGTCGAACCACACGGTGGGGTGGTAGAGCACGAGCGCATCTTTGACCGACGCGGGCGGCAGGTGGATCACCACCTGCACCGAGACCCCGCCGTAGGTGATGGTGCGGATGCCCTGCACAGGCGGAGCCGGGGGACTCACCGGCGGTGGCGCGGAACCTGCGGCCGGGGCGATGTCCGCCGATCCCGAACCGCCGCAGGCGACGAGCAAAGCCAGCAACGGCAAGCAGAGCGAAGTCGATGGTTGACGCATCGGATGGACCCTCGTGCGACACCCTATGCTGTCGCTGCGGAACATTCCATCGTCCGGGCGTGAAGAACGGCAAAGATTTGTGGGTGGTCGTGCCGCCTCGCGGTGCACACGGCCCTGTGGGAACCTCAGCCCATGAGCATCTTCCACGGTTCCGCCGGCGCCCTCCGCGTCGCCAAGCAGCTCGGTCCGGGTCACACCGTCGTGACGATCCTGTGCGGCAGCGGGCGCAGGCATCCGTCGAGGTCGTTCAAACGCGGATGGCTCGCCAGCAAGGTCCTCGTCCACCGAGCGGATGCTGAGCGGGCCGCCGACCGCGCCGGTGCCGGCTCAATCCTTCGCCGGCTTCTCTTCCTCGGGCTTGTCGAGTTCGCGCAGTTCCGCCGCGATCGCGGCCGCGCCCGCCCGGTCCGCGCTATCGAGCCGCGCCAGCAGCCCGCGCAGCTGCTCCGCCCGCTTCCCGCCGTGCGGGTTGTAGGCCGCGGGCAGCATCGTCTCGCGCGCCTGCGCGGTCTTGCCGTCCAACAGATACCGCTGCGCCAGCATCAGCGAGACCTCGTGCGCGAACGGCGCCACGGCGACCGCCTGTTCGAGCCCGGCCACGGCATTGTCGGTCGGCGTCTCGCCGCGCGCGGCGAAGCTCCGGTAGAAATGGACGAGCGGCACGGGATGGTTGGCTTCGATGCTGTTGAGCGCGAGCAGGGCGCGGCGGGCCTCGTCCACCGCGGCTGCAGTCTTGGCCTTCTCGGCCTTCCTCGAGAGCGCGTAGACCTTCTGCACATGGGCGTTGACGTTGCGCGGGTCGAGGGCGAGCGCGGCGTCGGCCGCCGTCACCGCCGCGTCGTCGTCGCCCGCGTCGTGCTCCGCTTCGGCGAGCGCCGCGAGCACGGGGGCCTCCTTCGGGAACTTGGCCGCCACGGCGCGCGCGTCGGTGAGGATCGCGGCCGCGACCTCCTTCGAGCCGACGCCGCGCTTGGAACGCATCACCACCGGCATGATCGCCGCCTCGCCCGGGCGGAGGCTGCGCACCGTGATGTCACCGATCGGCAGCGCGCTCGCCTTGATCGTCACCTGTCTGAACACCGCGCGGATCATGTACGCGTCGAGTTCCTTCTCCAGTTTCTCGAGATCTCCGAAGGCTTCCTCGGCCGCTTGGCGTGAGGGTCTGCCCGCCAGCATCGCCTGGATGTACGTACGCCGTTGCTGCTGCCGCGATGGTTCGAAGGTCAGATAGTGGAACAGCAGCCAGGCGCGACCGTAGAACGCGTCGTAGCGTTGGTCATCGCCTTTGCGCTTGCGGTAGTGCTCCGGGTCCACGAGGTCGGTGACGGTGACATCGGGGGCCCCGAAAAGCTCTCCGGCGCGGTGCTTGGCGGCGCGGCCCAGCGTGACCGACCCGTCCGCCTGGAAGCTGGCGGAGGCGAAGAACTCGGCCGAGCCCTCGATGTACCACAGCGGCGGCGTGAAGCGGCTGTTGATGAAGGCGAAGTGGTGGGCGTACTCGTGCAGCAGCACGATGGTGGAGAAGTCGAGGTCCTCGTCCCCCTTGCGCGCCGCAGCGATCCTCGGGACGAACGCCACCGGGCCCGCCATGGCGGGGATGTAGAAGCCGGCGATGTTGCGGGAGACCCGGCCGTTCTGCGCGGCCAGCTCGCGCAGCTCGTCGTCGCCGCCCGTCGCGTAGATGGTCACCCGGGCGGAGGGGCTCGGCTTCCTGCGCGGTGTGCCCGTGATGACCGACATCGCGGCGTCGTACCGCTCCAACTGCTCCGCGAAGCGGCGCAGGTTCTCCTCGGTGGTGTCGCCGTACACGACGAAATGGTCGCTCGACGCCTCCAACCATGCTGCATGGGCGCCCGTCGAGGCGATCAGCAGTGACAGCATCCACAACGCTTTGCGCATGACACCCCCCGTGGACGACGGCGCAGACCCGACCGGACCAAAATAAGGGTGGTGACCCGCTCGATGCAACATCCGCGGGTGGGCTCGCCGGCTTGAGGTGCGCTCAGCCCGGGACGGCGCGGCGGTCGCCGTGCAGGTCCTCCCGGTGGTAGGCCGCCCCCTGGCCCGGGGTCTCCTCGATGAACACGGAGACCGAGAGGATGTTCGGCGACCGCAGCTCGTCGCCGAGTTCGGCGCTCAAGAGGTCGAAGTAGGCGCGCGCCAGCGTCTCGCAGGAGATGTTGTCGGTCTCGAGCAGCACCACCTCGTCGGCGGGCAGCACATAGCGCTTGCCGCAGAGGCGGAACTCGAGCTCCCGGCCGTCGTTCCGCAGCGCCTCGTGGAAAGGGTTGCGGGTCGCGACCAGCACCTTCTCGTCCCAAGCCGCGGCGATCTTCCGCATGCCCGCCTTGAGGCGCGAGAACGGGATGGTGGCCTCGAAGGAGGCTTCGCGCACCTTCACCGTGAGGCTCGGGACGTAGTTGTGCCCGTGCAGCGACTCCTTCGTGCCGTCGGGGAACACCGTCATGTGGCTGGCGGCGAACTTCAGCGCATCTTTTCGGACGCGGATTTCGTAGGATTCGGACACCCGTCCATCGTAGCAGAGGCCCGTCATGCCCGATAAGCGAAGCTCGCCGCCCGTCATCCTCGTCACCGGGGCCGGCAAGGGCATCGGTCGTGCCGTCGCCGAAGGCCTCGCGGCGCGGGCGCGCGCCCGGACGGGCGCCGCGGCGTCGGGGATGAAGCTGCTGCTCGCCGCGCGCACGCAGTCCGACCTCGCGGCGCTGCAGGCGGCCCTGCAGGGCGATGCCGTCGACTGCGGCATCGTGGCCTGCGACCTCGCGGACCAGCCGCTGCGGCCGCTCGAGGCCTGTCTCGAGCGCCACGGGCGGGTCGATGCGCTCATCCACTGCGCGGGCGTCGGTCGTTTCAAGGATTTCCTCGAGCAGACGCCCGAGGACCTCGAGTTCACGCTGAGGACCAACGTCACCGCGACCTTCCTGCTGCTGCAGAGGACCTATGCCGCGATGAAGGCGCAGACGCCGCGCGACGGGATGCGCGGCCAGATCCAGGTGGTCACCTCCATCGCCGCGGAGCAGCCGTTCGCGCAGAGCTCGACCTATTGTTTGAGCAAGTACGCGCAGCGCGGCCTGCTCGATGTCATGAAGCTCTACGGCCGCCAGGACGGCATCCGCATCCTCGAGGTGCGGCCGGGCGCGGCGTACACGCCGATGTGGGGCGAGATGCCGTCGGACCAGGTCGCGCGCATGATGACCGCCGAGGATGTCGCGCAGCCGATGATCGATGCGCTCGCGCTCCCCGCGCGGGCGTCGCTGGAGAGCATCACCCTCCGTCCGTTGCACGGTGATCTTTGAGCGATCCGCTCGTCCCGACGCCGACCGGCGCCCCGCCGACCCTGGAGAGCTTCGCCCCCGGCCTGCGTGCGCTCGTGTTCGGCGCGGGAGGCGGCATCGGCGCGGCCTTCGCGGCCGAGCTCGCCGCGCATCCGCGCGTGGCGCGCGTGTACGCCGCGGCGCGCAGCGCGGAGGCACCGTGGCGTTTCGATCTGCGGGACGAGGCGAGCATCGCCGCGGTCGCCGCCGCAGCGGCCGCTGACGGTCCGCTCGATCTCGTGCTCGTCGCCACCGGCGTGCTGCACGGGCCCGCACTGCGTCCCGAGAGGAGCTGGCGCAGCCTCGATGCCGCGGCGCTCGCCGAGGCCTTCGCGATCAACGCCACGGGGCCTGCGCTGATCGCCAAGCACACGCTGGGGCATCTGCGTCGCGACGCGAAGTCGGCGTTCGCATGTCTGTCGGCGCGTGTCGGGTCCATCGAGGACAACCGGCTCGGCGGTTGGCACGCCTACCGCGCCTCCAAAGCGGCACTCAACATGCTCATCCGCACCTGCGCGGTCGAGCTGCGCCAGCGCAATCCGGGCGCGCTCTGCGTCGCGCTGCATCCCGGCACCGTCGACACGCGGCTCTCGCAGCCGTTCCAGGGCGGTGTCGATCCGGCGAAGCTCTTCACGCCCACGCAGTCCGCGCGGTCCATGCTCGGCGTCCTCGACCGCCTGATCCCGGCCGACAGCGGGCGACTGTGGGCCTGGGACGGGCAGGGGATACCCTTCTAGCGCGACGGTGGTACTCTCGGGGTCTGCTGGACTGCTCCGCGATCAGGGAAGGACCCCTACGATGAGCGCTGCCGCTGCCGACACCGCCGCTCCGCGTCCGCTCGATGGCGTCCGCGTCCTCGACGTGGGCAATTTCCTTGCGGGCCCCTACGCCGGCACGATCATGGCCGAGTTCGGCGCCGAGGTGATCAAGATCGAGCACCCGCAGGGCGGCGATCCGATGCGCCGCTACGGCACCACCACCGCGCGCCCCGACGCGACGCTCAAATGGTTGAGCGAGAGCCGCAACAAGCGCTCCGTCACCTGCGATCTGCGCCAGCCCGAGGGCGTCGAGCTGCTGCTCAAGCTGGTCGCCAAGTCCGACATCCTCATCGAGAACTTCCGCCCCGAGGCGATGGAGAGCTGGGGTCTCGGCTGGGAGGTGCTGCGCGCCGCCAATCCGCGGCTCGTGATGCTGCGCGTGACGGGCTACGGCCAGACCGGTCCGTACCGCCGCCGCGCCGGTTTCGCGCACATCGCGCAGGCCTTCGGCGGCCTCAACTATCTCTGCGGCTTCCCGGGCGAGTCGCCGGTGCTGCCCGGCACCGTGCCGCTCGGCGATTATGTGGCGAGCCTCTTCGGTGCGATCGGCACCCTGATCGCGCTGCGCCACGCCGAGGAGACCGGTCGCGGCCAGATCGTCGACGTCGGCATCTACGAGGCGATCTTCCGCATCCTCGAGGAGATCGCCGCCGCCTACGGCCTGCACGGCGTGGTGCGCGAACGCGAGGGCTCGGGCAGCTTCGTCGCCTGCCCGCACGGGCATTTCCGCACGCGCGACGACCGCTGGGTCGCCATCGCCTGCACCACCGACAAGATGTTCGAGCGCTTCGCGGCCGCGATGGGCCGGCCCGAGCTCGCTGCGCCCGAGGTGTACGGCGACCAAAGAAAGCGGCTCGCCGCCCGCGAGGCCGTCGATGCCCTCGTCACGGAGTGGGTCGCCTCGCTCGACCGCAGCGAGGTGCTCGCGCGCTGTCTCGCCGAGGAGGTCCCCGCCGGCAAGGTGAACTCGATCGCCGACATCTTCGAGGACGAGCACTTCGCGGCGCGCGGCAACCTCGAGCGCCGCGTCGCCGAGGGGTTGGGCGAGGTGGTGGTGCCGGGCGTGGTGCCGCGGCTCTCCGCTACGCCGGGCCGCATCGACGCGCTCGGGCCGACGCTCGGCGACGCCACCATCGCGGTGCTCACCGAGCTGCTGCAGCTCGATGCCGCCCGGATCGGCGCCCTGCGCGACAAGCGCATCATCTGAGCGATGGAGCGCGAACGCCCGTGACACCGCCGCCCGTGACACCGCCGCCCGTGACACCGCCGCCCATGACACCGCCGCCCATGACACCCCGGGCCGCGACATCGACATCCGCCGTGCCGGCGAAGGACCTGCCCCTGCAAGGCATCCGCGTCATCGACATCGCCACGGTCATCGCCGCGCCCTACTGCGCCACGGTGCTCGGCGAGTTCGGCGCCGATGTGCTGAAGCTCGAGCACCCCGAGGGCGGCGATGCGCTGCGTCGCTTCGGCACGCCCTCCAAGCGCGGCGACACGCTCACCTGGCTCAGCGAGGGTCGCAACAAGCGCTCCATGACCATCGACCTGCGCACCCCCGAAGGCGCCGAGGTCTTCAAGAAGCTGGTCGCGCAGACCGATGTGCTGTGCGAGAACTTCCGCACCGGCACGCTCGAGCGCTGGGGCCTCGGCTGGGAGGTGCTGCGCAAGGTCAATCCGCGGCTCGTGATGCTGCGCGTGACGGGCTACGGCCAGACCGGCCCTTACAAGGATCGGCCCGGGTTCGCGCGCGTCGCGCACGCGATGGGCGGCATCGCCTATCTCGCGGGCATGCCCAAAGGCACGCCCGTGACGCCCGGCTCGACCACGCTCGGCGACTACATGACCGGCCTCTACGGCTGCTTCGGCGTGCTGATGGCGCTGCGCCACCGCGACCGCACGGGCGAGGGGCAGTGCATCGATGCCGCCTTGTACGAATCGATCTTCCGCTGCACGGAGGAGCTGGCGCCGGTCTACGGCATGTACGGCACGGTGCGCGAGCGGGCCGGCTCCTCGCACAACGATTTCGCCGTGCCGCATGGCCATTTCTCGACCCGCGACGGCAAGTGGGTGGCGATCTCCTGCGCCACCGACATGCTGTTCGCGCGCCTCGCGCAGGCGATGGGACGCCCCGACCTCGCGCAGCCGCACACCTACGGCGAACAGGCGCAGCGGCTCGTGCACAAGCACGACGTGAACGAGATCGTGCGCGACTGGTGCGGTTCGCTGACCCGCGAGGAGGTGCTGCAGCGCTGCTACGCCACCGACACGCCCGCAGGTCCGCTCAACACCATCGCCGACATCTTCGGCGACCGGCAGTTCCACGCCCGGCGCAACATGGTGGCCATCGACGCGCCGGACACCGGCGAGCAGATCATCGTGCCGACGCCGGTGCCGCGCCTGTCGGAGACCCCGGGCAGCATCCGCTCGCTCGGTCCCAAGCTCGGCGAGCACACCGAAGAGGTGCTGCGCGGGCTGCTCGGCATGGGCGACGCCGAGATCGCCGCGCTGCGCGCCAAGAAAGCGATCTAGGAGCCGCATGATGCCCGGGATACTGCATGGACTGCGCGTGGTCGAAGGCTCGGCCTTCGTCGCCGCGCCGCTCGGCGGCATGACGTTGGCGCAGCTCGGCGCCGATGTCATCCGCTTCGATCCGATCGGCGGGGGCCTCGACCACCAGCGTTGGCCCGTCACCGCCGACGGCCGCTCGCTCTTCTGGGCGGGCATGAACAAGGGCAAGCGCTCGATCGCCGTCGACCTGCGGCACCCGAAGGGCCAGGAGCTGCTCACCCGCCTGATCGCCGCGCCCGGGCCGGACGCGGGGCTCTTCAGCACCAACTTCCCGGCGCGCGGCTGGCTCGCCTACGACACGCTCAGCCGCGCGCGACCGGACCTCGTGATGGTGAACCTGCTCGGGCGGCGCGACGGCGGCTCCGAGGTCGACTACACCGTCAATCCGCAGTTCGGGTTCCCGATGCTCACCGGCGCGCCCGACGGCCCGCCCGTGAACCATGTGTTCCCGGCCTGGGACGCGATCGCCGGCAACATGATCGCCACCGCGATGCTGGCGGCGCTGCGCCACCGCGACCGCACCGGCGAGGGACAGCTCGTCACGCTCGCGCTCAAAGATACGGGCCTCGCGCTGCTCGGCCATCTCGGCATGATCGGCGAGGTGCAGGTGAACGGCGTCGACCGGCCGCGCTACGGCAACCATCTGTACGGCGCTTTCGGCCGCGATTTCACCACCCGGGACGGCCGGCGGCTGATGGTCGTGGGCCTCACCGACATGCAGTGGAGCTGCCTGCTGAAGGCGACGGGGCTCGCGCCGGCGGTGGACGCGCTCGCGGTGCGGCTGCAGCTCGACCTCGGCCGCGAGGGCGACCGTTTCGCCGCGCGCGAGGCGCTCTGCGACCTCCTCTCGCCCTGGATCGCGGCGCGCAGCTTGGACGAGGTCCGCGAGGCCTTCGAGGCCCATCGCGTCACCTGGGGCCCGTACCGCAGCGTGCGGCAGGCGCTCGAGGAGGATCCCGACCTCTCGGAGGCGCATCCGATGTTCGAGACGCTCGAGCAGCCCGGCATCGGCCGCATGCTGACGCCGCGCTCGCCGCTCGATTTCAGCCGCGTGCCGCGTCTGCCCGCGCGGCCCGCGCCGCGGCTCGGCGAACACACCGACGAGATCCTGCTCGACCTGCTCGGCCTCAGCGCCGGCGAGGTCGGCGCGCTGCACGATGCCGGCGTCGTCGCCGGTCCCGAGCGCTAGCCTTCCGACGACAGCCACCCACCGCACCCGCAAGGATCGGACACGGAGCGTTCCATGAAACTGCCGCAGAACTTCTACAAGCCGCTGGCGATCGGCGCCCCGGCGCCCTTCCGCGAACTGCCCCTGCGCCCCGAGCGGGTGGTGCACTTCTTCCCGCCGCACATCGAGAAGATCCGTGCGCGCCTCGCGGAGACCGCGCGGCAGGTCGATGTGCTCTGCGGCAACCTCGAGGACGCCATCCCCATCGAGTCCAAGGAGGCGGCCCGCGCCGGCTTCATCCAGGGCGTGCAGCAGTCCGACCTCGGCGACACCGCGCTCTGGGTGCGCGTGAACTGCCTCAACAGCCCCTGGATCCTCGATGACCTCGCGCAGATCGTCGCCGGCGTCGGCGACCGGCTGGACGCCGTGATGGTCCCGAAGGTGGAGGGCCCTTGGGACATCCACTTCGTCGACCAATACCTCGCGCTGCTCGAGGCGCGGCACGGCATCAAGAAGCCGATCCTCATCCACGCGCTGCTCGAGACCGCCGAGGGCGTGAAGAACGTCGAGGACATCGTGCGGGCGAGCCCGCGCATGCACGGCCTCAGTCTGGGACCCGCAGACCTCGCCGCTTCGCGCGGCATGAAGACGACGCGCGTGGGCGGCGGCCATCCCTTCTACGGCGTGCTCGCCGATCCGGGCGCGGAGGGCGCGGATCGCAGCTTCGTGCAGCAGGACCTCTGGCACTACACGCTCGCGCGCATGGTCGATGCCTGCGCCGCGAGCGGCATCCGCGCCTTCTACGGGCCGTTCGGCGACCTCAAGGACGAGGCGGGCTGCGAAGCGCAGTACCGCAACGCCTTCATCATGGGCTGCACCGGCGCGTGGTCGCTCGCGCCCAACCAGATCCCCATCGCCAAGCGGGTCTTCAGCCCAGATGTGCGCGAGGTGCTGTTCGCCAAGCGCATCCTCGAGTCGATGCCTGACGGCGCGGGCGTCGCCATGATCGACGGCAAGATGCAGGACGACGCCACCTGGAAGCAGGCCAAGGTGATGGTGGACCTCGCGCGGCTCATCGCCCGCAAGGACCCGGAACTCGCCGCGGCCTACGGTCTTTGAAGGGGCGGACCCGATGAGCGACAAGACCAGCCCGGGCAACTTCTTCGAGGACTTCACGCTCGGCCAGCGCCTGCCGCACTCGCCGCCGCGCACCGTCACGACGGGCGATGTGGCGCTCTACACCGCGCTCTTCGGTTCGCGCTTCGCGCTGAACTCCTCCGATCCCTTCGCGTCCGCGCTCGGTCTGCCCGGCGCGCCGCTCGATTCCATGCTGGTGTTCCACATGGTCTTCGGCCGCACCGTCGCCGAGGTCTCGCGCAACGCCATCGCCAACCTCGGCTATGCGGGCGTGCGCTTCGGCGCGCCGGTGTATCCCGGCGACACGCTGGTGGCCGACTCCGAGGTCATCGGCCTCAAGCAGAACACCGACGGCAAGACCGGCGTCGTCTACGTGCGCTCCACCGGCCTCAACCAGCACGGCGAGACCGTGCTCGACCTGCGCCGCTGGGTGATGGTGAACAAGCGCGACCGCGCACGACCCGCGCCCACGACCGTCGTGCCGGAGCTGCCGGCGCGGGTCACCGCGGCCGACTACGCCGTGCCCATCAAGCTGCCCCGCAAGGGCTACGACGCGACACGCACCGGCAGCGCGTTCCTCTGGGACGACTACGAGGTGGGCGAGCGCATCGACCATGTCGATGGCATGACGGTCGAGGAGGCCGAGCACATGCTCGCCACCAAGCTCTACCAGAACACCGCCAAGGTGCACTTCAACCACCATGTCGAGCGCGAGGGCCGCTTCGGCAAGCGCATCGTATACGGCGGCCATGTCATCAGCCTCGCGCGCTCGCTGTCGTTCGCGGGGCTCTCGAACGCGTTGATGGTCGCGGCCATCCACGGCGGCAAGCATGCCGCACCCACCTTCGCGGGTGACACGATCTACGCCTGGTCGGAGGTGCTCGAGCGCGAGACCCTGCCGGGGCGCGACGACATCGGCGCGCTGCGGCTGCGGACCGTCGCCGCCAAGGACCACGCCTGCCACGACTTCCCGGGCCATGACCGCAGCGTCCCGCTCGATCCCTGCGTGGTGCTCGACATCGACTGGTCGGTGTTGATGCCGCGACGCGGCTGACGCCGCGGCGCAGTTGATGCCGTATCGCAGCGGATGCCGCAGCGGCCGGCTGCGCCCCGCGTCGTCCTCAGCCCGAAGTGCGCTTGCCCCGGGACCAGCCCGCGAACGGCAGCGCCCAGAGACCGATGAACTTGTCGCGCTGCCCGTCGGTGTCCGGGTGGATCACGAGCGGATTCGGCAGGTCGAAAGGCGGCAGCAGCAGGTTGCGGTCGCGGCAGCGCCCGATCTTCATGTTGAGGCGGTTGCGGAGGCCGTGGCGCCGCAGGTGGATGGTCGTGAGCAGGAAGCGCGCGCCGCTCGCCGAGATGTTGGCGAGCGCATCGAGGATGTCATCGACCGGCAGGTGCTGCAGCACCTCGCGGCAGATGATGAGGTCCGCCGGTGGTATCGGCTCAGAGACGAGGTCCAGTTGCCGGAACCGCAGCGCGGGGAACCTCGCGGTGTGCTGCTCGATGAGCGAGGGCACGATGTCGCAGCCGGTGAAGGCGACCGGATGGCCGCGCTCGCGCAGTCGCTCGAGCACGAGCGGCATCCAGACCATGTCGCCGCAGGCGACGTCGGTCACCGAGCGGATCCCATGCTCGACGACGACCCGTTCGATCACGGCGCGCACCGGTGCGGTGGCCTCGACGGTGCTGCCCATGCCGGAGAGGTGCTCGGCCCCCCAGTACGCGGTGTCGTAGATCCTGCTGAACGCGGATTGGCGGTCTTTCCGGGTGCTCACGAAGGTCCCATCGCACGTAGGCCGCAACGGCGTTGCACGGAACATAGGCTGTCCGCGTCCGGATTGCAAAACGCTTCGGACGGAGGAGATGCGCCTATCGGATGCGCGTCAGTCCCGGCACGCGGTCGAAGGCCGCATCGAAGCTGAGCACGCTCTCGATGCCGTGCCGCTGCATGGTCGCGATGTGCAGCGCGGCGCGCACCGGCAGCGTCGGGTACTGCAGCACCAATTGCTTGGCACGCTCGACGGTGTCCCGGTCGACGGGCAGCACCTCGTCCACCACGCCGAGCAGCGCGTCGATCGCCGGTTGGATGCCGCCGCGCCGCTCGAGCGCCGTGTAGCGGTGCAGGATCTCGGTCAGCGCCTCGGCGTCGGTGATGAGCCGAGCGCGCTGCGAGACGAGCGCCTCGAGGCGGCGCTGCGCATCGACCTTGTTCGGGTGCGCGGCGCCGACGAGGTACATCGGCACATTGGAGTCGATGAAGACCATATCGCGTGGGTGGGGTACGGCGGCGTGCTCAATACCCGCCGTCGTTGCCCGGTGCGGCCGTGTATCCGCGTTCGGTCTCGGCGATGAGGCGCTCGATCGGGCCGGTCGGTGCGGTGTGCCTGACGGCGGCGCGGATCGCAGCCAGTTTGCGGTCGACGTCCGCGGTCGAGGCTTCACGGCGGGCCGCGGTGAGCGCCTGGCGTACCCACTCGGCCACGGTCATGCCGCGGCTGGCCGCCGCCGCTTGCAGGGCGGCGTACTCGCCATCGTCGAACAGCACCTGGAGCCGCTTTGTCATGCTGTGAGTCTGCGTGACTCATGCATATGAGTCAAATCGACCTCAGCGCTTTTATCCCGCCGGGACGGGTGGTTATAGTCGTGACCGGGGGTTGGGAGATGAGCATGACCGAGACGATCATCGGCGGTCCGACCGCCCGCGCCACACGACCCGGGAAGCAGGGCCTGTACGACCCCCAGTTCGAGCACGACGCCTGCGGCGTCGGCTTCGTGGTCGACATCCAAGGCCGCAAGTCCAACAAGATCCTCCGCAACGCGATCGAGGTCCTGAAGAACCTCGACCATCGCGGTGCCTGCGGCGCCGAGACCAATACCGGCGACGGCGCCGGCGTGCTGATGCAGATGCCGCACGCGTTCCTGAAGACCGCCGCGAAGAAAGCCCACATCACGCTGCCCGATCCGGGCGAGTACGCCTGCGGCCTCATCTTCATGCCGCGCAACGCCATCCAGCGCCGCCGTCTCGAGGAGACCTTCGCGCGCGTGGTGCAGTCTGAGGGCCAGATCTACCTCGGCGGCCGCACCGTGCCGACCGACAACTCCATGCTCGGCGAGACGGCGCGCGCCAGTGAACCGTTCATGCGTCAGGTGTTCATCCAGCGCGGGCCGGATACGCCCGATGCCGACGCCTTCGAGCGCAAGCTGTTCGTGATCCGCAAGCGCGCCTACAACGAGATCCGCGTCTCGACGCTGGGCGGCGCCGAGTCCTGGTACGTCGCGAGCCTCTCCCACAAGACGCTGGTCTACAAGGGGATGCTGCTGACCATGCAGCTCGACCAGTACTTCCCGGACCTGCGCGACCCGACGATGGAGACCGCGATCGCGCTCGTGCACTCGCGGTTCAGCACCAACACCTTCCCGAGCTGGGACCGTGCGCACCCGTACCGCTGCATCGCCCACAACGGCGAGATCAACACGCTGCGCGGCAACATCAACTGGATGCGCGCCCGCGAGGCGCTGCTCGAATCGTCGCTCTTCGGCGAGGACATCAAGAAGGTCGCGCCGATCGTCAACGTCAACGGCAGCGACTCCTCGATGTTCGACAACGTGCTCGAGCTGATGGTGCTCGCCGGCCGACCGATCACGCACGCGATGATGATGATGATCCCGGAGCCGTGGTCGAAGCACGAGACCATGGATCCGGCGCGGCGCGCGTTCTACCAGTTCCACTCCAGCCTGATGGAGCCCTGGGACGGACCGGCCGCCATCTGCTTCACCGACGGCGTGCGCATGGGCGCCGTGCTCGACCGCAACGGCCTGCGCCCGGGGCGTTACTGGGTCACCAAGGACGGCATGGTGGTGTGCGCCTCGGAGACGGGTGTGCTCGACATCCCGCAGTCCGAGGTGCTGCGCAAGGGCCGCCTGCAGCCCGGCCACATGTTCCTCGTGGACACCGAGCAGGGCCGCATCGTCGAGGACGCCGAGATCAAGCGCAGCGTCGTCGAGGAATGGCCGTATGGCGAGTGGCTCGGCGAGCATCTCGTGCACCTCAAGGACCTGCCGGCCGCGCCCAAGCTGCCGCCGCCGGAGCCGGAGCTGCTGCGTGCGCGGCAGATCGCCTTCGGCTACACCTTCGAGGACCAGCGCCTGTTGATGGCGCCCATGGCCCGCGAGGGCGTCGAAGCGGTGGGGTCGATGGGCAACGACACCCCGCTCGCGGTGCTGTCGCAGCGCTCGCGGCTGCTCTACGACTACTTCAAGCAGCTCTTCGCGCAGGTGACCAACCCGCCCATCGACAGCATCCGCGAGGAGATCATCACCTCGTCGGACGTCTGGCTCGGCTCCGAGGGCAACCTGCTCGAGCCGAAGCCGACCGACTGCCGCCGCGTCGAGCTCAAGGGTCCGGTGCTCACCAACGAGGAGTTCGCCAAGGTCCGCCGTCTCGCGTTGCCCGGCCTCAAGGTCGGCACGCTGTCGATGCTGTTCCGCGTCTCGCGCGGCGCCGAGGGGCTCGCCAAGGCGATCGACCAGATGTGCGCCGAGGCGCGTCGCCTCATCGTGGAGGAGGAGGTCAACATCCTCATCCTCAGCGACCGCGGCGTGTCGCGCGAGGAGGCGGCCATCCCCTCGCTGCTCGCGGTGTCGGGCCTGCACCACTCCCTCATCCGCGAGGGCCTGCGCCTGCGCGTCTCGCTCGCGCTCGAGACCGGCGAGGCGCGCGAGGTGCACCACTTCGCGCTGCTGATCGGCTTCGGGTGCTCGGTCATCAACCCGTACCTCGCTTTCGAGACCCTCGACGGCATGATCCGCGAGAACCTGCTCACAACCGTCGACCACAAGCTCGCCTGCGCGAACTTCGCCAAGGCCGCCACCAAGGGCGTGGTCAAGGTGATGTCGAAGATGGGCATCTCCGCCGTGCAGAGCTACCACGGCGCGCAGGTGTTCGAGGCCGTGGGCCTGCGTCAGGACGTCATCGACCACTACTTCACGGGCACGGCTTCGCGGATCGGCGGCGTGGGGCTCGACACCCTCGCCGAAGAGGTGCTTATGCGCCACCGCGCGGCGTTCCCCGAGCGCACGGTCAGCGACCATGTGCTGCCCGCGGGCGGCCAGTACCAGTGGCGTGCGGACGGCGAGTTCCACGTCTTCAACCCCGAGAGCATCCACCGCCTGCAGAAGGCGGTGCGCACCGGCAGCTACGCGACCTACAAGTCCTACGCCGCGCTCATCGACGACCGCGCGCGCAACCTCTCCACGCTGCGCGGACTGCTCGACTTCAAGCAGGGCGACCCCGTGCCCCTCGATGAGGTCGAGTCCGTCGAGAGCCTGATGACGCGCTTCAAGACCGGCGCCATGAGCTACGGTTCGATCAGCAAGGAGGCGCACGAGACGCTCGCGGTCGCCATGAACCGCATCGGCGGCAAGAGCAACACCGGCGAAGGCGGCGAGGACCCCGAGCGCTACCGACCGCTGCCGAACGGCGACTCGAAGAACTCCGCCATCAAGCAGGTGGCCTCGGGCCGCTTCGGCGTCACCAGCGAGTACCTCGTCAACGCGCGCGAGATCCAGATCAAGATGGCGCAGGGCGCGAAGCCCGGCGAGGGCGGTCAGCTGCCCGGCACCAAGGTCTATCCCTGGATCGCCAAGGCGCGCCACACCACTCCCGGCGTCGGCCTCATCTCACCGCCGCCGCACCACGACATCTACTCGATCGAGGACCTCGCCGAGCTCATCCACGACCTCAAGAACGCCAACCGCGACGCGCGCATCAGCGTGAAGCTGGTGGCCGAGGTCGGCGTCGGCACCATCGCCGCGGGCGTCGCCAAGGCGCACGCCGACGTGGTGCTGATCAGCGGCCACGACGGCGGCACGGGCGCCTCGCCGCTCACCTCGACCACGCACGCGGGCCTGCCCTGGGAGCTCGGCCTCGCCGAGACGCACCAGACGCTGGTCATCAACAACCTGCGCAGCCGCATCACCGTCGAGACCGACGGCCAGCTCAAGACCGGCCGCGATGTCGCCATCGCGGCGCTGCTCGGCGCCGAGGAGTTCGGCTTCGCGACCGCGCCGCTCGTCTCGATGGGCTGCATCATGATGCGCGTCTGCCACCTCAACACCTGTCCGGCGGGCGTCGCCACGCAGGACCCGCGGCTTCGCGAGCGCTTCGCCGGCGATCCGCAGCACGTCGTCAACTTCATGCGCTTCGTCGCCACGCAGCTGCGCGAGATCATGGCCGAGCTCGGCTTCCGCCGCCTCGAGGAGATGGTCGGCCGCGTCGACCGCCTCGAGCCGAAGGCCGCGATCGACCACTGGAAGGCGCAGGGCTTCGACTTCAGCAATGTCCTCTACCAACCGGACTCGGGCGCCGAGGTCGGCCGCTTCCGCCAGATCGACCAGGACCACGGGCTCGACAGGTCGCTCGACATGACGACGCTGCTCGGGATCTGCCGTCCGGCCATCGAGCGCGGCGAGAAGGTCGAGGCGAAGCTGCCGATCCGCAACGTCAACCGCGTGGTCGGCACCATCACCGGCAGCGAGGTCACCAAGCGTTGGGGTGCGGCGGGTCTCCCGGACGACACCATCCGCATCCGGTTCACCGGGTCCGCCGGCCAGAGCTTCGGGGCGTTCATGCCGCGCGGCATGAGCTTCACGCTCGAAGGCGATGCCAACGATTACGTCGGCAAGGGGCTCTCCGGCGGTCGGCTCGCGATCTTCCCCTCCCGCGAGGCGACCTTCCCGTCCGAGCGCAACATGATCATCGGCAACGTCGCGCTCTACGGCGCGACGGGCGGCGAGGTGTTCATCCGCGGCATGGCGGGCGAACGTTTCGCGGTGCGCAACAGCGGCGTCGACACCGTGGTCGAGGCCGTGGGCGACCACGGCTGCGAGTACATGACGGGCGGGCGCGTGGTGGTGCTCGGGCCGACGGGCCGCAACTTCGGCGCCGGCATGTCGGGCGGCATCGCCTATGTGCTCGACGAGGAGGGCCGGTTCGGCTCGCGCGTCAACGCGCAGATGGTCGAGGTCGGCCGCGTCGAGGATCCTGCCGAGGCGGAGTCGCTCCGCGCGCTCATCGCGCGCCACGTCGAGGTCACGGGCAGCACGCACGCGCAGCGCCTGCTCGATGCCTGGCCGACGGTGCTGCCGCGCTTCGCGCGGGTCATCCCCAAGGACTACAAGCGCGTGCTCGCCTGCCTGCAGCGCGCCCACGACCAGGGCCTCTCGGGCGACGAGGCGGTGATGGCCGCCTTCGAGGAGAACTCGCGCGACCTCGCGCGCGTGGGGGGCAACTGACATGGGCAAGCCGACCGGGTTCATCGAGTACCTGCGCGAGACGCCGCTCGACCGCTCGCCCAAGGAGCGCGTGCGCGACTGGAAGGAGTTCCACCACCACCTCGACGAGCGGTCGCTGCGCAACCAGGCCGCGCGCTGCATGGATTGCGGCGTGCCGTTCTGCCACACCGGCAAGCTGATGAGCGGCGGCGCCTCGGGCTGTCCCGTCAACAACCTCATCCCCGAGTGGAACGACCTCGTCTTCCGCGGGCTGTGGCGCGAGGCGCTCGACCGCCTGCACAAGACCAACAATTTCCCCGAGTTCACGGGCCGTGTCTGTCCGGCGCCCTGCGAAGGGTCCTGCGTGCTCGGCATCAACGCGCCGCCGGTCACCATCAAGAACATCGAGAACACCATCATCGAGCGCGGCTTCGCGGAGGGCTGGGTCCTGCCCGAGCCGCCCAAGACGCGCACCGGCAAGCGCGTGGCGGTGGTCGGCTCCGGCCCGGCGGGTCTCGCCGCGGCGCAGCAGCTCAACCGCGCCGGCCACAGCGTCACCGTGCTCGAGCGCGCGGACCGGCCGGGCGGTCTGCTGATGTACGGCATCCCCAACATGAAGCTCGACAAGCAGGAAGTGGTCATGCGCCGCATCAGGCTGCTCGAGGAGGAGGGCGTGAAGTTCGTCTGCAACGCCCATGTGGGCGACGACTACGAGGCGCAGATGATGCGCCGTGATTTCGATGCGGTCGTGCTCTGCACCGGTGCCACCCAGGCGCGCGACCTGCCGGTCGAGGGGCGGTCCCTCGGCGGCGTGCACTTCGCGATGGATTACCTCACGACGGCGACCCAGGCCGTGCTCGGCAAGGGTGCGAAGACCGCGCCCATCCAGGCCAAAGATCTCGATGTGGTGGTGATCGGTGGCGGTGACACCGGCACCGATTGCGTCGGCACCGCGATGCGGCAGGGCTGCCGCACGCTCACGCAGTTCGAGATCATGCCGAAGCCGCCCGCCGAGCGCGCCGCCGACAACCCGTGGCCGGAGTGGCCGCGGGTCTACAAGATGGACTACGGCCAGGAGGAGGCCGCCGCCAGGTTCGGCAAGGATCCGCGTGCCTACCTCACCACCGTGAAGCGCTTCGTCGGCGACGATCAGGGGCAGGTCGAAGAGCTCGTCACCGTGGACGTCCGCTGGGAGCAGGACGCGGAGGGCCGGCCTGTGCCGGTCGAGCAGCCCGGGACCGAGCGCAGCCAGCCGGCGCAGCTCGTGCTGCTCGCGATGGGCTTCACGGGCCCCGAGACCGGCCTGCCGCAGGACCTCGGCCTCGAGCTCGACGAGCGGCGCAACATCCGCGCCGATGCTGCGACCTATGCGACCAGCGTGGAGGGCGTGTTCGCGGCCGGCGATTGCCGACGCGGCCAGAGCCTCGTGGTGTGGGCGATCGCCGAAGGCCGCGCCGCCGCGCGCGAATGCGACCGCTGGCTGATGGGCGCGACCGACCTGCCCTGAAGGGCCGCGCGCGCTGCTATCCTTGAGCGGCAGGGCGTCGCCATCCGGGACGCCGTCCGCGAACAGGAGCTCTCCATGAAGGTCATCCGCGTCGTCTTCGCTGCTGTCGTCCTCGTGCCCGCGCTGGCGGCCTGCGGGCGATCCCCCTCGCCCGCGCCCTCGGAGACGTCGCAGACCGCGCCCGCTGCGGTGGCGCCGTCCGCCGTGCTGCCCGCCGCGGCACCGGAACAGGTGGTCGCCGATCTCTATGCTGCGCTCGCTTCGTTGCGACCGAGCGGCGCGCCCACCGAGTCGCAGCGCGCCACCCTCGCGCCCATGCTTTCGGGCGGACTCGCAGCCCTGCTGCAGCGCGCCGATGCCGCGCGCGCCGCGGCCCGCGCGGCAGCGCCCACGGAGAAACCGCCGTTCGCCGACGGCGACCTGTTCTCGAGCCTGTTCGAAGGTCCGACGGCCCATGCCGTGGGCAAGGCCGTCTCCGCGGCCGATGCGCCGGGCGGCCGTCTCGGCGATCTGCGCGTGCCGGTGACGCTCACGCATGTCGCGGACGCCGCGGTCGGCGGTAAGGCCACGACCTGGACCGATACGGTGTTGCTGCGCGAGGAGAACGGCCGCTTCGTCGTCGCCGACATCGTGTTCGGCGGCGACTGGGATTTCGCCAACAAGGGCAGCATGGTCTCGGCGCTGCGAGCAGGGCTCGGCGAGCAGGGCTGATATGCCTCGCGCCTCGTGGTCCGCGGTGCTGACCGCGGTCTTGGTAGCGCTGTCCGCGCAGCCCGCTGCGGCCGGCGACGCCGCGTTCGAGGCGCTGCGCCGCGACGGCAAGTCCGCCGACATCGAGCGCCTGGCGCGCGAGCGTCTGACCCGTACGCCCGATGACGATGTGGCGTTGTGGTACCTCGCGTCGGTCTCGGTGGGCGATAAGGCCAAGCGCGCGGCGGCCATCCCGGTGACCGAACGCTGCGTCGCCGCTCGTCCGCGCTCGGCCTGGTGCCACAGCGCCCTCGGTCGGCTCTACGGCGGCGAGGCGATGACGAGCGGCATGGTGGCCGGGATGCGCTACGCCGGCCGCATCAAGGATTCCTTCGAGA
Organism: Steroidobacteraceae bacterium; assembly: GCA_040400835.1. Taxonomy (GTDB): domain Bacteria; phylum Pseudomonadota; class Gammaproteobacteria; order Steroidobacterales; family Steroidobacteraceae; genus UBA964. The sequence goes on from JBBAPM010000002.1 coordinate 143,838, forward strand.
AGGCCGTGCAGCTCGCGCCGGCGGACCACGACATGCGCTCGGACCTGGTGATGTACTACCTCGCCGCGCCGGCGGTGGTGGGCGGCGGCACCCGCAAGGCGATGGCGAGCGCCGAGGCCTACGCGAAGCTCGACCCGTGGCGCGGCGCGGTGATGGTCAGCCGCGTGCTGGCGTACGAGCGCAAGTTCGAGGCGGCGGAGGCCCGTCTGCGGCCGCTGGTGCCCGCTGGAGCGGAGCAGCGCGACCTGCTGGCGCTCGGCTATCTGCGGATCGCCGGCGCCCATCAGCGCGCCGGTGACGCTCCGAAGGCCCTCGCGATGATCGACAAGACGCTCACCATCGCACCGACCGGGCCGGTCGCCGACAGCGCGCGCCGCCTGCGCGACGCCGTGCTCAAGCCCAAGTCCTGATCCCGGCGCGGCGGGCGACCCGAGACCAAAAAAAACCCCGCTTGCGCGGGGTTGTATTCGTCGACGCTCGCCGGTCGGTCGCTGTGCGGCGGCTGCAAAGGAGCCGCCCCGCGGGCGCTATCCAGTCCGGTCGGGACCCTTGCGGATCCCTCGGTCGTCGCCAAAATGAGGCGGCGGCCGTCCCGTGCCCGCGTCGATCGCCGGAGATTGTGCGTTGTATGCGCCTTGTATCGGCCGGGTTTTTGCCCGGAGGAGACTCGGTGCAGGAAAGCATCACTCTCCCACTTTGCCTTGAGATTCAACCACTTGAGGGCTGGCTCACTGCAACGCGTGCGCGGATTATACACGCAGCACGCGATTTGGGAAGTGTCGTCGATGCGACACCCTTCACAAGCCCTTGATCTGGCTCAGTTTCCCCAGTGGGGGCCGCGCGACAGCTCGACGAGCTCGTAGTAGGTCTGCATGTAGCCGCCGACCTGGCCCTTCAGGAACAGGTACTCGCCGTCGGCCGTGCACCAGACGTCGTAGGGCGGGTGCTCCTGCGGCAGCTCGGGGTTGGTGACGAACTGGAAATGCAGCGCGTCGAAGGTGCCGGCGCCCACCGTGACCTTCTCGGGGCCCACGAACACGATGTTGAGGCCGATGGAGAACAGCATCGGCCCGGTCGCGCCGCGGTGGTCGGGCGAGGAGAGCAGCATCTGCGCGATCCGCTGCACCTCGCCGGGTTTTCTTTGGTCGATGAGGCGCAGATGCCAGGCGTCGCAGGCGATCGCGTGGTTCTGGAAGGTGGCGAGCGGCGTCGCGAGGTCCATGCGCTGCGAGACGCGGCCCTCGAGCGAGGTGAAGGTCTCGCACTCGGCGAACTGCCGATGGAAGCGGAACCAGCCCGAACCCATGAAGCGGCTGCCGACCGAGAGCCGCACGAAGCAGTCGGTGGGCATCCAGTCCCTGTCGAGCGAGTAGGTGATGTCGCGCATCACGGACGGCCGGTCGTCGATCTCGCAGTGCGCGGTGCAGGTACGCGTGCCGTCGGCGTGCACGTCGATCCGGAAGGATTCGCGCCCGCGCTCCTGGCCCATGCGCTCGGGCTTGCGGCTGGTGTAGAGCACCTTGCCCATCACGCTGCGGTGGTCGCGCTGCAGGATCGGGAGCTTCGGGTCGGCAGGGGCGTTCGCCATGGTCGGGTCCTTCGGTTGTCGGGGCCTCGGGTTGTCGGGGCCTTGGGGCGTCGGGTCGTGGGGGGAGTCTAGCCGTCAGGCACCGCGCGTGGTCCACTGCCGCGACTCGCGCACCGCAGCGCGGAAATGCGGCAGGTTGTAGACCAGCAGCAGCGCGCCGCCGATCGACACCACCGTCGCGACCACCAGCATCGAATAGCGCAGCTGCGACTCGTCCACGAACACGTAGTCGGTGAGCATCGCGACCGCGGTCGGGCCGACGAAGAAACCGACGGCGTTGAGCACGAAGTAGTACATCGCGATGCACTGCGAGCGCATGTTGGGCGGCGCGATCGCGACCACGGCGGCGGCGCCGGCCGCGGTGGGCGCCGCCGCGCCGAGCGTCGCGGGGATCAGCAGCGCGATGGCGAGCGCCGGGGTCGGCATCAGCACGAACGAGCAGTAGCCGATGGCCAGGAAGATGAAGGACGCGAGGCAGACGCGCACATAGCCGTCCTCGTAGCGTTTCTGGAACACGTCGCAGAGCCAGCCGCCGACCACGACGCCGATCAGCCCGAAGAAGATGGTGACGACGCCGCGCACCTGCACCCAGTAGCCGAGCTCCTCGTTCGAGAGCTGGTAGGTGCGGCGCAGGAACTCCGGGATCCAGAAGCCGACCCCGTAGGCCATGATGGCGAGGCCGGAGAGGGCGACGAACAGCACGATGAACGCGCGCCAACGCGTGAACACATGGCGGAAGGTCGCCCACAGCGGGCTCGCCTCGGGCTTCTTGCCCGACTCCAGGAACTCGCGGCGCGCCGGCTCGCGCACCGTGAGCAGCAGCAGCCCGATGAGGATGCCGGGCGCGCCCACGTAGATGAACACCTGCTGCCAGGGCTCCACCATGCCCACGATCGGCCATTCCACCGGGCCGATGGCCTGCAGCTTCGGGTACACGAGACCGCCGATGAGGAACGCGAGTCCGCTGCCGCTCGAGACGCCCGCGGTGTAGAGGCCGATCGCGCGGCCCACCTTCTCGGGCGGGAAGTAGTCCTTGAGCATCGACAGCGCGCAGGGGTTGAGCGTCGCCTCGCCCGCGCCGACCGCGACCCGCGCGAGGAACAGCAGCGGGAAGGTCACCGCGAGGCCGCAGGCCATGGTGGCGAGGCTCCAGAACATGATGCCTGCGAACAGCAGCCAGCGACGGTTGCCGCGGTCGGCGAACCAGGCGATCAGCAGACCGAAGAAGGTGTAGAAGATCGCGAACGCACCGCCCATCAGCAGGCTCATCTGCGTGTCGTTGATGCCGAGCGTCGCCTTGATGCCGGGCACCAGCAGCGCGATGATCTCGCGGTCGACGAAGGCGATGATGTAGGCGAGCAGCAGCACGACCACGACGTACCAGGCATAGGCCGGGTGCGGGTAGGGCGGGGCGGCTGCTGCGGTGGGCTTGTCCTGCATCAGTGATCCTCGTGGGCGTGGCGCGCGGGCGTCAGGGTGTCTAACATCCCGGCGACTTGTAGCCCATCCCGTGTCCCCTGCCAACTTGAAAGTCGCCTTCCACCCGGACTATTTCCTGCCGCTGCCCGAAGGGCATCCCTTCCCGATGGCCAAGTACCCTTTGGCTCGGGAGCGGTTGCGCGCGTCCGGACTGCTGGCGGAGGCGGCGTGGTTGGAGCCGGACGAGGCCGCGCGCGAGGACCTCGAGCGCGTGCATACGGTCGGCTACCTCGACCGGTTGTACGGCGACGCCCTCACGCCTGCCGAGGTGCGCGCGCTCGGTGTGCCCTGGACACCGCGTCTGCTGCGCCGCTCGCGCCTCGCCGTGCAGGGGACGCTGCTCGCGGCCCGCGCGGCGCTCGAGGACGGCCTCGCCGGCAACCTCGCGGGCGGCACCCACCACGCCTTCGCCGACCACGGCGAGGGGTTCTGCGTCCTCAACGACGTCGCCGTCGCCGTCCGGCGCCTGCAGTCCGAGGGGGCGATCCGCCACGCATTGGTGGTCGACCTCGACGTGCACCAGGGCAACGGCACCGCGGCCATCTTCGAGGGCGACGACACGGTGCGCACCTTCTCGATGCACGGCGAACGCAACTACCCGGCGCGCAAGATGCGCTCGACGGTCGATGTGGGGCTGCCGGACGGCACGGACGACGCGGCCTATCTGGCCGCGCTCGGGACGCATCTGCCGCGCCTCATCGAAGATTTCGCACCCGACCTCGTGTTCTATCTGGCGGGCGTGGACGTCGTGGCGGGCGACCGCTACGGCCGCTTCGCGCTCACCGAGGACGGCCTGCGCGCCCGCGAGCGGGACGTGCTCGGTTGGGCGCGCGCGGCGGGGCTGCCGCTCGTCATCACGCTCGCCGGCGGCTACGCCGCGACGGCCGAGCGCACCGCCGCGCTGCATGTCGTCGTCTTCGAGGAGGCCCTCGCATGAGCCGACCGCGCCTGATGCAGCGTCTGATGCGCTACATGTCCGAGCACCGTTGGATGTCGGACGGGCGTCTTTTGGAGTGGTATCCGCCCTTCCTGATGATGCGCATCAAGGTGCTGGAGATCGGTCCGCAGTGGCGCCGCGTGCGCATCCGTCTGCCGCTCAACGCCATCTCGCGCAACCCGGGCGGGGTGATGTTCGGCGGCTATCAGGCCGCGCTCGCCGACCCCATCGCGGCGCTCGCCTGCGCGCGCGTGTTCCCCGGATATTCGGTCTGGACGCGCGCCATGCACATGGATTTCGAGCACGGCGGCAGCACCGACCTCGAGCTGCGCTTCGATTTCCCGCCGGAGCTCGAATCGCGCATCGGCGAGGAACTGGCGCGCGACGGCCGCAGCACACCGTCGTTCGAGTACGGCTTCCACCTCGCCGACGGCACCCGTTGCACGCGCATCGTCAACACCGTGGCGATCCGCCCGCGCGGCTACGCCAAGGCCACGACGCCGCCGGCGCCGGAACAAGGGGTGGATTGAGGGAGCGCGCCCCGCGCAGCACGCGCGGGGCCGGCGCGGCGACGGTCTCAGGCCGTCTCGAGCATCAGCGTGCGCAGCTTCTTGATGGCGTTCGCTTCGAGCTGGCGGATGCGCTCGGCCGACACGCCGTACTTGGCGGCGAGGTCGTGCAGCGTCGCCTTCTCGGCATCGCCCGCCATCCAGCGGCTGGCGAGGATGTCGCGGCTGCGGGCATCGAGCGAGGCCACCGCGCGCGCGAGGTGCGCGTGCGAGGCGTCCTCCCACTCGTCCTGTTCGACCTGCTGCGCAGGGTCGGCATCGGGCGCGGGCAGATAGGCGGCCGGGTTGTGGACGTCGTCGTCCTCGGAGTCCGAGGGCGAGGGGTCGAAGGCGATGTCGCGCGCGCTCAGGCGGCGCTCCATCTCGGTGACCTCCGCGGGCTCGACGCCGAGTTCGCGCGCCACCGTCGCGGTCTCCTCGGCGGTGAGCCAGCCGAGGTTCTTCTTCATGCGACGGAGGTTGAAGAACAGCTTGCGCTGCGCCTTGGTGGTGGCGACCTTCAGCAGGCGCCAGTTGCGCAGCACGTACTCGTGGATCTCGGCGCGGATCCAGTGGACCGCGAAGGACACGAGCCGAACGCCGAGGTCGGGATCGAAGCGCTTCACGGCCTTCATGAGGCCGACGTTGCCTTCCTGCACGAGGTCACCGACCGGCAGGCCGTAGCCCGTGTAGCCGCGCGCGATGTGCACCACGAAGCGCAGGTGCGAGAGCACCAGTGCGCGCGCCGCCTCGACATCGCCCTCGTCGCGGAAGCGGCGGGCGAGCGTCTGCTCTTCTTCGCGCGAGACCACCGGGACGCGCGACACGCGTTCCAGGTAGGCGTCGAGACTGCCGAGCGGCCCGGACAGGGCGACATCGGAATAGCGGGCGATGAGGGCGTTGGCGGTCATTCCTGTACCTCGGAAATCAGTCTAGCACTCTGTAAGTTGGAGTGCTAAACCCCGCCAGAGTTCAATCTATTTATATCGTATAATCAATGGGTTATGTGTGACCAAGCGCACCTTGGGGGCGTGGCCGGGCCGGTCGTCCGCGTCCGGTCTCAGGGCCGCGGTTCGATCCGCGACAGATGCCGCGCGGCACCGATCCAGGCGCCGAGCAGGCCGAGCAGTGCGCCGACGAGCAGCACGATGCCCGCCTCCTCGAGCGAGAGGCCGCCCAGCCGGAAGCGGCCGCCGTAGAGCGCGGTGAGCCGCGCGATCGGCGTCTCGACCGCGCCCATGACGAGCGCGACCAGTCCGAGCGCGAGCGCACCGCCGAACAGCCCCTGGAAGAGCCCCGCGTAGAGGAACGGCCGGCGCACGAAGGCATCCGAACCGCCGACCAGCTTGGTGACCTCGATCTCCTCGCGCCGCGCGCCGATCTCGAGCCGGATGGTGTTGCCGATGACGGCGAGCACGCCCACCGCCAGCAGCGCGGCCGCGGCGAGGAACAGCGTGCGCAGCACATCGAGCAGCGCCGCGAGCCGGCGCGCCCATTCCGCGTCGGCCTGCACGGTGTCGACATCCGGCGTCCCCGCGAGCGAGGCGCGCAGCCGTTCGATGGTCCCGCCGTCGCGCTGCTCGACGCGCGGCTGCACCACGAGCGCGTGCGGCAGCGGGTTGTCGGTGAGCGCGTCGAGCGCGGTGCCGAAGCCCGAGTACTCCCGGAATTCCTCGAGCGCCTGCTCGGCGGGGATGACGCGCACCGAGGCCACCTCCGGCCGCTCGCGCAGCTGCCGCGCGAGCTCGTCCGCGCGGGCGATCGGCGTGCCGACCTTCATGTAGGCCGTGACCTGCACCGCGGTCGCGAGGTCGCCGGTCGCGGCGCGCGCGTTCTGGACCACGAGCCAGAGGCCCGCGGGCAGCGCGAGCGCGACGGCGATCACGAGCGTGGTCAGCAGCGTGGAGAGCGGCCGTCGCAGCAGGCTGCCGAGCGCCGCGAGCATCGATTGCAGGTGGCGCGTCACCCAGATCACGGGCGAGCTCACGGGCTCACCTTGCCGTCGGCGACATGGATCTCGCGCTGGCCGAAACCCTCGACCAGCGACAGGTCGTGCGTCGCCACGACCACCGTCACGCCGACCTCCTGGAAGCGGCGGAAGAGGCGCATCACGTCGAGCGCGAGCGCGTGGTCGAGGTTGCCCGTCGGTTCGTCGGCGATCAGCACCGCGGGCTTGCCGACCACCGCACGCGCGATGCCGACGCGCTGCTGCTCGCCGACCGAGAGCTCCGAGGGGAGGGCGCGCTCCTGCTCGAGCAGCCCCACCTGGTCGAGCGCCGCGCGCACGCGCTTGTCGATGTCCCGCAGCGGCGTATCGGCGACCATCAACGGAAGTGCGACGTTGTCGTAGACCGGCCGGTCCATCAGCAGCTGATGGTCCTGGAACACGACACCGAGCCGCCGCCGGTATGCGGGCACCGCGCGTGCGGGCAGCGAACCGGTGTCCTGGCCGTTCACCACCACGGTGCCGCGGGTCGGGCGCTCGAGCAGCGCGATGAGCTTCAGGATGGAGCTCTTGCCGGCGCCCGAACGGCCGGTGAGGAACACGAACTCGCCCGGTTCGACGCGCAGCGAGACCTCGCGCAGCGCCTCGCGGCCGTTGGGATATCGCTTGGTGACGCGGTCGAACTGGATCACGGCGCCAGTATGCCTCAGGTCGCGGGGCCGTCGACCAAGGCGCGTGCGAACGCCGCCGGGTCGAACTCCGCGAAGTCCCCGGCCTGTTCGCCGAGGCCGATATAGCGGATCGGCAGCTTCAGCTGTCGCGCGATGGCGAGCACGATGCCGCCGCGCGCCGTGCCGTCGAGCTTGGTGAGCACGAGCCCGGTGACGCCCACCGCCGCATGGAACTGCTGCGCCTGCGCGAGCGCGTTCTGGCCCTGGGTGGCGTCGAGCACCAGCAGCACCTCATGCGGCGCGGTGGGGTCGGCCTTGGTGATCACGCGCCGCACCTTGCGCAGCTCGTCCATCAGCTGCGCCTGCGCCTGCAGCCGCCCCGCGGTGTCGGCGATCAGCACATCGGCGCCCCGGCTCTTCGCGGCCTGCACCGCATCGAACGCCACGGCAGCGGGGTCTGCGCCCGCCGCCTGCGAGACGAGCTGTGCGCCGGTGCGCGTCGCCCAGATGCCGATCTGCTCGACCGCGGCCGCGCGGAACGTGTCGCCCGCTGCGAGCACCACCTTGAGGCCCTCCGCGCCGTAGCGTTGTGCGAGCTTGCCGATGGTCGTGGTCTTGCCCGAGCCGTTCACGCCGACCACGAGGATGGTGTAGGGCTTGTGCGCGCGGTCGACGACGAGCGGCTGCGCGACCGGCGTCAGCAGCGCGGTGATGTCCTCGCGCAGCGCCGCGAGCAGCGCCTCGACATCGCCCAGCTGCTGGCGCGCGACGCGCTTGCGCAGCCCTTCGATGAGCTCCTCGGTGACCGCCAGGCCGCAGTCGGCCTGCAGCAGCCGCGTCTCGAGCTCTTCGAGCGCCGCGGCGTCGATCTTGCGGCCGCCGAGGACCGCGCCGAGCCCGGCGCCCAACGTCTCGCCGCCGCGCGAGAACGCGGCGCGCAGGCGCTGGAAGAACCCGGTCGGTGCGTCGGAGGACATCCGCCGATTCTAGCAGCGCCTCCGCTCGAGCTCGCGCAGGAAGGCGTCCTTGTCGACCGGTGAGACCATCACCGATCGTCCGGCTCCGTACCCGATGTGCAGCCGGTCGAGCGACAGCGCCGGGCCGGCGAGCGGGCTGCGGGTCGGCGTCACGGACCGGACCTCTCGCAGCGGGATGCGCCACCGGAAAGGGCCCGAACGCACGACGAGCTCGTCATCGATGAAGGTGTAGTGCGTGCCGACCAGCACCCAGAGCGGCAGGCCGATGCCGAGCAGCAGGATCGGTACGATGAGCCCGAGCGGCAGCGGACCGTCCTGCGCGTGCGCCGTCCACAGCCCCGCCGACAGCAGAGCGATGGACGACAGCAGCACCGCCACCAGCCACGCGTCGGTCTTCGAGCGCATGCGCATGCCGTACCGCTCCGGTCAGAGCCGCTGCGCAGCGATGCAGAGCATCGCGCCGACGCCGACCGCGAACACGGGCGAACGCAGCCACGGGATGGCGAAGGCGCAGGCCGCCGCGTGCGCGACGTGCGCCCAGGGCGCGATGGGCTTGGGGTCGGTCGGATAGCCGACGGCCTGCGTCAGGCCGCGGACGGCGATGAGGTCGAAGATGTACGGCACCCGCATCAGCACGGTGAACACGCAGACATCGACGAGCCGGGTCGGTTCGACGGTCATGCCGGAACCCTCTTGATATCTTTGTTGTCGCGGTCATCATCCCCCATGGCCTCGGCATGCGCAACCGATGTCCGGATGGCCAGCGCCTGTTGCATGACGCATGAGCGATGCGCGACGATCGCGCAGGAGCGCGCCCCCAGTTCCCTCGCGACCCGGTCGACATGACGCTGAGACCCGCCACGCCCCAAGATCTCCCGGCGATCCTCGCCCTCAACCTCGAGTCCGAGCGCTTCCTCAGCCCTTTGACGCCGGCGCGTCTCGCGCAGCTCCATCGGCAGGCCGATCTCCATCAGGTCATCGAGGACGGGCGGCAGGTCGTAGCCTTCGTGCTCGCGCTGCGCGAGGGACAGGGCTACGACAGCCCTAACTACCTCTTCTTCGGGACCCGCTACGCGCGTTTCCTGTATGTCGATCGGGTGGTGGTCGCCGTCGAGGCGCAAGGCCGCGGGTTCGGCCGCGCGCTCTACGAGGCGGTGTTCGCCCATGCGTCGCGGGCGCAGCTGCCCTGGGTCACCTGTGAGTACGACATCGAACCGCCGAATCCCGCATCCGAGCGCTTCCATCGCGGCTTCGGATTCATGGAGGTCGGTCGCCAGTCGGTGGCCGGCGGCAAGAAGCAGGTGTCGCTGCAGGCGGCGCCGGTGCGGTCCGGCGGTTAGGTCCGCCGCCCGCCGCTCGGGTACCCTTCATCCCGTGACCCGTCCCGTCCAGAACCGCGCTGCACAGACCCGCGAGCTGCGCATCATCGCCGGCCAGTGGCGCGGCCGGCGCTGGCGGTTCCCGACCGGGCCCGACATCCGCCCGACGCCCGACCGGGTGCGCGAGACGCTTTTCAACTGGCTCGCGCCGCATATCCGCGGCGCGCGCGTGCTCGACCTCTTCGCGGGCAGCGGCGCGCTCGGCCTCGAATCCTTGTCGCGCGGCGCCGCGCACGCGACCTTCGTCGATGCCGATCCGCGCGCCGTCGATGCGCTGCGCGAGCGTTGCACCGGATGGAGCGGCGCATCCCGCGAGGCCGGCACGCCGGTGGGCAGCGCCGAGTTCCATCGCGCCGATGCACCCGCCTTCCTCGCAGGTCAGGCCGGTCGCTCGTCGTCCGGTCCTGCCGCCGTGCCGTTCGATGTGGTGTTCCTCGACCCGCCGTTCGGCGCGGGGCTCTGGGGCAAGACCGCATCGCGGCTCGAGTCGGGCGGTTGGCTCGCACCGCAGGCTTTCGTCTATCTCGAGGCGCCGGCCGGCGCGCTGCCGCCCGGCCTGCCCACCACGCTGCAACCTTGGCGTCACGGTACGGCGGGCGAGGTGGGCTATCATCTGCTGCGCCGCGATGCGCGGCCGGCGAGCGACGAGGCGAACGCGACATGACCCGCAGCGCGATGTACCCGGGCACCTTCGATCCGATCACCAACGGCCACATCGACATCGCGGGCCGCGCGGCCAAGATGTTCGACCGTGTGGTCATCGCCATCGCCGCCAACCCCGGCAAGGCGCCGCTGTTCCCGCTCGAGCAGCGGATCGCCCTCGCCCGGACGGCCACCGCCCACATCCCGAACATCGAGGTGACGGGCTACTCGAAACTGACGGTCGAGTTCGCGCGCGAGAACGGGCTCGGCTTCATGCTGCGCGGCCTGCGCGCCGTGTCGGACTTCGAGTTCGAGTTCCAGTTGGCCAACATGAGCCGGCATCTGGCGCCCGACATCGAGACCGTGTTCCTCACGCCGAAGGAACAGTTCACCTTCATCTCTTCGACTTTGGTGCGCGAGGTCGCGGTGCTGGGCGGCGACGTGTCGGAGTTCGTGCACCCGGCCGTGGCCGAGGCGCTGAAGACGAAGCGGCGCGTGCCCGCGGGCTGACGGCCTGCCCGGACGGCCGCCGCGGCCCCCTGACGGGCATCGGCGCGCCGGCGCGCGCGAGGTCCACCGCCCGCCACAGATACCAGGCCGCCGCCGAGCGGTAGGGCGCCCAGCAGGCGCCGTGCTCGGCCAGTGCGCGCGGCGTCGGCAGGTCCGCAAGTCCGTAGGCGAGCCGGAAGCCGTTGCGCACCCCGTAGTCGTCCACCGGCAGCACATCCGGCCGACCGAGCTGGAACATCAGCATCATCTGTACGGTCCAGCGGCCGATGCCGCGCACCTGCGTGAGCCGCGCGACGATGGCCTCGTCCTCGAGGGTCTCCAGCGTCGCCGCCTCGGGCACCACCCCCGAGATCGTGTGCGCCGCCAGATCCCTGAGCGCCGCGGCCTTCGCCGTGGAGAAGCCGACCGAACGCAGCGCTTCGGGCGCGGTGTCCCGCACCTGCTCGGGCGTGGGGAAGGCGACGCCGTGCGCCGCGCTGCCGCGCGAGTCCCCGCCGCCATCGCGCCCCGCATACAACGCGACGAAGCGCGCGAGGATGGCATCGGCCGCCTTACCGCTGATCTGCTGCGAGGCGATGGCCTGTGCGAGATGCCGGAACGGTGAAGCGCCCGCTTCTGCGCGCAGCCGGTAAGGCCCGGCCGCCGTGACCAGCGCCGCCATCACCGGGTCGGCGCGCCGGAAATGCGGCAGCAGCACGCGGCGGTCGGGTGCGCGCGTCACCTCTGGCATGCGGTGCACCAATAGGTCGAGCGCTGGCCCTGCACCCGCTGGCGCACCGCCGTGCCGCACCTGCGGCAGGGTTCGCCGGCGCGCTCGTAGACGAACAGCTTCTGCCTGAAATACCCCGGGTTGCCGTCGACGCCGACGTAGTCGCGCAGCGTCGTGCCGCCGACCTCGATGGCCTTGGCGAGCACGGTGCGGATCGCGGCGGCGAGCCGGTCGCACTCGGCGCGCGTCAGACCGCGTGCCTGCCGCCCGGGCCGGATGCCGGCGCGGAACAGCGCCTCGCTCGCATAGATGTTGCCGACGCCGACCACCGTCTTGGCGTCCATGATGAATTGTTTGACGGCGACGCGGCGCTTGCGCGAGGCGCGCCACAGCGTGCCGCCGTCGAAGCCCCCCTCGAGCGGCTCGGGACCGAGATGGCGCAGCAGCGGATGCGCCGCGGGGTCGCCTTCGACGAGGTGCAGCGAGCCGAAACGCCGCGGATCGTTGAAGCGCAGCGTCTCGCCCGAGTCGAGCACGAGATCGAAGTGATCGTGCGTGAGGCGCGGGGTCGCCGCGGGCAGCACGCGCAGGTTGCCCGACATGCCGAGATGCACGAGCAGCGTGGCGGGCGCCGGGAGCGCCCCGCCTTCGAGACGGAACAGCAGGTACTTCGCGCGCCGTTCAGCGGCCCGCACGGTCGCGCCGTGCACCTTCGCGGGCAGCGAGGCCGGTACGCGCCAACGCAGCCGCGGCTCGTACACCCGCAACGCGCGCACGTGATGCCCGACGACGTGCGGCTCGACGCCGCGGCGCGTGGTCTCGACCTCAGGGAGTTCCGGCATGACGGGGGACCGTCGATGCGGGTGGGGGATGGGGCGCGCCCCGACGGGCGCGCCGCGCCCTTACTTGATCTTCGTTTCCTTGTACGACACGTGCTTGCGCACGACCGGGTCGTACTTCTTCGTCTCCATCTTCTCGGGATGGAGGCGCTTGTTCTTCATGGCCACGTAGAAATGGCCCGTGCCGGCGGTCGACAGCAGCTTCACTTTTTCGCGCATGGCTTCGGTCTCCGGCTCAGATCTTCATGCCCTTGGCGCGCAGGTCGGCGACCACCGCGTCCAGGCCGTTCTTCTCGATGGTGCGCAGGGCGTTGGTGCTGACACGCAGCGACACCCAACGCTGCTCGCCCTCCAGCCAGAAACGCTGCGTGTGCAGGTTCGGCAGGAAGCGGCGGCGCTTCTTGTTGTTCGCGTGCGAGACGCGGTTGCCCGTGGTGGGGCGCTTGCCAGTGAGTTCGCAGACGCGCGACATGGTAAGAAGCCTTTCAGATCAAGTGGTTACGACCCGACGGCCGCCGGGGCGACCGTCAAAAGGGCGGCATTTATACCAGTCCCGGGGCCGCTCGGCAACCGGGGCGCCCGGGACGGCCCGGCGGAGGCGTTCAGCGGACGAGGGTGAACCCTTCCTGCTCGAAGTGCGGGTCGAAGGCGAAGGCCTCGTCGAGCCGCCGCTGGGTCATCACCACGAACGATATCGCATCGACCAAGCTCAGTTGCCGTCGCCGCTGCTTGAGAAGCAGGTCGAGCCCGGCTTCGTGCAGCGTCGCGTCCACCCAGGCCACCTCCAGCAACGGCGCGAAATCCGCGCGGAACGCCCGGACGGCCTCCACGCCCAACCGTCTGCCGAGCAGCGCGTAGGTCTCGACCAATACAGCAGAGGTGGTCAGCAACGGCGCCTGTCGCGCGTGAAGCCTGCGGAAGCTGCGTTCCGCCGCCGCGTGGTGCTCGTCCCGTTCATTGAGCAACGCCAGCAGCCCGGAGGTGTCCGCGAACACCGCGGTCATCCGAAAGCGTCGTCCAGATAACGGTCGTGCCGGCCCGAGAGGTCCTTGGCGCCGCGCCGGTCGGGGAAACGCCCGACCAGTGCGACCGCCCGTTCATACAGCGCAGCGCGGTCCTCGGCCTCGTCGGCGAGACCCTTCTCGACGCAGCGGCGGATCACCTCCGCGAGCGAGAGATCGTGCTGCTGCGCATAGGCGCGCAGCTTCCGGGCCTGTGCCTCGGTGAGCTGGATCTGGGTGCGGACCATGTCCTGACTGTAAGCACTGCATGATGTCATGTCAAAACAAGTCCTTCAGAGCAGGCCCCGTTCGGCGAGCGATACCGCGTCCGGCCCGGCGACGATGAGGTGGTCGAGCACCCGGATGTCGACGAGGGCGAGGGCGTCGCGCAGCCGGGTCGTGATGAGTTCGTCCGCGTGGCTCGGCTCGGCGACCCCCGAAGGATGGTTGTGGGCGAGGATGAGCGCCGCGGCGTTGTGCGCGAGCGCCTGGCGCAGCACCTCTCGCGGGTGCACCGCTGCGCCGTCGATGGTGCCGCGGAACAGCTCCTCGAAGGCGATCAGGCGGTGGCGGTTGTCGAGGTAGAGGCAGCAGAAGACCTCGTAGGGCCGGTCGCGCAGCTGCGCGGTGAGGAAGCGCCGCGTGTCGGCGGGCGAGTGCAGCGGTTCGCCGGCGCGCATGGCGGCGCCGTAGTGGCGGCGCGCGAGCTCCAGCGCGCCCTGCAGCAGCGCGACCCGCGCCGGGCCGAGCCCGGGCGCGGCGAGCGTGCGGTCGGCACCCGCCGCGAGCAGGCCGCGCAGCGAACCGAATTCATTGAGCAGGTCTCGTGCGAAGTCGAGCGCACCGACGCCGCGCGCGCCGGTGCCGAAGATCAGCGCGATGAGCTCCGCGTCGGACAGCGCCGCCGCGCCGCGTGCGAGCAGCTTCTCGCGCGGACGCTCGGCGACGGGCCAGTGACGGATGGAGCGGGCGAGGGGCATGGGCGCAGCATGCGCGGCGCCGCCCCCTGCAGCCAGCGGTGAAACTCGGCGGATCGCCGGAAATTCGCGGCCCCCGGTGTAGACTTCGGCAGGGGAGGTGGGGCATGGCACTGCGGCTCGCGCTCGTCATCGTCGGATCGGTCCTTTCCGCTGCGCTGAGCCCCGCTGCGGCGGCGGATGTGCTCCTGCAGCAGGCCCGCGTGGTCGACGGCACCGGCGGACCGTCCTTCGTCGCCGATGTCCGCATCCGCGGCGACCGCATCGCCGAGGTCGCGCCGCGGCTCGCGCCGCAGCCGGGCGAAGCGCTGCGCGATGCGCGCGGACTCGTGCTCGCGCCGGGCTTCATCGATGTCCACAGCCATGCCGATCGAGGTCTGCTCGCCGACCCCGACGCCGCCACCCAGACGCTGCAGGGCATCACCACGATGCTCGTCGGGCAGGACGGCGAATCGGCGTACCCTTTGCGCGACTGGTTCGCCCGGCTCGATGCCGCGCCGCGCGCCGTCAACGTCGCAAGCATGGTCGGCCACGCCACGGTGCGCGCGCAGGTGATGGGCCGGGGGCTCTTCCGCGCGTCGCGGCCCGACGAACTCGCCGAGATGAGACGGATCCTCGCGACCGAGATGGCTGCGGGTGCCTTCGGCCTCTCGTCCGGTCTCGAATACGAAGCCGCGATCTTCTCCACCACCGACGAGGTCGTCGAGCTCGCCAAGGTCGCGGGCGCCGCGGGCGGCATCTACATCTCGCATGTGCGCGACGAGGGGCCGCGCGTCTTCGAGGCCTTCGACGAACTGCTGCGCATCGGCCGCGAGGCGAAGCTGCCGGTGCAGATCACCCACATCAAGCTCGGCACGCCCTCCACCTGGGGCCTTGCGGCACAGCGCCTGCCCGCGTACTTCGAGCAGGCGGCGCGCGAGGGCGTCGACCTGCGCGCCGATGTCTACCCCTACACCTACTGGCACTCGACCCTCCGCGTGCTCGTCACCGACCGGCAGTTCTTCAACCCCGAGAAGGTCGCCGCCGGACTCGCCAACAACGGCGGCGCGGCCAACATCCGCCTTGCGCGCTACACGCCCGACCCCAAGCTCGCCGGCAAGACCATCACCGAGATCGCTGCGATCTGGGGCGTGAGCGAGGTCGACGCCTACATGCGGCTGGTGCGCGAGACGATGGGCGAGCTGGTCGCCGGTGGCGAGATGGAGAGCATCATCGGCACCTCCATGAGCGAGGAGGACGTCCGCTGGTTCGTGGCGCATCCGCGGATCGCGTTCTGCAGCGACGGTGAACTGCATGGTGCGCATCCGCGCGGCGCGGGCACCTTCCCGCGCATCCTCGGTCGTTACGTGCGCGAGCAGGGTGCGCTGTCGCTCGAGGCCGCGGTGCACAAGATGACCGGGCTCGCCGCGCGCTACATCGGTCTCACCGACCGTGGCCGTATCGCGCCCGGTCTCGTCGCCGACCTCGTGCTCCTCGATCCGACGACGGTGATCGACAACGCGACCGTGGAGGACCCGGAGGCACCACCGACCGGTATCCTCGCCGTCATGAACGCGGGCGAATGGGTGGTGGACGGTGGCCAGCCGACGGGCAGACGACCGGGCAAGGCGCTGCGCAAGCCGACGGGTGTGCAGCCATGAGCGGCATCCGGCTGCCGTATCTCCTCTTCCTCGGCGACGAGCGCAACGAGTCGAACGCGAAGACGGCGTTCGGTGTCCGGCAATGGCGCCCGGAGGCCTGCATCGCGCAGTGGAGCCTGCCGGGCGGCACCGTCGACGTCGGTCTGCCGCGCCTGACGCCCGCCGAGGCTGTCGCACAGGGCGCCCGCTCGATGTTGATCGGCATCGCGCCGGTCGGCGGCAAGATCTCGCCGCAGTGGATCACGCCGATCTGCGCAGCGATCGAGGCGGGGCTCGACATCGTCAGCGGCATGCACACCCGGCTCGGTTCGGTCGATGCGATCCGCGAGGCCGCCGCCCGCTGCGGTCGCACGCTGCACGATGTACGACACAGCGAGGTGCGTTTCCCCGTCGGCACGGGCGCGCGCCGCAGCGGCAAGCGGCTGCTCACGGTCGGCACCGACTGCGCGCTCGGCAAGAAGTACACGGCGCTCGCGCTCACCCGCGCGTTCCAGGCGGCGGGTCACGCCGCGACCTTCCGCGCAACCGGGCAGACCGGCATCCTCATCAGCGGCGCGGGCGTCGCCATCGACGCGGTGGTCGCGGATTTCATCGCCGGCGCGGCCGAGTGGCTGTCGCCCGCCAACGCACCCGAGCACTGGGACCTCATCGAAGGGCAGGGGTCGCTGCTGCACCCGAGCTATGCGGGCGTCTCGCTCGGCCTGCTGCACGGCTCGCAGCCGGACGCGCTGGTGCTGTGCCACGACCCGGCGCGCCTGCACATCGAGGACCACCCGGATTTCCCGATCCCGCCGCTCGAGGAGGTCATGGATCTGCATCTGCGCCACGCGCGCCGCGTGAACCCGGCAGCGCGTTTCGTCGGCATCGCGCTCAACACCTCGAAGATGACGCAGGCTGACGCCGCCGCGCTGCTCGAGGCGACGGCCCGCCGCCATGGCGTGCCGGCCGTCGATCCGCTGCGCTCGGACCTCACGCCCGTGGTGCGGCTCGCGACCACATGATCCGTCTCGAGGTCACCGAGGTCCGTTGGCCGCTGACGGTGCCGTTCACCATCGCGCGCGACACCGCGTACGACATCGCCTGTCTGCAGGTGCGACTGACCGACGAGCAGGGCCGCAGCGGTCGGGCTGAGGCCATCGGCGTCGACTATGCCGGTGAGACCATCGTCTCGATGCGTGGGCAGATCGAGGCCGTCCGCGAGCGGCTCGAAGCCGGCCTGTCGCGTGCGGCGCTGCAGGACCTGCTGCCCGCCGGCGGCGCGCGCAACGCGCTCGACTGCGCGCTCTGGGACCTCGAGGCGAAGCAGCGCGGTCTGCCCGCATGGCAGGTCGCGGGGCTGCCGCCGCCCGCGCCGCGGCCGACCGCGTTCACGCTCGGCATCATGGACGAGGCGGCGCTGCGCGCTGCGGTACGTGCCCACGCGGAGTTCGAGGTGTTGAAGGTCAAGACCGACCGCGGGTACGGCCTCGACCCGGTGCGCATCGTCCACGAGGAAGCGCCGCGTGCGCGGCTGATCGTCGACGCCAACACCTCTTGGGGCGCGGCCGACCTGCAGCGCCATGCGCCGCATCTGGCCGATCTCGGCGTCGCGTTGCTCGAGCAGCCCTGCGATCCGCGCGAGGACGACTGCCTGCGCGGGGTCGCGCTGCCCGTGCCGGTGGCCGCCGACGAAGCCTTCATCGACCGTGCCTCGCTGCCGCGGCTCTCCGGCAGGTACCAGGTGCTCAACATCAAGCTCGACAAGACGGGCGGACTCACCGAGGCGCTCGCCTGTGCGGACGCCGGGCTCACCCTGGGCTTCCGCTTGATGGTCGGCTGCATGGTCGGCAGCTCGCTCTCCATGGCGCCGGCGACCCTCGTCGCGCAGCGCTGCGATTTCGTGGACCTCGATGGCCCGCTGCTGCAGTCGGCCGACTGCGACCACCCGATCGTCTACGAGCGCGGCCGCATCGGTGTGCCGACGCCGGCCTTGTGGGGCTGATCCGCCCCGACGCGGCGCATGACGCAGCGCGGCGCATGACGCAGCGCGGCGCATGACAGATAATCGCTGCATGAACGCCACCCTCCGTCCGCTCAAGGTCCGGCTGCTCGATCCGCGCCTCGGCAAGGAATTCCCGCTGCCCGCCTATGCCACCGACGGCTCCGCGGGGCTCGACCTGCGTGCCTGCCTCGACGCGCCGCTCGAGCTCGCGCCGGGCCGCGCGGAGCTGCTGCCGACGGGGCTCTCCATCTGGATCGACGATCCCGGCCTCGCCGCCGTGATCCTGCCGCGCTCGGGTCTCGGCCATAAGCACGGCATCGTGCTCGGCAACCTCGTCGGACTCATCGATTCCGACTACCAAGGGCCGTTGATGGTCTCCTGCTGGAACCGCGGCAGCACGGCCTACACCGTGCAGCCCGGCGAGCGCATCGCGCAGCTCGTGGTGGTGCCGGTGGTGCAGGTCGCCTTCGAGGTCGTCGAAGATTTCACCGCCACCGCGCGCGGCGCGGGCGGCTTCGGCAGTTCGGGGACGCGCTAGACCGCCGCAGCGGTCACCCCCGCTCGACGATCGCCGTCACGCCCATCCCGCCGGCGGTGCACACCGAGATGAGCCCGCGGCGCGCGGTCGCATCCTGCGACAGGAGCTTGGCCATCGTCGCCAGCACGCGCGCGCCGGTGGCCGCGAACGGATGGCCGACCGCGATGCTGCTGCCCTTCACGTTGAGCTTGCCGCGGTCGAGGGCGCCGAGCGGCGCGTCGCGACCGAGGCGCTCGCGGCAGTAATCCGCCGACTCCCAGGCGGCGAGGGTGCACAGCACCTGCGCCGCGAAGGCTTCGTGGATCTCGTAGTAGTCGAAGTCCTGCAGCGAGAGACCGGCGTCCTTGAGCATCGCCGACACCGCGTAGGCCGGCGCCATCAAGAGGCCCTCGTGGCCGCCCGCGAAATCGACCGCCCAGGACTTGCCGTAGGTGAGACGCGCGAGCACCGGCAGGCCGCGCGCGCGCGCCCAGTCCTCGCTCGCGAGCAGCACCGCCGCCGCGCCGTCGGTGAGCGGCGTGCTGTTGCCGGCGGTGAGCGTGCCGGCGGGCGAGCGGTCGAAGGCGGTGCGCAGGCCGGCGAGCTTCTCGACCGTCGAGTCGCCGCGGACGTTGTCGTCGCGGGTGAGCCCGGCGAACGGCGTCACGAGGTCGTCGAGGAAACCGTCCTGCCACGCGGCCGCGGCGCGGCGGTGGCTCTCGGAGGCCAGCTGGTCCTGCGCCGCGCGCGCGATGCCCCAACGCTTGGCCATCAGCTCGCAGCTCTCGCCCATCGAGAGCCCGGTACGCCGCTCGCCGGCGTCCGGCACCTGCGGCTTGAAGTGCCGCGGGCGCAGGCCGAAGAAAGGCTTGAGGCGCGCCCAGGCGCTGCGGCCGCGGAACGCGCGCAGCAGCAGCTGCTGGTACTCGCGCGGATAGACCACGGGCGCATCGCTCACGGTGTCGACGCCTGCGGCGATGCCGGCGTCGATCTGGCCGAGCGCGATCTTGTTGGCGATGGCGATCGCGGCCTCCAGGCTGGTGCCGCAGGCGCGCTGCAGATCGAAGGCGGGCGTCTGCGGATCGAGTCCCGAGTCCAGCACGCACTCCCGCGCGAGGTTGAAGTCGCGGGTGTGCTTGAGGACGGCTCCCGCCGCCACCTCGCCGAGCCGCGCGCCCTGCAGCCGGTGCCGCTCGACGAGGCCGCGCAGCGCGGCCGTCAGCATCGACTGGTTGCCCTCGGTCGCGTACGCGCCGTGCGCGCGCGCGAACGGGATGCGGGTGCCGCCGACGAGGGCGACCGGACGTGCTGCGCTGCCGACGAGCATGGTGGCCGCCTCTCCTTGCGCTCAGCGCGCTTCGCCGCGTCGCACGCGCTCGAGATAGCGGTCGCGCAGCAGCGTGTGCCGGGACACGCCCGATTGCACCTGCCCGTCGGCGACCACGAGCTCGGCGACGCTGCTGACCTCGAGCGGGTCGCCCGACCACAGCACGAGGTCGGCGACGCGACCCGGGACCAGCGTGCCGAAGCGGTCGGCGACGCCGAAGATCTCCGCCGGGACGCGCGTGATCGCGCCGAACGCAGCGGCCCACGGCAGGCCGTGCGCGACCGCGTTGCCCGCCGCCTGGCGCGTCTTGCCGGCATCGTCGATGTCGGGGCTGCGCATCGAGATGACCACCGTCACACCGGCGGCGTGCAGCCGCGCGGCGTTGTACATGGTCGCGCCGACGGCGTCGAAGCTCGACGGCAGGTTCTCGAGCGGATCGATGATCACCGGGATGCGCGCCGCGGCGAGTTCCGGCGCGATGCGCCAGGCCTCGGCGCCGCCGCGGATCACCACCCGCATCTTCTCCTGCTGCGCGAACTCCACCGCGCGGCGGATGTCGACCGCGCGGTCGACGTCGAACACGAAGATGCCGCCCCCCTTCAGGAACTCGAGCAGCACCTGCCGGCCCGAGGGTGACAGCAACCGCTCGTCGTGCACCATGACGAGGTTGGGCGCGCGCGCCTCCACCAGCGCCTGCCGCAGCAGCATGAACTGCGCTGCGCGGCTGCCGCCCGAGAGGTCGTTGGCATCGCCGCCCAGGTCGATGAACATCGCGCGCGGCGCGAGCGCCTCGCGCCCGGCGAGGCTCGCCGGGGCGCCTTGACCGGCGACGATGCTGCCGCCGGACGCCGATCCCGGCGTCAGCACCGTGAAGGTGACGCCGTTCATGCGGTGGACCACCAACGATTGCGCGTCGGGGTTCCAGGCCTGCGTCACATCGAACTCGGGGCGCATCTGGCCGAGGCGCTGCGAGTGGTCGCCGTTGGCGCTGTCGAGTCCGATCTCCTCGAGACCGATGCGGGTGAGCCCGCCGAAGATGCCCGGCGTCACCGGCCGGCCTGCGGCGTCGATCACGCGCGCGCCCGCGGGCGCGGCGAGGCCCTTGCCGATCGCAGCGATCCTGCCGCCCTGCACCAGCACATCGGTGCCGGGCGAGGGCGCAGCGCCCGCGACGCCGGTGTGCACCGTGGCGTTGCGGATCAGCAGCGCCGTGCGTTCGCCGCCCGCGGCGGCGTCGTCGGCCCGTGCGGTCGGTGCGGCGAAGGTCGCGAGCGTCGCGACGGCGGCGACGAGGGTCGCGGCGAGGTTCGGGCGGATCACGGCGACACCCCCGGGGCGGCCGGCTGGCCGAGCATGAAGTCGGATTCGGGCAGCATGCGCCGCGCCGAGCGGTCGAAGCGCGGCGCGCCGTCGATGAACACCTTCTCGGCGAGCGCGTACACGCTGAACGGGTTGCCGTTCCAGACGACGACATCGGCGGCCTTGCCCACCTCGAGCGTGCCGGTGCGGTCGGCGATGCCGAGCGCACGTGCCGGGTTCTGCGTGATCCAGCGCACGGCGTGCTCGGGCTTGATGCTGATGCCTGCGCGCGCCGCCGCCGCCATGCCCTTGCCGGCCTCCTGGTTCAGGCGCTGGATGCCTTCGTCGGAGTCCGAGTGCACGATGGCGCAGCCGCCCTCGGCGGCGTCGACGATGACCATGTTCTCGGGGATGGCGTCGTAGGACTCCATCTTGAAGCCCCACCAGTCGGCCCACACCGCCGCGCACACGCCCTGCTCGGCGAGCAGGTCGGCGATCTTGTAGGCCTCGGTGGCGTGGTGGAAGGTCGAGACCTTGTAGCCGAATTCTTTGGCCATGTCGAGGACGATGGCCATCTCGTCGGCGCGGTAGCAGTGGTTCTGCACGAGGACCTCGCCGCGCAGCACGGCCGCCAGCGTCTCCATGCGCAGGTCGCGCTTCGGCGCCCGCAGGTCCTTGGCGCCCGACGCGCGACGCGCCTCGAACTGCGTCCAGTCGCGCTGGTACTCGACCGCCTCCGACCAGCTCTGGCGCCAGGACGCGACGTTGCCCATGCGCGTGGACGGCAGCGTGCGGCGGTTGCCGTAGACCCGTTTCGGGTTCTCGCCGCAGGCCATCTTGAGGCCCTGCGGCGCGTCCGGGAACTTCATGCCCTGGTAGGTGACCGCGTGGACGTTCTTGAGGGTCACCGAGCGGCCGCCGAACAGGTTCGCGGAGCCGGGCAGCACATGCAGCGTGGTGACACCGCCTTCGAGCGCGGCTTCGAAGCCCGGGTCCTGCGGCCACACCGAGTGCTCCGCCCAGACGTTGGCGGTGTTGGGCGCGGTGGCCTCGTTGCCGTCCGAGTGCGCGTCGACGCCCGGCGAGGGATAGACGCCGAGATGCGAGTGGATGTCGATGACGCCGGGCGTCACCCATTTGCCGCGGCCGTCGACCACCACCGTACCGGGCGCCGCAGCGAGTCCGCGGCCGACGGCTTCGATCTTGCCGTCGCGCAGCAGCACATCGGCCTCGTCGAGGCGTTCGCCCGTGCCGGTGAGCACGGTCGCGCCGCTGATCAGCACCGGTGCGCTCTCGGGCACGCGGTAGGTGGAGGGGAACGGCGCCGCTTTGGCGGTGGCCGTGCCGTCGCCGGCTCCGGTCGCCGGCTTGGCATCGGGCTTCGCCGGGCGTTGCGTGGTGGTGGTCGGCGTGCAGGCCGTGAGCAGCAGCGCGAGGCAGATGCCCCATGCGGTGGCTGCCCCGTTCGTCGCGGGGTGTCGGCGGTTCATCGTGTCTCCCTCCAAGGCGGACGCCCGGATCGAGCGGCCATATCGAGCCGCAAGGGTAATCCCTCCGCGCGCCGCCGGCGAGGCCACCGGGTGGCCGATGCCGGCCCGCGCGGTTGCCCCCCGTGCCCCGGCGCGGCAAGATGCCCCCCCATCCCGCAGGACACGCCGCCATGGCCTTCGCCAACTTCGACGAGTTCTATCCGTTCTACCTCGGCGAGCACTCGAACCGCACCTCGCGCCGCCTGCATGTGATCGGCACGGTGGTCGCGCTGACCCAGTTCGCGGGCGCCGTCCTGACGCAGCAGCCGCGGCTCGTGCTGACCGGTCTGCTGATCGGCTACGGCTTCGCCTGGATCGGGCATTTCTTCTTCGAGAAGAACCGGCCCGCCACCTTCAAGCATCCGCTCTGGAGCTTCCGCGGCGACCTGCGCATGGCCCGCGAAGTCCTCACCGGCCGCATCCCCTGGTGACGGGCGCCGCGCCTGCGCGCCCCGAGCCCCCCTGAGCACCGTGCCCACCCGCCGCATCGACCGCGCCTTCGAGCGCCGCCTCGCCGCCCTCATCAACGGCGGCGAGCCGCGTGTGCTGCAGGGCGGCCGGCGCGGCGTCGAGAAGGAGTCGTTGCGCGTCACGCCCGAGGGCCGCATCGCGCAGACGCCGCATCCGGTCGCGCTCGGTGCGGCGCTGACCCACGAGCACATCACCACCGACTACTCCGAGGCGCTGCTCGAACTCGTCACGCCGACCTTCCGCAGCAACTGGGAGCTGCTCCAATATCTCTGCGACCTGCACCAGTTCACCTACCGCCATCTCGGCGATGAACTGCTGTGGGCGACCAGCATGCCCTGCGTCGTCGAGGGCGATGCCAGCATCCCCATCGCGCAGTACGGTCCATCGGACATCGGTCGTCTCAAGACCGTCTACCGCGAGGGCCTCGGCCTGCGCTACGGGCGGGTGATGCAGGCGATCTCGGGCGTGCACTTCAACTACTCCTTCCCGGAAGGCCTGTGGGAGCCCTGGGCGGCGGTGCGCAGCTCGCACGACACCGGCGCCGACTTCGTCTCCTCGAGCTATTTCGAGCTGCTGCGCAACTACCGCCGCCATGGCTGGATCGTGCTCTATCTCTTCGGCGTCTCGCCGACGGTCTGCAAGTCGTTCCTGCGCGCGCGCGGCGAGACGCTGCCGGAGTTCGGGCGGGGCACGGCCTGGGAGCCGTACTCGACCTCGCTGCGCATGAGCGACCTCGGTTACCGCAACCGCGCGCAATCGGGCGTCGAGGTCTCGGTCAACAGCCTGCAGGACTACGTGCGCGACCTGACGCGCGCCATCAGCGCCCCGCACCCCGAGTACGAGCGGATGGGCGTGAAGGTCGACGGCGTGTACCGCCAGCTCAACGCCAACCTGTTGCAGATCGAGAACGAGTACTACGCCTTCATCCGTCCGAAGCGCGTGGCGCGCTCCGGCGAGCGGCCGACCAAGGCGCTGCTGCGCGGCGGCGTCGAATACGTGGAGGTCCGCGCGCTCGACGTCAGCGCCTTCGATCCGGTGGGCGTGAACCAGAACAAGATGCGCTTCCTCGAGGCGTTCCTCGCGTTCTGCCTGATGCGGGAGAGCCCGCCGATCGACGCCGGCGAGCAGGCCGCGCTGGACGGCAACCATGTCACCGTGGCGCGGCGCGGCCGCGAGCCGGGCCTCGCGCTGGTGCGCGACGGGCGACCCTTCCCGATGCAGGACTGGGCGCGCGAGATCCTCGACCAGCTGCAGGGCATCTGCGAACTGTTGGACGCGGGCGATCCGCAGAAGCCGTACACCGCCGCGCTCGCCGTGCAGGCGGCCAAGCTCGACGACCCGGCGCGCACGCCCTCGGCCCGGCTCATCGCCGAGCTGCGTTCGACGGGCGAGAGCTTCTTCGACCTCGCGCTGCGCACCTCGGCGGCGCACAAGGCCTATTTCCTCGACCTGCATCCGCCGGATGCGGCGCGGCTCGCCGAGTTCGCCGAGGAGGCGCAGGTGTCGCTCGAGCAGGCCGAGGCGCTCGCGCGCGCGCCGCGCGGCGACTTCGACGCCTATCTCGCCGGCTATCTGGCCTAGCGCGCGTCCTGACGCGCGTCTTCGTAGATCGCGGTCATGCGACGGCCCGTGGAGTCGCGCATGCCGCGGAACATGCCGGGGCTGTTGAACTCCAGCACCACCTCGCCTTGGGCATCGACCGCGATGACGCCGCCTTCGCCGCCGCGCTGGACGAGCTTGCCCTTCACGACTTCGGCGGCGGCGCGCTGCAGCGACCATCCCTTGTATTCGACCAGCGCGCAGATGTCGTGCGCGACGACCGAGCGGATGAAGTACTCGCCGTGGCCCGTCGCCGACACCGCGCAGCTCGCGTCGTTCGCGTAGGTGCCGGCGCCGATGATCGGCGCGTCGCCGATGCGGCCCCAGCGCTTGTTGGTCATGCCGCCCGTGGAGGTGGCGGCGGCGAGATGCCCTTGCGCGTCGACGGCGACCGCGCCCACGGTGCCGAGGCCCTGCAGTTCGTTGCGCGGCGCCGTCGCGCCGCGCAGCACGCGTTCCAGCTGCTGTCTGCGCGTCGGCGTGATGAACCACTCGTTGGGCACGCGCTCGAGGCCGCGCTCGCCGGCGAACTCCTCGGCGCCCTCGCCCGAGAGCATCACGTGCGGCGAGTCCTCCATGACGCGCCGAGCGAGGTCGATCGGGTGGCGCACGGTGGTGACGCCGGTGATCGCGCCCGCCGCGAGGTCCTTGCCGCTCATGATGGAGGCGTCGAGATAGGCGCGACCGTCGTGCGCGAGCACCGCGCCGCGTCCGGCGTTGAACAGCGGGTTGTCCTCGAGGATGCGCACCGCGGTGGTGACCGCATCGAGGCTGCTGCCGCCCTTCTCGAGCACCGCATAGCCGGCGTCCAGCGCTTCCTGCAGCCCCGCGTGGTAGGACGCGCCGCCGTCGGGACCGAGCTGGTCGCGCGAGATGACGCCCGCGCCGCCGTGGATGGCGAGGGCGATGCGCCGCGGCGCCGTCGGCGTGGCGTCGGCGTCGGCGTGCGCCGCAGCCGAGGTGATCGTCATCATCAGCGTGATCGCGAGCGCGACGCGCCCACGGAGAGAACCCTGACCGCGCGCCATGCCCGACCTCCCGAGGTCCGTGTTAACTTCGGGCATTGTAGCGTCCGCATCAGGGCCGCAGGGCGGGGAAGGGTGAAGTCATGACGCATCCGCGCTTGAGCCTCGATGGCCGGTTCGTCGCGCTCGCGGCGGCGCTGCTGCTCCTGCTCGCCGTCGTGCCGCCGCTGTTCCGCGGCGCGGTCATCGCGCTCGCCATCGCCGCGGTGGTCCTCGGGGCGCTGCCGAAGGGCACGCGCGGCGTGGTGTTCGCCGCCATGATCGGGCTCGCGACCGGCATCGCGTCGGTCAACCTGTTCGCGATCGGCATCTTCCAGGGACCGATCACCGCGGAGTTCGGCTGGAGCCAGACGCAGTATTCCCTCGTCACGGTGGTCGGCACCCTCGTCACCGTGCTGTCGTCGCCGTTCATCGGGCGGCTCTTCGACCGCCAGGGCGTACGCCGTTGGGCGCTCGTCAGCATCGTGCTGTTCGCGCTCGCCCTGATCTCCCTGTACTGGCTGTCGCCGCATCCTTGGCACTTCTACGCGCTGTTCGCGTTGGTGCCGATCATCGGCGCAGGGACCTCCTCGGTGGCCTACTCGCGCGTGGTGGCCGCGTGGTTCGACCGGCGTCGCGGGCAGGCCTTCGGCGCGGCGCTCGCCGGCATCGGCATCGGCGGTGCGGTGCTGTCCGCGGTGACCCAGTACCTGATCGGCACGGTCGGTTGGCGCGGCGCCTACGTCGGTCTCGGGCTGCTGACCTTGGTCGTGACGTTGCCGCTCGTGTTCTGGAAGCTGCGGGACACGCCGGCCGAAGCCGGACTCGGCACCGACGGCGGCCCGTTGCACGCCGCCGCCACCGCGGCCGCACCGGCGGGGACGGTGCCGGCCACGCCCGTGCCGCGCGGGTACACCGCCGCGGAGTCGCGCCGTCAGCCGCGCTTCTGGCTGATGCTGGCCGCGTTCCTGCTGCTCGCGGTCGCCATCGGCGGCGTGCTCATCCCGCTGGTGCCGATCCTGCGTGCGCGCGGCATCTCCGCCGAGCAGGCCGCCGCGACGCAGGCGGCGCTCGGGCTCGCGCTCATCTTCGGCCGTGCGTTCGCGGGGTTCCTGATGGACCGGTTCTTCGCGCCCTTCGTGGCGGTCGCGATCCTCGCCTTCCCCGTGCTCGGCGTGGCGTTGCTCGCGGGCGGCGAGGGCGGTGCCGCGGTCGCCGTGGTCGCGGCCGTGTGCATCGGCGTCGCCGCCGGCGCGGAGCTCGATGTCATCGCGGTGCTGATCACGCGCTATTTCGGCGACGTGGCCTACGCCGAGAACTACGGTTGGCAGTACGCCGCGTGGACGCTCGGTTCCGGCCTCTCGGTGCTGGTCACCAACGGCGTCTACGACGCCTTCGGGTCGCACGGCCCCGCGTTGTGGGGCTACGCCGCGCTGTTCGTGGTCTCCGGGATGATGATCCTGCGGCTCGGGCGCTATCCCGAGCTGCCGGTGGCGGGCGCCGCCGCTACACGCAATCTTTGAGCGCGATCGAGACGTCGGCGAGCTTCGCCGGATCGGGGCGCATGCGCGCCGGGATCAGCTTGCGCGCGGCCAGATGGTCCTTGGCGACGTTGATGGTGTCGATGGCGATCAGCCCGCCCGCGCGCAGGTAGCAGCAGGAGAACGCGCCGCTCGCCGGGTCGCCGCGCAGCACCGTCCGGTCGTGGCCCTGGGAGAGCCCGACGATCACCAGCTTGTGCTGGTACTGGTCCGACCAGAACCACGGCACCCGCTCGTGCCGCGCCTCGAGGCCGAGCAGCGTGGCCGCGGCGGTGTTGCCCTGCTCGACGGCGTTGTCCACCGACTCCAGCCGCAGCCGACCGCCGTAGTGCACGGACGGATGGTTGGTGCAGTCGCCGATGGCGGACACCGCCGGGTCGGCGGTGCGGCAGCTTTCGTCGACCACGATGCCGTTGTCGCAGGCGAGCCCGGCCCCGCGCGCCAGCCCGTCCTCGGGCAGCACGCCGATGCCGACGACCACCAGGTCGGCCGGGATCCCCCCGGACGCGGTCTCGACGGCGACCACCCGACCGGCGGCATCCCCGCGCAGGCCATGCAACTGCGCGCCGAGCACGATGCGCACGCCGTGTGCGGCGTGCTGCGCCTCGTACCAGCGCGACACGGGCTCGGCGACCACACGGCCCATGACGCGGTCCGCCATCTCGAGGACCGTCACCTCGATGCCGAGGTGGCGCAGCGTCGCGGCGACCTCGAGCCCGATGTAGCCGCCGCCCACGATCACCGCGCGCGTGCCCGGACGGGCGTCGGCGCGCAGCGCATCGGCGTCCGCCACGCCGCGCAGGTAGTGGATGCCGGCGAGATCGGCGCCCGGCAGGCTGAGGCGGCGCGGTCGGGCGCCGGTGGCGATGACCAACGCGTCGTAGGGCAGGACGCTGCCGTCATCGAGCGTGACCTGCCGCGCCTCCCGGTCGAGGGCGACCGCCCGCCGTCCGAGCCGCATCGTCACCCCGTGCCCGTCGTAGAACTCCCGTTGACGCAGCAGCAACCGCTCCAGCGGCATCTCCCCCGACAGGTACTTCTTCGAGAGCGGCGGACGTTGGTAGGGCGCAAGTGACTCCTCGCCGACCATCTCGATGGTGCCGGTGTGGCCCCGCTTGCGGAGCGACTCCACGCAGGCCGCCGCGGCCTGTCCCGCACCCACCAAGACCACTCGCTGCGACGTCGACATGGCGGCATCATAGAAGCCGCCCCGCGGCCGCACCACCGACGGGCGCACGCGCGGTCGAACTGCGCCATAATGGTGCGTGGGGTGGGGTCCGTCGGCGCGAAATCCGCGCTTTCGGCCGCAGCGTGCATGGCACGGAAGGTGCAACACCTCCGTCGCCGCGTACCGGAACAGGCATCGGGAGAAAGACGACATGAAGCTGATCACCGCCATCATCAAGCCCTTCAAGCTCGACGACGTGCGCGCCGCGCTCTCCGAGATCGGCGTCTCCGGCATGACGGTCACCGAGGTCAAGGGTTTCGGCCGCCAGCGCGGCCACACGGAGCTCTACCGCGGCGCCGAGTACGTGGTCGATTTCGTGCCGAAGACCCGCATCGAGGTCGCGGTGCGCGCCGACCTCGCCGACCAGGTCGTGGAAGCGATCGTGAAGGCCGCGAAGACCGGCAAGGTCGGCGACGGCAAGATCTTCATCACCGACATCGACCGCGTCATCCGCATCCGCACCGGCGAGACGGATCAGGCGGCGCTCTGATCGCCCCGATCCGTCCCGTCGTCCCGCGCCGCTGATGCCGAAAGCCATCCGCCTCCACGAGGCCGGCGGTCCCGAGGTGCTGCGTCTCGAGGACTTCGACCCGGGTGCGCCCGGGCCGGGCGAGGTGCAGCTGCGCCACACGGCCATCGGCCTCAACTACATCGACGTCTACGACCGCACGGGTCTTTACCCGATGCCGCTGCCCGCCGGCCTCGGCCGCGAGGCCGCGGGCGTGGTGACGGCGGTCGGGCGTCGTGTACGCGGGTTCCGTGCGGGCGACCGGGTCGCCTATGTCCACCCGCAGCCGGGCAGCTATTGCGAGCTGCGCAACCTCCCGGCCGAGCGTCTCGTGAAGCTGCCGCGCGCCATCGGCGACGAGCAGGCCGCGGTGCTCATGCTCAAAGGTCTCACCGCGCATTACCTGCTGCGCCGCACGGTGCGGGTGCAGCGCGGCGACCGGGTGCTGGTGCACGCCGCCGCGGGCGGCGTGGGGCTCATCCTCTGCCAGTGGGCGCGGGCGCTCGGCGCGCGCGTCATCGGCGTGGTCGGCAGCGAGGAGAAGGTCGCCATCGCGCGCCGCAACGGTTGTCGCCATGTGCTCGTGATGGGCCGCGACGCGATCGCCGCCGGCGTCAGGACGATCACCCGCGGCGCGGGCGTGCGCGTGGTCTACGACTCGGTCGGCAAGGACACCTTCATGGAGTCGCTCGACTGCCTCGCGCCCCTCGGCATGATGGTGAGCTACGGCAACGCGTCCGGGCCGCCGCCCGCGGTCTCGCCGCTCGAGCTCGCGCGCCGCGGTTCGCTGTTCCTGACGCGCCCCTCGCTCTTCACCTACATCGCCCGGCGCGCCGACCTCGAGTCCGCCGCGCGCGAGACCTTCCGCTTGGTCTCCACCGGGAAGATCCGCATCACCATCGGTCAGCGCTACGCGCTCGCCGATGCGGCCGCGGCGCACCGCGACCTCGAGGCGCGCCGCACCGTCGGCGCGACGGTGCTGCTGCCCTGATCCGCGCCGCCGCGCCCGTCAGGGCTTCGGGAAGGTGACGTCCGGCGTGTTGTTGTCGATGTCGAGCAGGATGCGCCACTGCTCGTGACCGCTCTTGCCGGGCACGCGCTTGTAGATGAGCGCCGAGCGCCCCGCATCCTGGTACCGCTCGCCGCGGCGAGCCGTCGAGGTGTACCAGTAACGGCTGACCAGGACCGCGAGGTCACCGTGGATGCGGATGTCCTCGACATGCAGGTCGAAGCTCACCTCCGGTCGCGCCGCGAGCGAGGGCGCGAAGAACCCGCGGATCTGCGCGGTGCCCGTGAGCTTGCGCTGGTCGTGCAGCGCCACCTGCGCATCCGGTTCGTAGAGCGCCATCAGGCCGTCGATGTCGCCCGCCTTGAAGCGGTCGATCCAGACCTTGCCGTGGTCGCAGACGGCCTGCGCGTCGGCGGCGAGCTTGGCGTACTGCGCCGGGGCGCAGAGGTCGGGCGCGTCGGCCGCGCGCGCGCTGCCGAACGGCAGCGTCAGCAGGGCGAGGGACAGCATCGTGGTGCGCATCAGCCGATCCCTCCCTGTCCGGGCTTGAGCACGCCGATCAAGGCCGAGAGGGCCACGCCCGCCCAGATGAGCAGCACGTAGGGGCGGCAGGCCGCCATGCCGTCGATCATCTTGCGGTCGCTCTCGGGCGTCGGACCCGAGGCCGCCAGCGTGCGGAAGCCCTCGATGAAGGGCGGGATGTTCCGCCGGATCATGAAGCCGCAGAAGATGAGGAACGCGAAGATCAGCAGTTTGGCGGCGAGCCAGGGGTAGGGGCGCAGCGGACCCGTCGTCCAGTGGTAGGTCACCGACACCACGATCGCGACGATCATGAACACGCGGAAGCGGCGGTCCCAGGTCGCGAGCGTGCGGCCGAAGTCCGTGCCTTCCTTGGCGTGGATGGTGTGCACCACCCACACCCAGATCGGCCCGAGCGCGATGATCGCGGCGAGCTGCCACGCGGGATGCTCGTAGCCGATGTAGTGCGCGAGCGCCCCGCCCACCGTCAGCATCAGCGCCAGGCAGTAGCGCGGCAGCATGTCGAGGTTGATGAATATCTTGAACGCGGCGAGCCGCGCTTCGCGCGACAGCGAGGTGTCGGTGACGAACCTGCTGGAGTAGAACACGCCGGCGTCGCCGCCGAGCCAGTACACGAACAACAGGATGTGCAGATAGAGCAGCAACCCGTGCGCCAGACCGATCTGTTCGACCATGGACCCCCCTGTAACCCTTCAGCCCGTCGTCGGCCGTCTCAGACGGCGTTGCGGACCTTCGCATCGCCGGTGCGGATGTGTCTGCTGCGCAGCGAGGCGGTGGCGATGAACACCTCGCGCAGGAAGTAGATGAGACCGGCCATGACGGTGCCCATGGCGATGGCGAACACCACCGCGATGAGGCGCGCCAACGAGTAGTCCATGAGCGCGTCGATGAACATCACGCCGATCAGACCGCAGATGATGATCGCGGCCGTGGTGCAGCACAGGATCGCGCGCTGGATGAGCTTGGCGCGGATGGCGAGCAGGTCGCGCAGCGCCGTCAGATCGGTGGTCTCGTCGGGGCTGTCGGTCTCGAAGGACACCTCGCGCGCACGGTCGATGATGCGCGCGAGGCGTTGGGTCATCGTCGTGAGGAAGGTGCCGATGCCGGCCAGCAGGAATGCCGGCGCCAGCACCTGCTGGACGACCTTCGAGATGTCCGTGATGTGCAGTTCGATCATCGCGGCCGATTCTAGCCCTTTCCGGCGTCCCGCCGGATGGTCTAGGATTTCATCAACAGGGCGCCGTGCCCGTCCCCGACCATACCGAGGTTGCCATGCGGATCATCCCTGCCCTTGCCGTGCTGACCATCACCCTGGCCGCCTGCACATCGTCCGGAGGCCCGGCTGCGGGGTCGGGGGCCGGCCCGGTCGCGCTGTCGGCCACGGAGACGGGCAAGCGTCTCGAGGCCAACCGTTGGGAGCTCGTCTACTGGGAGGGCACCCCGGTGCCGCACGGCGACAACGGCGAGCCCGTGATCCTCACCTTCGCCGAAGGGCGGGTCAGCGGCCACGCCGGCTGCAACCGCATGATGGCGGGCTACGAGCTCGGTCCCGAGGCCGGCAAGATCGCCGTCAAGGCGCCGGTCACCACGCGCATGGCCTGCGAAGAGGGCCGCATGAAGTTCGAGGCCGCCTTCACCAGGGCCTTCGGTGCGGCGACCGCCGCGCGCTTCGAGGGCAACCACCTGTACCTAGACTCGCCGGGCGTGCCGAGCCTCAAGTTCCACCTGCGCGAGCTGCAGGGCGGCTGACCGCCGTCGCGGGCAGCCTTCCGCGACGCGCGGCCGCGCCGCTCCCGCTTCAGGGCTTGGGGCGCTTGCCGGGCCGGAACGGGCTGTCGAGCGCTGCGAGCTCGCGCGCGTCGCGCGAGTAGGGGTCGGGCTTGAACACCACCCCGCCGTCCTCGTCGCGGTCGGCGGTCCAGTAGATGATCAGCACCGGCACCTTCTTCGCGAGCCGCACGGTGCGTGTCTCGCCGTTGGCGACCGCGGCGTCCAGCGCCGCCCGGTTCCAACGCGCGGGGTCGGCGAGCAGCAGCTCCGCGAGCTCGAGCGGCCGCTCGGTGCGGATGCAGCCCGAACTGAAGGTGCGCATGTTCTCCTCGAACAGCGCCTTGCTCGGCGTGTCGTGCAGATAGACGAGATGCGGGTTCGGGAAGTTGATCTTGACCACGCCGAGCGCGTTGCCGGGCCCGGCGTCCTGACGCAGCATGTACGGGAAGTTGGTCGCCGAGTAGCGGCTGAAGTCGATGGCGGCCGGGTTCACCTTGTTGCCGTTGCGGTCGATCACCGACAGCTTCTTGCGCGCGAGCACGCTGCGGTCGTTGCGCTTCAGCGAGGGCATGATGTCCTTGGCGAGGATGCCGGGCGGCACGGTCCAGGTCGGGTTGATGACGATGTTGTCGATCATCGCCTTGAACACCGGGGTCTCCCGGAACGGCTGGCCGACCACGGCGCGCGTGCGCCACACGCGCTTGCGGTCGACGAGATAGCGCACCTCGAAGCCCGCGATGTCGACCACCACCAGCGGCCCGTCCTTGACCTCGTGCAGCACCTGGCGGCCGCGTTCGAGGTTGACGCGCAGCTGTCCGATGCGCTGCTCCACCGGCACGTTGAGCGCGCGCAGCGTCGTGGGGCCGAGCACGCCGTCCGGCTCGAGCCGGTAGCGGCGCTGCGCGTGCTTGAGCGCGGCCTCGAGCGTCGCATCGTATACGTCGTCGGCGGCGCCGGCCGCGGGTTTGGACGCGCCGCCCGCCGCGGCGAGGTCGCCCGTGATCGCGAGCCGCTTGCGCAGCAGCGGCACGCGCGGATCGGTGGCGCCGACCTTGAGGGCGGCGCCCTCCGGGATGCGCGGCCAGCCGCCGAGCGCGGCGATGTGGCGGTAGGCGGCCAAAGATTCCCGGCCGGCCTGGTACATCCAGTGCGCGGGCCGCGCCGCCTCGACGCTGCCGCGGATGCGGTTGCGGGTGATGGCGTCGCGCACGAAGGCCGGCGCGTCGAGGTCCTTGATCTCGCGCGTGTCGAAGTTCCAGTTCGGGTCGAGCGACACCGGGTCCACCTTGCCGAAGTAGAGGTGGTAGAGGATGAGCGAGTAGGCGTCGGTGGCGAGCAGGTCCAGGTTGGCGGCCTCGAGCGGCCGCAGCGTCGGCCGCTGCATGAGCTTCTGCAGCGGCGCGAAGTGGTAGTCCTGCGGGCGCAGCCCGTCGTCCTCGATGTCCTTGAGCACCTCGATCAGCGATTGCAGGCGCGCGCGGTCCCAGAGCGGCTGGTAGCCGTTGCCCGCGTAGATCGGCGACATCGAGCGCGTGGCGTAGAGCGCCTCGCCCTCGATGGTGACCGCGCCGCCGGCGTTGAGCGCCTCGATGCGTTCGCGCAGCGCCTCGGTCACCGGGTTGGCGGCGGGTGCGCGCGCGGCCGCTGCCGGCGCGGCCGGCGGCTGCACGGCCTGCGGTTGCGCGATGGTCGGTGCGGCGGCCGCGAGCGCCGCGGCCGCGGAGAGGACGGCGATGCGGAGATGGTGGAAACCGCGGTGCAGGCCGCGGTGCGCCGATGTCTTGGTCATGGGGGTCCCTCGCTGCGTGCCATCATACAATCACCGCCATGAAACCCGCGGATGCGCACCGTCTCGGCCCGGCGCTCGTCGACTGGCATTCACGCAGCGGTCGCCACGACCTGCCGTGGCAGCGCGACCGCACGCCGTATCGCGTGTGGGTGTCCGAGATCATGCTGCAGCAGACCCAGGTCGGGACGGTGATCCCGTACTTCGAGCGCTTCGTCTCGCGCTTTCCGGACATCGTGGCGCTGGCCGATGCGCCGGTGGACGAGGTGCTGCACCTCTGGACCGGTCTCGGCTACTACGCGCGCGCCCGCAACCTGCACCGCGCCGCGCAGCGCGTGCGCGATCTGCACGGCGGCGCGTTCCCGACGAGCTTCGAGGAGGTCGCGGCGTTGCCCGGCATCGGTCGCTCCACCGCGGGCGCCATCCTCGCGCTCGCCTGCGACCAGCGGCATCCCATCCTCGACGGCAACGTGAAGCGCGTGCTCGCGCGCTGCTTCGGCATCGACGGCAGCCCCGCCGAGCGCGCCGTCGAGCAGCGTCTGTGGGCGCTCGCCGAGGCCGCGACGCCGCAGCAGGGCGTCGCCGTCTACACGCAGGCCGTGATGGACCTCGGCGCGACGGTGTGCACGCGCCGCAAGCCGGCCTGTGCGCTCTGTCCGCTGATGCAGCATTGCAGCGCGCGCCGCAGCGGCCGGCAGCACGAGCTGCCCGCGCCCAAGCCGCGCGCGCGCGGCGCGGCGCGGCCGTCGCGCCGCTGTTGGTTGGTGTTCGTGCGCGATGCCGAGGGCGGGATCTTCCTCGAGCGACGGCCGGAGCGCGGCATCTGGGGCGGCCTGTGGTGTCCGCCCGAGTTCGCTTCCGCGACCGCCGCCGCCGCCTGGGCGCAGGGCGGCTTCCCGAAGTGGCGCGGTACGCCGCAGGCCCTGACGCCGGTCGCGCACGCCTTCACCCACTTCGACCTCGAGATCGTGCCGCTGCTGCTCGAGGGCGCGCCGCCGTCGCCGTCGGCCGCCGCTCAGACCGCTGCACAGGCCGCGCGCGCGGCCGGCATCCCCGTCGTCGCCGATGAACTGCCGTCGCCGCCGGGGCTCTGGTATAACCCGCGGGCCGCCGGTGGTCCCGCAGCCGTCGGCCTGCCGGCGCCGGTGCGCGCGCTGCTGGACGAGCTCACTTCCGGGATCCTTTGAGGACAGCTTGAGGACATCGACATGACCGACGCCCCGGTTCGCATGGTGCAGTGCGTGGTGCTGAAGCGCGAGGCGCCCGGCCTCGAGCGGCCGGTCTATCCCGGCGAACTCGGCGTGCGCATCTGGCGTCAGGTCTCGAAGGAGGGCTGGCAGCGCTGGGTCGCGCACCAGACCATGCTCATCAACGAATACCGCCTCGTGCCCATCGAGCCCAAGGCCCGCAAGTTCCTCGAGGGCGAGATGGAGAAGTTCCTGTTCGGCGCCGGCGCCGACCGTCCCGAGGGCTTCGTCGCGCCGCCGGGGGGCTGAGGACGGGAACTTCCGCGGACCGCCATCGTCCAAAAACCCGCACGCGCCCCTGCTGCCCGAACCGAAGGACCCCACCCGAGATGAACGCCCCCGAACAACGCGCCATCCTCAACATCCTCATCCAGGCCGCCCTCGCCGACGGCGGCAAGTCCGACACCGAGCGCGCCGCCGTGCGCGACGCCGCGGAGTCGCTGTCGGGCGGTGCCGGGACGGCGCTCGCCGGGGTGTATCAGGACGTGCTGCTCAAGCGCGTGTCGCTGGCCGACGCCGCGGCGGCGCTCTCGCAGCCCGAGCACCGTCAGCTCGCCTACGAGATGGCGGTGTGCGTATGCGACGCTGACGGCGTGCAAGGCGAGGCCGAGCGCGCCTTCCTGCAGACGCTCCGCAGCCACCTGGGTCTCGAGGGCGGCCAGGCCGCCGCGGGCGCGGCCGAGGCCGATGCGATCGCCGCTGCCGCGTGGGAGCCGGCCGACCGCCGGACGACGGGTGCCGGTGCCGCCGCTGTGGCGGGCGCCGCCGCTGCCACCGCCGCCGTGGCGACCGCCGCCCCCAAGGCCGCTTCGCCGCCGCTGCTGCAGAGCCGCGTCTCCGACGCCGAGCTCGACAAGACCATCCTCAACGCCTCGATCCTCAACGGCGCGCTCGAGCTGCTGCCGCAGTCCTGGGCCTCGATGGCCATCATCCCGCTGCAGGTGCGGCTCGTGTACCGCATCGGCAAGGCGCACGGCGTCGAGCTCGACCAGGGCCACATCAAAGAATTCCTCGCCACCGTCGGCGTCGGTCTCACCGGCCAGTACATCGAGCAGGTGGGCCGCAAGCTGGTGAGCGGCCTGCTCGGCAAGGCGGCCGGCCGCATGATCGGCGGCCTGGGCGGGGCGGCGACCTCGGTCGCGTTCTCGTTCGCCACCACCTGGGCGCTCGGCCACCTCGCCAAGCGCTACTACTCGGGCGGCCGGGTGATGTCCACGGACCTGCTCAAGCGCACCTACCAGGAGCTCTTCACGGCCGCCAAGGGCACGCAGCAGCAGTACCTGCCGGCCATCCAGTCCCGCGCCAGCACCCTCACGGCCTCGGAGGTCGTGGACCTCGTCCGTCGCTAGGGCGACGCCAGGGCGCCGCCGCCCCGGCTTGACGGGCAGGGGGGGCGGGGGGTCTAATTCCCGCCCCTCGGCCGGGTAGCTCAGTTGGTAGAGCAGCGGATTGAAAATCCGCGTGTCGTTGGTT
>JBBAPM010000003.1:0-18910 GCA_040400835.1 Steroidobacteraceae bacterium
TCGGCCTGATGAAGGCGGTCGACAAGTTCGAGTACCGCCGCGGCTACAAGTTCTCGACCTACGCGACCTGGTGGATCCGCCAGGCCATCACCCGCTCGATCGCCGACCAGGCGCGCACCATCCGCATCCCGGTCCACATGATCGAGACCATCAACAAGCTCAACCGCATCTCGCGGCAGATGCTGCAGGAGATGGGCCGCGAGCCGACGCCGGACGAGCTCGCCGCGCGCATGGACATGCCCGAGGACAAGGTCCGCAAGGTGCTCAAGATCGCCAAGGAGCCGATCTCCATGGAGACGCCCATCGGCGACGACGAGGATTCGCACCTCGGTGATTTCATCGAGGACACCTCGGTGGCCTCGCCGATCGAGCAGGCCACCGCCGAGTCGCTGCGCGAGACGACGCATGCCGTGCTCGCCCAGCTGACGCCGCGCGAGGCCAAGGTGCTGCGCATGCGCTTCGGCATCGACCTCAACACCGACCACACCCTCGAGGAGGTCGGCAAGCAGTTCGACGTCACGCGCGAGCGCATCCGCCAGATCGAGGCGAAGGCGCTGCGCAAGCTGCGCCACCCGAGCCGCAGCGAGCAGCTGCGTTCGTTCCTCATCGAGGACTGAGCCGGCGCGTCGGTCGCGGCAAGGTCGATTGCGTCCACCGCGGGCCACAAGCCTTCGTCACCGTCGCGTTCTAGCCGTTCCGGCCTTCCAGGTCGTCGCTGCGCCGCCGGCGCACGCGCGCCAAGCCCCACACACCGAGCAACGCCAGACCGAGCAGGTCCATCGGACCGCCGCCGCCGCGGGGCGCGTTGACCGTGATGGCCACGCTGACCGGCGCGCCCGACTCGAAGCCGTCGTTGGCGGTGAGGGTCACGGTGTAGACGCCGGCGGGCGTCGCGGCGGACCACGAGAAGTCTCCGCTCGAGCTGAAGGTCGCGCCGGTCGGCAAGCCGGTCGCCGTGAAGGTCACCGGATCGTTCTCCGGGTCGTTGGCGACGGCACGGAAGGTCACGGGACTGTCGGTGGTCACCGTGACCGGGGCGATCGGGGCGATGGTCGGCAGACCGTTGGCGCGCAGGTTCACGGTGCCTGCCCCGACGATGCCGTCGGCATCGGTGGCCGTGAACCGGAACGACATCGCACCGCCCGGCGAGGGAGCGGTGAACGAGGTCTGCAGCGCGTTGTCGTTGGCGAGCACGACGGCGGGTCCGCTGACCTGCTGCCACCGGTAGGACAGCGCCGTCGATGCGCCGGGCTTGGCGGTCGCCGTCGCGGTCATCGGCACCGACGAGCCGTTGCGCACCAGCGCCGCCGGCGTGGACGCCGTGACGGCCGGCGTGAGGTCGGTGAGCCGCTGCAGCGCACGCGGGGCGTCGAGCATGCCGCTGCCGCAGCGCGCGTCGGTCTGCGCCGCGCAATACGTGCCCGCGGGGAACGGCCGCGCCGAGGCGGTGATCAGGCTGCGCACCGTGTCCGGCTTGAGCGTCGGCATGCGCGAGAACAGCAGCGCCGCGACACCCGACACATGCGGCGTCGCCATGCTGGTGCCGGCCTTGCCGCCGAACACCGTGCGGCTCGTGCCGGGACCCTGCGCGCCGTCGCTGGTGTTGGAGAAGACGAAACGGTACAGCGTGCCCGCCGCGCCGGCGCTGCCCTGCGGGAGGCAGTTGAGCGCCGACACCGTGCAGCTGCCCCCGCCCGGCGCGCTGATGGCGGTCCCGGGACCGACGTTGGCGAAGTCGGAGTTGTCGCCCTCGACCGTGTGCGAGGTGACGGCGATCACGCCTTGGCAGTTGGCCGGCGAACCGATGGTGGTGGCACCGTCGTTGCCGGTGGCCGCCACCACCACCGCACCGGCGGTGCGCGCCGCGTCGATGGCCGACTGTCGCGACGTCGGGCACGCGCTGCTGCTGGAACCGAGGCTGAGGTTGATGATCTTGGCCGGGTTGGCGTTGGCCGGGACCCCGAGCTCGGCCCAGCTGCCGGTGGCCGGGGCGGCACCCGCAGACCAGCGGATGGCATCGGTGATGTCGGACCCGTAACCGAAGCACTTGCCGAGCGCGCGCACCGCCAGCACCTTGGCCTGGTAGGCGACGCCCACCGAGCCGAGCGCGTTGTTGCCCACCGCCGCCACGGTCCCCGCGACATGCGTGCCGTGCCAGGTGCTGTTGCGCACGGTGCAGGTGCCGAAGATCGGTTTGGCCTTGTCGTCGGCCGTGATCCAGTCACCCGGGTCCGACGGGTCCGTGTCGCGGCCGTCACCGTCGTTGGCCACCAGGAAGCCGCCGCCGTTCGCGCTGCTGTCGGCGCCCACGAAATCGTGGCCGCGCAGGATGTTCGCCTCGAGGTCGTCGTGGGTGAAGATGCCGGTGTCGATGACCGCCACCACCGCGCCGCTGCCGCGCGTCACATCCCAGGCGGTCGGCATGTCGATGCCGCCGGCGCGCAGCGCGGTCGGCGCCTTGAGGTGCCACATGCGCTCGATCGTCGTGTCGGCGTAGAACGTGTCGTTGGGATCGAGCAGCGGGAACAGGTGGTCGTCGATCTCCACCGACGCGACGCCGGCGTCCCGGCGCAGCCGTGAAACCAGTCCCTCGGCCTCCGCCTGCGACAAGGGTTCGCGCAGGCGGAACACATGGGCGAGCTCGGCCATCGGCCGCCGGTACAGCAGCTGTGCGCCGGCCGCCTTCGACAGGCCATCGACGCGCGGTACGGTCATGGCGACGCGCTCGCCGCGCGCGGTCTCGTCACGGAACCGGACGATCAGCTGCGTCACGGGCGGCGACGGACGCATCGCCAGCGGGCGACCACCGGCCTTGAGCGGTGCGCCGGATGCCGCCGCGACGGAAGCGCACGCCGCGGCGACGATCGCCCACGACAGGGCGACATTCATGGCCCGCGATGGGCGACGGACGACAGGAAGACGGGTGATGCGCACGGTTCGCCCTCAGGATGTTCATGGGCAGCCTCGCCGGAAGATTAGCACCTGCCGTGGCCGCGGCGCGTATCATGCCGGCCGGATGTCATCGGGCCACGACAGTGCAGGCTTCGATCTGGCGGTGGTCGGCGCCGGTGCCGCGGGCCTCACGGCCGCCCTCTTCGCCGCCCAGGCCGGCGCCCGGGTGCTGCTGCTCGAGGCCGCCGACGACATCGGCGGCACTCTGCACCTCTCCCATGGCCAGCTGAGCGCGGGCGGCACACGGCTCCAGGCGTCGCGCGGCATCACCGACTCCCCGGACGCGCATTTCGTCGACGTGATGCGGCTGTCCGAGGGTCTCGCGGACCCCGTCGTGGTGCGGCGCGCCGTCCGGGAAGCACCGGCGATGGTGGACTGGCTGCTCGAGGCCGGGCTCGAACCGCTCGCCGACCACCCGGTCACCGGGGCGTCGCCCGGCCGGCCGGGCTACGGCACCGCACGATATCTTTGGGCACGCGGTCAGGGGCGCGCCATCCTCGCCTTGCTGCGACCTGCGCTCGCAGCCCTGATCGACGACGGCCGGGTGCGGCTCGTCACCGGTGCGCGCGTGGACGGGCTGCTGGCGGGGTCCGACGGCGGCGTCGACGGCGTCACGGCCGCCACCCGTGACGGCGGACGTCTCAGCGCGCAGGCCCGCCACACGGTGCTCGCCACCGGCGGCTACGCGATGGAGCGCACGCTGCTCGAGCGGTTCTCGGGGCGACCTGCCCACGCCGCCCTCGCCTGCCCCACCGCGCGCGGCGACGGGCTCGCGCTCGCCGAGGCGCTGGGCGGCGCCCTGCGCGGCCATGCGCTGCATCGTCCCGGCACCGGGCTCGTGCTCGACTCGCAGAGCTGGCCGGCGCGGGTCTCCGCACGCTTCATCACCGCGCCGCAGCTGCGCGCACCCTGGGAGATCTGGGTCGACGACGCGGGCCGCCGTTTCGTGCGCGAGGACGAACCCGTCGCCCTCATGCGCGAACGTGCGCTGCTCGCGCTGCCGCGCTGCCGGTTCCATGTCGTCGCCGATGCGGCGATCCTCGATGCCGCCCCGCCCGCGCTCGAGGGACAGGACCGGACCGCCTTCGAGTCGCTCTGCGGCACGCATCCGATGTTCCACCGCGCCGGGACGCTCGAGGATCTCGCAGCGCGGGCGGGCATCGACGCGCGCGGCCTCGCGGACTCGGTGCACACCTACAACGCCGCGGTGCAGACGGGCGACGACCCGCTCGGGCGCGGACATCTGCCGCACCCCATCGGCCGCCCGCCGTTCTACGCCGTCACCCTGCACGGCGCATCGGCGACCTCGGCGGTCGGCGTGACGGTCGACGACGGCTTGCGCGTGCTGCGCGCCGACGGCAGCGTCATCCCGCGGCTGCATGCCGCGGGCGAGGTGCTCGGCAGCGGCGCGACGCTCGGTCAGGCCTTCGTGCCGGGGATGATGTTGACACCGGCGCTCGCGCTCGGGCGCTGGCTCGGACGAAATCTGGCGGCCCCTGCGGGCTGACGCGGCCGCTCAGGGCCGCTGGCGGAACACGTGGTCGAAGCGCTCCTCCAGCGCGGGATTCGTGCCGCGCAGCTGGTCGACCACCTCGCGCGCCCAATCGAAATAGGCACGGCGCCGCTCGATCGACCAACGGTGGGGCGGACTCGAGATCATGCTGCGCAGGTTGCAGATCTTGTCGGCGAGCTTGACGAGCCGCGCGCGCGGCGAGGCCATCTTCGCGCGCGTGACCTGCAGCTTCTTGCGCACGCGCCAATCGAGCGAGGGCTCGTCGGTGACCTCCTGCACGATCGCCGAGATCTCCTCGCCGAACTCGCCCTGCAGCTCCTGCGCCGTGGTCTGCGTGTCCTCGAGCGTGTCGTGCAGCAGCGCGGCGGCGAGCGTCGCCTCGTCGCGTACGCCGCCCTCGAACCACAGCACATGCGCGAGCTCGAGCGGGTGGTTGATGTACGGCTCGGCGCGCTGACCCTTGCGGCGCTGGTCGCGGTGCTTCCAGGCCGCGAAGCGCGTGGCGCGCAGCAGCAGCCCGACGGCCTCAGGGTGTGAAGACGGCACGGTGCTCGCGGATGAACTGCGCCAGCGTGGTCGCGGGCCGACCCATGACGCGCTGGAAGGTGTCGGTCGGCTCGACGACGTAGCCCGCGGCGATCTCGGCGAAGATGTCGCAGACCGCATCGAGGTGCCAACGGCTCGCCAGGAACTTGCCGAGGTGCGCCTTGTAGGCGGCGGGGTCCTGCGGCACGTACTCGACCTTGCGGCCGAGCTCCCGGCCGAACGTCGCGGCGACCTCGTGGAAGCTCAGCTTGTCGGGGCTGGTCACGTCGTAGCTCCGGCCCTCGTGGCCGGGCGTCGCGAGGCAATGCGCCGCGAACGAACCCGCATCGCGCGAGTCCGAGAGCGTCGCCGCGCCCGTTTCCCCGAACGGGTAATGGAACCTGCCCTCGGTCTTGATGGTGTACGCGTTGGCGAGGAAGTTCTGCATGTAGAAGCTCGGACGCACCATCGTCCACGGCACGCCGCTCGCGCGGATGTGGGTCTCCGAGTCCCAGTGCATGCGGTGGGTCGGGTTGTGCGCCGTCGGCAGCGACTCCATCGAGGAGATCTTGACGATGTGCGCCACGCCCGCCTCGGCGGCGAGGTCGACCACCCGCGTCTCGAACTCCAGCTGCCGCTCGCCGTTAGGGAAGACCACCGCGACCTTGGTCACGCCGCGCAGCGCCGCGCGCACGCTCGCCGCGTCGCCCGCATCGCCCACGGCGAGCTCCACGCCCGCCGCCGCCAGCGGCGCGGCCTTCGCGGCATCGCGCACCAAGGCGCGCACCGGCAGGCCGCGCGCCGCGAGGTCCCTCGCCGCCTGACCGCCTGTGCGGCCGGTCGCCCCCGTGATCAGGATCATCGTCGTCTCTCCCCGCGCTCGCGAGCGCATAATCAGGGCGTACGGATACCACAGAACCCGAGGCAGCCGCCATGATCCGCAGCATCTGCGACCTCTCCGACGACCACCCTGCGCTCGCGCGCGCCGTCGACGGCGTGTTCCGCGACTTCGGCGGACTGCGCGTCTTCCACGGCCGCATCACCACGCTGCGTTGCCATGAGGACAACATGCTGCTGCGGCGCACGCTGGCGACGCCCGGCGAAGGCCGCGTGATGGTGGTCGACGGCGGCGGTTCGCTGCGCCGTGCGCTGGTCGGCGACAAGCTGGGCGCTTTGCTGCTGCAGCAGGGCTGGGCGGGCATCGTGGTGAACGGCGCGGCGCGCGACGTCGAGAACCTGCGCGACATGCCCGTGGCGGTGCGCGCGCTCGGCGTGTGCCCGACCCGCCCCGGCCAGCAGGGCACCGGAGAGCGCGATGTGGTGGTGGAGTTCGCCGGCGCCGTGTTCCGCCCGGGCGAGTGGCTCTACGCCGACGAGAACGGGATCATCGTCAGCACCGAAGCGCTCGCCTGACGCTACAGCCAGCGCGTGCGGCCTGCGAAGTCCGGCTCGCGCGGCGGCGCGCTCGCGAGCGGCGTGCCGACATGCAGGAAACCGATGATCGCATCGCCTTCCGGCACGCCCAGCGCCTGCTTCACCACCGGGTCGTAGGCCGCGTTGCCGGTCTTCCAGGCGACGCCGAGCCCCTGCGCGACCGCAGCCAGCCAGAGGTTCTGGATGGCGGCGCCCACGGCGACCTGCTGTTCCACCGCGGGCACCTTGGGATGCGGCTCGGCGTGGGCCGACACCACGATCAGCACCGGCGAGCGGAACGCCTTCTCGCGCTCGCGCTCGACCGCGTCGTCGGCGACCTCCGGCATACGCAGCCGTAGCGCGGCGGCGAGCGCATCGGCGAACAATCCGCGCGAAGCGCCCTGCAGAACCGTGAACCGCCACGGCGCGAGCTTGCCGTGGTCCGGCGCGCAGACGGCGGCGCGCAACAAGGACTCGAGCTGCGCCGGGGTCGGCGGCCGGTCGTCGAACTTCTTGGTGGAGCGTCGCCCCTCGATGGTCGCCAGGACGGCGGCGGATCGGTCGGCGGGAGGCGCAGCGGCAGGGTGTGTCTCTAGGTCGGTCATCTTCGGATCTGGTGCTCCGCCCGCCGGACGCCCGGCGAACGGAGGATACCGGATGACCGCTCGACCCGCCGGAGACGACGGCGGGCCGGACGATCCGGGTCTGGGATCAGCCGCCGCCGCCCGTCTGGGCGACGCCGGAGTAGGCCGCCAGGCTCGCAGGCACCATGAGGGTGAGGTGCGAACTTCCCACGACGATCACGAAGACGTTGGAGACCGGTCCGGAGACCCTGGCGCTGGCGGTGTGGGCGACGGTGCCACCGACAGCGGCGATGGCGAGGGCCGCCAGGGTGGCGATCTGTGAGGCGGTGCGGCGGGCGGCCATGGGGTGTCTCCTGGTGTATCGATGTGACCGATATCACGGATTTTGTTAATCCGTACCCATGGATACGGACTGGCCCGCCGGAACCGGACATCGCTGCCCCGCCGAATCGCAAGTTTTCTAGGGGTGGAAGGTCGCTTGTGGGTTCCTCCAACGATTGAGGGATTCTTTTGTTGCGGGCGCGCCACGCAAGTGCGCCAAAAACACACGCGCCTCCTCGACCGCGGGCACGTCAGGGGGCATGGCGCGCTCAAGATCCGCGACCACCCCGACCATCTGGGCCACCAGAACGGGCCGCTTCGCGGGGTCTGCCGCCCACCCGCCCCGCCACCGGGCGAAGGCCAGTGACATCCGAACCAACGCCGCCCGCGG
Organism: Steroidobacteraceae bacterium; assembly: GCA_040400835.1. Lineage (GTDB taxonomy): Bacteria > Pseudomonadota > Gammaproteobacteria > Steroidobacterales > Steroidobacteraceae > UBA964. Next base: position 7,700 of record JBBAPM010000003.1, read on the forward strand.
GTGGTCGACGCCCAAGACATCCCGGGCCTTGCGGACCGCCGCCTCCAACAACGGCAGGGCGCTTTCCCGATCCCCCTGCCGCTCCAAGGCAAGGCCTCGATGCCACAAGGGGTACAGGGGCCACTCGCTGTCGTCCTCGCCCGTCAAGGTGTTCCACGGCTTCTGCGACAACAGACGCAGCACCTCGTCGGCGTCGGCGAACGACTGCGACCGCTCGAGCTCCGCGAGACCGATCCTGAGCAGGTCTTCGGTCGACGGGTCGGGGTTCGCGGCGCGCCAGCGGTCGAGCGGCTCGCGCGCTTCCGGGGCTCTGCCGAGCGCGGTCCACAGACGGGCCTCCAGCGCCGCCTCGCGTGCCGACGGGGACGGCGCCTGCGGGGCGTCGGAGCGCCGACGATGGCGCTCGCGGGCCGCCAACCAGTCGAGCGCCTCCTGCGGCCGACCGAGCCGCCAAAGATAGACGGTGTGGAAGAACTGCAGCGGCGCGGACGCCGGCGCGAACTCGCCGAACAACTGGTCGGCCTCGATCATCTGCTGGCGGACCAACGTCCAGCCCTCGCGGTACTCGCCCAACCAGAAGAGGTTAATCAACAGCTGGTACCACTGGTCGTAGCGCTGCAGCCGGTCCAGCGACGAGCCCTCGAGCAACCGCGCCGCCTCGCGGTGGTCGCGCAGCGCGGCCGCGCGGTCGCGGTTGGGCGCGACGCGGTTGACGAAGGTCTCGCTCGCGCTGCGCCCGAACAGCGCGCGCACCTGCGCGCCGGTATCGCCGGTCCGGCGCGCGGCGTCGAGGGCGCGACCGAAATGGGCCCGTGCGTCGCGCTGCTCGCCGACGTTCAGGGCGATCCAACCGCGCAGCCATTCGTAGCGCTCGCGCAGATCGTCCGGCATCCCCTCGACGGGCGACAGCACGCGCACCCGATCGAGCAGCGGCGGGATGTCCTGCAGGCGGCCGACCACCGCCAGCGCATGGGCCTGCTCGAGCAGCGCGGCGGCCACCGCGCCGGGCGATGCGCCGTTGCCGTCCAGCAGGCCTGCGCGCTTGTCGTGGATCTCGACCACTCGGCCGAGGTCACCGAAGCGGTCCCACACCTGCGCCACCGAGTGGAGCACATCGGCCTGGAGAGCCGGGTCGCCGGACAGGCGGTCGATCAGCTTGTCCTCGTTGGCCGACAGCAGCTCGCGGACCGTCAGATCGCGACCGGCGTGCAACGCCGGATTGGCGTCGTTGAAGATGCCCATGACGAAATCGCGGGTGGCGTTCGCGCGGCGCGCCTCCTCGCGGGCCACCCTCGCCTGCTGCACCGCCACCAGACCCGCCACCGCGACCGCGGTCACGGCGGCCGTCACGCCGCCCGCGATCCAGCGGTTGCGCACGAGGAACTTGCGCAGGCTGACCCAGGCCGAGGGCGGACGCGCCTGCACGGCGCGCCCGCTGAGCCAGCGGCGGAGGTCATCGTGCAGCGCCAGCGCCGAACCGTACCGTTCGCGCGGGTCGCGCGCCAAGGCCTTGAGCACGACCGCATCGAGGTCGCCCTGCAGCTGGCGCGCGAGCCGCTTCGGCGTCGTGTCGCGGACCGCCGCGATCGTCCGGTCGAGCGCGGAGCGGCTCGGCGAGCGGACCTTGCCCTCGAGGATGGCCTCCTCGTAGTCACGCACCGAGCCGCGGGCGATCGCATACGGCGAGCAACCGCTCAGCAGCTCGTGCAGCATCACGCCCAGCGAGTACACATCGGACCCCACCCCGAGCCGACGACCCTCCATCTGCTCGGGACTCGCGTAGCGCGGCGTCATGGCGCGCGTCGAGGTCTGCGCCGCCGCGTCGTCGCCGTCGACGCCCGCCTGCTCCATGAGCGAGGACACGCCGAAGTCGAGCAGCTTCGGATCGCCCTTGGCGTTGACCAGCACGTTCGCCGGCTTCAGGTCGCGGTGCACGACGAGCGCGGTGTGCGCGTACTGCACCGCCTCGAGGATCTTCATGAACAGCGCGACGCGGGCCCGCACGTCGAGGCGCTGCTCGTCGCAATGCCGGTCGAGGCTGACGCCCTCGATGTACTCGATGGCGAGGAACGGCCGGCCGCGCTGGTCGACACCGGCGTCGTAGAGCCGCGCGATGTGGGGGTGGTCGAGCGCGCCGAGGATGTCGCGCTCGCGCTCCATGCGCACCGCCAGGTCCGCGGCCCAGGCGAGCTGCGGCAGCTTGAGCGCGAGCTTGCGCTTGAGCTGCCCATCGGCGCGCTGCGCGAGCCAGACCGACCCCTGGCCACCGCTGCCGATGCGTTCGAGGATGCGGTAGGGGCCGATCTCGTCGCCGGCCTTCAGGTCCGACGCAGGCTCGGACATCCTGGGCAGCGTGTCGAGGAACGCCCGGGTCTCGATGCCGGCCTGCGCGGCCAGCAGTCCCTGCAGCGTACCCTTCAGCGCACGATGTTCAGGCGCCAACCGGTCGAGCCACGCCTCGTGCTCCGAAGGGTCGAGGGCGAGCGCCTCATCGAGGAGCCGGTTGATGACCGCCCATTGCGCAGACAGGTCGGAGAGCAGTTTCAAGGTTCGCCGTCCGTCGCGGAGCGATGACGGCGAGGGCGATCATCCGCGACAGACCACCCCGCCGGTCAACTGGTCACCGCGGCGACCGCCGCGGGCGGCCGACGCAGCACGAGTATAGCCCCGGCGACGGCGTCCATGCGACAACGATCATAGGTCTCGCGCGCCACGGCGGGCGAATCGAGGTCGATGCAGACGAGGTTCGCCGCCTCGACGACACGGCGCTCGAGCTCGACCGCACCGTCGATGGTGCTGAGGTCGAGGTCGCCGTAGGGGATGGTGACGCCCTCCGACCTGGCGGCCGGACCGCCCGGCCCGGCCGCGAAGAGGCTCGCGGCGGCGAAGGCGAGCAGCAGGGACAGGACGACGGCCCCGCTGCGGAGATGCGGATGATGCGCTACGAGAGCCATGGACAGGCGGGTGTTTCGGGACATCTCTCACCCTCCGGAGGGGACGCCCCCGAGAGGCCGGGTATCGGCCGTTACTGTTCCTTTACGTAAAACGGCGACGGAACCGGACATCCGCGTCCGCCCCGACCGCGCCGCGCATCAAGCGACCTCGGGGAGACGCTCGAGATAGAGACCGGACTCGATGCCTCCCTGCACGTCGAGCAGCTGGCGCAGCGTCGCGCGCACGGCGAGATCCTCGGCCACGAGACCTTCCAGCCAGGGCTCGCGCGCCTCCGGCGCGAGGTCGAGGGCCTGGTCGAGCAAGCGGTCGAGCACCGCCCAGTGGGGCACCAGTCGCGGAAGAAGGGACATACGGACCTCCGATATCTTTGGGTGACGGCGACGGATCGCCTGGCGTCGCCGCTGCGGGAACCGCCGCACAACGCCTGCTTGTCGTTGAATACGTAACGACGCGGTGCGACCGGACATCGGAGCGAAAAAAACGGCGCGTGCGCGGCACGGCGCCGTCCGTCGGTGGTCCGCCTTAAGGCGGAGGATGCGCGATCAGCGCGTGCGGAGCGCCGCCGCGAGCAGCAGGCGCGCCTTCTCCCAATCGCGGCGCACGGTGCGCTCGGTGACGCCGAGCGCTTCGGAGATCTCGGCCTCGCGCAGACCGCCGAAGTAGCGCATCTCGACGACCTTCGCGAGACGTGGATCGAGCGCAGCGAGCTGCTCGAGCGCCTCGTGCACGTCCATGATCTCGTCCTCGCCCGCGGGCACGCGGTCGCGCACATCCGTGTTGAGCGTGGTGTGCGCGGCGTCGCCGCCGCGCCGCTCCGCCTGACGGGCCCGCGCCACGTCGACGATGATCGAGCGCATCATCTGTGAGCCGTAGGCGAGGAAGTGCGCGCGGTCCTTCGGGGTGAGGCGGTCGGCCGCGGTGAACTTCAGGAAGCACTCGTGCACAAGCACGGTGGTGTTGAGCATGGTGTTGCGCTGGTGCGAGGCGAGCCGCGCGTGGGCGATGCGCCGCAGGTCCGGGTACAGCGCGTCGAAAAGGCCGTCGAACGCCCCACGGTCGCCGTCGCGGGCCCGGCCCAGCAGTACCGTGATGTCTCCCATGCCTTGAATATAGCCCAGAAACACGGGCGATCGACAAGCGGTCAAGACGTCCGGGAGGCGGTCCCGAGCAGCCGGTCGACGCCCTCCTCGATCTGCGACATCATCGTCTCGAAACCGTCATCGCCGCCGTAGTAGGGGTCAGGGACCTCGCGCTCGCCCAAGAAAAGGCGCACGGGCACGGCGCTGCCCGCGGGCCGACGCGCCTCGAGCTGCGCGGCGTTGTCGCGGTCCATCGCGAGGATGAGGTCATGCGCCACGAAATCCGCCGGCGTGATCTCCCGGCAACGGAACGCCGTGAGGTCGTAGCCGCGCGCCGCGCAGGCGGCGATCGAACGCGGGTCGGCCAGGTCGCCGGCATGTTTGTCCTTGAGACCGGCCGACGAGAAGGACCAGCCCGCCGCCCCGGCCCGGGCCGCGAGCGTCCGCGCCACGATCTCCGCCACCGGCGAGCGGCAATAGTTCCCTGCGTCCACGAACAGCACTCTCACGTCGGTCGTCTCCTTCAGGTCGATGGGTCGATGGGCGGCGCACCGGGCGGCGCACCCGGCGACACCGCGGCGGCGGCAGGCGTGGACCGCGACTCGCAGGCGGCGACGGCCTCGTCGACGCGCCGCAACCAGTCGCCGGGGTAGCGCGACGAATACCAGTCGCGCAGCGGCGCCGTCGCGGCGCGGAACTCCGCGCGCTGCGCATCCGTCATGCGGTCGACGGTGCCGCCGCCGGCGGCGAACGCGGCGAGCGCCGGCGCCTCGCGGTCCTTCGCCGCGCGGCGCGTGGCGGCGGCGAGCTCGACGAAGGACTCGCCCACGGCCCGCTGCACATCCGGCGGCAGCCGCTGCCAGCCCTTCTCCGAATACCACCAGAACGACGCCATGTAGGCGTGGCGGTCGACGAACAGGTGGCGGATGTGCTCGTCGAACTTCATCCCCATCACGTCCTGGATGCTGTTCTTGGTGCCGGCGAGCATGCCGGCACCGAGCGCCGTGTAGATCTCGGAGAACGGCAGCGCCATCGGGCTCGCGCCGAGCTCGCGCACCATCTCCTGCTCGAGCGCCGAGGGCAGCGTGCGGATGCGCAGGCCTGCGAGGTCGGGGACGCCCGTGATGCGCCGGTCGGTCATCGCGAAGCTGCGCCAGCCGCCGGTGTTGCCGACCGCCATCAGGCGCAGACCGAGGCCCTGCTGCAGGATCGCCTCGCCCATCGCCCGCGGCACCTCGCCGTCGAACACGCATTCGGCCACGGCGTCGTCGGCGAACACGTACGGCAGGTCGAACACCTGCGCCGGGCCGTACAGGCCTGCGAGGCCGCCGATGGTGGTCTGGTGCATCTCGAGGATGCCGCTCTGCAGCGCCTCCATGCACTCGCGCTCGTTGCCGCAGAACTGCCCCGATGGATAGATCTGCACGGCGACGCGGTCGCCGAGGCGCTTCTGCAGCGCCTCGCGGAACGCCACCGCGCCGATGTAGTCCTCGTCGTCCTGCGAGGCGAGGAAGGCGATGCGGATGGTGATCTCGGCCTGCTGCGCGCGCGACAGGAGCACGCCGGCGATGCAGGCGAGCACCACCACCGCGAGCAGCCAGCGGCGCAGGGTCACGGTCACGGCAGCGGCCTCATGGCGACGGTCCCATCAGAGCAGCCCCAGCCAGCGCGGCAGCGTCAGCACCAGGGCGGGGAAGAAGGTGATGAGCAGCAGCACCGCGATCTCGACCGCGAGGAACGGCAGGATGGCCCGCACGATGTTCTCGAGGCGCTCGCGCGCCACCGAGGCCGTGACGAACAGCACGAGCCCCATGGGCGGCGTGGCGAGGCCGATGGTGAGGTTCACGCACATCACCAGCGCGAAGTGCACCGGGTCGATGCCGAGGCTGGTGAACACCGGCGAGAGCACGGGCCCGAGGATCAGGATCGCGGGGCCCGCGTCGAGGAACATGCCGACGATGAGCAGCAGCAGGTTCACGAGGAACAGCAGCAGCAGCGGGTTGTCGGTGACGGCGAGGATGCTCTCCGCGATGCGGGTGGCGAGCCCCGACACCGTGACCAACCAGCCGAGCGTCACGGCCGCGCCGACCAGCAGCAGGATCACGCCCGACTGCAGCGCCGTGGCGCGGAAGATGCGCTTGAGGTCCTGCCAGCCCGTGTTGCGCAGCACGAAGACGGTGACGAAGAGCGCGTAGGCGACCGCGACGGCCGCGGCCTCGGTGGCCGTGAAGAACCCGCTCAGCATGCCGCCGAGCAGGATCACGGGCAGCAGCAGCGCGAGCCAGGCGCCGCGGAACGCCTTGCCGCGCTCGGCCCAGGTCGCGCGCGGCGCGGCCGGCGGCAGCTTGTACCGGCCCGCGAGCATGCGGATGAGGCCCATCAGCCCGAGGCCGATGAGGATGCCCGGCACGACGCCGCCCGCGAACAGCGCGCCGATGGAGACGTTCATCACGAAGCCGTACAGCACCATGATGCCGGAGGGCGGGATGATGGGGCCGATCACCGCCGCGGCGGCGGTGACCGCCGAGGCGAAGGGCCGCGAGTAGCCCTGCTTCTCCATCTCCGGGATCAGCATCTTGCCGATCGCCGATGCATCGGCGACCGCGGACCCGGAGATGCCCGCGAACATCATCGAGGAGAGCACGTTGACCTGCGCGAGTCCGCCGCGCACATGGCCGACGAGGGATTGCGCGAAGCGCACGATGGCGGCGGTGATGCCGCCGGAGTTCATGAGTTCGCCGGCGAGGATGAAGAACGGCACAGCGAGCAGCGGGAAGCTGTCGATGCCGTTGTAGAACCGCGCGAGCAGCGCCGCGAAATAGCGCGTCTCGCCGTCGAGCACCAGGCTCAGGCCCGGCCCCAGCAGCAGCGCGAACACCACCGGCGCACCGACGGCGAGCAGCAGGATGAAGATCCAGAAGAAGGCGATCGACACGGCCTCAGTCCTGCGCTTCGCGTTCGAGCACCGGCACCACGCCGACCAGCGGCTCGCGGCCGGCCTCGCCGGCCGCGAGGTCGTGCAGCAGGCGCAGCACGGCCTCCGCGGACACCAGCAGCAGGGCCGTGAGCGAGATCGGCACGATCGAGTAGACCCACCCCATGCTGACCGGCAGCGCGGTGGCGACGATCGTCGCGCCGCGCCCGACGAAGGCGATGCCCTCGATGAGGAACATCAGGCAGATCCAGCCGATGAGCAGGTTGATCGCGATGGCGATCGCGTACAGCAGCCGCGGCGGCAGCGCCTCGACGAGGAGGGTGATGGCGACATGGCCCGCGGCGCGGTAGCCCATCGGCGCCGCGAGCAGCGCGCCCCACACGAGCGCCCAGCGCGCGATCTCCTCGGCCCAGTCGAGGGTGTGGTTGAAGAGACCGCGCGAGGCGATCTGCGCCAACGCCACGGCCAGCATGAGCGCCAACAGCGCCGCAGAAAAAGAAAGCCCCCATCTTGCGATGGGGGCGTTCAGGCTTCCGAGCAGCCTCAGGGCGGCCGCGAGCGCGCGCTTCACGACGCCCGGGCCGCGCTATGCCGCATCAGTTGCCGCCGAAGCGGAACCGGGCCTGGATGCCGAAGTAGCGGTCGGCATCGCGCGGGATCTGCAGGCGCGGCACGCCGCCCGGACCACCACCCGTCTTGAGGACGGTGTAGGCCTCATCCGTGACGTTGCGGCCGATCAGGCTGACCCGGATGCGGTCGTCCGCGTCGGCCAGCGCCAACGAGACATCGACCGTGGTGTAACCCGGGATCAGCAGCGCAGCCGGCTCGTTGAGGTCCGAGAACTGATCGTCGGTGTAGGAAACCAGCACGTTCGGCGACAGCGTCCAGGTGCCGACCGGGATGTCGAACTGGGCGACCAGCGAGCCCTTGAGCTCCGGCGCCAGCGGCAGCTGGGTGCCGTCACGCACCGTGGGCGTGGAGCCCGGCGGCGTGAAGAACTTGTCGACCTGCGCCTTGGTGTACGCGAGACCGCCGCCCAGCATGAACATGTCGTTGGGCTTGAACTGGAAGTCCAGCTCCGCACCCTCCGAGGACACCTTGCCCGCGTTGGTGAGCGTGGTGATCAGCGTGCCGTTCAGGAAGGTGAAGTTGTTGGCCTGGAAGTCGTCGTACTTGGCGTTGAAGGCCGCGACGTTCAGCAGCATGCGGCCGTCGAGCAGCGAGGACTTCATGCCGATCTCGTAGGAGTCGACCGTCTCCGCGTCGATGACCGGCGTGTTGTTCACGCCCATGTTGAAGAACACGTTGTACGCGGGGCCCTTGTAGCCGCGGGCGTAGGTCGCATAGAGCATCACGTCGTCGCTGGCATCCCACTGCAGACCGGCACGACCCGAGAAGTTGTTCGAGTCGTTGCTGCCGCCGAGCGTCGCCGTCGGACCCGAGCCGGCCGGCGCGGTGCGGATGCCGGGACCCGCCGAGGGCGAGAAGTTGTAGGTGTGGTAGTAGCTCAGCTCGTCCTGCGTATAGCGCAGGCCGCCGATGACGCGCAGGCTGTCGCTGAGGTTCCAGGTGCCGTCGGCGAAGGCCGCGAGGTTCTGGAACTTGGCGCCGAACGTGGCGTTGGCGCTCGGCGTGGTGTCGATCACCGAGGCGCCCGGACGGCAGGGCGCGAGGCCCGTCGCGTCGGCCGCGAGCGTGGTCGAGCGGCAGACGATGGTGTCACGCCGGAAGAAGCGCTCCGCATCGGTCTTCGAAAAGAAGAGGCCGGCGACGTAGTCGATCGTCTCGCCGCCCGGCGAGGCGACCCGCAGCTCCTGCGACAGCGTCTTGGTCTCCTGCGGACCGAAATCGTGCAGCTGCGCGAAGGTGTTGCCGACGTAGGCCGCGGCCGTGTCCAGCCAGTCGCCCTCGCGGATCTCGGTGGCGTCCCAGGTGCGGTAGGCGGTGATCGAGGTGACGGTCTTGTCGCCCCAGTCGATGTCGCCCTGCAGGGAGAAGCCCCAGGCCTCCTCATAGGAGCGCATCTGCAGGTTCTGGCGCACCGTGCGGGTCTTGTCGCCGAGGAAGGTGACGCCGGTCAGCAGCGACTGCAGCGCAGGACCGTTGACGCCGGTGGGCGCCGTGCCGATGACCTCGACGCAGCAGTTGTCGTCCGACTTGCGGTAGTCGAAGTTCAGGTTCCAGCTGCTGCTCTCGGCATCGAGATCCCAGGAGCTGCGCACACCCTTGCGGTTGTAGCCGTTCACCGTGCCGCCACCCGCGGTGGAGGACACGTTGTTGATGTACCCGTTGAAGTCGCCCCAGGTGACCGTGGTGCGCGAACGGACGTTCTCGGAGATCGGCAGGTCGACGGCGGCCTTCAGGCGCACTTCGTCGCCCTCGAAGTAACCGAGGTCGACATAGCCGCCGAACTCGCTGCCGGGGCGCTTGGTGACGATGTTCACCACGCCGGCCGAGGCGTTCTTGCCGAACAACGTGCCCTGCGGGCCGCGCAGCACCTCGATGCGCTCGACATCGTAGAGGTCGCCGAAGGCCTCACCGGCCGACGACAGCACCACGCCGTCGAGCACGGTGGCGACGCTCGGCTGGGCCGCGATCGCGAAGTTGATGGTGCCGACGCCGCGCAGGAACAACGACTGGTTCAGCGAGGTGTTGGTCTTGCGGAGGTTGAGCGACGGCACGAGCGCGCGCAGCGACTCGATGTTGTAGCTGCCGGTGGACTCTGCGAGTTCGCCGTTGACCACGCTGACCGCGATCGGCACGTCCTGCAGCTTCTGTTCGCGCTTCTGCGCGGTGATCACGATCTCGTCGAGACGCTCGACGCCGTCCTGGGCACGGACCCCCGGCGCCGCGAGCATCGCGCAGATCCCTGCGACCGCACCCGCAACCAACTTGTTTCGAGTCGACATCATGTTTCCCCTGTGTTGTACCGACGCAACGAGCGGCATCGGCATACGGCTGCCGGCACGCTAACAAAGATGTTCCCCACAGACAAGCCGCGGCTGTCTCGGCGCGACGCGACGCTCACGCCTGCCAATGCTCCGTTGTGGCGATGGCGCCGCGCAGCGGCCCGGCAGGGCCGCCGAGCGGGATGCGGGCGCCACGGCGCGCGAACAGCGCGATCTCTTCGAGCGCCAACCGCAGCCGATGCACGCGGCCGCCCTCGATCGGGCGGCCGTCCGGGAACCGGACCCACTCGCCCGCCGGCAGGTACACCGTGACCTCGCCGTCCGGGCGCAGACAGGGCGCGACCAGCAGGTCGTCGCCCAGGAAGAACTGGTCCTCGAAGGCCCAGGACGCGCGGTCCTCGGGGCAGGCGATGACCATCGGGCGCTGCACCGGCAGGCCCGTGGCCGCCGACCCGCGCACCGTCTGCCAGACATAGGGCAGCAGCCGCTGCCGCAGCTCGAGCGCCGCGCGCGCGATGCGCTCGGCCTCCGGTCCGTAGGACCACGGCTCGCGCGGACCGATGCCGTGCAGCCGCAGGTGCGCCGAGAACACCGCCGCCTGCAACCAGCGCACGTAGAGCACCGGGTCGCGCGTATCGCCGTAGAAGCCGCCCACGTCGGTGGCGTAGTACGGCGCGCCGGTGAGACCCCAGGAGATGCCGCTGCGCAGGTTGCCGGCGAGCCCGCCCCAATCGGCCTGCGGATCGCCGCCCCACTGCGAGGGATATCTTTGGGAGCCGGACCACCCGGCGCGGCTGAAGAGGAAGGCGCCGTCGCGGCCGAACCGCTGCGCCGCCTCGTGCACGCAACGGTTGTAGAGCAGCGCGTAGATGTTGTGCAGAGCGTCGCCCTGCGAACCGTCGTGCGCGAGCATGTGCGGCTCGATCTGCTCCCCGAAGTCGGCCTTGATCATGTCGACGCCGAGCTCGAAGAGGTCGCGGTGCTTGTCGCGCCAGAACGCGTAAGCGTCGGGGTGGGTGAAATCCACCACGCCGGACTCCGGCAGCTGCGTGAGCACCGCGCCGAAGGGTTCCGGGTCCCAGGCGTAGCGGTACGGCTCGCCGGTGCGCGCGTCGCGCAGCAGCCAGCCCTTGGCGGCCATCTCCGCGAACAGCGGATGCCGCACCGACACCAGCGGGTACTCCCACACGCAGATGCGGAAGCCCATGGACTTGAGCTCGTCGATGACCGGCTTCGGGTCCGGGTAGCGCTTCGGGCACCACTCGAACGCGAAGCGCGTGTCGGTGTCCTGCCAGGCGCGGCCGTCGAAGGTGATCACCTCGCAGGGCAGCCC
>JBBAPM010000003.1:19010-145579 GCA_040400835.1 Steroidobacteraceae bacterium
TGTCGGTGTCCTGCCAGGCGCGGCCGTCGAAGGTGATCACCTCGCAGGGCAGCCCGCGGGCGCGCACCTCGCGCGCGACGGACAGGATCTCGTCGGCGTCCTTGTAGTAGGCCTTGGAGAGGATCGTGCCGAGGCTCCAGGGCGGCGGCTCCGGGGCACGGCCCGTGAGGTCGGTGTACTGACGCAGCTGCACCGCGCCGTCGGCGCCGGTGAGCACGAAGAGATCGAGCCCCTCGCCCTCGACCGCGAGCACGTAGGCGCGCTGCGACCACGGACCGAAGCCGACGCCGTGGGTCACCGGCTCCGGGCCGTGCACGAACACGCCCCAACCCTCCGGGCTCCAGGCGAACGGCGCGTTCTTGTAGCTGCGCTCGGCGTTGAGACCGAGCGCGTCATGGTTGTAGGAGCGCAGCCACTGCCCGCGCTTGTCGAGCTTGCCGGACTTCTCGCCGAGACCGTACACCGGCGTGTCGGCGCCGAGATCGAGCGTGAACAGCCAGCGGCCGTCGTGGCGCGCGAGCGGCGGCAAGCGGAAGCGGCGCACGAAGTGACCGTCGGTGGACGAGGCCTGCACGCGGCGGCCGTCCTGCGACAGCTCGAAGTGGAACGGCGCATGGCCGATGTACAGCTCGAGCGTGCTGCCGGACGCGGTGCGCGCCGTGATGCGCGAGCCGCCGTCGACCGACTCCGTCCGCAGGGCCAAGGGCACGGGCGGCGCGAGCAGGATGCCGTAGTCGCGCACCGGAGGGCCGACGCGCAGGCGCAGACCGTGTTCGTGCAGCGTGACCACGATCTCGCTTGCGGCGACACCGCCCTCGGCACGGTCGACGGACGCGATCGGCAGACGCAGCTCGTGGCCGGCGCCCACGGCGACGAGCGCCGGCGCGCCCGTGACGGCGAGCGCCGGGATGCGGCCCCAGTTCGGGACGCCGGGATCCATCACGCGAGCTCGAGCACCGGGATCTGCCAGCGCTGCGCCAACGCGCGCAGCGCCTCGCGGTGGTCGCCGTAGGCGAGCGCGAAGTGGTGCTCCAACGCCTCGTCGAGGATGCGCTGGCTCACCTCGCCCGCCGAGCGGTCGAAGCGGACCGTGCCCGAGCAGCCGGTGAAGGCCATCGGCGCACGCAGCACCTCCGCGCCCGCGATCACGAGCTTGAGCGCGTTGCGCGAGCGCGAGATGCGCGCCAGCGTGATGCGGCCCGGCTTGATCGGGAACTGGTGCAGCAGCGGCATGCGGCGGTTGGTGTGGATGGTGGCCTCGGGCTTGAACTCGGGGTCGCACATGGAGAGCGGCGCGAGCCCGCAGTGCCACAGCACCGCCGTGTCGTCGGCGGCGGTGATGTCGACGAGATCGGCCATCCATGCGGGCTCACCGGCGAGCTCCTGCAGGATGAGCTGCGTCATCGAGCCGTTGACATCGGCCTCGCAGGCCGAGGGCACCTTCTTCTGGTTCATCATGGCCATCGGCCCGCAGGCCGCGCAGCCGTATTCGGTGAACATCTCGGGCCAGCAGCGCACCGCGAGGCCCTTCGCGCCGGTGTCGCGCTGCACATCCTCCAACGCGCAGAACACGCGGAAGGAACGGTCGAGCTGCTCGGCATCGACCTCCGCGACGCCCGCCACCTGCGCCTCGACGCGCTCGCGCACCGCGGCGACCCGTGCCGGGTCGGTGGCGCGCGCCCGCGCGAAGAGATCGGGCAGCTCCACCTGCTCGACGCTCATGCCGGTGAGCCGCGCGAGCAGCGCCGGGTCGTATTCGCAGGTGTCGAAGCCGTCCGGATGACGGCCCACGACCGTGATCTTTGAATCGGCCAGCGTGCCGAGCACGCGGGCGGCGGCGGCGTCCGCCGCGGCGACCGCCGCGGCCGGCGGCTGCGCCACCGACGCCGGGATCGCGTGCACCCGCGCGAGCGCGCGCAGGCTGTCGCCGATGCCGGGCGCGTCCGGGTCCGCGTAGAGCGAACCGTGCGGCACGTCGGCGCGGCCTAGCGCATGCGCGGCGAGGTTGAGGCCGCAGTAGGCGTTCAAGCGCAGCCGACCGCCGATGCGCGGCTCGGGCAGCGCCCAGACCGCGAGCGGCACCTTGGCCTCGCGCGCGAGCTTCACCGTCATGGTGGCGTCCGTGAAGGTGACCTGCAGGATCAGCAGCAGGTCGATCGGCCCGGCGGCGGCGATCTCCGCGACCGCCTGCTCGGCGGCCGCGCGGTCGAACAGCAGGCCGCGCGGACCGACCGTGCGGATGCCGGCCGCCTCGAGCGCCGCGAACGCGCGCTCCTTGGTGGCCTCCGCGAAGGGCACATCGAAAGTCGGCCGGGCGAGCACCGCCACGCCATAGGTCAGCATGTCATCGTCCTCCAAAAGATCCGTCTTGCCGTCGGCTCACGCGCCGAAACCGGGATACACCTTGCGGAAGGTCGCATCCGCCGGCGTCACGCGCGCACCGCCCGCGCCGTAGCAGTCATGGGTGTGCCAGGGCGTCGCCTCGGCATCGGTGAGCGCGTTCAGGCCGCGCATGTATTCTCGCGCCTCGCCGCGCAGTCCGTCACGGATCGCGTCCCAATCCGGGAAATGCGTGAACGCCCGCGCCCAGATGGCGCGGCCCGCGAGATAGCCCGAGGCCCCTGCGCGGTACGCGTGCGTCAGCACGCGGCGGAACTCGCTCATGCCGGCGCCCGCCGACAGCATCACCCAAGGCCGACCGGCCGCCTGTCCGACGGCGTCGAACCAGCGCTGCGCCTCCTCCCAACCCGGCTCGCCGACACCCGGCACCTGGGCGGCCGGCACCGGGCTCTCGAGCTTGAAGAGGTCGACGCCGAAGCGCGGGTCGGCGAAGGTGCGCACGCTCTCGACGACGAACTCCGGATGCTTGCCCTGCATCTCGATGTAGTCGCGGGTCTGCGCCGCATCCGACGCGAGCGGATAGACCAGCAGCTCGAACACGAACGGGATGTCGTAGCGCTTGCAGGCCTCGCCGATGCGCTGCGTGAAGTCCTGCTGCGCGCGGCACACCGCGGGGTCGGCGTCGGGCCGGTACCACGCCAGCACCTTCACGGCATCGCCGCCCGCGCGCTTGATCTTCTCCACCGACCAATCGTCGATCTCGGACGACAGGCGACCGCCCGGGGTTTCTTTGAAGATCGAGTCCTCGAGCGTGAGGATCATGCCGCGTGAGGCCTCGAGCATCGTGACGCCGCGCGGATACGCGTAGTGCGGGTCGAGCAGCATCGCCGACGACTCCACCTGCAGCTCGCGGATGAGCATCTCCTTGAAGCCGGCGACGTCCTCCCAAGGCGCCTCCGCCGTGCCACGCTTCTCGCGGATCGGGTTCTTGATCGGCGGCCGTTGGTCGACCGCCGTCATCTTGTAGCGCCCGGCGGCGTCCGCCATCCGGCGCATGCCCCAGTATTTCCCAGCTGAAAGGTCCAAGCCTCGTCCTCCCTCAGGCGCCGCCCGCCGTCGACGACAGCAGCGCATCGCGTTCCGCGCGCGTCGGCGCGCCCGCGCGCCCACCCAGGCGCGTCACCTTGATCGCGGCGGCGGCCGACGCCGCGCGCACCGCGGCGGTCTCGTCCCCGCCCTCCGCCAGCGCCAGCGCGAACGCGCCGTGCCAGACGTCACCGGCGCCGAGCGTATCGACCGCCGTCACGCGGAACGCGGGCGAGCGGGACACGCGCGGCGCGGCGCCTGCGTCGGCACCTGCGCCCGTATCGCCGCGCGCGTACAGCACACCTCCGGCACCCATCGTCACCGCACACCACGCGCCGGTCTCGCGCGCGATGCGCTGCAGGGCCGCCGCACAGGCATCCGCGTCGAGCGGCGCATCGGCCGCGAGTCCGAGGTGGTCGCGCAACCCGGGCAGCGAGAACGCGACATGCGTCGCCGCCCGCGGCAGCGCCGAACCGGGCGGCAGCGGCACATCGGCGTCGAGCACCGCGGGCAGCCCCGCGGCGCGGGCGCGGGCCAGCATCAGCGCGGCGCCCTCCGGCCAGCGCACATCGACGAGCACCGCATCGACGCCCGCGAGGTCGACCTGCGCGAGCCAAGCCGGGTCGGCGGGCATCGCGGGGTCGGTGTGGTTGACGATCATGCGTTCGCCCGCGTCGTCGACGAACACCGCGGACCGCGACGACGAGCGCCCCGCGAAACGGCGCAGAGCGGCGCAGTCGACGCCGTGGCCGCGGAGCTCACGCTCGATCTCGTCGGCCACCGCATCGTCACCGACGCGCGCCGCGAGCCGCGCCCGTCCGCCGAGGCGCGCGATGGCCACCGCGGCCGTCGCCGCCGGGCCGCCGCCGACGCTGGTGAAACCCGTGGCGCGGTTCTTCGAGCCGCCGACCGGCAGGCGCGACAACCGATAGACATGGTCCTGCACGGCGTGGCCGATGCAGAGCACGGTCTTGGCGGCGACGCCGGGGACGAAAGCGGTCGTCACGACAGCGTCACCGCGTAGGAGAGGTGCGCGGTGTCGCAGCGGCTCAGCCGCCACTCGACGATCCGCCCCTCGACGGTGCGCGCCACGCGCTCGATCTGCAGCAGCGGCGCGCCGAGGGCGACGCCGAGCCGCCGGACATCTTCGCGGCGCGCGCCGTCGGCGCGCAGCCGCTCGTCGACCGCGGCGATGTTGATGCGGTACTCCCGCTGGTAGAGCGCATAGAGCGCGTTCGGCAGCGGCGCAAGACGCTCGAGCCCCGGGAACACCGCGGCCGGCACCACCACGCGCTCGACCATGGTCGGCCGGCCGTCGAGCACGCGGGTGCGCAGGATCTCGATGACCTCCTCGTCCGGCGCGAGCCCGAGCGCGCGCTGCTCGACGGCGCGCGCCGGCCGCAGCTTCAGGGTCTCGTCGGCGCTGGAAGGCACGGCGCGTTCGCCGTCGGCGCGGGTCAGGCGGAAGAACCGGAACAGCGCCTGTTCCTGGGTGAGCTCGGCGACGAAGGTGCCCTTGCCCTGCCGCCGGTCGATCATCTTGTCGAGCGCGAGCGCGTCGAGCGCCTTCCGCACCGTGCCCTGGCTGACCCCGAGCTGGGCGGCGAGCGCCTGCTCGCTCGGCAGCGCCTCGCCCGCGCGCCACTCGCCACCGGCGATGCGCTTGAGCAGCGACTCGTAGACCTGGCCGTACAGCGGGCGGAAGCGCAGCGGCTCCCCGCCCGCAGGCAGCTCAGGGAGGCTTGCCGCGGGGGTACTCATGTGTTTAGTATCTTATATAAGACTTGCAGTCCGCAAGCGAACCCCAGGAGTCGATTCCGTGAGCGTTCCCCAACTGCTCGTGCACGATCGCAAGGACAACGTCGGCGTGGTCGTGGTCGAAGGCCTCAAGGCCGGCACCGACATGCTCTGCGTCGTGACCGAGGACAATTCCGATTTCCGCCTCACCGCCCGCCATGATGTGCCGATCGGCCACAAGGTGGCGCTCGTCGACCTCGCGGTCGGCGACACGGTGACCAAGTACGGACAGGACATCGGCCGCATCGTCGCGCCGGTCGCCAAGGGCGAGCATGTCCATGTCCACAACCTCAAGACCAAGCGTTGGTAAGCCGCACATGAGCCATCACAACCGCAAGATCTGGGCCTTCCGCCGCGAGAACGGCCGCGTGGGCGTCCGCAACTATGTCGCCATCCTGCCGGTGGACGACATCTCGAACGCCGCCTGCGAGGCCGTCGCCAACAACATCAAGGGCACGATCGCGCTGCCGCACGCCTACGGGCGCCTGCAGTTCGGCGCCGACCTCGACCTGCACTTCCGCACGATGATCGGCACCGGCTCCAACCCGAACGTCGCCGCCTGCATCGTCATCGGCATCGAGCCGGGCTGGACGCAGCGCATCGTCGACGGCATCGCGAAGACCGGGAAGCCGGTCGCCGGCTTCTGGATCGAAGGCAACGGCGACATCGCCACCGTCGCCGCCGCGTCGCGCAAGGCCAAGGAATTCGTCCACCAGACCTCCGGCCAGGTGCGCGTCGAGTGCGACATCAGCGAGCTGTGGGTCGCGGCCAAGTGCGGCGAGAGCGACACCACCACCGGTCTCGCCTCCTGCCCCACCGTCGGCAACATGTACGACAAGCTGATCCCGCACGGTCTCTACGGCTGCTTCGGCGAGACCTCCGAACTCACGGGCGCCGAGCATCTCGCCGCGGCGCGCGCCGCGACGCCCGAGGTGCGCGAGAAGTTCATGAAGACCTGGCAGGCCTACCAGGACGACGTCATCGAGGCGAACAAGACCTCCGACCTCTCCGAGAGCCAGCCCACCAAGGGCAACATCGCCGGCGGCCTCACCACCATCGAGGAGAAAGCGCTCGGCAACCTCGAGAAGATCGGCAAGAAGGTGAAGTTCATCGATGTGCTGGAGCCCGCCGAGGCGCCGGCGCGCGGCCAGGGCCTCTACTTCATGGACACCTCGTCGGCCGCCGCCGAGTGCTGCACGCTGCAGGCCGCCGCGGGCTATGTGGTGCACATCTTCCCGACCGGCCAGGGCAACGTCATCGGCAACCCGATCATGCCGGTCATCAAGGTCACCGGTAACCCGCGTACCGTGCGCCTGATGCCCGAGCATGTCGATGTCGACGTATCGGGTGTGGTGCGCCGCGAGATGACCATCGACCAGGCGGGCGACGCTCTCATCGACTGCATCGAGCAGACGGCGAACGGCCGGCTGACCGCCGCCGAGGCGCTCGGTCATGTCGAGTTCGTCATGACCAAGCTCTACCGCAGCGCCTGACGGCGCCGCGCGACGCGCAGGACCTCCCGTGACGGCATCCAGCCCGACGCCCGCCGCAGCGCGCCTCACGCTCGCCGAAGCCGAGGTGCTCGCCGCAGCGGCGCTCGCCGCCTGCGGCGCCTCGACGGCCGCGGCCGCGGCCACGGCGCGCGCGCTGGTCGCGGCGGAAGCCGACGGTCAGGCCGCGCACGGCCTGTCGCGCGTGCCGGCCTACGCCGCACAGGCGCGCTCGGGCAAGGTCGAAGGCGATGCCGTGCCGGTGTCGACGCGCGTCGCACCCGGCGTGCTGCGCATCGACGCGGGGCTCGGCTTCGCGTATCCCGCCATCGACCTCGCGATCGCCGAGCTCGTGCCGCTCACCCGCTCGCAGGGCATCGCCGCCGCCGCCCTGCACCGCTCGCACCACTTCGGCCAGGTGGGCGCGCACGCGGAACGGCTCGCGGAGGCCGGTCTCGTCGCGCTCGTCTTCGGCAACACGCCGAAGGCGATGGCCTTCTACGGCGGCCGGCGCGCCATGCTCGGCACCAACCCGCTCGCCTTCGCCGCCCCGGTCGCGGGCGGTGCGCCGCTGGTGGTCGACCTCGCGCTGTCGGTGGCGGCGCGTGGCAAGATCGTCGCCGCCCAGAAAGCCGGCAAGGCGATCCCGTCCGACTGGGCCGTCGACCGCGACGGCCACCCGACCACCGACCCGACGGCCGCCCTCGCCGGCACGCTCTCGCCCATCGGCGGCGCCAAAGGCGGTGCGCTTGCCCTGATGGTGGAGATCCTCGGCGCCGCGCTCACCGCCGGCGCGTTCGGCTGGGAGGCCAGCTCCTTCTTCGATGCCGAGGGCGCACCGCCCGACATGGGACACCTCTTCATCGCCATCGACCCTGGCCCGACCTCGGGCGGCGCGTTCGCCGCGCGCATGGCGACGCTCGCGGCCGCGATGGCCGAGGAGCCCGAGGTGCGCCTGCCCGGCTCGCGCCGGCTCGCCGCGCGCGCCCGCGCGCAGGCCGAAGGCCTCGCCGTACCGCCCGCGCTGCTCGCCGAGATCCGCGCGCTCATCGCCTGAGGGACCGACATGGCCGACATCGTCATCAGCGAGTTCATGGACGAGGCCGCGATCCGCGAGCTGCTGCCCGGGCGCGATGTGCTCTACGACGCGAAGCTCGTGGACCGCCCCGCCGACCTCGCGGCCGCGCTCGCCGATGCGCGCGCGCTCGTGGTCCGCAACCGCACCCAGGTGCGCGGCGCCCTGCTCGACGCCGCGCCGAAGCTGCGCGTGGTCGGGCGTCTCGGTGTCGGCCTCGACAACATCGATGTCGAGGCCTGCAAGGCGCGCGGCATCGCGGTCTGCCCCGCCACCGGTGCCAACGACGTCGCGGTCGCCGAGTGGGCGATCACCGCGATGCTGGTGCTGCTGCGCGGCGCATGGTCCGCGACGCCGCAGGTGATCGCCGGCGAGTGGCCGCGCATGACCACCATCGGCCGCGAGGCCTCGGGCAAGACGCTCGGTCTCGTGGGCTTGGGCGGCATCGCACGCGAGACGGCGACGCGCGCCGCGGCGCTCGGCCTGCGCATCTGCGCCGCCGACCCGCTGCTGCCCGCCGACCATCCGGCCTGGAAACTCGCCGAGCGCGTCACCCTCGACGAGCTCGTGCAGCGCAGCGATGTCATCAGCCTGCACGTGCCGCTGACGGCCGAGACCCGCGGCCTCTTCGACGCCGCGCGCATCGCCGCGATGCGCCGCGGCAGCCTCCTGCTCAACGCGGCCCGCGGCGGCGTGGTGGACGAGGCCGCCCTCGCCGCAGCCCTGCGCAGCGGTCACCTCGGCGGCGCGGCGCTCGACGTGTTCGCGCAGGAGCCGCTCGACGCCGCGCAGGGCGCGCTGTTCGCCGGCGTGCCGAACCTGCTGCTCACGCCGCACATCGCCGGCGTCACCGACGAGTCCAACGTCCGCGTCAGCCGCGTCACGCTCGAGGCGGTGCTTCGCCATCTCTCCGGTTGACGCCCCGGTGAGCGGTCCCGACGCGCCCACGATCACGACCGCGGCCGCGCCGCAGCGCTCCGGCACCGCGCTGCCGGCCGACTGCGATCTGCTGGTCGTCGGCGGCGGCGTCAACGGCGCTGGTATCGCGCGTGACGCCGCCGGCCGCGGCCTGCGCGTGGTGCTCGTCGAGCAGCACGACCTCGCCTCGCACACCTCCTCGGCTAGCACCAAGCTGATCCACGGCGGCCTGCGCTACCTCGAGTTCATGCAGTTCGGACTGGTGCGCAAGGCGCTCGCCGAGCGCGAGACGCTGCTCGGCATCGCGCCCCACATCATGTGGCCGCTGCGCTTCGTGATGCCGCATGACGCTTCGCTGCGCCCGGCCTGGATGATCCGTGCCGGCCTCTTCCTTTACGACCACCTCGCCCGCCGGCGGCATCTGCCGGGCTCGCAGGGCATCGACCTGCGACGGCACCCGGCCGGCGCGCCGCTGCGCGAAGGGATCCCGCGCGGCTTCGAGTACTCGGACGGATGGGTCGACGATGCAAGGCTCGTGGTGCTCAACGCCCTCGACGCCGCCGAACGCGGCGCCACCATCGCCACCCGCATGCGCTGCAGCGCGCTGGAGCCGGACGGCGCCGGCGGCTGGCGCGCCACGCTGCAGCCGACGGCGACATCGACGACGGGCGCGACGGCCACCGATGGCACCACGGCGACGACACTGCGCGCCCGCGCCGTCGTCAACGCCGCAGGGCCGTGGGCCGCGCAGCTGCACGATCTCGCGACGCCGGGTCCGGCGCGCCACGGCCTGCGGCTCGTCAAGGGCAGCCACATCGTCGTCCCCAAGCTCTTCGACCACCCGTACGCCTACATCTTCCAGGCCAGCGACCGCCGGATCGTGTTCGCGATCCCCTACGAGACGGACTTCACGCTGATCGGCACCACGGATGTGGAGCACCACGCCGACCCCGCCGCGCCGCGCATCGACGCCGATGAGGTCGCATATCTTTGCCGCGAGGCCGGTCGCTACTTCCGCAAGCCCCTGACGCCGACCGATGTCGTGTGGACCTACTCGGGGGTGCGGCCGCTGCTCGAGGACGAGACCAGCGATGCGCGCGCGGTATCGCGCGACTACGCGCTCGTCATGGACACGGCGCCCGCGCCGCTGCTGAGCGTGTTCGGCGGCAAGATCACCACCTACCGCACGCTCGCGGAGGAGGCGGTCTCGAGGATCGCGCCGGCGCTCGGCTGCCGCGCGACCGCATGGACGGGCACGGCGCCGCTGCCCGGCGGCGATCTCGCGGGCGACGGGCGCATCGCTGCGGGCCGCGCCGAGGACGAGTTCGATGCCTTCGTCGCGCGCCTGCGCGCCGGGCGGCCTTGGCTGCCGGCGCCGCTCGCGCTGCGCTATGCGCGCGCCTACGGCAGCCGCTCGCACCGCCTCATCGGCGAGGCGCGCTCGGTCGCCGACCTCGGCCGCGAGATCGCGCCCGGACTGCACGAGCGCGAACTCGCCTACCTCGCGGACGTCGAGTGGGCCCGCACCGCCGAGGACGTGCTCTGGCGCCGCAGCAAATTGGGCCTGCATCTGCCGCCCGATGCGGCGCGTGCCGTGGCAGACTGGTTCGCCGCACGGACACGGGCGCCCACGGGTTGAAGACACCGGGCCGCCCCCGCGCCCCAAGGAGACGCGCATGAGCCGCTACATCCTCGCCCTAGACCAGGGCACCACGAGTTCGCGCTCCATCCTGTTCGACGCCGCCGGCAGGATCGTCGCCGTCGCGCAGCGCGAGTTCACGCAGCACTTCCCCGCGCCCGGCCAGGTCGAGCACGACGCCGAGGAGATCTGGGCCACGCAGTCGGCCACCATCGACGAGGTGCTGAAGACCGCGGGTGCCGCGCCCACCGACATCGCCGCCGTCGGCATCACCAACCAGCGCGAGACCACGGTGCTGTGGGACCGCGCCACCGGCGCGCCCGTCGCACCGGCCATCGTCTGGCAGGACCGTCGCACCGCCGAGCTCTGCGCGCAGCTGCGCGCCGCCGGACACGAACCGGACGTCACCGCGCGCACCGGCCTGCTGCTCGACCCGTATTTCTCCGGTACCAAGCTCGCCTGGTTGCTCGACCATGTGCCGGGTGCCCGTGCGCGCGCCGAGCGCGGCGAGCTGTGCTTCGGCACCATCGACTCCTGGCTGGCCTGGAAGCTCTCGGGCGGCAAGCACCACGTGACCGATGTCAGCAACGCGAGCCGCACGCTGTTGTTGGGCCTGCGGACCGGACAATGGGACGAGCACATGCTCGGGCTGCTGCGCATCCCGCGCGCCTGTCTGCCGACGGTGCGTCCGTCCTCGGCGGACGACGGCCTGCGCGCGCGCATCGGCGGCGTCGAGGTCCCGCTCACGGCGCTCGCCGGCGACCAGCAGTCGGCGCTCTTCGGCCAGGCCTGCCTCGAGCCCGGCATGGCCAAGAACACCTACGGCACGGGCTGCTTCATGCTCATGCACACCGGCGATGCGCCGCTGATGTCGAAGCACCGCCTGCTGACCACCATCGCCTGCACGCAGGGGCCGCTGCAGTACGCGCTCGAAGGCAGCGTGTTCGTGGGCGGCGCGGTCGTGCAGTGGCTGCGCGACGGCCTCGGCTTCGTGAAGGACGCCGCCGAGATCGAGGCGCTCGCCACCAGCGTGCCCGACCACGGCGGCGTGTACGTGGTGCCGGCCTTCACCGGCCTCGGCAGCCCGCACTGGGACCCGTTCGCACGCGGCGCCATCGTCGGCATCACCCGCGGCACCACGCGCGGCCATATCGCGCGCGCGGCGCTCGAGGCCATCGCCTTCCAGAGCGCCGAGCTCCTGAACGCCATGCAGCTCGACGCGGGTCGCCCGCTGCGCGAACTGCGCGTCGACGGCGGCGCGTCGCGGAACGATTTCCTGATGCAGTTCCAGGCCGATCTGCTCGGGGTGCCGGTGGTGCGTCCCGCCGTCACCGAGACGACGGCGCTCGGCACGGCCTATCTCGCAGGGCTCGCGGTCGGCTACTGGAGGTCCACGGCCGAGATCGCCGGACAATGGCGCATCGAGCGGCGCTTCGAGCCGCGCATCGGCCGCGACGCCGCGTCCGCGCGCATGCGCGAGTGGGCGAAGGCGGTGGAGCGCTCGCGCGGCTGGGCCGGCGGCTGAGCGGACGTCGCCCGACGCGCGCTCAGCGCGCGAGCGCGTCGCGCAGTCTCGCGCGCAGTTGGCCGAGCGGCAGTTGCCCCGGCGCCGAAGCCGCGCCCGCGCTCGCCCAAGTGATGCGCGAACCGTAGCGGTACCCGACGACGCGGCTCGCCACGCCGAGCTCCCCCATCGCCATGCTGACGAGCGGGACGGAGAGCCTGCGGTCCGCCTCGGCGGTCGCCGCGAGCAAGGCCTGCGCATCGCGCGCGTCCTGCGGCATCACGGCGAGCTTCGCGACGTCCGCCCCGAGGTCCGCTGCGCGCGCGAACGCGCCGACCATGTCGCCGACCGTGGGCGTGCGGTCGAAGTGGTGGGCCGACAGCACGAGCGGCACGCCCGCGCTGCGGCAGGTCGCGCGCAACGCACGCAGCGCGGCAGGGTCGGCGTCCGTCTCGAAGTCGGCGAGGTCGGCCGACCCGGCGTCGATCAGCGCGATCACCCGCGCCGCACGCTCCGCATCGTCCAGACCATGGTCGCGCCCGCCCTCGCGGGCGGCACGCAAGGTCGCGAGCAGCGGCAGACCACCCGCCGCCTCGCGGAGCGCGATCGCAGCGACCGACAGCGCTGCGGCGTCGGCCGCCCCATCGAAAGCGTCGATGCGCCACTCGAGCAGGTCGGGCGCGTCGGGGTCCTCCGCCACCGCGAGCGCCGCCATGGTGCGCGCCTCGTCGCGGATCGCCGGGACGGTCGCGCCCACCAACGGCACGCAGACGAGCGGCGCCTCACCCTGCCCCAACATCCGCCCACGGACGACGATCGGTTTGCTCATGCGGGCAGACTAACCTGCCCGCGCCGGATCCGCCCGTGCTGCGCTCGGCTGCACCGGGCGACGGCAGGGCGCGAACAGGTCGAGTTCCGGATCGCGCGCCCGGGTCTCGACATCGAGCAGCCCGAGCACCGAATGGAAGAGGTTGTCATGCGACAGCGGCGTGTCGCGCCGCGCGGCGACGCAGGTCATGTCGACGCCGAGCCGCTCGACCGCACCCGGCGATGCCCAGAACACCATCGGCACGTGGGTCTGCAGCCGCGGGGCGACCGCATAGGGCATGGCATGCAGGAAGATGCCGTTCTCTCCCAGCGATTCACCGTGGTCGGAGACGTAGAGCAGCGCGCTGTCGACCTGTGGCGACAGACGCTGCAACGAACCGATCGTCCCGGCGAGCAGATGGTCGGTGTAGAGCACGGTGTTGTCGTAGGCGTTGACGATCTCGGCGACCGCGCACTTCGAGAAATCGGTCTGCCGGCACTCGGGCGTGAAGCGTCCGAACTCCGGCGGATGACGCAGGTGGTAGCCCGGCCCGTGGCTGCCGAGCATGTGCAGCACGATCACTTGGCGCGGCGCGAGCGCGCCGAGACCGCGCTCGAAATCCTCGAACATCGCGCCGTCCATGCAGGGCTGTCCGGGCCTGC
Source organism: Steroidobacteraceae bacterium (assembly GCA_040400835.1). GTDB lineage: Bacteria > Pseudomonadota > Gammaproteobacteria > Steroidobacterales > Steroidobacteraceae > UBA964. The sequence continues at coordinate 32,330 of JBBAPM010000003.1, forward strand.
AGAGCTGCGGGTACGCGCGCGGATCCGCGCGCAGTTCCGCGACGTCGCGGCATACGCCCTTGCAGCTCGTGTTGTTGCCGTGCCAGCGCCGCTCCCAGCCCGCCTTGCCGAGGATGTCGATGAGGTTGTCGCGCGCCCGCGCGCGCTGCGGTGAGAAGCCCTCGCGGCCGAGATCGGAGAACATGCAGGGCACGGAGATCGCGGTGGAGGTGCCGCAGGGGCTGACCTCGGTGAAATACACCAGGCCCGGCAACTCGGCGAGCTCCGGCGTGGTCTGCCGCGCATAGCCCGCGAGCCCGAAGTTCTCCGCGCGCACCGTCTCGCCCACCACCAAGACCATCACGAACGGACGGTCGGCCGCTCCCGCGGCGGTCGCGGCAGCGCCAGCAGCGGCCGCAGGCGGTGCCAACCGCGCGCCGATACGGGCACCGTCGCCGATCGGCTCGTAAGGCAACGGCTTGCGCGTCGCCTCCGTCACATGGCTGCCGACGCCTGCGATCCAGTTCACCGGCACCAGCACATGCCGCAGCTCGCGGTTGTTGCGCAGCAGCGAGGCATGGTCCTGATAGAAGCCGGCGGCGATCAGCCCCACCGCCGCCGCCGACGCGACGAGGACGCCCACGCGCTGCAGCGTCTCCGTCCGCCATGACAGCCGCTGCACGGGCCAACGCAGCACCGCGAGGGCGGGCAGCACGCCGAGCAGCGCGACGTAGGCGAGGAGTTTCCCGTTGACGAGTTCGGCCGACTCGATGGCATCGGTCTCGAACACGTTGCGGATCATCGTCTTGTCGATGAGCACGCCGTAGGCGAGCACGAAATACGACGCGAGCGCGCCGAGCACGACCACCAGCGCGAGCAGCGGCTTGGCGAGCGGCCGCACGAGCGTGAGCACCGTCAGGAAGAGGTTGATCACCACGGCCGCGAGCAGCGCCAGCGACGCGAGGAACGCGACGTCCTGGAAGGACGCCGGTGGTCGCAGCGTCCACACGCGGCCCCAGAACGCGGCGTTGAGCGCCAGCAGGCACCAGAGCGAGACCAGCGCCGTCAACGCGACGGTGGACAACGGACGCGGACGAGACAAGCGCCCCCCCCAAGGACCCGACGACGGGCCATTTTCGCCGTCTTCGCGGCGTGCGGCTACTGGCTCCAGCCGAGATGCCGCGCGAGCGCGCCGGCGCTGCGCCGATAGCCGGGCGCGGTGAGATGGATCAGGTCGCCCGACATCAGCGGCGGCGACATCCGCGACCAACGATAGGCCGCCCCGGGGCCGCCCATCGCGCGCTGCCAGTCCCACGCGCTGCAGCCGAAGGTGGCGCCGACCTCGGCCTGGATCTCGTTGATCCGCGCATGGATGCGCGAGTACCGCAGCAACTGGTCGACCGACGGCGAGCCGCCGCGGCTACCGCGCTTGCGGCGGATGATGGAGCCGCGGTCCGGCGCGCCCACCAACAGACAGGCCGCGTCGGGGAAGACCTTGCGCATGTTCATCAGCGCGCGGTCGAGCATCTGCGTGTAGCGCACCGGGTCGAAGTCGCCCGCCGCCTCGTTGGTGCCGAACTCGAGCACCACCGCGTCGTACCCGCGCTCGTAGAACGCCGCCGACAGGTGCGCGGGGTTGGCCACCGCCCAGCCGTTGGCGGTGGCGCCCGGGATGCCGAACACGTCCACGGTGAGGCTGGGTTCGGTGACCTTGTCGACGAAGAACCCCTGCAGCGCGACCTGTCCCGCCACGATACGGATCTTGACGGTCGACAACAGGTCGCCGTCCTCGAAATAGATCTCCTTGGGTGCAGGATCGTCGTAGTCGCTCGCCGCCTCCAGGAAATAGGACTCCTCGGGACCCTCGTTGACCGACACCGCGATCTCGGCCTCGCCCGCCATGGGCCGATAGAGCATGCGCAGCCGCAACGCTTCGGGCTCCCGCTCCGCATCGCGCAGGTCCAACCAGAGATAGGCGCCCTCCGGATTGCCGTCGACGCGCATCTCGGCCAGCGCCGGCCCCGCGTTGACCTCGACGCGCGAGACATAGGCCATCGACAGGCTCCACGCGCTGCCGACGCAGAACGCCCGCACCGGGATGCGCACGCCGCGCCGCGTCATGAACGGCGGGATGAAAGCGTTGCCGGTGTCGATGCCACCGAGGCCGAGGATACGTCGCAGCTCGTCACCGAAGATCCCCGAAGCGATATGGCTGTCGCCCCAGATGGCGAGGCGACGGATGCCCGGGCCGCGCACCCCGGCGATGCCCGGTCGGAACTGCTCCGCGAGCTGAAGATCGGCATCGGGCGGCGGTTCGCTGACATCACCCAGCGCATCGAGGTCGAAGGGAACGACCTCCTCGTCCGACGACGGACGGCGCGCCGGAGAACGCCCGCCGACGGCGGGACAGACCAGGTCCGGGATGTACTCCTGCGCATGGGCGGCCGGCGCACCGACCGCCGCGCCCGCCAGCACCATCAAAGAAAGGAACGTCGCGGCGAGACGCGGCGGCGCGACGGCCCTCACCGCGCGCTCCCGGGCGGACTCGGCCCGGCCGACGGCGCAGGCGGAGGCTCGGGGGTAGGCGACGGCGCAGCTGGATCGGCGGGGGCCGCCGTCGGCGACTCCGGTGACGTCGTCGACCCGGACGCCGGTTGCGCCTCCCCGGCGATCGCTGCGGAGTTGCCGTCGCCGCCCGAGCTCCCCGGCGCAGCGGCCGCATCCGGCGTGGGCGCCGCAGGCGCTGCCGTCGTGGTGGCCACCGCGGTCGCTGCCTTCGCCGAGGGCGCCGGCGCGCTCGCCGCGAGGATGACCGGCAGCCCGCGCTGCTCGAGGATCTCGCGATGCCGGACGGCGGTACGGTCGCGATAGACACCATCGACCGGCAGACCGAGCAGCAGCTGCAGGTCACGCACGGTCTGGCCGCGCTGCAACCAACGGAAGCGCTGGGCGAGGAGGCTCTCGGGCGTGAACATCATCAGCGTCGGTCGACCGATGGTCTTCAGGCAACCCCATCCGCTGAAGCCCACCGGCGGCTCGAAGCGGCCGTCCGGCCGTTGCCATCCCTGGGTGGAGACGCGGTTGGCGACGATGATCTGCTGCGCGGGCGTCGCGGCGTCGGGCGTCGGCGCGAACTCGCGTCCGCCCCACTGCCGCCAGGTGCCGACGTAGATGCCGAGCCCGCCCGCGTACTCGCCGCCGTTCTGCCAGTTGTTGCCCGTCTCGCAACGCGCCATGGTCTGCCAGAAGGAGTCCGGCGCCATCGGCCGCGTGTGGCGGACCAAGGTGGGCGCGTAATCCTCGGGCTCCGTGGCCTCCGGCATGATCGGCGAGAGCAGCTGCCGCGGCTCGTCGGGCGCGGCGGGCGCCGGCGCCGCCTTGCTGAAATCGCCGGCCGCGACCACCGCCGCGACGAACGCCCGCATCCCGGAGCCGGTCAGGTGCACGCCGTCCTGCACGAAGTACTCGGGCTTGGGATCGGCGATGCCGTGCCAGTCGATCAGGACCGCGTTCGGGTACTGCGGCACGACGGTCGCCAGCAAGCGGTTGTTGGCCGCCATCCAGCGCCGCGGCACGCGCGAGTTCATCACCAGCACGCGCTCGCGGTCGCGCAGCAGCTCGAGCATCGCGCGCAGCTGCTTCTCGGTGACATAGCCGTTGGTGCCGAGGTGGATCAGCACCTTGGAGCGCAGCTCGCCGGCGGCGCGGATGCGCTGCAGGATGCCGAGCACATCGGCCGCCTGCCAACCCACCATCGCATACACGGCGGCGCCGTCGATGCCGCGCTCGATCGCGCTGCGGGCACCGAGCGCGACCGAGTCGCCGACCACGGTCAGCTGCCCGCTGCGGCGACCGATGAGCGGCGGCGGCGCGCGATCGGCCATCGTGGCACCCGCCGCCGTCGCCGCAGCGGTCGTCGCAGCGGCGGGCGACGCGGCCGGTGCCGCTCCGACGGACGCGGCGCCCGCCATGGTGTCCGGCGATGCCGCATCGCGCGGCGCCGGCACGAGGATGAAGAGCGCCGCGCAGGCAAGCGCCGCCAACGCGCCGCGGGCGAACTGCGGCGTCACCGGCAGCGGACGCAGGCTACGGCCGAGGATCGGGGCTTCGATGAACCGGTACGAGACCGCGGCCAGCACGAAGGTCAGCGCGCAGCGCAACAGGAACGCAGGACCCTGTGTCAGTTCGATGTCGACGCCGGGCCGCGTCAACATGAACACGGGCCAGTGCCAGAGATAGATGCCGTAGGACCGCTCGCCGATCCAGCGCAGCGGCTGCGCGTCGAGCAGCGCACCGAACGGTCCGGGCATCAGGCAGGCGACGATCGCCGCGATGCTGCAGACCGCCGAGGCGACGAACGCCCACGGATAGAGCCAGGGATGGTTCTCGCTCACCTGCGAGAAGAGGAACACCGTCCCCGCGAGCCCCGCGATGCCGAGCAGCATGCCCGTACGCCGGACGCCGGCACCCCCCTCACCCGCGCCGTGCGCCCACGCGGAGATGCCGGGCGCCGCCGCCGCCAGCGCAGCGCCCGCCAAGAGCCCCATGGCGTGCGTATCGGTGCCGAAATACACGCGACCGATGTCCATGGACTCCGGGAAGCCGAGCCGGTCGGCGAGCACGCCCATCCACGCGGCCGATGCGGCCGCCAACGCCACCGCGACGATGCCGAGCACGCGCCGACCGCCGCGCGAGGCGAGCGCGAGCACGATCAGCGGCCACAGCAGGTAGAACTGCTCCTCGATGGCGAGCGACCACAGATGCTGCAGCAGCGGCTGCCGGCCGATGTACTCGAAGTAGGAGAGCTGCTGGAAGATGAAGTGCCAGTTGACGACGAACAACGCCGAGGCCAGGGCGTCGACCCGCAGCAGCGGCAGCGCGTCCGGCGCCAGCACCACCGCGGCGAGCGCGGCGCCGGCGATCACCGCGGACATGGCGGGCAGGATGCGGCGGGCTCGGCGCAGGTAGAACCCGCGGAAGGAGATCGTGCCGCTGCGCTCGAGCTCGGCGAGCAGCAGGCGCGTGATCAGGAAGCCGGAGATCACGAAGAACAGGTCGACGCCGAAGAAACCGCCTTGGGCGTTGAGCCAGTCGGCGTGGAAGACCATGACGCCGAGCACGGCGAGCGCGCGCAGCCCGTCTATACCGACGATGCGCGAGGTCTCGGAGGCCGGAGCGGGTCCCGGCTGGTCGGGGGTCGGGGTCGGCACGGACGGCATCCTACCCGAAACCGCGCGGATCCGGCTCGGAGGAGGGCTTCAGCGACGGGCGGTGACGGGCAGCATCGCGACGGCGACGCACAGCAGGCCGCCGAGCGGGAACAGCCACGGGAACGCGACCAGAGGCCCGCCGTCCGTGAGGCCGAGGCGCGCCGCGTTGTCCACCGCGAGCACGCCGAGCATCGAGGCCGCGACGCCGAGCGGGATGCTGTGTATGCGTCCGCGCGGCACGAACAACGCCAGCAGGAAAAGACCGAGCATCGGACCGTAGGTGTAGGCGGTCATCTGGAACGCGAGCGGCACCAGCTGCTCGCCGCGGCCGGCGAGCAGCACCGCGAAACCGCCGAGCACCACGCCCCAGCCGACGACGAACAGCCGCGACAGCCACAGCGCGCGGTCCGGCGCGAGCGTGCCGTCGCGGTGACCGTCGTGGAACATAGTGAGCGTGGTCTCGGCCAGCGCCGACAGCACCGGGCTCGCCATCGCCGCGGCGAACAGCGCCGCCACCATGAAGCCGCGCAACCCCTCGGGCAGCTCGGAGAGGATGAACGCCGGGAAGATGCGGTCGCCCTTCTCGGCCACGAGGCCCGCGAACGCCGGGTCGATCGGGTTGTGCTGGTAGTAGCCCCACAGCGCGAGACCGACCGTCAGGAACAGCACCACCACCAGCTCGCCGGCGTTGCTCCACCACAGCGCGAGCCGCGCCTCGCGCACCGATCGGCAGCACAGCATGCGCTGCGTGTTGAGCTGGTCCGTGCCGTAGGCCGCGAGGTTCTGGAAAGGCATCGCGAACACGCCCGCCCAGAAGGTGAACTGCAGGCGCGGATCGACGGTGAAATCGAACACGCGCGTCTTGCCCGCCTCGGCGCCCGCCTCGAGCAGCGCGCCGAAACCGCCCGGATACACCTGTGTGACGTAGAGCACCGCGACCGCGCCGCCCGCCACCAACATCACGAACTGCAGCACATCGGTCCACACCACGGCGCGCACGCCGCCGAGCCAGGTGCTCACCGCCGAGACCCCCACCGACAGCGCGACGCACCAGGCGAAGCCGAGACCGGTCAGCAGCTCGAGGACCAGCGCGACGGCGTAGACGCGCACGCCCTGTCCCAGCACCGCACCGACGAAGAACAGCAGCGCCGAGACGCGCCCCACCACCGGGCCCAGCCGGTCGCGGATGTAGTCGTAGGGGCTCGCGTACTGCTTCTCGTAGAGGCGGGGCATGATGAACATGCCGAGCACCCACTTCGAGATCACGCCGGCGAGCGCGAACTGCAGGTAGCGGTAGTCGCCGCCCTGCGCGAACACCAGCGCCGGCACGCCGATGAAGGTGACGCCGCTGATCGCGGTGGAGACGATCGACGCCGCGACCGCGGGCCACGGCAGGCTGCGCGAGCCGAGGAAGTACTCGTGCACGTCCGACTGCCGACCCTGCAGACGATGACTGATCACGGTGACCAGCGCGAAATAGGCCGCCACCACCGCCCAGTCGAGCGCGCTGAAGTATCCGCTCATGCCGCGTTCAGGCCGCGCTCATGACGCCGCTTTCGGCAGCACGCGGCCCGAGCCTTCGCCGGGATACACACGGCCGTTGGCGCCCGGATAGGCGTAGCCGTTGATCAGCACGCGGCGCGGCGTGGTCGAAGTGTTGGGCGTGCTGCCGTGGACGGCGTAAGGTCCGAAGAAGATGACCGACCCCGCAGGACCGGTGATGGTCTCGGCACGGCCTGCATCGACCGCCTCGTCCATGCCCGCCATCGGCATGCCGTAGTCGTAATGCGCGTCGCGCAGCCGACCACGATCGTCGAGCCGCACCGCCTCGCGCGGCACGAACTGCAACGGCCCGTTGTCGGCGCGCATCTCATCGATCGCGAGCAGCGTCTGCACGTAGGAACCGCGGCCGTTGAGGTCGCTCCAGGTCCCGGGGCCCTTGTCGCGGTGCTGCACGTCCTGGTGCCAGTCGAAGGACACGCCATCGCCCGGCATCTTGAAGTGCGCCTGGCAGAGCAGTTGTTCGCAGCGCTCGCTGCCGAGCAGTTGCAGCGCGGGACCGACGAGCCGCGGGTCGGCGCCGATGTCGAGCAGCGCAGGTTCGGCGCCGCCGGCCCACACCACGCGTTGCACGACCACGCCGCCCCGGGACGCCTCCGTTGCCGACATGTCGCCACCGCGGTCCGCCAGCACGAAGCGCGCGCCCGCATGGTCCTGCGTGGTGCGCAGGCGCTGCGCCGTGGCATGGAGACGCTCGAACGCGGCGCGGGCCGCAGCGAGCTCGTCGGGCGCGAACAGCGCAGGCAGCACCGCCCAACCGCGGCCGAAGAAGTCGTCGACCTGGCCGGGTGTCAGGCGCATCGCGGAAGGAGGCCGCGGCGTGCCAGAAGGCACGCCGCGGCGCGCCTCAGAAGCGGTACTCCGCGAGCAGCGTGAAGCTGCGGTTGCGCGGATCGGCGACGCGCGGCTCCCAGGAGCTGCCCGCGCCGGTGTTGCTGTCGTAGGTGATCGCGAACGGCGGATCCTTGTTGAGCAGGTTCTTGATGCCCGCCGTCACCGACAGGCCCTCGATGCCGCGCCAGGTCACCGTGGCGTTGTAGATGGAGTAGCTGTCGACCTGACGGTCGACGCCCGGCGGCGACACGATGCCCGCCGTCACGCCCGGCAGCTCCTGGTTCGTGTAACCCGAGCGGAAGATCTGCGACAGCGTCGCGGTCCACACACCCTTGTTGAAGGAGAAGTAGGCGCTGTGCTTCCAGTCGAGGCCGAGGTCGCCCGCGAAGGTGAACGCACCCACCTCGCTCGGACCGAACGGCAGGCTCGGCGCGATGCGCGAGCGCTTCTCGAGCATCTTGCTGCCGTCGAGGCCCGCGCGCCAGTTGCCGCCCCAGGCCTCGCCGCGCAACGCCACCGTCAGGTCGATGCCCTGCGTGTTGGTCTCGCCGGCGTTGATCCAACGCTGGTCGATCGAGACCAGGTTGCCGGCGGCATCGCGGACATAGCGGTCCTGGAAGGTCGAGTAGTTGGCCGCCAGCTGCTGCAGCGTCAGGATCTGCAGCGTGCCGGTACGGTTGATACGCCACCAGTCGACCGACATGGTGAAGTCGTCGGTCGGCTCGAACACCATGCCGAAGCTCAGCTGGTCGGCCTCCTCGGGACCGAGGTCCGGCTTGCCGCCGTTGATGATGTTCGGCTGCACCACCGCGCACTCGGGCTTGGTGGCGTCCGGACGGCCGCCCGCACACTTGCCCGGATCGGCGATGTCGCGGCCCGTGTACGGCGCGGTCGACGAGGCGTTGTAGATCTGGTTGAACGACGGCACGCGGAACCCCGTGCTGTACGAGCCACGCAGCATGAACTGGTCGATCGGGCGGTACTTGAGCGAGATCTTCGGGTTCACCGTCGAACCGAAACCGTCGTACTGGTCGCGGCGCACCGCACCCGTCAGCTCCATGCCCGCGACGATCGGGACCAGCAGTTCGGCGTAGACCGCCTTCACGTCGCGCTTGACGCCCGCGAGCGCGTTGCCGTCGTCGAACGGCGCCGCGATGATCACCGGGCGCGCCGCGGCGGCGCGCTGGTCGCCGTTGAACCTGTATTCCTCGCGGCGCCAGTCGACGCCGACCGCCGCCAGCACGTCGCCGGCCGGCAGCGCGAACACCGGGCCCGACGCCGACGCGTCGACCTGGGTGACCGAGAACTTGCCGCCGTAGAGGACCACGCCCTCCGCCGACGCGCCCTTGAGCAGGTCGAGCGCGGCCTGCGACTGCGTCTCGCCGGGCCGCAGGAAGACGTTGATCACGCCGGTGTTGAGCGCGTCGATGATGCCGTTGGCGATGATGGCGCCCGAGGCGTCGCGCGTGGTGTTGCGGTAGTAGTAGCCGCTGCCGAGCTTGGACTCGGATTCGCTGAAGGCGTGCGACACGCCGGTGCGGTAGGTCCAGCCCTCGAGGGGCAGCGGGCCGTCGGCGCCGACGAAGGCGCGGAAGGTGTCGGTGGTGGTCTCGATCTCGCGGCGACCGCACTCCATGCAGCGCCAGCGGTAGCCCATCGGCAGGCCGCGACGGGCCTCGAGCGCCGGGAACACCGCGACCAGCTGGTTGAAGACACGGTCATAGACCGCCTGCGAAGCCGCGTTGCGCGGGAACGCGAAGTTCTGGGTGGTGGTGTTCGGCGAGAGCTGCAGGTTGGAGAAGCGCTTCGCCGAATCGGCCGTCGAACCCGTCAACTCGGCGGCGAGTTCGTGCTCGCCGAGGCGCAGCACGCCGCGGGCGACGAAATCGACCGTCTTGATCGGCTGCTGCAGCACCGCCGCGCGGCCCGTGTCCCAGGCGCAGGCGTACTCGGCCTCGGGGAAGTTCCAGAGCCGGGTGTCGTAGGCCTGCATGCCGTCGATCTGGTTGCAGCCGCCGCCGCCCGGCAGGTCGAGCGGGTTGATGCCGCCCGAGGCGCGGATGGTGGTGCTGCCCGGCAGGAACGGCGCGTTCCCCGAGGCGTTCATGATGGTGCCGAGCGGCGTGCCGGTGCCGAGCGGGCCGGTGCCGACACCGAGCGGCAGGATGGTCGCGAACGGCGTGCCGCGGGTGTCGACCGACACGCCACGGTCGGGCTGGAAGGTGTTGACGAAGTCGCGCTGGTCGCCGCGCAGCTCGCGGTGGTCGCGCACCGAGACCGTCGCCATGACGTTCCAGCCGTCCTCGTCGACGTCACCGAAACCGCCCGCCGCCGTGCCGCGGTAGATGGCGCTGCCGCCGAGCTCCGTGATGTCGGCGAAGCCCGTGAGGTTCAGGCCCTGGAAGTTCTTCTTCAGGATGAAGTTGATGACGCCGCCGATGGCGTCGGTGCCGTAGATCGCCGAGGCGCCGTCCTTCAGGATCTCGACGCGCTCGATGGCGGCCATCGGGATCTGGTTGATGTCGACCGCGCCGCCGTTGAGGCCGTGGGCCGCGACGCGGCGGCCGTTGAGCAGGATCAGCGTCGCCGCCGAACCCTGACCGCGCAGGTTCGCCGACGAAGCGCCGTTGTTGCCGCGCTGGGCGCCGGTGACCACATCCGCGTTGCCGGCGAGGTTGTCGAGACCGTTGCCGTTGGAGGAGAGGTAGCTGACCAGCTGCTCGGGGCTGTTGATGCCCTCGCGCTGCAGGTCCTCGACCGTGATGATCTGCAGCGGCACCGCGCTGTCGGAGACCTGCCGACGGATGCTGGAACCCGTGACGATCACGGTCTCGAGCTTGCTCGTGTCCTGCACCGTCGTCGAGGCGGCCTGCTGCGCCGGTGCGGCGGCGGCGGCGGTGAGCAGCAGGGCCGGCAACCCGGCGCGCAACGCGCTGCGGCCGATGGAACGGGTGGTGGTCATTCTGAGGTCTCCCTGAAATCCTTTCCGGATGATTCTTCGGTCGCAAAGCGACGGCCGTCGAAGCCTGAAACCCGCGCGGCGAAGTGTCAAGGGGCGCAGCGGTCGCGGTCAGACGACCGCCGGCTCGAGCATCCGCAGGCTGCCGCGGTCGGCGTCGAGCTCCACTTCGGCGCCGACCGGCAGCGTGAACTGCCGGCCGATGTGGCCGATCATCGCCCCGTGGTAGGCGGGTACGCCCAGGCTCTTGACGTGGTCGTCGAGCACATCGGGGATGGTGAGCGAACCGAAGCCCTCGCCCGGGTCGCACTTGCTGCAGGTCCCCCAGACCACGCCGCGCACCCGGCCGAGCACGCCCGCCAGCTTGAGCTGCACGAGCATGCGGTCGATGCGATACGGCGCCTCCTGCACATCCTCGAGGAACAGGATGGAGTCGGTGAAATCGGGCAGATAAGGCGAACCGATCAGCGCCGTGAGGACGGTGAGGTTGCCCCCGAGCAGCCGACCGCGGGCGCGTCCCGGCGTGATGGCGCGGGTGCGGTTCTCGTCCGGCACGATGGCGCCGGTCGGGGTGCGCGGGTTCTCGAACACCGCCGGCTCGCCGCGCCAGGTCACGCGCTGCAGCCACTCGACATTGGTCGCGTTCCAATCGCTGGCGCCGTTCGGGCCGTGGAAGGTCACGACCCCGGTGCGCGCGTGCAGCGACAACAGCAAAGCGGTGATGTCGCTGTAGCCGATCACCGCTTTGGGGTTGCGTGCCATGGCATCGAAGTCGATGAGCGGCAGCAGCCGCGCCGCGCCCCAGCCGCCGCGGATGCAATGGATGGCGCGCACCTCGGGGTCGCGCACCATCGCGTTGAAGTCCGCCGCGCGGTCCTCGTCGCGACCGGCGAGGTAGCCACGCCGATCGAGCACATGCTTGCCGAGCTTGCCCTTGAGCCCGAGCGCGGCCAGCGCTTCGAGCAGCACATCGAGGTCGAAGGGGTCCCAGTTGGCGCTGGACGGGATCATCAGGCCGATGGTGTCGCCGGTGCGGATCGCGGGTGGCTTCACCGCGGCGCGACGCGGCAGCGCGCCGGGCGGCACGGGACCTGCGGCGGCGGACGGGCCGGTCGCCGTGCCCTTTTTGGCCGCCGCCTCGCCGATGAGCGGGGCCAGGGCGGCGAGCGTGGCGGCGGTGAGCATCTGGCGACGGGTCGTCATGGCGCTGGCCTCGTGGGATCGACTGCGATCGGATTATAGGCCGCGGACAGACCGCACCGAGGGAGCGTCGCCCAGCGCGACCGCGCTGCGCGCCCTTACTGCGCTAGAGTGCAGCCACATGCCGGCCCGTCTCTCCGCCATCCTCAGCCGCCAGAGCAGCCGTGCGCTCACCAGCCCGGCGCTGCGCGATGCGCGCCGCCGCCTCCACGGCCTGCGCCGACGCCTCACGGGCGGCGCGGCCGTGCTGCGCTACTTCCACCAGCCCGACGACCCCTACAGCGCGCTCGCAGCCGCCGTGCTGCCACGGTTGGAGGCCCGCTACCGCCTCCGCATCGAGACCCATGCCGTGCCGCCCCCCGTGCGCGCCGCGGCGCCGGACATGGCGCGCCTCATCGATTGGTCGCAGCGCGATGCGCGCCGCTTGGCTGCGCACCACGGCATCACAGCGCTGACCGCACCGCCGCCGGGGCTGGCCACCGACGCGCCGTCGCTGCAGCGCGGCGAGCGGCTGCGCGCTCGGCTCGGCCACTACCTCGGCGCGATGTTCCACTTCGAAGGCGAGTGGTACTGGGGCCTCGACCGGCTGCATCACCTCGAGACCCGCCTGCAGTCGCTCGGGCTCGCGCGCCAGCCCTCCTCGCAGGGCGCGGGCGTGGAGACGTCGGCGCCGCCCCCGGCCCTCCGCTGGCTCACGCCGCCGCCCGCGGCACAGGGCGTCCGGCCGACTCTCCACTTCTATTGTTCGCTGCGCAGCCCCTACACCTGGCTCGCGATCGGACAGCTGCGCCGGCTCGCCGCGCACTACGGCGCGGACCTGCGTCTGCGCATGGTGCTGCCGATGGTGATGCGCGGCCTGCCCGTGCCCTGGCCGAAACGCCGCTATATCCTGCTCGACACCAAGCGCGAGGCCGAGCGGCTCGGTCTGCCCTTCGGCCGCATCGCCGATCCGGTCGGCGCACCGACCGAGCGCGGCATCGCGCTGGTGCAGCACGCGCTCGCGCTGGACGCCGCCCGCGGGCACCGGGACTCGCGCACCGGGATGGCGGTCGCGGAGTCCTTCCTGCGCGGCGCGTTCGCCGAAGGCGTCGATGCCGGCTCACGCGACGGGCTGCTCCGGATCGCCGAGCGCGCCGGGCTCGATGCGGCCGCGGTGGACGCCGCGCTCGCGGACGACGCCTGGCGCGCGGTCGCCGAAGCGAACCGCCTCGACCTGCTGGCACGCGGCCTGTGGGGCGTGCCCTCTTTCCGCGTCGACGAGCTGCCGGCCCTCTGGGGCCAGGACCGTCTTTTCATGCTCGAGCAGGACCTCCTCACCGCGCTCGGCAGCGCATCCTCCGGAGCGACGACATGACCCGACCGAAGCGCATCCTTGCCCTCACCGCCGCCGCCCTCGTCGGCGTCCTCGCCGCCGGCTACGCGGCCGTACAAGCGGCCGGGGGGCGTACGGGGCTGATCATCTTTTATGTGAAGCACTTCATGCGCGAGGACAACGCGCCGTTCCGTGAGGTCACGTGGCAGCAGGGCCCTGCCGTGCCCGCAACGACGACCGCGGACGCGGCCGCCACCCCGGGCGCGCGTCGTCCGCCCAACATCGTGCTGATCGTGGTCGACGACCTCGGCTACGCGGACCTCACGCTGCGCGGTCGCGGCATCGCCGACGGGCTGGTGCCGACCCGCAACATCGACTCGATCGCGCGCGAGGGCGTCGACTTCACGGTCGCCTACGCAGGCAACGCCACCTGCGCGCCGTCGCGCGCCGCCATCATGACCGGCCGCTACGCCACCCGTTTCGGCTTCGAGTTCACGCCGACGCCCAAGCAGTTCATGCAGGTCGTGACGCAGTCCGAGCGCAAGGGCGCGACGCTGCACCGTGCGGTCTACTTCGGCGACGGCGGACCGGACCAACCGGCCTATGCCGACATGGGTCTGCCGGTCACCGAGATCACCTTGGCGCGGTTGCTGCAGGGCGGCGGTTACCACACCGTGCAGATCGGCAAATGGCACCTCGGCGACAGCCCGCAGTTCAGACCTTACGCGCACGGCTTCCACGAGTCGCTGTCGCTGCAGCATGCCGCCTCGATGTTCCTGCCGGAGGACGATCCGCGCGTCGTCAACGCGCGCTCCGACGAGGACCCCATCGACCAGTTCCTCTACGCGGCGGCGCCCTGGGGCGTGCGCTTCAACGACGGACCGTTGTTCAAGCCCGACCGCTACCTCACCGACTACCTCACGGACCACGCCGTGCGCGTCATCGAGGCGAACCGCAACCGTCCGTTCTTCCTCTATCTCGCCTACAACGCGCCGCACACCCCGCTGCAGGCGACGCGCGAGGACTACGATGCGCTCGCGGCCATCCCGGACCACCGTCTGCGAGTGTACGCCGCCATGGTCCGCTCGCTCGACCGCAACGTCGGACGCGTGCTGGCATCGCTGCGCGCCGCGGGGCTCGACCGCGACACGCTGGTGATCTTCACCAACGACAACGGCGCGCCGCACTATGTCGACCTGCCGGGGCGCAACGCCCCGCTGCGCGGCTGGAAGGCCAGCTACTTCGAGGGCGGCATCCGCGTGCCGATGCTGATGCGCTGGCCGGCCGGACTGCCCACGGGCGCGACCTTCGGCGCGCCCGTCGGCCATGTCGACATCTTCGCCACCGCCGCCGCGGCGGCGGGCGTCCCGCTGCCCACCGACCGCGTCATCGACGGCGTCGACCTGCTGCCGTTCGCGCGCGGCGAGAAGGACGGACGCCCGCATGAGCGCCTGTTCTGGCGCACCCGCGATTACCTCACGCTGCGCGAGGGCGACTGGAAGCTGCAGGTCACGCAGATGCCGCGCAAAGATTGGCTCTACGACCTCGCGACGGACCCCGGCGAACGCCGCAACCTCGCCGCGAGCGAACCGGCGCGGCTCGCCGCGATGAAGGCGACGCTCGCCGCCATCGACCGCGAGCAGAGCCGGCCGTTGTGGCAGACGCTCGGCGCCGGCTACATCCCGCTCGACAAGACCCTCTCCGATCCGCAGTCGCCCGACGACGAATATGTCTACTTCGCGAACTGAACGCGCCGCGCGCGCGGTGCTGCTCGCGATCGGCCTCGCGATCGGCCTCGCGTCCGCTGTGCCGGCCGCGACTACGCCGGCGACGCCGACCACGCCGACGAAGCGTCCGAACATCGTGCTCGTCGTCGTCGATGACTGGGGATACACCGACGTCGGCGCCTTCGGCGGCGAGATCGCGACGCCGAACCTCGACGCCCTCGCCGCCGCCGGTACGCGCTTCGCGAGCTTCCATGTGTCCGGCGAGTGCTCGCCGACCCGCGCCATGCTGCTCACCGGTGTCAGCAGCCACCGCGCGGGCGTGGGTGCGATGCGCGAAACGGTGCCCTGGCAGCACTACGGCAAGCCGGGCTATCTCACGGTGCTCGACCGCGGCGTCGTCACCCTCGCCACGCTGCTGCAGGAGAGCGGCTACCGCACCTATGCGTCGGGCAAGTGGCATGTCGGCAAGGAACCGCACAACCTGCCCGGCGCGCGCGGCTTCGGCCGCTCGCTGGTGCAGGGCGACAGCGGCTCGGACAACTGGGACCCGCGGCAGCGTTATCTCGGTCTCACCGACCGCGTCTACTGGTTCGAGGACGACAAGCCCAAGGAGATGCCGCGCGAGTACTACTCCTCGGAGTTCTTCGTCGACCGCGCGCTCGGGTGGCTGCGCGCGGATGCGGCCCGGCCGGAGCCGTTCTTCCTCTACCTCGCGTTCCAGTCGAACCACATCCCGCTGCAGGCGCCGCGCGAGTTCATCGACCGCTACCGCGGCGCCTACGACATGGGATGGGAGGCCTTGCGGACCGCACGGCGCGACCGCGCCGCGGCGCTGGGCCTGGTGCCGCCCGGCGCGCCGCTCGCCGATTCTCCGCTCGTCCCCGACTGGGACGCGCTCGACCCGGCGGCGCGTCGCGAGTCCGCGCGGCACATGGAGATCTACGCCGGCATGGCGACCGCCATGGACCATGAGCTCGGCCGCCTGATCGCGCAGCTGCGCGCCGATGGTCGGTACGACGACACCGTGTTCGTGTTCCTCTCCGACAACGGCGCCGAAGCCTCGGATCCCTACGAACTGCTGATGGGCCGGCTGTGGCTCGCCACGCAGTACACGCGCGATCCGGCGCGCCTCGGTGGTCCCGGCACCTACACCGTGATCGGCCCGGGTTGGGCGAGCGCCGCCGCCTCGCCGCTCGCCACCCACAAGTTCTACGCGGGCGAAGGCGGACTGCGCGTGCCGATGATCGTCGCCGGCGTACCGGGTCAGCGCGCCGGGAGCGTGCACACCGGCTTCACGCACGTCACGGACATCGCGCCGACGCTGCTCTCGCTGGCCGGCGTGACGCATCCGGCGTCGCGCGGCGACCGCACCGTCGCCGCGCCGAGCGGCCACAGCCTGCTGCCGGTGCTGCGCGGCGAGGCCGAGCGCGTGCGCGCGCCCGGCGAGACCCTGGGCTACGAGCTCGCCGGCAACGCGGCGCTGTTCCGCGACGACCTCAAGCTGGTGCGCAACCAGCCGCCGATGGACGACGGCCGCTGGCGGCTCTACGACATCGCGCGCGACCCCGGCGAGACCCGCGACCTCGCCGCGGAGCGTCCGGAGGACTTCGCCGCGATGCAGGCCGCGTGGCAGCGCTATGCACGCGACGAGGGCGTGCTGCCCATGCCGGCGGGCTACGAACCGCGCCGCCAGGCGCTGCTCAACGCGCTGCGCTTCGTCCATCTGCCGATGCTCGCGTGGCCGCTGTCCGCGCTCGCGCTGCTCGGCGGCGCATGGATCCTTTGGCGACGTCGGAGACGCGCATGACCCGCACCATGGTGATCACCGGGGCCTCGGCCGGCATCGGCCGCGCCATCGCCCTCGAAGCGGCGCGACGCGGCTGGCGTCTCGGGCTCGCGAGCCGCAGACGCGAAGCCTTGGAGACCCTGCGCGGCGGGATCGACGCGGCGACCGCGGGCCGTGCGCCGACCGCGGCCATCGCCGAAATCGATGTCGCGGACCCGTCGACCGCCGCCGCGCGCCTGCGCGCGCTCTTCGAGGAGCTCGGCGGCGCCGATGTCTTCGTCGCCAACGCCGGCGTCAATGAATTCACCCGCATCGGCAAGGGCGGCTTCCCGGGGTCGCAGCGCATCCTGCAGACCAACCTGATCGGCACGGTCGCCACCCTGGAGGTCGCGGCGGAGCACTTCATCGCGCGCGGGCGCGGGCATCTCGTCGGCGTGTCGTCGTTGGCCGCGCTGCTGTCCATCCCCTCCCAGGGCGCCTACTGCGCGAGCAAGGCGGGGCTGTCGAGCTGGCTCGGCGCCGCGCGCATCGAGCTCGGACGCCAGGGCATCGCCGTCACCGAGGTGCAGCCCGGCTTCGTCGACACGGAGATCATGCCGGATGTCGGCCGCTATCCGTTCGCGGTGAGCGCAGATCGCGCCGCACGCACCATCGTCGATGGGATCGAGCGACGGCGGCGGCTCGTGGTCGTGCCGGGCATGCCGTGGCGGCTGTTCCGGCCCTTCGCCCGGCTCGTCCCCGACGCGGTCTGGCGCAGGCGCCGCTGACGCGCCGGCGTCAGGCGTCGAAGCCCGGCGACTCGCGCTGCACCCGGCGCAGCAGGCCGGGCCACGCGAGCGCGGACGCCATCGCCGCCATCGGTCCGGACATCTGCGCGCGTACCTCGTCCTGCGCGGCCTGCGGCGCGGGCCGCACCCCGCCACGGCCCGCCGACAGCGCCATCACCTGCTGCGCGCAGGCGCGCTCCAGCATGAAGAGGTTCAGGAACGCGGCCCCGGCGGTGGCGCCGAGCGCGAGCGTGCCGTGGTTGCGAAGCAGCATGGCCTGGCGGTCGCCGAGGTCGCGCACGATGCGCTGCCGCTCATCGAGGTTCAGCGCGATGCCCTCGTAGTCGTGGTAGGCGAGCGACGGCAGCACGATCAGCGCATGCTGGGTCAGCGGCAGCAGCCCTTCTTCGTGCGTCGACACCGCGACGCCCGCGTCGGTGTGCACATGCAGCACGAACATCGCGTCCTCGCGCGCGGCGTGGATGGCCGAGTGGATGGTGAAACCGGCCGGGTTCACCATGTACGGCGTCGGCGTCACGGCCTTGCCCTCGAGGTCCACCTTCACGAGGCTCGAGGCCGTGATCTCACCGAACAGCCAGCCGTAGGGATTGATGAGGAAATGATGCTCCGGTCCCGGCACGCGCGCCGAGAGATGCGTGAAGATCAGGTCGTCCCAACCGTGCAGCGCGACGAGACGATAGAGCGCCGCGAGCTCGACCCGCGCCTGCCGTTCTTCTGCGGTCATGTGCCCCTCCAGGGGTTGTGGTCGCGGTAGGTCTCCGCCAGCGGATCCACCCGCACGATCTGTTTACCGCGGTTCGCGCCGGTATAGAGCCGGATCAGCGCCTCGGGCATGCGCTCGAGGCCCTCGAGCACGTCCTCGGTGTGGGTCAGCGCGCCGCTGCCGATCATCTCCGCCATCGCCTTCTCGGCGCGCGGGAAGTCGGTCTCCATCCGGTAGATGAAGAAGCTGCGCATCATCGCGTACTTCTTGTGCAGCTGCTGGTAATGGCGCAGCGCGTAGGGCTGCTCGTCATCGCCGAGGTACTCGGAGATGCGGCCGCAGAGCGCGATGCGCGCATCGGTCCGTAGGTGCAGCAGCGCGGTGTCGAGCGTCGCGCCGCCGACGTTGTCGAAGAACACGTCGAGGCCCTCGGGCAGCAGCTCGCCGAGCCGCGCATGCAGGTCCTCGCTGCGGTGGTCGATGGCGGCGTCGTAGCCCAGGCGTTCGACCAGCAGCCGGCACTTCTCGGCGCCGCCCGCGATGCCGACCACGCGGCCCGCGCCGTGCTGCTTGGCGATCTGCGCCACGCTCGAGCCGACGCCGCCCGCGGCGCCCGACACCAGCACCCGGTCGCCGGGCCGCAGCTGCGCGATGTCCATCAGGCCGAGGTACGAGGTGAAGCCGGTCACGCCCAGCACGCCGATGCCGGTCGAGAGCGGCGCGATGCGCTGCGCGATCCGGTACATCATGTAGTACGGGCTGCCGTCGCTGACGGAGTGCTCCTGCCAGCCGAGCTTGCCCTGCACGAAGTCGCCGGGCGCGAACCGCGGATTGCGCGAGGCGACGACCACGCCGACGCCGCGGCCGCGCATGGTCTCACCGAGCTGCAGCGGCTGCTCGCCGGCCCCGCCCTGAAGCATGTAGCGGCGCATCACCGGTGCGACCGAGAGATAGAGCGTACGCGTGAGCAGTTCGCCCTCGCGCAGCGCCGGGATGGGGCGCGAGACCAGCTCGAAATCCGACTCCCGCACCTCGCGGCCGACCGGGCGATCGGCCAGCACCCACTGGCGGTTCAGGGAAGGCAGGGCGGCGCCCGGGCCGATTGTCGTCATATCGCTCATGAGCGCCGGTCATCCTCCCATATCGCCCCGCGTCTGTCCCCTGCCGCACACCACGCGAAGATACTTACGCGCTGCGCGGTGAGGCGTAGGCTAGGGACATGTCGGTGCAGGATGCAGCCAGGGACGAACGGACAAGGAACCATGCCCTGGCAGCGATGCCTGCGGCGCAGTGGGAACTGCTGCGACCTCATGTCGAAGCCGTGATGCTGGAGACCGGCATGTCGCTCGTCACCCGCGGAGACATCGATGCGCATGTCGTGTTCCCCATCGACTCTATCGTCTCGCTGCGCTGCGAACTCGCCGACGGCAACGGCTCGGAGTTCGCGATGGTAGGCAACGAGGGGATGGTGGGCGTCTCGGCGTTCACGGGCGTCGACGCGCAGTCGGCCGACGCGCTGGTCCAGTGCGCCGGCCGGGCGCTGCAGATCCGCGCCTCCGTCGCCCGCCGGATGTTCGACACCGATCCCGCGTTCCGCGGCGTGGTGCTGCGCTACATGCAGGCGCTGTTGCGCGCCGCCAGCCAGACCAGCGCCTGCTACCGTCACCACGACATCG
Organism: Steroidobacteraceae bacterium; assembly: GCA_040400835.1. Taxonomy (GTDB): domain Bacteria; phylum Pseudomonadota; class Gammaproteobacteria; order Steroidobacterales; family Steroidobacteraceae; genus UBA964. Next base: position 52,064 of record JBBAPM010000003.1, read on the forward strand.
AGCAGCAGCTGGCGCGCGTCCTGCTCGCCAGCCACGACCGGCTCGGGGTCACGCTGCTGCCGCTGACCCACGAGGTCATCTCGCGCATGCTGGGCGTACGTCGCGAGGGCGTCACCGACGCCGCCAACGCGCTGCGCCGCGCCGGCCTCATCGAATACGCACGCGGCCGCATCCAGCTGCTCGATCGTCCGGGGCTCGAGCACCGCGCCTGCGAGTGCTACGCGCTGGTGCGCGACGAGTACCGCCGGATGTCCGGCACGCCATGACGGATTGCGGTAACGTCACGGATATCGACGCCCGTCGGACACCCTGAAGGACATCCCGCATGAGCGACGAACTGCAGCAGCTGCGCGAGCGACTGGCCACGGTCGAGACGGACATCGTGCGGCTGCGCGACAACTATCTTGCGGTCAACCAGCGCTATTCGGAGACGCTCGAGTCGCTCAAGTCCCTCACCCGCCATTCCGCGGAGACCGCGCGCCGCGCCGCGCGGGCCGCCGAGCTCGCCGCCGAATCCGCACGCAACAGCGCCAAGGCCGCCGAGCAGTCCGCCGATGCCGCGCTGGTCTCCTGCACCGAAGCCGCCGTTGCTGCTGCGGCGGCGGCCGCCGAGAGCGCGATGGAAGCTGCGGCCGCCGCGGCTGCCGCCTCGTCGGCAGCCGCCACGGCCGCCGCCCATCAGGCCGAGCAGACGGCGCTGCAGTCCTCGGCCGAGGCCGCGGCCGCCACCCGCATCGCCACCGAAGCCGCCGCCGAGGCCGTCAAGATGGCGCAGGCGGCGGCGCTCGCGCTCCGGCGCCACCCGAAGTAGCGCGGGCTTGCGTCGGCTGGCGCACGCGCGCACGCGCGTCGTCGGTCTAGCCTTGGATCTCGTCGGTGCTCGACGCCAGGGACGCCATGACCGAGAGCCGGGGTGAAAAACGCTACCGCCGCCTGTTCGAGACCGCGCAGGACGGCATCCTGATCCTCGACTTCGCCGACGGGCGGATCGTCGACGCGAACCCGTTCATCCTGCGCCTGCTCGGCTACGACCGTCGCGATCTCGTCGGCAAGCGCCTGTGGGAGATCGGTCTCATCCGCGACCGCGAGGCCGCGCAGCGCGCCATGGTCGAGCTCAAGCGCACCGGTTACATCCGCTACGACGACCTCGACCTGCAGGCGCAGGACGGCTCGCACCTCGAGGTCGAGTTCGTCAGCAACGCCTACCAGGTCGGCGGTCAGCGCGTCATCCAGTGCAACATCCGCGACATCTCCGACCGCAAGATCATCGAGCGGCGCCTGAAGGAGATCGAGGGCGCGGCCAAGCGCAGCCTGCAGGGCACCATCGGCGCCCTGGTGCGCATGATCGAGTCGCGGGACGGCTATACGGCGGGGCACATGGAGCGCGTGTCCGAGCTCTCGGCGCGCATCGCGCGACGGCTCGGTCTGCCCGACGATGCCGTCGAAGCCGTACGCATCGCCGGACTGCTGCACGACATCGGCAAGAACGGCCTGCCCATGGAACTGCTCGCGCAGCCCACGCCGCTCAACCCGCCGCAGCAACGGTTGCTGCAGGAACACGTCGCGATCAGCCTGCGGGTGCTCCAGGACATCGTCTTCCCGTGGCCCGTGCTCGAGACCATCGCCCAGCACCACGAACGCCTCGACGGCTCCGGCTATCCGCAAGGGCTCGCCGGCGATGCCGTCTGTCGAGGTGCGCGCATCCTCGCCGTGGCCGACACCATCGAGGCGATGTCGCACGCCCGGCCCTACCGGTCGGCGCTGCCGATCGCCGAGGTCGAGGCCTGCCTCGCGGCCGGACGCGGTCGGCTCTTCGATGCCGCGGTCGTCGATGCCGGTCTCGCGCTGCTGCGGGAGGCACCGCGGTAGCGCGCGCACCGGTCGCCCGCCGCGATGGACTCGTCCGCTGCGCCGGAGGACAATCCCGGGGCGCGTCATGGACACACCCGCCCGCCTCCTCGTCCGCCTCCTCGCCTGTGCGTCGCTCTGCGCGTCGCTCGCGATGGCGGCCCCTGCGACGGCGGCCGCGCCGCGGGTCGAGCTCGGCATCGATGTGCTGCTCGCACCCGGCAGCACGTATCTCGCGCCGGTGGCGGGCAAGCGCGTCGGCCTCATCACCAACCCCTCGGGCGTCGACGGCGCGCTCGTGCCGACCGCCGACCGCCTCGCGCGCGATCCCCGCGTGCGACTCGTGCAGCTCTACGGACCCGAACACGGCATCCGCGGCGAAGTGCCGGCGGGCGACCCCGTCGAGGACGCGCGCGATCCCGTGACCGACCTGCCGGTGCAGAGCCTCTACGGCCGCACGCGCCGCCCCACCCCCGAGTCGCTGGCGGGGGTCGATGTGCTGCTGTTCGACATCCAGGACATCGGCTCGCGCACCTACACCTACATCTCCACGCTCGGCGAAGCGATGCGGGCCTGCGCCGAACATGACAAGCCGCTGGTGGTGCTCGACCGGCCGAACCCCATCGGCGGACGGCTCAGCGAAGGGCCGGTGATGCCCGAACAATGGCGCAACTTCATCGGCTGGGGCCCCATGCCCGTCACGCACGGCATGACGGTCGGCGAGGTGGCACGCTTCTTCAACGCCACGCTCGGCATCGGCTGCACGCTGCAGGTGGTGCCGATGCGCGGCTGGCGCCGCGACATGGTCTGGGCCGACACCGGCCTCACCTGGACCCAGACCTCGCCGCACATCCCCGGCGTACGCCAGGCGCATCTCTATGTCGCGACCGGCATGGTCGCGATGTCGACCACCAACCTCAGCGACGGGGTGGGCACCACGTTGCCGTTCGAGATCGTCGCCGCCGAGTTCATCGACGCGCCGCAGCTCGCGGCCGCGCTCGACGCCCTGAAGCTGCCCGGCGTGCGCTTCCAGGCGCTCGCGGTGAAGCCCTTCTACGGCGGCTTCAAGGACAAGCCGCTGCGCGGCGTGCGGCTGCAGCTCGACGACCCGCGCGCCTTCGAGCCGCTGCGCACCGCGGTCTCCATCCTCGCCACGCTCGAGCGGCTGTACCCCGGCCGCATCGCCTGGGCCGAAGAGAAGGTGATCGGCCGCCACTGGGGCGAGACCACGCTGCCCGCACGGCTGCGCGCCGGCGGATCGGTCGAGGACATCGCCATGGACTGGCGGAACGGCATGCAGGATTTTCTCGCTGCGCGACGCGCCGCGCTGCTCTACCGCTGACGCATGACGACGACCGATGCCGACGTGCTGGTGCTCGGCGCAGGTCTCTCGGGTCTCGAGACGGCCCTGACGCTGGAAGACAACGGCCTCAAGGTGCGCGTGCTCGAGGGGCGGCAGCGCGTCGGTGGACGGCTCTACACGCTCACGGAGGTGCCCGGCCGACCGGAAGCCGGTGGCAACACCGTATCGGCGGCCTACGGCCGCGTGATCGCCGCGGGTCAGCGCCACGGCGTGCCGCTCGACGACATCGGGCCGCGCTACGCGGCGTTCCCCGACCGCCAAGCGCTCTTCGTCGGCGGCGAACACATCCCGCCCGACCGGTGGGCCGCCCATCCGCGCAACCCTTTCGAGGGCGAGTTCCGCGCCCTGCCGCCCTCGGCCTGGGGCCGCAGCGTGCTGCGCGCGCGCCGCGGATTCACCGACCTCGCCGCCTGGCACGACCCCGCGAACGCCCGCCACGACCGTTCGGTGTACGACTTCCTGCGCGCGCAGGGCGCGAGCGAACGTGCCATCGCGCTCGGCTACGAGACCAACATGCCCTACGGCACCGAGTCCGCGCACGACGTCTCGGTGCTGCAGCTCGCCTTCGTCGACCATTGGCAGTCCATCAACCGTCGCGGTGCGTCCGCCGGCGAACGCTTCGTGGGCTCTTTCCGCGGCGGCAACCAGAACCTGCCGATCGCGATGTCGAAGAAACTGCGGGGCGATCTGCTGCTCGGACGCCGCGTGACCGCGCTCGAGCAGGACGCCGAGGGCGTCACCGTGCGCTGCGGCGACGGCTCGCGGCACCGTGCGCGCGCCGTGGTCTGCTCCATCCCGTTCCCGGTGCTGCGGCATGTCGCCCTCGATCCGCTGCCGCCCGCCGCGCAATGGAGCGCCATCCAGACGCTGGGCGCGAAGCCGATCACCCAGTTCCATCTCGTCCCGCGCCGTCCGTTCTGGGAGAGCGACGGTCTCAGCCCCGCGTTCTGGACCGACGGGCTCGCCGGCTCCGTGCTCGCGAACCGCGACGGCCCCGCTCTCGAGCAGGTCACGAGCCTCACGGTCTGGTGCAGCGCCCGCAACGCGCGCTTCCTCGACCGGTTCCCGCGCGCGGAGGCCGCTCGGATGGTGGTCGCGGACATCGAACGCCTGCGGCCGGCGGCGCTCGGCACGCTCGAGGTCGCGGCGGTGCATTCCTGGGAACAGGACCCTTATGCGGGCGGCACCTGGGCGATCTTCCGGCCGGGGCAGGTGGCGGAGTTCGCCGCCGTGATGGCGCAGCCGCACGGCCGCATGTTCTTCTGCGGTGAGCACACGGCGATCGCCGCACGCGGCATGGAGGCGGCGCTCGAATCGGCCGAGCGGGTCTCGCTCGAGGTCCTGCAACGGCTCATGTGAAGCCGCGAGCCACATGGCATAGTCTGCGGACGGGAGGGGACACATGACGCAACGCATCTCGACACGATCCGCGAGGTCGCCATGAGCGCGCCGTCGGCGAAGCCGTACACGCTCTACGCCTGGCACCTCTCCTACTTCGCGGGGAAGATGCGGGCGTACCTCGTCTACAAGAAGGTCCCGTTCGTCGAGGTGCCGGTCAGCTATCGCCTGCTCGTGGGTCCCGTGAAGCGCAACACCGGCGCGAGCGTGATGCCGACGATGACCACGCCCGAGGGCCGCTGGCTGCAGGACACGCGGCACATCATCGACACGCTGGAACCTCTCTACCCCACACCGTCGATCTTCCCGACCACGCCGCGCCGCCGCATCGCCGCCGAGCTGATCGAGGCCTGGGGCGACGAATGGTGGATCCCCATCGCGATGCACACGCGCTGGACCTACGGCGAGAACTACGCGCTGTTCGAGCGCGACGCCGGCGATGCGCTCGCGCCCTGGGCGCCGCGGTTCGTCAAGAACTACCTCGTCTCGCGCGTGGCGCGCCTGCTGCGCGGCTACTGCCCGCGGGTCGGCATCATCCCGTCGCAGTTCGCCATGATGGAGGAGTGGTCGCTGCGCATGCTCGACCTGCTCGACCGCCACTTCGCCACCGTGCCCTATGTGCTCGGCGACCATCCGACGCTCGCGGATTTCGGCCTGCAGTCCACGATGTACGGCCACCTCGGACGGGACCCCTGGCCGAAGCGCGAGTGGATCGATCCGCGCCGCCACCTGCGCGACTGGGTCGACCGCATGGCGAGCCTCGACCACGAGGCCGTGCGCGCGCGCTACGGCACGCCGACGCCCGATGCTCCGGACGACGCCATCCCGCCGACGATCGAGCCGGTGCTGCGGACCCTCTGCCGCGAGTTCCTGCCCATGGTGCAAGGGATCCTCGATGAGACCCGCAAGGCGGTCGCGGCGCACCCCGGTGACGGAAAACCCTTGGCCCGCCTGCTGGGCCCGGTCAGCTTCCCGATGGGCGAGCACACCTTCACGCGGCACGCCATACCTTTCACCCTGTGGAAGATCCAAGGCCTGCTGGACGCGTTCAAGGCGATGCCCGAGCAGGACCGCGCGACGGTGCGCGGATGGTTGCGGGACCTGGGCGGCGAGGGCTTCCTCGATCTCGATATCCCGCGCCTCGAGCGCGTCGCGATGCAGGTGCGCGTCCGAGGCGACCGGTGACGGACCCCTCGGCGCGCGGCGCAACGGACAGCGTCGACTACCTGATCATCGGCGGCGGCTCCGCGGGCAGCGTGCTCGGCGGACGCCTGAGCGAGGACCCGACCGTGCAGGTCGCGCTGCTCGAGGCCGGCGGCGACGGCAAGGACTTCGTCATCCGTCTGCCGCTCGGCGCCTGGGCCATGCTGCCCACGGCGCTCAACAATTGGCGTTTCCAGACCGAGCCGCAGCCGGGCCTCGGCGGACGGCGCGGCTACCAGCCGCGCGGCCGCGGCCTCGGCGGCTCGTCGGCGATCAATGCCATGGTCTACATCCGCGGCCATCGCCACGATTACGACCGGTGGGCCGCGCTCGGTGCGACCGGCTGGTCCTACGACGAGGTGCTGCCCTACTTCCGCCGCAGCGAGGACAACGAGCGGCTCGACGACGCCTTCCATGGCCGCGGCGGTCCGCTCAAGGTTTCGGACCTGCGCACCGACAACCCCTTCCACGCGCGCTTCCGCGCCGCAGCGCTCGAGGCCGGTTTCCCGCTCAACGACGACTTCAACGGCGCGAGCCAGGACGGGCTCGGCGTGTACCAGGTGACGCAGCGCGACGGCGAGCGCTGGAGCGCGGCGCGCGGCTACCTGCATCCCCATCTCGCACGCCCGAACCTGCGCGTCGAGACTCGGGCCCGCGCACAGCGCATCCTCTTCGAGGGGCGACGCGCGGTCGGCGTCGAGTTCCTGCAGCGGGGTCGCCGCCGTCGGTTGTACGCGCGTCGCGAAGTGCTGCTCGCGGCCGGCGCCCTGCAGTCGCCGCAGCTGCTGATGCTCTCGGGCATCGGTCCCGCCGTCGACCTCGCGCGTCACGGCATCACGCTGCTGCACGATGCGCCGGAGGTCGGTCGCAACCTGCAGGACCACCCGGATTTCGTGTTCGGCCTGCGCTCCGACAGCTTGGATGCGATGGGCATCTCCTTGGCCGGCATCGCGCGCATGACCCGCGAGTTCCTGCGCTACGCACGCGAGCGGCGCGGCATGGCCACCTCCAACTTCGCCGAATGCGGCGGCTTCCTGCGCACCCGCCCGGACCTGCCCGCGCCCGATGTACAGCTGCATTTCGTGACCGGATTGGTCGAGGACCACGCCCGCAGGATCCGCCTCGGCCATGGCCTCTCCTGCCATGTCTGCCTGCTGCGGCCGCGCAGCCGCGGCAGCGTCTCGCTCATGAGCGCGGACCCCTCCGCCGCGCCGCGCATCGACCCCGCGTTCTTCGCCGACCCCGCCGACCTCGAGGACATGGTGCAGGGCTTCAAGCTGACGCGCCGTCTGCTCGGCGCGCCCTCGCTCGCGCGCTGGATCACCGCCGATGTCTTCACGTCCGGCGTGACGGACGACGACGCCATCCGCGAGGTGCTGCGCCGCCGCAGCGACACGGTGTACCACCCGGTCGGCACCTGCCGCATGGGCAGCGACGCCGCGAGCGTGGTCGACCCGCAGCTGCGGGTGCGGGGCGTCGAGGGCTTGCGCGTGATCGATGCGTCGGTGATGCCGGCGCTGGTCAGCGGCAACACCAACGCGCCGACGGTGATGATCGCCGAGAAGGCCGTCGACCTGCTGCGCGGCGTCGGCGCGCCTGTCAGCGCGGACTGAAACGCTCGACCGCGAGGCGCGCCAAGGCCTCGCCCTGCTCCTGCGCGAAATGCCCGGCATCCGGGAGCTCGACCGGCTCCGGACAGCCCGCGATGACGCGACGCAAGGCCTGCATCACCGGCGGACCCAGCACCGGGTCGCGCATGCCGATGCCCATGAGGCTGCGGCCCCGCCACTCGCTGCGCCACCAATCGCGCGCCCGCCGCGCGATGTCGGCGCCCTCGTCGTCGGACCGCTCGGGAACGAGGTCCGGGAACACGCGCAGCGCAGCACGGTGCGCCTCGCTCGGGAACGGCGCTGCATATGCAGCGCATTCCTCGCGCGTGAGACCGGGCTCGCTGCGCGCGAACAGCCGCGCGACGTCGTAGTCGGGCTTCGATCGCACCATGTCGCGCCAAGCGATGAAGCCGGGCGTGAGCGGCGCTTCGCCCGTGGCGAGTCCCGTGTTCATGACGAGCAGCGCCGCGTAGCGCTGCGGCGCCTCCATCGGCATCGTCAGACCGAAGAGTCCGCCCCAGTCCTGCACCACGAGCGCGACGCGCTGCAGGCCCAGATGCTCCACGAACTCGAGCAGGATCCTGCGGTGGAACCCGAAACGGTGCACCGCGGCATCGAGCGGCTTGTCGCTGCGCCCGAAACCGATGAGGTCCGGCGCGACGACACGGTGTCCGGCGGCGAGGAACACCGGGATCATCTTGCGGTAGAGATAGGACCAGCTCGGGTTGCCGTGCAGGCAGAGCCAGGTGAGCGCGGCGTCCTGCGGGCCCTCGTCGAGGCAGGCGAGGCGCAGTCCGTCGAGGCCCGGCAGCGCATCGATGTAGCGCGGCACCCAAGGGTGACCGGGCAGCCCGGCGAAGCGTTCATCGGGGGTACGGACGTGCGGGATCATGTCGGCCTCCATGGATGCTCCCGGATATGATAGGTCCTCCATCGGAGGATCCCATGACCGTCAACGAAGCCGTCCGCCAACGACGTTCCATCCGCGCTTTCCTGCCGACGCCCGTGCCGGAGGCCGTGCTGCGCGAGGTGCTGGACGCCGCGCGCTGGGCGCCCTCGGGCAGCAACATCCAGGCCTGGAAGGTCGTCGCGGTCGCCGGTGCCGAGCGCGATGCCGTGGTGCGCATGGCGCTCGAGGCCATGGGAACGCCCTCGATGACGTCCAACGACGAGTTCCCCATCTACCCGCCGACCCTGTGGGAGCCGCTGCGCACGCGGCGCTTCGCGCTGGCCGAGGACATGTACCGCGCGCTCGGCATCCCGCGCGAGGACAAGGCGGCGCGCCTGCGCCACGTCGCGCGCAACTTCGAGCTGTTCGGGGCGCCGGTCGGACTCTTCTTCGTCATCGACCGTCGCGTCGTGCACGGTCAGTGGGCGCATCTCGGCATGCTGATCCAGACCGTGGCGCTGCTCCTCGAGGAGCGCGGCCTCGGCTGCTGCATGCAGGAGGCCTGGGCGCAGTTCCGGCCGCAGCTCGCGGCGCGCTTCGGGCTGCCGGCCGAGGAGATGATCTACTGCGGCATGGCGGTCGGCCATCCGGACCGCACCCAGCCCGTCAACGATTTCCCGCGCGATCGGATCAGCGTCGACGAGCTCGCGCAGTTCCGCGGGTTCTGACGACCGGCCGCGCGGCGCCCCTGCGCCGCGCCGTCGGCCGCCGCGGCTCAATCCGCGATCGCTCCGCCGTCGATGACGAGCGGGTGGCCGGTGACGAAGCTCGACGCGTCGGAGCACAGCCACAGCACGCCGGCGGCGACCTCCTCGGGCCTGCCGAAGCGGCCGAGCGGTGTCATGCCCTCGATGATCCTGCGGATCTCGGGCCGCGCCGAGACGCCCTCGACCATCGGCGTGTCGATCACGCCGGGGCAGACGCAGTTGACGCGCACGCCCTGCTTCGCCCAGCGCAGCGCGCCGTGGCGCGTGAGGCCTACCACCGCATGCTTGGTCGCCGTGTAGGCGGGCTGCGAGGGGTTGCCGACGAGGCCGTTGATCGACGCGGTGTTCACGATCGCGCCCTTGCCCTGCTTCAGCATCACCGCCGCCTCGGCCTTCATGCACAGCATCACGCCGGTGAGGTTCACGCCCAGGCTGCGCTGCCAGTTCGGCAGGTCCCATTCGTCGGCGGCGATGTCGTTGATGCCGGCGTTGTTGTGCGCGAAATCGAGCCGGCCGTACTCCGACACGGCGCGCGCGACCAGCGCCTCGGCGTCCGCCGCGCTCGCCACGTCGCAGCGTTGGAACACGGCGCGTCCGCCGGCCGCACGGGCCAGCGCCACGGTCTGCTCGCCGCCCGACTCGTTCATGTCGGCGACCACGACGGCCGCACCGGATCCCGCGAACGCCAGCGCCGTCGCGCGTCCGATGCCGGACGCCGCGCCCGTCACCACCGCCACCTTGCCGTCGAAGTCGTACTTGATCATCGTCATCCCCGTGAGGTCGATATCGTTTGAGCCGGACGCCGCCCTCAGGGCAGCCCCATCGCAGGCCAACGGCCCTGCACCCAGGTCTGGCAGATGCCCGTGCCGCGCGCGCCCGTCGCCTCGTCCACGAAGGCCATCACGCAGTCGCGGAACTGGTTGAGACGGCGCGCGTTCTCCGGCGTCGAGCAATCCGCGAAGTGTTCGCCGTCGAGGTGCAGCAAGCCGCGCCACTCGCCGTGGTGGTGGCCGTCGAAACCGAGATAGAGGCCCGCGCCGAGATGGAAGCCGGTGCCGCCCACCGGTTCGGCTCGCAGCAGACGCACCGTACCGTCCGGCATCGTGAGCGCGAACTCGGCACGCCGCAGCCGCAGGTTGGCCGGATCGAACCCGAGACGGGGCTCGATGCGAGACACCGGCAGCCGTCGTCCGTCGCGGAACTCGAATCCGCCCTGCATCTTCTCGTGGCGCCAGCCCTCCCCCTCGTACAGCAGGTAGTACTGCATGAAGGAATAGGCGTCCTCGCCCGCACCGAACAGCACCGGGTTCCACACCGCGAGCACACGCGGCGGATGGCTGTCCATCGGGTCGGGCTGCATGCCGGGCATCGGCAGACCCACCGTCGGGCGCACGCCCCAGGACCGGTCGCGCGACATCATCCAGCCGCGCACCTCGATGCGCCGCCCCTCCACCTCGACCCACCCATCGGCGGTGCCGGTCTGGTGGAAGCGGATCTGGTCGGCGCTGCGCTTGTAGCCGGTGAGCGTGCGGCGGTCCTCGCGCTCCTCGACGATGCAGGGCGTGACGCCCGTGAGCACGAGGTCGAAGGCGATGGGCTGCACCGCGTTCGGCTCGAGGCGCACGCGGACCTTCTTCAGCGAATCGACGATGTCGTAGCGCAGCGGCCCGACATCGACGCGGTCGGCGTCGCTCGACAACGCGCGGCTGCCGCGCACCGCCCACTGCTCGACGCCGCGGCTCACGCCGCCGAAGCCGTCGACGACGTTGCGGTTCACGTACTTCCCGAAGCCGAAGCTCACCGACAGCGCGCCGTCGGGGCTGCAGGCGCTGCCCCAGACCTTCTCGGTCCACGCCGGGTCGGTGTGCAGCACCGAGGCGTGCGTCTCGACGATCTGGTGGTCGAACCTCTCGTCGGCCGCGACCAGCGGCCCGATGCTGCCGGACATCTCAGCCCCCTCCTCGTCGATCACGGGCCTGCGCGAACCCGAGCCGCGCGCCGTGCGCGGCCAGCAACGTCGCGCCGCCGTTGCGCTCATCCATGTCGGAATCGGCCGGGATCCAGCCGCGCTGCTTGAAGATATGCGCGATGCGCGCCATCACGAAGCCCATGCGCCAGGCGGCGAAGACCTCGTAGTAGTCGAGGTGCCGCGCCTCACGGCCGCTCACCCGCTCCCACTCGGCGACCGTCTCCTCGCGCGTGGGCAACGACGCGAGCCGCGGCGCCCCGTAGCCGCGCGACAAAGAATCATCGAGCATCAGCCACCACGCGAGGTCGTCGACCGGATCGGCGAGCGTCGCCTGCTCGAAGTCGAGGATCGCGGCGAGACGCCCCTCGTGGAACACGCAGTTGCCGAGCTTGGCGTCGCCCCAGGAGAACGCGGGCGATCCGCGTGACGCGCCGTCCTCGGCCGGACGGTTCGTGCGCAGCCAAGCCCCCGCGGCGCGCAGCAACGGGTACCCGCGCCCGGCCAAGCGCTCGGCCCACTCCAACGCGCGGTCGTAGTGGTCGAGCTGCCGCAGCAGCGGCGACACGCCGTCGCCCGGGTCGAGGAAGCCGAGACCGGCCGCGCGCCAGTCGAGCCGCGCGAGCTGCGCCACCGCGCCGATGCCCGCCATCCAGCAGGCGCGCTGCTCCTCCGCCGGCAGGTCGTGGAACCAGCCGCCGACGTGGTACTGCGGGTTCTCGTTCGGCACGCGGCCGTCGGCCCGCGCCATCAAGAAGAACGGCCCGCCGAGCACGTCCGCGTCGTCCTCTGCGCCGAGCACCGCCGGGACCGTCAGACCCGCGGCGTGCAAGGCCCGCAGCACGCGGTGCTGCTTGCGCACGTCGTGGTCGGGGTAGATGGCATCGCCGGGCGGCTGCATGCGCAGCACGAAGCCGCGCCGCGCGGCTGCCCACGGTCCGGTGCCCTGCACCTCGCCGATCAGAGTGACGTTCGAGTAGCCGGCGCCCGGCGCGGCGAGCGGTGCGAGCGCGAGGGCGTCGCACGGCACCGCCATGCCGTCGGGCATCGCGAGCGGCAGACCGCCCGCGCGGATCCAGCGCAGCAGCCGCGCGGCGAGATCCTCGCCGACCGGCGCTGCGACGCTCACATCCAGAGCCCTTGCGGGTCCGGCCAGGCGTCGACCTCGCCCGAGCCGCGGTCGACCGTGAAGCGGCCGAAACGGCTCGCATGGAACGCGAGCGGCGGCGCCGCGCGCGACTCGAGCGAGTCGATCGCGCCCACGATGATGGTGTGGTCGCCGCCGGGGTGGAGGTCGGTGACGCGACAGGCCATCCGCGCGAGCGCACCGTTGATGACGGGCGGCGACGGATGGCTGCGCCACCAGTCGTCGACCTCGAACTTCGTGGCGCCCGAGCGCGCGAAATGCAGCGCGATGTCGGCCTGGTCGGCGGCGAGGATGTGGATGGCGAAGGGCGCGCCGACCTCGAAGGCGGTCAGGCTGCTGCTCTTGTTGGCGAGGCACCAGAGCACGAGCGGCGGATCGAGCGACACCGACGTGACCGAGTTGGCGGTCACGCCGACGGGTTCCGGTCCCGGGTTCACGGCCGTCACCACGGTCACACCGGTGGTGAAGAGACCGAAGACCCGCCGCAGTTCGCGCGCGTCCATCGCGGCGTCAGTACACCCGCGCAGGGTGCTGCTTGCGCGGCTCGCCCAGCATCTCGCGGTAGGTGGGCGGCTGCTTGCCGTTGCGGTCCTTGATGCCGTAGTGGAGCGCGATCTCGGCGCCGACCAGCGTCTGGCCGGAGAGCTTGGCGTTGTCCGGATCGCCGGCGATGGCATAGAGGATGTCGCCCGAGAACTGCGGCGTCTCCACCACCTCGAGGAACGGCGCGTACTGGTCCGGGCGCTCGCGGAACGCCTTCTGCGAACGCTCGGTGAGCAGCGGGCCCATCCACAGCGACACGCAGCACACGCCCGTGTTCTCGAAGTCCACCGCCATGTCGGCCGCGAACTTGTCGACGCCCACCTTCTGCGCCCCGTAGGCCGGACCGTGCATGTAGCAGGCCGAGCCGAAGGACGACGAGAACGAGATCAGCCCCTTGCCCTGCTTCACCATGATGGGCGCGACGTAGTAGCTGGCGTAGTACGCGGACTTCAGGCCGACGTCGAGGATGTTCACGAGATCGACCGAACGCTTCCAGAACGGCTCCGGCAGGATCAGTTCGTCGTGGATGAAGGTGACGTTGTTGTGCAGGATGTCGATGCGGCCCTGCTCGCGCTCGACGCGCTCGATCAGCGCCTTGATCTGCGCCGGGTCCGTGTGGTCGCAGACCACGCCGATGCCCTTGCCGCCGGCGGCGGTGATCTCATCCGCCGTGCGCTGCACCGTGCCGCCGAGGAAGTGGTCCTCCTCCCGGGTGCTGCGCCCGGTCACGTACACGGTCATGCCTTTCTCGCCGAGCGCGAGGGCGATGCCCTTGCCGGCTCCGCGGCTGGCGCCGGTGACGATCGCGACCTGCGGCTTGTAGTCGGTCATGGCTTTCTCTCCGAGGGGTCCGGGTCAGGGGGTTGTCGTTCGTGCGAGGTCGAGGAACACGGGCTTCTCGCCGCCGCCGTGCACGGCGAGCTGTGCGCCGCTCACGTACGCGGCGAGCGGTGACGCGAGATAGAGACAGGCGTCGGCGACGTCGGCCGGCTCGCCCATGCGCCGCAGCGGCAGCATCTGCGCGATGCGCGCGAGGCCCGCTCCGCCGCCGTAGTGGTCCGTGGAGGCCGGTGTCGCGACGAGCCCCACGACCAACGCGTTGACGCGCACGCGCTCGGGACCCCACTCCATCGCGAGCGACTCGGTGAGGTTCACGAGCCCCGCCTTGGCCGCGCCATAGGCCGCGCTCCACGGCGACGCGCGGGTCGCCGACACGCTCGAGATGTTGATGATGGAACCGCCGGCGGGCTGCGCGCGCATGACACGGAACGCCGCCTGGCTCATGAAGAACGCGGCGGTGAGGTTGAGCTGGATGATCTTCTCGACCACCGATGGATCGGCGTCGGCCGAGGACATCTCGGCACCGCCGCCGGCGTTGTTGACGAGCACATCGAGGCGCCCGTGGCGCGCCGACACCGCATCGACCAGCGCACGGCAGGCATCGGCCTTGCGGACATCGCAGGCGTGGTGCTCGGCGACCCGACCGCCATGGGTGGGCAGCGTGGTGGGCGGGCGACGCGAACAGATGACCACCGTCGCACCCGCCTCGAGGAACCGGGCGCTGATACCGGCGCCGATGCCGCCCGCACCACCGGTGACCAGCACCACCTGGTCGGTGAAGTCGAGGGCTTGGGTCAGCGGGATGGTCGACATGGCGAATTCGTAAAAATTTGCTATGTTATCTACGATAACGACAATTCTAATGCCACTTTATACGTCGGTCGCGGATTTATCGACGGGGGTAACGACGAATCATGCAAACCGGCGGTCCGCAGACCCTGCCCGGCGTGCTCGCCTCCGCCGTCGCGCTGCGCGGTGATGCCGTCGCCATCGAGGACGGTCCCCGCCGCTGGAGTGTCCGTGATTTGAAGGCGGCGGTCGACCGCGCCGCGGCGGGCTTCGTCGCCGCCGGGGTCGGCCACGGCGACCGGGTCGCCGTCTGGGCGCCGAACGGCGCCGATTGGATCGTCGCCGCGCTCGGCGCGCAGACCGCGGGCGCCGCGCTCGTGCCGCTCAACACCCGACTGAAAGGCCGCGAAGCGGGCGTGATCCTCCGCCGCAGCGGCGCGAAGGTCCTCTGCCACTCGGGTGCCTTCCTCGGTCTCGACTATGCGCAGCTGCTCGGGAAGGAAGTCCTGCCGCAGCTCGCGCACCGCATCGAGCTCGGCACGCCGCAGTGGGACGCGTTCCTCGCCCGCGCCGGCGACGCCGACGCGCGCGAGGCGGCGGCTCGCGCCGCGGCGCTGCGCGGCGACGATATCGCCGACATCATGTTCACCTCCGGCACCACCGGCGAACCCAAGGGCGTGATGTCGAGCCATGCGCAGGACATCAAGGTCTTCGACGAGTGGAGCGCCATCGTGGGCCTCGGTCCCGACGACCGCTATCTCATCGTCAACCCGTTCTTCCACGCCTTCGGCTACAAGGCCGGCTGGCTCTCCTGCCTGCTCACCGGCGCCGTCATCCTGCCGATGGCGGTGTTCGACGCCGGCGAGGTGATCCGCCGCATCGGCGACGACCGCATCACGGTGCTGCCCGGACCGCCGACGCTGTTCCAGTCGATGCTGGCGCATCCCGCGCTCGACCGCAGGCGTACCGCGACCCTGCGCATCGCCGTCACCGGCGCCGCCAACGTGCCGGTATCGCTGATCGAGCGCATGCGCGACGAGCTCGGCTTCCGCACGGTGATCACGGGCTACGGCCTCACAGAATCCACCGGCACGGTGAGCATGTGCCGCCCCGGCGACGACCCCGAGACCATCGCGCGCAGCTGCGGCGCACCGCTTCCGGGCGTCGAGGTACGGGTGGCGGACGAGGCAGGGCGCGCGGTGGCGTGCGGCACGGAGGGCGAGATCCTGGTGCGCGGCTACAACGTGATGCAGGGCTACCTCGACGACCCGGAGGCCACGGCGACCGCGATCGACGCCGAGGGCTGGCTGCACACCGGCGACATCGGCACGATGGATGCGCGCGGCTATCTGCGCATCACCGACCGCAAGAAGGACATGTTCATCGTCGGCGGCTTCAACTGCTACCCCGCCGAGATCGAATCGCTCATCAGCGCGCACCCGCAGGTGGCGCAGGTCGCGGTGGTCGGCGTGCCCGACGAGCGCATGGGCGAGGTCGCCGCGGCCTGGATCGTGCCGCGCGCGGGCGCCGCCCTCGACACCGCAGCGTTCACCGCCTGGTGCCGCGGCAACATGGCCAACTACAAGGTCCCGCGGCAGGTGCACGTGGTCGAGGCGCTGCCCACCACCGCCTCGGGCAAGGTCCAAAGATTCGCGCTGCGCGCGCCGCAGGGGTCCGCATGACAACCACGACTTGGTTCTCGCAGGTCGAGCCCGCGCAGACGGTCGCCGATCCCGACGCCTTCAGCTGGGACATCGACACCGATCTGCTGGTGGTCGGCAGCGGTGCGGCCGGGTCCAGCGCGGCCGCCGAAGCGGTCGAGCAGGGCCTGCGCGTGACCATGGTCGACCGCTATTCCGGCGGCGGCGCGAGCGCCGCGAGCGGCGGCGTGCTGTACGCGGGCGGCGGGACGAGCGTGCAGCGCGAAGCGGGGGAGGACGACTCGCCCGAGGAGATGTTCCGCTACCTCTCGATGGAGACCCGCGGCTGCGTGAGCGACGCGACGCTGCGCCGGTTCTGCGAGCAGAGCCGGTACAGCGTCGATTGGCTGATCGCGAAAGGCGTCGAGTTCCGCCCGACGGTGTACCGGGGCAAGACCTCGTACCCGAACATCGACTACTTCCTCTACCACTCCGACAACTCGCTGCTGCCGGCGAGCGTCGCGCGCGCGAAGCCCGCCGCGCGCGGCCACCGCGGCGCGGGCCGGCTCACCCGCAAGCAGATGCTGGCGGCCGTCGGCCTCGGCGGTTCGATCGTCTGGCCGTTGCACGACTGGCTGCGCGCCAACGGCGCCGGTCTCATGCCGCACACCGAGGCACGCCAGCTGATCCTCGACCCCGCGGGCCGGGTCATCGGCGCCAAGGTGCTGGAGCTTCCGGCGGGACCGGCGCGCGACGCCTTCCTCGCGCACCAGCGCGCGGCGCAGCGCCTCTACATGTTGATCCCGCCGATCATCCCGGGCGCGCAGCATCTGCTGCGGCTCGCGGTGCGGCGGCTCAAGAAGGCCGCGGCGATCGAGGCCACGCAGCGCGTGACGCGCTTCGTGCGCGCGCGGCGCGGCGTCTGCCTCGCCGCCGGCGGCTTCGTCTTCAACCGCAAGATGCTCGCGCACCACGCGCCGCGCTACACCGGAGGCTATCCGCTCGGCACGCCGGGCGACGACGGCAGTGGCATCCACCTGGGGATGTCGGCGGGCGGCGCCACCGCGCGCATGGACAACGTCACGGCCTGGCGCTTCATCAACCCGCCGAAGGCCTGGGCGCAGGGCATCGTGGTGGACCGTGCGGGCAAGCGTGTCTGCAACGAGATGGCCTACGGTGCGACGCTCGGCCACGAGCTCGCCGAGAAGCACGGCGGCGAAGGCTGGTTGATCCTCGACAAGGCGTTGGTCGAGCGCGCCTGGGACGAGATCGCGCCCGGCAAGACGCTCGCCTTCCAGCGCGACCTCGCGCGGCTCAACATGATGTTCGGCCGGCGCAAGGCGCGCACACCCGAGGCGCTCGCCCGCAAGGTCGGCATCGACCCGGCGGGCCTCGCCGACACCGTGCAGCGCCTGAACGCCGCGATCGCGTCCGGTGCGCCGGACGAGTTCGGCAAGTCGGACGAGGACCGCGTACCCCTGCTGCGCGCGCCGTTCATGGCCATCGACGTCGGCCTCGCGGCCAAGCTCTTCCCCTGCCCCACGCTCACCCTGGGCGGGCTCGCGGTCGACGAGGACACGGGCATCGTGCGTCGCGCCGACGGCGGCGCGGTCCCGGGCCTCTATGCCGCCGGTCGTACCGCGGTCGGCGTGAGCTCGGGGCTCTACGTCTCGGGTCTCTCCATCGCCGATGGCGTATTCTCGGGCCGACGCGCGGGCCTGCACGCCGCGCGCGGCGTCACCTGGAGCCCGGACCGCACATGAGCAACACCGAACGCATCGCCCGTGGCGGCCTCGCCTTCCTGATCGCGGCCAGCGTCGCCTCCTCGATCGGCGGCCTGCCCTTCAACACCATGCCGATCCTGCTCGGCGCCTTCGCCGACCAGCTGAAGCTCGGCCCCGCCGAACTCGGCACCCTCGGCAGCGCCTGCACCGGCGGCTACCTCTTGAGCACGCTGCTCGGACCCCTTTGGGTGGACCGCGCGCCGTGGCGCATCGCGGCGATCGTGGGCGCGGTGGCGACCGCCGCCGCGTTGCTCTGGAGCGCCTCGGCGGGCGGCGTGCCCTTCCTGCCGTTCGCGGCCTTCGGCTTCGCGGCGGGCCTCATGCACTCGCTCGGCATGCGCATCGTCGGCGAGGGCGTGGACAAGGAACGCGCCTTCGGCATCCGCCTCTTCACCGAGCTCGTCCTGATCGCCACGCTGCTCTACTTCCTGCCGGCAGCGCTCGTCTCCGGTGGTCTCATGGGCGGCGCGCAGCTGCTCGCCGTCGCCGCGCTGGTGATGGGCCTGTCGGCGTTCCTGCTGCCGCGCGGACCGGCCGCGCCGACGGATGCATCGCAGGAGGCCGCGGGCAGGTCGGTGGGCAGCGCAGGCTGGACCGCGCTCGGCATCTTCGTGCTGTTCGCCTGCGGACAGGTCGCGCTGTGGGTGTTCCTCGAGCGCATCGCCCACGACATCGGCGCCGACGCCGCACAGATGGGGCTGCTGTTCTCGGTGCTGAAGGTCGTGGGCGGTCTGAGCGCCGCGCTCGTCGCCGCGCTCGGCGACAAGCTCGGCAACCGGCTGCCGCATCTGCTCGTGTTCATCACGCTCTGCATCGGCGTCGCGCTGATCGCGGCACGGCCTTCGTTCATGGTCTTCGCCCTCGGCGCCTGGATATGGGAGGCGGCCTTCACCATCGGCTGCGTGTTCCAGACCGCAGCGATCGCCAAGCTCGACCCGAGCAACAAGCTCGTGGTGCTGGTGCCGGCCGCCTTCGCCATCAGCGCCTTCGTCGGACCGGCGCTCGGCGGCCTGCTCGCCGCCACCGGCTTCGCGCCGTTGCTCGCGCTCGCGGTCGGCTGCGCCGCCATACCCGCCGTGGCCTACTGGTTGTTCTCCGGACGCATGTGAGCGGCATCGCCGATCCCGAACACGGCCCGCGCACCTTCGACGACGCCAACCCCGGCTTCGGACAGGGTGCGCTGCGCCGCCGCGTGCGGCTCGTCGCCGCACCGGGCATGGTGCACGCCGGCGTCGAGGACGCCTACCACTCTTTCCGTCTCACGCTCCGCCATGACGGTGCGCGCATCAGCGCCATCGAACCGCGCTTCCTGCGCGTGCCCCTCACCACCTGCCCCGGCGCGGAGGCCCCGCTCCGCCGGCTCGTCGGCTACGCGCTCGACACACCGTGGGCGACGCTGGCGACCGAGGAGAACCCGCGCTCGCACTGCACGCACCTCTTCGATCTCGCCTCGCTCGCCATGGCGCATGCGCGCCGCGGCGGTGAGCGCACCTACGATGTCACCGTGCCGGACGAGCATCCGGGACCGGTCTGGACGACGCTCCGACGCGACGGCGTCGAGCTGCTGCGCTGGCAGACCTTCAAGGCGCGCATCCTCGCGCCCGGACCCCTGGCGGGACGGCCGCTGCTGCGCGGCTTCTCGCGCTGGGCCAACGCCGAGCTCGCGGGCGACGACCTCGAAGCCGCGCTGGTGCTGCACAAGGCCTATTTCGTCAGCCGTGCACGGCCCTGGAACGTCGAGGCCGGCGCCGGCAAGCCCGTCGCGCACCATGTGATGATGCGCGGCGCCTGCCACAGCTATTCGGAGCCCGCCATGTCGATGGCCATCCGCAACCACGACAACGTCATCGACACCAGCGACCCCGCGGTGCCGCTGGTCACGGACCTTTAGGACACGCATCCTCGGCGGTCGCGCAGATGAGGCAAGGCCCATGAAAAGATTGTTCGATCTCGGCGGACGCATCGCGCTCGTCACCGGCGCCGGCCAGGGCATGGGTCTCGGCATCGCCCGCACGCTCGCGCTGCAGGGCGCACGCGTGCTGGTCAACGACTTCTACGCCGAGCGCGCCGAGGCGGCGGCGGCCGGCCTGCGGGCGGAGGGCCTGGAGGCGCTGGCGGCGCCCGCCGACATCACCACCCCGGGCACCGCCGGGTCGTTGACGGCGCTCGCACGCCACCATTGGGGCGACATCGACACGCTCGTGAACAACGCCGGAGTGCCGGTCGGCATGTCGAGCTCGTTGCGCACCTTCGAACATCTCGGCGCCGCCGACTTCGAACGCCAGCTCGACCTCAATTTCCGCGCCGTGGTGCACCTGTGCCGCGCGGTGCTGCCTGCGATGCGGGCACACAGGTTCGGTCGCATCGTCACCATCTCCTCGGAGTCCTGGCGTCTCGGCCAGTCGATGGGCCTCACCGACTACGCGGCCGCCAAGGCCGCGACCATCGGTTTCATGCGCAACCTCTGCAAGGAGGTGGGCCCGGACGGCATCACCGCCAACGTGCTGTCGCTCGGCGCGATGAACAACTACGGCTACGACGAGATCGCGCGCAAGGTGACGGCGGTGGGCCGCGCCGGCACACCGGAGGATGTCGGCGCGGCCGTCGCCTACCTCGTCTCCACCGAGGCGAGCTGGATGACCGGACAGGTGATCCCGCTCAACGGCGGCTCGGCCACGGCATGACCGGGGAGCGCCGCTCCGAGCGGCGCTCCGCACTCAAAGCCCATAGCCGCCCGATACCGATAATCTTTGACCGGTGACGTAGGCGGCGCGCGCCGAGGCGAGGAACACCACGGCGTCCGCGACCTCTTCGGGGCGGCCCCAGCGCTTGAGCGCGAGACCCGCCTGCACGGCGCGCACCCAGTCCTCGCCGAACACGCCTCGGCGCGAGAGCTCGAGGAACATGCCGGCCTCGATGACGCCGAGCAGCACGGTGTTGGCGCGGATTCCGTGTACGCCCTCCTCGCGCGCGATGCCGGTGATGAGCGCCTCGATGGCGGCCTTCGGCGCCACCGACAGCACGTCGCGCTCGGGCCAGCGGTCATGGCCCGCCGAACCGAGGTGCACAAACGAGCCGCCGCCCCCGGCGCGCAGCCGCGGCAGCGTCTCTCGGACCACCGACACGAAACCGTTCAGGTCCTGCTCGACGACGGTGCGCCATTGCTCCGCGGTCATCTCCTCGATGCGCACCTGCGTGGCGAGCGTGCCCGCGCCGACCACCACGGTGTGCAGCCGGCCATGCGCCGCCCCCGCATCGGCCACCGTCTCGCGCACCGAGGCCGCATCGCCGAGCGTCAGGTGATGCACGGTCGCGCGGCGACCGAGCGCACGGATCTGCGCCGCGACCTCCTCGGCCACCGCCGGGCGCGCATGGAAGGTGAGCGCGACATCGCTGCCGGCGCGCGCCAACGCGAGACAGACCTCGCGGCCCACACCGCCGCTGCCGCCGACCACCAACGCAGCGCCCGGCGGGAAGTCCGTACCGGCGCCGGTCACGGGGATCGATGCTTCGTCCATCCAGACCTCCTCACTCGATCTCTTCGATGACCGGCGGCGCATAGCGCCCGTCGAGCACCGCCGGCCCCGGCTCGTAGAGCCGCAACACCAGGCTATACGGCCCCTCGCCCACCGGCAGCCAGTTGTCTCCCCGGATCCCGCCCGACGCGGACGCGGTCGGCGGCTCGCGCGACACGACGATGCTGAACGAGCCGTCGGGATCGGTGCGGAACTCCGGCTTGTGGTCTCCGATGCTGTGGATGCCGGCGGCGTTCGGCATGAGCGAGAAGTCGGCCAGCCGGTACGCGCTCAACGACCAGAACGCACCGACCGGCGGGCGCGTCCCCGGCGCGAACCGCAGTCGGTAGCGGCGGTCGCCGGTCAGCGGACGACCCTGCGCGTCGGCGGTCAAGGCCGCGTAGACCGTCTCCTCGGGCAGGTTCGCGTAGCCGCCGAACGCCACCGCGGCGCGCATCAGGTGGTCATGGCCGTAACGCCCGAGCGCGAGCGGGAAGATCCAGCCGTTGCGGACGTCCTCCAGAGGCCGGCGCGACGCGGCGCGCAGCATGGTGCGGGCCTCCTCGATGGCGCGCTGCAGTCCGCGCCGCGTCGGCTCGTTCGCCTGCGCCGCCTCGAACACCTTGCGCGGACCGAAGCCGGCGAGGTCGAACTGCGCGAGCAGCGCGGCGTCCTCGGGGCGGGGCGGCTGGGCGCGCAGCCGACGGTTGAGCACCTCGAAGAATTCGAGCGACCCGAGCGGCGCCCAGGCCTCGGCGGCGGGCGGCTCGGCGGACGGCGCGGCATGCCGGTGTCCGCGCCGCCAGTCCGCGAGCGGCAACGCCTCGAAGCGCTCGAGCAGCGCGGCGGCGGCCGGCAGGTCGTCGGCGCCGCGTACCATCACCCGTCCGAGCACCCAGACGATGTCCGTCGGCACGCGCACCGGCGTGAGCCCCCGCGGCGTACGACCCTCGAAGCCCGGCCCCACCAGCACGAAGTCGCGCGCCGCGGTGCCGGTGGTGCGCCGGCCGACATGCTGCACCTCGTTGTAGAGATCCGTGAACGCCAGCGTGTAGTAACGGCCACCGGTATCCGGCGTGCGGATCACCACCGGGCCGGCGCGCAGATCGAACCAGCCGCTGAGATAGAGGGTGTCGGCGTTGGGCGCGCGCAGCGAGCCGGCGGTCTCCGGCGTCACCAGCGCGCCGAAGCGGTGGAAAGCGTTGACCGGCGCCAGCACCTGCTGGCCAGGCGTGATGCGGCGCGTCTCCTTGTGCATCACCTGCAGCATGTCCACCGCCGCGAAGCCGTAGAGATAGCCCAGCGTGCCCGCATGGAAGGCCTGCATCTCCTCGACCTGCTCGGCTGCGAGCCGCCGCGGATCGGCGGGCTGCGCGACCGCCGCGCCCGCGAGCAGCGCGAGGCCGCCCGCCGCGAACGCGCGCAGCGCGGCCCTCACCGCCACACCACGCGCAGCGGCAGGTTCTTGAGCCCGCCGGTGAAGTTGCTCTCGATGCCGCGCACCGGACCCGCGATCTCCACGTCGCGCAGCTGCGGCAGCAGCGCCGAGAAGAACACGCGCAGCTCGGTGAGCGCGAGCAGGCGCCCGAGGCAGTGGTGGATGCCGTGGCCGAAGCCGAGATGGTTGTTGGGCCTGCGGTCGATGCGGAACGTCATCGGGTCGTCGAACGCCGCCTCGTCACGGTTCGCCGACGGGAAGAACAACGCCACCGATTCGCCGGCGGCGATGCCGACGCCCGCGACCTCTGTGTCGCGGGTCGCCGTGCGGCAGAAATGCCGCACCGGCGTCGCCCAGCGCACCACCTCGTCGGCCAGCAGCCGCGCGGCCTCGGGCGTCGGCTCGAAGCGCGCGCGCTCCGCCGGACTCTCGACCAGCGCCTGCATGCCGACCGCGAGCGCCGCGCTCGTCGTCTCGTGACCGGCCGTGGTCACGATCAGCAGGTAGGACAGCGTCTCGACCGGTCCCAAAGGCCGGCCGTCGATGCGCGCTTCCGCGATCACGCTCAGCAGGTCATCGCCCGGCCGACGGCGACGCGCACGCACGATGTCGGTGAAATAGCCGAACAGCTCGCCCACCACGTCGACGCCGTACTGCCCCGACTTCTGCAGGTCCGGGTCGCTGGCGCTCAGCAGCTGCTGCGTGGTGCGCAGGATGAAGGGGGCGTCCTCCTCCGGCAGGTCGAGGATGGACATGATCACCGACAGCGGGAACCAGAGCGCGACATCGCGCGCGAAATCGAGCTCCGGCCCCGCATCGCGCATGCGTGCGAGCGAGCGCTGCACCATCGCGTCGATGTGCGATTCGAGGCGGCGCACGCCCGCGCCCATGAACCAGGACTGGGTGAGCTCGCGGAACCTGCGGTGCTCCGGCCCGTCCATGTCGATGAGCGTGCGTACCCGTTCGCGGCGGCCGCGCGCGCGGTTCTCGCTCCGCGCCCGCAGCCAGTCGGTGAGGTCGCCCAACGGCCGTTGCGACAGCCGTGCCAGCGACAGCAGCACCTTGGCCGTCTCGCGCACGCCGCCGGCCGCCGGCGAGAGCGCAGCCTCCTCCACCTCGCGCGGGATCAGGCACAGGCGCGGTTCGTTGATGAAGAGCTCGTGCTGCCGCTCGATGGCGAGGATGTCGGCATGGCGCAGCACGGCCCAGAACGGCCGGTACGGTGCACGGTCCACCCAGCCGACCGGCATCTCACGGCGCAACCGCACGAACTCGGCGTCGAGCGCGCGCATGTCGGCGTACCGCGTCGGCGTGGTGATGTCGGCGTCGAGCGCGGGACCGCCGCGCGGGCCGCCGGCCCGGCCGACGGGAACTGTCACGCAGCGTCCGTCGCAGCCGGTACGGCGAGGTCGGCGGTGGCGTGCTGCGCCGCCAGCCAGCCGAAGGTCATGCCCGGCCCGAGCGTTGCGCCGGCCGCCGGATAGCTCTTGCCCATCGGCGACGCTGCGCAGTTGCCGGCGGCATAGAGACCCGGGATAGGCCGGCCCGCCTCGTCGAGCGCGCGCGCGTGCGCGTCGGTGACGAGACCGCCGTTGGTACCGATGTCGCAGGGGTGGATCGGCAGCGCGTAGAACGGCGCCTTGGCGAGCGGTGCGAGGCAGCTGTTGGGCGTGATCGCCGGATCGCCGTAGTACCGGTCGTAGAGGCTCTCGCCCCGCGCGAACTCGGGGTCGCGCCCTTCGGTCGCGTGCTTGTTGAAGGTCTCGACGGTCGCGGTGAGCGTGGCGGACGGCACGCCGATGGCGGCCGCGAGCTCGGCGATGCTGCCTGCGGAGCGCAGCAGCGCCTTCATGCTCGGCCGCAGACTGCGGTCGAACGAGGGCGGACCCGGGAAGATCGGCCCCAACGCGTACTTGCCGCGGTAGCGGGCATCGAAGATGAACCAGGTCGGCACCGTGCCGCCGTCGGACGCGCGATGGCCGTGCGCCATCAGCCCGCCGGTCACGTGGTACGACGCCGCCTCGTTGCAGAACCGCTTGCCGGCGCCGTCGACCATGATCGAACCGGGGAGCGATCGCTCGACGAACATCGGCCGCGCGCGGTCCTCGTCGGCGAGCTTGTAGCCGGGTGCCCACCAGGCCGAATCCATGTTCGCCGTCTTCACACCGATCGACATCGCGGCTTCGGTCGCGCTGCCGGTGTTGAACGGGTTGCCGGCCGACCAGGCGGTGGTGGTCGGCGCGGGCAGGTGCTTCGCGCGCAGCGCCGCGTTGCGCTCGAAGCCGCCGGAGGCGAGGATCACCCCGCGGGCGGCGCCGATGCGCTGCGGCTGGCCGTTGTGGAGCACCTCGGCGCCGACCACGCGACCGCCCTCGACGATGAGACCCACGAGCTCGGTGGACAGCTGCATCGGCACCTTGCGCTTGCGCAGCGACCAACGCAGCCGCGCAACGAGGGCGCCGCCGCCCGTGAGCCGGCGGTCGCGCGTCGTCTTCCAGCGCTGTCGCACGTCGAGGTAGTAGCGCGCCGCGATCTTCATGAAGGTGCTCTTCGCGCCCTTCGACTGCGTGATGAGCGGATGCGCCTCGCGCGCCGTCCAGTTGATGCGCCCGAAGGCGGTGGTACCGAGATGCGGCGGCTGCAGCAGCTCGAACTCGCTGCCGAGCACGTCGCAGGCCACCGGCAGCGCCTGGCAGCTGCGGTAGCCGGGCCGGCCGCCCGGGAGCTCCGGGTGGTAGTCGCAGTATTTGGTGAGGCTCTCGAACTTGACGTCGGTCCTCTCGTCGAGCCAACGGAACATCCGCGGCGCGTTGTCGACGAAGGCGCGGATGCGCTCCGGCGTGGCGAACCCGCCGGCCAGCGCGCTGATGTAACGTTCGGCGTCCTCCGGTGTGTCGCTGCCGCCCGCCGGGCCGATCAGGTGGTTGTTCGGGATCCAGATGGTGCCGCCCGAGGTGGCGGAGGTGCCGCCGAACAGGTGACCTTTCTCGATGATGAGCACCTTGGCGCCGCGGTCCGCGGCGGCGAGCGCGGCGGTCAGGCCGCTCGCTCCGCTGCCCACCACCAGGATGTCCGTCTGCACGTCGGGGAGGGGGGTGCCCATGCCATGCTCCTCAGGCGAAACGCACCGACGCGCCGCCGAGCGCGTCGCAGTCGAGTTCGAACAGGTCGCCGGGACGCGCGGTCTCGAGCGGCACCAGCGACCCCGACAGGATGATGTCACCGGCGTCGAGCGTCACGCCGTAGGCGCCGAGCGTGTTGGCGAGCCAGGCGACCGAGGCGAGCGGCGAACCCTGCACCGCCGAGCCGAAGCCGCGCGACAGCGGCGCGCCGTTCTTGCGCACGCGCACCTCGAGCGCGGCGAGGTCGAGGCCTGCGGGCGGCACGCGCGCCGGCCCGAGCACGAACAGGCCGCAGGACGCGTTGTCCGCGACGGTGTCGACGATGCGGATGTCCCAGCGGTCGATGCGTGAATCGACCACCTCGAAGCAGGCGGCGAGGCTCGCGGTGGCGGCGAGCACGTCGGCGGGCGTGACGCCGGGGCCCCGCAGCGGCGCGCCGAGGATCAGCGCGATCTCGGCCTCGGCACGCGGCTGGATCATGCGGTCGGCGATGACGATGACGCCGCCGTCCGCGACCTGCATCGCGTCGGTGAGGAAGCCGAAGTCGGGCTGGTGCACGCCGAGCATGTCCTGCACCGCCTTGCTGGTGACACCGATCTTCTTGCCGACGATGCGCTCGCCGGCGGCGCGGCGGCGCGCGATGAAACCGAGCGAGATGCGGTAGGCGTCGTCGATGGTGAGCGACGGATGGCGCTCGCGCAGCGGCGGCACCGTTCGGCGCTCCCGCCATGCGGCGTAGAGTTCGTCGGCGAGCGCTTCGACCGCAGCGTCAGCGGGCGAGGAAGTCGATGACATGGCGGTTGAACTCCTCGGCGCGTTCGATCATCACCCAATGACCGACGCGCGAATACATGACCATGCGGCTGTCCGGGCAGGCGGCCAATATCTTGAGACTGCTCGAGGCGGGGCAGAACTGGTCCTCTATGCCCCAGAGGCCGAGGACCGGCATGGTGAGCTCCGCGAGCCGCGGCGAGAGGTCCGGGATGCGCATGCGGCCGAGCACGTCCTTCGGCATCAGCTTCAGGACCGCGAACCGCTCGGCGACCAGCTCGTCGGTGACGTGCTTCGGGTCGTGGGACAGCATGCACAGGATGCCGCGCAGCCACTCGGGCGTGATCTCCCCGCCCACGAAGCCGGACACCATCTTCTGGATGCCGGGCATCTTGAAATAGGTCTCGGTGGTCTCGACGCCGCCGCAGCCCATCACCACGAGCTTCTCGACGAGGCCCGGACGCGCGAGGGCGATGCCGATCGAGACCGCGCCACCCAAAGAATTCCCGACCAGCGTGCAGCGCCGGATGCCGAGCGCGTCGAGCAGCTCGAGGGTTGTCGAGACGAAGAGCTCGAGCGTGTAGTCGAGGCCGGTGGGCTTCGAGGAGTAGCCGAAGCCGATCAGGTCGGGGACGATGACGCGATGTCCCGCCGCGTGCAGCGGCGCGATGTTGTGCTTGAAGTTGCTCCAGCCGTTGGCGCCCGGGCCGCTGCCCTGGATCAGCACCACCGCGGAGCCGCCGGCCGCCGGCCCGGCGTCCGGCCCCGTGTCGTGGAAATGGAGCTCGTAGCCGCTCGGCAAGGCGCGCATCTGGGCGCGCGGCGGTCCTCCCCCCTCGCTGGCTGCGGATGCCATGACCCCTCCTGACTGCCTGGAACCCCCGACTCCGGAACGATAGTGGGTTTCAGCCGCTCCGGCAAACCGGTTTCGTAGAACTGGCCGCCCAAAACGACGGCTACAGCGGTTTACCGCGCCCAGACCATCGTAATTCGTAAAAATTGGCCGCTTTTTTTTCGCATCTGACTTGCGCACCCCCGACCCCCCCGGTTAGCATGGTTTCCACGGGGCTTTCGTCATCACCTTTTCCACAACTCATCTGGGGGTACCGAAGATGGCCACCGCCGCTGCCCACGTCCTCGAGGACACGATCCCGACCCGCGAAGAGCTCGTCCGCCGGGCCCGCGCCATGCTGCCCGCGCTGCGCGCGCGCCAGAACGAGGCCTACGCGGCGCGCAAGATGCCCGCGGAGACCATGCGCGAGATGATCGACGCCGGCTTCTTCCGCATCCTGCAGCCGAAGCGCTACGGCGGCTACGAGATGGACCCGCACGCCTTCTTCGACGTGCAGATGACGATCGCCGAGGCCTGCATGTCCACCGCCTGGGTGCTGGGCGTCGTGGGCTGCCACCCCTACCAGCTCGCGCTGTTCGACGACCGCGCACAGAAAGAGGTCTGGGGCGCCAACCCGGACACGCTCGTCAGCTCCTCCTACCAGCCCGTCGGCAAGGTCGAGGTGGTCGAGGGCGGCTTCAAGCTCTCCGGCCGCTGGGGCTTCTCGAGCGGCTGCGAGTACTGCGACTGGGTGCTGCTCGGCTCGCTGATCTTCCCGAAGGACGGTCCGCCGGAGATGCGCACCTTCCTCGTGCCTCGGAAGGACTACAGGATCCTCGACAACTGGTACACCTTCGGCCTGCAGGCCACCGGCAGCCAGGACATCGTGGTCGAGGACGTCTTCATCCCCGAGTACCGCACCCACAAGGCCTCCGACGGTTTCCTCTGCACGAATCCGGGCCAGGCGGTCAACACAGGCCCGCTCTACCAGCTGCCCTGGGCGCAGGTGTTCGTGCGATCGGTGTCGACGGCGGCCATCGGCGC
The DNA here is from genome assembly GCA_040400835.1 of Steroidobacteraceae bacterium. Lineage (GTDB taxonomy): Bacteria > Pseudomonadota > Gammaproteobacteria > Steroidobacterales > Steroidobacteraceae > UBA964. The sequence continues at coordinate 80,573 of JBBAPM010000003.1, forward strand.
CGTGCAGGGCGCGCTCAACGCCTTCATCGACATCGGCAAGAAGCGCGTCTCGACCAACACCGGCAAGGCGACCAAGCAGGACACCAACGCCATCCTCGCCGCGGCGCGCACGCAGTCGGCCATCGACGAGATGAAGGCGCTGCTGTACCGCAACTTCGACGAGATGATGGCGGCGATGCGCGCCGGCGAGAAGCTCACGCTCGAGCAGCGCGTCCGCTACCGTTACCAGTCCTCGCAGGTGGGCCGGCGCTGCGCCGACCTGATCGACGAGCTGATGCCGCTGCTCGGCGGCCGCGCCATCTACACCGACAGCCCGATCGTGCGTTTCTGGCTCGACACCAACGCCTCGCGCGCGCATGTCGCCAACGACCCGAACCTCATCGGCTCGGCGCTCGGCAGCATGTACATGGGCGAGCAGCCGCAGGACTCCTTCGTCTGACGCGGTCCCGCTGACACCGGACCCGACCGAGGAGATCTGCGATGGCCACGACCGCTGACTACAAGATAGGCCCGCAGACCTTCCCGCGCGGCTGGTTCATGGTGGCGATCTCCTCGGAGGTCACCGACCAGCCGAAGGGCGTGCGCTACTTCGGCCGCGATTTCGCGCTCTACCGCGGCAAGAGCGGCCGGGTCGTGCTGCTCGACGCGTACTGCCCGCACATGGGCACGCACCTCGCGAAGAACCGCACCTCCTACACCGCCATCGACGGCCATGTGGAGGGCGACGACATCCGCTGCCCGTACCACGCCTGGCGCTTCGGGCCGGACGGCAGGTGCAACCACATCCCCTACTACGACGGCGCCATCCCCAAGGCGGCGCAGGTCAAGAGCTGGCCGGTCGAGGAGCGCGCGGGTGTGGTGTTCGTGTGGCACGACCCGGAGGGCGGCGAACCGGAGTTCGAGCTGCCGCCGCTCGCCGAACACGGCCAGCCGCACTGGGTGTCCTGGAACATCGACAAGCTCGGCGTGATGGCGAGCCACCCGCAGGAGGTCATCGACAACATCGCCGACCTGCCGCACCTCGGGCCGATCCACGGCTCCACGGTGGAATGGTTCGAGAACGAGTTCCGCGGCCACAAGGCCATCCAGCGCCAGGGCGGCGGCCATCGCACCCTCGTCGCCGGTCCGGGCGACAAGCTCTACACCGACACCGTCTACCACGGCCCGGGCATCCTGGTGTCGCACCTCTCCGGGATGTTCGAGACGGTGCTGATGATCACCCACACGCCGGTCGACGACGGCGTCATCGAGGTGTGGCACGGGCTGCTCGTGAAGGTGGCCAACGCGGTGCCCACCGAGGAAGACCTCGCGGCGGCGCGCGGCTTCAATGAATCGAGCCGGCTCGCCTTCCTGCAGGACTTCGAGGTCTGGGGCAACAAGCGTCCGGCGCTCAGCATCCTGCAGATCCCGGCCGACGGCCCGTTCCACAAGGCGCGCATCTGGTACAAGCAGTTCTACCATCCGCGCAGCGAGGCCAAGAGGATCATCGCGCCCATCGAGGGCGTGCATGTGGTGCCCGGCACGCCGGGCTGGCCGCTGCAGCGCGTCTCCTGACGCGCCGCACGCGCTGACGCGTCTCAGCCGGCGGGGGCCGCGGCCACCTGCTCCTTCGCCCAGGCGTAGTCGGGCTTGCCCGTGTTGGAGCGCCGCACGGCGTCCGTGACCACGATGGAACGCGGGATCTTGTAGCCGGCGATCGCCGCGCGGCAATGCTCCTGCAGCGCGGCCGCGTCGACCGCCGCGCCCGCGCGCAGCGCCACCACCGCCGCGACGCGCTCGCCCCAGCGCGCATCGGGCTGTCCGACCACCAGCGCATCCAGCACGGCCGGATGCGTCTTGAGCGCCTGCTCGACCTCCTCGGGGAACACCTTTTCACCGCCGCTGTTGATGCAGGTCGAGCCGCGGCCGAGCACGGTGATGGACCCGTCGGCCTCGAGCCGCGCGGAGTCGCCGGTGATCGACAGCCGGCGGCCCTCGATCTGCGCGAAGGTGCGCGCGGTGCGCTCCGGATCGCCGAGGTAGCCGACGGGCATCGGCCCGCCGCGCGCCAGCACGCCGGTCTCGCCGGGCTGCGCGAGGCGCTGGCCGTCGACCACGACCAGCAGGTCCGGCCGCGCCGGGAAGCGCATGAGCCCCTCGCCGCCGGCGGCGCCGGCGCCCAAGGTACCGGCCTCGGTGGAGCCGAGCGAGCTCGACATCATCGCGTGCGGCAGGTGCTCGCGCAGCGCCTGCTGCACGGCCTGCGAGAACACGGCGCCGCCCGAACCGATGTGCACCAACGAGGCGAGCGACCACCGCCCGGGTGAGGCGGCGAGCGCGTCGGCCAACGGTCTGGCCATGCCGTCGCCGACGATCACCAATATGTTGACGCGGTGCCGCACCACGAGGTCGAGCACCGTGCACGGGTCGAACCCCGGCGCCGCCTGCAGCACCAACGTGTGGCCGGCGAACAGCGAAGCCAGCGCGGCCCACATCGCCGCGCCGTGCATCAGCGGCGCGACCGGGAAGCAGACGAGCGGGGGCGATTCGCGCACGCGCTCGACGATGTCCTCGGGCGCGGCGACCGGTCCCTTGCGGGAGAAGAACCCGCCGCCGCCGAGCGCGGCGCGCAGCATGTCCTCGTGGCCCCAGACGACGCCCTTCGGCATCCCGGTGGTGCCACCGGTGTAGATGACGAGCTGGTCGTCGCTGCGCGGCGCACGCGCAGGCGGCGGCAGACCGGCGCCCTCGGCGATGGCGGCGCCGAGCGTGACCACCGTGAGTCCGGCCGGCGTCGCGCCCGCGATGGCCTCCGCGCCGCAGACGGCCACCGCCTCCGCGGCGCCCTCGCCCGCCACCACGATGAGCCGCGGCCGGTCGGCGAGCGCCATCACGCGCGGCAGGAAGGCGGCATCGACGATCGCTGCGGCCGCGGCCGCGTTGCCGTAGAGGTATCCGAGCTCCGCGTCGACGTAGCGGTAGTTGACGTTGAACGGCACCGCGCCGAGACGGCAGGCCGCGAACAGACCGATGAGGTACGCGGGGCCGTTGCCCATGTGCAGCGCCACCGTGTCGCCCGCGCGGATGCCGCGATGGTCGAGGAAGGCGGCGAGCCGCTCCGCGCGCTGCGCGAACTCCGCGTAGGAGACGGTCTCCGCGCCGCAGACCATCGCGGGCCGGTCGGGCACCTCGCCGGCCACCAGCGCCAAGAGATCGCTGTAGTTGAAGCTCCGCCCCGTCTGTCCCGTCATGCCGGACCCCTCCGTTCCGCTCCGATCGGCGCGGCGCCGATCGACAGTCCCCATCAACCGCCCTTGTGCACGATGCCCCGCGCGGTCGCCTCCGCGTGCAGGCCGCGCGCGGCCATCCAGATGACCGCCGCACCGACGAAGCTGACCGCGATCGACGCGAGCAGGCCGTAGCGCAGCGACTCGTCGCCGAACCGCGCCGTGAAGAGGTCCGACAGCAGGCCGGCCGCCAAGGGCCCCGCCGCGATGCCGAACAGGTTCACGGTGAACCAGAACACCGCGGTGCCGGTGGCGCGCAGCTCGGGCGGCAGCGCGTTCTGGGTGCTCGACTGCAGCGGCAGGATCCAGCCGCCGCCCACCAGCCCCATCGGGATGGTGAGCAGCACCAGCACACCGAAGGACGGCACCCAGCAGGCGAGGCACAGCAGCGTCGTGGCGATCGCGAGCGCGATGGCCGCGGCGCGCAGCGGCGCGTTGAGGTCGCGGCGGACCAGGCGGTCGGCGACGAGCCCCGCCAGCAGCGTGCCGAGCAGCGCCGACAGCAGATAGGGCGGCGCGAAGACCTTGCCGATGGTCGGCAGGTCGACGCCGTGCGAGCGCATGAGGAAGGGCGCCGACCAGCCGGCGAAGGCCTGACCGCCGAACACGCCGAGCGCGGCGCCGATCGCCATCAACCGGAAACTGCGATAACGCCAGAGCGCGAGCAAGGCCGGCCCGAGCGCCAGCCGGTCGTCCGTCGCCGCAGCGGCACGCGCCGCGGCGGCGCCCGGCTCCATCGCGCCGCGCCGCGGTTCGCGCACGGTGGCCAGCGCGATCAACGCGATCAGGATGCCCGGCACGCCGGCGTAGATGAAGACGTCGCGCCAGCCGAGCGAGGGGCCGAGCAGGCCGCCCGTCACCATGCCGGTCACCTGCCCGAAATACACCGCCAGACCGAACAGCGACAGCGCCCGGGCGCGGTATCGCACCGGGAAATAGTCCGCGAGGATCGAGTACGCGGGCGCGAGGAACGCCGCCTCGCCGATGCCCACGCCGACGCGGAACCAGGCGAGCTGCTGCCAGCTCGTGGCGTAGGCGGTGGCGATGGTGAAGGCGCTCCAGACGATGCAGCCCGCGACGATGATGCGGATGCGGCTCGCCCGGTCCGCGTAGCGCGCGATCGGGATGCCGGCGAGGGCGTAGAAGACCGCGAAGGCCGGGCCGATGAGGAACCCCATCACGGTGTCGCTCGCCCCGAGGTCCACCTTCACGAGCTGCGCCAGCACGTTGAGGATGGAGCGGTCGATGTAGTTGAAGAGGTAGATGACGAACAGCACGCCCGCCACGTACCAGGCGTAGCCTGTCGGTCGCTCCTCGATACCCCGTTCGGCCACCTGCCGCCCCCCTGGTTCTCGGACCCGCCCCCGGCCCGGCCTGCCCGGCCGCCCCCCGCGGGGGTCTCCCCGATGGGGAGAGGCGCTTTTCGTGGTAAAAGTACCACGCGATTGCGATATTAACAGTCGGGGGCCATGTTTACCGTCGCTTTGCGTAAAAAAAGTTGACATGCTTTACGCATATTGAAAGCATTGCTGGCACGGGGGTGCCGGCGGATCCGGCGACCGACGAGGCACATCTGCAACAAGTGCCCGCGATCAGGACAAACAACATCGGAGGACAGGGGACAATGAATCGGAAGCACGTTTTGGCATCCGTCGTGTCGGGCGTCATCGCCGCGACCACAGGCGTAGCCTTCGCCCAGCAGGACAGCACGGGGCTCGAGGAAGTCGTCGTCACCGCGCAGAAGCGCACCGAGAACCTTCAGACCACGCCGATCGCGATCACCGCGCTGTCGTCGCGCACCATCGACGAGCTCGGCATCAACAACAACAAAGCCCTGTTCGGCGTCGTCCCGAACCTGCAAGGCTTCGAGCCGCCCTCCTCGCGCGGCAACCTGTCGATCAACATCCGCGGCGTGCCCTCGGGCAACGCCAACAGCGTCTCGAACGACCCCGCCTCGGCGCTCTACGTCGACGGCATCTACGTCGCGAAGGGCTTCGGCGTCGGTCTCGATGTCATGGACCTCGAGCGCATCGAAGTGCTGCGCGGCCCGCAGGGCACCCTTTACGGCCGCAACACCACCGGCGGTGCGGTCAACTTCGTGACCCGCAAGCCGAGCGGTGATCTCCGCCTCGACGCGCGCATCGGCGCCGGCAACTACAACCTGCGCGACTACCGGTTCTCGGTCGACCTGCCCGAGGTCGCCCACATCTCGACCAACTTCAGCTACTTCAAGCGCGAGCGCGACCCGCTCTACGGCAACACCAACGCGTCGGTCGCGGGCCGCGAGAACCTCGACCGTCAGGGCTGGCATTTCGCCGCCGACTTCAAGCCCAACGACTCCTTCACGGCGAGCTACAGCTTCACGCACTCGGAGCTCGATGAGATGTCCCAGGGGCTGAAGGTCTTCGGCCTCACGCCGACCGCTGCGGCCGCCGCCAGCACGCCGGGCTTCCCGACCAACGTCGCACTGACGAGCACCAGCCGTTCGGCGACGCTGACCTCGATCCGCAACAACCTCGCGTTCCTCGGCCCCGCGGCCGCCACGCCGCAGGTGCAGCAGCTGACCCAGTGGATCAACGACTACATCGCCTGGGAGAGCGCCATGTACGCCGCGGGCGTCAACCGCCCCGACCGCATCTCCAGCGACACGCCGCTGCAGTCCCTGAACGATGTCGACGCGCACGGCCTCACGCTGTCCTGGCGCATCGACGACCTCGGCGCGCTCGGCGATGTCGAGTTCAAGTCCATCAGCGGCTGGCGCGACGTGCACAACCTCAACCGCGGCGACCTCGACGGCGTCGACGGCACCATGCGCGCCGGCACGGGCACGCTGCGCACCGGCGTCGTCCATGACCTCGTGCTCGCGACCATCGGCGGCCTCTTCTTCAACTCCGTGTCGCCGGCCATCCCGGCGGCCACCGAGTTCGCGGTGGGCCAGGCGATCGTCGACTCGATCAACCAGCTGGGACGCGCCCCGTCCTTCACCAACTTCGCGGACACCAAGCTGAGCACCTTCCAGCAGGAGTTCGCGATGATCGGCGACACGGGCAACCTCGACTACGCGCTCGGCGCGTTCTACTTCAAGGACGAGGGCCGCTTCCGCAACAACCGTTGGGCGCTGTTCCCGATCTCGTCGTCGGACACGACCTCGCACGACAACGCCACCAAGTCGCTGGCCTTCTACGGTCAGGGCACCTGGCGGATGTCCGAGGACAGCCCGCTGTCGGTCACGCTCGGCCTGCGCCGCACCGAGGAGACCAAGGACGTCACCTACCTGTGGCGCAGCAGCGCCAACCCGTCGGGCTTCTTCGGGCCGTTCTTCGCCGGCCGCCCGCTGTCGAGCACCTACGTCGCCGACGAGCTCGCCGAGACCCAGCCCGAGGTCGCCGGCATCTTCGGCAAGAAGTTCAGCAAGGACTTCAGCAACACCAGCGGCAAGCTGACGCTGGGCTACGACTTCACCGATGACATGTACGGCTTCCTCACCTACTCGACCGGCTACAAGAGCGGCACGTACAACGGTGACTTCTACGACTCCGTGAACAACACCGGCGACCTGCTGCTGCCCGAGAAGATGAAGAACATCGAGGCGGGCTTCAAGGCGGACCTCACGGACCGCGTGCGCCTCAACGTCGGCCTCTTCCGCTACGACTACCGCGACATGCACATCTCGTCGCTGTTCGTGCGGCCGAACGGCAGCGTGGTCAGCCGCATCCAGAACGCCGGCCGCGCCAAGCGTTACGGCGGCGAGATCGAGCTGACGGTGCAGCCGCTCGACAACCTCACCGCGGCGCTGTCGTGGTCGGGCGTGCGCGGCACGTTCGAGGAGTTCCCGCTGGCCCGCAACGCCACGACCAGCATCCCGAACACCGTCGACTTCGCCCGCCGCGGCCTGTCGCCGGACAACCAGCTGACGGCCAACATCGACTGGAACATCATGCGCACCGACTTCGGCCGGCTGTCGCTGAACCTCAACGCCAACTACCAGTCGAGCACCTACGCCATCGCGATGAGCTCGGACAGCTACGGCCCGCCGGCGAACTCGCCGGTGATCTTCGACCAGCTGACCAACAACTCGCGCACGCTGGTCAACGCCCGGCTGAGCCTGGCCGATGTGGCGCTCGGCGACTCGAAGCTGCGCGTCAGCCTCTGGGGCCGCAACCTGACGGACGAGGACTACCGGGAGTTCTCGTTCAACTACGGCGCCTCGCTGGGCCTCAACCTCGCGCAGTACGGCGAGCCGCGCACCTACGGCCTCGACTTCGCGGTGCTGATGGGCGAGTGATCCCCGCCTAGGCGGACAGGAAGGCCCGGCGGGCGACCGCCGGGCCTTTTTCTTTCCGGGGGAGCGGCGACCGTCGCGGGCGCGGCGCCGCGGCGCTTCAGCCGCCGTCGCGCAGCATGAGATCCGCGGCGCGCTCGGCGATCATCACGCAGGCGGCATGGGTGTTGCCCGAGATCAGCGTCGGCATCACCGAGGCGTCCGCGACCCGCAGGCCCGCGATGCCCCGCACCCGCAGGCGCGGATCGACGACCGCGCGGTCGTCCGAGCCCATGCGGCAGGTGCCGACCGGATGGTAGCCCGTCGAGCCGACCGCGCGCGCGAAGGCCAGAAGGTCTTCGTCGGACTGCGCCGCCGGGCCGGGCTCGGCCTCGACATCGATGAGCGCGGCGAGCGGCGCCGTGGCGGCGATCTCGCGGGTGAGCCGCATGCCGCGCAGCGTCAGGCGACGGTCCGCCTCCTCGCGCAGATAGCCGTGCACGATCTCGGGCGGCTGCAGCGGGTCGACGGACAGCGCGCGCACATGGCCGCGCGACACCGGCCGCAGCACGCAGGGCGCGATGGTGAGACCCGGGTCCTTGCTGAGGTCGGCCTTGGCGCCGCGCGCGGCGGCCTCGAGGTCGCCCGTGACGGGCAGACAGTGGTACTGCAGGTCCGGGTGCGGCACATCGGGCGCGCTGCGCACGAAGGCGCCCGTCTGCGCCGCCGGGATGGTGAGCGGCCCGTCGCGCCGCGACAGGTAGCGCACGAAGTTCCGCAGCAGCGCCCAGCCGCGCAGCTCGTCGTTGTAGCTGAACACGTCGGGCCGCACGCGGAAGCCCATCGGGATGACGTAGTGGTCCTGCAGGTCCGCGCCGACGGCAGGCCGATCGACGACGACCGGGATGCCGAGGCCGTGCAGCGTGCCGCCATCGCCGATGCCGGAGAGCTGCAGCAGCTGCGGCGTCTGGTACGCGCCCGCCGCCACGATGACCTCGCGACGCGCGCGCAGCATCGACCGGCCGCCCGGCAGATCGACCTCGACGCCGGTCACCCGGCCTTGCTCGGACGTCACGCGTCGCGCCATCGCACGCGTGAACACCGTGAGGTTCGGGCGCGCCCGCGCAGGCGCGAGGAAGGCGCGCGCCGCGGACCAGCGCTCGCCGCCGTCGATGATGGCGTCGTAGTAGCCGCAGCCCAGCTGGTCGCCGGTGTTGAAGTCGTCGATGCGCGGCGTGCCCGCCGCGACGAAGGCGTCGAGGATGGCGTCGTTGGTGGGGTCGCGGTGGGGGGCGGGCCCGGCGCGCAGCAGACCCGCGTCGGAATGGTGCGGACCCGCGCCGCGCGCGCTCCGCTCCGAGTGCAGGAACCAGGGGTGCACCGACCCCCAGCCCCAACCGGTGGCGCCCGCGCGCTCCCAAGCGTCGTAGTCGGCGGCCTGGCCGCGGACGTACAGCAGGCCGTTGATGTTCGAGGAACCACCGAGGCCCTTGCCCCGCGGCAGCAGCACCCGCCGACCGCCGAGGCCGGGCTCCGGCGCGGAGGACCAGTGCCAGCTGAGGCCCGGCTCGAAGGCGATCTTGCCGTAGCCGATCGGCATGCGGACCATGAAGCTGCCGGCCTCGCCGCCCGCTTCAAGCAGCGCGACGCTGTGCCGGCCGTCCGCGGACAGCCGGTTCGCGAGCACGCAGCCCGCGGACCCCGCGCCCACCACCACGAAATCGAAGCTGCCCGCCTCGCGCACCATCGGGCGTTCAGCCGTCGCGCTTGCGGTCGATGATCTTGGCGACGCGGTGGTCGTATTTCAGCGTCGACACCGCGATCGAGGTCTCGACATGCCGCACGCCGGGCAGCGCGAGGATGCGGTTGTTGGCGACGGTGACGACGTCCTCCAGCGACGAGAAGAGCCCCACGCAGAGGATGTCGTAGCGCCCGGCCATGGCGATCACGCAGCCGATCTCGCGCATCGCCGCGATCTTCTGGCAGAGGGCGCCGACCTCGCTCAGCTGCGCCTGGATGCCGATCAGCACCACCTTGGGCGCGCCGAGCGCGGCGACGTTGGTGACCGCGGTGAAGCGGATGAGGTTCGCCGCCTCGAGCCGCTTGATGCGGCCGCGCACCGTGCCTTCCGTGACGCCGAGCGCCTGGGCGAGGTGCCGGTTGCTGGCGCGCGCATCGGCCGTGAGCCGGTCGATGATCTTGCGGTCGAGCTCGTCGACTTGGTAGTTGATCATGCGATGGGCGCCACTTCGAAGTTGTACTTGACGACGTCGGCCGCGATGCCGCACTCGATGCTGCGGATGCCCTTGATCTTCGCGATGTCGCGCAGCAGCAGGGAATGCAGCTCCTCGAAGTCGTGCAACGCGACCAGCGTCTCGATGTCGCGCGCACCGGTGACCACGTGCACGCTGAAGACCTCGGGGAGCTTGGCGAGCTCCTGCGCGACATGCTCGGCCGGCCGGCCCTGCACCTGCACGCCGACCGCGAGCAGCACCTTGTAGCCGATGGCCGCGAAATCCGTGACCGCGACCACCTTCATGGCCTTGGCGGCCTCGAGGCGGCGGATGCGGGAACTGACCGTCGCGGCCGCCATGCCGAGCTTGCGCGCCAGCTCCTGGTTGGTGGCGCGGCCGTCCTTGCGCAGGAGCGCGATGATCTTCTGGTCGATGTCGTCGAGCTCGATCTTCACGTACGCCTCCGCGGCCGCGCCGCCGCCCCCGCTCAAGCGGACACCATGAACCGGCTGATGGTATCAGCCACGCAGGCCGGCCGGGCGCCGCCCTCGATCTCGACCGTCACGCGCACGACGACCTGCACCCCGCCCGTCACCGGCGTGACGGAGACGATCTCGCCGACGGCACGGATGCGGCTGCCCACGAGCACCGGCGCCGTGAAGCGCACCCGGTCGAGGCCGTAGTTGATGCCCATGCCCGACATCTCGACCCGCATCAGCTGCGGCAGGAAGAGGCTGCAGAGCGACAGCGTGAGATAGCCGTGGGCGATGGTGCCGCCGAACGGACCCGTGCGGGCGCGCTCCTCGTCGACGTGGATCCACTGGTGGTCGCCGGTCGCATCGGCGAAGGCGTCGACCCGCGACTGCTCGATGGTGATCCAGTCGCTGGGCCCGAGCTTGCGGCCCACGGCGGCGGCGAGCTCGTCGACGGAACGGAACACCGCGCTCATGGATGTTGGCTCGACACGGAAAGCACCTCACCGGTCATGTAGGACGCGAGATCGGAAGCGAGGAAGACCATGACGTTCGCCACCTCCCAGACCTCGGCCGGGCGGCCGAAGGCCTCTCGTCGCGAGAGTTCGGCGAGCAGCTCCGGGGTCGTGGTCTTGGCGAGGAAGGCGTGCATCGCGATCGAGGGAGCGACCGCGTTGATGCGCACACCGGAGGGCGCGGCCTCGAGGGCCGCGCAGCGCGTGAAGGCCATCACGCCGGCCTTGGCCGCCGCGTAGTGCGACTGGCCGGCCTGCGCGCGCCAGCCGAGCACCGAGGCGTTGTTGACGATGGCGCCCCGCCCGCGCGCCTGCATGTGCGGCAGCATCGCACGGGTCATGCGCATCACGCTGGTGAGCGAGACGTCGATCACGCGCTGCCACTCGTCGTCGGTCATGGCGATGACGGACGCCGTGCCGCCGAGGCCCGCGTTGTTGATGAGCACGTCGACGCCGCCGCCCGAGGCCTCGATCGCCGCGGCGACCAGGGCGTCGACGTCGGCCTGACGGGTGACGTCGCAGGTCCGCGACTCGACGCGTCCCGGCGCGATCTCGCGCAGCTTCGCGACCGCCTCGCCGAGCCGGCGCTCGTGGATGTCGCTGACGAAGAGCCTCGCGCCCTCCTCGGCGCAGCGCCGGGCGACGGCGAAGCCGATGCCGGTGCCCGCGGCGGCCGTCACCAGCACATGCTGGCCGGCGAGCAGGGCCCGCGGCGGTGGATACGGGGGTGCGGCGGGCGTCGGCAGGGGGTCAGCGGTCACCGCGGGGCTCCTTGGGCAGGCCGAGCGCGCGCTCGGCGATGATGTTGCGCTGGATCTGGTTGGTGCCGCCGTAGATCGTGTCGGAGCGGGACATCAGATACAGGTACGGCAGGTCGCCGAGTTCGTAGCCCGCGCCGACGCAGAGCTCGCCGGGTGCGCCCGCGACGTCCATCGCGAGCTCGCCGAGCTTCTTGCGCCACGTCGCCCAGTGCAGCTTGTAGGTCAGCGCCTCGCCGCCCAAGCTGCCGGTGGTGGCGCGCGACAGCATGCGCAACGCGCTGTAGCGCATGATGCGCAGACCCACCCAGGCCTCCGCGATGCGCTGCCGGACGAGAGGATCGCGCGCGGCGCCGTTGGCCTTGGCGGCCGCGATCACGCGATCGAGCTCGTTGCGGAAGGTCATCTGCTGCGCGAGCGTCGAGACACCGCGCTCGAAGGCGAGCGTGCCCATCGCCACCTTCCAGCCCTCGCCGGGCTTGCCGACGCAGTATTCCGCGCGGGTGCGTGCACCGTCGAAGAACACCTCGTTGAACTCGGCGTCGCCCGTCATCTGGCGGATGGGCTTCACGGTGACGCCCTTCTGGCGCATCGGCACCAGCAGGTACGAGATGCCCGCCGGCCCGCTCGTGCCCTCCTCGGTACGGCAGACGACGAAGCACCAGTCGGCGAACTGGGCAAGCGAGGTCCAGATCTTCTGCCCCTCGATCACCCACTCCGCGCCGTCCGGGCCGTGCTCGAGCCGCGCGCGGGTGCGCACGTTCGAGAGGTCGGAACCGGCGTTGGGTTCGCTGTAGCCCTGGCACCAGAACTCCTCGCCGCGCGCGATGGGGAGCAGGAAGCGCTCGCGCTGCAAGTCGTCGCCGAAGTGCAGGATGGTGGGGCCGGCGAGCTCGGTGCCGAGATGGCCGACGCGCCCCGGTGCGCCGCTGCGCGCATACTCCTCGGCGAAGATCACCTGCTCAGCGAGCGTCGCGTCGCGGCCGCCGTACCTCGACGGCCAGCCGATGACGCTCCAGCGCGCGGCGCCGAGCGTGCGCTCCCATTCCATGCGCCGGTCCGCGAGATGGGTCTGGCTCATGATGCCGCGGATGTCGCGGAACGGACCGTCCATCTGCGCATCGAGCCATGCGGCGCACTCGGCGCGGAAGGCCTCTTCGGCCGGCGTGAACCCGAGCTTCATGTCGCCTCCGTCGCATCGAGCCCGATCAGGGCCGCGATGCGTTCGCGATGATGCTGCGGCGCACCGAGCAGGTCCGACGTGGCGCGCGCGCGCTTGAAATAGAGATGGGCGTCGTACTCCCAGGTGAAGCCGATGCCGCCGTGCAGCTGGATGGCGTTGCCGGCGACGTCATGGAAACCCGCCGAGCAGTGCACCTTGACGAGCGCGGCCGCCTCCGCGAGCTCCTGCGGACCGGTCGTGCCGGCACGGTGCTCGTCGACCACGCAGGCGGCGTAACAGACCGCCGAGCGCGCCGCCTCGCAGATCACCATCATGTCGGCGAGCCGGTGCTTGATGGCCTGGAAGCTGCCGATCCTGCGCCCGAACTGCACGCGCTGCTGCGTATACGCCGTGGTGAGCTCGAAGACGGCCTGCATCGACCCCAGCTGCTCGGCGGCGAGCGCCACCTGCGCGACCTGCAGCCCGCGCGCGACGGTGTCCGCGCCGGGTGCACCGTCGGCCAGCACGGCGACCGGCGTCGCCGCATCGAAGGTGAGCCGCGCATAGCGGCGGGTGAGATCCATGGCCGTGAGCGTGTGCGCTGCGAGCCCGGCTACACCGCGGTCGAGGGCCACGAGCGCGAGGTCGTCGCGGGCGCCACCCTGCCGACCGGCACGCCGATCACGCGCCACCACCACGAAGTGGTCGGCGATGTTGCCGTTGAGCACGAAGGAGGCGTGCCCGCGCAGCACCGGACCCGTGGCGCCGTCGACGAGCTCGACGCCGACCGACCCCGGCCGACCCGTGTCGTCGACGACCGCGAGCGCCGCGATGCCCTCGCCGGAAGCGATGCGCGCCAGCAGCACATCCCGCGCGTCCGACGCGGGTACCTCCAGCAACATGCCGCCCGCGAAGCCCACCGAGGCGAGCAAGGGTCCGCCGTAGAGGCAGCGGCCGGTCTCCTCGAGCAGCAGCGCGAGCTCGACCATGCCGAGGCCGCTGCCGCCCGCCGACTCGGGCAGCGCGAGGCCTGTCCAGCCGAGCTCGCCCGCCACCGCCTGCCAGAGCTCGGCGTCGTGCGCCTCGGGCGTCGCCATCTGCCTGCGCAACCGCGCGATGTCGGCGCGGCCCGTCAGGAACTCTCGCGCGGCGTCGCGGATCATCAGCTGGTCTTCGGTCAACGAGAACTGCATCTCAGGTCCCCCAGACTCTCTTCTGCGGCGGGCGCTGCGCGATCAGCGCCGCCACCGCGGGCCCGACCTCGGACGGCGCCCAACGCGCGCCCTTGTCGACGGTCGGACCGTCGTGCCAGCCGTTCTCGAGCGTGATGCGGCCGCCCTCGATGTCGAACACGATGCCGGTGACGCCCGCGGACTGCGCGCTGCCGAGCCACACCACGACCGGCGCGATGTTGGCGGGGTCCTGCTTGTCGAAGCCGTCGACGGGCGCGCGCATCTTGTCGGCGAAGGCCTGCTCGGTCATGCGCGTGCGCGCCGCGGGAGCGAGCGCGTTGGCGGTGATGCCGTAGCGGCCGAGCTCCGCGGCCTGCACCAGCGTCAGGCTCGCGATGCCGCCCTTGGCCGCCGAGTACGCCGCCTGGCTGAGGCTGCCCTGGAGGCCCGCGCCGGAGCTCGTGTTGATGATGCGGGCATCGACCTTGCGGCCGGCCTTGTTCTCGGCGCGCCAATGCGCGACGGCGTGGCTCGTCACGCAGAAATGCCCGCGCAGGTGCACGCGGATCACCGCGTCCCACTCGTCGACCGTCTGGCTGACGAACATGCGGTCGCGGACGAAACCCGCGTTGTTGACGACGGCATCAAGTCCGCCGAACGCCTCGATCGCGGTGCGCACGAGCCGCCCCGCGCCGTCCCAATCGGCGACGTCATCGCCGTTGGCGACCGCCTCGCCGCCGATGGCGCGGATCTCGTCCACCACCGCCTGCGCGGTGGCCGTATCGCGCCCTTCGCCGTTGAGCGAGGTGCCGAGATCGTTGACCACGACCTTCGCGCCCTCGCGCGCGAACGCCAGCGCATACTCGCGGCCGAGGCCGCGCCCCGAACCGGTGACGATGACCACGCGTCCTTCGCAGATGCCGCTCATGCCCTCTCCTCAGCGCCCGGCCGACGACGCAGGCGCGCCGGCGCGCAGGTTCTCGATGATGGTGACGTTGGCCTGGCCGCCGCCTTCGCACATGGTGAGCAGGCCATACCGGCCGCCGCGGCGCTCGAGCTCGCCGAGCAGCGAGGTCATGAGCCGCGCGCCGGTGGCGCCGAGCGGATGGCCGAGCGCGATGGCGCCGCCGTTGACGTTGACGCGATCGGGATCGACCCCGAGCTCCTTCTGCCAGGCCAGGACCACGGAGGCGAAGGCCTCGTTGATCTCGAACAGGTCGATGTCCTCGAGGCGCAGACCGGCACGGACGAGCGCGTGGCGCGTGGCCGGGATGGGTGCGGTGAGCATCCACACCGGATCGTCGGCGCGCACCGCGAGGTGCGCGATGCGCGCCCGCGGCGTGAGGCCATGCGTGCGCACGGCGGACTCCGAGGCGACGAGCAGCGCGGCCGCGCAATCGGCGATCTGGCTCGACACCGCGGCCGTGACGCGACCGCCCGGCATCAGCGGTTCCAGCGTCGCCATCCTCTCGAGCGAGGTGCCGCGGCGCGGCGTCTCGTCGCGCGCGAACGCGCCGACCGGCGCGATCTCGGCGTCGAACAGTCCGCCGTCGATGGCGGCGACCGCGCGCTCGTTGCTGCGCAGCGCGAAGCGCTCCATGTCGAGGCGCGAGCAGCCCCACTTCTCGGCGATCATCTCGGCGGAGCGGAACTGCGAGACCTCCTGGTCGCCGTAACGCGCGAGCCAGCCGGGAGAGCCGCGGAACGGATCGCCGAACCCGAGCGCCTGCCCCGCGATCATCGCCTGCGAGATCGGGATCTGGTTCATCTGCTGCACGCCGCCCGCGACCACGAGGTCCTGCGTGCCGCTCATCACGCCCTGCGCCGCGAAATGCAGCGCCTGCTGCGACGAGCCGCACTGCCGGTCGACCGTGGTGCCGGGCACATGGTCGGGCAGCCCCGCCACCAGCCAGCAGGTGCGCGCGATGTCGCCCGCCTGCGGGCCGATGGTGTCGACGCAGCCGTAGACGACATCGTCCACCGCGCCGGGATCGATGCCGGTGCGCCCGACCAGCGCGCGCAGCGGATGCGCGCCGAGATCGGCAGGATGCATCGCCGCGAGGCTGCCTTTCTTGCGTCCCACCGGGGTACGCACCGCGTCGATGATGTAGGCCGTGGTCATGCGTGTGCCGCTCCCGGCGATGCGCCGGCGTCGAAGAGATGGTCGGGGCCGGTCGCGGCGCTGCCGTCGAGCAGGGCACGGTGCAGCCGCCCGAAGTGGGCGCTGCGCCCGCCCGCCAGGGCGGCGAGCGACCAGGCGCGCTTGGCGTAGAACTGCAGGTCGACCTCCCAGGAATAGCCCATGGCCCCGTGCACCTGGATGGCCGCGCGCGCCGCGCGGTCGGCGGCGTCGGCCGCCGCGACGAAGGCGTGCGAGACGCGCAGCGAGGCCGCCGGATCCGGCGGCGCGACGGCATCGAGCGCACCGCAGGCGGCGTAGACCACCGGCCGAGCGAACTCGACGCGCATCTGCGCATCGGCCAACGCATGCTTGACGGCCTGGTTCGCGCCGATGGCCTTGCCGAACTGCTTGCGGTCGAGCGCATAGGCGACCGCGATGGCGATCATGCGCGCGCCGAGCCCGAGCTGTTGTGCCGCGATGAACGCGGCGCTGCGCGCACCCGCGGCCTCCCAGGCGGCCCGCGCGGCGTCCCCCTCCAGCACGGCGACGGGCGCGGCGCCCGCGACCTCGACCACGGCGAGCCGCCGCAGCGGATCGACGCTGTCGACGGGCGTCACACGCAGCGCATCCCGGCGATGCAGCGCGAGTTCATCGAGCGAGCGGCCGACGAGCAGATGATCGGCCTCGGCGACGGCCGCGACGGGTCCGCTGCCGGGCGGGACGGCGAGCACGGTCGTCCGCTGGGCGAGCGCCGAATCGAGCGCCTCGCGGGCGGCCTGCGTACCGGCCGGTCCGGCGAGCCGGGCGAGCAGCGGCAGCGCCACGCCCTCGGCATCGATCAGCGGCTCGGGCAACGCGGCGCGTCCCGCCTCCTCGGCGAGCCGCGCGAGATCGATGGGCGCGAGCCCGAGACCTCCGGCGGACGCCGGCACCAGCACGCCGGCGAGACCCAATTCCTTGAGTGCGGCGCGGCGCGCGGCGCAGGCACGGGCGGACGCGTCCGGTGCGCGCGCCTCGGCGGCGCGCCGCAGGTCGGCGCCCGTGCAATGGTCGTCGAGCAGGCCGCGCAAGGCCTGCGCCGCGAGCTCCTGCTCTTCGGTGAAGGTGAAGTCCACGACCTCAGCCCTTCGGCAGGCCGAGCACGCGCTCGGCGATGATGTTGCGCTGGATCTCGTTGGCGCCCGCGTAGATGGGGCCGGCCAAGGAGAACAGGAACCCGTCCATCCAACGGCAGGCCTCATCGGCGGCGGCCGCCGCCTCCGACCCTTGCGCGCGCAGTTCCGCGCGGGCGCCGAGCAGCGCGAGGGCGGCGCGGTGCATCGCGACGTCGAGCTCCGACCAGAAGACCTTGTTGAGGCTCGCCTCCGCGCCGATGCTCCCGCCGGCGATGAGGCGCGAGGCCGTCATGTAGGTGGCGAGCGCATAGGCCTCGGCGTCCATCCAACATTGCGTGACCGCGGCGCCGATGCCGGGATCGTCGGACGCGGCGGCGTCGCTGCTGCGGTGCCGGCGGTAGAGCTCCACGAGGCGCTGCGCCGTGCGCTGGAAGCGCGCCGGGCTGCGCAGCATCAACCCGCGCTCGAAGCCGGCGGTGGCCATGGCGATCGACCAGCCCTGCCCTTCGCCGCCGATCAGGTTCGCGGCCGGCACGCGCGCGTCCTCGAAGAAGATCTCCGCGAAGCCCGCCTTGCCGTCGAGCTGCGGGATGCCGCGCACGCGCACGCCGGGCGTGCGCAGCGGGAACACGATGTACGAGAGGCCCCGGTGCCGCTCCGAGGCGGGGTCGGTGCGGAACAGGCCGAACCCCCAATCCGCATGCACCGCGCGCGTCGACCAGATCTTGTGGCCGTTGATGACGTAATCGTCGCCGTCGCGGACCGCGGTGGTGCGCAGCGCGGCGAGGTCGGAGCCGGCCTGCGGTTCGGACCAGACCTGCGCCCACATGTCCTCGCCCGCCGCGAGCCGCGGCAGGAAGCGCGCCTTCTGCTCGGGCGTGCCGTATTCCATGAGCGTCGGCCCGAACAGGAACACGCCGTTCTGGTTGACGCGGAACGGCGCATCGACGCGGTAGTACTCCTCCTCGAAGATGAGCCATTCGATGAGGTCGA
Source organism: Steroidobacteraceae bacterium (assembly GCA_040400835.1). Taxonomy (GTDB): domain Bacteria; phylum Pseudomonadota; class Gammaproteobacteria; order Steroidobacterales; family Steroidobacteraceae; genus UBA964. The sequence continues at coordinate 98,644 of JBBAPM010000003.1, forward strand.
GCCCGCGGCCGCCGAACTCCCGCGGCCAGGTCACCATGCTCCAGCGGCCGGAGTGCAGCTGCGCCTCCCAGCGGCGATGGGCCTCGAAGCCCTCGGCCGTGTCGAACGACGGCAGCGGCTCGCGCGGCACGTTGGCCTCGAGCCACGCACGGGCCTCCGCGCGCAATGCGCGGTGGGCGTCCGTGTAGCGCAGGTCGATGGCCACGATGCCTCAGAACCTCGCGGCCTGCTTGCCCTCGACGAACGCGTCGCGCGACCTCTGCGAGTCGGGGCTCATGTACATCTCGAGCGTGAAGCCCTGCTCGAAGCGGTAGGAGCGGTCGACATCGTGGGGTTCGATGCCGTTGAGCGACTCCTTCGCGAGCACGAGGGCACGGCGGCTCTTGCCGGCGATGACGGCGCAGAACGCGCGCGCTTCGTCGAGCAGCGCGGCCCGCGGCACCACCTTCTCGACCGCGCCGAGCCGGTAGGCCTCCTCGGCCGGGCAACGCCCGCCGGTGAAGAAGAGCGCACGGACCTTGTGCAGGGGCAGCATGCGCGCGAGGTGCGAGGCACCGCCCATCGCGCCGCGGTCGATCTCGGGCAACGAGAAGAACGCGTCGTCCGAGGCGATCACGACGTCGCTCGCGCCGCAGAGCCCGATGCCGCCGCCGATGATGTACCCGTGGGCGGCGACCACCACCGGCACCTCGCAGGCGCGCACGGCGCGGAAGCTGAGGTAGTTGCCGCGGTTGACCTCGACGATGCGCTCGCCGTGGGCCTGCAGCTCCTTGATGTCGACGCCGGCGCAGAACCCCTTGCCCTCGGAGCGCAGCAGCACGCAGCGCACCTCGGGGTCGCGTCCGACGCGTTCGATCGTGGCGGCGAGCTCCAGCCATGCGCCCGAGTCGAGCGCGTTGACGGGCGGATGGTCGATGACGACCTCGGCGACCCGCTCGCGGATCTCCACCTTGATGGGCATGTCAGTTCCCTCCGCAGAGCCGATCGAGTTGGCGCACGGCGTCGGCCGCCATGCGCGTGACGAGTTCTTCGCAGCTCGGCAGGTCGCCGAGGATGCCGGCCACCATGCCGGTGGACATCACGCCCTCCGCGGGACGCCCCTGGATCATCGAGCGTTCGATGAGCACCGGCGAGTTGGCGGCCATCAGCGCCTGGCCGAACGACAGCCCGCCCTCGCGCTGCATGCCGCGCGCGGCGGCGACGAGCTCGCCGAACTTCGCACCCGTGAGCCGCTTCATGCGCCAGGCGTTCTGCAGCGCGCTGACGAGCAGCTTGGACGGTCCCGCCGATTCGAAGTCCGCGAGCACCTCGTTGCGGATCAGGCGGTGCTGCAGGCCGTCGAGCCGCGTGGTGAGCACGATGTCGTCGAGGCCGGCGCCGACGTAGCGCTGCTTGGTCGGCTCGGGGACCGGACAATCGCGCGTCATCAGGAAGCGCGTACCCATCGCGACACCGGCCGCGCCGTAGGCCAAGGCCGCAGCGAGGCCGCGGCCGTCGAAGAACCCGCCCGCGGCGACCACCGGCACCTTCACGGCGTCGAGCACCTGCGGCAGCAGCAGCGTGGTCGGCACGGAACCCGTGTGGCCGCCGCCCTCGCCGCCCTGGATGGTGACGGCGTCGACGCCGATCTCGACCATCTTGCGCGCGTGCTTGAGCGCGCCGACGGTGGGCATGCAGACGATGCCCGCGTCGCGGAAGCGCTTGATCATGGCCTTGTCGGGACCGCGTCCGAAGCTCACCGCGCGCACCTTGGCGGCGATGATGGTGTCGACGATCTGCGTCGCACCCGGCTGGAACATGTGGAAGTTGACGCCGAACGGCCGGTCGGTGAGCGCGCGCACCTGGTCGATGGCGGGACCGACCTCTTCGGCGCGCAGCGATGCAGCGGCGAGGAAGCCGAAGGCACCCGCGTTGCACGACGCCGCGACCAGTTCCGGCCGAGCCACCCAGCCCATCGCGGTCTGCACGATGGGATAGCGGCAGCCGAGCAGGTCGACGAGCGGCGTGTGCAGCGAGACGCTCATCCGGCGCCGCCCCCGCCCTTGCCGTCCTCGCCCTTGCCGCCGTCGGATCCGCCGTCGCCGGCCCCGACGGCCGCGGCGCGGTTCGCGGCCGCCATGGACTTCGCGTCCATGCCGCCCAGGCTATGGCCCATCGTCAGGTCGCCCTGCGCGTGCGCGAAGTGGTGCATGTGGAAGACGGCGTCCATGGCGGTGCGTTTGCCGCGCAGGTCCTCGGCGTGGTTCACGGCCTGCTTGGTGAGCGCGAGGCCGAGACGCGGCATCGACGCCACGCGCTCGGCGAGGCGCGTCGTCGCCTCCTCGAGCTCGACGCGCGGCACGACGCGGTTGACCATGCCGAGCGCATGCGCCCGCGCGGCGTCCATGCGCTCGCCGGTGAACAGGAACTCTTTGGCGATGCGCGGCGGCAGCTCGAAGGGGTGCGCGAAGTACTCCACGCCCGGGATCCCCATGCGCACCACGGGGTCGGCGAAGTAGGCGTCGTCGGAGGCGACGATCAGGTCGCAGACCCAGGCGAGCATCAGGCCGCCGGCGATGCACGCGCCGTGGACCATCGCGATGGTGGGCTTCGGCACCTCGCGCCAACGGCGGCACATGCCGAGGTACACCTCCTGCTCGCGGGCGTAGAGATACTCGGCGCCCGGCTTGTTCACGTGGTCGTACCAGAGCGAACGGCGCTCGGGCCAGGTCTTGGCGACGTCGCGTCCCGGCGTGCCGATGTCGTGTCCGCCGGAGAAATGCTTGCCCGCCCCGCGCAGCACGATGACCTTCACCGCGTCGTCGGCGACCGCGCGCTTGAGGCAGTCGTCGATGGCATAGGTCATCTGAGAGTTCTGCGAATTGGCGAACTCCGGACGGTTCATCGTCAGCCACGCGACCGCGCCGCGCGTCTCGTAGAGCACCGGCGTATCGGTCTCGTAGCGGATGTCGGCGGTGCGGGGGTCCACGATGTCGGTCATGGTGTGTCGCTCATGGCTCGCAGGTCCTCGGCGTGTCGACGGACGTGGATGACGGTGTCAGCGGCGGTCGCCCGGCGGATCGCCCTTGAACACGGTGGCGCGCAGGTTCCGCGGATCGAGCCGCGTGCGGATGAGCTCGAGCTGCTCGGCCGTCGGCGCCGGCGTGACGGGCGCGCTCGCCGGGCACTCGATGGGGAAGCCCGTGGCCTCCTGCACCTGCGCGGCGGTCACCCCGGGATGCAGCGTGAGCAGCCGCGGCGCATGGTCCTCGCCGCCGAAATCGAGCACCGCGAGGTCGGTGACGACGCGGCCGATGCGCAACGACTCCGGGACGCGGCCTTCGGGCCAGCGCGCCGGGTTGTAGCCCGCGCTGCAGACCATGTCCACCTCGCCGGCGACGAACACGCGCGGCGAGTGGTTGGGCACGAACATGCTGTTGGCGTGCGACACGGAGTTGCCCGGGAAACCGCGGGCGCCGAGGATCGCGGCCTTGGGACGCGCGTAATCGCCGATGACGCTGATGTTCATCTGGCCGAACCGGTCGACCTGCACGGGACCGACGAGCGCGTGGCGGCGGCCGCCCCACAGCAGGTCGAAGGTGCGCGAGTAAGGCATCCAGCCCTCGATCCGCGCATCTCGCGCGGCGCGGGGCCCGAGCGGGACCGGCTCGGCGAGCAGGTAGGCCTCGCCGTCGGTCATCAGCAGGTCCGGGTTGAAGCTGAGCTTGGCGAGGCCGGCGCCGAGCCGCGGCACGAGGCCGATGCCGGTGGCGAGCACCTCGCCCTCGTCGCGCCAGACCTCGGCGCACTGGGCGATGCAGAGCTCCGCGAGGGTGTAGGCGGTGGTCATGCGTCCTCCCCGCGCCGCTCAGTAGACCGGCGGCGCGATGCTGGCGAGCCGCCCACGGCCGCCGCAGGCCGCGACGTAGTCGTCGTGCGAGGCGACATCGATGTACCGCTGACGGTAGGCCGCCCAGGCCTCGGGCGTGGTCGCCGCGTTGTATTCTTTGAGATGGTCGATGTCGATGCCGTAGCCCGGCACCGATGCCGTGGGATGCGCGCCGAACGGCGCCTCGACCACGGCGGTCACGACCGAGCGCTCGAAGGGCTGCAGCCGTGCACGGTCATGGTCGCAGACCTTGCCGACGGGCACGATGCGTTCGCAGCTCAGGAACACCCGGTCGGCCGCGCGCGCCATCGCTTCGTCGAAGAACGGATCGGGGCCCAGGATGACGCAGTTGCCCTTCTGGTCGGCTTCGCTGACGTGCAGCAGCGCCGCGTCGAGCTTGAGCGCCGGCATGGCGACCAGCGTCGAGCCGTCCTCGTACGGGGAGCGCACGGTGCGGATGCCGGGGTTGCGCGCCAGCACATCGGTGCCGAGGCCGACGCGGGTCGGCAGGAACGGCACGCGCATGGCGGCGGCACGCAGCCCGAGCTGCACCATGCCCTCGTCGAGCTCCATGACCTCGAAGGCGCCGGCCTGCCGCGCGTTGCGGAAATGCATGTCGAGCGGCAGCACGTCGAGCGAGACGAAGCCGAACACGAGCTTGCGCAGCTTGCCGGACGCGGCGAGCAGACCGACATCGGGTCCGCCGTAGGCGACGACCGTGAGGTCGCGCAGCGGCGAGCGCAGGATCTCGCGCACGAGCGCCATCGGCTTGCGGCGCGTGGCCCAACCGCCGATGCCGATCGTCATGCCGTCGCGCAGCAGGGCGACGACCTCGGCCGCGGTGCGGCGCTTGTCGAGACCGGGCACGCTCATGCCGGGCGCGGCTGCCACTGGTGCCCCCAAAGATCGGGGATGAGGCTGCGCGTCGGCACCCAGGTGGACCAGTCGGGCGTGAGGCCCATGCAGCCGACCTCGAGGTCGAAGCCGCCCGGCGTCGCGACGTAGAAGCTGATCATGCCGTCGTTCGAGTGACGGCCGAAGGTCGAGGAGATGTGCCGACCCGCGGCGACGCAGCGGTCCAGCGCGCGGCCCACGTCGTCGATGTCCTTCATCTCGACCATGGTGTGCACGAGGCCGGACGGCGCCGGCATCGGGATGAGCGCGAGGCTGTGGTGACGGCGGCAGGTCGCGTGCAGGAAGCGCAGCTGCAGCTCCGGCACGCTCGGGTCCGGCGAGATCGGGATCCGCATCTCGTCGGTGTCGCCGAAGCCGAGCAAGGTCTTGTAGAAGTCGACGGTGCGGTCGAGCTGCGGCGCGGGCAGCACGACATGGCCTGCGCCGAGATCGCCCGTGATGAAACCGGAGACGCCGCGCGCCGAGACGAACGGATCGTAGGCGCGGAAACGGCCCCAGTAGAGCTCGAAGGCGTTGCCGTCAGGATCCTGGCCGGACACGAACTGGCTGACGCAGCGCTGCCGCGCTTCCGCATCGCTGCCCTCGCGCAGCGCGACGCCAGCCTTGCGCAGCGCCGCCACGCACGCGGCATAGGCCGCCTCGGAGGGCATCTCCCATCCGGCGGCGATGAAGCGGTCCTCGGCACCCTGCTCGATGGAGAAACGGAACGGTCGGTCGTCGGTACGCAGCCAGAGGCTACCTTCCGGAGCCGAACCTGCCATCATGCCGACGGCGTCGACGCCGAAACGGCGCCAGTCTTCGAGGCTGCGGGCCGATACCCGGACGTATCCCAACGAGAAGACAGCCATCCCTACACCCCCGGCTCATCTGCTATAAATCGCGTTCGGAACGCGTTATTTTGCGATATTATCGCATCGGAAGGGCTTTTCGTCGTCATTATCGTCGATTTCAGGACTTTTTTTTACGCACCCTCAAGAGCCCGCCAGGAGCGCCACCATGCCCCCTGAAGCCGCTGCCCCGTCGCTCGCCCGAGCCTTCGAGCCGCTTCCGCTGGGACCGGTCACGCTGCGCAACCGCTTCGTGAAGGCGGGCACCTACGAGGGCATGAACGTGCGCAACGGCCCGAGCGCGGCCCTGGTCGCGCACCACGCCGCGCTCGCCCGCGGCGGCGTCGGCATGACCACCCTCGGATACACGGCCGTCCACCCCGACGGCCGGACCTTCGAGGAGGAGAACTGGATCCACGAGGGGAATGTGGCGGGCTTCCGGGCCCTCACCGACGCGGTGCACGCCGGTGGCGCCCTCGCCTCGCTGCAGCTCGGCCACTGCGGCACCATGACGCGCACCGCCGACCGCACCCGCCGCAAGCCGGGCGGTCCCTCCAAGACGCTGAACCTCTACGGTGCCATGGTCGGCGCGCTATTCACCCGCGAGATGACGCGCGAGGACATGCGCGAGGTCGCCGACCAGTTCGTGCAGGCCGCCAGGCTCGCGGTCGACGCCGGGTTCGACGCCGTCGAGCTGCACATGGGCCACGGCTACCTCCTGAGCCAGTTCCTGAGCCCGCTCGCCAACAAGCGCACCGACGAGTACGGCGGCGACGCCGCGCGGCGGCTGCGCTTCCCGCTGGAGGTGACCGAGCGCGTGCTGGCGGCGGTCGGCGACCGCATCGCCGTGGTCGCCAAGCTCAACCTGCGCGACGGCGCGCGCGGCGGCGTCGAGCTCGCCGATTCCATCGCCACCGCGAAGGCGCTGCAGGGCGCGGGACTGCACGGCATCGTGATGACGGGCGGCTTCTCGCCCTATTCGCCGATGTATCTCTTCCGAGGCAACTCGCCCGTGCCCGCGATGCTGCAGACCGAGAAGAGCGGCTGGAACCGCTTCCTGCTCAAGCTCGGCGCCAAGACGGCGTTCCGCGACACGCCGTTCGAGGAGATGTACTTCCTCAAGCATGCGATGGAGATGCGGGCCGCCCTGCGGCTGCCGCTCGGCCTGCTCGGCGGTCTGCGCAACGGCGCGAACGTCGCCGAAGCGATGCGCCTCGGCTTCGACTTCGTGGTGATGGGCCGACCGCTGGTGGCGGACACCGGCTTCGTCGACAAGCTCGCCGCCGACCCGTCCGCGAAGTCGACCTGCATCAACTGCAACCGCTGCGTCGCCGAGTTCTCGACCCCGGGCGGCATGCGCTGCGTGCTGAACGGCCCGAACGACGCCGCGCTCAACGCCCGGCCCGCCGCCTGACCGCGACCGCGGCGGCACCCGCCCTGCGTCAGTCTGCGCTGCGTCAGGTCGCGCTGCGTCAGGTCGCGCTGCGCACGAAGCTGCGCTTGACCACCGGCGTACCGTCGTCCTGCGGCAGCTCTGCGTAGAACTGGCGGTAGTACTGGCGGAACGCCGCGATCGGGCCGTCGCCGTCGCAGAGCAGCGCGTCGCTGCGGTACTTCTGACGGTCCCACACCACCTTGTCCTGGTCGAGCTGGCGGCAGATGTCCTTGATCATGGCGCGGGCCACACCGGCGGTCGGGCCCTCGATGGCCGACTTCAGCTGCGTGAACGCGAACCGCACGTGGGTGACGTCCGGCGCGACCGGCGTGATGCCCGCCACCATCAGCGTCTCGCAGATGCCGGTGAAACGCGTCCAGGCCTGACCGGCGCCCACGGTGCCGTAGGCGATGGTGCCGTCGACGTCGCCGCGCGGCGTGCTCATCTTGGCCGCCACCTCGGCGACACGGCGGATGCCCTCGAACTTGACGTCGTAGTCGGCGTTGCTCGCCGTGCCGTGGATGTAGCGGAAATGGGCGGCATCGACGCCGTTCTCGGCCATGTTCTGCAGCGGACCGTAGACCAGCCACTCGTGCTTCTCGTAGTCGCTCCAGTCGGGCGACGAGGCCTCGGGCAGCGCCTCGACCTCGAAGGTCGGCGCCTCGCCCTTCGGGTGGTACCACGCCCAGATGAAGCGGTTGCGCTCGATGACGGGCCAGGTCTTCACGCAGTTGCGGCGGGCCTGCGGCGGGATCACCTTCGCGTAGGGGATCCTCGTGACCTCGCCCTCGCCGTTGTACTGCCAGGCGTGGAACGGGCACTCGAGGTCGTTGCCTTTGACGCGCCCGGCGTAGCCCATGTGCGCGCCGAGATGGCGGCAGTAGGCGTCGAGCAGACGCGGCACGCCGTCCTCGCCGCGCCACAGCGCGAGCTCACGGTCGAAGTAGCGCAGCGGCTTGACCTCGCCGACCTTCAGCTCGTCCGAGTAGCCGATGACGAACCAGCCGAAAGGCATCGGCAGATCGATGCCGCGCGCCGCGGCGGGCAGCGGCCTCTCGAGCGGCGCGGTGCGCCACGCGAGCAGCTGCTCGGGCGTGAAGCGCGCGAGCCACTGGCGGGCGGCGGTGTTGGAGGCGATCTCTTCGTTGCTCATGGTGCGTCGCTCCGGGTCTCAGCCGCCGAACAGGCGTGCGGCGTTGTCGTGCAGGAATTTCGGCCACACGGCGTCCTTGAAGGGCACGTCGCGCAGCTCGCGGAAGATGCGCTCCAAAGAAAGCCCCATCGGCCAGTAACCGGCGTACATGATCCGGTCGCCGCCGCGGGTGTTGGCGTAGTCGACGATGGCCTTCGGGTAGTGCTTGGGCGCGAAGGCGCTGGTCGAATAGAAGAGGTTCGGCCACTTGAGCATGAGCTTGACCGCGAGGTCCTCCCACGGCTCCGCCCCATGGCGCATCACGAACTTGAGGTCCGGGAAATACCAGCAGACCTCGTCGACCAGCTCGCAGTGCTGCGGCGCCATCGGCAGCCGCGGCCCGGGCACGCCCACGTTGACGAAGATCGGCAGCCCGAGGTCCGAGCAGGCCGCATAGATCGGGTAGACCTTCTTGTCGTTGATCGGCACCTGCGGGTTGTTGCCGCAGGGGAAGAACGACGCCGCATGGATGAGGCCGGCGGCCTTGAGACGGCGCAGTTCCTGCACCTCCTCCATGCCGCGGTTCGGGTTCACGTGGTAATCGAACAGGAAACGGTCCGGATAGGCCTCGCGCGCCCGCTTCACACCGGGCGAGGACTCCCAGAAACCCACCAGCGCGCGCGCGATGCCGTAGCGGTCCATCTGCTGCACGGTGTAGTCGACGTAGTCGGCATCGGACGGCAGCACCGGGACGTCCTTGAACATGTACTGCGCCGGCATCTTGAAGGCCTCGCGGCTCTCCCGGTCGAGCAGCAGCGGCAGGTACGGCGCATACCACTCGGTGTTGGTCGAGCTGACGGGGATGCCCATCATCAGGTCGAATACTTTGGCGTCGGCCGGATATCCCATGGCGGTCCCCTCGTCGTCTGTCCGCGCGCTCAGCGCGCTCCGTGTCCCCGCCGCAGCGCCACCTTGTCGACCTTGTCGAGGTGGTTGCGCGGCAGCGGCGTCCTCTGGACGATCACCTCGGTCGGCACCTTGTAGGCCGCGAGATGCGCGGCCACGTGCCGCTGCACGGCCTCGGGCGTGACCTCGTCCGCCGAAGCGTGCGGCACGACGATGGCGACCAGCCGCTCGCCGAGCCGCCCGTCGGGCACGCCGTAGGCCGTGCCTTCGGCGAGGGCCGGATGCGCGAGGAGCACGCGCTCGACCTCGGCGCAGTAGATGTTCTCGCCCGCCGAGATGACCATGTCCTTCTTGCGGTCCACGATGTACAGGAAGCCGTCGGCGTCCACGTAGCCGACGTCGCCCGACCGCATGTAGCCCTCGGCGTCGAAGGCGCGCGCGGTCTCCTCGGCGTCGCCCCAGTAGCCGAGCATGTTCGAGACGCTGCGCAGGCAGACCTCGCCCGGTTCGCCGACCGCCGCGGCCGAGCCGTCCTCGCGGACGATCTTGATGTCGGTGGTGGCGAGCACGCGCCCTGCGGTACCCGGGTGCGAGAGGTACTCCTCGCCCACCGACATCGCCACCGCGCCCGTGGTCTCGGTCATGCCGAAGCCTGTGCCCGGCACGGCGCGAGGGAAGGCGCGCGTCATCGCCTCGAGCAGGCCCGACTGCAGCGCCTGGCCGCCTGTCGACACGCTGGAGAGGCTCTTGAGGTCGCGGTCGCCGATGTCCGGCTGCTGCAGCAGGTCCCACATCATGGTGGGCACGCAGGGGAACTGCGTGACCTTCTCGGATTCGATGAGCTGCAGCGCGGCGGCCGCATCCCAGCGGCGCATCAGCACGATCTTGCCGCCGCGCACCAGCGTCGCGAGCAGCCCGGTGTGCAGGCCGCTGGTGTGGAAGAACGGGAACATCAGCAACATGCAGGTCTGCGGCGCCATCGCGGCGAGCTGCTGCAACGTGATGCCGTAGCGCGCGGCCATGTCGGCGGCGATGCGATGACCGGCGTAGAGGTTGGTCCACACCGAATTGCTGGTGCCCCAGTGGCTGAGCACCGCGCCCTTGGCGCGGCCGGTGGTGCCGGAGGTGAAGAGGATGGTCGCAGGGTCTAGCGGTGCGACCGCGGGGTCCGGCAACGCCCCGCCGGCGCCCACCGCCGTCGCGGACCGCGCCAGCAGGTCCTGACGGCGCTGCGCGCCCGCGGCCACCGCCGCCGCGATGCCCGCCTGCTCGCGCTCGCGCTCCACGCCCTCGAGCGTCGCGTCCTCGAGCACCACGGTGGGACAGGCGCCCGGGTGCGGGGCGAGTTCGCGGCCGCAGCGGCTGTCGACGAGCAGCAGCGTCGTGCCGATGCTGTCCCGGGAGGCGACGAGCTCGTCGCCCGAAGCACGGCTGTTCATGACCACCGGGATCGCGCCGAGGCGGGCGAGCGCCAGGAAGGCGAACGCCCACTCGGGCAGGTTGCGCATCGCGAGTCCGACCCGGCTGCCCGGACCCACGCCATGGGCGGCGCGCAGCGCATGCGCCAAACGGTCGACCTCGGCGGAGACCTGCCGGTAGGTGTAGCGGACGGGGCCATACACGAGGCAGGTGGCCTCGGAGTCCCAAGGAACGGCGTTGAGCAGTGCCGGCAGAGTACGCGGCGCACGGCGGAAGACGCGGCAACGCGTCCCGCGAACCAGCTCTTCGGCCAGCTCGAATTGCTCTTCCGTTGACACCCCGTCCACCTTGTTGTGGAATGTATCGATAGTAGCAGTTACAGGCCCGAAAACAACGCTTTCAACGGTTCCAAGGGCCTCAAACCATCGAAATGCGTAAAGTTGGCCACCGATTTATACGCGTTTCACAGTCCCGTCCGGCGCAAAACAGGGGGTTGTACTTATGGAAGGACGTCTGAAGGGTCGGGTCGCTCTGGTCACCGGCGCGAGCCAGGGGATCGGCGCGGCGATCGCGGCGCGTTTCGCCGCCGAAGGCGCCCATGTCGCCCTCTGCGCGCGCCGCGCGGAACCCCTGAACGCGGCGGCCGACGCCATCCGCGGCGCGGGCGGCTCGGTGAGCCTACGGCTGCTCGATGTCGCCGACCATGCGGCCCTCGCCGACTTCGTGTCGTCCACGGCGGCGGCGCACGGCCGCCTCGACATCCTCGTCAACAACGCGCCGTCGGTCACCTACTCCTCCATCCTCGACATGACGCCGGAGACCTTCCGCAAGGATTTCGACGTCAACGTGAACTCCGCCTTCGTCGCCACGCGCGAGGCCTTCAAGGTGATGCTGCCCGCGCAGCGCGGCTCGATCATCAACATCTCCTCCATCAACGGCCTGCTCGGCCTCGGCATGATGTCGGCCTACGGCGCCGCCAAGGCCGCGCTCATCCACTTCACCAAGTGCGCCGCGATGGAAGGCGCGCGGGCGAACGTCCGCGTCAACGCCATCGCACCCGGCGTCATCAACACGCCCGCGACGGCGGCCGGTTTCGCCGGTCCGTACGCCGAGTGGGGCAAGAAGATCGCCGCGCAGGTGCCGATGGGCCGCTTCGGCGAAGCCGCGGAGATCGCCGGCGTCGCCGCGTTCCTCGCCAGCGACGACGCCAGCTACGTCACCGCCACCTGCCTGTCCGTCGACGGCGGCAAGGCGGCGGAACTCGTGGTCCCGGCGCCCTGAACTTCCCTGCACCCTGAACGGGTGCCCTGAACGGAGAGAGCCGACACATGACTTCACTCAAAGGCAAAGCGGCGCTGGTCACGGGCGCGGGACAAGGCATCGGACGCGCCTGCGCCGTGGCGCTCGCGGAGGCCGGCGCGCGCGTCGCGGTGATCGACCTGAAGCTCGAGTCCGCCGAGGCGACGGTCGCCGCACTGCCCGACCCGGCCCGGCATCTCGCCCTCACCTGCAACGTCGCCGACAGCGCTGCGGTCAAGGCCACGTTCGCGCGCGTGCAGCAGGCCTTCGGACGGCTCGATGTCCTCGTCAACAACGCGGGCACGGGCACCGGTCCGAACGACGGCAGCGCGAAGATGTACGAGCTGATGGCCGCCCGCAACGCCGAACTCGCCCGCGGCGAGAAGCCCACGACCCATGTCGAGCAGCTCGTCTTCATGGAGGACGAGGGCTGGCGCGCCGTGATGGGCGTGAACCTCGACGGCGCCTTCTACTGCACCCGCGAAGCGCTGCGCATCATGGCCGCGCAGGACATCCGCGGCTCCATCGTCAACATCGCCTCGACGGCGGTGCAGTCGGGCGAAGGCCCGGTGCACTACGTCACCAGCAAGGCGGCGCTCGTCGGTCTCACCCGCGCGCTGTCGCGCGAGGTCGCCTCGCGCGGCATCCGCATCAACGCGGTCGCGCCGGGACCCACCGACACGCCGCTGATGCGCTCCATCCCGGACGAGTGGATCTCCAGCCTCGAGAAGGCGATCCCGCTCGGCCGCCTCGCCCGTCCCGAAGAGGTCGCGGCCGCCGTGCGCTTCCTCGCCAGCGACGAAGCCTCCTACGTCACCGGCAGCGTGCTGGTGGCGAACGGCGGCTCGTACTTCTTCTGACCTCGTCACGACCCGCCTTCGCAGGAGATCGAACATGTCCAAGAACATCCATCGCCCCCTCGTCACCCTCGCCGTGGCCCTGGCGCTCGCGCCGCTCGCGCAGGCGCAGCAGGACGCCGCCCTCGAAGAGGTCGTCGTCACCGCGCAGAAGCGCGAGCAGCGCCTCATCGACGTGCCGATCGCCGTCACCGCGCTGTCGGGCGACGCCATCGACCGTCGCGGCATCACCAACGTGCAGGGCCTGAACGGCTTCGCGCCCAACCTGCAGGTCAGCGCCACGCCCGGCAACTCCACCGCGGCGCAGATCGCCATCCGCGGCAGCGTCACCATCAACCCGGCGCTCTCCTGGGATCCGGCGGTCGGCATCTACGTCGACGGCGTCTACGTCGGCAAGGTGCAGGGCGCGCTGTTCGACCTCATCGAGATCGACCAGGTCGAGGTGCTGCGCGGACCGCAGGGTACGCTGTGGGGCCGCAACACACTCGCCGGCGCCTTCAACGTCGTGACGCGCCGGCCCTCGGGCGAGGCCTCGGGCAGCGCTTCGCTGCACTTCGGCAACTACTCGGCCCGCGGCGGCAAGCTGTCCGTCGACCTGCCGACCTTCGGCATCGCGAAGATCAACCTCGCCCTCGCCGCCAAGCAGCGTGACGGCTGGGTCGAGAACAAGGTCGGCAACCTGCCGGGCCCGCCGGGGCGCCAGGCCTCGACCGGCGACCTCAACAACGTCGACTCGAAGAGCGCGCGCCTCGGCATCGACCTCGACCCGAGCGGCTCGCTGCGCATCGCCTACCGCGGCGACTACAACGACATCGACCAGAACCCGTCGCACTCGCAGCTCTACCGCGCGCTGCTGCCGTTCATGGCGCCTTACGTCACGCAGGGGCGCGCCGAGAAGACGACCGTCGATGGCCCCTCCTTCGAGCGCTCCAAGACCCAGGGCCACTCGATCACCATCGAGTGGCAGGCCGGCGACTCGGACACCCTGAAGTCGATCACCGCCAAGCGCAAGCTGTCCTGGGAGGACGGGCTCGACCTCGACGGCTCGCCGCTCAACATCGCGCACACCCAGCGTCTCTCCGACTACGACTCCTTCTCGCAGGAGCTGCAGTGGGTCGGCTCGCGCGGCGCGCTGTCGTACGTCGCCGGCCTCTACTACTTCAAGGACGACGGCTTCACCGACAACCCGCAGGACTACTTCCAGGAGTTCGGGCCGGGCGCGGGCGTGACCTTCAAGTCGCAGTACGGCTTCGACACCGAGGCGAAGGCCGTGTTCGGCCAGATCGACTACGCGGTCAACGACGCGTTCACGGTCACCGCCGGCCTGCGCTGGACCGACGAGGAGAAGTCCACCGAGCGCTGCGCCGGCATCCCCGGCGTGTTCGACTACGTGCCCTGCTTCACCCGCGCGAAGAAGAGCTTCAGCGACACCACGCCGCTCGTCGGTCTGACCTGGAAGGTGCGCGACGACTTCACCACCTATCTGCGCTACGCCGAAGGGTTCAAGAGCGGCGGCTTCAACGGCGAAGCCGGTGATCCGTCCAACCCGATCCCGGTGAACGTCGCGCAGGCCACCACGCCCTACCTGCCCGAGAACCTGACCTCGACGGAGATCGGCGCCAAGTGGCTGTTCGCGGACAACCGCGGCTACGCCAACGTCGCGCTGTTCAACAACGACTCCAAGGACATGCAGCTGTCGATCTTCGAGGCGTCCGGCGCCGCCGGCTCCTCGATCAAGAACGCCGGCGAGGCCAACGTGAAGGGCCTCGAGGTCGAGCTCGGCTACCAGTTCGAGCAGGGCACGCGCGTGCAGGCCTCGCTCGGCAAGATGGACGGCGAGTTCGACAAGTTCGTGGACCGCGGCGTCGATGTGGCGTTCAACCGGCTCCTGCCGCATCTGCCGGAGACCACCCTGTCCGCCTCGGTGGATGCGGCGCTCGGCAGCCTGTTCGGCGCCGAGACCCGGCTGCTGGTCGATGCCACCTACATGGGCGAACACACGCTGTACCCGTTCCCGGTGAAGGTGACCGCGGCCGACCCGGCGTCGTCGAGCTCCGCGCTCGCCAACGACACGCGCATCCAGGCCTACACCGTGGTCAACGCGCGCCTGTCCTTCGACGGCTTCGAGATGGGCGGCGCCGAGATCGGCGTCGCACTGTGGTCGAAGAACCTGCTGGACGAGAAGTACATCCAGAACATGATCGACTTCGGCCCCGGCTTCGGCAGCCTGACCCAGGCCTACTGGGGCACGCCGCGCACCTACGGCATCGAGTTCACCGGTCGCTGGTGAGACGCGCACCGTGACCGGTACGGGGGACCTCGCGACGCGTTTCCGGCTCGACGGCCGCGTCGCGTTGGTCACCGGGGCCGGACGCGGCATCGGACGGGCGATCGCGCTCGCCTTCGCCGCGGCAGGAGCCGACATCGCCGTCACGGCCCGCACGCAGGCGGACCTCGACGCGGTGGCCGCCGAGGCGCGTGCGCTCGGTCGTCGCGCCGTGGTCCTGTCCGCGGACGTCTCGCAGGCCGGCGCCGCCGAAGCCGTAGTCCAAGGCTGCGTCGACGGTCTCGGCCGTCTCGATGTCCTGGTCAACAACGCCGGCGGCGCGGGTCCCAACGATCCGCTGCGCACCACGCCGGAGCAGTTCCTCAAGACGCTCGAGTGGAACGTGCTGCCCGCCTATGCGCTGACGCGCCTCGCCGTGCCGCACATGCGCGTCGGCGTTGGCGGCAGCATCATCAACATCACCTCCGCCGCGGCGCGCTATGCGCAGCGCAGCTTCTCGGGCTACGGCACGGCCAAGGCCGCGCTCACGCAGCTCACCCGTCTGCTGGCGCAGGACTTCGCGCCCGCGGTGCGCGTCAACGCCATCGCGCCGGGGCCGGTGGTCACCGATGCCCTGGCGCGCTATCTCACGCCGGAGGTGCGCGCCGCGATGGAATCGCGCACGCCGCTGGCGCGGCTCGGCACGGTCGAAGACATCGCGGCGGCCGCGCTCTACCTCGCGACGCCGGCGTCCTCGTGGATGACCGGCAAGACCCTCGAGCTCGACGGCGGCGCCGAAGCCACGGTCTGGCCGCTGTGACCGGCGCCGTATCCACCGGACGCGACCCGCTGTCCGAGCCGCTCACGCTCGGCGACATCGACTGCCGCAACCGCATCGTGATGGCGCCGATGACGCGCAGCCGCGCCGACGCCGACGACCGGCCGACGGCCTTGCATGTCGAGTACTACGCGCAGCGCGCCTCGGCGGGGCTGATCGTCACGGAGGGCGTGCAGCCCTCCATCCACGGCAAGGGCTATCCGCGCACCCCGGGTCTGCACGAAGCGGCCCAGGTCGAGGCCTGGCGCGCCGTCACCGACGCCGTGCACACCCGCGGCGGTCGCATCGTCGCGCAGCTCATGCATGTCGGCCGCATCGCGAGCCGCCACAACAAACGCCCCGGGGCGCGCACCGTCGCGCCTTCGGCGATCCGCGCCGCGACCTCGCTCTACACCGACACGGCGGGCATGCAGCCCTGCGACGAACCGGAGGCGCTGTCGGCGGCGGACATCGCCGCCACCGTCGCGGACTACGCGGCCTCGGCCCGCCTCGCGCGCGAAGCGGGCTTCGACGGCGTCGAGCTGCACGGCACCAGCGGCTACCTGCCGATGCAGTTCCTCGCCGCCAACACCAACCTGCGCACCGACGGCTACGGCGGCTCGCCGACGCACCGGGCGCGCTTCGTGGTCGAGGTCATGGAGGCGCTGTGTGCGGCCATCGGCGCCGGGCGGGTGGGGCTGCGCATCTGCCCGGGCAACCCCTTCAACGATGTCCTCGACCACGATCCCGTAGCGACCTACTCCACGCTGCTCGACGCGCTGCGTCCGCTGCGCTGCGCCTATCTGCATGTCATCGCCTCGCCGGGTCGCGTCATCGACGCCTTCGCGCTCGCCCGCGCCCACCACGACGGCGCGCTGATCGTGAACGATGGCTTCGAGCCGGACACGGCGCGCGCAGCCGTAGCGGACGGCGTGGGCGATGCGGTGTCCTTCGGCCGCCACTATGTCGGCAACCCCGACCTCGCCGAGCGGGTCTTCGAGGGCCTGCCGCTAGCGCCCTTCGACCGCAAGACGCTCTACACGCCGGGCGCCAAGGGCTACACCGACTACCCGCGGGCGACGCCGGCGTGACGGTGCTGTGCGCCGCGCGATGGACCGTCGCGGCGCGCGGTCCGGCGCTCGCCCTCGCACTCGCACTTGCGCTTGCACTCGTACCGACGCTCGTCGGCGCGCAGACCCCCGCCGCCGACCCCGTGCGCGATCCGACGGCCCGGACCGCCGCCCGCGCCGCCCTCTTCCGCGAGAACCCCTTCCTCGCCCAGGCGGTCGGTCGCGTCGGCGGCTTCGGCAACGCCTTCTCGGCCCCGATCGCCAACCACATGTACTCGCGCGACTTCGCGCCGGCGCTCGCCGATGCCCGCGATAAGCTGGTCGTGGAGCCGCACGGCCGAGGCGTCTGGCTGCTGCGCTTCCCCTGGGTCAACGTCGCGGTGTTCGAGACGCGCGAGGGCCTGGTGCTCGTCGATGCCGGCTACGCGCCGGCGGGACCCGCGCTGCGCGACGCGCTGCGGACGATCAGCCGCAAGCGCGTGCACACCATCATCTACACCCACCACCACATCGACCACATGCTGGGCGCATGGGCGCTGCTCGAGGCGGGCGAACGGCCGCAGATCATCGCCACCTCGGCGCTCGCCGAAGAGGTACGGCGCGACATCGCGAGCCGAGGGTTCACCTCGCGTCTCAACAACCAGACGCTGGCCGAGTTCCCGAGCGACCCTGCCGCGCTGCCGATGCCGACCCGGACCTTCGACGGCCGTCTCGAGCTCGGCATCGGCGCCGACCGCTTCGTGCTCACCCATGCGCCGGGCGAGACGGCGGATCAGCTGTGGGTGTCCGTGCCCACGCGCGGCATCGTGGTGTCGGCGGACTATTTCCAGCCTTTCCTGCCGAACGCCGGCAACGGCAAACGCCGCCAGCGCTACGTCGGCACCTGGGCGCAGGCGCTGCGGGACATGGCGGCCTTGAAGCCGCGCATCGCCTTCCCGATGCACGGCCCGGCGATCACCGACACCGCCGAGGTGGTGCGGCGCTTCACCGGTCAGGCGCGCATGCTGGAATCCCTCGAGGCGCAGGCCCTCGCCGCGCTCAACGCCGGCACGCCCAAGCATGACGTCGGCGTCGGCGTGACGCTGCCCCCGGAGCTCGCCGCGCTGCCCGACGGCGCCGAGCTCTACACCACACCGCGCGACATCGCGCGCATGGTCGCGCAGGAACACTCGGGCTGGTGGAACGGGCTGCCCTCGGACTGGGACCCCGCGACCCGCGCGGCGCAGGCGAGGGAGATCGTCGCGCTCGCCGGCGGCCTAGAGCCCCTGCTGGCGCGCATCGCTCAGCTCACGGCCACCGACCTGCGCCTCGCCTGCCATCTGGCGGACTGGGCGTGGCTCGCCGCGCCCGAGGATCCGCGCGTGCTGCGCGCCGCGACCGCCGCATGGCTCGAGCGGCTGCGGCGCGAGCCGATCCCGACGCAGGAGGCCCTCGAGTACGTCGAGCACCTCGTGACGCTGCGGCTGCAGCTCGCCGCGTCGATCAGCCGGCCGCCCTGAAGCCCGCCCGCCGGCCCGACCAGGGCAGCTCACGCTCGATCGCCGCCGCCAGCGACAGCAGCGTCGCCTCCTCGGCATAGCGTGCGAGGAACATCGCGCCGCTCGGCAGCCCGGTCGCATCGAGGCGCAGCGGCAGCGAGATCGCCGGCTGCCCCGTGACGTTGGCGAGCGAGGTGTAGGGCGAGAAGACCGAGACGTCGGTCGCGTACTGCCGGAAATCTTTGGGAGACAGCCCGAGCTTGCCGAGCTCCACCGGCGGCTGGGCGAGCGTCGGGGAGAGCAGCAGATCCCAGTCCTGGTGGAACGCGGCCATGTCGCGCGCCGCCTGGTCGAAGGTGTCGCGGGCCGCGGCATACGCCATGCCGTCGATCGAGCGTCCGGACTGCGCGATGAGCCAGGTCACCGGTTCGACATCGGCTTCCGTGCAGGCGCGGCCGAGCTGCGCCTCGCGGGCATAGATCGCCGCCAACGTCTGCACGGCGAGCACGGTACCGAAGGCCGCGTTGTAGGCCTTGAAGTCGACCTTGGGCTTGGCATCGGCCACCGTATGCCCGAGCCTGCGGCAGACCTCCTCGGCGAGGTCGGCCGTGCGCTCGCTCTCGGGATCGACCGGCGTGCCGGAGAGCGGCGCGCGCAACCGCGCGATGCGCAGCGGCCGCGACCGCCGGCGCGTCGCCTCGAGGAACTCTCCCGGCGCCGGCGCCGCGATGGCGGCCGCGCCCGTCTCCGGCCCCGCGACCGCGTCGAGCAGACGTGCCGAATCGCGCACGCTGCGCGACACCGCGAACTGCACGCTGAGCCCCGCCCAGCCCTCGTAGCGTCTCGTGGAGAACGGCACCCGGCCGCGCGAGGGCTTGAGACCCACGAGGTCGCAGCATGCGGCCGGGATGCGGATCGAGCCGCCGCCGTCCGTGGCGTGCGCGATCGGCACCATGCCCGCCGCTACGGCCGCCGCCGACCCGCCGGAGGAACCGCCGGCGATGCGCCCCAACGAGTACGGATTGCGGACCGCGCCGTTGAGCGCCGACTCGGTGGTGGTGGTCATGCCGAGCTCGGGGCTCGCCGCCTTGCCGACGATGACGAGGCCGGCGCGGCGGAACCGCTTCACGAGCTCCCCGTCGTGGTCGGCCATCGCGCCCGCGAAGAAGCGGCTGCCGTTGGTGGTGGCCGTGCCCTGCATCGCCACCCACAGGTCCTTGAGCAGGAACGGTACGCCCGCGAACGGAGCCTTCGGGTCGAGCGCCGCGAGCGAGGACCGCGCGAGCTCGAAGTGGCGTACGGTCACCGCGTTGACCACGGGGTCCAGGCGCTCGATGCGCGCGATGGCGCGCTCGAGCAGTTCCTCCGCGCTCACGCGACGGCGGCGCACGAGCTCGGCGAGGCCCGTGGCGTCGTAGGCGTCGAGCTCGTCCCACGGCGGTGCGACCGCCGGCGACGCGGTCTGGGCGGCGGCAGCGCCCTCGGAGAGCGCCGCGCCGAGCACCAATCCGGCCGTCGCAGCGCCCATGAAATCCCGCCGCGTGATGCCGTCCGATCCTGTCGTCATGGAGCCGTCCTCTGCGTGTCGGGCGCGCCCCGTCTCAGCGCACCTTGACCTTGGGCGGCGCGGCATCGCGCCGCATCCGCTGGATGAACCCGTCGAAAGGCGCCGGCTCGACGACATCGGCGTCGGGCGGACCGCCCCGCTCCCAGAACTCGCGCCAGCTCGGGAAGAAGCCGTGGTAGCCGCCCTCGTAAGGCTCGACGCCCGGCCACCGCATCTTGCGCTCCCCGAGCGGCGGCTTGTTGAGGTCGGTCGCATACCAGTAGAGCGGCAGGCGGCGCTTGAAGTACCAGCGCCCCCCGCGTCGCTCGTAGTCGTCGACGTACATCATCTGCATGATCACCCAGTCGGTCGGGGTTTCATGCTCGTTCTTGGAGTACACCACGCCGCGCGCATGGTCGGGGTCCGCGAACTCGATGACGTGGTTGCCGATGTGGTGCGAGGTGCCGGTGAACTGCACGCGCATGGTCTCGTCGAGCCAGTCGCGCAGCGCACGCCGCCCGGCGCGGTCCCGGCCGACGCGCACATCCTCGACGAACAGGCCCGCCAGCGCGTCCATGTCGCGCATGTCGAGGGCCAGCCCGTACCGCGCCGGCAACTGCCGGATCTCCTCCAGCGACTCGAGCCGGTCGAGCCGCGCCTCGATCGAAGCGCTCGCCGTCATGGCCGCCCCCTTGTAGCCTTGCGATTGCGTAAATATAGTCCACATTTTCTACGCATTGGTAATAAAATCCACCTTCAGACTGTCGTTTTTCGCAGAAATCCCCATCAAAAAAACGGGGGCGGAGACCGGGGGCATGGGAAACAGGATCAACGCCGCGCTGATCGGCTCGGGCAACATCGGCACCGACCTCATGATGAAAGCGCTGCGCAGCGCGGACATCAACCCCGTATGGATGGTCGGCATCGATCCTGCGTCGGAAGGCCTGGCGCGCGCCCGCGAGCACGGCCTCAAGACCACCACCGAAGGGGTAGACGGGCTGCTGCCGCACCTCGCCGCCGACGACATCCGCATCGCCTTCGATGCCACCTCGGCCTACGTGCACCACGTGAACGCGCGCAAGCTGCGCGAGGCGGGCGTCGTCACCATCGACCTCACGCCCGCCGCCATCGGGCCGTTCTGCGTGCCGCCCGTCAACCTCGCCGCGCATGCCGGACGACGTGAGATGAACGTCAACATGGTCACCTGCGGCGGCCAGGCCACGATCCCCATTGTCGCCGCCGTGAGCCGCGTGCAGCCGGTCGCCTACGCCGAGATCGTCGCCACGGTGTCGTCGCGCTCGGCCGGACCCGGCACGCGCAGGAACATCGACGAGTTCACGCGCACCACCGCGCAGGGCATCGAGCAGGTGGGCGGCGCGCGCAAGGGCAAGGCCATCATCATCCTCAACCCGGCCGAACCGCCGCTCATCATGCGCGACACCGTGCATTGCCTCACCGAGGGCGAACCCGATCAGGCAGCCATCACGGCGTCGGTGCACGCGATGATCGCCGAGGTACAACGCTACGTGCCGGGCTACACGCTCAAGAACGGTCCGGTGTTCGACGGCAAGCGCGTCTCCATCTACCTTGAGGTCGAGGGGCTGGGCGACTACCTGCCGAAGTACGCGGGCAACCTCGACATCATGACCGCCGCCGCGCTGCGCACCGCCGAGATGCTCGCACCGGAGATCGTCGCCGGCGCCTATCGGGAGGCCCGCGCATGAGCGCCCGCACGATCAAGCTGCACGACATGTGTCTGCGCGACGGCATGCACCCGAAGCGCCACCAGATCACCCTCGAGCAGATGAAGTCGATCGCGCGTGGCCTCGACGAGGCGGGCGTGCCGCTCATCGAGGTGACGCACGGCGACGGCCTGGGCGGCGCCTCGGTGAACTACGGCTTCCCGCTGCACACCGACGAGGAGTACCTCAGCGCGGTCATCGGCACGGTGAAGCGTGCCAAGGTCTCGGCGCTGCTGCTGCCCGGCATCGGCACCGTCGAGCACCTGCGCATGGCCCAGGACCTCGGCGTCGCGACGCTGCGCGTGGCCACGCACTGCACCGAGGCCGACGTCTCCGAGCAGCACATCGCCCTCTCCCGCAAGCTCGGCCTCGACACGGTCGGCTTCCTGATGATGGCGCACATGCTGGAACCCGCGAAGCTCCTCGAGCAGGCGCTGCTGATGGAGAGCTACGGCGCGAACTGCATCTACTGCACCGATTCGGCGGGCTACATGCTGCCGACCGACGTCACCGCGCGCATCGCGCTGCTGCGCGAGCGCCTCAAGCCGGACACCGAGATCGGCTTCCACGGCCACCACAACCTCGCGATGGGCATCGCCAACTCGATCGCCGCGGTCGAGGCGGGCGCGGTGCGCATCGACGGCTCGGCGGCCGGGCTCGGCGCGGGCGCCGGCAACACGCCGCTCGAGGTGTTCAACGCGGTCTGCGACCGGATGGGGATCGTGACCGGCGTCGATGTGATGCGTCTCGCCGATGTCGCCGAGGACCTCGTCACCCCGATCATGGACATGCCGATCCGCATCGACCGCGACTCGCTGGTGCTCGGCTACGCAGGCGTGTACTCGTCGTTCCTGCTGTTCGCCAAGCGCGCCGCCGCCAAGTACGGCGTGCCGTCGGCCGAGATCCTCATCGAGATGGGCCGCATGAAGACCGTCGGCGGCCAGGAAGACATGATCGAGGACGTCGCCATCAACATGGCGCGCGCCAAGCAGGGCAAGACGCACAACTGACCGGCGCTGCAGCGCGCCCGGGGGCTCGCATGGGAAGACTGGAGGGCAAGATCGCCATCGTCACGGGTGCGGCGCGCGGCATGGGCGCGGCCATCGCCAAGCGTTTCGTCGAGGAAGGCGCCTTCGTCGCGCTCACCGACATCCTGCCGGAGGTGGACGCCACAGCGGCGGCGCTCGGGCCCCGCGCGGTCGCGTTCCGGCACGACGTCGCCGACGAGGCTCGCTGGCAGGAGATCGCGGACGCGCTGGTGGCGAAGCACGGTCGCATCGACGTGCTCGTCAACAACGCCGGCATCCTCATGTTCAAGGACCTCGTGTCGACCAGCGCGGCCGACCTGCGGCGCATCCTCGACATCAACGTGGTCGGGACGTTCAACGGCATGCGCGCGGTCGCGCCGCAGATGATGCGCCAGTGCAAAGGGTCGATCATCAACAACTCCTCGGCCGACGGGCTGACGGGCGCCAACTCGGTCATCGCCTATGTCAGCTCCAAGTTCGCGGTGCGCGGCATGACCAAGGTGGCGGCGCTCGAGCTCGGCCCGCACGGTGTGCGCGTCAACTCCGTCCACCCCGGCGGCATCAACACGCCGATGGCCAACCCGACAGGTGCGCCTGCGGCCAAGTTCGACATCGCCTTCAAGCAGTTCGCCGCGCAGCGCGCCGGCCGACCGGAGGAGGCCGCCGACTGCTTCGTGTTCCTGGCGAGCGACGAGTCGTCCTACTGCATGGGCAGCGAACTCGCCGTCGACGGCGGCTTGACCGCCGGCCACTACTATTTCGGCCTGCCCGGCTCGCCGCCGGGCGTGGCGCCGCCCCGTTGGACGCCGCCGCCGGCGCCGGAGACCAAAGCATGAACCTGCGCACCGCGCTCGCCGCCGCCGCCACCGCCGTCCTCGCCGGCCTCGCCTTCCCGACCACCGACGGGCGCGCGCAGTCGCTGCCCGAGACCCGCGTCACCCAGTCGCCGTCCGGCACCGTGGTGCCCGGGGAGTACCCGAAGCTGCGCATGGGTCTCGCCACCGCACCGCGCGGCGCGCCGAACATCGTCGTGGTGCTGCTCGACGATGTCGGCTTCGCCGCCGCCAGCACCTTCGGCGGCCCCATCGAGACACCGACGCTGCAGGCGCTCGCCGACGCGGGGCTGCGCTACAACCGCTTCCACACGACGGCGATCTGCTCGCCGACGCGCGCCGCGCTGCTCACCGGCCGCAACCCGCACGCGGTCGGTGTCGGTGCGGTGCTCAATACGCCCTCCGCCTATCCCGGCTATGCGGGCGTGCTGCCGCGCAGCGCCGCCACCGTCGCCGAGGTGCTGCGCCAGAACGGCTATGGCACCGCCGTGTTCGGCAAGTGGCACCTGACGCCCGAGTGGGAATCGTCGCCCGCCGGCCCCTACGACCGCTGGCCGCTGCGCCAGGGCTTCGACCACTTCTACGGCTTCTTGCCCGCCGAAGTGGACCAGTTCGCGCCCACGCTGGTGCAGGACCAGACATTCATCCCGACACCGCGCCGCCCCGGCTACCACGTGACCGAGGACATGGCCGAGAAGGCGATCGGCTGGATGCAGCGTCATCGCTCGGCGACACCCGACCGGCCGTTCTTCGTGTACTTCGCGCCCGGCGCGGTGCACGCGCCGCTGCAGGCGCCGCCGGAATGGATCGCCCGCTACCGCGGCAGGTTCGCGGCCGGCTGGGACCGGCTGCGCGAGGAGAACTTCGCGCGCCAGAAGAAGCTCGGCGTCATCCCGCCCGATACGACGCTCGTGCCACGACCTGCGGAACTGCCCGCGTGGGACTCGCTGAGCCGTGACGAGCGGCGCATCGCGGAGCGTCACATGGAAGCCTATGCCGGCTTCCTCGCCCACACGGACGCGCAGATCGGACGGCTGCGTGATGCCATCGCAGCGATGGGTGCGCTCGATGACACACTGTTCGTCTACATCGTCGGCGACAACGGCGCGAGCGGCGAGGCGGGCCCCTCAGGCTCGGTCCGCTACATGGCGCGCATCCAGGGCGTCCCGGAGAAGCCGGCCGATGCGCTCGCCCTTCTCGACAAGATCGGCGGCCCGCAGGTGCATGCGCACTACAACGCAGGCTGGGCCTTCGCGCTCAACGCGCCCTTCCCGTGGATGAAGCAGATCGCCTCGCATCTCGGCGGCATCCGCAACCCGATGGTCCTCAGTTGGCCGGCGCGCATCAAGGACCGCGGCGGTCTGCGGTCCCAGTTCGCCTATGTGTCGGACATCGCACCGACACTGCTGGAAGCCGCCGGCGTCACGGCGCCGGCATCGGTCAACGGTGTGGCACAGCAGCCCATGGACGGCCTGAGCCTCGTGCCGACCTTCGAGGATGCGAAGGTCCCCGCACCGCGCCGCACCCAGTACTTCAACGTTTTCGGCAACCGCGCGATCTACCACGACGGCTGGATGGCTTCGGTGTACCGCGGCCGCACGCCGTGGAACGTGCGCAACCCGATCACTAAATCCCCGCTCGAGGACCGCTGGGAGCTCTACCACCTCGACACGGACTTCTCGCAGTCGCGGGATCTCGCCACCGAGAACCCCGCCAAGGTCGCGGAACTGCAGGCGCTCTTCTGGCACGAGGCCGGCCGCAACCAGGTGCTGCCGCTGATCGACAACACCCAGACCGCGGGACTGCCGATGCTGCATGGGGGACGGGCACGGCATGTGTTCTACCAGGGATCGGTCGGCATCCCCGAGGTGCAGGCGCCGCCGACGGTCATGCGCTCGCACACCATCACGGCGAAGCTCGATCTGGCGGCGCAGCAGCGCGGCGGCGTGGTGGCGGCGTTCGGCGGCATCGCCGGCGGCTGGTCGTTGCACATCGACGAGCGGCGCCGGCCCGTCTACACCTACAACTACGCCGACGCCGAGTTCTTCCGGCTGGTCGGCGACCGGCCGTTGCCGGCCGGCGCCTCGACCATCGAGCTCGCGCTCGACTACGAGAAGCCCATGAGCGGCGGCCCGGCCGCGGTGGCGATGAAGGTGGACGGCCGACCTGCAGGACGGCTGCGCCTGCCGCACACCGTCCCGTTCCTGTTCTCGATCCACGAGACCATGGACATCGGTACCGATCTCGGCGGTCCGGTCACGCCGGACTATCCGGCGGCCCTCAACTTCGACGGCCGCATCCGCGAGGTCGTGATCGAGATCCGCTAGCCGCCGTAGAAGCGCTTCCCGTCGCGCGCCATCTGCCGCAGCAGCCGCGGCGGCTTGAAGCGTTCACCGTACTTCTTCGCGAGCGCGCTGCACTCCTGCAGCACGCGCTCGGCGCCCAGGTGGTCGATGTACGAGAAAGGCCCGCCCGTGTAGGCCGGGAAGCCGACCCCGAACACCGCACCGACATCGCCGTCGGCAGGATCGTCGAGCACGCCCTCCTGCATGCACTTAAGCGCCTCGATGAGCTGGATGAAGAGCATGCGGCGGCGCACCTCGGACGGGTCGGGCTGCGGGTCCCGCGGCGTCCAGACTCCGGCGAGGCCCGCCCACAGCCGCTTCTTGCCGTCCGTCGGGTAGTCGTAGAAGCCGCCGCCGCTCTTGCGTCCGTGCCGCCCGAGCTCGACCGACAGCTTCTCGACGATCGGGTACGACGCGCCCGGCTGCCAGGATTCGCCGAGGTCCTTCTTCGTCTGGCGCGTGACGCTGACCGCGAGGTCGAGACCGACCTCGTCCTGCACCGCGAGCGGCCCCACCGGCATGCCGAGCATACGTGCGACGTTCTCGATCAGCGCGGGGGCGACGCCCTCGCCCACCATGGCGATGCCCTCGTTGACGTAGCTGCCGAAGAAGCGGCTAGTGAAGAAGCCGCGCGCGTCGTTGACCACGATGGGCGTCTTGCGCAGGCGCGCCACGAAGTCGAGCGCGCGGGCGAGCGTCGCGTCCGAGGTCTTGCGACCGCGGATGACCTCCACCAGCGGCATGCGGTCCACCGGCGAGAAGAAATGCAGACCGACGAAGTTGCGCGGACGCTTGGTGTAGTCGGCGAGCCCGGTGATGGGCAGCGTCGAGGTGTTCGACGCGAGCACCGCATCGGACCCGAGCGCCGCATCGGCGGCGCCGAGCACGGCGCTCTTCACGGCACGGTCCTCGAACACGGCCTCCACCACGAGCTGCGCGCCGCGCAGCGCCGTGGCGTCGCCCGCAGGCGTGATGCGCGCCAAGGCCTGCTCGGCCTTGGCCGCGTCGAGCCGGCCCTTGGCGACGGCGTCGCCGAGACGCTTGGCGATGCTCTCCTTGCCGCGCACAGCGGCCCCCGCATCGCGGTCGAGCAGCACGACATCGATGCCCGCCCGCGCCGCCACCTGCGCGACGCCCGCGCCCATCAGGCCCGCACCGAGCACGCCGATGCGCTTGAACTCGGACTTCGGCACACCCTCGGGACGGCGGAACAGCTTCTCGCAGCGCGTCTTGTTGACGAACAGCGTGCGCACCATGTTGCGCGTCGTGCCGTCGATCAGGAGCTTCGTCATGTACTTCGACTCGAGCCGCAGCGCCGTGTCCATCGGCAGCAGCGGACCCTCGTAGAGACAGGACAGGATGGCCTGCGGTGCGGGCAGGTTGTCGGCGGTCTTCTCGTGCACCATCGCGTTGGTGGCGACGAACAGGCCGGCCACGCGCGGATCCATGGGGCCGGCGCCGCCCGGCATGCGGAAGTCCTTCTTGTCCCAAGGCTTCACGCAGTCGGGACCCGAACGCACCCAGGCCTTCGCGCGCTCGAGCAGCTCGGCGGGCGGGACGACCGCATCGACCACCTTCGCGGCGAGCGCCGCCTTGGGGTCGAGCGCCTTGCCCTCGAGCAGCAGCGGCGCGGCGGCCTGGATGCCGAGCATGCGCGACAGGCGCTGCGTGCCGCCGCCCGCGGGCAGCAGTCCGATCTGCACCTCCGGCAGACCGACCACGAGGCCCGGCAGGTCGGCGACGAAACGCTGGTGGCAGGCGAGCGCGATCTCGAGACCGCCGCCCATCGCCGTGCCGTTGATGGCGCAGGCGACCGGCTTGCCGCAGGTCTCGAGCTTGCGCAGCAGGCTCGACAAGGAGAACACCTTCTCGAACATCTCGGCGGGCGGCAGCTTCGCCATCGCGTCGGCGTTCTTCTCGATGTCGTTGAGGTCGGCGCCGGCGAGGAACAGCTGCTTCGCCGAGGTCACCACCGCGCCCTTGAGCGCGGGGTCCGCCTTCAGGCGCTCGATGCAGGCCTCGAGGTCGTCGAGGAACACCTGATCGATGGTGTTGGTGGACTTGGTCGGGTGGTCCATCGTCCAGACGACGATGTCCTGGTCGATGTCCTGGCGGATCACGGTGGTCATGGCTGTCTCCTCAGATCCGCTCGATGACGGTGGCCGTGCCCATGCCGGCGCCGACGCAGAGCGTCGCGAGGCCGGTGCCGAGTCCGCGCCGCTCCATCTCGTCGAGCAGCGTGCCGAGGATCATCGCGCCGGTGGCGCCGAGCGGATGGCCCATGGCGATGGCGCCACCGTTGACGTTGATCCGGTCGTGCGGCACCGAGAGCGCCTCCATGAAACGCAGCACCACCGAAGCGAAGGCCTCGTTGAGCTCGAAGAGGTCGATGTCGGCCGCCGACATGCGCGCGAGCTTGAGCGCGCGCTCCGTGGCGGGCGTCGGTCCGGTGAGCATGATGGTGGGCTCGGAACCGATCGAGGCGAACGAGCGGATGCGCGCGCGCGGCTTGAGACCGGTCTTGCGGCCGAAGGCCGCGTTGCCCACCAGCACCGCCGCGGCGCCGTCGACGATGCCGCTCGAGTTGCCCGGATGGTGGAAGTGCTGGATGCGCTCGACCTGCGGATAGCGCAGCAGCGACACGCCGTCCGAACCCCACTTCTCGCCCATCTCGGCGAACGAGGGCTTCAACGCGCCCAGCGACTCGAGGGTCACCGTGCCGCGCACCGTCTCGTCGCGCTCGAGCAGCGTGACGCCGAGGATGTCCTTGACCGGTACGACGGAGCGCGCGAAGCGGCCCTCGGCCCAGGCCGCGGCGGCGCGCTGCTGGCTCGCCACCGCGTAGGCGTCGAGGTCCCGCCGCGAGTAACCGTGCATGGTGGCGATGAGGTCGGCGCTCACGCCCTGCGGCACGAAGTAGGTCTGGAACGCGACCGCCGGATCCGTGGCCCAGGCGCCGCCGCCCGAGCCCATCGGCACCCGCGACATGCTCTCGATGCCGCCGCCGACCGCCGCCATCCCCTGCCCCGCCATGACCTTGGCGGCCGCGATGTTGACCGCCTCGAGGCCGGAGGAGCAGTACCGGTTGATCTGGAACGCGGGCACGGATTCGTCGTAGCCCGCCATCAGCACCGCGATGCGCGCGATGTTCGACCCTTGTTCGCCGACCGGCATGACGCAGCCCATGATCACGTCCTCGATGAGGCGCGTGTCGAGCGACGAACGGTCGCGCAGCGCCTCGAGCGTCTGGCTGGCGAGGCTGACGGCCGTCACCTCGTGCAGCGCACCGTCGCTCTTGCCTTTGCCGCGCGGGGTGCGCACATGGTCGTAGATGAAAGCGTCCATCCTGGGTCCTCTCAGACGAAGCCGAGCTGTTTGGCGGCGAGGTCGAGCATGATCTCCTCCGAGCCGCCGGCGATGACGTTGGGGCGCACCTCGCGGTAGATGCGCTCGATCTTGCAGCCGCGCATGTAGGAGGCACCGCCCAATATCTGCGCCGATTCACGGGCGCAGAACTCCATGGTGCGCGCACCCTGGATCTTGAGCAGCGCGATCTCGCCGGCGTCGTCCTTGCCGTGCATCACCGACTCGCAGGCGCGGTCCACCCACGCCTGCGTGGCGAAGATCATGCGCGCCATCTCCGAGAACTTGTGGCGGATCGCCTGGTAGTGGTTGAGCTTGGTACCGAAGGTCTCGCGCTCGCGCGCCCAGGCGAGCGCCTCTTCGAGGCAGACCATCGCGAAGGCGTTGGAGGAGCTCGCGATGCCGACGCGCTCGCCGTTGAAGTTGGCCATCAGGCCCTTGAAGGCGCCGCCCTCGCTGCCGATGAGGTTCTCGGCCGGCACCTCGACGTCCTCGAAGTAGAGCGTCGCGGTGTCCGAACAGTGCCAACCCATCTTCTCGAGCTTGGTCTGGGTGAAGCCCTTGGTGCCCCGGTCGACGAGCAGCAGGCTGATGCCCTTGGCGCCCGGACCGCCGGTGCGCACCGCGACGACGAAGTGGTCGGCGCGCATCCCGGAGGTGATGTAGGTCTTGGAGCCGTTGATGACGTAACGGTCGCCCTTCTTCTCGGCGCGGGTGCGCAGCGCAGCGACGTCCGAGCCGCCGGACGGTTCGGTGACGCCGAGCGCGATGATCCTCTCGCCGGCGAGGACCGCGGGGACGATGCGCTGTTTGAGCTCGGGCGAGCCCGCGGCGATCACGGGCGGCAACGCCACGCCGTGGATCATGAGGCTCGCGAGCAGGCCGCCCGCGCCGGCCTGCGCCAGCTCCACGCCGCTGATGAGTCCGTGGAAGCGGTCGATCCCTTCGGTGACGCCGCCGTACTCCTCGGGGAAGCCGAGGCCCATGAGCCCGACCTCCGCCGCCTTGCGGTGCAGCTCGCGCGGCAGCTCGCCGGCGCGCTCCCAGGCGTCGATGTGCGGCTCGATCTCGCGCGTCACGAAGCGCTTGACGGTATCGGCCCACTCGCGGTGGCTGTCGTTGTAGTGCGGGCTGCGCGCGCACCACTGGTCGAACATCTTGGGCATCTGGCCTCTCCGGTACCTGTGGTCTCAGCCCGCCTTCGGGCCGTCCTTGGGCAGACGCAGCGCACCGGAAGCGGCGAGCTGTGCGATGCCGTCGTCGTCGATGCCGAGTTCGCGCAGGACCTGCGCGCCCTCGGCGCCCGGCTCGCCCGACACCGCGCCCGCGGTCGCCGGCGTCGCCGAGAAACGCGGTGCCGGCGCGGGGAACGTCAGTCCCTGCTGCGTCTGGAACGCACCGCGGGCGAGGTTGTGCGGATGACGTCGCGCCTCGTCGAGATCGAGCACCGGAGCGAAGCAGACATCGCCGCCCTCGAGCCGCGCGGCCCACTCGTCGCGGGTGCGGCGCTTCACCGCCGCCGCCACCTCGGCGCGCAGCGCAGGCCACTGAGAGGGATCCATCTGCGCCGCGAAGCGCGCCGGGTCGAGCTCGAGCTCGCGCAGCATCGCGGCGTAGAACTGCGGCTCGATCGCGCCGATGCTGATGTGCCGGCCGTCGGCGCACTCGAAGACGCCGTAGAAATGCGCGCCGCCGTCGAGCATGTTCTCGCCGCGCCGGCCGGGCCAGTATCCGCCGGAGCGCATGCCCCAGATCAGCGAGGCGAGCGACGATGCACCGTCGACCATCGCCGCGTCGACCACCTGGCCGCGGCCGCCGGCGCGCGCCTCGAGCACGGCCGCGAGCACGCCGAACGCGAGCAGCAGACCGCCGCCCGCGAAATCGCCCAGCAGGTTCAGCGGCGCGACCGGACCGCTTTCTTTGGTGCCGATGGCGTCGAGCAGACCGGTGAGCGCGATGTAGTTGAGGTCGTGGCCCGGCGCCTGCGCGAGCGGCCCGTCCTGCCCCCAGCCGGTCACCCGGCCGTAGACGAGGCGCGGGTTGAGCGCGAGACAGTCCTGCGGACCGAGGCCGATGCGCTCCATGACGCCCGGCCGGAAGCCCTCGATCAGCGCATCGCTGCGGGCGACGAGGCGGCGTGCGACATCGAGGGCGGCGGGGTCCTTGAGGTTGAGGGCGATGCTGCGCCGGCCGCGACCGAGCACGCGGTGACCGGGATCGGCTCGGCGCGCATCGTGACGCTCGATGCGGATGACCTCTGCGCCGAGGTCCGCCAGCAGCATGCCGGTGTAGGGCGCGGGACCGATGGCCGCGAACTCGACCACGCGCAGACTGGAGAGCGGCCCGGAGGCGACCGGCGAAACTGGTTCCAAGACCCCTCCTCCGGCTACGATGTTGGATGATTCCGCAGGTAAATATTATCGCAACTCGCAATAAACAGGCGTTTTTTTTACGATTCCGACAGATGCGGCATCGGCACGGCTTGAATATACTGCTGGCTGGCTGAGGGACCCGGGAACGGGAGCCTCCGCCCCACACCAAGGGAGTTGCCCCGATGACGTCTCCGGCCCAAGCATTGCAGCAGATCTACCTCTTCAAGGACTTGGACGTGGATGTCCTGGCGGTGGTCGCGCTGGCCGCGAGCAGCGTCGTCTTCGACGCGGGACAGGACATCTGCCATGAAGGCCAACCCGCCGACGCCCTGTACCTGCTGCGCTCGGGCAGCGTCCGTGTCACCAAAGGCGGCAGCGATGCCGATGTGGTCATGCTCGGCTCCGGCAGCCATTTCGGCGAATTGGGCCTCGTCGACGATTCGCCGCGCAGCGCGACCGTGACGGCCGCGGAGCACTGCGAGATTTTGAGGGTCGATGCAGCGCGTCTGCGCGAAGCGCTCGCCGCGAAACCGGCCGTGGCCGCCGCGTTCTACCGCGCCGTCGCGCGCTCGATCGCGCGGCGTCTGCGGGTCACCACGGACGATCTCGCCTTCGCGCGCCAGCTCGCCCTCAGCCAGCGGCGCCACGGCTGAGCTACGGTCCGCGCGTCGCCCCGGCCCCGTCGGGGCAGTACACCTCGCGGCCGCGGAGGCTGCAGTGGACCACACGAGCAGCGCTGCCAGGGGCGGAGGGGATCTGCGCACCATACGCTCCATCCTGACGCCGCGACCGCTCCGATACACTCGGGGGCCATGACGCCGAAGCGCCTGACGACCGCCCTCCTCCTCGCGCTCTGTGCGCTCGTGGCACAGCCGATGTCCGTATCAGGCACGGTGCATGCCGCATCGGCGGACGACGGGGTGCTCGCGGCCGACCGCGCCTATTTCGAGGCCATCGCCTCCCGCCCGCCGACGGCGCTCGAGGGCCTGCTCGAGGAAGCCTTCGTCTACCGCACCTCGCGCGGCGCCGCCGTCGGCAAGCGCGCGCTGATCGGCCACCTGTCGCAAGGACTGACACGGGTCGCGGACATCAAGAGCTGGCGCAGAACGCCAGCGGTCAGCGGCGATACGGCGGTGGTGACGGGCATCGCAGAGGTGACGGTCACCGAGGCAGATGGGCCGCGTGTCGTCTGGTCGCGCTACACGCATGTCTGGGTGTCGCATGCTGGCCGATGGCGGCTGCTCCATCGCGAAGCCACCGAATCGCCGGGCCGGCCGCCGCGCGAGGTGCTGGCGCCCGATCTCGCGCCCTGACTCACGCCGACAGGGACGCACGCCGACACGGACGCTCGCCGGCGCCGGCGCAGGCGTAAGCGCAGGCGCTGCGAGGCTTCGCTGCTCAGCGCGGACACAGCCCCGGCAACGCCCGCATCAACGCCGCCGTCTCCCGGAACTGCCGCAGCGCCGACTCCGTCGGCGGCGCACCCTCGCCCGGCACGAACACCGAGAACACCGCCGCACCCGACGCATCGAGGAACGACACGCCGTACAGGCCGCCGCCGTCCTTGCCGGGGATGTCGAGCGCGTAGATGGCCGTGTACAGGTCCGGGCGCAGATGCCCCGCGATCCCGCCGCCGCGCCGCTCGAGGTTGAAGAACTTGCTGCGCGTGGACGGTTTGCCGATGCCGACCGGTCCCTCGATCTCGATGACATCGGGGCCATGCATCACGAGCGCCACGGCGTTGTCCCAGCGCTCGAGGCTCTTCCAGACCGTCGCGAAATGGGTCGGTGCGATGCCGTGCGCCTGTGCGGGCGGCAAGGCGCTCGCCACCACCGACTCCGGCATCCCCACTTGCGCCGCGACGGCGGCGAGGGGCATCGGCGGCTTGCCGGCCATCGCAGCGCGCACGGTCGCGGCCTGCTCCACGGAGGCGCAGCGCGGCCCGGTCGGCACGGTCAGCGCGGACGGTGCGGACGGCGCGCCTTGCGTGCGGCCCGGCGCGACGAGGGTCAGCGCCGCGAGAAAGCCGAGCAGCGCTGCGGTCTTGGAGGGCGGGTCCGATATCATGCGCATCCCCTGAACCAACGACGGCCGGGCAAGTCTACCGCTTGCCACCGACCCCGAGGATCCGCCCATGTCGACCCGCCGCTTCGTAATCGCCCTCGCGCTCACCGCCGCAGCCGCGGCCGGCTTGCAGCCCATCACGGTCGCCCAACCCTCGACCATCACCATCGAGAACCCCTGGACCCGCACCACCGCGCCGGGGCAGGCGGTGGCCGGTGGTTTCATGACGGTCGTCAACACGACCGGCGCCGAGGACCGGCTGCTGCGCGCGAGCAGCCCGGTGGCGAAAGAGGTCCAGATCCACAACACCACGATGGACGAGGGCGTGATGCGCATGCGGCCGATGGCCGACGGCGTCGCGATCCCCGCGGGCGGCCGCGTCGAGTTCAAGCCGCGCGCGCTGCATCTGATGTTCATGGGCCTGCAGGCCCCGATCGCCGCCGGCACCACCGTTCCCGTGACGCTCGAGTTCGAGCGCGCCGGCAAGGTCGTCGCGACCCTCCGCGTCGAGGCCGTCGCCGCGGCACCGGCGGCGCCCGCCAAGCCGGCCACGGGCCACCGCCACCACTGATGGAAGAAAAAGGACCAGTGACCCACGATCCGCCCCGCGCCCCATGGCGCCGCCGCCTCGGCCCCGCGTTGCTCGTGGCCTGTCTGTCAGCGCTCGTTGCCTGCGCGCCGCCGCCCCCGCCCTTCAACGCCACCGAGGTGAAGGGCATCGACTACGGCCGCGGTCTCGGCATCCCAGACACCGAAGGCAAGGTCCGTCGCCTCGAGGACTTCAAAGGCGAGGTGACGCTGGTGTTCTTCGGCTTCACGCGCTGTCCTGATGTCTGCCCGACCACGCTGATGCGGTTGCGCCAGGCCCGCGCGGCGGTGGGACCGGACGCCGACAAGATCCGCGTGCTGCTGGTGAGCGTCGACCCCGAGCGCGACACGCCGGCGGTGCTCGGCGCCTATGTCAAAAATTTCGACCCCTCGTTCGTCGGGCTGCGGCCGGAACCGGCGGAGCTGCCGAAGGTGGTCAAGGCCTTCCACGCCATCGCCGAGAAGGTGCCGGTGGGCGACGCGGGCGAGTACACGGTCGACCACTCGGGGACGATCTATGTGTACGACCGCTCGAACCGCATGCGGCTCATCGCACAGCCCGACTTCGAGATCGCGAAGTTCGCCGACGACCTGCGGCGGCTGGCGCGCGAAGACGCCTGAAGTCGGCTACTGGAGCAGCCGCCGCAGGAACTCGATGTCGTCGAAGGCATCGTTTCCGGCCGGGCCGTTGCGTACCACCGTCAGGCCACGGGACGGGATGACATAGAGGCGCTGATCGAAGGCGCCCGCCGCCATTACGAAGTCGTCCGGGATGCGCGGGTCGTCGATGATAGGCTTGATCTGACGGGTGAACTGGTTCTTGTTCGCCGCATCGATGGCGGCGGCGAGCGTGGGCGGCACCGGCCGCTTCAACCACCAGTAGAAGCCGTAGGCGGGATGCGCGGTGTTGCCCGCGAACACCTGCTCGAAAGACGTCCGTTGCAGCAGTGCAGGCCCGTTCCAGCTGCCGTCCAAGCTGCGCCGGATGAACTCACCGAACTTCACCCAGTCGCGAGCGGTGACATACGCGCCGCCCGACAGCTGCGGCTTGCCGTCGGCGAAATTGGTGCCCCAGCGCAGCGTGGTGATGCCGAGCGGTCGCAACAACTTCCGGTCGAAGTAATCCGCCACCGTCTCGCCGCCGAGACGTCGCTCGAGCGCGAGCCCGAAGATGTTTGGATCACCGCTGTAGATGAAGGTGCTGCCGGGCTCGTTGACCGCACGCGCCGGCAGATAATCGAGCCAGCCGTTCAGATCGTTCAGCTCCTCGAGCCCGCTCGTCATCGTAAGAAGATGGCGGTAGGTGATCCGGGACTTGCGCGCATCGCCCTGCCATTCGGTGAGCGCCCGTTGGGCGACCGGCTCGTCGAGGCCTATCAATCCTTCGGACGCCGCGATCGCGCCGAGCATCCCGGTGAAGCCCTTGGTGGCGCTCGCCAACAGCTGGATGCGCTCCGCGGCGCCTCCGTTACCGTATGACTCCTCCAGCATCACCCCGCCATGCATGACGATGAGCGTCTGCCCGCCCACGGACAGGTTGTAGTCGCGCGCGGCCTGCAACGCGGTGGCGCTTGGCGGACCGGCTGCGGGGGTCGCGAGGCGCGCCTTGAAGAACGCCCACGCCACCTCGGCGAACTCGATATCGCGGTTCTGTACACCGCTGACGCTGGACGGAGCCACGAGCACGCTGCGGCTCGCCGCGGTGTGGCCCGCACCGTCGAGACGCCACCATTCGACCGGCGTGGTACCCGCATAGACCCAGCGGTTCGCGGGCCCCGCGTCGGAGGTGTCGAGTTCCACCGTCGACTGCGCGGGTGTGATGCCCGTCAACCCGTTGAGGGCGAGCCAGCGGTCGCGGGTCGCCTCCGCGCCGATGACGCGGCCGCGGTTGCAGGCACCGCCGAGATTGGCGACACAGCCACCGCCGTAGGGCATCAGCGTATCGGCGGTGCCGTGGGTCATCAGCACGGGGATGCGGCGCGACGGCGGGCCGCTGCAGGCACCCGCCTTCGGCGTCTGCGGCAGGTTGCCGCTGCCGGCGGCGATCGCGCCGATGTTCTCGGCGCGCACGATGGCGTAGGCGTAGGTCATCTGCGCGCCGTTCGAACCGCCCGTCATGAAGACCTTGGAGGCGGGCAGACCGTACTCGGAGCGCAGCCGCGCGATGAGCGCATCGAGGAAGGCGATGTCGTCGGCGTCGCCCGCGATCTCGTTGTCGGCGCGGCAATCCGACCAGCCGGCGTTGCCGTCGCGCGCCGGTAGGCCGCCCGGATAGACGACCACGAAACCTTCGCGGTCCGCCACGCTGCGGAACACCGACAACGGATGCGCGCCGGTGTTGGCGACGTTCAGGCCTTCGCCCCCGCCGCCGTGCAGCACCAACACGAGCGCGACCGGCGCCGTGGTGACGCCGGGCGGCACATGCACCCGGTACTGCCGCGAGACGCCGCCCACCTGCAGCGACGCATCGCTCAAGCCCGCCGGATACGGCCCGACCGGCGCGGTGACCGATACCGTCGTGGACGCGGTGACGCTGCCCGCGGCGTTGGTCGCGGTGAGGACATAGGTGGTCGTCGCCGTGGGCGACACGGCGCGGGTGCTGGTCCCGGTGACCGAGCCGATGCCGTTGTCGAGGCTGAGACTGGCGGCACCGCTGACGGTCCACGAGAGGGTGGACGACTGTCCCGCCGTGATGCTGGCGGGCGCGGCGGCGAACGCCGAGATCGTCGGCGGCGGCGCAGGCGGTGGAGGCGGCGCCACGGGGCTCGATCCGCCCCCGCCGCCGCATCCCGCGAGAGCGGACATCGACGATACGACCAACAGGGCCGCGTACATGGCTTTCATCGCAGGAGTATCGCGCAGCTCACGACCGACGGCGGTGACGCCGCATGCAAAGATTCGCAAAGAGATCGTCGGCCGCGTCAGACGTCGCGGTTGCGGTCCAACCAGCCGCGCAGCGCCTCGAGCGCCGGCAGGTGCCTCTCGGCATCGCGGCGCGGCAGCGCGGTCTTGACGCGCTCGAGCAGCGGCCATGCCGCCTCGATCGCCTCCTCGCGGGCCTTGCGCCCGGCGGCGTTGACCGTCCGGCA
Organism: Steroidobacteraceae bacterium; assembly: GCA_040400835.1. Lineage (GTDB taxonomy): Bacteria > Pseudomonadota > Gammaproteobacteria > Steroidobacterales > Steroidobacteraceae > UBA964. The sequence goes on from JBBAPM010000003.1 coordinate 135,903, forward strand.
GAGCACGGCTACGGTGGGGACGCAGTATGGACAAGACAGAGGACATCGCATTCCACGCGACCGACGGCTACCCGCTGCGGGCGAAGCGGTACGCCCCGCCCGGACGCCGCATCGGTCGCCTGATCGTCGCCGGTGCGACCGCCGTGCCGCAGGGCTTCTACGCCCGCTTCGCTGCGACCGCCGCCGCGCGCGGACATGAGGTCTGGACCCTCGACTACCGTGGCGTTGGGCTGTCGGCGCCGCCGAGCCTGCGCGGTTTCCGGATGAGCTACCTCGACTGGGCGCAGCTCGACCTCGCCGCCCTCGTCGACCTCGTGGCCGCCCGCGGCGATGCGCCGTTGCGGATGGTGGGGCACTCCTATGGCGGACACGCGCTCGGCCTGCTGCCGAACCATCCGCAGGTGCAGCGTCTCGTGACCTTCGCCACCGGCGCGGGGTGGCACGGCTGGATGCCGCCGCTCGAACGACTGCGGGTGCATGCGCTGTGGCGCGTCATCGGACCGTTGCTGGTGCACACCCGCGGCTACCTCGCCTGGAGCGCGCTCGGGCTCGGCGAGGACCTGCCGCGAGATGTCTTCTACCAGTGGCGGCGCTGGTGCGGCTGGCCGCGGTATTTCTTCGAGGATCCCGCGCTGCCCGACCTCGCTGCACGCTTCGCGGCGGTCCGTACACCGATCCGCGCCGTGAACGCCGTCGACGACAAGTGGGCGACGCCGGCGTCGCGCGACGCCTTCATGACCGCCTACAGCGGTGCGCCGGTGGAACGCATCACGCTCGAGCCGCGCACGCTGGGCCTGCGGGAGATCGGCCACATGGGATATTTCCGCCCGCGGGCGGCGGCGCTCTGGGACGACGCGCTGGACTGGCTGGAGGCCGGATGATCCGGACCGCCACGCCGTCCGATGCCGCACTCGTCGCCGCGCTCGCCGAGCGGACCTTCCGCGAGGCGTTCAGCGCCCAGAACCCGCCCGAAGAGATGGAGCGCCACTGCCGCGAGCACTTCGGTGAAGCGATACAGATGGAAGAGATCGTCGCCGCCGACCGTCTCACCCTGCTGGCCGAGTCCCGGAGCCGTCCCGCCGGGTTCGCGCAGCTGCGTTGGGCCGAGCCGCCCGGCTGCGTGGCCGGCGCGGCGCCGGGCGAGGTCCAAAGATTCTATCTGCTGCAGGAGTTCCACGGCACCGGCGTCGCCGCGAAGCTGATGGCGGCCTGCCTCGCGGTGCTGCGCGAGCGCGGCTCGGATGTCGCTTGGCTCGGCGTCTGGGAGGAGAACCCGCGCGCCATCGCCTTCTACCGCAAGGAGGGGTTCGCCGAGGTGGGCCGCAAGGTCTTCATGGTCGGCACCGACCCGCAGCGCGACCTCGTGATGGCGCGGCCGCTCGTCTGAGCGGCCGATGACGGCACGCGGCCGGCGTCGGCGGCAGCGCACAATTCTTGACTGAACTTCACCGCGGAATCGGCTCAAATCGGCATATGCGACACCTCCGATCAGCGATGGCTTGCATGCTGCTGGCGCTCGGCGCCTGCGGCGGAGGCGGCGGCTCCGGTCAGACCGCCCCCCCGCCGACGTCGGGCGTCGTCCAACCACCCGCCTCGGTCGAGCGCCAGGTCAACGCGACCACCACCGACAGCACGATCACCACGGCGCCGCTCGGCAACGAGGCGCCCCACATCACGATCAACCCCTCGCCCTCGGTCACCGCACGCGGACGGTTGTTCGTCTTCCTGCCGGGCACGCAGGGCAGACCCGCGCAGTACACTTACATCCTGCGAGCCGGGGCGGTGCGCGGCTTCCACGCGGTCGGGATCAACTACCCGAACCAGACGGCCATGGGCGCCTACTGCCAGACCAGCAACGATCCCGACTGCTACTGGAAAGCGCGCAGTGCGGTGATCTTCGGCGGTGGCACGCCCGTGGCCGGTCAGCCTGCCGTGACGCGGTCGGACTCGATCGTGAACCGCCTCGAAAAACTGTTGGTCTGGTTGCGGACGAACCATCCTGCCGAGGGCTGGGGGCAGTTCCTGCTCGCCGATAACACCGTGGATTGGAGCAAGGTGGTGCTGGCGGGGCATTCGCAGGGCGGCGGGCATGTGGGCGTGCTGGCCAAGAGCGTATCTTTGAACCGCGCGGTCTACTTCTCCTCGCCGGAGGATTGGTACGACACCACGGACACGCCGGCGAACTGGTCGCGGGACCGCCCCAACATCACGCCGGCGGACCGCCAATACGGTTTCGGCTCCGACAACGACCTGCTGGTGCCGAACATCCACGCCTTCGCGCACTGGAGCCGGATCGGCCTCCCCGCGCCGGCGGCCGGACCCGTGCTGGTCGACACCGCGACCTCGCCGTACTCCGACTCCCGTCAGCTGCGCACCGCCAGGCCGTTCAACCCCGCGAGCACCGCGCTCACCACCAACCTCAAGAACCATGGCGTGACGGTCGTCGACACCTCGACGCCGCTCGACAACGAGGGCAAGCCGCTGTTCGACACCAGCGGCGTGTGGGCGTATCTCTGTTTCCAGTGAGCCTGACGACCCGTCCGCGCGGCGCGACCAGGCAAGCGACGGCTCAGTCGCCGAAGAACGCCTCGACGACGCCCTTGCGCTGGATGGTCAGCGGCCTGCCGCGCCGGTCGACGGACTTGCCGATCGTGACGCGGATCCAACCCTCGGAGATGCAGTACTCCTCGACGTTGGTGTACTCGACGCCGTTGAGACGGATGCGGACCCCGCGTTCGAGCAGCGCGGCGTCATGATGCGGGCTGCGCGGATCGACGCTCAGCCGGTCGGGAAGTTCGGTTGCCATGCGGTCAGGATGCCACGGCGCACGCCCATCGTCACGACGTCGCCGACGCGCTATCGTCCGTCCGTCGCGCCCAGAGTGAAGGAGACCGACATGCACCGTGACCGATCCGCCTCGATCGCCGCACTGCTGCTGCTCGCCGCGTCGCTGATGACGCCAGCTGGCGGCGCCACCACCACGACCGTCGCAGCCGCGGCCAAGACCGGCGCATGGGTGCGCATCGATCCCAAGCCGCTGCGCATCGGCGGTCGGCTCTACGAGCCCACCTGTTCCCAAGCGGAGGGCGCCGACCCCACCTTCGCGTTCTGGTACCGCCCGGGCACCGCCGACGGCTTGGTGGTCTATTTCGACGGCGGCGGTGCCTGCTGGGACGACGCCACCTGCGCGCGGCCGCGGCTCGCAGGCAACGTCCAGGACCGGCGTACGGTCTACAAGGCCGAGCTGCTGCCCGGCGACGAGGTCTCGCGCATGCAGGGCATCTTCGATGTCACCGATGCGCGCAACCCGGTGCGCGACTGGAGCATGCTCTTCATCCCGTACTGCACGGGCGATGTGCATTCCGGGTCCAACACCGCGCAGTACCGCGACCCGCAGACCGGCAAGCCGTACACCATCCAGCACCGCGGCTGGGACAACACGCAGGTGATCCTGCACTGGATGCGCCGCAACGTGCCGCAGCCCAGGCGGCTGCTCGTCACCGGCTCGAGTGCCGGCGCGTACGGCGCCGCGACGCATTACGCCGCGCTGCGTACGATGTATCCGCGCGGGCGCGCCGCGTTCCTGGGCGATGCCGGGCAGGGCGTGACGACGCCGGATTTCTTCAGCCGCCGCAACACCAGCTGGAACTACCGGCTGCCGGAATCGGTGTTCGGCCGCGGCGCGCAGCTCACCGCCGACGACGACATGGTGGCGCGGCTCGCCGCGCATTTCCCGCGCGACCGCTTCGCGCAGTACACGACCGCCTACGACGGCATCCAGCGCGCGTTCTACGGCCTGATGGGCGCCGAGAGGTCCTGCGATGCGTGGACGGCCAAGATGGCGGAGCAGCTCGAGCGACGCGAAGCCGCGACCAACTTCAGGGCGTATCTGGCGCGGGGCGAGACGCACACCATCCTGCGCTCGCCGCTCTTCTACACCGAGACCACGGGCGGCGCGCCCTTCGCGGACTGGTTCGGTGCCTTGCTCGCGGACCAGCCGCCGAACAGCGAGACCTGCAAAGATTGTCTGGCGCCGCCGGCGAGCTGCGCGGCGATGTAAGCGGACGGGATGCAGGACGCCACGACGCCTGCGACTACGTGACATCATATGGACATGCAAGAAAAACCCTCCCGCCGAGCCGGCTCGACGGGCGCTTTGAAGGGTCTCATCGTCGGTGGCCTGATCGGCGGGGTCATCGTGAGCGCGATGATGGCCCTGGCGCCGCTGCTCGACGGCGCGGCGCTGGCGGAGACCCGCTTCGTCCAGCGGCTCGCGGCAGCGCCCGACGCCGTAGGCGCGTGGGATCTGCTCGCGCTGCCCCTGCTGATCCTCATCGTCCTCGCTACGCACGAGATCGGGCACCTCGTCGGCGGCATGTCGCGGGGGATGCGTTTCCTGCTGCTTATCGTCGGACCGTTCGCCTGGCAGGCCTCGGGCTCCGGTACGAAGTTCGAGTGGAACACCAGCCCCGCGCTGATGGGGGGGCTCGCCGCGGCGCTGCCGACGGAACAGGGCGATCCGCTCCGCCGGCAGTGGCTGTGGTTGATCGCCGGCGGTCCGCTCGCGAGCCTCCTGCTCGCGGTCCTCGCCGCCGCGCTGATACCGGTATCAGACCCGCGCTTCGCGGCCTACTTGCTTTTCATCGCCGCCACCTCGTTCGGGATCTTCGTGATCACCCTGATCCCGGTCCGTGCCGGCGGATTCATGAGCGACGGCATGCAGCTCATCGATGTGTGGCGGGGCGGCCGCGGGGCGATGGAGCGCGGCGCGCTGATGCAGATCTTCGCGCAGAGCCTGAGCGGCATCCGTCCACGGGACTGGGATCCGTCCACGATGGAGGAACTGTCGAGGATCGGATCCGGCGACCCGCTGAGGCGTACCGGCGGCGAGCTGTATCTGCTCGCCCGTGCGATGGACCAGCGGGATGATGCCGACATCGCGCGTTATCGGGCGCTGCTCGAGGACAGCATCGACGACTACCCATCGGGATTCAGACAATCGATCCATGTCGAACTCGCCGTCTGCGCATGGTTGGCGGACGACACGGACGCTGCGCGCCGGCATATCGCGGCGAGCAAGGGCGGCATCGTCGAGAAGTCCCGCAGGCTGCTCGCACAGGCAGCACTCGCAAAGCTCGAGGGACGGGACGCGGACTGCGAGCGGGACCGCCAGCTCGCGATGAAGGCGCTGGTCGACGCTTCCGACCCGGGACAGGCGAGGCTCACCGAGGACCAGCTCGCGATGCTGCGGAGCGCTTAGCGGATCAGCGGCGGGCGGACCAGCGGTGGGCGGATCTGGCGGGATCCGCCGATGTTCCGCCAGCGTGGCGGCTCGCTTATGCTTGCGGTCGGCGCCGTCGGCGCCCAGACACTCCCCTCGTGCCCGACCACGGTGGTCCATCCATGAGTTCCATCCTCCGCATCGAATCCGGCGCCCGCATGTCGCAGGCCGTCGTCGCCAACGGCTTCATCTTCCTCGCGGGTCAGGTCGCAGATGACCCTTCGAAGGATGTGGAGGACCAGGCCCGACAGGTGCTCGCCGAGATCGACCGGCTGCTCGCCGCTGCCGGCGCGGACAAGCGGCGGATCCTCACCGCCAACGTGTACCTCGCCGACATCGGCGATTTCGCGGCCATGAACCGTGCCTGGGATGCCTGGGTCGCGCCGGACGCCAAGCCCGCGCGCGCCACCATCGAAGCGGCGCTCGCCGCACCCGCGTACCGCGTCGAGATTCAGGTGACGGCGCTCGCCTGACGGCTTCCAAGATAGGGCGCCGACGCGCAAGCTAGCCGCCAGCACGCCTGATCCGCCAGAGTCTCCCGGAACTCTAGCGACTGCCGGGCGACATCACTTCCGACGCCCGATCGCCAGCACCGCGACCAGCGCGCCCAACAGCACGAACGCGAGGACGGCGCTGCCACCCACGAAGAAAAGATGCGTCGCGGCCGCACCGACCATCACCAGCGCCAGACCGGCCGCCGCCCACAGATGGGTGGCGGGGATCAGCAACCCCACCGCCCCGGCGAGTTCCAGCGCACCGGTGACGAACCGGAACCACTGGCCCACCCCCAAACCCTCGAATGTGGCCACGGGGATCGGGTGACCCGCGAACTTCCGATAAGCGGCGAACGCGAAGACGGCGGCGAGCAGCACCCGCAGCGTCCATGACACGACAGCAAGCACCCGCGATTTCATGCGCTGACCCTCTCCGTCCGCGCCGAGACGAGGGCCCAAGCCCAAGTGGCCGTGACGCCCGCCAGCAGCACCGGCGGGCCGATGATCTCGAACCCCCAGAAAAGCGCACCGCCGGCGACGAACAGGACCCACAAGGTCCTGCCCGACACCCAACCCTCCGCGAGCGCCGATCGCATGATCAGCACATTCACCGGGACGTAGAGCAGCAGCGCCGTGATGAGGCCGGGACTGAAGTCGCGGAACACGAGGGTCCCGCCGAGATGGAAGATCGCGTTGTGGACCTGCGTCGCCATCAGGAAGACGAGCGCCATCCGTGCGCTGACCCGGTTACGGATCGTCGCATGCAGCAGTAGGTAGACCATGCTCACCGACACCAATATCACCAGCACCGCCTCGGTGCTGAGGGCGTTGTTGTCGGCGAAGTATCGCAGCCGCCACGCGCGGAAGTTGAAGATCAGATGCTCCTCACCGTGGTGGATGGCGTACGCCAAGGGCGCGAGCAGCAGACCGGTCTGGAACGGCAGTCTCAAGTCTTCGCCCTCCTATCTGGGGACGGAAACGGTCCGGGCCCGCTTGGATTCACACTCGCGGACCGAGGGATTATGTTGAACCCTCTGCCGTGAGGAAACACCGTGTTCTCAAACGGTTGTGCCAATCGCGGCGGACCTCCGCGTACAGCGCCTGAAACTTGCTGCCACGGCGCTGCCTCACCGTGCATCAGCCTGTCCTCCAAGCGGCGTGAGCGACGACCATCGCTGCCATGCCTGTCGTCGCCGTGTGGGTAACGCGTTTCGAACGTCCCTTGAGATCGCTGTGAGCGTTGGAAGCCTTCACTCAGCGATCCCGACGCGGCATCCATCCGCCCGTCCAACTCCTCTGCTTCCACGGCAGCCTCGAGCGGTGCCAGCGTGGGCACGAGGTCTTGGGGGACCGGCGATCCCCACCGCGGTCTTGCCCTTCTCCGACTCCAGCGTCTTCACGCATGGCGGTCATCGGGGCAGAGCCGCCCTTCCACACCCACAAACCACCACGGCTTGATCCGCCCGGCGATCACGACAGTGCGTCGATCGCCCTCCTCGTCCTCCACGCTGTTTTAGCGTTTGGGGCTGCAGGTGCTGACTGCTTGTCAAGCCAGGGCCGGTTCAATCCGCTCGCGTAGGCGTTTGACGGTCACATGACATCCGACTTGTTGATCGCCCGTAGCCCGCGATGAATACGGATCTGGATCGGTTTCCCTTTTTCGCCGTTGATCGGGAAATAAAGCAGATCCCGAATGCCGTCGCCATCGATGTCCTCGATGACGTAGTTGAAGAAGCCGGGGCTGCTAGGCGCCAGCGGTAGTGCAGAATCCTTGACCCGATCGAAAGCGCCTGTCCCGTCATTTGCGTAGATGACAGGCAGTCGCGGTCGTTTGGTCGCGGTGGCATATATCAGGATGTCTTGATAGCCATCCGCGTTGAGATCAGGACAAGCCATACCGTTCGGCTCGAGATCAAGCGTCAGTTCGTTCCTTATCGTCAGCGTATTCCGCCGCAACTTTCCGGCGGAGTCGACGGAGAAAGAGAACAATTTGTCGGTGCCGAGCAGCTCTGTTTGCCCATATACGATCAACTGACCTTTGTAACCGCCGACGATTTCGTTGGCGTTCAGATCCGTTATGACCTCCGGTTGCGAGCTCGGCGTTCGCTTCAACTCGCAAAATCGACCGAAACTGGGATCTACGTAGTCCTTTCCGTCGATGCTTGCAAATGCGGCACCTGATGGAGCCGTGTTCCCGCAGCATAGTTTCTGTATTGTTGACGCCGGATACCCGAATTCACCTGTCTTGACCCACCGGTCTCCGGAGTACTTCCGCGCCTCGACACCGAGCAGAGCGCCGCTTGTAGCACTGATGGCGAATTCCGATCCTCGTCCCGCGGCGGTGGGGGACAGGAACTGGGCGCCCTGACTTGCCACCCACTCATAGCCTGGCGTAGCAACCCATCCGCCTTGCCATCGCCATCCTTGCGGTCCCTGCGAAAAACTGGTCTCGATCACATCGACTTGTCCGAGGGCATTGGCAGCAAGCACCAATACGCTATGCCATGCGGCGGCGCCCCACGGCGAGACGTCGTACAGACCATTTCCCCGACTCATCAACGCGACATTGAAGGCGTACTGCGTAGTCGGCGGGCTGTTGATTCGGCGGGCATCCTCCCGTTGGACGGCGTAGATCACATCCTTGTAGCCGTCGTTGTTGAAATCCTCCATCACGTAGTATTCGCCGACCCCTCCGAGATCCACCGGCTTGGTGCCGAAGTGATCAGATGTTCTTTCACTGAAGCCGCCCGCACTGTCTTGCTTGAAGATGAACGCCCGGCTCGGCGTTGGACCGGTGAATTCGGTGCCGGCGGTCACCGGGGAGCACCAGATGTTCAGTAGCAGGTCTTTCCGACCGTCTTTATCGAAGTCATTGACGATCACGTTTTGCAGACTCCGTCCGAGTCCCGTGTCGCCGCATACCTGTTGGAACAGCGGCTCAAGGTCGGAAAGCAGCCTCGCGTCCGCGGAGAACGGGGTATCGAGGATGAAGGTCGCGGAAACTGTGCATGCGGCTGTGACCGTTGCCGTCGTGAACGTCGTCCCCGCCAGCGTACCTCCGCAGCCGCTCGCGCCCGTGACCTTATAGCCGCTAGCTGCTGCCAGCGTGAATGTTGCTTTGGACCCGTGTTCCACCAAGGCGGTCGCAGGCGTGACCGTTCCACCCGTGCTCGCCGTCGCCGTCACGGTGTACTTTTTCAGTCGGAAGGTCGTACTGATAGAACAGGCTGCGACGATGGGCCCTGTCGTATAGGTTGTTCCCGAGATGGCGCCCCCGCATCCGGTCACCTCGGCGATTTCATATCCCTCGTTCAAGGTGATCGAGATGGAAGTGGTTGCGCCCTCTGTCACGATCGCGCTCGATGGGCTGACTGATCCGCCTGTCCCTGCCGTTACGGTCACGGTGTAGGACTTGGGCGCGCCGCCTCCTCCGCCGCATCCGCCAACAATCGTCAAAGACAATATGAGCGTAAGTGGAGTCAGGCGTTTCATCGAGACACCCAGATCAATGAATAGTCCGAGCAGATAACTTGAGTGTCCTCCCACCATCTACGACAGGCAAATCGCCAACCCCAACTGTCCACTCCGCGGCAATAGACCTCAAGTTAGTAGGCGCTTTCTGCAGACAGCAGTACCGGTGTCGCAAAGTCTGACGAGTGGTTCTGGGTTCCGACGCCCCCCCCGGATTCAGTTCCGATCGAGTCCAGGGACTGACGGTGAGTGAAGTCGGTCGTATCGATTTCCCGTCTTGACCTCTGAACCCTCGCGACCCGATCGTCGGGTTGGCTGCGAGTCTGAGTCATCCAGAAGACTGGGCCCGCTTGGATTCGAACCAAGGACCAAGGGATTATGAGTCCCCTGCACTAACCGCTGTGCTACGGGCCCGTCGGAGAAAGCCGTCG
>JBBAPM010000004.1:0-144438 GCA_040400835.1 Steroidobacteraceae bacterium
TCGCTCGGGGCGCGCTGCGCGCGTCCGATCCGGCAGTCCTGCCGGATCGTCGAACTCAGTGAGTTCGTCCACGCACCCTGCTCCGGTCACCAAAAAAAGGGGCACGAGGCCCCTTTTTTTGGTGACTGGCGGAGAGGGTGAGATTCGAACTCACGGGCCCCGTGAAGAGCCGTCGGTTTTCAAGACCGATGCATTAAACCGCTCTGCCACCTCTCCGTCGCTTTCTTCCGCTCCGCCCTCAGCCGCGCAGCACCTCGAGGCCACCCATATAGGGCCGCAGCGCCTCCGGCACGGTCACGCTGCCGTCCGCGTTCTGGTAGTTCTCGAGCACCGCCACCATCGCGCGGCCCACGGCGACACCGGAGCCGTTGAGGGTGTGCAGCGGCTCGGGCTTGCCGGTGGCGGGGTTGCGCCAGCGGGCCTGCATGCGGCGCGCCTGGAAGGCCTCGCAGTTGCTGCAGGAGGAGATCTCGCGGTACTTCCCCTGCCCCGGCAGCCAGACCTCGAGGTCGTAGGTCTTGGCGCTGCCGAAGCCGATGTCGCCCGCGCAGAGCGCAAGCACGCGGTACGGCAGACCGAGGCGCTGCAGCACCGTCTCGGCGTGCGCGGTCAATTGCTCGAGCGCGGCGTAGGAGTCCTCGGGCTTCACGATATGCACGAGCTCGACCTTGTCGAACTGGTGCTGGCGGATGAGGCCGCGGGTGTCCTTGCCGGCCGCCCCCGCCTCGGAGCGGAAGCACGGCGTGTGCGCCACATAGCGCATCGGCAACGCCTCCGGCGCGACGATCTGCTCGCGGACGAGGTTCGTCACCGGCACTTCGGCGGTGGGGATCAGATAGAACGGCCGCTCGCCCTGCACCGCGAAGAGGTCCTGCGCGAACTTCGGCAACTGGCCGGTGCCGACGAGCGCGTCGGGCGACACGAGATAGGGCGCGTAGATCTCCTGGTAGCCGTGCTCGCCGGTGTGCAGATCGAGCATGAACTGGGCGAGCGCGCGGTGCAGACGGGCGACACCGCCGCGCAGCACCGCGAAACGCGCCCCCGAGATGCGCGCGGCGGCCTCGAAGTCGAGTCCACCGAGCTTGGCGCCGAGATCGACATGGTCGAGCGGCGTGAAATCGAACGCGCGCGGCGTGCCGTGGCGACGCACTTCGAGGTTGGCGCTCTCGTCGCGACCGTCCGGCACCGAGTCATGAAGCAGGTTGGGCAGACCCATCAGCCAGCCGTCGGACTCGGCCTGCACGGTGGCCAGCGCGGCCTCGGCCGCGGTGAGTTCGCCCGTGAGCTGTTCGCCGCGCGCGAGCAGCGCGCTCGCGTCCTCCCCCTTGCCCTTGGCCATGCCGACGGCCTTGGCGTTGGCGTTGCGTTCGGCGCGCAGCCGGTCGGCCTCGACCTGTGCGGCCTTGCGGCGATCTTCGAGGGCGCGGAACGCGTCGAGATCGAGCGTGAAGCCGCGCCGCGCGAGGTTCCGCGCGACGGCTTCGGTCTCGGTGCGCAGTTGTTTGGAATCGAGCACTTCGTTCTCCGTTCTCTTGCAAGCGGCGCGTCAGTCGCCGGCGATGAGCATCCCGAGGGCACGACCGGCGAAGGCTGCGACGAGGCAGACCAGCACGGTCGCGGCCACATAGGCCGCAGCGCGCATCGCCTCGCCCGCACCGGCCAGCGTCACCGTCTCGAGCGCGAACGCCGAGTAGGTGGTGAAGCCGCCGAGCACGCCGGTCATCCAGAAGAGCCGCGCCGTCTCGGTGCCGCCCGCTTTCCCGGCCAGCACCACCGACAGCAGGCCGATGGCGAAACTGCCGAGCGTGTTGGCGGTCATTGTAGCCATCGGCCAGCCGCCCGGCACCCACGGCCAGAGACGCGCGATGCCGTAGCGGGCCACGCCGCCGAGCGCGCTGCCGAGCGCCACCGCAAGCCACGGGCTCATCACTCGCCTCCCCCGCCGCTGACCGTGCCGCCCCCGTCGCGGCCGCCGCTCTGGCCGCTGCTCCGCGGGGCGCCACGCTCGCGCAGCCGCGCCAGCGCCTCCGCGATGCGGATCTCGAGCCCCCGCGGCGCGGGCCGGTAGTACTGCCGCTCGGGCAGGCCCTCGGGCAGATAGCGCTCACCGGCCGCGTAGGCATCGGGCTCCGCGTGGGCGTAGCGGTAGCCCTTGCCGTAGCCGAGGTCCTTCATGAGCGCGGTCGGTGCGTTGCGCAGGTGCATCGGCACCTCGAGCGTGCCGTACTCGCGCACATCGGCGTTGACCTCGTTGTAGCCCGTGTAGACCGCGTTGCTCTTCGGCGCACACGCGAGGTAGACGACGGCGTTGGCGAGCGCGAGCTCACCCTCGGGGCTGCCGAGCCGGTCGTAGGCGGTCCAGGCGTCGATGGCGAGCTGCAGGCCGCGCGGGTCGGCGAGCCCGATGTCCTCGACCGCCATGCGCACGATGCGACGCGCGAGATACCCCGGGTCGCAGCCCCCGTCGAGCATGCGGCAGAACCAGTAGAGCGCGGCATCCGGATCGGTGCCGCGCACGCTCTTGTGCAGCGCCGACATCTGGTCGTAGAACTGCTCGCCGCCCTTGTCGAAGCGGCGACGCGTGCCGCCCGCGATCTCCATCGCCTGTTCGATGCCGATGCGGCCGTCGGCGGCGAGATCGGCGGCGATCTCGAGCATGTTGAGCGCACGGCGCCCGTCGCCGTCGGCCGCGCGCGCGAGCAGTTCGAGCGCCGCGTCGTCGACCTGCAGGTCCGACCCGCCCGGGCCACGCCCACCCAAGCCCCGCTCTCGGTCGGCGAGCGCGCGACGCATGATCTCGGCGGTGTCGGCGGGCTGCAGCGCGCGCAGCACATACACGCGGGCCCGCGACAGCAGCGCGCTCACCACCTCGAAGGACGGGTTCTCGGTGGTCGCGCCGATGAACACCAGCGTGCCGTCCTCGATGTACGGCAGGAAGGTGTCCTGCTGCGTCTTGTTGAAGCGGTGCACCTCGTCGAGGAACAGCACCGTGCGTCGCCCGGTCGCGGCGCGCTCGGCCTGCGCCCTCTCCACCGCCGCGCGCACATCCTTGATGCCGGCCATCACCGCCGACAGCGCGATGAACTGCGCATCGGACCCCTGCGCCACGAGGCGCGCGAGGGTCGTCTTTCCCGACCCGGGCGGCCCCCACAGCAGCATCGAGTGCAGGCGACCGGTTTCGAGCGCGACGCGCAGCGGCTTGCCGGGCCCGAGCACCTGCGGCTGGCCGACGATGTCGGCGATGCTGCGCGGGCGCATGCGATCGGCGAGCGGACGGTCCGCGGGGGTACGGTCCGACGGCGCGCCCATGTCGATGACCCGCTGCTCAGCCACGCGCGCCCATCCCGCCTTCGACGACCTGCAGCCACGAGCGGCGGATGGCGAGCGAGACGGCGAGTCCGACCACGATGCCGAGCCCGTCGGCGGCAAGGTCCAGCCATTCGGCCGAACGGCCGTAGGGCATCAGGTACTGCGCGACCTCGATGGCGCCGCCGAACACGATCAAGGCCGCGCATGTCGCGGCGTAGCGACGTCGCTCTACGAGGGCGAGCAGGAACCCGGCGAGCGCGAAGAAGGCGAGGAAGTGTGCCCACTTGTCGGCGTTCGGGAACAGTTGTTCGCTGCCGGCCGAAGGGCGCAGGCATAGCCAGGTGACGAGCAGCACGAGCGCCGTCCCCGACGCGAGCCAGAACCACCGCCAACGCAGCTCGCGCATCGCGGCCTCAGGGCAGCGGCTTGCCGATCAGGTCGGCGCCGGCGGGCGGGTCGAAGCGCAGCACCCCGGACGGGATGGCGGGATTTCTTTGTCCGCCGCGGAACGCGAGCGTGACGCGCTGGCCGAGACGGTCGTCGATCTCGAGGCGGCGCAGTTCGAGCCCCGCGAAGCCGAAGCGCGCCTCGCGGAACTCGGCGTCGACGCCCTTCGGCACGGCGCGTACCCAGTCGAGGCCGTCACGGCGGCCGGCGGCGGCGACGGTGAACGCCTCGCGCAGCGGCACGGTGCCCGCGAGCAGCATGGCGGGGGTCGCGGTGAGCGCCCCGCCCGAGGGCTTGACCGTCACCTGCTCGAGGTCGGCGTCGTAGAACCAGAGGTTGCGGCCGTCGGCGACCATCACCTGGGCGGGCTGCATGACGCTCGCGCCGGCGGCGCGGATCTCCCAGCGGAAACGCCCGGGCCGCTGCACGGTGAGCGTCCCTTCCTGTGTCGGTCGCCTGCGGCCGCGCGCATCCACCATGGCCTGCGAGAAATCGGCGCGCCAGGTCACGAGACCGTCGAGATAGCGGTCGAGCGCGGTCGCCGCCGCGGTCGCCGCCTTGGGCGCCGCCGCGACCTTGGGCGCCGACTGCGCCGCCACAGGCCGCGGGACCGCGACCGCGATGACCGCCATGACGCCAACGAAGCACATCACGACGGATCGCGCCGCTCCGCGATGGCGCAGCGGTCCCATGGCGCCGCCGCTCAACCGCCCGCCGGCGGCGGCACGAGGATGTCGCGGCCGCCGTTGGGCTGCAGCGGGCCGACGAGGCCCGCGGCCTCCATCGCCTCGATGAGGCGCGCGGCGCGGTTGTAGCCGATCTTCAGGCGACGCTGCACGTAGGAGATGGACGGCTTGCGCTCGGTGACGACGATCTTGACCGCCTCGTCGTAGAGGGCGTCCTGCTCGGCGTCGCCGTCCTCGAGGCCGCCGCCCTCGCCCTCTTCGGGCGGCAGGCCGGGCACCGGTCCTCGCGGCCCCGAGAGCACCTCCTCGATGTAGTCCGGCGCGCCCGTCTTGCGCAGCACCTCGACGACCTTGTGGACCTCGTGGTCGGCGACGAAGGCACCGTGCACGCGGTTCGGGGTCGAGGTGCCGGCCGGCAGGTAGAGCATGTCGCCGTGGCCGAGGAGCGATTCCGCGCCGCCCTGATCGAGGATGGTGCGCGAATCGACCTTGGCCGACACCTGGAACGCGATGCGGCAGGGGATGTTGGCCTTGATGAGGCCGGTGATGACGTCCACCGACGGCCGCTGCGTCGCGAGGATGAGGTGGATGCCCGAGGCGCGCGCCTTCTGCGCGAGGCGGGCGATCAATTCCTCGACCTTCTTGCCGACGATCATCATCATGTCGGCGAGCTCGTCGATGATGACGACGATGAAGGGCAGCGGCGTGAGGTCCGGGATCTGCGACTGGTCGATCGTCGGGTCGTTCGCGGCGCGCTGCAGCAGCACCGGGTCCTTGATCGGCTTCTTCTCCTCGATCGCGTCGCGCACCTTGCGGTTGAAGCCCGCGATGTTGCGCACGCCGAGCGCCGCCATCAGCTGGTAACGCCGCTCCATCTCGGCGACGCACCAACGCAGCGCGTTGGACGCGTTCTTCATGTCCGTCACGACCGGCGCCAGCAGGTGCGGGATGCCCTCGTAGACCGAGAGCTCCAGCATCTTCGGGTCGATCATGATGAGCCGGACGTCCTCGGCGGTGCTCTTGTAGAGGATGGAGAGGATCATCGCGTTGACCGCGACCGACTTGCCCGAGCCGGTGGTGCCCGCCACCAGCAGGTGCGGCATGCGCTGCAGGTCGGCGACCACCGGGGCGCCGCCGATGTCCTTGCCGAGCGCGATCGCGAGCGGCGAGGCCACATCGTCGTACGCCTTCGACTTCACGATCTCGCCGAAGGTGACGAGCTCGCGCTTCTCGTTGGGGATCTCGAGGCCCATCACCGACTTGCCGGGGATGACCTCGACCACGCGCACGCTCACCGCCGACAGGGCGCGGGCGAGGTCCTTGGAGAGGCTGCTGATCTGGCTCGCCTTCACGCCGGGCGCGGGCCGCAGCTCGAAGCGCGTGACCACCGGCCCCGGCAGCACCGCGACCACCTCGACCTCGACGCCGAAATCCTTGAGCTTGAGCTCGACGAGCCGCGACATCGCCTCGAGCGCCTCGGGCGAATAGGAGGCCTCGCGCTCCTTGGGATCGTCGAGCAGCTGCAGCGGCGGCAGCTCGCCCGCCTTGGCATGGAACAGCGGCACCTGCCGCTCCTTCTCGATGCGCTCGCTCTTCTCGGGCTGCGGCGCGGGCGCCTCGATGCGCGGCTTGGCGCGCGCGGCGGTGCGACGGGTCTCGGTCTCCACCGTCTCCTTGCGCGCGGCGCGGCGCACCTCGCCCTCGGCGACGTCCTGGGCCTTGGCGCGGCGCGCACGGATCCAGTCGATGGCGCCCCAGAAGCCGCCGCCGATGCGGTCCATGACGCCGAGCCAGGAGATCCCGAAGGCGAGCGAGACGCCGGCCATGCCGCCGGCGAGCAGCAGCAGCGTGCCGCCGACGAAGTTGAAGTTGCCGAGCATCCAGCCGCCCGTGACCTTGCCGACGACGCCGCCCGCTCTCTCGCGCAGGTCGCCGGCGCCGAAATGCAGCGCGGCGATGGCGCAGGCCGCGACCAGCATGATCACGAAACCGCCGATGCGCAGCGCGGCGTTCGCGCGCGAGGTCGGCTCGTCGTCACCGCCCCGGCGACGATGCAACCAGACGCAGGCCGCACCGAGCATCACCGGGAAGAGATAGGCAGGGCCGCCGAAGAGGAAATACAGGGTGTCGGCGAGCCAGGCGCCGCGACGGCCGCCGAGGTTGCGCACCTCGCCGCCCTCGCCCGTGAAGGTGAAGCCCGGATCGGACGGATGCCAGGTGACGAGCGCCGCGAACAGCAGCACGGCGACGGCGCCCATCAGGATGACCGCGCCCTCGCGCAGACCCCGGACCACGGCCTCGGACAGGCCGAACGGCGTGTCGCCTTTCGCGGTGGTACCCCTCGAGCTGGAGTCAGCCAATTTGTCGGGACCTCGGGGCAGGATTCAAGCCCGGATTCTAGTGGAAACGCCCCGGTCGCGACAGGCGAGCGTGGCATTCGCGGGCCGCGCGCCCTAACATCCGCGGATGACCGCCACGCACCGCAAACTCATCATCCTCGGCTCGGGGCCCGCCGGCTATTCCGCGGCCGTCTACGCCGCCCGCGCCAACCGCTCGCCCATGCTCATCTCCGGCATGCAGGAGGGCGGCCAGCTCATGACCACCACCGAGGTCGACAACTGGCCGGGCGATGCGCACGGCCTCATGGGACCTGCGCTGATGGAGCGCATGAAAGCGCATGCGCTGCGCTTCGGGACGGAGTTCGTCAACGACCACATCCACACGGCGAAGCTCGGCGAGCGGCCGTTCCGCCTGATCGGCGACCTCGGCGAATACACCTGCGATGCGCTCATCATCGCCACCGGCGCCTCGGCGCGCTACCTCGGGCTCGACACCGAAGAGGCCTTCAAGGGCCGCGGCGTATCGGCCTGCGCCACCTGCGATGGCTTCTTCTTCCGCGGCCAGGAGGTCGCGGTTGTGGGCGGCGGCAACACCGCCGTCGAGGAAGCGCTCTACCTCTCGAACATCGCCTCGCGCGTCACGCTGGTCCACCGCCGCGACAAGCTGAAGGCCGAGAAGATCATGCAGGACCGCCTGTTCGAGCGCGAACGCGCGGGCAAGATCCGGCTGCTCTGGAACCACGCCGTCGAGTCGGTGCTCGGCGACGACTCCGGCGTCACCGGCCTGCGCGTCCGGCCGACGGTCGCAGGCACGCCCGACGCCGCGGCGGCGACGCAGGATGTCGCCGTGACGGGCGTCTTCATCGCCATCGGCCACACGCCCAACACCGAGATCTTCACCGACCAGCTCGCCATGCGGGGCGGCTACATCACCGTGAAGAGCGGCCTCGACGGCGGCGCCACCGCGACCAGCGTCGAGGGGGTGTTCGCCGCGGGCGACGTCGCCGACCATGTCTACCGACAGGCCATCACCTCGGCGGGGTCCGGCTGCATGGCGGCGCTCGACGCCGACCGCTACCTCGAGCGGTTCGACCACGCTTGATGCGCGTCGGCCTGCTCGAGCGGCTCGACGACATCCCGGCGAAGGAGTGGGACGCGCTCGGCGATCCGCGTCATCCCTTCCTGAGCAGCGCCTTCCTCGCCGCGCTCGACCGCGGCGGCAGCGTCGGCAAGCGCAGCGGTTGGCAGCCCTTCATCGTCACGCTGTCCGACGACCGGGGCCTCGCGGCGGCCGCGCCGGGCTGGCTCAAGACGCATTCCTACGGCGAGTTCGTGTTCGACTTCGCGTGGGCGCAGGCCTACGCGCGGCACGGCCTCGCCTACTACCCGAAGCTGGTGGTGGCCGCGCCGTTCACGCCGGCCACCGGCCCGCGGCTGCTGGTGCGCGCCGGGCTCGACCGCGCCGCCGTGGCGCCGCTGCTGCTCGCCGCGCTCGAGGGCGCGGCCGACGAGCGCGGGCTGTCCTCGGCGCATGTCCTCTTCCCCGACGACGCGGACCGCAGCATCTTCGCCGCGCGCGAGGGCTGGCTGATGCGGCGCGACTGCCAGTTCCACTGGCACAACCGCGGCTACGCCTGCTTCGAGGACTTCCTCGCCGGGTTCACCGCCGACAAGCGCAAGAAGGCGAAGCGCGAGCGGCGGCGCGTGGCCGAGGACGGCATCACGTTCCGCGCCGTGCACGGCCATGAGGCCTCGCGCACCGAGGTGCTCACGGCCTGGGAACTGCACCGCACCACCTTCCTGCGCCGCGGCAGCGAGCCGTATCTCACCGCCGAGACGTTCGTGGCGCTGGCGCGCAGCATGGGCGGGTCGCTGCTGTTCCAGTTCGCCGAGCGCGACGGCGAGATCGTCGCGGTCGCGGTCTGCTTCGTCGGCGGCGACACGCTGTACGGCCGCTACTGGGGCGCCGCCGCCGACTTCCACAGCCTGCATTTCGAGGCCTGCTACCACCAGGGCATCGAGTACTGCATCGCGCACGGACTCGCGCGCTTCGAACCCGGCACGCAGGGCGAGCACAAGGTGGCACGGGGCTTCGAGCCGACGATGACGCACTCGGCGCACCGCATCGCCGACCCGCGCTTCGCGCGCGCGATCGCGGACTACCTGCGCGCCGAGGGCGCCGCGGTCGACGAATACGCGGCGGGCATCCGCGCGCATGTCCCGTACCGCACCGATCTCGAGACCTGAGCGGACCCGGATCGCGCCATGAGCACACCACGTCGGCGCCGGCTGCCCTGGCTGCATCCCGAAGGACCACCGGATGCGTTCCCGTCGCCCGAAACCGCGCTCGACGACCCGCCGGGGCTGTTGGCCGCGGGCGGCGACCTCTCGCCCGCGCGGCTGGAGGCGGCCTATCGGCGCGGCATCTTCCCCTGGTTCTCGGACGGCGATCCGATCCTCTGGTGGTCGCCCGACCCGCGGGAGGTGCTCTTCCCGGAGGAGTTCCGCCGCACCCGCTCGCTCGCCAAGCGCGAACGCAACGGCGGCTTCGAGGTGCGTTTCGACACGGATTTCGCTGCGGTGATCACCGCCTGCGCGGCGCCGCGCGCCGACGGTCCGGGCACCTGGATCACCGACGGGATGCGCGACGCCTACATCGCCCTGCACCGCTGCGGCCTCGCGCACAGCGTCGAGACCTGGCGCGACGGGCGCCTCGTGGGCGGGCTCTACGGCGTGCAGATCGGCGCCGGGTTCTGCGGCGAGTCGATGTTCAGCCTCGAACCGGACGCGTCCAAAGTGGCCTTGTCGGCCCTGGTCCGGCGCTGTCGGGCGAGCGGCATCGCCTTCATCGACTGCCAGGCGCGGACGGCGCACCTGCGCTCGCTCGGCAGCAGACCGGTGCCGCGCAGCGAGTTCCTGCGGCTGCTGGCGCAGCACTGCGCGCCCGGCGAGCCGTCGCGCTGGCGCGACAGCGATTGATTCACGGGGGGCACTCCGGCAGAATCCGCGCTTCCGCAAGCAGCCCGGTGCCCGAAAACACGATGTCGAAAGAAGACGCGATCCAGATGGAAGGCGAGGTGGTCGAGACCCTGCCCAACACCACGTTTCGCGTGAAGCTCAAGAACGGGCACATCGTCACGGCGCACATCTCGGGCAAGATGCGCAAGAACTACATCCGCATCCTCACCGGCGACAACGTCACGGTGGAGATGACGCCCTACGACCTCAGCAAGGCACGCATCGTCTACCGCGGCCGCTGAGCCGCCGCGGCCGCTGCGCCGCCGGCCGCCCTCCCCGATCCCTCAGGTCTTCGCCAACGCCGGCTCTTCGCTGGCGCTGCTGCATTCGAGCACGAGTCCGCTGTCGTCCGGCTTGACCGTGACGCGCACGGTGCCGCCGCCCGTGAGCTTCCCGAACAGCAGCTCCTCCGCGAGCGGCCGCTTGATGTTCTCCTGGATGACGCGCGCCATCGGCCGCGCGCCCATCTTCGGGTCGTAGCCGGTCTTCGCGATCCAGCGCCGCGCCGCATCGTCGAGCTGCACGGCCACGCGCTTGCCCTCGAGCTGGGTCTCGAGCTCGACCAGCAGCTTGTCCACCACGCGCTGGATGGTGGTCTCGTCGAGCCCGTTGAACTGGATGACGGCGTCGAGACGGTTGCGGAACTCCGGCGAGAACAGCTTCTTGATGGCCTCCATGCCGTCGGTCGTGTTGTCCTGCTGCGTGAAGCCGATGGACGCGCGCGCCATGTCGGCCGCGCCCGCGTTGGTGGTCATGACGATGATCACCTTGCGGAAGTCGGCCTTGCGGCCGTTGTTGTCGGTGAGCGTGCCGTGGTCCATCACCTGCAGCAGCAGGTTGAAGACATCGGGGTGCGCCTTCTCGACCTCGTCGAGCAGCAGCACCGCATGCGGGTGCTTGGAGATGGCCTCGGTGAGCAGACCGCCCTGGTCGAAGCCGACGTAGCCCGGCGGCGCGCCGATCAGGCGCGAGACGGTGTGGCGCTCCATGTACTCCGACATGTCGAAGCGGATGAACTCGATGCCGAGCGCGAGCGCGAGCTGGCGCGTGACCTCGGTCTTGCCGACGCCGGTGGGGCCGGCGAACAGGAAGCTGCCGACCGGCTTGCGCTCGTCGCCGAGACCGGAGCGCGACATCTTGATGGCGGCGGCCAGCGTCTCGACGGCCTTGTCCTGGCCGAAGATCGTGAGCTTGAGGTTGCGCTCGAGCGTGCGCAGCGTCTCCTTGTCGTTGTTGGAGACGGTCTTGGGCGGGATGCGCGCGATGCGGGCGACCACCTCCTCGACCTGCGCGACATCGATGGTCTTCTCGCGCTCGGCGGCGGGCTTCACGCGCTGGCGCGCACCGGCCTCGTCGACCACGTCGATCGCCTTGTCGGGCAGGTGCCGGTCGTTGATGTGGCGGGCGGCGAGCTCCGCGGCGGCCTTCAGCGCGCCGTCGGTGTAGGACACCTGGTGATGCTCCTCGAAGCGGCTGCGCAGCCCCTTCAGGATCTCGAAGGTCTCGGCGACGCTCGGCTCCACCACGTCGATCTTCTGGAAGCGGCGCGCGAGCGCGTGGTCCTTCTCGAAGATGCCGCGGTATTCCTGGTAGGTGGTCGAGCCGATGCAGCGCAGTTCGCCGTTGCTGAGCACCGGCTTGATGAGGTTGGAGGCGTCCATCACCCCGCCCGAGGCCGCGCCGGCGCCGATCACGGTGTGGATCTCGTCGATGAAGAGCACCGCGCCCGGCTGCTTGCGCAGCTCCGCGAGCACCGACTTCAGGCGCTTCTCGAAGTCGCCGCGGTACTTGGTGCCCGCGATCAGCGAGCCCATGTCGAGCGACCAGATGGTCGCGCCCTGCAGCACCTCGGGCACCTGGCCCTCGACGATGCGCCGCGCGAGCCCCTCGGCGATGGCGGTCTTGCCGACGCCGGCCTCGCCGACGAACAGCGGGTTGTTCTTGCGGCGGCGGCAGAGGATCTCGATGGTCCGCTCGATCTCCATCTGGCGACCGATCAGCGGGTCGATCTTGCCGGCCTCGGCCTGCTGGTTGAGGTTGGTGGCGTACTTCTCGAGCGCGCTGCCGCCCTCGCCGTCCCGGGACTCGGTGGCGGGCGCGGCCGTCTCCTCCTTGTCGGACTTCTCCTCGCCGCCCGAAAGCCCGTGCGAGATGAAGTTGACGACATCGAGGCGCGATACGCCCTCCTTGCCGAGCAGGAACACGGCATGGCTCTGCTTCTCGCCGAAGATGGCGACCAGCACGTTGGCGACGCCGACCTCCTTGCGCCCGCTCGACTGCACATGGAACAACGCGCGCTGCAGCACCCGCTGGAAGCCGAGCGTCGGCTGCACCTCGCGTTCGTCGCCCTTGCGCAGCCGCGGCGTGCTGGAGTCGATGTGCGCCGTGAGCTCGCCCGCGAGGCGCTCGGGTTCGGCGCCGCAGGCGCGCAGGATCTCGCACACCTTCGCGCTCTCGGTGATGGCGAGCAGCAGGTGCTCGACCGTCAGGAACTCGTGCCGCCCGGCCCGCGCCTGGTGGTACGCCTTGTTGATGCAGGTCTCGAGCTCGTTGGAAAGCATGCTGCGGTCCTCGTCCTCGGGTCTCGGGCTCAGGTCTCCTCGAGCGTGCACATCAGCGGATGCTGGTGGCTGCGCGAGTGGTCCATGACCATCGCGACCTTGGTCTCGGCGATCTGGTAGGTGAACACTCCGCACACCCCTTTGCCGCGGGTGTGCACCTCGAGCATGACCTGCGTGGCCTTCTCGCGTCCCATGCCGAAGAAACGCTCCAGCACCTCGACCACGAACTCCATCGGAGTGTAGTCGTCGTTCAGCAGCACCACCTGGAACAAGGGCGGCTGCTTGACCTCCGGGGTCGCCTCGGCGACCGAAGCGTCGGAGTCGGGGCGGGACTGCTCGGCGGACATGGTGCCGTTATAGGGTCGACGGGGGAGTAACTCAAGGGCGGCACCCTCCCTGCGTGGTCCGTCCGCCACACCGGGGTCGTTCCGAGGGGCTATCATGGTCGGATGCCGGATCGCCTGAACCTGCCGCGGATCGCCACGCTGGCCTTGTGCGCCGTCATCGGTCTGCAACTCGCCTGGATCGTCGCCGGCCTGTACGGCGGCCGGGATCTGCCGGGACCCGACGGCAGCGCCTCCGGCGACGCCGACCGCTCGTCCATGTCGGCGGCCGACGCCGGACAGGCGACGGTGACCCGCATCGCGGCCGCGCGCCTCTTCGGCGACGCAGCGCCTGCGGCGGCGGGTGCCGGTCCGGCCCCGCCCACCTCGCTCGGCTTGGTGTTGGTCGGCGTGTTCGCCCGCGAAGACCCCGAAGGCGGACGGGCGATCATCGGCGAATCGGCTGCCGCGGCCCGGCTGCACGCCGTGGGCGCCACGCTGCCGGGCGGCGCGCGGCTGCTCGAGGTGTACGGCGACCGCGTGATCCTCGGCGTAGGCGGCGCGCGGGAAACCCTCTTCATGCCGCGTACCGCGACCCCTGGCCTCTCGACCGGTACGGCGGCGGTGCCGCCCCTGGCCGCCGCCGAACCAGGCCCCGCGCGGCCGATGCCCCAGCCGCTGACCCCGTCGGCGACGGGCGCGATGCCGGACCCGAACCAGCTCGTGCGTTGGCAGGCCATCCTCAAGGACGGCCGCATCGCCGGCGTGCGCGTCTACCCCGGCGAGCGCGCGGAGCTCTTCCGGCGCTCCGGCCTGCAGGCGGGCGATCTCGTGGTCGAGGTCAACGGCACGCCGGTCGCGAGCGAAGCGGGTGCGGCGCAGTTCGCGCAGACGCTCGCGGCCTCGCCCTCGTCGACGCTGCGCGTCGAGCGCGGCGGGCAGCTGCAGGAACTGCGCGTCGACATCGCGCGGCTCATGGCGCCGGGTGCGGAATGACACGATTTTTTGCTAGGGTGGCCTCAGTCCGTCCGGAACGCGCCATGCCCATCCGACCCCGTCGCACCACCGCCCTGTTCGCCGCGCTCGCGCTCGGCTTCGCCATGGGCGGCGTCACGCCGCCGGCCGGAGCCCAGTCGCAGGCCCAACGCATCACGCCGAACTTCAAGGACGCGGACATCACCCAGGTCATCGAGGCCGTGGCGGCCGCGACCGGCAAGAACATCATCGTCGACCCGCGCGTGCGCGCGCAGGTGACCATGCTGTCCTCCACGCCGATGACGCCGGATGCGTTCTACGAGGCCTTCCAGGCGCTGCTGCAGGTGCACGGCTTCGTGGCGGTGCCCTCGGGCAAGACCGTCAAGATCATCCCCGACGCCAATTCGCGCACGCTGCCCGGCAACGACCTGCCCGACCGCGTCAGCGCCACCTCCGACGAGCTCGTGACGCAGGTGGTGAGCGTGCGCAACGTGAGCGCGGTGCAGCTGGTGGCGATCCTGCGGCCGCTGATGCCGCAGAACGCGCACCTCGCGGCCTACCCCTCCTCGAACATGCTGGTGCTCTCCGACCGCGCCAACAACGTCAACCGCATGGTGCGCATCATCCGCCGCATCGACCAGGAGAGCGACGCCGACATCGAGGTCGTGCCGATGCAGAACGCCTCGGCGGCCGAGGTGGTGCGGACCATGACCGCGCTCAACCCGGCGCAGGTGCAGGGCGCCGAGGGCGGCGGCTCGCCGCTGCGCGCCGTGGCCGATGAGCGCTCGAACAGCATCCTGCTCGCGGGCGACAAGACCCAGCGGCTGCGCGCCCGCACGCTCATCGCCTACCTCGACACGCCGCTCGCGGGCGGCGGCGATACCCGCGTGCGCTACCTGCGCTACGCCGACGCCGAGAAGATCGCCGCCAAGCTCAAGGAACAGCTCTCCGCGGGCGGCGCACCCGCCGCCGGCGCCGCAGGCGCGGCCGCAGCCGCGGGCGGCCCCACCACCATCTGGGCGGAGCCCGAGACCAACGCGCTCGTCGTCACCGCGCCCGCCAAGACCATGAACTCGCTGATGTCGATCGTGGACCGGCTCGACATCCGCCGCGCCCAGGTCATCGTCGAGGCGATCATCGTCGAGGTGTCGGCCGACAAGGCCGCCGAGCTCGGCGTGAACTGGGTGCTCGACGGCACGCAGGACGGCAACGTCGTCGGCGGCTTCATCGAACCGGTCGGCGGCGTGAGCATCGTCGACCTCGCGCGCGCGGTGAACGACCCGACCACGCTGACCGCGGCGCCGCGCGGCACCACCATCGGCATCGGCCGGCTGCAGGACACGGGCATCAACTTCGCCGCCGTCATCCGCGCGCTGCGCGGCGACTCCACGACCAACATCATCGCCACGCCGTCCATCGTCACGATGGACAACCAGGAGGCCGAGATCAAGGTCGCGCAGGAGGTGCCCTTCGTCACCGGCCAGTACACCAACACCAGCGGCGGCGGCACACCGCTCGCGCCGTTCCAGACCATCCAGCGCCAGGAGGTCGGGACGATCCTGAAGGTCACGCCGCAGATCAACGAGGGCGACTCGGTGATGCTCAAGATCGAGCAGGAGAGCTCGAGCATCGCGGCGACGAGCTCCGGCGCCGTCGACCTCGTCACCAACAAGCGCACCATCAGCACGCATGTGCTCATCGAGGACGGCGGCACGGTGGTGCTCGGCGGCCTCATCCAGGACTCGCAGACCGGCGGCGAGCAGCGCGTGCCCTTCCTCGGCCGCATCCCCGTGATCGGCGAGGCCTTCCGCACGCGCAGCGCCAAGAAGACCAAGACCAACCTGATGGTGTTCATCCAGCCGCGCATCCTGCGCGACGGGCTCGATGCCACCATCGAGACCAACCAGAAGTACAACTACATCCGCGACCAGCAGCGCCGCCTCGGCCCGCAGCGCGAGGTGCTGCCGCTGCTGCCGGGCGAACAGCGCGCGGAGCTGCCGCCGCTGCCGGAGCCGGCCGTGCCGGCCCCGCAGACGACACCCGTCGCACCGCCGGCCCCCACGACACCGCCCGCGGAGCCCAAGCCGTGAGCGCGGGCGGCGTCCCCGCGGGGTCGCCCGGACTGCCGCTCGCCTTCGCCCGCCGTCAGGGGGTGCTGCTGCAGGGCTACGACGGCGAGACGGCACGGCTCGCGGTGCGCGACGGCGCGGGCGCCGCGGCCATCGCCGAAGCGCGGCGCCACCTCGGCCGTCCGGTGCGCCTCGAGCGCGTCCCCGCCGAGACCTTCGAGCGCCTGCTGCAGCAGGCCTATGAATCCGGCGTCGACTCCCGCGGCACGGCGGGCGGCATCGAGGAGGAGATCGACCTCGCGCATCTCGCGCAGGACCTGCCCGAGCAGGCCGACCTGCTCGAGAGCGAGGACGATGCGCCCATCATCAAGCTCATCAACGCGCTGCTCACCGAGGCCGTCAAGCAGAACGCCTCCGACATCCATATCGAGCCGTTCGAGAACCGGCTCGTGGTGAGGCTGCGCGTCGACGGCGTGCTGCGCGAGGCGCTGCAGACGCGGCGCGCGGTGGCGGCCGCGATGGTGTCGCGCATCAAGGTCATGTCGAAGCTGGACATCGCCGAGAAGCGGCTGCCGCAGGACGGGCGCATCGGACTGCGCATCGCGGGCCGTCCGATCGACGTGCGCGTCTCGACCATCCCCTCGGGCCACGGCGAGCGCGTGGTGCTGCGCCTGCTCGACAAGCAGGCGGGGCGGCTCGACCTCGGGCAGCTCGGCATGGACGGCGCGACCTCGGGGCTGCTCGACGGCCTGATCCACAAACCCAACGGCATCCTGCTCGTCACCGGACCCACCGGCTCCGGCAAGACCACGACGCTCTACGCCGCGCTCGGCCGCCTCAACGACGCCACGCGCAACATCATGACCGTCGAGGACCCGATCGAGTACTACATCGACGGCATCGGCCAGACGCAGGTCAACCCGCGCGTCGACATGAGCTTCGCGCGCGGGCTGCGCGCCATCCTGCGCCAGGACCCCGACATCGTGATGGTGGGCGAGATCCGCGACCTCGAGACCGCCCAGATCGCGGTGCAGGCCTCGCTCACCGGCCATCTCGTGCTCTCGACGCTGCACACCAACACCGCGGTGGGCGCGGTCACGCGCCTGCGCGACATGGGCATCGAGCCGTTCCTGCTCGCCTCCAGCCTCATCGGCGTGGTCGCGCAACGCCTGGTGCGCACGCTCGACCCGGCGACACGCATGGCCGCGGTGGCCGGCGAGCTCGAGCGGCGCCAGCTCGGGCTCGCGCCGGACGCGCCGCCCGCGACGATCTGGCGGGCGGGCGACGGCGGCGCGGGCTACCGCGGCCGCACCGGCATCTACGAGCTCGTGATGGTCGACGACGCGATGCGGACGCTGATCCACGACGGCGCATCGGAGGCGGACCTCGAGCGCCATGCGCGCAGCCTGACGCCCTCGATCCGCGACGACGGCATCGCCAAGGTGCGCCGCGGCGAGACCACCCTGGAGGAGGTCCTGCGCGTGACCCGCGAGGACTGACCGGCCATGCCCGCCTTCGAGTACGTGGCGCTCGACGCCGCGGGCCGCGAGCAGCGCGGCCTGCTCGAGGGCGACGGCCCGCGCCAGATACGCCAGACGCTGCGCGAGCGACAGCTGCTGCCGATGTCGGTGACCGAGGTCACGGGTACGCCGGGCGCGGCGCGCGGCGGCGCCCGGGGTGGCAGCGCGCCGGGCGGCAGCACATGGGATACGCTGCGCGCACGGCTGCGTGAGCCTGTCACCGTGGGCGGCGGCCGCATCGGCGCCCGCGAACTCGCGCTGCTCACGCGCCAGCTCGCCACGCTCGTGCGCGCGGCGCTGCCGCTCGAGGAGGCCCTGCAGGCCGTGGCCCAGCAGTCCGAGAAGCCGGCGGTGCAGCGCGTGCTGGCCGCGGTGCGCGCGCGCGTGATGGAGGGCGAGACGCTCGCCGCCGCGCTCGGCGGTTTTCCGCGGGTCTTCCCCGAGCTCTACCGCGCCACCGTGGCCGCCGGCGAGCAGTCGGGCCGGCTCGACACGGTCCTGGAACGGCTCGCCGACTACACCGAGGAGCGCGACCGGTTGCGCCAGCGGGTGCTCGGCGCCCTGCTCTACCCCATCGTGCTCACCGTGATGTGCGTGCTGATCGTCGGCGGTCTGCTGACCTATGTCGTGCCGCAGGTCGTGTCGGTGTTCGAGTCGGGCGGCAACCAGCTGCCCTGGCTGACCCGCAGCCTGCTCGTGGTCAGCGGCTTCCTGCAGAAGTACGGCATCTGGTTGCTGCTCGCGGTCGCCCTCGGCGGGCTCGCGGTCGCGCGTTGGCTGCGGGCGGAGTCCGCGCAGCGGCGCGTCGGCGCTTGGCTGCTGCGCGCCCCGCTCTTCGGCCGCCTGCTGCGCAGCCTGCATGCCGCGCGCTTCACGCGCACCTTCAGTATCCTCACCGGCAGCGCCGTGCCCGCGCTCGAAGGCCTGCGCATCGCGGGCGAGGTCATCGGCAACCTGCCGATGCGCGAGGCGGTGGCGACGGCGGCGGAGCGGGTGCGCGAGGGCGCCCCCATCGGCCGGTCGCTCGGCGCGAGCGGCCTGTTCCCGCCCATGACCGTGCACCTGATCTCGAGCGGCGAGGCCAGCGGCCGCCTCGAGGAGATGCTGGGGCGCGCCGCCGACAGCGAAGAGCGGCAGTTGGACGGGATGCTGACGGCGCTCGTGGGCCTGCTCGGTCCGCTGCTGATCGTGCTGATGGGGCTCTTCGTGCTGCTGATCGTGTTCGCGATGCTGCAGCCCATCTTCGAGATGAACACGCTCGTCCGCTGAACGGACGGGTCGCCTGCGACCTCCGGCCTGTCCGCGCCCGGGACCTCTTGCAAAACCGGTCCCGGCCGAAATAGATTTCGCGCGACGGGGGTCACCGGACGTTCGGAGCATGAACGAGAGACCGGAACAGGACGAATACGAAGAAGAAGAGGACCTCGACTCGGGCGAGGACGTCGATCAGGCGATGCGCGAGTACGACCATCTGCGCCGTCGCAGCCCGCCCAAGGGCAGCGGCGACCCGGCATGGCGCAAGCTCGAACGCCTGCGCGAAGAGAAGCACACCGCCGAGCTGACCAGCGACTTCGACGACTACGACATCGAGCCCGCGCCGGCCGCGGCCAAGCGCACGGGTAAGGGCGCGTCGAAACGCTGAGGCGCGGCGGACGTCGCGTCAGCGGAAGTCGCGCGAGCGCACGAGGAGCCTGCCGAGCAGCGCCGAGCGGTCGACGAGCCGCTCGACGATGACATGCCGCACCTCGCCCTGGTGCTGCAGCCGCCCCTGCACCTCGAGCAGCCGCGCGCGCAGCAGCGGCGTGCGCTGCGCCTCGCCCACCCGCTTCCAGACGATGAGGTTGACCGTGCCGGTCTCGTCCTCGAGCGTGACGAAGGTGACGCCGCTCGCGGTGCCGGGCTTCTGGCGCGTCAGCACCAGCCCGGCGACGCGCACGCGACGGCCGTCGTCGCAGACCATGAGCTCGCGCGCGGTGAGCAGCGGTGGACCTGCAGCACGCGCACCCGGCCAGCGCGGCCGCAGCAAGGCGACCGGATGCCGGCCGAGCGTGAGCCCGAGGCTGCGGTAGTCGGCGACCAGATCCTCGCCCTCGGTGGGCACGGGCAGCAGCGGCAGCGTCGGGTCGGCGGCGGGCGGTGCGAGCGGCAGCGCGGTCTCGGTGCCGGCCACCTCCCAGAACGCGTGATGGCGGTTACCGGAGAGCGCCGCACAGGCGCCCGCGGCGGCGAGCGCTTCGAGATCGCCGCGGTCGAGCGCCGCGGCTTCGGCGAGGTCCTGCAGGTCGGTGAACGGCGCGCATCGCGCTTCGCGCGCCGTCCCCAGCTCGGCGCATCGCGCTTCGCGCGCCGTCCCCAGCTCGGCGCATCGCGCTTCGCGCGCTGCGACGACACGCTCCGCACCGGCGCGCGTCAGGCCGCGCACGAGGCGCAGCCCGAGCCGCAGCGCCGGGCGGCCGTCGATGCCTGACGGCTCCAGCGAGCAGTCCACGCCGCTCACGCAGACGTCGACGGGGCGCACCTCGACGCCATGCTCGCGGGCGTCGCGCACCAGCTGCGCAGGCGCATAGAAACCCATCGGCTGGCTGTCGAGCAGCGCCGCGGTGAACGCCGCCGGCTCATGGCATTTGAGCCAGGCCGAGACGTAGACCAGCAGCGCGAAGCTCGCGGCGTGCGACTCGGGGAAGCCGTACTCGCCGAAGCCCTGGATCTGACCGAAGATGCGGGCCGCGAAGGACGCGTCGTAGCCGCGCGCGCGCATGCCGTCGAACAGGCGCTGCTCGAAGTGGCCGAGCCCGCCGTGGCGCTTCCAGGCCGCCATCGCACGGCGCAGCTGGTCGGCCTCGCCCGGCGTGAAGCCCGCCGCGACGATCGCCACCTGCATCACCTGCTCCTGGAAGATCGGCACGCCGAGCGTGCGCTGCAGCACGGCCTTCACCGCCTCGCTCGGGTAGTCGACCGGCTCCTCGCCGTTGCGGCGGCGGAGATACGGATGGACCATGTCGCCCTGGATCGGCCCGGGGCGCACGATCGCGACCTCGATGACGAGATCGTAGAAGTTGCGCGGCCGCAGCCGCGGCAGCATCGCCTGCTGGGCGCGCGACTCGATCTGGAACACCCCGACCGTGTCGGCGCGGCAGATCATGTCGTACACCGCAGGGTCCTCGGGGGGGATGGTGCCGAGCGTGAGCGGCACGCCGCCCCGCGCCCTGCGCCACTGCGACACGAGGTCGAGCGTGCGACGGATGGCGCTCAGCATGCCGAGCGCGAGCACATCGACCTTGAGCAGCCCCAGCGCATCGAGATCGTCCTTGTCCCACTGGATGACCGTGCGCTCGGGCATGGCCGCGTTCTCGACCGGCACCAGCTCCTCGAGGCAGTCGCGCGCGATCACGAAGCCGCCGACATGCTGCGAGAGATGGCGCGGGAAGCCGAGCAGCTCCTGCGCGAGCTCGAGCAGCAGCGCGAAACGGCGCGAGGCGTCGTCACGCGTCGCAGCCGCGTCGCCCGCCGATCCGTCGCCCGCCTTGACCGTACCGGCGGTACCCGACTCCCGCAGGCGCGTGGCGTCGATGCCGCGGTCCCATCGTCCGGCGGCGGCGGCGATCGCCTCGACCTCGCCCTCGCTGAAACCGAGCGCCTTGCCGAGATCGCGCAGCACGCTGCGCGGCCGGTAGCTGATGACGGTGGCGGCGAGCGCGGCGCGGTGGCGCCCGTACTTGGCGTAGAGGTACTGGATGACCTCCTCACGCCGCGAGTGCTCGAAGTCGACGTCGATGTCGGGCGGCTCGGCGCGCTCGCGCGAGATGAAGCGCTCGAACAGCATCGACATGCGCGCCGGGTCGACCTCGGTGATGCCGAGGCAGTAGCAGACCGCCGAGTTGGCGGCCGAGCCGCGGCCCTGACAGAGGATGCCGCGGCCGCGCGCGAACTCGACCAGGTCGTGCACCGTCAAGAAATAGGGTTCGTAGCCGAGTTCGGCGATGAGCGCGAGCTCGTGCTCGACGAGCGTGCGCACGTAAGGCGGCATGCAGTCGCGCGGCGGCCGGGCCGCAGCGGCCGCACCGGCCGCCGACACGATGGCGCCACCGCCGGGCGCAGCGGCCGCAGGCGGCACCCCGCCCCAGCGCCGCGCCGCGCCGCGCTCGACGAGGTCGCGCAGCCACTCGGCGGCGGTGCGGCCTGCGGGCACGATCTCCCGCGGATATTCGTAGCGCAGTTCGTCGAGCGAGAAGCGGCAGCGCGCCGCGACCGCGAGCGTCTCGGCGAGCAGCGCAGGTGGATGGAGCCGCGCGAGCCGCACGCGGTCGCGCAGGTGGCGCTCGCCGGAGGGCAGCAGCGAGAGCCCGGCGTCCTCGACGGTGGTACCGAGACGGATGGCGGTGAGCGCATCGTGCAGCCGCCGCCGTGCGCGGACATGCATGCACACCGCACCCGCGGCGACGAGCGGCAAGCCGTGCGTCGCGCCTTGCGCCGTGAGCGTCGCGAGATGCGCACGCTCGGTGCCGTCGCGCAGCAGCTCGGCGGCGATCCAAGCGGACCCCGCGTAATGCCTGCGCAGCCAGGCGGGCGCGGGTTCGAGCGCTGTCGCAGCATCGGTGCCAGTGGTCGCTGATGCGGCGGCGAGATCGGCCGGACGCGGCGTCCAGAGCAGCAGACAGTGGCCGGGCTCGATGAGCTCGCGCACATCGTCGCGCGTCAGGCGGTACCGCCCTTTCGGTGCGGCGCGGCGGCCACGGGTGATGAGGCGGCAGAGCTGCCCGTAGCCGCGACGGTCGGCTGCGAGCACCACGAGCGGCATGCCGCAGACGAGGCGGAACTCCGCGCCGACGATCAGCCGCGTCGGCTGGCCCTTGAGCGCCGTATGGGCGCGCACCACGCCCGCCACCGAGCATTCGTCGGTGATGGCGAGCGCCGTGTAGCCGAGCGCGACCGCGCGCTCG
Organism: Steroidobacteraceae bacterium; assembly: GCA_040400835.1. GTDB lineage: Bacteria > Pseudomonadota > Gammaproteobacteria > Steroidobacterales > Steroidobacteraceae > UBA964. Next base: position 22,188 of record JBBAPM010000004.1, read on the forward strand.
GCGAGCTCCTGCGGCTGCGAAGCGCCGCGCAGGAAGCTGAAGCTGCTGAGACAGTGCAGCTCCGCGTATCCGGGCGGTGACTCGGGCACACGGACCTCAGCCGAACACGCCGTGCAACCACCAGCCGTGCGGCGGCAGCCGCTCGCGGTACACCCAGACCTCGGCGCCCGAAGGCTCGCGGGCGATGTAGTAGTCGCGCGCGACGTCGCCGCCGTCCCACCAACCGGTCTCGATGCGCTCGGGGCCCTCGAGCCGCTGCAAGGCCTCGTAGGGCCACGGCAGCGGCTCCGGCTCGCGCAGCAGCCACAGCGGGCGGCGCAGGCCGCACCCTTCCGCAGACGCGGACACCGGAGCGTGTGCCGCACCGGCCAGCGCACCTGACCCCGCACCTGACGCCGCGCCTGACGCCGTACCCGGCAGCGCCGGCTCGGCGACGCGCCAGGCGACCTCGGGGCGGTGGCGCGGCACGAGGCAGAGACCGTAGACGGCCTCGCTGCCGAGCCGCGCACGCAGCCGCTCGATGAGCGCGGGCGACTCGCGGCCGAGTCCGCCGCCGTGCTCGCCGGGACGCCACAGCGCCGCGCTGCCGGCCGTCACCGCGCGCAACGCACCCGACCGCAGTTCGATGCGCACCACGGGCGCGGGCAGCACGGTGCGTGCGAGGTGTTCAGCGAGCAAGGCCGCGAAGCGCCCGGCCAGCCACTCGGCGGCGGCGAGACGCAGCGTCACGGGCGTGTACGGCGGGATGGCGGCGCTGCCGTGCTGCGCCGGCCGCTCGCGGTGCGCGAGCCGCAGCATCAGGAGGTCGATGCCGCAGCCGCGCGCGCGCAGGAAGGACTCGAGCGCATCGAGCAGCGGACCGATCTCGCGCAGCACGGCCGGCTGCGCGGCGAGTTCGTACGAAGGATCGTGGCGGACGCGGTAACGCTCGCGCGGCACGAAGGCACGACGCGGCTCGGGCGCGAGGCCGACCAGACGATCGAGGTCGGCGAGCGTATCGGGACCGAAGCGCCGCGCGAACCCGGCGCGCGGCAGGCGCAGCGCCGCGCCGAGCGTACGCACGCCGCTCGAGGCGAGCCGTGCGATCGTGTCGTCGGACCAGCCGAGCACGGCGAGCGGCAGCGGCGCGAGCGCCCCGACCAGCCGGTCGCGCGCCAGCACCGCGACGCCCTGCCCTGCGCGGACCTCGGCATCCGTCATCGCGCGCGCCAGGGCGAGCGCGGCGAGCGGCGTCGGCGCGAGCGCCCAACGCGGCGCTGCGCCCGCCGCACGGCAGCGCGCGAGCAGCTGCGCACACAGCGCCTGCGGCCCGCCGAACAGCTGGAAGCTGCCGCGCACCTCGAGCAGCACGGCGTCGGTCTCGAGGCTCACGCGCGGACTGAAATCGAGGGCGAGCCGCGCGAGGCGGTCGAGGTCGACAGCGCCGCACAACGCCACCCAGGACTCGGGCGCAGCATCGAACAGGGACTCGAGCGGCGGCGGCATCGGCGGTGACGGGGGCACACCGGTCGGTGCGCCCCGTGCGGCCGGCGCCACGGCATGCTCCACCGGCGGTGCAGCCGAGGTCGCCTGACCGAGCCGCATGAACGCCCGCCGCGACGAAGCCATGCGCTCACGCCGCGCCATGCGGATCCTCCCGGGATGGCGCGGCTTGCGCGGCCACCCACTGCAGCTCGAACGGCTCGCGACGGCCGCCACGGCTCTTGAGGAGCTGCAGCCGTCCGCCGCCCGGCTGCGGCGCGAACATGAGGCGTAGCTCGGCGGGCGATGACTCACGCGCGGCCTCGAGGCCACGGAACAGGAACGCCGGCGCACGATGGCGCTGGGCGATGAGCTGCAGACGGCGCAGGTCGCGCGCCCGCACGCGCCGGGTACCGGCTTCGGGCCAACCGAGCGCGACGCCGCAGGCGCCCGAGTCGAGCGCCTGCTCGAGCGCCCACAGCGGCTCGGCGGCGCGGATCACGAGCAGTCGTCCGGGCGGCACGCCACCCGCTGCGAGCGCCGGCGCATAGGGTTCGAAGGGCGGCGACACCCAAGCGACCCAACGCGGCGGCTGCGCGGTGCCGATCGCGGCGAGCAGCGGCAGCAGCAAGCGCAGTTCACCGAGACCGGGACGGCACGTGAGGATCTCGGTGAGTCCGGCAGCAGGCCAACCCCGCCCCGGCAAGGCGTCATCGAGGCGTGCGTAGCCCGTGGCGTACGTATCGCTGCGCGCGAGACCGCGACCGCGCCAGATGGCCGGATGCGTGAGCAGACCGGCAAGGGTTTCCATGGCGTCCACCACTGCGCGCCGCCTGGGGTCTCACGCCGGACTCACGTCGGCATCAGGATGTGTGTGTGCCGCTGCCGCACGCAGCGTGCGCGGCTGCGAGAACCAGCCGTTGCGGCCGCAGCCGCAGGGACAGGTATAGCGCCGCAGTGCAGCGCGTGCGGGTCGCCGCAGTTTCTTCGGAGCAGAATCGCCCGTCACGCCCGGTGAAGGGCGCAGTACGAATACGGTCATGGGTCTCTCCGGACGCAGCGCCCCGAACGGGTGCTGCGACGGGTTATGGATGGGTCGTGTCGCCCGTCACATCAGGCCGACGGCTTTGCCCGGCCCGCTCGGGCCACGACGCAGCACACCGACCACCACCCCTTCGATGATGAGCGGCTCTTCACGCAGGTTGACGCGGATGGGCTCGAAGTCGACGTTCTCGGGCAACAGCCATACGGTGCTGCCTTCCTGCTTGTAACGCTTGACCGTGACCTCGTTCTCGAGGCGCGCGACGATGATCTGGCGGTTGCGGACCTCGGGCGTGCGGTGCACGGCCACCAGGTCGCCGTCGAGGATGCCGACGTCCTTCATGGACATGCCGGTGACCTTGAGCAGATAGTGCGGCTTGGGCGAGAAGATGTCGGGGTCGATGTTGAATCGCGCTTCGATGTTCTCTTCTGCGAGAATGGGCTTGCCGGCGGCCACGCGGCCGATGAGCGGCAGGCCGAGCTGCTCGCGCAGGATGTCCTTCAACTGGATGCCGCGCGAGGTGCCCGGCACGAGCGCGATGACGCCCTTGCGGGCGAGGGCGCGCAGGTGCTCTTCGGCGGCGTTCGCCGAGCGGAAGCCGAGTTCCTGCGCGATCTCCGCGCGGGTGGGCGGCATGCCGGTCTCGGCGATGGCGCGCTGGATGAGACGGAGGATCTCGGTCTGGCGGGGAGTCAAATCGGACATGTCTGACATGTGGCACCTCTACCTCTGTTGTTCCATACAGTACCTGTGAATACATCCAGTCGCAAGCCCCCTGCCGCAGATTTCGACGCCCTGGTCATCGGCGGCGGCCACAACGGCCTCACCTGCGCCTGCTACCTCGCCCGGGCGGGGCTGCGGGTGGCCGTGTTCGAGCGCAGGGGGGTGGTCGGCGGGGCGGCCGTCACCGAGGAGTTCCACCCGGGCTTCCGCAACTCGGCCGCCAGCTACACCGTGAGCCTGCTCGATGCCGGGGTGATCGCCGAACTGGGTCTCGCCGGCCACGGGCTGCGCGTGGTCGAGCGGCCGATGCAGAACTTCCTGCCGCTGCCCGACGGCGGCTCGTTCAGCGCCGGCCCCACGGCCGCGGACACGCTCGAGGAGGTGCGCCGTTTCAGCGCCCGCGACGCGGCGCGCCTGCCCGCCTTCAACGAGATGCTCGGCCGCGCCGTCGCGCTGCTGCGCGACCTGCTGCACCGCACGCCGCCCACCGACCTGCGCCGCGGTCGCGACCTGTGGGAACTGCTGCGCTTCGGCCGCGGCTTCCGTGCGCTGCCGCTCGCCCGGCAGCGCGAACTGCATGAGCTCTTCACGCGCAGCGCCGGCGAGATCCTCGACCACTGGTTCGAGTGCGATGCGCTCAAGGCGCTGTACGGTTTCGATTCGATCGTCGGCAACTATGCCAGCCCCTACACCCCGGGCAGCGCCTACGTGCTGCTGCACCACGCCTTCGGCGAGGTGAACGGCAAGAGCGGCATCTGGGGCCACGCCATCGGCGGCATGGGCGCGATCACGCAGGCGATGACCGCCGAGGCGCGCCGGCTCGGCGTGCACATCGAGTGCGACGCGCCGGTCGAGCGCATCATCACGAACCGCGCCGCGGGCCGCATCGGCGGCGGCCGTGTGCGCGCGAGCGGCATCCGCCTCGCCGACGGCCGCGTGTTCGGCGCGCCGAACATCGTCGGCAACCTGGGGCCGAAACCGCTCTTCCTCGGCCTGCTGCAGCCCGAGGACCTGCCCGAGGATTTCCGCAGCCACATCGAACGCTGGCGGGTCGGGTCGGCGTCGTTCCGGATGAACGTCGCGCTCGCGGAGCTGCCGCGCTTCAGCGCACGCCGCTCGCGCACCGACGACACGCACCTCAGCTCCGGTATCGTCATCGCACCGTCGCTCGGCTACATGGACCGCGCCTACGCCGAAGCGCGCCTGCACGGCGTGTCCGGCGCGCCGGTGGTGGAGATGCTGGTGTCCTCGACGCTCGATGACACGCTCGCGCCGCCGGGCGCGCATGTGGCGAGCCTCTTCTGCCAGCACTTCGACTACGACCTCGCACGTCCCGACGCGCCCGACCGCAGCTGGGCGGACCCGGCGATGCGCGAAGCCGCGGCGCAGCTCATCATCGACACGGTCGATGCGCAGGCGCCCGGCTTCCGCTCGAGCGTGCTGGGGCATTCCGCGCTCTCGCCGCTCGACCTCGAGCAGCGCTTCGGGCTCGCGGGCGGCGACATCTTCCACGGCGCGCTCGGCCTCGACCAGCTGTGGGCGGCGCGCCCCGCGCTCGGCTACGGCGATTACCGCACACCGCTCGAGGGGCTCTATCTCTGCGGTTCCGGCGCACACCCGGGCGGCGGCGTGACCGGCGTGCCGGGGCGCAACGCCGCGCGCGAGATCCTGCGCGACAAGCGCAAGGGCTGAGGACGCACGATGCGCATCCTGCACACGCTTTTCTCGCGCGGCTTCGCCGGCACCGAGCGCGCCACCGCCGAGATGTGCAACGCCTGCGCGGCGCAGGGCCACGAGGTCATGCTGGCGCTGCGCCGCGACCACCGCGGCGCGGGCGGCGCCTCGATCCGCGACCATCTCGACGCGCGCGTGCAGGTGGTGGAATGCGGCCGCTGGTTCCCGGGCCCGGGGCTCGCGCGCGCGGTGCGGCAGTTCCGCCCCGAGGTGATCCACACCCACCTGCGCAAGAGCACGCGGCTCGTCGCCCGCCTGAAACCGCCCTGCCCGACCATCGCCACGCTGCACATGTGGGTCAACGGCCCGCATTTCCTGCAGATGGACGGCCTGATCGTCATCGCGCAATGGCAGAAGCGCGACCTCAAGGATTATCGCGGCCGCGTTTTCGACATCAACGAATCGCTCATGCCGCAGCCGGAGCTCCCGCCGGAGCGCATCGCGGAACTGCGCGCGCTCGCGGGTGCGGCATCGGAGGACTTTTTGGTGGGCGGCGTCGGGCGGCTCGCGGAGTCCAAGGGGTTCGATACGCTGATCCGCGCCTTCGGTGCCGCGGCGCTGCCGCAGGCGCGGCTCGTGATCGCCGGCGAGGGCCGGGAACGGGCCTCGCTCGAACGGCTCGCGGCCGAAGCCTGCCCGGACGGACGCATCACCTTCCTCGGCTTCCGCAGCGATGCCAAGGATCTCTACCAGGCCTTCGATCTCTTCGTGAGCCCCTCGCGCAGCGAGCCGCTGGGGCGCGTGCTGTTCGAGGCGCTCGACGCCGGCACGCCGGTGCTCGCCACGCGTACGCAGGGTCCGTCGGAGATCCTGTCGCGCTTCCCGGGACGGCTGGTCGACATCGACGATGTGCCGGCGATGGCGGCGGCGCTGCGGGAGCTCGCCGCGGCGCGACCGCCGCGGCAACAGCACGATCTTTCGGCCTGGCACCTCGACACCGTGGTGCGTGAGACGCTGGACGCGTACCGGGAGTTGATCGCGGCTAGGTGAGCCCGAGGTGCGCGCCGAGCCGCGCCACCATGCCGGGCAGCGCGTCGCCGAGACCCGCAGCGCGCGCGGCGGCGGCGAGCGCCTCGAGGCCCGCGGCGTCGCCGAGCAGCGACGCGCAGGTCTCCACCACCTCATCGGGCCGCGGCGCGATCACGGCACCGAGCGCCGCGCAGGCCGCGATGCGCGCCGCCTGGTCGCCCGCGATCGGGACGGCGACGCAGGGCTTGCCGAGCACGATGCCCTGCACCAGCGTATCCCCGCCGTTGACCAGCACGAGCCGGCTGCGCGAGAGCAGCGCCATCAACGCACCGCCGCCGACGCCGCGCAGCACGCGCAGGCGCGGCAGGGCGACGATCTCGCCGCTGAACGAAGGCCCGGCGACGAAGGCGACCTCGTGGCCGCGGGCGGCGAGCGCCTCACCCCAGCGCGCGAAACGCGCCGGCGTCATCGCCGCATCATGGAACTGGCTGCCGCCTCCGGGCACGATGATGACCTCGGGCGAAGGACCGCCCGCGAGCAGCGCGTCGGCCGCCGCCTCGTCCGGCGATGCGATGGCCGCATCGAGGAAGCGGACCTCCGGCCGCCCCAGCATCCGCAGCTTGAAGCGCTCGAGCGATGTCAGCGGCCCGGCGATCGGCGCCGGATACGAGATCCAGTGGTCGTCGAGCAGACGCATCCAGCGCAGCCGGAACGCCTTGTAGCGCTGGCGGCTGCGCGAGCTCACATACACCGCCCGTGCGCCGACGGCGCGCGCCGCACGCAGGGCGCCGCTGCGACCGGCGTTGTCGAACACCACCACGCCCGGACGGAAGGCGCGGATCGCGGCCACCACCTCGTCGGTGCAGAGCGTCGGGGAGGCGGGCAGCAGCGTCAGCGGGTGGTGGAAGCCGCGCGCGTAGGGCGCGTCGCGGTGCACCAGGAAATGCGTCTCCACCTGCGGCCAGCGCGCCTTGAGGGCATCGGCGAGACCGCGCGCCCGCGCGAACTCGCCCATGCCGGACGGACCGCTCACCGGCACGAACAACGCGCGCGGCGGCGCACCGCCCGGTCGGCCGACCGTCCCCGTCGAACCCGCGTCTTTGTCCATGGGCTATGATGTTGCCATGTATCGCCCCGCGCCGGGACTGCCCGGAAGACACTGGTATCAGCGGCTCTTCTCGAAGCGCGCCCGTCGCGCGGCGAGCCGCGACTTCCTGTTCGACCACCTCCCGAAGGGCGGCGTGGTCATCGAGGTGGGCGTCTTCGACGGCGACTTCTCCGAGCGCATCCTCGCCATGAACGAGCCGCGGGAGCTGCACCTCGTCGACCCCTGGTTCACCAAGGACGACGGCACGCTCTACGACGGCCCGACGCAGGATTTCAAGGACGCCAAGGCGGCGAGCGACGCCCTGCAGGCCCAGTACGTACAGGTCACCACGCGCTTCGCGCGCGAGATCGCCTCGGGTCGCGTGGTGCTGCACCGCACGCTCTCGCACGACGCCGCGCCGCTCTTCCCCGACGCCCACTTCGACTGGATCTACGTCGACGCCAGCCACTTCTACGACGACGTGAAGCGCGACCTCGCCGCGTTCTTCCCCAAGCTCAAGCCGGGCGGCTACATCGCCGGCGACGACTACGACCGCCGCGGGATCTGGGACCACGGGGTGACCCGTGCCGTAGATGAATTCCGTGTGACAGGCGTCGCCGACACCATCAAGTTGCGCAACCACCAGTTCCTGCTGCGCAAAAAGGCCATTTGAGGCCCCGGGCGGTGCCGCACACACACGCGCGGGTTGCAATCCGCGCGCGGATTTGGTGCAGTTGTCGCCGGTGTGGGCGTGGATCCTCAGGGGGGTCGCCGCCCATCGCCACGATCGTCAGAAACCTCTAGAGGACAATGAAAATGAAGACTCCTGTCATCGCCAAGATCGCGGCCCTCGCCGCCGTCGCCGCCCTCGCCGGCTGCACCGACCTGAAGCCGCTGCAGGCCCAGATCGACACGCTGAAGTCGCAGGTCTCGAGCATCAGCTCGCAGGTCGCCGCCGCCAAGAGCGCCGCCGACAGCGCCAGCAGCGCCGCCGCCTCGGCCGCCTCGGCCGCCAGCGGCGCGCAGTCGACCGCCAACCAGGCTCTGGCTGCCGCCCAGGCCAGCCAGTCGTGCTGCGATGCGACGAACGAGAAGATCGATCGCATGTTCAAGCGCACGATCTCGAAGTAAGACCGCAAGGTCCCGCTCCGGGAAGAAGACGCCGCGCGAGAGCGCGGCGTTTTTTTTCGTCCTGCGGAAGGCGGCGCCGGCGCGCCGGGTGACCGGCGGGTCAGTAGCGGATCAGCGCCGAGCCCCAGGTGAGGCCGCCGCCGAAGGCCTCCAGCAGCAGCAGCTGACCGCGCCGGATGCGTCCGTCCCGCACCCCGGCGTCGAGCGCCAAGGGCACCGATGCCGACGAGGTGTTGCCGTGCTCGGCGACGGTGACGATCACCTTCTCCATCGGCATGTCCAGCTTCTTGGCCGTGGCCTGGATGATGCGGATGTTGGCCTGGTGCGGCACCAGCCAGTCGATGGCCGACTTGTCGAGACCGTTGGCGGCCAGCGTCTCGTCGACGATCGATCCCAAGGACTTCACCGCGATCTTGAAGACCTCGTTGCCCGCCATGTGGATGAAGAGCGGCATGCGCCCCGACTCGTCGGGGTGGAAGCCCTTCGAGGGTCCGACCGGGCAGTAAAGCAGGTCCTTGTAGAAGCCGTCGGTGTGCAGATGCGTCGAGAGGATGCCCGGCTCGTCGGCGGGCTTCAGCACCACCGCGCCCGCACCGTCACCGAACAGGATGGCGGTGCTGCGGTCGGTCCAGTCGACGATGCGGCTCAACGTCTCGGCGCCGATCACCAGTGCGCACTTCGCCTCGCCGAGCCGCACGAACTTGTCGGCGATGGAGAGCGCGTAGATGAAGCTGCTGCACGCTGCCTCCACGCTCACCGCCGGACAGTTGCGGATGCCGAGCCGGTCCTGCAGCAGCGCGCCGCAGTTCGGGAACACCTGATCGGGCGTGCAGGTGCCGAAGATGATGAGGTCGATCTCGTCGGGCTCGACCCCGGCGGCCTGCATGGCGCGGCGCGCGGCCGGCACGGCGAGGTCGACCGTGGTCTCGCCCTGGGCGGCGATGTGCCGCTCGCGGATGCCGGTGCGCTCCTGGATCCACTGGTCGGAGGTCTCGACCATCCTCTCGAGGTCGGTGTTGGTGAGCACCTTCTCGGGCAGGTGGCTGCCGGTGCCGGCGATGCGCGAATGCTTGAGCTGGAACGTCATGCTGAGGTCTCCCCGAGGGCGGTCGCGACATGCTGCACGAGTTGGCGCCGCACCGCGGTGGCGGCGATGGCGACGGCGCGGGCGAGCGCGACGCGGTCCGCGCTACCGTGGCTTTTTACCACGACGCGCGTGAGCCCGACCATGACCGCACCATTGAAGGCGCGCGGATCGAGCGACGCGGTGACGCGCGCGAGCACCGGGCGCGCGACGAGACCCGCGAGCTTGGCGGACAGGCTCGCGGTGAAGCCGCTGCGCAGCCGCTTGCCGATCAGCCGCGCCACACCCTCCATGGTCTTGAGCGCGACGTTCCCGGTGAAGCCGTCCGTCACGACGACATCCACCTCGCCGGTGAAGATGTCGCCGCCCTCGACGAAGCCCACGTAGTCGAAGTCGCGGCCGTGGCCCGCCGATCGCCAGGCGCCGAGCAGCGCGTGCGCCTCCTGCACGAGGTCGTGGCCCTTCGTCTCCTCGACGCCGATGTTGAGCAGGCCCACCCGCGGCCGCGCGATGCCATGCACGTCGCGCGCGACGATGGCGCCCATGATCGCGAACTGCTCGAGCTGCAGCGCGGTCGCGCGCACGTTCGCGCCGAGGTCGAGCAGATGCGTGGAGCCGCGTTCGTTCGGCACCGCGGACATGATGGGCGCACGCTCGACCTGCGGCAGGCACTTGAGCACGAAATGCGCGATGGCGGTGAGCGCGCCGGTGTTGCCGGCGCTGACCGCGGCCTCGGCGCGCCCCTCGCGGACGAGGTCGATCGCGACGCGCATCGACGAGTCCTTCTTGCGGCGGATCGCGTCGCGCGGCGAGTCGTCCATGGTGATGACCTCGCTCGCGGGCACGACCTCGAGGCGGGCGCGGGCGGCGGCGGCCGGCCCGGCCTTCGCCGCCGCGGCGAGGAGCGGCTCGAGCACGGTCGGGTCGCCCACCAGCAGCAGGCGCAGCGCAGGATCCTCGGCGAGCGCGCGCAGCGCCGCCGGCACGCATTCCTGCGCGCCGAGGTCGCCGCTCATGGCATCGAGCGCGATGACGGTCATCTTTGGGTGCCCCGTGAGGGGCAGGCGCGCCCCACGGCGCGCCGGGGCGTCAGCCCGCCGTTTCCTCGTCGGCCGGCTTCTCGATCACGCGCTTGCCGCGGTAGAAACCGTCCGGCGTGATGCGGTGACGGAAGTGGGTCTCACCCGACTGCGGATCGACCGACAGGGCGGGCTTGGCGAGACCGTCGTGCGAGCGGTGCATGCCGCGCTTGGACGGGGTCTTGCGGCTCTTCTGGACTGGCATGGCGGAACTCCTCGACGGGCGATCGGACTAGTGGCCGCGTTTCAGGAGCTCGCCCAGCCCCGCAAACGGCGTGTTCATCGGGCCCTTCTTCGCGTCCCCGGGCGTCGTGTCCGCGGGGATCGCCTCGCCGGGGCCACATCCGGCGACATCTTCATGCCGCGGCACCAACGGCGCCGCCAGCAGGATCTCCTCTTCGACGAGGTCGCGCAGCACCACGCGTCCCTCCGGCGCGAGCGTCGGCTCCGCGCCGCTGCTCTCGAGCCCGTCGTCGTCACCTTCGCCGGGCTCCGCCTCGCCGGCCTGCGCCGGATCGGTGACGAGCCGCACCTGCGAACTCACGTCGATGTCGACCCACACCGGCCGCAGGCAGCGTTGGCAACGCAGCGGCACGCGTGAGCGGACCTCCACCTGGGCCACCGGACGACCGCGCTCGCGCGCGAACTCGACCCGACAGGCCGCGCTGCCTTCCTGCAGCGCGAGGTCCGGTGCCAACCGCGGAAGGTCCACGAGCGGCAGCTCGAACTCCCACTCGCTGCGCTGGTCGGCCGCGCGATCGACATCCAGCGGTCGTGACCAGTCAGCCGGCATGGGGCGCGTATGATAGGGGCGACCTTCCGGCTAGTCAAAACCAATCGGTGGTGTAAGCCCTTGTTTCTGCTGAAGAGGCCTCTCTGGCTCGCGTCCGGGTCCCGTTACCGCCGCGAACTGCTCACCCGCCTCGGCCACCCCTTCGAGTGGCGCAGCCCCGAGGTGGACGAATCCCGGCTACCCGGCGAGACCCCGGCGGCCCTCGCCCTGCGTCTGGCCCGCAGCAAGGCACTGGCGGTCGCGGAGACGCTCGCGGCACCGGCGACCGGGTCGGCAGACCACCTTCCGGCGCAACGCGGCGCGCTCGTCATCGGCTCCGACCAGGTCTGCGCGCTCGGTGACGAGTGCCTCGGCAAGCCCGGCAGCCCGGAGGCCCAGGCGGCGCAGCTCGCGCGGCTCGCCGGCCACAGCGTCGTGTTCCACACCGCCGTCTGCGTCGTCGGCCTCGCCGATGGCTTCGAGGCGCAACACCTCGACGAGACGGTCTGCGAGTTCCGCGCGCTCACGCGCGAGGAGATCGCGGCCTATGTCGCGGCGGAGCCCGCGACCGACTGCGCCGGCGGCTTCAAATGTGAGGGCCTCGGCATCACGCTCTTCGAGCGGCTGCGCTCGGAGGACCCGACCGCGCTGATCGGGCTACCGCTGATATGGCTTGCGCGAACGCTTCGACCGTGGGCGCACGATCACGTCCAGCACGCGCGCGAGCTCGGGCGGTAGCGGCGCGTTGACGCTGAACTCGGTGCCGCGGTCGGGCCACACGAACGAGATGCTCGAGGCATGCAGGAACATGCGCTCGAGGCCGATCCCGCGCATGTCCTCGTTGAAGGCTTCGTCGCCGTACTTCGGATCTCCCGCCACCGGGTGGCCCGCATACGCGGCGTGCACGCGGATCTGGTGCGTGCGCCCGGTCAGGATCGCGACCTCCATCAGCGTCGCCGTGCGGCCGTAGGACTGCACCACCCTGAAATCGCTGGCGGCGGGCTTGCCGCCCGCCTGCACCTTCACGGTGCGTTCGCCGCCGACGCGCAGGTCGGTGCGCAGCGGCGCGTCGATGCGTTTCTTGCCGAGCTGCCAATCGCCCTTCAGCAGCGCGAGGTAGCGCTTTTCGAACCCCTCGCCGTCGCGCAGGCTCGCGTGCAGCATGCGCAGCACGGCGGGCTTGCGCGCCACCAGCAGCACGCCGCTGGTGTCGCGGTCGAGGCGGTGGACGAGTTCGAGCGTGTCGGCCTCGTCGGGCCGCGCCGCGCGCAGCGCCTCGATGACGCCGAACGAGATGCCGCTGCCGCCGTGCACGGCGATGCCGGCCGGCTTGTCGATCACCAGCAGCCGCTCGTCCTCGTGGATCACGGCACGGGTGATGGTCTCGATCAGACCGGTCGGCACGCGGACGCGCTTCGGCTTGGCCCCCATGCCCTCGACACCCGCCCCGGCCGCGCCGGTGCGGCCACCGGCCGCTCCGTCCTCCGCGCCCTCCTCGCCCGGCGCCAGCGCCCGCACGGGGGGCAGACGCACCGTATCGCCCGACGCCAGGCGGGTATCGATGGCCGCCCGCTTGCCGTTCACCCGCACCTCGCCCTTGCGGACGATGCGGTACAGGCGGGTCCGGGGCACCCCGGGATACTGGCGGGTGAGGAATCTATCGAGGCGGCTGCCGACGTCGTCTTCGCCGACCACGACCTGCTTTACAGCGGATTTTCCGGTCATTTCCGTAAGGTCTTGTTTTTTCGGGGGCTTTGTCATAGACTCAAACCGTCGCCGCGACTTCCGCCAGAGCGGGCGTCGCATGTTAGTTGGTCCTCGGCGACGAGGCCATCGAATCCGGCCGACAGTGGCCGCGTCCGGCGTCGAGTCCCAGAGGGGCTCCCCGGCGCGCCGTCGGTGCACAGACCAGCGCAGGTTCCGGTCCGCGCCCTCCGGGGTCGCGGGCAGACAGCTCGAACAAGAACAGAAAGTGACACTCACCTCCTCCTCGTTCGCGCCTTCCGTCGCCTCCTGGGCAATCACCGCCCGTCCGCTGTTGGCCCCATCCCGTACAGGGGCCCTCCATGAAAAGAATGCTTGTGAACGCGACGCAGCAGGAAGAGCTGCGCGTCGCACTCGTTGACGGACAGAAGCTCTACGACCTCTCGATCGAGCTCCCGTCCCGCGAACAGAAGAAGGCCAACGTCTACAAGGCGCGCATCGCGCGCATCGAGCCCTCGCTCGAAGCCTGCTTCGTCGACTACGGCGCCGAGCGCCACGGCTTCCTGCCGCTCAAGGAGATCTCCCGCGAGTATTTCCTGAAGAACCCCTCGGGCGGGCGCATCAACATGCGCGAGGTCCTGCAGGAAGGCCAGGACATCGTGGTGCAGGTCGACAAGGAGGAGCGCGGCAACAAGGGCGCCGCCCTCACCACCTTCATCTCGCTCGCCGGCCGCTTCCTGGTGCTGATGCCGAACAATCCGCGCGCCGGCGGCGTCAGCCGTCGCATCGAGGGCGAGGACCGCGACCAGATGCGCAGCATCATGGACGCCCTCGTGGTGCCGGCCGGCATGGGTGCCATCGTGCGCACCGCCGGCGTGGGCCGCGCCACCGAGGAACTCCAGTGGGACCTCGACAACCTCAAGATCCAGTGGGATGAGATCGTGAAGGCGGTGCTCGAGCGCCCCGCCCCGTTCCTCGTCTACCGCGAGAGCGACCCGGTGACCCGCGCGCTGCGCGACTACTTCTCCGACGACATCGGTGAGGTGCTGGTCGACGAGCCGGGCGCGCACGAGATCGCCGCCGAGTACATGCAGCGCTTCATGCCGTCGGAGGGCGGTCGTCGCCTGAAGATGTACACCGACGACATCCCGCTCTTCACGCGCTACCAGATCGAGAGCCAGATCGAGTCGGCCTACGCGCACAAGGTGCAGCTGCCCTCGGGCGGCTCCATCGTCATCGACTACACCGAGGCGCTGGTCTCCATCGACATCAACTCCGCGCGCGCCACGCGCGGCGGCGACATCGAGACCACCGCCACCAACACCAACCTCGAGGCCGCCGACGAGATCGCCCGCCAGCTGCGCATCCGCGACATCGGCGGCCTGATCGTCATCGACTTCATCGACATGGACGAGTCGCGCAACCAGCGCGCCGTCGAGGACCGCCTGCGCGACGCCATGAAGATGGACCGCGCGCGCATCCAGATCGGCCGTCTGTCGCGCTTCGGCATGCTCGAGATGTCGCGCCAGCGCCTGCGCCCCTCGCTCAGCGACTCGAGCCACGAGATGTGCCCGCGTTGCACCGGCATCGGCAGCATCCGCACCGTCGAGTCGATGGCGCTCGCGCTGCTGCGGCTGATCGGCGAAGAGGCCCGCAAGGACCGCACCGCCAAGGTCATCGCCGAGGTGCCGGTCGAGGTCGCCACCTACCTCATCAACGAGAAGCGCGAGTGGCTGCGCACGCTCGAGGACAAGAGCGATGTCGAGCTCTTGATCGTGCCGAACCGCAACATCCAGACCCCGGAGTACTCGATCCGACGCGTCCGCGACGACGAGATCGACCAGCCGGAGTTCAAGCGCACCAGCTACCAGATGCCGACGCCCGCCAAGGTCGTCGACCCGGCAGGCACCCGTGAGAAGCAGGCGCAGCAGGAGCCGGCCGCCGTGCCGACCTTCCTGCCGACGACCCCTGTGCCGATCGTCGAGCACGCGCCGGCGCCGGTCGCAGCCCCTGCGGCGGCAGCCGTCGCGGCCGTTCCCACGCTGCCCGCCGGTCCGCGTGCCGGCGTGTTCGTGCGCCTGTGGCGCTGGCTGTTCGGCGATCCGAAGCCGGAGATGCAGCTGCCCGTACCCGTCGAGCCGTCCTCGGGCGGACGCGGCGACCGTGAGCGCAACGATCGTGATCGCGGCCGTGGCCGCGACCGTGACCGTGACCGTGACCGGGGTCGCGACCGGGGTCGTGACCGGGAGCGCGAGGGCCGTGGCGGTCGCGATCGCGACCGTGACCGCGGCGAGCGCGGGCGGGACAAGGACAACAAGGACAAGGGTGGGGAGCGAGACCGCTCGCGCGAGCCGGGTATCGCCGCCGAGAAGCCGGCGGCGGCTGCCGAGAAGCCGGCCACCGAAGGCGGCCGTGGCCGCGGCCGGGACGGCCAGCGCGGCCGCGGACGCGACCGTGACCGTGATCGCGGCGATCGCAACCGTCCCGAGGGATCGGACGCGGCGGGCGTGACCGCTGCCGCCGGTATCGTCGGCGCAGCCAACGCGGCGAACGGCGAGCTGACCGCCAGCGCGAGCGCCGCGCCTGCCGTCGTGGAGTCGGCGTCGGCCGTTTCCGCCGACGACCCGGTAAACCTCGACAACGCCTCTGGTGCGATCCAGCCGGGCGCTGCCGGCACTCAGGCCGAAGGCGAGGGTCGTGGCGGTCGCCGCCGCCGCCGTGGTCGACGTGGCCGACGGGGCGGTGCGGGACGCGAGGCCGGTCCGGCCGGCGCAGCGGGCGAGGACACGGGTCCGAACGGATCCGATGACCTCGACGACAGCTTCGATGAGGGCGCGGAAGCGGACGCCTCCACCGCGCAGACCGATGCGGGCGACGCCCAGGATAGGGCGCCGCAGTCGGTGCTCGACCTGGTCCCACCGCCGCCGCGCGAAACGGCGTCGGGCATCAGCTGGACCGGGCTCGCCCCGGCCGAGCCTTCACCGCAAGCCGCACCGCTCTCGGAGGAGCCGAACGCGGCGCCCGTCGAGAACGCGGCGCAGGAGGCGGTGGAGCCTGCCGCTGCGGTAGGGAGCGAGGTCGCGCCCGAGGCCGCACCCGAGGCCCCCGCCGCGCCTGCCGCGGCGGAGCCTGCGACATCGACCGACACGACGGCCGCGCCCGATGCGGTCCCGGAGGCTGCGAAGCCCGCGGCGGCCGAGCCCACCCGTGTCGTCTGGTCCTCGAGCCCGACGAGCTATGGCCCGTCGAGCTCCGGCTCATCGCGCCGCGACGACTACTGATCCGTCGGCCGGCGCGGCCACGACCGCGCCAGGACGAAACCGACCACGAGCGCCGGCGCTGCGAATCCGAGCAGCGCCGGCAGCTCGGTGAGGCGACCGCCGAGCCATAGCGCATCGGCGAGAGCGCCGAGCGCGACACCGATCCACATCACCGGCACGAAGGTCCAGGTCATCGCCGGGTCGGCGCGTGCGACCAACACTGCGGTCACGACGAACGCGACCTCCGCGAGCAGCAACGACAGGATGGGTGCAGGGGCCAGCACGCGCAGCGCCTGCAGCACGACCATCGTGACCACGGCAGGCGCGCTGAGCGCCGCACGCACGGGAAAGCCGACGGACGGCACCGGCCTGTTCACTCGCAGAGCGTCGGTCCGTCCGCGGCGAGCGCCGCAGCGGCCCGCGCGAGGTCCTCGGCGGTGTTCACATCCGGCCCGGGGCGCCGTTCGGCCTCACCCACCACGATGCAGAGCCCGTGCGCGAGCGCGCGCAGCTGCTCGAGCTGCTCGGCGCGCTCCAACGGCGAGGGCGGCAACGACGCGAGGCGGCGCAGCGCCGACACGCGGTACGCATAGAGACCGAGATGCCGGCGGGCGCCGATCACCGGTCCGTCGAGCCCGACGGGGTCGCGGTACCAGGGGATGGGCGCGCGGCTGAAGTAGAGCGCCCTGCCCTCGTGATCGGTGACCACCTTCACGGCGTTGGGATCGAAATATTCGTCACGGTCGCGCACCGGTGTGGCGAGCGTGGCGATGTCGGCGCCCGGCTGCTCGAGCAGCAGACCCGCCACCTGTTCGACGAGCACGGCCGGCATCGCCGGCTCGTCGCCCTGCAGGTTGACGACCACCTCGTCGTCGCCCCAGCCGCGCAGCGCCGCGACCTCGGCGATGCGGTCGGTGCCGCTCGGATGGTCGCGCGAGGTGATGACCGCGGCCGCGCCGAAACCGGCTGCGACCTGCATGATGCGCTCGTCGTCGGTGGCGATGACGACCTCGCGCGCGCTGCAGGCGCTGGCGCGCTCGTACACCCACTGCAGCATGGGCTTGCCGGCGATCTCGAGCAGCGGCTTGCCCGGCAACCGGGTCGAGCCGAAGCGGGCCGGGATGACGATACGGTACATGGTCAGCGCGCGAGCAGCGGATCGTCCGCCGCGAGCGTGCGGGCCTCCTCCTCCAGCATCACGGGCACGCCGTCCGTCACCGGGAACGCCAGCCGGTCGGCGCGGCAGACGAGCACCGTCTCCGCGGCGTGCCAGACGAGGGGCCCTTTGCAGAGCGGGCAAGCGACGATGTCGAGCAGACGCGGATCCATTTCATGACTCCTTCGCCCCAGCCCCCGCAAGGGCCACGAGCCGCGTGACGAGCGCCGCGCCGTCGTCGGGATCGAGCCGCGCGACGACCGGCACCTCCCACAGCCGGGGATCGGCCGATGCGCCGCATTTTACGGCATCCTTGGACGTCATCAGCACCGGCGCGTCATCGCCGAAGGCCAGGTCGTCGACGGTCAGGGCGTGGTGGTCGGGGAATGCGTGCTCGACGGGCTCGATGCCCGCCGCACGCAGCATGGCGAAGAAGCGCGGCGGATCGCCGATGCCGGCGACGGCGTGCACGCGCTGTCCGGCGAACGCGCCGAGCGGTCGGGTCGCCTCGACCGAGGCATCACCGGCCGCGAGCCGCCGCGCGGGCCCCGGGAGCAGCGCCATGCGCAGCACGCCCTCGCGACCGCGCACCGAGGCCACCGCCGCTGCACCGGCGGACGCGGCCGCGGGGTCCGATCCTGCGCCGCGGGGCGCCGTGTCATGCAGCACCACCCAATCCACCGTCGCGAGCCGTGAGGGCCGTTCGCGCAACGGACCCGCGGGCAGCAGGCGCCCGTTGCCGAAGCCGCGCACGGCGTCGATCACCACGACCTCGAGGGCGCGCGCCAGGGCGTGATGCTGCAGACCGTCGTCGCTGAGCACGAGCTGCACGCCCGCCGCGCGCAGCAGCGCCGCACCGGCTGCGCGATCGACCGCGGCGACCACCGGCAGACCCGTGGCCCGCGCGAGCATGAGCGGCTCGTCGCCCGCCGCGCGCGGATCGTCATCAGGGCGGATGCGCCGGGGCGCGGTGCGCGCCGCGCCGTGCCCTCGCGTGAGGATGCCGACCGCGACGCCACGCGTGGCGACCGCGGTCGCGAGCGCCGCCACCAAGGGCGACTTGCCGGTGCCGCCCGCCGTGAGGTTGCCGATCACCGCCACCGGGACACCGACGCGACGGGCGTGGCGCAGTCCGATGGCATACGGCGCGCGATGCAGCGCCGCGCCGAGCGCGTAGAGCCAGGAGAGAGGCCGCAGCCAGAGGCCACCGCCACGACCGCCGTACCAGATCCCCTGCAGCCAGCCCTCGAGCCCCTGCGCCAAGCGCTGCGCCCTCAGGCCGCGAACTGCAGCCGGTGCAGCTGCGCGTAGAGACCCCCGCGCGCGAGCAGCTCCGCGTGCGTGCCGACCTCGACGACGCGGCCCTCGTCGAGCACGACGATGCGGTCGGCCGCCTCGATGGTGGAGAGGCGATGCGCGATGACGAGCGTCGTACGGTTGCGGCGCAGACCCTCGAGCGCCGCCTGGATGCGTCGTTCCGACTCGGTGTCGAGCGCGCTCGTCGCCTCGTCGAGCACCAGCACCGGCGCATCCTTCAGCAGTGCGCGGGCGATGGACACGCGCTGGCGCTGGCCGCCGGAGAGCATCGAACCGCGCTCCCCCACCGCGGTGTCGAGACCCTGCGGCAGCTCGTCCGCGAACTCGCTGACGAAGGCCGCGCGCGCCGCCGCCTCGACCCGCGGGTCGTCCGGCTCGCAGAGCCCGAAGGCGATGTTGCGGCGGATGCTGTCGTCGAACAGCACCACCTCCTGCGACACGAGGCTCACCTGCGCGCGCAGGTCGGCGCGCCGGTACTCGCGCAGGTCGTGGCCGTCGAGCAGCACCGCGCCGGCGTCGGGGTCGTGGAAACGCGGCAGCAGGCTGGCGAGCGTGCTCTTGCCGCTGCCCGAGCGGCCGACGAGCGCGACCGTCTGGCCGGGCTCCGCGCCGAAGGAGACGCCGCTCAGCACCGCGCCCTGCACGGCCTGGTAGGTGAACCCGACGTCGCGGAACTCCACCGCACCGCGCGCCCGCGCCACCCGCAGCGGCCCGCCCTCGTCCTCCACCGGCGTGTCGAGCACCTGGAACACGCTCGCCCCCGCGGCGATGCCCTCCTGCAGCGGACCGAACACCTGCACCAGCCGGCGCAGCGGCGCCGTGATGAGCAGCAGCGCCGTCAGGAAAGCCATGAACTCGTCGACCCGCATCTCCTGCGTGAACACCTGCCGGATCGAGAAGAACAGCACGCCGGCGAGGCCGAGCGCGGCGATCAGCTGCACCACGGGGTTGGCGAGCGCACGTGCGGCGATGAGGCGCATGTTGCTGTGGCGGTTGCGCTCGTTGGCCGCCTCGAAGATCGCCTCCTCGTGCCTCTCGGCGTTGAAGGCCTTGATGACGCGCTGCGCGTCCAGCGCCTCCTTGGCGACCCGCGTCACATCCCCCATCGACGCCTGGATGCGCGC
Organism: Steroidobacteraceae bacterium; assembly: GCA_040400835.1. Taxonomy (GTDB): domain Bacteria; phylum Pseudomonadota; class Gammaproteobacteria; order Steroidobacterales; family Steroidobacteraceae; genus UBA964. The sequence goes on from JBBAPM010000004.1 coordinate 41,831, forward strand.
GCTGTAGCGGCGGAAGGCGCGGTTGATGAACTGGATCAGCCAGGAGATCGGCGGCGCGAGCAGCAGCACGAACGCGGCCAGCTGCCAGTTGTACCAGAACAGCATGCCGATCAGGCCGATGATGGTGAGCGTGTCGCGGATCAGCACCGTGACCGAGTTGGTGGTCGCCTCGGCGACGCGCTCGATGTTGAGCGTCAGCCGCGACAGCAGGTCGCCGGTCGCCGCCTGTTCGTAGTAGCGCACGGGCAGCCTGAGGTAATGCGCGAACAGCTCGCCGCGCATCGACTTGATGACCTGGCGTCCGACCCAGCCGGGGAAGTAGTTGGAGACGTAGTCGCCGATGCCGCGCAGCAGGAACAGCACCACCGCGCCGAGCGGGATCGCCCAGATGATGCGCGGGTCCGGCTCGACGAAGGCGCCGGCCAGGAACTTCTGCACCAGGAACGCGAGCGCCGAGTCGGTGGCCGCGAACAGCAGCATCCCGACCACGCCGACCATGAACATGCCGAGATGCGGCCGCGCGTAGCCGAGCAGGCGGCGATAGACCTTGCCGGCATCCTCGACATCGACCGGCCGCACGCTCAAGGGCGTCCCTCCTCCTTCACCGTCGCGATGTTCATCTCGCGGAAGCCCATGCGGCCGAGCACATCCATCGCCGTCACCACCGACTGGTGCGTCGCGCGCGCATCGGCGCGCACGGTGATCCGCATATCGCGGCCCTCACCGGCCACGGCGAGCAGCGCGGCGCGCAGCGCCTCGGGCCCGCTGCCGACCACCTCCCGGCCGTTCACCAGATAGCTGCCGTCGGCGCCCACCACCACCACGATCGGCTGCGCCTCGCCGCGCACGGCGGCTACCGCGCCCGCCTCCGGCAGGCGGATCCTCAGGCGTCCCTCCTCGTTGAAGGTCGAGGAGAGCATGAAGAAGATGACGATCATCAGCACGACGTCGATGAGCGAGACCAGGTTGATGTCCGGCTCCTCGACGCGGCGCGGGCGCAGGTTCATGACGCGGCCTTGGCCCTGCCGCGCACCGGCGGACGCGGGCCCGCGGTCTCCACCGCGTCGGCCAGCGCGATCGCCTGCTTCTCCATCTCGACCACGAGACCGTCGACGCGGCCGCGCAGGTAGCGGTAGGCGACGAGCGCCGGGATCGCGACCAAGAGACCCGCCGCGGTGGTGATCAGCGCCTCGCTGATGCCGCCCGAGAGCATGCGCGGGTCGCCGATGGCGCCCTCGTTGATGGCGTTGAAGGCGCTCATGATGCCGGTGACGGTGCCGAGCAGACCGAGCAGCGGCGCGATGGCGGCGATGGTGCCGAGCGTGTTGAGGAAGCGTTCGAGCTCGTGCACCACATGGCGTCCGGTGTCTTCGAGCCGCTCCATCATCTGGTCGCGCGACTGGTGGCGGCTCTTGAGGCCGGCGGCGAGCACCCGACCGAGCGGGGAGTTCCGCTGCAGCGTGTCGAGCACTTCGCCCGTCACCTGGTTGGCCTGCACCAGCTGCCAGACCTTGTCGAGGAGGCCCTCCGGCAGCACCCGGTGGGTCTGCAGGGACCACAGACGCTCGACGGTGATCGCCACGGCGATGACCGAGCACAGCAGGATCGGCCACATCACCGGGCCGCCGGCCCTCACTATCTCCCACATCGCTGCTCGAACCTCACGGCGGCCGCCCGTCACCGGGCCTTCGGATGATAACCGAGCGGCGGGAGGGCCGGTGAGGCGTCCGCGGAGTCCCAACCGTCCGCCCGACCGTCCCCCCGACCGTCCGCATATCGCAGCACGCGGGGCGGCAGACCGGTGCGCAGCTCCACCGCCAGCGCGCCCTGTCGCGCCGTCCCGTAGACCCGCTCCGGCGGCAGGCGCCAGGCCTCGGCGATCGCGCTGCGGCGGCGCGGCGGCAGCTCGCGCGCCGACACCAGCAACCAGCCCGCACCCACGGCCGCCGTGAAACCGGGCGCGAGCGCGGCCACCGAACCGCGGCGCGGCGCGAGCGCGATGTCGGCGCGCAGCGGCGTCGCGTCCGCGAGCAGCGCCGCGCCCTCATCCGCGTCCAGCCGCTCGGCGATGAGCAGCCGCGGGCCGCCCGTCGGACCGACGCGCAGCACGCAGGACCCTTCCGGCCGACGGGCCGGTCGCAGTTCCACCTCCACGCCGTCCCACAGGAAACGCTCCTCGCGCATGCAGGGCATGAGCGGCGCCGGTGCGCCGGGCCACGCACCGCCGAAGCGTCCCTGCACGACCTCGATGCCGGCCAGGATCTCGGCGGCGCCCGCCGCCCGCCCGCCCTCCGCGGAGCTCAGCACCAGCAGATCGAGGCGTCGCAGACCGTACCCGCGAAGCAGCGGCAGCACGCCCGAGCGCGCGCCCGAGGCGCCACCGAGGTAGGTGGTCGCCGTGTCGACCAGCAAGGCGTGCCGCCGCGTCCGCACCAGCACGGCGGCGCCGTCGCCGACATCGAGCACCATGATCCGCGCTTCGCCCGACATCGGCGCATCGGCACGCGGCAGCACGCCCAACGCGACCAGCGCCCAGGGCGCGAACGCGCCGAGGCTCGCCGCGCGCCAGACGGGCGGCACGGGCAGCAGCCACAGCGGCACGGCCGAGACGGCGAGCGCGATCCACCAAGGGTCGGCATGCAGCGTCAGCGCTGCGCCCGGCCACTCCGACGCGGCCTGCAGCAAGGGCCAACCGATGTCGTGGACGCGCTCCGCGATGCGCCACGCCGGCGACCACAGCATCCCGAGCAGCACGAGCGGTACCAGCACGAGGGAGATCACGGGGATCGCCACGAAGTTGACCACGAACCCCGCCAACGACACCGACGAGAACCAGGCGACGGTCAGCGGTGCGAGCGCGACGCCGACCCGCGCCTGCGTCCACGCGAGCTCGCGCACCGCATCACGGTGCGGCGCGGTACGCTCGAGGTCGCCGAGCAGCAGCACACCCATCGCCGTGAACGACAGCCAGAAGCCCGAGGAGAGCGGCGCGAGCGGGTCGATGAGCAACACCGCGAGCAGCGCGGCGCCCAGCACCTCGACGGCCGAGCGGTCCCGGCCCGAGAGGCGCATCGCCCACCACACCGCCAGCATCACCACGGTGCGCTGCGTCGGGATGCCGAACCCGGCGAGCAGCGCATAGCCCAGCGCCGCCACGATGCCGACCGAGGCCGCGAAAGGCTCGCGTGCGACCGGCGGCGCACGCTGCGCAGCGAGCGCGCGCCACAGCCGCCGGGCCGCGCCCGCCGCGAGCCAGGCGAACAACGTCACGTGCATCCCGGAGATGGCGACGAGATGCGTGGTGCCGGTGACCGAGAACACACGCCACTGCTCGCGTGTCATCGCACCGGTGGCGCCGACCGCGAGCCCCGCGAAGAGCGCCGCCGCGTCGCGGTCCTCCACGGCATCGCGGATGGCACGCGCGATCCGCTCGCGCAGCGCGTCGAGCGAGGGCTCCGCCGCAGCGAGCCGCGCGTTGAGCGCCGACCTGACCACGACCGCACGGCCGTGGATACGGCCGCGAAGCGCCTCCGGCTCGGGGTCGAAGCCGCCCGGGTTGCGGGCGCCGGCGAGGCCGTCGACCCGCAGCAGCAGACGCCATCGCTCACCGGCGCGCGGCAGCGGCCGCGGCGCGTCCCGCCACGCGACGCGCAGGCGCAGCGACCGGCGGAGCGCCGTCGGCGCCTCGATGTCGGCCAGGGCGTCGAACCCGAGGGCGCCGCCCTGCATCTCGGGCAGCGAGGCGATGCGCAGCACGGCGATCACGCGTTCGCCGTCGAGCCGCGCCGGCCAGCGGCGCGCGTACTGGTCCCACAGATGCGCCGCCGCGGCGCCTGCGCCGAGCAGGGCACAGAGCGCGAGCCCCCAGACGGCCCGCCGACGCAGACCGGGCAGCAGCAGACCCGCGCCGAGCCAGAGCGGGGCCACGAGCGCGCAGACGAGCGCGAGCGCACCGGCGAAGCCGTCATCGCGCGTCGCGAGGCCCGCGAGCGCCGCGCAGACGCCCATAAGCGCCGCATATCCCGCGGTCCTCTGCGCCGTCCGCCCCAACGCTCCACCCTCCGCCTGTCCGGAAGGCTGCAGGTCTACCGTGGACGCCGCGGGGCGGCAACGCGCGGATCAGCGCTGTTCGTGGAGTTTCCCGTCGCGCAGCACGAGCACGCGGTCGAGACGTGCCGCAAGCCGTTCGTCGTGCGTGACGATGATGAGGCTGGTGCCGCGTTCGCGGTTGAGCTCGAGCATCAGCTCGAACACCTGGGCCGCGTTGCGCCCGTCGAGGTTGCCGGTGGGTTCGTCCGCGAACACCAGCAGCGGCTCGGTGACGAGCGCGCGTGCCACCGCGGCGCGCTGGCGTTCGCCGCCCGAGAGCTCATGGGGCTTGTGGGCGAGACGCGCGCCGAGCCCGACCCGCTCCAGCACCGCCGCCGCGCGGCGCTCGGACTCCGCGGTGGGCAGTCGGCGCACCAGCAGCGGCATGGCGACGTTCTCCAGCGCGGTGAACTCGGGCAGCAGGTGGTGGAACTGGTAGACGAAGCCCATGGTCCGGTTGCGCAGCGCGCCCCGCTCGCGCTCGCCGAGCGCGTGGATGTCGCGGCCCTCGATGCGCACCGTGCCGGCGCTCGGACGGTCGAGCCCGCCCAGGATCTGCAGCAGCGTGGTCTTGCCCGACCCCGACGCGCCGACGATGGCGATGCGCTCGCCGCGGGCGACGCGCAGCGCGAGACCGTCGAGCACCCGCAGCGTCGAGGCGCCCTCGCGGAAATCGCGCACCACGCCCTCGGCCTCGAGCACGGGCACGGGCACGCCGGCGGCTGGAGCCGGGGGCGCGGGACGGTCATCCGGGCGGTCGGGGTCAGTCATGTCGCAGGGCCTCGGCCGGAAGGGTACGCGCCGCACGCCACGCCGGATAGAGCGTGGCGAGGGCGCACATCAGGAACGCCGCGCCGCAGACGCGCGCCACATCGCCCCACTCCACGGCGGCGGGCAGATCGGCCATGAAGTAGACGCTCGGATCGAGGAAGCGCGTGCCGAGCAGGCGCTCGAGGCCGTGCACCAGCGATTCGACGTTGCGCGCGAGCAGCACCCCGAGCGCCGCGCCGCCGAGCGTTCCGGCCAGCCCGATGAGGGTGCCCTGCAGCGCGAACGCGCCCATGATGCCGCGGGGTGCCGCCCCGAGCGTGCGCAGCAGCGCGATGTCGCCCTGCTTGTCCTTGACGATCATCACCAGCGTGGCGACGAGGTTGAAGGCCGCCACCGCGACGATCATCAGCAGGATCACGAACATCAGGCCCTTGGTGACCTCGATGGACTCGAAGAAGCCCGCGTGCATGCGCGTCCAGTCGCTGACGAAGAACCCGCCGCCGAGCGTGAGCGCGAGCTCGCGCACCGCCTGCGGCGCGCGCAGCGGGTCCTCGAGCGCGAGGCGGAGGCCCGTGACCTCGTCGCCCATGCGGTAGAGCCGCGCCGCATCCTCGATGTTGAGCAGCGCGAGGCCGCGGTCGAACTCGTGCATCCCGGAGCTGAAGGTGCCGATGACGGTGACCCGGCGCATGCGCGGCACCACGCCCTCCGGCGTCGCGCTGCCCTCCGGCGCGATCAGCACCAGCGTGTCGCCCCGCTCGGCACCGAGTTCCGCCGCGAGCGTCGCGCCGAGGATGATCCGCCAGCTGCCCGGCCGCAGGTCCTCGAGACGCGCGCCGGACACCCGTTGGCCGAGCCCCGTGGCCTGCGCTTCGAGCGCCGGGTCGATGCCGCGCACGGCGGTCCCGAGCACGCGCTGCCCGCGCGCGAGCATGCCCTGCGATTCGACGAAGGGCACGGCCTGCAGCACACCCGGTCGGCGCAGCGCGGACGCCCGTGCCGCACGCCAGTCCGCGATCGATCCCTCGAGGCCGGTCAGCGTCGCATGCGAGGTGACGGACAGCATGCGCGAGCGCAGTTCGCGCTCGAAGCCGTTCATCACCGACAGCACCACGATCAGCACCGCGACGCCGAGCGCGAGGCCGAGCACCGAGATGGCCGCCACGAACGAGACGAACCCGCGACGGTGCGCCGAGCGCAGGTAGCGCGTGCCCACCAGCCATTCCCAACCGCGCACGGTGCCGCTCGTCGTCACGGGTTCACTCGTAGCGCAGCGCCTCGGCGGGCGCGACCCGCGAGGCCCGCCATGCGGGATAGAGGGTGGCGAGCGCCGTGACGAGCAGCGCCGCCGTCGACACGGTCCAGACGTTGGACCACCGCAGCTCCGACGGGATGCGCGAGATCACGAACACCTCGGGGTCCATGATGCGGAAACCGAACAGGCGCTCGAGGAAGGCGACCGCCTCGGTGGCGTTCGACGCGAGCAGCACGCCGAGCGCGACGCCGAGCAGCACCCCGCCCCAACCGATGACGAGCCCCTGGACCAGGAACACGCCCATCACACCGCGCGGCGAGGCGCCGAGCGTGCGCAGGATGGCGATGTCGGTGCGCTTGTCGGTGACCACCATCACCAGCATCGCCACGATGTTGAAGGCGGCCACGCCCACGATGAGCAGCAGGATCAGCGTCATCATGGTCTTCTCGATGCGCACCGCGCGGAAGAAGCTCGCATGGTCCTGCGTCCAGTCGCGCACGGTGAGCGACGACGGCAACGCGGCGGCGGCGGCGCGCGCGCCGGCCGGCGCCTGCAGGGCGTCGGCGTAGCGCAGGTTGAGGCCGAAGGCGCGCGGATCGCCGCCGGCGAGCGCGAACACCTCCTCGATGTCGCCGAGCGCCAGCGAGCCGTCGTGCTCCGGATGCCCGACCTCGAAGATCCCGGCGACGCGGAACTCGCGCAGGCGCGGCACCGGCGTGCCGCCCGCATCGACACCGGGCACCAGCAAGGTGATGCGGTCGCCGACGCCCGCATCGAGCCAAGCGGCGACGCCGCTGCCGAGCACCAAGGCGCCCGCACCGGGCCCGAGGTCCGAAAGTCGTCCCGAACGCAACGCACGCGCCGCCTCGGAGACCCGCGGCTCGAGACCGGGGTCGACGCCGCGCAGCTGCAGAGGCCGCGTCTCCGGCCCCCGCAAAGCCAGCACCTGCAGCTCGGCATAGGGGGCGACCCCGGTGACCCCGGGCTGCCCCGCGAGCGCGGCCATCGCGGCCCGCCACAGGGCCGGATCGCGCGCGGCCGCCGCGGCCGCATCGCCCGGCGCGGCGACCACGCGCGCATGCGCGGCGAGCGCCAACAGCCGGTCGCGGGAGACGCCCTCGAAGCCGTTCATGACCGAGAGCACGACGATGAGCGCCGCCACGCCCACGCAGACCCCGGCGAGGGACACCCAGGTGATGAAGGAGACGAAGAATTTGCGCGTCCGGGAGCGCACGTAGCGCAGCCCCACGAACAGCGGCAGCGGCTGGAACATGGCCCGCCGGATTAAACCACATCGCGCCCCTTGCCTCATGGCCGGGGGGCTGTAAGCTTGCGCGCCCATGACGCGGCTACTCCGGCCATCGATCCCTTCTGCCGGGCGCCCGTCGGTGCGCTGGACCGGCCTGCGCGGCAGCGCCACCTCGCTCGCGCTCGCCGAGGCGGCGCTGGACGACCCGCGTCCCTGGATCGTCATCGAACCCGACAACCGCAGCCTCGACCGCCGGCGCGGGGAGCTCGCGTTCTTCGCGCCGCAGGGCCTGCCCGTGCTGACGCTGCCCGACTGGGAAGTGCTGCCCTGGGACCAGTTCTCCCCCCTGCCCGACATCATCTCCGAGCGCCTGAAGACCTTGGCCGGACTGCCGGACCTGCGCCGCGGCGTCGTCCTCGTCACGCTCGACACGCTGCTGCAACGCCTGCCGCCGCGCAGCTGGGTCGCGGCGCGCAGCTTTTCGTTGGCCGCCGGCGACACGCTCGCGCTCGAGGCCTTCCGGCTGCGGCTGGTCGAGTCGGGCTACGCATCCGTCTCGCAGGTCGCCGCGCCGGGCGAGTTCGCGGTGCGCGGCTCGCTGCTCGACGTGTTCCCGATGGGCGCGGAGTCGCCGCTGCGCATCGACCTCTTCGACGACCGCATCGAGGCCATCCGCCGCTTCGACCCGCAGACGCAGCGCTCGATGGAGACGCTGCCGGAGCTGCGCCTGCTGCCGGCGCGCGAGCTGCCGCTCGATGCGGACGCGGTGCGCGCCTTCCGCCGCCGGTGGCGCACCCGGTTCGAGGGCGACCCGACGCGCAGCCCGCTCTACCGCGGCGTCAGCGAGGGCCTCGCGCCGGCCGGCATCGAGAGCTGGCTGCCGCTCTTCTTCGATGCGACCGATACGCTCTTCGACTACCTGCCGTCCGAAGCGGTGCTGCTCGATCTCACGCCCGACCGTGCGCAGGCGCTGGAGCGCGCGTGGGCCGCACTGCGCGAGCGGCATGACAGCCTGTCGGGCGACATCGAACGGCCGCTGCTCGCGCCCGAGGAGCTGTTCGTCGGACCCGCCTCGCTCGAGAGCGCCTTCGCGCGCCATCCGCGCGTGGAGGTGGATGCCTTCCGCGACGTACCGGCCGACGCCGACGGCGCGGCCGCGCCCGATCCCGCGGTCTGCGAGTTCCGTGTCGGACTGCCGCGTCCGCTGCAGCTCGACGCCCGCGCCGAGCAGCCGCTCGCACCGCTGCAGGACTACCTGCGGGGGTTCGAAGGCCGGGTGCTGCTGGCCGCGGATTCGCCGGGCCGGCGCGAGGTGATGTCGGAGCTGTTGCGCGGCGCGAAGCTGCGCGCGACGCCCTGCGAGGGCTGGCCGGCCTTCGTCGCCTCGGACGCCCGGCTCGCGCTCACGGTGGCACCGGATCTCGAGGGCCTCTCGCTGCTCGACCCGCCGCTCGCGGTGCTGTCGGAGTCGCAGCTCTTCGGCACGCGTGCGCGGCAGGAGCGCCGCCGCCGCAAGATCACCGCCGACCCGGGCGCGATCCTGCGCGACCTGCAGTCGCTCGCGGCCGGCGCGCCCGTGGTGCACGAGGGATACGGCGTCGGCCGGTATGCCGGCCTGCAGGCCATGGAGGTCGGCGGCCAGCCCGGCGAGTTCCTGGTGCTGGAATATGCCGGCGGCGACAAGCTCTATGTCCCGGTGCATTCGCTGCATCTCGTATCGCGCTACACGGGCGGCGCACCCGAGACCGCACCGCTGCACAGGCTCGGCTCCGACCAGTGGGCGCGCGCGCGGCGCAAGGCCGCCGAGAAGGTCCGCGATGTCGCCGCGGAGCTGCTCGACCTCTACGCGCGCCGCAAGGCCAAGCGCGGTCCGCGGCTCGAGCGGCGCGAGCTCGAGTACCAGGCGTTCGCCAACGGCTTCCCGTTCGAGGAGACGGCCGACCAGGCCGAAGCCATCGACCGCGTGGTCGCCGACCTCGCCGCCGAGACGCCGATGGACCGCATCGTCTGCGGCGACGTGGGCTTCGGCAAGACCGAGGTCGCCATGCGCGCGGCGTTCGTCGCCGTGCAGGCCGGCAAGCAGGTGGCCGTGCTGGTGCCCACCACCCTGCTCGCCCAGCAGCACCACGCGAACTTCTCCGACCGCTTCGCCGACTGGCCGGTGCGCGTCGAGTCGCTGTCCCGTTTCCGCTCGGGCAAGGAGAGCGACGCCGTGCTCGCGGGCCTCGAGGCGGGCACGGTGGACATCGTCGTCGCCACCCACCGGCTGCTGCACGCCGGCGCGCGCTTCAAGGACCTCGGGCTGATCATCGTCGACGAGGAGCACCGCTTCGGCGTGCGCGACAAGGAGCGCCTCAAGGCGCTGCGCGCCGAGGTCCATGTGCTGACGCTGACCGCGACCCCGATCCCGCGCACGCTCAACATGGCGCTCGGCGGCCTGCGTGAGCTGTCGCTGATCGCCACCCCGCCGGCCGAGCGGCAACCGATCAAGACCTTCGTGACGGAGTGGAGCGACTCGACCGTGCGCGAGGCCATCCTGCGCGAGCTGCGCCGCGGCGGTCAGGTGTACTTCGTGCACAACGAGGTGCGCGACATCGAGAAGGTCGCGGCCGACCTCGCCAAGCTCGTCCCGGAGGCGCAGATCCGCGTCGGCCACGGACAGATGCGCGAACGCGAGCTCGAGAGCCTGATGGTCGACTTCTACCACCGCCGCTTCGACATCCTCGTGTGCACCACGATCATCGAGAGCGGCATCGACGTCCCGACCGCCAACACCATCATCATCGACCGTGCCGACCGCTTCGGCCTCGCGCAGCTGCACCAGATGCGCGGCCGCGTCGGCCGCTCGCACCACCGCGCCTACGCCTACCTGCTCGTGCCCTCGCGCAAGGCGTTGGCGGGCGACGCCCTCAAGCGCCTCGAGGCGCTCGAGTCCCTCGAGGAGCTCGGCGCCGGCTTCGTGCTCGCCACCCACGACCTCGAGATCCGCGGCGCGGGCGAACTGCTCGGCGAGGAGCAGAGCGGCGAGATGGCCGAGGTCGGGCTCACGATGTATCTGGACCTGCTCGACCGCGCGGTGCGCGCGCTGCGCGAGGGCCGCACCGCCGACCTCGATGCGCCGCTCGCCGCGCAGTCGGAGGTGGAGCTGCGGGTGCCGGCGCTGCTGCCCGACGATTACGTCGGCGATGTCCCGCTGCGGCTCGCGCTCTACAAGCGCATCGCCGCGGCGCCCGATGGCGCGGCGCTCGACGCGATGCTGACCGAGCTCACCGACCGCTTCGGCGAGCCGCCTGCGGCGACCCTCAACCTCCTGCGCATCGCCCGCCTGCGCCTCGCCGCCCGCCGGCTCGGCGTCCGCCGGCTCGATTTCGGACCGCAGGGCGGGTATCTGCTGTTCGAGAGGGACAACCACATCGATCCGAAGGCGGTGATCGGGCTGCTGCAACGCAGCCCACGCGAGCACCGGCTGGAAGGGCCGCTCAAGCTGCGTGTCACGCAGGAACTCGAGGAGCCGGCCGAACGCTTCGATTTCGTGGCCGGTCTCCTGCAACGGCTCGGCGGTGCCCAAGCAGCGTTATGATGTCGCCCATGAGCGTTCGCCCCCTCACGGCGTCCCGTCGCCTCCCGACCCTGGCCGCGGGCCTGATGGCCTTCATGCTCGGCATCACGGCCGCGACCGCGCAGTCGCCTCCCGCCCGCCCGGCCGCCGCACCCGCCGCCGCGGCGCCGAGCGCGGCGAGCGGCACCTATTCGGTCGAGGTCATCGTGTTCCGCAGCGCGGGCGGCGGCGACGGCGGCACGGCCGCGCCCATGCGGGGCGGCAGCGACTCCTCCGGGACCACGCAGGTCGCGCGTTACATCGGTCCCCTGCCCGGCTCGCGCATGCAGCTCGGCGGCGCCCGCGAGAAGCTCGCACGCGGCGGCTACCGGGTGTTGGCGCACGCGGGTTGGGTGCAGACCGCGGGGTCATGGGGTTCGCGCTCCGGATTGCCGCTCGAGCGCCTCGGCATCCGCGTACCGGGTCTCTCCGGCAGCTTCATGCTCGAGCGCGGCTCGCTGCTGCACCTCGGCATGGACCTGCGCTATGCGGGTGACGGCGGCCCCGCGGCACGCATCAACGAGATCCGGCGCGTCCGCTTCAACGAGCGCAACTATTACGACCACCCGAGCCTCGGCATCATCGCCGTGGTGACGCCGGGCGGCTGACGCGACGCCCGCTTCCGGACGGGTCTAGGCGAGCCTGAGATCGGGCGGCGCCGCGCAGCGCGCCAGGGCCTGTTGGGCGGACCGCCAGCGCTCCGAGGCGCGCAGCTCCGTGGGTCCCGGATGGGCCTTTCCGCGCAGTCGGACCCGACGCAGCGCGGCGACCGGATCCGGTGCCGCCTGCCACCCGTCGAGCAAGGCCACCACGCTCGGCCGGTGGTTGCAGACCGGCAGGACATCGCAGCCCGCCGCGAGCGCGCGCGTCGCACGCTCGACGATGCCGCCCACGGCCGCCGCGCCCGCCATCGACAGGTCGTCCGCGAACACCACGCCCTGGAAGCCGAGGTCGCCGCGCAGCACACCGCGGATCCAGCGCATCGATGCGCTCGCCGGCACGTCGTCGACCTCCGGGTACAGCACGTGCGCGACCATCACGCCGGCGAGCCCGTTGGCGATCAGCAGCCGATAGGGCGCGATGTCGGGTTCGAGGTCGACGAGCGCGCGGCGGTCGACGGGCAGCGCGTGGTGCGAGTCCGCGACCACCGCACCGTGCCCGGGGAAATGTTTGGCGGTGGCCGCCATGCCGGCCGCGCGCATGCCGGACTGGTATGCGACGGCGAGCTCCGCGACCACCGCCGGCCGCGCGTGGAAGGCGCGCTCGCCGATCACCTCGCTCACACCGTAATCGAGGTCGACGCAGGGCGCGAACGACAGGTCGACGCCGTGGGCCCGCAGCTCCGCCGCCATCAGCCAGCCCATCTCGCGGGCGAGCGCGAGTCCGGCCCGCGCATCGGCGTCGTGCTCGTGGCCGATGCGCCGCGCCGGCGGCAGACGCGAGAAACCCTCGCGGAACCGCTGCACGCGTCCACCCTCATGGTCGACGCCCACCACCAGCGCCGGCGAACGCACGGCGTGGATGTCGGCGACGAGGCGCGAGAGCTGCTCCGGATCCGAGTAGTTGCGCGTGAACAGGATCACGCTGCCCACCGACGGATGCTGCAGGATCTCGCGCTCCTCGGGCTGCAGCACCGTGCCTTCGAGGTCGACCATCAAGGGGCCGAGCGTCATGACACGCGCTCCAGCACCGCCATGGACTCGACGTGGTTCGTGTGCGGGAACATGTCGATCACGCCCGCTGCCTCCAGCCGGTAGCCGTGCACATGGCAGAGCGCCTCGAGGTCGCGCGCGAGCGTGCCCGGGTGGCAGGAGACGTAGACGATGCGCTGCGCACCGAGCGCCGCGACCCGCGGCAGCACCTCGATGGCGCCCGCGCGCGGCGGATCGAGCAGCACGCGGTCGAAACGACCGGCGAGCGCGGCCCCGCCGCCGTCCGGTGCGGCGAGGTCGGCGACATGGAACGCGGCGTTGTCGATGCCATTGAGGCCCGCATTGTAGCGGGCGCGCGCGACCAACCCCGCCTCGCCCTCGATGCCCACGACCTCCCGTGCGCGGCGCGCGAGCGGCAGGGTGAAATTGCCGAGTCCGCAGAACAGGTCGAGCACCCGGTGCTCGGGTGCCACCTGCAGCTCATGGAGCGCCTGCGACACCAGCCGACGGTTCACGGCCGCGTTGACCTGCACGAAGTCGGTGGCCCGGAAGGCGAGCCGCACATCGTGCTCCGGCAGCGTGTAGTGCAGCCACGGCTCGTCCTCGGCGCGGGCCGCGGCCCACGACGCATCCGGCGCGCGCAGCTGCCGGATGCTGTCCATGCCCGCGGGCTGCAGGTGGATGCGCACATCGTGGGCGACGCCGAAGGCGTGCAGGGCCTCGAGGTCGCCGGCGCCCGGCGTCTCGAGCACGCGGAACACCAGCGCCGTGGCGTCCTCGCCCACCGCCACCTCGATCTGCGGGATGGCTTGCCGCGCGGCGAGCCCCGTCAGGAGCTCCGACAACGGCGTGATGAGGTCCCCGAGCGGCGGCGCCAGCACGGCGCAGGCATCGAGCGCCGCGACGTAGGGCTTGGCGCGCTCGCGGAAGCCGACGAGCACGCGACCGCGCTTCGGCACGTACTTGGCGCCGAGCCGCGCCCTGCGCCGGTAACCGGTCGTCGGCCCCGCGAGCGGCGGCAGCCAGCGCGCGGGCTCCACGCGCCCGACGCGCGCCAGCGACTCGGCGAGTTCGCGCTCTTTGGCCGCCAGCTGGGCCGCCGGATCGAGATGCTGCAGCGCGCAGCCGCCGCAGAGCCCGAAATGGGCGCAAGGAGCCTCGACGCGGTCCGGCGAAGGACGCAGCACCTCCAGCAGCTCCCCCTCGTCGTGTTGACGATGGCGGCGCACACGACGGAACCGTATCTGCTCCGCGGGCAAGGCGCCCGGCACGAACGCGGTCTTGGCGCCGCGGATCACCCCCTCGCCGTCGTGGTTCAGCGCCGCGACCTCGCCCTCCTCGGGCGGTCCGGGCGGCATCGGGCCCCGGCTCACGGGCGCGGCCCCATGTGCGGGGGCTCATGAGCGCGGCTCATGCTGCGGCGGGTCCCCAAGCGGCGAGGAACTCCGCCATGTGCGGCTCGGTCGAGGCGGCGAGCAGCTCGCGCACCTTCGCGTCCTCGGCGGCGAGGTCCGTCGCGTCGATGCGGCCGCGCAGGTGCTGGAAGCGCAGGTAGACGAGCCAGGTGTTGAGCACATCGGTCTCGCAGTAGCGGCGGATGCCCTCGAGCTCGCCGGCCTGGTAGGCGTCCCAGACCTTGTCGCCGGAGAAACCGAGCTTGCCCGGCAGACCGAGCAGGTCCGCCATGTCGGCGAGGCTCGCTTTGGCGCGCGGCTGATATCCGGACAGCACGTCCATGAGGTCGGTATGCCGCTCGTGGTAGCGGCTGAGATAGTTGTTCCAGCGGAAACTGCTGTCGCCCTGGCCGCTCTCCCAGTAGCGCCGCGCCACCACGCCGTGCCGGAGCGCACGGTAATGCAGCACCGGCAGGTCGAAACCGCCCCCGTTCCAGGAGATGAGGTCGGGCGTATAGCGGTCGATGCCGTCGAAGAAACGCCGCACGAGCTCGTCCTCGCCCGAATCGAGGTCGCCGAGGCTCCAGACCTTCAAGGTGTCGCCCTGCCGCAGCACGCACGAGATCGCGACGACGCGGTGCTGCTCGTGCGGCAGGAAATCGCTGCCGGAGTGGCGGCGGGCCTGCGCGAACATCGCCTCGGCGACCTGCGCATCGGAGAGGCCGTCGAGACCGAAAGCGCGCCGCCCGAGCTCGACATCGGGCACCGTCTCGATGTCGAACACCAGCGTCGTCACGCCGCGCCCCCGGCGCGCGCCGCGGTCATGGCCGCGCGCATCTCGGCGACCGCGGCCGCGAAACCGACGAACAGCGCGCGGGCGACGATCGAATGCCCGATGTTGAGCTCGACCACCTGCGGGATCGCCGCGACCGGCGCGACGTTGTCGAGGTTGAGGCCATGGCCGGCATGGACCTCGAGACCGAGGTCCGCGGCGAGCCGCGAGGCATGACGCAGGCGCTCGAGCTCCGCGGCGGCGGCCGCACCCGAGGCCTCGCAGTAGCGGCCGGTGTGCAGCTCGATGACCGGCGCACCGACCCGTGCCGTCGCCTCGACCTGCCGCGGATCGGCGTCGATGAACAGCGCGACGCGGATGCCCTCCGCCGCGAGCTGCGCGGAACACGCGCGCAAGCGGTCCTCCTGACCGACGACGTCCAGGCCGCCCTCGGTGGTGACCTCGGCGCGCCGCTCGGGCACGAAGCAGCAGTCCTGCGGCCGGATGCGCCGAGCGATGGCGATCATCTCGTCGGTGACGGCCATCTCGAGGTTCATCCGGGTGCGCAGCAGCGGCCGCAGCGCTTCGACGTCGGCGTCCTGGATGTGGCGGCGGTCCTCCCTCAGGTGCAGGGTGATGTTGTCGGCGCCGGCCTGCTCGGCGATCCGCGCCGCCTCGAGCGGATCGGGGTAGGCGATGCGCCGCGCCTGCCGCAGCGTCGCCACATGGTCGATGTTCACGCCGAGCGCGATGGGGGTCATCGTCCGGCGCCTCCATCACGCGGGCCGGCGGTACGGCGCGTCACCGCACGGGCCACCGCACGCGTACGCAGCTCACGCCCCTCGAGCGCATGGTCGAGCGCGGCGCGCATCAGTCGTCGGGCGTCTTCGAGCACCGAAGCCTCCTGCAGGTCGTCATCGGCCAGCGCGAGCAGCGAGCGACCGGCGTAGGCGTTGTCCGCGCCCGCCGGGGTCTCCACGAAACCGAGATCGGCGTGGAAATGATAATACGCATCGGCCCGCAGCGGCGCGCCGCCGCGCGCCTCGCGGCGCAGCTCCAGACCGTAGCCCAGCAGTTCCAGAAGGTCGCGCTCGAAGGCGCGCAGCGCCGGCGCCGGCGTCGGCCCTTCGCGCAGGCGGCCGAGCGCCTGCGCGTAGAGATCGAAGACCGCGGGCTGCGGATCGACGCGCAAGGTGAGCTTCAGCAGCAGCTCGTTCAGGTACCAGCCGGAGAGCAGCGCCGCCGCGGGCAGACCGGCCGCCGCATCCGCACCCGCCCCGGGACCGGACGGCGCAGGCGCACGCTCCACATGGGTCAGCTGCGCGGCGTCGCCCGACCCGCTCCAGGACACCAGCAGGGACGTGAACGGCTGCAGCAGCGAGGCGGTGCGCGATCGCGGACCGCGCACGCCGCGGGCGAACAGCGTCAGACGGCCGTGGTCGCGCGACAGGATGTCCAGCATGCGGCTCGTGTCGCGCCACGGACGGTGGTGCAGCACGAACGCGGGGGTGAGTTCGACGCGGCGCCCGCGCGCCATCATTCGAGCCCGAGCGAGCGCAGCGCGGTGGCGTTGTCGGCCCAGTTCTCGCGCACCTTGACCCACAGCTCGAGGTGCACGCGCTGGCCGAGCAGCTGCACGAGCTCACGGCGCGCCGAGCTGCCGACGCGCTTGAGGCGCGCGCCACCCGCTCCGATGACGATCGGCTTCTGCCCCTCGCGGTCGACCCAGATGACCGCGTGGACGATCTGCCGGCCCTCCTCCTCCTCCATCTTCTCGACCTCGACCGCGATGCCGTACGGCACCTCCTGGTTGAGCTCTAGCGTGAGCTTCTCGCGCACGATCTCCGCGATGCGGAAGCGCAGGTCGCGGTCCGTGCGGTCCTGCTCGTCGAACAGCTGCGGCGACTCGGGCAGCTCCGCGGCGATGGCCGCGACCAGCCGCTCGAGGTTGTCGCCGCGCGGCGCCGACACCGGCACCACGGCGCGGAAACCGTGGCGCGCGGAGAGCTCAGCGATGAACGGCAGCAGCCGTTCGCGCGGCCGCGCCTTGTCGACCTTGCTGACCACCGCGATCGCGGGCCGGCCGGCGTCGCGGATGCGCTGCATCACCGCCTCGTCCTCGGGCGTCCAACGCAGCGACTCGACCACGAACACCACCACGTCCGCGTCGACCAGCGCCGCGGCGGCGGCGCGGTTCATCGCGCGGTTGAGCGCGCGCTGTCCGCCGAGATGCAGCCCGGGCGTATCGACGAAGGCGATCTGGGAATCCGGCCGGTTGACGAGGCCCACGATGCGGTGCCGGGTGGTCTGCGGACGCGGCGTGACGATGGACACCTTCTCGCCCACCAGCGCGTTGAGCAGCGTGGACTTGCCCACGTTCGGGCGTCCGACCAACGCCGCGAAGCCGGCCCGGAACACCGTGGCGTCGTCGGGCGCGTTCATGCGTCCCCCAACCGGTCGAGCAGCCGTTGCGCCGCGTCCTGCTCGGCGCGCCGGCGGCTCGAACCTTCGCCGTCGGCGGCGAGGCCGACCGCGGCGACCTCGCAGCGCACCTCGAAGTGCTGCGCGTGCGGCTCGCCGCTCACCCGCTCGACCGTGTAGGTCGGCAACGCCATCCCGCGGCCCTGCAGGCGCTCCTGCAGCCGCGTCTTCGGATCCTTCAGATCGTCGGCCGCCGGCAACGCCGCGACCAGCGGCTCGGCCAGACGCTCGACGAGCGCGCGCGCCGCGTCGAGACCGCGGTCGAGGTAGACGGCGCCGATCAGCGCCTCGAGCGCATCGGCGAGGATGGACTCGCGCCGGTACCCGCCGCTCTTGAGCTCTCCCGAACCGAGCCGCAGTTCATCGCCGAGCGAGAGCGTCTGCGCGATCTGGGCGAGCGGCCCTTCGCTGACGAGGTTGGCGCGCAGACGGCTGAGATCGCCCTCGGACGAGCCGGGGAAACGGCGGTAGAGCATCTCGGCCGCGATCAGGTTCAACACCGCGTCCCCCAGGAATTCCAGCCGTTCGTTGTTCCGCCCGGAGGCGCTGCGATGGGTGAGCGCCGCCTCGTAGAGCGCGAGGTCGCCCGGCTCGATGCCGAGGTGGTCGCGCAACCAGCGGACGGGCCCTGCGGCGGCCACGCGGGTCACTCGATGCGCGTCCCGATGCGGGACCACTTCGGTCCGCCCGAGCGCTGCAGGTCCCAGTTGAACCAGACGGCGCTCGCCCGGCCGACCAGCTGCGACTCGTCGACGAAGCCCCAGACGCGGCCGTCCGCGCTGTTGTCGCGGTTGTCGCCGATCATGAGGTACTTGCCCTCCGGTACGCGCAGCACCGCATCACCGAGGTCGGGGCTCACGCCGGCCGTCGCCTCGTTGCAGAGGTAGCCCTGCGGGATATCGCGGTCGCAGGCCCCGAGCGGCGGCACGGTGAGGTAATCCGAGGTCTGGCAGTGCAGCACCTGGTGCTTGCGGCCGTCGAGCGTCTCCTCGGAGATGCGCATGTTGAGGTAGCAGCCGTCGCCGTACCGGCCCTTGGAGACGAGCGGCACCGGCTCGCCGTTGATGATCAGCCGGTCGTCGCGCACCTCGACGAGGTCGCCCGGCAGGCCGACCAAGCGCTTCACGTAGTTGATCTTCGGGTCGGGCGGATAGCGGAACACGGCCACATCGCCGCGGCGCGGGCCGCCGATATCGACGAACTTGCGGTTGATGACCGGCCAGCGCAACCCGTAGGCGTATTTGTTGACGAGGATGAAGTCGCCGTCGAGCAGCGTCGGCATCATCGAGTCGGAGGGGATGCGGTACGGCTCGTACAGGAACGACCGCACCACGAGCAGCACCGTGAGCACCGGGAAGAAGCTGCGGGCGTAGTCGACGGTGCCCGGCATCTCGAGCTTCTCGGGGTCGCGTCCCGCGGCGCGGGCGGCCGCTTCGCGCCGCCGCCGCAGCCACAGCCGCTCGACGAGCAGCACCAGCCCCGAAAGCGCCGACAGCAGCACGAACACCAGGCTGAAATCCGCGTTCTCGACCGTCACCAACCGGTAGAACGAGAGGATCAGCAGCACGGGCAGCGCGGCGTAGAGCGCGCGCATCAGCGGCGGGTCGGGCGGCGTGGCGCCGGGCGGCGCCTTCAGCTGGCGGCGCGGGCGCAGGAACCAGTCGTCGACGACGCAGGCGATGGTGACCGGCACCGCGAGCAGCGCGGCCCAGAACGCGAGCGCGGCGACCAGACCGCTCACTTGCGGCCCACCTTGAGCACCGCGAGGAAGGCCTCCTGCGGGATCTCGACGGAGCCGACCTGCTTCATGCGCTTCTTGCCCTCCTTCTGCTTCTCGAGGAGCTTGCGCTTGCGGCTGATGTCGCCGCCGTAGCACTTGGCGAGCACGTTCTTGCGCAGCGCCTTGACCGTGGCGCGGGCGATGACATGGGTGCCGATCGCCGCCTGCACGGCGACCTCGAACATCTGCCGCGGGATCAGCTCCTGCATCTTGTCGACGAGCTCGCGGCCGCGCTGGTAGGCGCTGTCGCGGTGCACGATGATGGAGAGCGCGTCGACCTTGTCGCCGTTGATGAGGATGTCGAGCTTGGAGAGCGGCGCGGCCTGGAAGTGGCTGAACTCGTAGTCGAACGACGCGTAGCCGCGGCTCGCCGACTTCAGGCGGTCGAAGAAGTCCAGCACCACCTCGGCGAGCGGCAGCTGGTACTGCAGCGACACCTGATTGGCGAGGTACTGCATCTTCTTCTGGACGCCGCGCTTCTCGGTGCACAGCTGCAGGACCGCGCCGACATAATCGGGCGGCACGAGGATGTTCGCGGTGATGATCGGCTCGCGGATCTCGGCGGTCAGGTTGGGCGACGGCAGCTTGGCGGGGTTGTCGACGAACTTGTCGGTGCCGTCGGTGAGGCCGACCTGGTAGACGACGGTCGGCGCGCTGGTGATGAGGTCGAGGTCGTACTCGCGCTCGAGCCGCTCCTGCACGATGTCCATGTGCAGCAGGCCCAGGAACCCGACGCGGAAACCGAAGCCGAGCGCGCCCGAGACCTCGGGCTCGTAGTGCAGCGCCGAGTCGTTGAGGCGGAGCTTCGCGAGCGCGTCGCGGAACGCCTCGTAGTCGTCGGCGTTGACCGGGAACAGCCCCGCGAACACGCGCGGCTGCACCTGCTTGAAGCCGGGCAGCGGCGCGGCGCAGGGCTTGCCGTCGAGGGTGATGGTGTCGCCGACCGGCGCGCCGTCGATCTCCTTGATGCCGGCGATGACGAACCCCACCTCGCCCGCGCCGAGCGTCGGCGAGGCGAGCGACTTCGGCGTGAAGCGGCCGAGCTTGTCGACCTGCCAGGCACGCCCCGTGGACATGACGCGGATCTTGTCGCCGGTCTTGATCGTGCCGTTGACGACGCGCACCAGCGACACCACGCCCACGTAGTTGTCGAACCAGGAGTCGATGATGAGCGCCTGCAGCGGCGCGGCGGGGTCGCCCTTGGGGGCGGGGATGCGCGCGACGATCGCCTCGAGCAGCTCCGGCACGTTCTCGCCGGTCTTCGCCGAGACGCGCACCGCGTCCTGCGCATCGATGCCGATGATCTCCTCGATCTCGCGGATGACCTTCGGCGGATCGGCCGAAGGCAGGTCGATCTTGTTGATGACCGGCAGCACCTCGAGCCCCTGCTCGATGGCGGTGTAGCAGTTGGCGACGCTCTGCGCCTCGACGCCCTGCGACGCGTCGACCACCAGCAACGCGCCGTCGCAGGCGGCGAGCGAGCGCGACACCTCGTAGGAGAAGTCGACGTGCCCCGGAGTGTCGATGAGGTTGAGCTGGTAGCGCTGGCCGTCATGGGCCGTGTAGTAGAGCGTGACGCTCTGCGCCTTGATGGTGATGCCGCGCTCGCGCTCGAGCGCCATCGAGTCGAGCACCTGGCTCTGCATCTCGCGCGCCTCGAGGCCGCCGCAGAGCTGGATGAGTCGGTCGGCCAGCGTCGACTTGCCGTGGTCGACATGGGCGATGATCGAGAAGTTGCGGATGTTCTGCATCGTTTCCAGGTGGTCCCCCGCGCCGGAGAGCTGCGGGACGTCAAAAACGGTGGATTATAGCGTTTGGCGGACCCGGCCGGGGGCGCATGGCCCCGTACTCAGCCCGTCGCAGAGCGTGCGGTTCAGCGGGGCCGGAACAGCCGCTCGATCTCGCCCGGGTCGAGCCGGGTGACCGCGATCGGCACGCCGTCCCACAGCAGCACCGGGATGCGATGGCCATGCCGACGCAGCATCTCGGGGTCGGAGTCGACGTCCAGTGCGTCGATGGGCGGCAGATCGAGCCGCGCGCCGAGAAGGACGAGTTCGTCGGCCATCTCCTCGCAGAGCCCGCATCCCTCGCGGGTCAGCAGCGTCAGACGAGAGTGTCCGCCGCCGCTCACCGGGGCGGAGCAGGCGTCGCGGCCGCCGTGGGCGCCGCCGGCGCGGCAGGCGCGGCAGGCGCTGCGGGCACGGCGGCGGCGGCAGGCGACGCCGGCGCCCCGGGCGACGCGGGGCGCACCTGCAAGGCGATGAACCGCGCGGTGCGCATCGGCACCTCACCCACCACCGTCACCGGTCGACCCTCGACGCGCGTGACGAAGAAGGTCGTGGCGGCACCACCGGCTTGCGCGGCGACCGGCGCAGCCTTCGGCGCAGCGCCGTCGCGCGAGCCGATGAACACTGAGACCGAGGCGATGCCATCCGAGAACACGAGATGTTCGACCGGCCCGTCGACGCCGGGGAGGTTCTGGCGCGTGCTCTGCGTGAGGCGGAAGCCGGGCGGCAGACGACCGGCGGTCCAGGCCGGTCCGACCGCGCGCGTCGCGGCCGCCACCTGCACCGGCGCGCTGCGGTACCAGCGCAGCCCGGCGGTGGGCACGGCCGGCTGGAAGTCGCTGTCGGGGATGTCGGCCAGCAGGCTCAGCTCCGTGAACGCGACCTCCTCGAGCACCGCGCCGCGCTCGTCGCGCAGTTCGGTCTTCAGCGGCATCGCGGTGCGGGCGTCGATCCAGATGCGGTAGCCGTAGCGATAGCCGTCGCGCGGTTCCAGCACCACGAGCCGCGCCTCGCGGCCCTGCTGACGCACACCGCGCACGGCGGCGACGGTGTAGAGCTGCGCAGAGCGGTCATCGAGCTGCGGCAGGGTCGGGAACAGCCCGCCGGCCCGCGGGCGCCGCTCGACCAGGGCCACGCCCTGGTCCGGCAGCAAGGTGATGAGCTCCGGACCGCGCCGGATGAACTCGCGCCGCGACCCGTCGAGCGGCACGAGTCGCTCAGCGACCTCGTTGCCCTTCACGCGGTGCAGGATGCGCAGCGACTCGGCGCGTCCGTCGCGCTCATGGCGCAGCGTACCGACGTAGTTGCGCTGCGCGAGCGCGGTGTTCATGCGCTGCAGCAGGGCGCGCGCTTCGCGCAGACCCGCGTCGTCCGGACGCGCATGCAGGGCCGTCGTCGAGGCGACCGACAGCGCACAGGCGAGCACGGCGCAGCGCAGCAGCGCGGGCATCACGGACGCTCCACCGCGCGATCCACGGGGGCGTCCGTGGTGACGGGCACGGGGTCGGCCGACAGCGGCACCGCAGGCGCGGCCGAAGCGGCCTCGGCGTCGACGGGCACCGCCACGAGCGTCGAGAGCGCGTTGCGGCGCAGCATGGGCATCGACACCTCGCTGTGCGCGACGAGGAAGTTCGCGAGCGTCGCTCCGCCCGCGAGGCCTACGCTGCCTTGCGTCGGCGGCGGCACGGTGTAGCTGTCGTCGGCACGGCCGGTCGTCCCCGGCGAAGCGCCCTGCGCGACGGGCGCAGCGGGCGCGGCGGGCAGCGGCATCGGTACCACGACCTCGGCCGCCGAGGCCGGACGCACCGTCGGGACCACATTGGCGACCGCGGCGGCGGTCGGCGTATCGGTGCGCAGCCAGAGCAGTGCGGCCGCAGCCACTCCGGCGGCCAGCCCGAACCCGCTCAGCGGTACGGCCCATCGGGGCATGCGCGGCCGACGGGCGTCCGCGCCCATCGGCGCGCCGTCGTCGCGACCGGTCTCGGCCTCGGCGATGTCGGACACCGCTTCCGCTGGCTGCGCCAGCGCCTGCCGGACGCGTGCGGCGACGTCGGCCTGCGCGCCGACGGTGCCGCGGGCGACGATCGGTTCGCCGCGCATCGCGGCGCCGATCAGCGCGTAGCTGCCCCATTGACGCCGCAGCGCTTCGTCGCGCGCCAAGCGTCGCGCCAGCAGTTCGCACTCGGCCGGTGGCAGTTCGCCATCGAACATGGCCGACAACTGGCTTGCTCTTTCGTCTTCCGTCATCCCGCGACCTCGCCTCGTCCCAGACCACCGTCGAAGATCTCGCGCAGCCGGGCATCGACCGCTTCGCGCGCGCGGAAGATGCGCGAACGCACGGTGCCGACCGGGCAGTCCATGGCGGTGGCTATCTCTTCGTAACTGAGCCCTTCGAGTTCGCGCAGCATGATCGCGGTGCGCAGGTCCTCGGGCAGCTGCTCGATGGCCGCCGTCACCGTGGCGCGGATCTCCTCGGTGAGCGCGAGCGCCTCGGGGGTGGCCGTGTCGGTCATGCGGTCCTGCAGGTCGCCGGGTGCGTCGCCGTCGTCGCCGCCGTTGCGGTCGAGGTCGAACTGGACGGGGTTGCGCGCGCGGGCCGCGAGCGCGTTCTTGGCGGTGTTGATCGCGATGCGGTAGAGCCAGGTGTAGAAGGCGCTGTCACCGCGGAACCGCGGCAGGGCGCGGTAGGCCTTGATGAAAGCTTCCTGGGCAATGTCTTCCGCCTCGGTCTGGTTGCGCACGTATCGCATCACGAGCTTGACGACCTTGTGCTGATAGCGGCGTACCAAGGCATCGAAGGCCCCGGCCTCGCCCTTCTGGGCGCGCTGTACCAGACTGAGATCGCTTGCATCGGCGTTCACGGGCCCTGACCCCCGGGCGGGATCGACGGGCCGCGCGATGCACCTTGCGCCCGTTCTGACCGGGTCGGGCGCGGAAAGTTCTCGTGACGGCGCGGATTTGCGGCAGATGTCATGGTGCGCAGGACCCCTGCCGCGCAGTGTAACCGCTCAGCGGCCAGACCGCCCCGCCCCGGCCTCCGGATGTGCTCGACGGTCACCGCCCTCACCCGGCCAACTGCGCCCACGGGCCCGGTCGGCCCGCCCGAAGGCGGCCGCTTCGGCGGGGCACAGGCTGCGTCGCCGCAGCAGCCGTGCCTCGGCGCCCCGAGGGCCCGCGCGGCGGTACAGCCACCAACCGAGCCCCGGCAGTTCGACGACGCGGTCCCAGTCCGTCGGGGACAGCGGTGACGGGGGCGGTTCAGGCGTCGGCCGGGAGGCGGCGGATCGCCGCCACCAGCGCGGCGAGGTCGGGTTCGGCAGGCGGCTCACCGCGCAACAGGTAACCGGCGAGCTCGGGGTCGGGCAAGTCGAGCAAGCGGTCGAAACAGGCCGTTTCAGCGCTTGACGCACCCCGCCCCGGTCCGTCCAACCAACGGACCAGCATCACATCGAGCTCCTTCATGCCGCGCCGGCAGCGCCAACGCAGCCGGCCGAGGTCGGCGCTCAAAGATGCTCGCGCTCGGCCATCATCTTCTTGATCTCGGCGATGGCCTTCGCCGGATTGAGGTCCTTCGGGCAGGCCTCGGTGCAGTTCATGATGGTGTGGCAGCGGTAGAGCCGGAACGGGTCCTCGAGCGCATCGAGCCGCTCGCCGGTCGCGTCGTCGCGGCTGTCGATGATCCAGCGGTAGGCCGCGAGCAGGGCCGCGGGGCCGAGATAGCGGTCGCCGTTCCACCAGTAGCTCGGGCAGGAGGTCGAGCAGCAGGCGCAGAGGATGCAGGCCGAGGGCCGGTCGATCCTCTCCTGGTCCTCCGGCGACTGCAGACGCTCACGGTCCGGCGGCGCCGGCGTGCGCGACTGCAGCCAAGGCTTCACCGAGGCGTACTGCGCGTAGAACTGCGTCAGGTCGGGGACCAGGTCCTTCACCACCGGCATGTGCGGCAGCGGGTAGATCTTGACGTCGCCCTTCACCTCTTCGCAGCTCTTGGTGCAGGCGAGCGTGTTGGTGCCGTCGATGTTCATCGCGCAGCTGCCGCAGATGCCCTCGCGGCAGGAGCGGCGGAAGGTGAGCGAGGGATCGACCTCGTTCTTGATCTTGAGCAGCGCGTCGAGGACCATCGGCCCGCACTCGTCCATGTCGAGCTCGAAGCTGTCGACGCGCGGGTTCTCGCCGCCGTCCGGGTCGTAGCGGTAGACCTTGAAGGTGCGGGTGTTCTTGGCGCCCTCGGGCGCCTTGTGGACCTTGCCGTCCTTCTTGATGCGGGAATTCTCTGGGAGTCTGAACTCGGCCATGTCGGCTGTCCTCAGTAGGTCCGGGCCTTGGGCGGGATGGCGTCGACGTCCGCGGTGAGCGTCGTCAGATGCACCGGGCGGTAGTCGATGCGGGCGCGGCCCTTGTCGTCCACCCAGCACAGGGTGTGCTTCATCCACTGCGCGTCGTCGCGCTCCTTGAAGTCCTCGCGCGCATGCGCGCCGCGGCTCTCCTTGCGGTTCTCGGCGGAGCGGATGGTGGCGACCGCCTGCCCGAGCAGGTTGTCGAGCTCCATCGTCTCGACGAGATCGGTGTTCCAGACGAGGCCGCGGTCGCTGGTGCGCACGTCGGCGAAGGAATCGACGGTGCGCGCGAGCTTCTCGCAGCCCTCGCGCAGCGACTCGCCGCTGCGGAACACGGCGGCGTCCGACTGCATGATCTTCTGCATCTCGAGGCGGATCTGCGCGGTCGGCCGCTCGCCCTTGGCGTTGCGGAAGCGGTCGAGGCGCGACACCGCGAGATCGCCCGCATCCTTCGGCAGCGGCTTGTGCGAGGTGCCCGGACGCACGATCGTCGCTGCGTGGCGCGCGGCTTCGCGGCCGAACACCACGAGGTCGAGCAGGGAGTTCGAGCCGAGACGGTTCGCGCCGTGCACCGACACGCAGGCCGCCTCGCCCACGGCCATGAGGCCCGGCACCACGGTGTCGGCGTCGCCGTCCTTCATGGTCACCACTTCGCCGTGGTAATTGCAGGGGATGCCGCCCATGTTGTAGTGCACGGTCGGCAGCACCGGGATCGGCTCCTTGTTGACGTCCACCCCGGCGAAGATGCGCGCCGTCTCGGCGATGCCCGGCAGGCGCTGCTTGATGACCTCGGGCCCCAGGTGCTCGAGGTGCAGGTGGATGTGGTCGGCGTCCTTGCCCACGCCGCGGCCCTCGCGGATCTCGATGGTCATCGAGCGCGACACGACGTCGCGCGAAGCGAGGTCCTTGGCGTTCGGCGCGTAGCGCTCCATGAAGCGCTCGCCGCGCGAGTTGGTGAGGTATCCGCCCTCGCCGCGCGACCCCTCGGTGATGAGGCAGCCGGCGCCGTAGATGCCGGTCGGGTGGAACTGCACGAACTCCATGTCCTGCAGCGGCAGCCCCGCGCGCAGCGCCATGCCGCCGCCGTCGCCGGTGCAGGTGTGCGCGGAGGTGCAGGAGAAGTACGCGCGGCCGTAGCCGCCCGTGGCGAGGATCACGAGGTGCGCGCGGAAGCGGTGCAGCGTGCCCTCGGCGAGGTTGAGCGCGATGACGCCGCGGCACTCGCCGTTCTCCATGATGAGGTCGATGGCGAAGTACTCGATGAAGAACTCCGCCTCGTTCTTGATCGACTGCTGGTAGAGCGTGTGCAGCATCGCGTGACCGGTGCGGTCGGCCGCGGCGCAGGTGCGCTGCGCGATGCCCTTGCCGTACTGCGTGGTCATGCCGCCGAAGGGACGCTGGTAGATGCGGCCGTCGGGCGTGCGCGAGAACGGCACGCCGTAGTGCTCGAGCTCGATGACGGCGGCGGGCGCCTCCTTGCACATGAACTCGATGGCGTCCTGGTCGCCGAGCCAGTCCGACCCCTTGATGGTGTCGTAGAAGTGGTAGCGCCAGTCGTCCTCGCCCATGTTGCCGAGCGCGGCCGAGATGCCGCCCTGCGCCGCGACCGTGTGGCTGCGCGTCGGGAAGACCTTGGTGATGCAGGCGGTGGAGAGACCGGCCTCGGCGAGGCCGAGCGTCGAGCGCAGACCGGCGCCGCCGGCGCCGACCACGACGACGTCGTAGGTGTGGTCGATGAAACTGTAGGCGGTCATCAGACGGATCCCGTGGTGAAGGCGATGCGCAGCACGGCGTAGACGCCGGCCGCGGCGAGCAGCAGGTGCGCGAAGGTGGAGGCGAGGAGCGAGACGACCTTGAGCGCCTTGCCGTGGACGTAGTCCTCCAGCACCACCTGCACGCCGAGCGCGGAGTGCCAGGTCATCGCGCCGATGAGCAGCAGCAGGAGCACGGGGTTGATGCCGCTGCCGACCCAGGCACGCACCGCCTCCTGGTCGGAGGTCGGCAGGTGCACCACCGAGTACGCGAACCACAGCGTCAGGGGTACGAGCGCGATGGCGGACACGCGCTGCGACCACCAGTGGGCGACACCCTGCTTCGCCGAGCCGCGACCCAACACCTTGCCGAGCGGGCTGCGCAGGCTCATCGCGGCACCCCGGCGAAGAACGCCGCGTAGATGAACGCCGCCGCAAGCACCGCGGTGGCCGCCACGACCAGGGTCGCGCTGCGGCGCGCCTCGGGCTTCTCGAGGCCACGGCCGAGGTCCCAGTTGAGGTGACGGATGCCGTTGCAGAGGTGGTAACAGAACGCGAGCAGCCAGCCGGCGAGCAACAGCTTCATGAAGCCGGATGAGAGCAGCGCGCTCGCGCGGGCGTAGGTGTCGGCGCTCGACGCGGCGGCATACAACCAACCGACGAGCACCACGAGGCCGACCGACAGCACCACGCCCGTGATGCGGTGCGCGATGGAGGTCGCCATCGTGTACATGAAGCGGTAGACGCCGAGGTGCGGGGAAAGCGGTCTTGGGCGCATCGATGTGTCCTCAGAAGTCGATGCAGCGACCGTTCTTCTCCCAATCGCCGAAACGCGTCGGCTCGGGGCCCGGAGGGCCGCCGATCTCGCGCGGGGCGGGCTCGGTGGGAGCGGTCTGGACAGGTGTTTCGGGGGGCAAGCCGGAGCCGGGCGATGCGCCCGCCCCAACCCCCTGGGGATCGTTCTGCATCACGTCGAAGTCTGCCAGAATCGCCCCCCCGAGACCACCCGGGAAACCCCTCTCCGACCCATGGATCGCGCGTTGCACACCCCTGCCGCCCTGCCTCTGCCCGATCTCGGCGTGCTCGCCGTCCGCGGCCCCGATGCGCGCCGGTTCCTGAACGGACAGCTGTCGCAGGAGGTGCTGACGCTCGAGGGCGCCGCGGTACGCCTCGCGGGCCTGCACAACGCCCAAGGTCGGGTGCTCGCCGTGCTGCGGCTCGTCGCCTGGGCCGATGATGTCGTGCTCTGTGTGCTGCCGCGCGCGGCGATCGCCGAGGTCCGCGCGCTGCTCGCGCGCTATCTGCTGCGGGCCAAGGCCACCCTGACCGACGAGAGCGATGCCTGGCGTCTCGAGGGCCTGTGGACCACGGGTCCGAGCGATGCTGCGGTCATCGGCGCCGACCCGGGCCACGGCGGCGGTCTGGGTGCGGCGCAGCGGGCGGAAGCGTCCGTCACCTGGCGCCACGCGCATGACGGCCGCCGCCTCCGGCTGACGCCGCTCGCGGCGTCCGATGCCGAGGCACCGGCCGCGCCCGACCCCGCATCGCCGGAGGCATCGGCGCGGACGGCCTGGCGTCTCGCCGACATCGACGCCGGGCTGCCGGAGATCCACCCCGCCACCCGCGGCGCCTTCGTCGCGCAGATGCTCAACCTCGATGTGCTCGGCGGCATCTCGTTCACCAAGGGCTGCTACACGGGTCAGGAGGTCATCGCCCGCGCGCACTACCGCGGCCGCGTGAAGCGACGCCTGCAGCGCTTCGAGGCGGTGGCGTCCGCAGGCGTCGGGATGCCGGCACCGGGGGAGACCCTGCGCCTCGCCGATGGACGCGCTGCGCAGATCGTCGATGCGGCGCTGCGGCCGGACGGCAGGATGGCGTTCTTGGCGGTGGCGCCGTATGCGACGAGCGGCGCAGCGGCGAGCGGCGCAGCGGCGAGCGGAGCGGACGAGACCGAAGCGCCCGAGACCCGAGGTGCGGAGGCGACGCCGCGCGTCGAGGCGACACCGCTGCCCCTGCCCTACGCCCTGCCTGACTGAGGCGCGTCCTACTCCGGGCGCATCTGGGGGAAAAGCAGCACGTCGCGGATCGAGGGCGAGTCCGTCAGGAACATCGCGAGCCGATCGATGCCGACGCCGAGACCCGCGGTCGGCGGCATGCCGTACTCCAGCGCGCGCACGTAATCGGCGTCGTAGAGCATCGCCTCGTCGTCGCCCGACTCCTTGCGCTCCACCTGGGCGCGGAAACGCGCCGCCTGGTCCTCCGCGTCGTTGAGCTCGGAGAACCCGTTGGCGAGCTCACGGCCGCCGACGAAGAACTCGAAGCGGTCGGTGAGGAACGGGTCGGCATCGTTGGCGCGCGACAGCGGCGAGACCTCGGCCGGATAGGCGTACACGAAGGTCGGCTGCACCAGCGTGTGCTCGCAGGTCTTCTCGAAGATCTCGATCTGCAGCTTGCCGGCGCCGTCGCCCGGCTTCCAGGGGATGCCGCGCTCGTCGCAGGCCGCGCGCAGATAGGGCACGTCGCGCAGGCGCGCACGCTCGAGGCCTGGGTTCTGCTCGAGGATGAGGTCCTCGACGGTGACGCGGTGGAAGGACGGCCGCAGGTCGTAGCGCACGCCCTGCGACTCGAACTCCAGCGTGCCGCGCACCGTCTCGGCGGCGCCGCGCAGCATGCGTTCGACGAGGTCCATCAGGTCGCGGAAGTCCGCGTACGCCTGATAGAGCTCGAGCATCGTGAACTCGGGGTTGTGGCGGGTCGACAGCCCCTCGTTGCGGAAGTTGCGGTTGATCTCGTAGACGCGCTCGAAGCCGCCGACCACGAGGCGCTTGAGGTAGAGCTCCGGCGCGATGCGCAGGTACATGTCGATGTCGAGCGCGTTGTGGTGCGTGACGAAGGGCCGGGCCGCCGCGCCGCCCGCGATGGGCTGCATCATGGGGGTCTCGACCTCCATGAAACCGAGCGCGTCGAGCATGTCGCGCAGGAAGCGCACGAGGGCCGTGCGCTTGCGGAAGACCTCGCGGCTCTGCTCGTTCATGATGAGGTCGACGTAGCGCTGCCGGTAGCGCACCTCGGTGTCCGCGAGGCCGTGCCACTTGTCGGGCAGCGGTCGCAGAGACTTCACCAACAGGCGCACGCGCTCGGCCTTCACCGAGAGCTCACCGGTGCGGGTGCGGAACAGCGTGCCCTCCACACCCAGGATGTCGCCGATGTCCCAACCCTTGAAGGCGTCGTAGGCCGCCTCGCCCACGCCTTCGCGCTGCAGGTAGACCTGGATCTGCCCGGAGGAGTCCTGCAGCTTGGCGAAGCTCGCCTTGCCCATGATGCGGCGCAGCATCATGCGGCCGGCGACCTGCACGCGCACGGGCTGCGCCTCGAGCGCGGCCTCGGGCACCTCGCCGTAGCCGAGCAGCAGCTCGCCGGCCGACGCGTCGGGGCGGAAATCGTTGGGGAAGGCGGGGATGCCCGCGCCGCGCAGCGCATCGAGCTTGGCGCGGCGCTCCGCGACCAGCTTGTTCTCGTCGCCGTCCGCGCCGCCTGCCGGAAGATCGCCCATGTCAGAGCCCTGCCTTGAGTGAAGCCTCGAGGAACTGGTCGAGGTCGCCGTCGAGCACGGCGCCCGTGTTGCCGACCTCGACGTCGGTGCGGAGGTCCTTGATGCGCGACTGATCGAGGACGTAGGAGCGGATCTGGTGGCCCCAGCTCACGTCCGACTTGGAGTCCTCGAGCACCTTGGCCGCCGCGTTGCGCTTGTTGACCTCGAGCTCGTAGAGCTTGGCCTTCAGCATCTTCATGGCGGTGGCGCGGTTCTTGTGCTGGCTGCGCTCGTTCTGGCAGGCGACCACGATGCCCGAGGGCATGTGCCGGATGCGCACCGCCGACTCGGTCTTGTTGACGTGCTGCCCACCGGCGCCGCTCGAACGGAAGACGTCGGTCTCGAGGTCCGCCGGGTTGATGTCGATGTTGATGTCGTCGTCGACCTCGGGCGAGAGGAACACCGACGCGAACGAGGTGTGTCGGCGGTTGCCCGAGTCGAAGGGTGACTTGCGGACGAGGCGATGCACGCCGGTCTCGGTGCGCAGCCAGCCGTAGGCATGGTCGCCGCGCACCTCGACGGTGGCGCTCTTGATGCCCGCGACCTCGCCGGGGCTCGAGTCGATGACCTCGGCGCTGAAGCCGCGCGTCGCCGCCCACTTGAGGTACATGCGCAGCAGCATCTGCGCCCAGTCCTGCGCCTCGGTGCCGCCGGCGCCCGCCTGGATGTCGAGGTAGGCGTTGTGCGAGTCCATCTCGCCGCGGAACATGCGCTTGAGCTCGAGCTTGCGGACCTGGGCCTCGACCTGCGGAAGGTCGCGCTCGATCTCGCGGGCGGTGGCCTCGTCGTCCTCGGCCTCGGCGAGCTCCAGCAGTTCGACGGAATCGGTCACCGAGCGGGTGGCCGCGTCCATCTTCTCGATCTCGGCGGCGAGGCGCGAGCGCTCCTTGCCGAGCTCCTGGGCCTTCTCGGGCTTCTGCCAGACGGCGGGGTCTTCGAGTTCGCGGCTGACTTCCTCGAGCCGCTCTTTCTTCAGGTCGTACTCAAAGAAACCCCCTTAAGGAGCTGACGCGCTCCTGGAGGTCTGCGAGGGATCGCTTGACGAGTCCTAGTTCGATCATGGGGTCATTCTAGCAGATGGTCGATCAGCAGCTGCAGGCGGCGCTCGCCGCCGTACTCGTTCACGTCCAGCCGGTACACGAGGTGCGCCTCGGTGGGCAGCGGTCGCGCCGGGTCGCGGCCCTGGTGGAAGTTGAAGGCGATGGCGTCGAAGCGCCGTCCCTCCCCGGGCGCCTCGACCCACAGCTTGAGATGCCGTTCGCCCACGGTGCGCGTGCGCAGGATCCGGAAGGTCTGGTCGAACGAGGGCTCCGGGAAGGCCTGCCCCCAAGGACCGGCCGCCCGCAGCGCCTCGGCGTTGGCGAGCGAGATGTCGTCGGCGCCGAGCGCCCCGTCGGTCTCGACGATGTCCGCGAGCGACCCGCCAGCCTGCCAACGCGCGACCTCCGCGTCGAAGGCCGCGGCGAAGTCGTCGAGGCGGTCGCGGGCGAGCGTGAGCCCCGCCGCCATCGCATGACCGCCGAACCGTACGATGAGCCCGGGGTGGCGCGTGGCGACGGCGTCGAGCACGTCGCGCACATGGACGCCGGCCACGGAACGCGCCGAGCCGCGCAGTTCGCCCTCGCCGGCGTCCGCGAACGCGATCACCGGACGGCGCACCCGTTCCTTGATGCGGCCCGCGACGAGCCCCACCACGCCCTGGTGCCAACCCGGGTCGTAGAGGCAGAGGCCGTGACGACGCCGCGCACCGTCGCGTGCGTCGCCCTCGCCCGGATCCTTGAGCTGCCGCACCGCGGCGATGGCCTCCTCCTGCATGCGCGCCTCGATGCTGCGCCGCTCCGCGTTCAGCTGGTCGAGCCGGGCCGCGATGGCGAGCGCATCGGTCGCCGAATCGCTGAGCAGGCAGCGGATGCCGATCGACATGTCGTCGAGCCGCCCCGCGGCGTTGAGGCGCGGCGCGGCCACGAAGCCGAGGTCGGCGGCCACCACGCCCGCGAGCGTGCGGCCGCCGGTCTCGAGCAGCGCGCGCACACCGGGCGTGCAGCGGCCCGCCCGGATGCGCTGCAGCCCCTGCGCGACGAGCACGCGGTTGTTGCGGTCGAGCGGCACGACATCGGCGACGGTGCCGAGCGCGACGAGATCGAGCCAGGTGGACGGCTTCGGCAGCGCGGCATCGTCCAGCGCGCGATGCAGCGCGGAGACCACGTAGAACGCGACACCGACACCGGCGAGGCAGCGCGAACCGAACGCGGCGCCCGGCAGGTTCGGGTTGACGATGGCGTCGGCCGCCGGCAGCGCGGCGCCCGCGAGATGGTGGTCCGTCACCAGCACCTCGATGCCGTGCGCGCGGGCCGCGGCGACGCCGGCCACGCTCGAGATGCCGTTGTCGACCGTCACGATGAGCGTCGGCGCACGGGCCGCCGCCAGCTCGACCACCTCCGGCGTGAGTCCGTAGCCGTACTCGAAACGGTTCGGCACGAGGAAATCGACCTCCGGCCAGCCGTAGGCGCGCAGCGCGCGCACGATCAGCGCCGAGCTCGTCGCGCCGTCGGCATCGTAGTCGCCGACCACCAGCACACGTCCATCGGGCCGACGGTGCGCGAGCAGCAACCGCACGGCCGCGTCGACGCCGTCCAGCGTCGACACCCGCAGCAGACGGTCGAGCGACTGCGCGAGGTCGTCCGCATCGCCGATGCCGCGCGCGGCGTAGGCACGGGCCAGCACAGGCGGCAGATGCGCGAGACGCGCCAGCCGCCCGGCATCCACCTCCCGGCGCACCACGCGCAGCTTCATGCCCCGCCCTCCGACAAGGCCTCGAGCAGGTCGCGCCGCGGACGCCAGATGCGCCAGCGGTCGGCGCGCGCGAGACGCACCGCGCGGTCGTTGGCGGCGATGGTGAGCCGTTCGAGGCGCCCCTCCGCCACGGCGCGGGCCGCCGGCGCGATGAACGCATGGTCGAGGCCCTCGAGGCCCATGCCGAGCACCGGCACCACTGCGCAGCCCGAGTCCTCCGCGGCGGCCAGCAGCGTCGCGAGCGCGTCCCCGGCATCGTCGACGCGCGGCAGCGGGTCGACCACGCCCCCCGCGAGCGCGCCGAGCGCCGTCACCCACGCATCGTCGCTCCAGACGCGCGGCCAACGCGCCGCCTCGGCCGCCGTGCCGGCGGGCAGCGCGGCGAGCGGCTCACGCAGCGGTTCGCCGCCGCCCCACGGCCAGAGCGTCGTCACGCGCGGCTCGCCCCGCGCTTCACGACGTCGGTTGATCGGCAGTCCATGCAGCCACATCTCGGTCTCGGTGATCCAGGCGCGCAGCGCCGGCCCGCCCGCCCCGCCCGGCAGCGCGTCATCGAGCGCGCCGCCCAGCAGCCGCTGCGGCTCGACCGCGACCGCACCGACCGCCGTCCCGAGGCCCTCCAGCAGGAAGCCCGCGCCGCCCGCCGGACGCAGCGCCACGCCGTCGGCACCGAACTCGGCGTCATGCGCCGCGGCCAGTTCGGCGGCCTCGTCGGGCGGCAGACGCAGCAGCCCATCGGGCGCGAGATGCACGGTCTTGAGACCGGCCATGAGATGCAGCGGCGCGACGAGCCACGGATCGCGCGGCATGTCGTGCATGGCATCGTCGACCGCCGTGCGGGCCGCCGACCCCATGGCGGCCGCCACCACCTCGGCCGGATCGACGGCGACGAGGTCGGCACGGCCCATACCGCGCGCCAACGCGCCGCGCCAACCGCCGCGCAGCGGGGTGGCCTGCGCGAACCGCAGCCGCGTGAGCGGGGCCGGACGCGACGCGACGCCCGACCGCAGGTCTGCGTCGGCGTCGGTCAGGAAGAGATCGGGGAGGACGAGCACGAGGTCGCGCACATCGCGTATCGTACCGGAGCATGGGACTCGATGCGGCAGCGCCGATGACGGCGCAGATCAAAAGCTACTCGGACGGCGAGGTCCGCATCGGCGAGCGGCGGCTGCGGGAGGCGTTCGCGCTCGATGCGCAGGGCACGATCACGCCGCTGACCGCGCAGCATCCGCGCGCGCTCGACGCAGCCGATCTCGCGTCCGTGCTCGACGCCCGGCCCGAGGTGGTGATCGTCGGCTGGGCGGGCGGCCAGATCTTCCTGCCCGCCGCGCAGCGCCACGCCTTCCTCGAACGGCGCATCGGACTCGAGGTGATGGCCCTCGGCCCCGCCTGCCGTACCTTCAACCTGCTCGCCGCGGACGGCCGGCGCGTGGTGGCGTTGCTGTTCCCGACCGTGGAGGCCTAACGGCCGCCGGGTCCGATCACGCCTGCGAGCAGCGGCACGAACGACACCGGACCGAGCTCTTCGCGCACGCAGCCCGTCTCGCGACGGGTGTAGCGCACCAACACCTGCTTGCCCTCGGGGCCGACCGGCATCACGAGCCGACCGTTGGGCGCCAACTGCGACAACAGCTCGGCCGGCACCTCGGGCGGCGCGGCGGCGACCAGGATGCCGTCGTAGGGGCCGTTGGCACGCCAGCCCTCATAGCCATCGCCGTGACGGAAGCGCACGTTCTCGATGCCGAGCGCGCGCAGCGGCTGCTTGGCGCGCGTCAGCAGCGGCTCGATGCGCTCGATGGTGAAGATGCGCGGCACGAGCCCGGCGAGCACCGCGGTCTGGTAGCCGCAGCCGGTGCCGACCTCGAGCACCGTGCGCGGCGAGCGGCGCTCGAGCATCGCCTCGGTCATGCGCGCGACGATGTAGGGCTGGGAGATCGTCTGGCCGAAACCGATCGGCAGCGCGGTGTCCTCGTAGGCGCGGCTGGCCAGCGCCTCGTCCATGAAGATGTGCCGGGGCACCTCGCGGATGCGCGCCAGCACGGCCTCGTCCTGGATGCCCTGCTCGCGCAACCGCTGCACCAACCGCTCGCGGGTGCGGGCCGAGGTGAGTCCGATGCCGTCGAGACGGGCGTCCATGCGGGGTCGACGGGCGTCGTGCGCCGTCAGCCGATGCCTTCGAGCCAGCGCGCGACCGGCTCGATCGCCGCATGGCGCGTGAGGTCGACCTGCAGCGGCGTGACCGACACGTAGCCCTCCGCCACCGCATGGAAATCGGTCCCGGGACCGTCGTCCTCGCCCTCGCCCGCGGCGCCCACCCACCAGACGGGGCGGCCGCGCGGATCGGTCGTCGGCACCACGCGGTCGGCGCGGTGGCGCGCACCGAGCCGGGTGCTGCGGAACCCGCGCAGACGCTCGAAGGGCAGATGCGGGATGTTGACGTTGAGGATCATCGTGCGCTCCAGAGGCTCGGCCAGCAGCCGCTGCACGACGAGCCGCGCCACCTTGCCGGCGGCCGTGAAGTCCGGTTCGCCGTCGGCCGGCCGACGCAACGAGAAGGCCACCGTCGGCAGCCCGAGGAAGCGTCCCTCGATCGCCGCGGCCACCGTGCCCGAGTAGAGCACGTCGTCGCCCAGGTTCTCGCCATTGTTGATGCCCGAGACCACCATGTCGTGTTCGTGGTCGAACAGCCCCGAGATCGCCAGGTGGACGCAGTCGGTGGGCGTGCCGGAGACGAAGTACGCGCCGGGTCCGAACTCGGTGACCCGCAGCGGCGACTCCAGCGTGAGCGCGTTGCTCGCCCCGCTGTGGTTGCGCTCGGGCGCGACCGTGGTGAGCTCGGCGAGGCCCTCGAGCGAGCCGCGCAAGGCGGCCAGTCCGGGGGCGCGGTAGCCGTCATCGTTGCTGACGAGTATCTTCATGGCGCGGGCAATATACTGGATGTCGGCGGACCGGCGACAGCGCGCCGGTGCAGGGCAGCATGCGCGACAAGGACGACGAGGACAGCAAGGCCTTCCGCGAGGCGATGCGGGGCGTCACGCCGCTGCCCGCTACGCCGCGCGTACGCACGCCCAAGCGCCGCAAGCCGCCGGCGCGCGCCGTGTTCTCGCGCCGCGCCGTCGAGGAGGTCCTCGAGGACAGCCTCGAGCTCACGCCCGCCCAGCTCGATGTGGAAGCGGCCGACGCCCTCTCCTACCGCCGCGAAGGCGTGCGCGAGTCGACGCTGCGCGACCTGCGCCGCGGCCGTTGGCGGGTCGACGACGAACTTGACCTGCACGGCATGACGCTGAAGGAGGCCAAGCCCGCGCTGCGCGATTTCCTCGCCCGCGCCCACGCGAGCCAGGCGCGTTGCCTGCGCATCGTGCACGGCAAGGGCCTCGGCTCGGGCTCGCGCGGCCCCGTGCTCAAGAACGCGGTGAACGTGCTGCTGCGCCGCGACGATGATGTCGTCGCGTTCTGCTCGGCGCGGCAGATCGACGGCGGTACCGGCGCGATCTACGTGCTGCTGCGGGCCTGAAAGCCGCCGCGCGCCGTCAACGGCGCGCGAGTATCGCCGACATCCTCTCGCGGGTCTCGTCGGTCACCCAGTCGTCGCCCATCTGCCGGGCGATCTCCTCGGGCGAGGCCGCGAAAAGCTCCGCGAGGTCGGCGCGCACCATCGCGCGCGTACGGCGATAGGCCATCGGCGGCAGCGCAGCGCACTCGGCGGCGAGCTCGATCGCGCGCGGCACCACGCGGGCGGGCTCGACGACCTCGTCCACGAGGCCCGCCGCCAGCGCCTCGGCGGGCGTGAGCATCGCGCCGCGCGGCAGCAGCGCGGCAGCGCGACCCCTGCCGACCAGACGCTCGAAACAGCGGAAGATGGTCTCACCGGGGAACAGGCCGACCTGCACCTCGTTCAGGCCCATGCGGAACTTGCCCTCGGCCATGACGCGGTGGTCGCAGAGCACGGCGAGCACCGTGCCGCCTGCGGGCGCGTGACCGGTCAGCGCGGCCACCACCGGCAGCGGACCGCGCGCGATCCGCTGCTGCAGGCGCCAGAACGCCACCATGAGCGCCCGCAGCGATGCCGCGGAGGCCATCACCTCGCGCACATCGAGCCCGGCGGAGAACATGCCGGGCTGGCCGGAGAGCACCACTGCGCGCACCGTGCCGCCGCCCTCGCCGGCCGCGTACGCGTCCGACAGGGCTGCATCGATCGCGTCCGCGAACTGCGCCGACAGCGCGTTGACCGGCGCCCGCGCGAGACGGATCTCACGCACCGGACCATGATCCTGGATCTCAACCATGCTCTTCCTCCGCATCGACCGCCGCGTCGCCCGCCGACGACGGCTCCATGAGTTCGCGCAACGCGACCGTCGCGAAACTGCCTGCACGCAACGCAAAGCGCAACTCGCAATCGCGTCCGTCGCCCTCCGGCAGCCAGGCGAGGGCGAGGTCCTGCACGGCCATGCGCAGCGGCCGCCGGGCCGCCTCGAGGCCCGCGCCGCGCAGCAGGTCCGTGAGCGCCGGGAAGCGGTCGGCGATGCCCTGCTCGAAGGCCGCCACCGCGCCGCGCGTGCCGCCGTCGCCCTCGCCCCACAGCGGACCGGTCGGGTGCAGGTCGAGCGCCGTTGCGCGCTGCTCGAGCACCATGTCGAGCGACTCGACGAGGAAGTTCGAGTTGCGGCCGTCGAGGTTGGCGCGCTCGCCCGCCAGCAGCCGGTTCCAGGTGCCCTCGCGGACGCGCTCCGCGAGCACGGCGTTGAAGATCAGGCTGCGGGCTGCGGAAAGAACGAAGCCCCGCCCCTCGCGCGGCGGCGCGCCGCCGCGCAGCACCGCGAGGTTGGCGAGGTCGCGGCCGAAGCGCTGCGGTCCGAAATAGTTGGGCACGCCGTGCTGGCGCAGCGTCTCGACGCGGCGCTCCAAGGCCTCACGGTCGCCGTCGAAGCCGCGCAGCACGACGCGGAAATCGTTGCCCGCCAGCGCGCCGCGGGGCAGCTTGCGCCGGTGTGCGTGCGCCTCGAGCACCTCCCAACCCTCGCCGCGCGCCTCGGCGAGCGCCGCGGGATCCCGCTGACGCGCGGGCAGGCTGAACCATTGCGTGGTGACGGCGTGCCGGTCCTTCAGGCCGGCGTACCCCACATCGTGCGGACGCACGCCGGCGATGCGCGCGAGCTCGCGCGCCACCCACGCGGTGTTGGCGCCGCGCTTGCGCACCCGCACCAGCAGATGATCGCCGGCGCCCGAGGGCTCGAAACCGAGCCGCTCGTCGACCTGGAAGTCCTCGGGGACCGAACGCAGCCGCGCGGTGCCGAGCGGCGGCCCGTAGGCCCGCGGCGGATCGAGCGCCAACGCCCGCCAGTCGCCCATCGCGGCGCCGCTCAGACGGGGACCGCGGTCAAGCGGCGCGCCCGATGAGCACGCTCGCCTGCGCGGCGAGACCCTCCTCGCGGCCGACGAAGCCGAGACGCTCGGTGGTCGTGGCCTTGAGGTTCACCGCGTCCGGCGCCACCTGCAGCAGCGCGGCGACGCGGGTTCGGATCGCCTCGCGATGAGGTCCGATGCGCGGCGCCTCGGCGAGCAGCGTGAGGTCGGCGTTCACCACCTGCCAACCGCGCTCGCGGAGCATCGACACCGCCGCCTCGACGAAGCCCGAACTCGGCGCACCGCGCCAGCGCGGGTCGGAATCCGGGAAATGCTGTCCGATATCGCCGAGACCCGCGGCGCCGAGCAGGGCATCGCACAGCGCGTGCAGCAGCACATCGCCGTCCGAGTGGGCGCGCACCCCAGCGGCGTGCGCGATCCGCACCCCGCCCAGCATCACATGGTCGCCGGGTCCGAAGGCGTGGACATCGAAGCCCGAGCCGACCCGGATCATGGGCGCGCCCCCGACATGACCGCGGGGCGGGCCGCGTCGGCCTGGCGTGCCGCGAGGATGGCTTCCGCCAGGGTGACATCGGCCTGCGTCGTGACCTTGAGGTTCGTCGCCTCGCCCGCCACGAGCCGCGGCGCGAGACCCTGCCACTCGAGGGCCTGCGCTTCGTCGGTGGGGCTGCGGCCGTCGCGGGCGGCGGCCTCGAGCGCGCGCTGCAGCGCACCGACCCGGAACATCTGCGGGGTGAGCGCGCGCCACAGCGACTCGCGCGACAGCGTGCCTGCGCTGCGCAGCGCGCCGTGCGCCGCATCGCCGCGCTTGAGCGTATCGGCGAGCGGCAGGGCCAGCAGGCCGCCCGCCGACTGCGGATCGGCGCCGACCGCGGCCCGCAACGCGGCGATCTCTGCCGACGTCACGCAAGGCCGCGCGGCGTCGTGCACCAGCACCCAATCGTCGTCGCCGGCCCGCGCCGCACGCAGCGCAGCCAGACCCGAGGCCACCGAGTCGGCGCGCGTCGCGCCGCCCACCGCCTCGCGCACCGGGCGCGAGAGCCGCGGGCGGAGCGCGGCCCAGTGGATGTCGCCCGCGGCGGCGACCACCACCGCGCCGCGGCAATCGGCGTCGTCGAGGTAGGGCGCGAGCGACCACTCGAGCATGGGTCTGCCGAGCAGCGGGAGATATTGCTTGGGGATGCCGGCGCCGAGCCTTTCGCCGCGTCCTGCCGCCGGCATGACGAGCCAGTACGGCGGGAGCGACAAGCCGCCGGCCTCAGCGCTGCGCCGAGCGGGCGGGTGCGGCGGACGCCGACGGCGCAGGTGCCGCCGCAGGCGCGGCGGACTGCGCGACGCGCGGCACCACCTGGTAGAAGGTCTCGTCGGGCGCGACCATGCCGAGTTCGCTGCGCGCGCGTTCCTCGAGGGCGGTGAAGCCGTCCTTGAGGTCGGCGACCTCGGCGGCCAGCTGCGCGTTGCGCTCACGGAGCCCGTCGTTGGTCGCCTTCTGCGACTCGACCGCCTGCGCGAGGCGCAGCATCTCGCTGACGCCGTCGTCGGAGAGCCACATCCGGTACTGCAGGAGCACCAGAGCTGCGACCAGGACGCCGGCGAACCATCTGACCATGGCGCGAAGGTTAACCCCGTGACGGGCCGAAATAAAGCGGGCTGTTCAGATGCGCACCGGGAACGCGTCGCGGCCGGCGTAGCGCGCACGCGGCCCGAGCGCCTCCTCGATGCGCAGCAGCTGGTTGTATTTGGCGATGCGGTCCGAGCGCGAGAGCGACCCGGTCTTGATCTGGCCGGCGGCGGTCGCGACGGCGATGTCCGCGATGGTGGTGTCCTCGGTCTCGCCCGAGCGGTGGGAGACGACGGCCGAGTAGCCGGCCCCCTGGGCGAGCGCGATGGCCTCCAAGGTCTCGGTCAGCGTGCCGATCTGGTTGACCTTGATGAGGATGGAGTTGGCGATGCCCTTGGCGATGCCCTCGGCGAGGATCTTCGGGTTGGTGACGAACAGGTCGTCGCCGACCAGCTGCGCACGCTTGCCGAGCGCGGCGGTGAGGCCCGCCCAGCCCTCCCAATCGCCCTCGGCCATGCCGTCCTCGATGGTGACGATCGGGTACTTGTCGCAGAGCTTGGTGAGGTAGCGCGCGAACTGCGTCGCCGTGAAGCTGCGGTGCTCGCCGTGCAGCGTGTAGCGGCCGTCGCGGAAGAACTCCGAGCTCGCGACATCGAGACCGAGGCAGATGTCTCGGCCCGGCTTGTAGCCCGCCTTCTCGATGGCCTGCAGCAGGAGCTTCAGCGCCGCTTCGCTCGAGGCGAGGTCGGGCGCGAATCCGCCCTCGTCGCCCACCGCGGTGGTGAGCTTGCGCCCCTTGAGGATGCCCTTGAGCGTGTGGAACACCTCGGCGCCCTGGCGCAGCGCTTCGGAGAAGCTGTTGGCGCCCACCGGCAGGATCATGAACTCCTGCACATCGAGGCTGTTGTCGGCGTGGGCGCCGCCGTTGATGACGTTCATCATCGGCACCGGCATCAGCGGCTTCTTGCCGCGCGCCAGGTAACGCCACAGCGGCTGGCCGGCGTCGGCCGCCGCCGCATGCGCCGTGGCCATCGACACCGCGAGCAGCGCGTTCGCGCCGAGACGGGACTTGTTCTCCGTGCCGTCGAGCGCGATCAACCGCGCGTCGATCTCGGCCTGGTCGCGGGCATCACGCCCGCGCAGCGCCTTGCGGATCGGGCCGTCGACGTTGGCCACCGCATTCAGCACGCCCTTGCCCATGTAGCGCTTGCGGTCGCCGTCGCGCAGCTCGACGGCCTCGCGCGTGCCCGTGGACGCGCCCGAGGGCACCGCCGCGCGGCCCATCGCGCCGCTGGCGAGCACCACATCGGCCTCGACGGTGGGGTTGCCGCGCGAATCCATCACCTCGCGCGCCTTGATGTGCTTGATGCGGCTCATGCTTCGTCTTCCTCGAAAGGTCGTGATTTGACGCTGCGGTCGAGCGCCACCAGCGTCTCGAGCAGCGCGGGCATGCGCGCGAGCGGCCAGGCGTTCGGCCCGTCGGAGAGGGCGCGCGCAGGATCCGGGTGGGTCTCCATGAAGACGCCGGCGACGCCGGCGGCCACCGCCGCGCGGGCCAGCACCGGCACGAACTCGCGCTGGCCGCCGGAGGAGCCGCCCTGCCCGCCCGGCAGCTGCACGGAGTGGGTCGCGTCGAACACCACGGGGCATCCCGTGCGGCGCATCACCGCGAGCGCACGCATGTCGGAGACGAGGTTGTTGTAGCCGAAGGAGAAGCCGCGCTCGCAGACCATCACCTGCGCGTTGCCGGTGGAGCGCGCCTTGTCGACCACGTTCTGCATCTCCCACGGCGAAAGGAACTGCCCCTTCTTGATGTTGACCGGCTTGCCCTGGGAGGCGACGCCGACGATGAAGTTGGTCTGGCGGCAGAGGAAGGCCGGCGTCTGCAGCACATCCACCACCGAGGCGACCTCGGCGAGCGGCGTGTCCTCGTGCACATCGGTCAGCACCGGCACGCCGAAACGGCTGCGGATGTCGGCGAGCACCTTGAGCCCGCCCTCGAGCCCCGGCCCGCGGAAGCTCGAACGCGAGCTGCGGTTCGCCTTGTCGAAAGAGGCCTTGAAGATGTACGGGATGCCGAGCTGACGCGTGATCTCGAGCATGCGGCCCGCGACCTCCTCGCAGAGCGCCGCGCTCTCGATGACGCAGGGTCCGGAGATCAGGAACAGCGGTTCGCGGGCGCCGACCTCGAAGGACCCGAGGCGCATCTCAGCCCCTGCCCGCCGTGCCGCGCCGCGCGAGCGCGGCCGCCACGAAGCCGGTGAAGAGCGGATGTCCGTCGCGCGGGTTGGAGGTGAACTCGGGGTGGAACTGCGTGGCGAGGAACCAGGGATGGCCCGCGAGCTCGACGATCTCCACCAGACCATCGCCCGACAGGCCGGTGAAGGCGAGCCCGCCGGCGCGATACCGTTCCATGTAGGTGTTGTTGAACTCGTAGCGGTGGCGATGCCGCTCGCGGATCGTCCCGCGGCCGTAGAGCGACCGCGCCCGCGACCCGTCGGCGAGCAGCACGTCCTGCGCGCCGAGGCGCATGGTGCCGCCCTTGGCCGAGGACTCGTCGCGCGCCTGTGCGCCGCGCGCCGCGTCCTGCCACTCGGTGATCAGCGCGATCACGGGATGCGGCCCCGCGCGGTTGAACTCGGTGCTGTTTGCGCCGTCGAGACCGAGCACGTTGCGTCCGTACTCGATCACCGCCAGCTGCATGCCGAGGCAGATGCCGAGATAGGGGATGCCGCGCTCGCGGGCGTGCTTGATGGCGGCGATCTTGCCTTCGATGCCGCGCTCGCCGAAGCCGCCCGG
Source organism: Steroidobacteraceae bacterium (assembly GCA_040400835.1). GTDB lineage: Bacteria > Pseudomonadota > Gammaproteobacteria > Steroidobacterales > Steroidobacteraceae > UBA964. Next base: position 84,853 of record JBBAPM010000004.1, read on the forward strand.
CACCAGGACCGCGTCCATGCCCTCGAGCAGCGCCGTGCCGCGCTCCTCGATGTCGGTGGACTCGATGAAGTGGATGCGCACCCGCGTGCGGGTCTGCACACCGGCGTGGGTCAACGCCTCGTTGAGCGAGATGTAGGAGTCGCGGATCTGCACGTACTTGCCGACCATCGCGATGTCGACCTCGGCCGAGGGGTTCGCCTTGGCGTCGACCACGGCCTGCCACTGCGAGAGGTCCGCGGGCTTGGCCTGAGCCTCGAGGCGCAGCTTCTCGACCACGATCGCATCGAGGCCCTGCTCGTGCAGCAGCATCGGGATCTCGTAGATGTCGCGCGCGTCCACCGCGGAGATGACGGCGCGCTCCTCGACGTTGGTGAAGAGCGCGATCTTGCGGCGCTGCTCGGCGGGCAGCGGGTCGTGCGCGCGGCACAGCAGGATGTCCGGCTGGATGCCGATGCCGCGCAGCTCCTTGACCGAGTGCTGCGTCGGCTTGGTCTTGATCTCGCCCGAACCGCCGACCACGGGCACCAGCGTGAGGTGCATGAAGACGCAGTGGCTACGGCCGAGCTCGACGCCGAGCTGGCGGATCGCCTCGAGGAAGGGCAAGGACTCGATGTCGCCCACCGTGCCGCCGATCTCGACCATGCAGACATCGGACTCGCCGGCGCCGAGCAGGATGTTGCGCTTGATCTCGTCGGTGATGTGCGGGATGACCTGCACCGTCGCGCCGAGGTAGTCGCCGCGGCGCTCCTTGGCGATCACGCGTTCGTAGATGCGGCCGGTGGTGAAGTTGCTGTTGCGGCCGGTGACGGTGCGCACGAAGCGCTCGTAGTGGCCGAGGTCGAGGTCGGTCTCGGTGCCGTCGTCGGTGACGAACACCTCGCCGTGCTGGAACGGGCTCATCGTGCCCGGATCGACGTTGATGTAGGGGTCGAGCTTGACCATCGCGACCTTCAGGCCGCGGGCCTCGAGGATGGCGCCCAACGAGGCGGAGGCGATGCCCTTCCCCAGAGAGGAAACGACACCACCGGTGACGAAGACGAACCGAGGCATGGGCACCGCCGCTGTGTGTCGCCGCGGCCGGGACGGCCATGGCGCGACGGGTTGTCAGGTTAGCAAATCGCGGCCTTCGGCTCAACGCGGGTAGGGCTCAACGCGCTGCGAGCACCGCGGGCGCGTCCTGCCATTCGAGGCGCAGCCGTCCCCGCCGCCCCCCGCCCGATCGGCCGTAGGCCGCCGGATCCGCCGATGGCGCGGCGAACGCCGCCGGATCCGCCGATGGCGCGGCGAACGCCGCCGTGACCAACAACCCCGGGACCGCGACGATACGCGCGCCGGCGCACACGACGGGCAGGCGGTCGCGCTCCCAAGGCAGCACACCCGCCGCGCGCATCAGCTCGCCGAGGGCGTGGCGCGGTCCGCCGTCGCGCAGCGCCACCCGCGCGCCCGACGGGCGGGTGCGCACCACGAGCCGCGACGGCAGCGCCGCCCGGGCGATGGGTCCCGACGGGTCCGGCACCAGCCGCAACCGTCCGCGACCCGGGCCCAAGGGATGGGCACGTCCCCGAGCCCAGTCCCAGCGGCCTGCGGCACGGGCATCCCTCGCGCCCGCCACGGCAGGGGCTGCTGCATCGACCGACAAAAAATACAGTCGGCCGCGGAACCGGCGCACCTCACCCCCGGACCAACGCACCACGGGCTGCGCGTCGGTCCGCGCGGCCGGCAGCTCGACCCGGATGCGCTCGAGGTGCACCGCGTCGGGCATCGTCGCGCCCTGTGCGCGCAACCAGGCGCGCAGCGCGTTGCGCTGCCGCGCCGCCGACAGCCGCGCGAGGCCGGCGAGGTCGAGCGCGGCCGCGACCGGCAGCTCACCGGCGACCGCGGGCGACGAGGCGTGCGCGAGGTCGGCCCGCGCGAGCTCGCCGAGCAGCGCACGCGCCTCACCGAGCCGCGAGGCGCTGCGCGCGGCGACCCTGGCCGCCGCCGGCCAGCGCGCGCGCAGCAGCGGCGTGACCCGCCGCCGCAGGTAGCTCCGGTCGAAACGCTCGTCGCTGTTGCTCTCGTCGCTCACGACCGGCAGGCGCCGTCGCGCCACGAACGCCTCGAGTTCGACGCGCGTGGCGCCGAGCAGCGGCCGCAGCATCCACCCCGATCCGAACCGCATGACGGGCGGCATGGCGGCGAGGCCGTCGACGCCGGCGCCGCGCATCAGCATCAGCAGCATCGTCTCCAGCTGGTCGTCGAGATGATGGGCGGTGAGCAGCGCCTCCCCGGGACGCAGCGCCGCGGTGAACGCGGCGCGGCGGGCGCGCCGCGCCTCGGCCTCGAGCGACAGACCCTTGCCGCGGCGCACCTCGACCCGCCGTACGGCGACCGGCACGCCGAGCGCACGGCCGAGATCGCGGCACCGGCGCGCCCAAGCGGCGGACGCGGGCTGCAAGCGGTGGTCGACGTGCAGCGCCCGCAGCGGCAGCGCGCGCCAGCGCGCCGAGGAGCGGCGCAGGGCGACCAGCGCCGCGAGCAGCGCCACCGAATCGGGACCGCCGCTCAGGGCGATGCAGAGACGGGTGGCGGGCGCCTCGCGCAGCAGTTCTGCGAGCCGGGCGCCGAGCGCGGCGACGAGCGGATCGTGCCGGCTCAGCTCTCGTCCTCGCTGAACACGCCGAACCCGGCGATGCGCTCGCGCCGCGCGGCGTGCAGGCGCTCGGCGGGCAGGGCCCGCAGCTCCGCGAGATGCCGCTGCAGGGCGGCGCCGAGCGCGGCACAGGTGGACGCCACATCGCGGTGTGCGCCGCCGAGCGGTTCGGGGACGATCTCATCGACCAGACCGAGCTTCTGCAGCCGATCGGCGGTGAGCCCCATCGCCTCGGCGGCGGCCTCCTTCTTGTCGGCGCTCTTCCAGAGGATGGACGCGCAGCCCTCGGGCGAGATCACCGAGTAGGTGCTGTACTGCAGCATCAGCAGACGGTCGCAGACGCCGATGGCGAGCGCACCGCCGGAGCCGCCCTCGCCGATCACGGCGCTGACCACGGGCACGCGCAGCCGCGACATCTCGAACAGGTTGCGGGCGATGGCCTCGCTCTGCCCGCGCTCCTCGGAGTCGAGGCCGGGATAGGCGCCCGGCGTGTCGATGAAGGTGATGAGCGGCAGACCGAAACGTTCGGCGAGGCGCATCAGACGCAGCGCCTTGCGGTAGCCCTCGGGCTTCGGCATGCCGTAGTTGCGCCGCACGCGCTCCTTCGTATCGCGGCCCTTCTGGTGGCCGATGACGACGACGGCCTCGCCGCCGAGCCGCGCGAGACCGCCGACGAGCGCCGGGTCGTCCGCGAACATGCGGTCGCCGTGCAGCTCCTGGAAGTCGCTGAAGGTCTGCGACAGGTAGTCGAGCGTGTAGGGCCGCTGCGGATGGCGCGCGAGCTGGGTGATCTGCCAGGGCGAGAGACCCGAGAAGATGCTGCGCGTCAGCTGGTCGCTCTTCGACTGCAGGCGACGGATCTCGTCCTGCAGGTTGACGCCGGCATCGGCGTTGACGTGGCGCAGCTCGTCGATCTTCGCCTCCAGCTCGGCGATCGGCTGCTCGAAATCGAGGAAGTTGAGTCCCATGCGGTCAGACTACACCGTAGGACGAACCCGGGGTACCGCCCGGGGGACCGTAGGCCACGCGCAGGCCCTCCACGCCCACCAGCTGCTCGAGCGCCTCGAGCAGCGCCGGGCTCGCGCGCACCCGCCATTCCGGTCCGAGCTCGAGCGCCGCGCTCGCCTTCTCGCCGGCGTAGCGCACGCCCACCGCGCAGGGCCCCGGCCGGTGCGGGGCGAGCACGTCGGCGAGCCGCTGCAGCAGCAACCCGTGGTCGGCGCCGGGCGCGCGCGGCCACAGCAGCACGATGCGCTGCGCCTGCTGCTCACGGGCGCGGTCGAGGTCCACGATGCGCTTCGCCGACATGCGCCAGGCGTCGCCCACCTCGTCGAAGCGCAGCTGCCCCTCGACCAGCACCATCGCGTCCTTCACGACGAGCTCGCGGTGGCGCTGCAGCACCTCGTCGAACAGCGTGACCTCGATGCGACCGGTGCGGTCGTCGAGCACCAGCGAGGTGCGGTTGCCGCGCTTGCGGACCTCGTGGACGTAGCCGGCGACCGCGGCGCTGCGGCCGCCGAAGAATCCGCGCTCGGCCGCGCCCTGCGCCGGCCGGTCGCTCACGAGATCGGCGATGCGGCCGGTGACGAACCGGCCGAGGTCGCGCTCGTAGCGGGTGATCGGGTGGCCGGTGAGATAGAGGCCGAGCGTCTCGCGCTCGCCGGCGAGCCGAACCGCCTCGCTCCACTCGGGCTGCTGGGACGCGACCGGCGAGGCGCCCGCGCCGTCGTCGCCGCCCGCGCCGCCCGGCGCCGGGGCGAGGCCGAACAGGTCGTCCTGCCCGGTCTCCTGGGCGCGTGTCGACTGCTCGCCGAGCTGCACCGCGGCGGGCAACCGCGCCATCAGCGTCGCGCGGTTGATGCCCAAAGAATCGAGACTCCCCGAACGGATCAGCGCCTCGAACACGCGCCGGTTCACCTTGTCGAGGTCGAGCCGGCGGCAGAGGTCCTCGAGGCTGCGGTACGGACCGCCGGCCTCGCGCTGCGCGACGATGGACTCCACCGCGCCCTCGCCCACGCCCTTGATCGCGCCGAGACCGTAGCGCACGCGGCGCGGCCCCGCGACCACGAACGACCAGCCCGAGGCGTTGACGTCGGGCGGCAGCACCTCGAGCCCCATGCGGTCGCACTCGTCCTTGAGCGTGACGATCTTGTCGGTGTGCGCCATGTCGGCCGACAGCACCGCCGCCATGTAGGCCTCGGGATGGTGCGCCTTGAGCCAGGCGGTCTGGTAGGAGAGCAGCGCGTAGGCCGCCGAGTGCGATTTGTTGAAGCCGTAGCCCGCGAACTTCTCCATCAGGTCGAAGATGTGCACGGCCTGGTGCTCGGGCACGCCCTGCCCCTTCGCGCCGTCGACGAAGATGCTGCGCTGCTTGGCCATCTCCTCGGGCTTCTTCTTGCCCATGGCGCGGCGCAGCAGGTCGGCGCCGCCGAGCGTGTAGCCGGCCAGCACCTGCGCGATCTGCATCACCTGTTCCTGGTAGAGGATCACGCCGTAGGTCGGCTTGAGCACCGGCTCCAGCCGGGGGTGCAGGTAGTCGATCGGACCGTCGATGCGGCCGTGCTTGCGGGCGATGAAGTCGTCGACCATGCCCGACTGCAGCGGACCGGGACGGAACAGCGCGACCAGCGCGACGATGTCCTCGAAACAGTCGGGCTGCAGCCGGCGCACGAGGTCTTTCATCCCGCGCGATTCGAGCTGGAACACGGCCGTGGTCTGGCAGGTCTTCAGGAGCGAGAAGGTCGCCGCGTCGTCCATCGGCAGCTCGGCCATGTCGAGCGGCGGTCCCTGCTCCCCCGCCGCGCTGCGCGCGGCGTTGATGGTCCGCACCGCGTGGTCGATGACGGTGAGCGTGCGCAGCCCGAGGAAGTCGAACTTCACGAGGCCCGCGGCCTCGACGTCGTCCTTGTCGAACTGCGTGACCACCGAGCCGCCGCCCGCTTCGCAGTAGAGCGGCGCGAAGTCCTCGATGACCGACGGCGCGATCACCACGCCGCCGGCGTGCTTGCCCGCGTTGCGCGTCAGGCCCTCGAGCGAGCGCGCGAGGTCGATGAGCGCGCGCACCTCGTCGTCCGACTTGTAGAGCCGCTTGAGCTCGGGCTCCTTCTCGAGCGCGGAGTCGAGGGTGATGTCGAGCTCGAAGGGGACGAGCTTGGCGATGCGGTCGACCCAGGGGAAGGGATGCCCGAGCACGCGCCCCGTGTCGCGCACGACGGCCTTCGCCGCCATGGTGCCGTAGGTGATGATCTGCGAGACGCGACGGCGGCCGTACTTGTCGGCGACGTAGTCGATGACACGGTCGCGGCCGTCCATGCAGAAGTCGATGTCGAAGTCCGGCATCGACACGCGCTCGGGGTTCAGGAAGCGCTCGAACAGCAGGTCGTACTGCAGCGGGTCGATGTCGGTGATGCCGAGCGAGTACGCGACGAGCGAACCCGCGCCCGAGCCGCGCCCCGGCCCCACCGGCACGCCGTTGGCGCGCGCCCAACGGATGAAGTCCGCGACGATGAGGAAGTAGCCCGCGAAGCCCATCTGGCAGATGACGGCGAGCTCGGCCTGCAACCGGGCCTCGTAGGTCGGACGGTCGGCGGCGACCTGGCCGGCCGACGGCAGCCGCGCGAGCCGCGATGTGAGGCCGCGCGCGGCCTCGGCGCGCAGGAACCCCTCGATGCTGCCGCCGTCCGGCACCGGGAAGGCGGGCAGCCGCGATTCGCCGAGGTGCAGCGCCAGGCTGCAGCGGCGGGCGATGGCGACGCTGTTGGCGAGCGCCTCCGGCAGGTCCGCGAAGAGCTCCGCCATCTCGGCGGGCGTGCGCAGGTACTGCTGCGGCGTGTAGCGGCGGGAACGGCCCGGATCGGCGAGCTGCACGCCCTCGTGGATGCAGACCCGCGCCTCGTGGGCCTCGAAATCCTCGGGCGCGAGGAAGCGCACGTCGTTGGTCGCGACCAGCGGCACGCGCTCGGCGGCGGCCAGCGCCACGGTGGCGGCGAGCAGCGCCTCCTCGCCCTCGCGACCGACGCGCGAGACCTCGAGGTAATAGCGGTCGCCGAAGCGCTCGCGCCAGAACGCGAGGTGCCGCGCCGCATCGGCGGACTTGCCGAGCGCGAGCGCGCGGCCGACATCGCCGTCGGCGCCGCAGGACAGCGCGATCAGCCCGGCGAGACCCTCGGCACCCAGCCAGTCGCGCTCGATGAGCGGCAGGTCGCGCTGGCGTCCGTCGATGTAGGCGCGGCTGACCAGCGTGGTGAGGTTGCGGTAGCCCCGCTCGTCCATGCAGAGCAGCGCGATGCGGCTCGGCTGCGCGCGCTCGCCGCGCTCGGCCACCAGCAGGTCGACGCCGACGACGGGCTTCACGCCCTGGGCCATGGCCTCGCGGTAGAACTTCACCATCGCGAACAGGTTCACCTGGTCGGTGACGGCGACCGCCGGCATGCCGGCCTGGGCCACCGCCTTCACCAACTCCGGGATCCGCACCACGCTGTCGACCAGCGAGTATTCGGTGTGCAGCCGCAGGTGGACGAAGGGGGTCATGGCGCGAGCAATCTTACCGGGCCGAAACTCCTGCGGTGTACGGGCGAGATGCCTTGCGCGCGCAAGGCCGCGAGGTGCGCCGCCGTGGGGTAGCCCTTGTGGACCGCGAATCCATATCCAGGATGTCGCGTATCCAGTTGTTCCATAAGGGTGTCGCGCACGGTCTTGGCGAGGATCGACGCGGCGCTGATGGCCGGACGGCTGGCATCGCCGCGCACCACCGTCTCGAGGGTCGGCGCGGGCGCACCCCGCGCCCACACGAGGCCATCGAGCCGCGGCAGCCGGTTGCCGTCGATCTCGACATGGTCGGGCGCGACCGACAGACCCACGAGCGCGCGGCGCATCGCGAGCAGCGTCGCCTGCAGGATGTTGAGCGCGTCGATCTCGGCGGGGCTCGCGAGCGCCACCGACCAGGCGTGCGCCCGACCGCGCACCTCGGCCGCGAGCCGGGTCCGCACCTCCGGCGCCAGCGCCTTGGAGTCCGCGAGCCCCGCGATGGGCCGGGCAGGATCGAGGATCACCGCCGCCGCGACCACCGGCCCCGCGAGCGGGCCACGCCCGGCTTCATCCACGCCCGCCACCCTCACGGGTGCGCTCACGGGCCTTCCCGCGGCGTGACGACCTCCATCACCGCCTCCGCGGCGAGGTCCGCACCGCCACGACGCAGCTGTCCGTGCACGTCGATGAAGGCGGACTTCGCGTCCGCCACCCGGGCCGGATCCTCCAGCCACGCGAGCAGCGCGGCACCGAGCGCCTGCGGTGTCACGGCCTCCTGGAAGAACTCGGGGACCACTTCGCGCCCGGCGAGCAGGTTGGGCTGCGAGAAATGCGCGACCTTCACGAGACCGAGCCGCCGCAACAGGAACGCGGTCAGGCCCGCGAGCCGGTACGCGACCACCATCGGCCGCTTCGAGAGCAGCGTCTCGAGCGTCGCCGTACCGGAGGCGACCAGCACCACGTCGGCCGCGGCCAGCGCCGCGCGGGCTCCCCCCTCCGTCACCTGCACCGCAAGCCCCGGCGCCGTCTCCGCCCACTCCTTCTCGAACCGCGCGCGCACGCGGGCATCCACCATCGGTGCGACGAAACGCGCCTCCGGACGATGGGACGCGAGCCACGCGCAGGCGCCCGCGAACGGCGCGGCGAGCCGCGACACCTCGCCCGCGCGGCTGCCGGGCAGCACCGCGACCACGGTGTCTTGGTCGGAGAACCCGAGCGCCGTGCGCGCCGCGTCGCGGTCGGGCTGCATCGGGAACTGGTCGGCGAGCGGATGGCCGACGAAGCGCGCCTCGACGCCGTGCGCCGCGTAGAACGCCGGCTCGAACGGCAGCAGGCAGAGGATGCGGTCGCAGGCCGCCGCGATGCCCTTCACGCGGCCCTGTCGCCACGCCCACACCTGCGGGCTGACGTATTGGACGGTGCGGATGCCCTGCGCCTTGAGCCGTGCGGCAAGCCCGAGGTTGAACTCCGGCGCATCGATGCCGATGAAGACCGCCGGGCGGGCGGCGACGATCTCCGCGGTCACGCGGCGCCGCAGACGGAGCAGGCGCGGCAGATGCCGGACGATCTCGGCGAGCCCCATCAGCGCGAGCTCGCCGGCGTCGGCGATCGGCTCGCAGCCCGCCGCACGCATGCGCGGGCCGGCGACGCCGATGAACCGCGCCTCGGGCAGGCGCGCACGCAGCGCCTCGATGAGGGCCGCGCCGAGGTTGTCCCCCGAGGCCTCGCCCGCGACCAACGCGATGACCGGACCGGTGCTCGCCATGGCCCGGGCGGCGTCAGCGCACCAGGCTGCGCGTCGAACGACCGATGAACTCGACGAACGGCACGATCTCGGGCTGCGTCGCAGCGGCCTCGCGCAGCCGCGTCACCGCCTCCTCGAGCGGCAGGTCCGAGCGGTAGAGCGTGCGGAACGCGTTCTTGATGTTGCGCACCTGCTCGGGCGAGAAGCCGCGCCGCGACAGCCCGGTGGCGTTCACCGAGTGCGGCTCGGCCGGATGCCCGACGGCCATGATGTACGGCGGCACATCGCGCGTGACGGCGGTGTTGTTGGCGATGAAGGCGTGCGCGCCGATCTTGCAGAACTGGTGCACGCCGGTGAAGCCCGCGAGGATCACGTGGTCGCCGATCTCGACGTGCCCGGCGAGCGTCGCGAGGTTGGCGAACACGCAATGGCTGCCGACCACGCAGTCGTGCGCGACATGCGAGGACGCCATGAAGAGGTTGTCGTCGCCGACGCGCGTGATGCCCTTGTCCTTGGCGGTGCCGCGGTTGACGGTCACGTACTCGCGGAACACGTTGCCGTCGCCGATCTCGACGCGGGTCGGCTCGCCCGCGTACTTCTTGTCCTGCGGCGCATCGCCGATCGAGGCGAACTGGAACACCTTGTTGCGGGCGCCGAGCCGCGTCCAGCCGGTGACGATGGCATGCGGACCGATCACCGTGCCCTCGCCGATCTCGACGTCGGGACCGATGATCGCGTAGGCGCCCACCTCGACGCCGGGCGCGAGCTTGGCGCCCTCGGCCACCACCGCGCGCGGGTCGATGCTCATGCGGCCCCCTTGCCGGTCTCCGGCGCGACCATCAACGAGGCCGAGGCGACCTCGACGCCGTCGACCAGCGCCGCCGCGCCGAACTTCCAGATGCCGCGCATCTGGCGCTGCAGCGTCGCGGTGAGGATCAGCTGGTCGCCGGGCTCGACCGGCTTGCGGAAGCGCGCCTCGTCGATGCCGACGAAGTAGAAACGCGTGTCCTCGTCAGGATAGACGCCCGCCGTGACGAACGCGAGGATGCCCGCCGCCTGCGCCAGCGCCTCGATGATCATCACGCCCGGCATCACCGGCCGATGCGGGAAATGTCCCGGGAAGTACGGCTCGTTGTAGGTGACGTTCTTGAGCGCGCGGATGCTCTTGCCCTTGTGGCACTCGAGCACCCGGTCGACGAGCAGGAAGGGATAGCGGTGCGGCAGCTGCTTCAGCACCGCGTTGATGTCGAGTGTGACGATGTCGCTCACGTGCGTTCCTCGCAGGTCGGACGGCCGGTCTCAGACCGGCTCGTCGGGGGTGGCGCCGCGCTCGAGGGCCGAGACGCGGCGCGCCAAAGAATCGATGCGCTTGAGGCGGCCGACCACGCGGCGCCAATCGGCGGCGGGCTCCGCGGGCACGCCGCCCGAATACACGCCGGGCTCGCGGATGTCGCCGGTCACGAGCGTGTAGCCGGTGACGGTGACATCGTCGCAGAGGGTGAGATGGCCGGCGAGCCCGACGCCGCCGCCCAACCGGCAGCGCGCACCGACATGGGAGCTGCCGGCGAGCCCCACGCAGCCGGCGAGCGCGCTGTGCGCGCCGATGCTGCAGTTGTGGCCGATCTGCACGAGGTTGTCGATCTTCACGCCCTCGGCGATGACCGTGTCGCCGAGGGCGCCGCGGTCGATGGTGGTGTTGGCGCCGATCTCGACGTCGGCGCCGATGCGCACCGTGCCGACCTGCGGGACGTGGATCCAGGTGCGCCCCTCGGGCGCGTAACCGAAGCCCTCGGAGCCGACCACCGCGCCCGGATGCAGGACGCTGCGGGCACCGATCTCGACGCGCTCGAGCACCGTGACCCGCGCGACGAGGCGCACATCGTCGTCGAGCACCGCGTCCTCGCCGACCACGCAGCCAGGCCCGATGACCACGCGCGCACCGATGCGCGCCCGCGCGCCGACGACGCTCTGCGGACCGATGTGGGCGCTCGGATGGACCGTGGCGTCAGCGGCGACCACCGCCGTCGGATGCACGCCGGCGGGCGCGGCCGGCAGCGGATGCAGGACGGCGGCGACCCGGGCGAACGCGGCATGGGGGTTGTCCGCGAGCAGACAGTCGACGGGACAGGCCGCGGCGGAGGACGGGTGCAGGATCACGGCGCCGGCACGGCAATCGGCGAGCCGGTCGGCCAGACGTGCATCGGCGAGGAAGGCGACCTGGTCGGCGGCGGCCGCATCGAGCGTCGCCACCGACCCGACCACGCGGGCCGGATCGCCCCGCAGCGCGAGACCGAACCGGACCGCGAGCTCCCCGAGCGACACCTGCGCCATGTGAAGCGCCGCCGGGGACGGAGGTCAGCGGGTGGCGGGCTTCGCCGCCCCTGCGGGACGCGACTGCAGGACCTGCAGCAACCCCGGCGTGATGTCCATCGCCGCCGTGGCGTAGATCACGCCCTCGGTGATGACGAGGTCGTAGTTCTGCGACTTGGCGTAGCTGCGGACCTCGTTCAGGAGCTCGTTCTGAAGCTTGCCGACCTCTTCGTTGCGACGGTCGTTCAGCTCGTCCTGGGCCTCGGCCTGGCGGCGCGCGAGGTCGCGCTCGCCGTCGCGCAGCTCCTTCTCGACGCGGCCGACCTGGTCGGGCGTCATGGTGGCGCGGTCCTTGTTGAGCTTGTCGCGCTTGCCCTGCAGCGCGGTCGCGGCGTTCTGCAGGTCGCGGCGCTTGGCGTTCGCCTCGTTGCCCAGCGACTCGAACAGCGCCTTGCCCTGCGGGCTCTCCTCGATGAGGCGGCCGAAGTTCAGCACGCCGATCTTGGCCTCCGCGTGGGCGGGGGCTGCCTGCAGCAATCCGACCGCCGCGATGGCGGGGAGCAACGACTTGATGGAGAACGCACGCATCTGCTTTCGGACCTCTTGGTGTACCTGCGGCTCAGAACGCCTGGCCGATCGTGAACTGGAACCTCTCCTCCTCGTCGGGGAACAGCACATCGTCGCCCCGATAGGCGTTCAACGGGAGCGCGTAGCTGAAGCGGAACACGCCCAGCGGCGCGAGCCATTGCACGGCGAGACCCGTCGAATGCTTCAATTTATCATACTTGAAGGAGTAATCGACGGGCGTGAGCCCGTCGACGCCCGTGAACTGGTAGCGGTTCCCGGTGGAGAACACGTTGCCGATGTCGTAGAACCAGGTCGCCCGCGCGGAGGTCGCCCACTTCTCGGGCGTCGGGATGATCAGCTCGGCGCGGGCCGCCACCTTGAGGTTGCCGCCGAACGGGTTGCCGAAGCTGTCCTTGGGCCCGAGCCGGCTCTCGCGGTATCCGCGGACCGTGTCCGGGCCGCCGGCGAAGTAGTTGCGGTACGGCGGCGAGGCGGTGGTCTCGCCGATGTCCATCGCGAACCCGACCTCGGCGGCGAGCGCCAGCGTCCAGCGCCCGACCAACGGCAGGAACTGCAGGTAATCGTAGTTGACCGAGTAGTACTCGACATCGCTGAACGGCAGCGTGTAGCTGAGCGACAGCGAGTGCCGCATGCCGCGGTCGGCGAACAACGCGCGGTTGCGCGAATCGTAGCTCCACCCCAGGATCAGCTCGTAGGTGTCGAACTGCGTGGTGTCGAGCACGGTGCCGGGGACGATGAAGCCGTCGCCGTAGTCCTGCTCTGGGATGATCTGCTGGCGGTAGTCGCCGTTGCTGCGCACCCAGGACCGCGCCTGCTCCGCGCTGCCGTCGCCGGTGATCAGCGAGGAACGCTGCGCCGAGAATCCGAGCCGCAGCGCCTGGTACTCCGAGATCGGATAGCCGTAGTCGATGCCGAGGGCGAGCGACTCGGAGGAGAAGTCCGACGAGGCCGACACGAACTGGGTCACGTCCCGGTAGGTGAACGACAGCGTGCGGGCGACGCCGTCGATGCTGGTGTACGGGTCGGTGTGCGAGATGCCGTAGACCTTGGAGTAGCGACCGGAGTTGAGGTCGACGGACAGGCGCTCGCCGCGGCCGAGGAAGTTGCTGTCGGCGTAGTTGCCGTTGAGGATGAAGGACTGCGACTCCGAATAGCCGATGCCGCCGCCGAGCTGCGCGGACGGGCCTTCCTTGATGTCGAACTCGACGTCGACGAGGTCGGCCGAACCGGCGACCGGCTTGGTCTCCGACTCGACCTTCTCGATGAACGGCAGACGCTGGATGCGCTGCTTCGAGCGCTCGACCAAGATGTTGGAGAGCCAACCGCCCTCCAGCTGCCGCATCTCGCGGCGCAGCACGTCGTCGTCGATCTTGGTGACGCCGTTGAACACCACGTTGCGCACGTAGACCCGGTTGCCCGGGTCGACGAAGAAGGTGATGTCGACCTTGCCCGTCTTGGGGTCCGGCGTCGGCACCGGGTCGACCTTGGCGAACGCGTATCCGTCGAGCCCCAGACGGTTCTGGATCAGCTCCTGGGTCGCGGTGATGCCCTTCTTCGAGAAGGTCTCGTCGGGCTTCACGAGCAGCAGCTGCCGCAGCTCCTCCTCGGGGACGACGAAGGTGCCGGCGAGCTTGACCGTGCCGAGCTTGAACACCTCGCCCTCGTCGATGTTGACGGTGATGAAGATGTCGTCCTTCTCGGGCGCGATCGCGACCTGCGTCGACCGGATGTCGAAGTTGGCGTAGCCGCGGTCCATGTAGAAGGACCGCAGCTTCTCGAGGTCGCCCTGCAGGGACTCGCGCGAGTAGCGGTCGTCCTGCCGGTACCACGACAGCCAGTTCGGGGTCTTGAGCTCGAAGTCCTCGAGGACCTCGTCCTCATCGAAGGACTTGTTGCCGACCACGTTGATCTGCCGGATCTTCGCGCGCTTGCCTTCCTTGATGTCGATCTTCACGCGCACGCGGTTGTCGGGCAGGTCCTCGACCTGCGTGTCGACCTTGACCGCGTATTTGCCGCGGCTGAAGTACTGGTCGGTGAGGAACTGGCGGACGTCCTCGAGCACCGAGCGGTCGAAGGTCTTGCCGGTCGCGAGCCCGACGTTGCGCAGGCTCTTCGAGAGGTCCTCGGTCTTGATGTCCTTGTTGCCCTTGAGCTCGAAGCTCTCGATCGTCGGACGCTCGAGCACCGCCACGACCAGCGTGCCGCCGTCGCGGCGCAGCTCCACGTCGCGGAAGAAACCCGTGTCGTAGAGCGCGCGGATCGCCTCGCGGATGCGCTGCGGCGTCAGACGGTCGCCGATGTTGACGGGCAGGTAGTTGTAGACCGTGCCCTCGGAGACGCGCTGCAGGCCGTCGACGCGGATGTTGTCGACGCGGAACGGCTGGTCGGCGCTGACCGTCTGCGCCTGCGCGGCGGCGCCCGGAAGCGCGACCGCCAGCGCGGCCACCAGTGCGAGCAGGGGACGACGCAGGCTCATCCCAGCTTCCCCGCCACGTCGTTGAAGAGCGCGAGGCCCATGAGCATCAGCAGCAGGACGATGCCGATGTTCTGGCCGGCGATCTGGACGCGCTCGCCGAGCGGCGCGCCTTTGAGCCATTCGATGGTCTGGTACACGATCTGGCCGCCATCGAGGATGGGGATGGGCAGCAGGTTGAGGAAGCCGAGGCTCAAGGAGATCACCACCAGGAAACCGAGGAACTGGACGAGGCCGCTGCGCGCGGAGGACCCTGCGTACTCGGCGATGGTGAGCGGTCCGGAGAGGTTCTTGAGCGAGACCTGGCCGAGCAGCATGCGGCCGAACATCTTGGCCTGCAGCACCGTCATGTCCCAGGCGCGCACCGAACCCTCGACGAGGGCGCCCACCGGACCGAAGCTGCGCTGCACCACCATCGACTCGGGCAGCGGCGGCGGCGGCGTGGGCTCGATGCGGATGCGGCCGATCTCGCGGCCCTGCACAATCTCGGCGGAGGTGCGCAGCGTCACCTCGCGCTCGACGCCGTCGCGGCGGAAGCGCAGCGCGATGTCGCGGTTCGGTCGTGCGTTGACGGCCTCCGCGAGCGCGGCGAAATCGGTGATGCCGACGCCGTCGACCGCGGTCACGAGATCGCCCTCGCGGAGCCCCGCCATGGCGGCGGGGCCGTCCGGCAGCACGCGCCCGAGCCGGGGCGGGACGGTCGGCGACCAGAACCGCAGGCCGATGCCGCGCATGAGCGCGGCGGGTTCGGTGAGCACGAGGCGCGCCTCGCGGTCCTCGACGCGCAGTTCGACCTCGCGCTCGCCGCCGTTCGGCGCGCGCACCGTGAAGCGCGCGACGCCGTCGTCGCTCATGGCGTCGACGAGGCCGAAGAGGACCTCGCCCTGCGAGGAGACCTCCCGTCCGCCGAGCCGCAGGATCTCGTCATCGGCGCGCAGGCCCGCCTGCGCGACCATGGAGTCCGCCGCGATGCGGCCGACCACCGGGCGCACTTCGGGGGAACCCATCGCCCAGAGCATCCCCCACAGCACGAGGATGGCGAACGCGAAATTGGCCGCGGGTCCGGCGAGCAGCACCAGGATGCGCTGCCACGGCGGCCGGCGCGTGAAGGAACGGGCGAGGTCGGCGTCGGGCACGGGACCCTCGCGCTCGTCGAGCAGCTTGACGTAGCCGCCGAGCGGCAGGGCCGCGATGACGTACTCGGTGCGGTCGGCGCCCGCCACGCGCTTCCAGAGCGCGGGGCCGAAGCCCACCGAGAAACGCAGCACCTTGAAGCCGAGGCGTCGGGCGGCCCAGTAGTGGCCGTACTCATGGACGGCGACGAGCAGGCTGACGCCGAGGATGAACCCCGCCACCTGCCACAGGATGCCCATGGGATCGCTCAAGCCGTCACTCCCGCGCCGCTCGGGCGCGATCCAGGATGCCGCGCCACCTCATCGACCGCCCGACGGCGCGCCTCGGCGTCGGCCGCCAGCACGCTGTCGAGGTCCTCGGCCGGACCGGCCGGGCAGTCCCTGACCACCGCTTCGATGACCGCTGCGATACCCGAAAAGTTCAAGCGCCCCTCCAGAAAAGCCGCCACGGCGACCTCGTTGGCCGCATTCAGCACGGCAGGCGCCGTCCCGCCCGCCCGGGCCGCCTCCCGCGCGAGCGCGAGGC
Organism: Steroidobacteraceae bacterium; assembly: GCA_040400835.1. Lineage (GTDB taxonomy): Bacteria > Pseudomonadota > Gammaproteobacteria > Steroidobacterales > Steroidobacteraceae > UBA964. The sequence goes on from JBBAPM010000004.1 coordinate 100,786, forward strand.
AGGGGAACCGGACCATGTCGGGCGGCTCGAACTGCAGCGTCCCCGCCCGCGCGAGATCGAGGGATTGTACACCGGACTCGATGCGCTCCGGCCAACCGAGGGCATGGGCGATGGGGGTGCGCATGTCGGGCGAGCCGAGCTGCGCCAACATCGAGCCGTCCACGTACTCCACCAGCGAGTGCACGAGGCTCTGCCGATGGACCACCACCTCCACCTGCTCGAGGTCGAGGCCGAACAGGATGCGCGCCTCGATCACCTCGAGACCCTTGTTCATGAGCGTCGCGGAGTCCACCGAGATCTTGCGGCCCATGACCCACTTCGGGTGCTTGCAGGCCTGCTCGGGCGTCGCCTGCGCGATCCGCTCGGCGGTCCAGTCGAGGAACGGCCCGCCGGAAGCGGTGAGCAGGATGCGGCGCACGCCCGGCGGCGCGCGACCGGCCTCGAGGCCCGGCGGCAAGCACTGGAAGATGGCGTTGTGCTCGCTGTCGATGGGCAACAGCGTCGCACCCGATGCGCGCGCCTGCGCGAGCAGCAGCGGCCCGGCCATCACCAGCGATTCCTTGTTGGCGATCATCAGCCGCTGCCCCGCGCGGGCCGCGGCGAGCGTCGAGGGCAGACCGGCCGCACCGACGATGCCGGCCATGACCGCGGGCGCCTCCTTGAGCGTCGCGATGTGCTCGAGCCCCTGCTCGCCCGCCAGCACGCGGGTGGGCAGCCCGCGGGCGCGCAGCTCGCGTCCGAGCGTCGCTGCGGCGTCGGGCTCGGCGAGCGCCGCGTAATCCGGACGGAAGCGCTCGCACTGCGCGAGCAGCTTGGTCACATCGCGCCGCGCACCGAGCGCGACCGCCCGGAAGCGCTCCGGGTGCCGCGCGATGACATCGAGCGTGTTCTCGCCGATGGTGCCGGTCGAGCCGAGGATGGCGACGCCGATCACGGCGGCCAGCCCTCGCCGATCAGGCCGGCCTGCAGCAGCCCGAGCGTGAGGATCGGGATGCCGGCGGTGAGGCTGTCGAACCGGTCGAGGATGCCGCCATGCCCGGGGAAGAGATGGCCGCTATCCTTGAGCCCGGAGTGCCGCTTCATGAGGCTCTCCATGAGGTCGCCCACCACCGAGAAGGCGGCCGCACCGACCGCGAGCGGAGCGACCACCGCGACCGGCCAGCCGAGCAGCCGAGCGCCGACGATGGCGATGATGAGCGAAAAGAGCAGTCCGCCGATCACGCCCTCCCAGGTCTTGCCGGGCGACACGCCGGGCGCGAGTTTCAGGCGTCCGAAGCGATGCCCCGCGAAGTAGGCGCCGACATCGGCCGCCATGACCACCAGCAATGCGAACAGCAGCACCCACGCGCCCTGCACGGGCTCGAGGCGCAGTCGACCGAGCGCCACCGCGGCGGGGACCAGCGCCGCGATGCCGGCGACCGCAGCGAGTGCCGCGCCCACGCGCTGCGGACCGCGCAGGATCCACACCACCGCGAGCAGCCACCAGAGGCCGGCACAGAGCAGCAGCGCGAGCATGCCGCTGCGGGTGCCGCTCATCGGCCAGGCCGCGGCGATGCCGAGCGCCAGCAGCGCGACGAAGGCCGCGCGCACCGCCGGGCGCTCCGGTGCGACGAACGCCGACCACTCCCAACCGCCGACGAGGATGGCGACCACCACCAGCACGAGCGTCGCCGCCGACGGCAGGGCGAACAGCACCACGGCGAGCGCCGCGATGAGCACCAACGCCGTCAGCACCCGTTGACGCAGGCCGGCATAGCGACCGGATGCGGCCGGACCGCTCATGCGCCGCTCCGGCCGGAGACCTGGCGGCCGGTGAGCCCGAAGCGGCGCTCGCGGCTCTCGAAGTCCGCGATCGCCTCGGCGAGCGTGCGCTCATCGAAGTCGGGCCACAGCGTGTCGGTGAAGAAGAGCTCGGCGTAGGCGATGTTCCACAGCAGGAAGTTGCTGACGCGGTGGTCGCCGCCGGTGCGGATGAAGAGGTCGGGGTCCGGGAGGTCCGCGAGCTGCAGCTCGGCGGCGAGCGCCGCTTCGTCGATGTCCGACGGGCGCAGCGCGCCGCTCGCCGCGCGCGCGGCGAGCCGCCGCGCCGCCTCGACGAGGTCCCAGCGGCCGCCGTAGCTGACCGCGACCTGCAGGTCGAGCCGCGTGTTGGCGGCGGTGCGCGCCTCGGCCTCGGCGATGCGCTGCTGCAGCCGCACGGCGAGGCTCTGGCGGTTGCCGATGATGCGCAGCCGCACGCCGTTCGAGTGCAGCTCCTCGACCTCGCGGTCGAGCGCGTCCATGAACAGCGACATCAGCGTCGCGACCTCGGTCTCGGGACGGCGCCAGTTCTCGCTCGAGAAGGCGAACAGCGTCAACGCGCGCACCCCGAGGCGCGCGCACTCGCGGATGGTGCGACGGACCGGCTCGATGCCGGCGCGATGCCCTGCCGTGCGCGGCTCGCCGCGGGCCTCCGCCCAACGGCCGTTGCCGTCCATGACGATCGCGATGTGCTCGGGGAGGGCCACGACGAGGGGGAGCGGCGGGAGACCCGGCCGGCTCAGACCTGCATGATCTCTTTTTCTTTGGCTGCGAGGACCTGCTCGATCTCCGCCACGTGCTTGTCGGTGAGCTTCTGGATCTCCTCCTGCGCCTTCTTCTCCTCGTCCTGGGAGATCATCTTCTCCTTGAGCGCTTCCTTGACGTCCTGCAGCACATCGCGGCGCACGTTGCGCACCGCGACGCGCGCGCCCTCGGCGTCGCCGCGCACCACCTTGGTGATGTCGCGTCGGCGCTCCTCGGTCAGCGGCGGCAGCGGGATGCGGATCACCGTGCCCGCGGTGTTCGGCGTCAGGCCGAGGTCGGACTTGTAGACGGCCTTCTCGACGGCCTGCACCGCCGCCTTGTCCCAGGGCGTGACGACGAGCGTACGCGCGTCCTCGATGCCGATGTTGGCGAGCTGCTGCAGCGGCGTCTCGGTGCCGTAGTAGTCGACCTTCAGGTTCTCGATCAGGCTCGGGTGAGCGCGCCCGGTGCGCAGTTTCTTGAGGTCGGCCTGGAACTGCTGCACGCACTTGGCCATGCGGGCGGTGGCGTCTTTCTTGAAGTCCTCGATCATGGTCTCGGTCCTTTCGGGCTGGGCCTATCTGGCGGGGGCCAAGGTGACGATGGTACCGACATCCTCGCCGCGCACGATGCGCAGCAGGTCGCCGGCGTTGTAGAGGTTGAAGACCTGCAGCGGCAACCGGTTGTCGCGGCACATGACGATGGCGGTCGCGTCCATGACCTCGAGGCGCTCGTCGAGCACACGGTCGTAGGTCAGGGTCGGATAGCGGACCGCTGCGGGGTCCTTCTTGGGGTCGGCGGAGTAGATGCCGTTGACCTTGGTGCCCTTCACCAGCAGATCGGCGCCGATCTCGATGGCGCGCAGCGAGGCCGCGGTGTCGGTGGTGAAGAACGGGTTGCCGGTGCCGGCCGCGAACAGCACCACGCGGCCCTTCTCGAGGTGGCGGATGGCGCGGCGGCGGATGTAGTCCTCGCAGACCTCGTTGATGCGGATCGCGGACATCACGCGCGCGTGCGCGCCGACGGACTCGAGCGCGTCCTGCATCGCGAGGCTGTTCATCACCGTGGCGAGCATGCCCATGTGGTCGCCCGTCACGCGGTCCATGCCGGCCCGCGCGAGGCCCGCGCCGCGGAAGATGTTGCCGCCGCCGATGACCACGGCGACCTGCACGCCGAGCGCCTGCAGTTCCTGGATCTCGAGCGCGATGCGGCGCAGCATCGCCGGGTCGATGCCGTAGTCGCCCTCGCCCATCAACGCTTCGCCCGAGAGCTTGACCAGGATGCGCCGGTAGCGCCGATCGCCGTTCGTCATCACCCGTCTCCTGTCGAAGAAAACCCCGCCGGAGCGGGGTTCGGGAGGCCCGGAGGTCGGCTCAGCGGCCTGCGCCGCTGCTGGCCTTGACCTGTGCCATGACCTCGCCGACGAAATCGTCCTGCTTCTTCTCGATGCCCGCACCGACCTCGAAGCGCTGGAAGGACTTGACCTCGGCCTTGGCGGCCTTCAGCAGCTTCTCGATGGTCTGGTCCGGGTCCTTCACGAAGGGCTGACCGAGCAGCACGCGCTCGTTCAGCGTCTTGCGGATGCGGCCCTCGACCATCTTGGCGACGATGTCGGCCGGCTTGCCCTCGGCGAGCGCCTTCTCGGTCTCGATCTCGCGCTCCTTGGCGACGATATCGGCCGGCACGTCCGCCACCGACAGGAAGGACGGGTTGGTGGCGGCGACATGCATCGCGAGGTCGTGCGCGAGCGCGGCATCGCCGCCCTCGATCGCGACCAGCGCGCCGATGCGGGTGCCGTGGCGGTAGGCGCCGAGCTGGCCCGAGGAAGACAGCGTGGCGTGACGGCGCACGCTGATGTTCTCGCCGATCTTCGCGACCAGCGCACGACGGCGCTCGTCGACGGTCTCGCCCGAAGCGAGCTTGAGCGCGGCCAGCGCCTCGCCCGTGGCGGATCCGGCGGCGAGCACGACCTGAGCGACCTCGGCCGAGAACGACTGGAAGTCGGCCTCGCGGGCGACGAAGTCGGTCTCGCAGTTGACCTCCACCATGGCGGCGGAACGGCCGTCGGCCGATTTCTCGAGGACGATCACGCCCTCGGCGGCGACGCGCGCGGCCTTCTTGTCGGCCTTGGCGAGGCCCTGCTTGCGCATGAGCTCGGCGGCGGCCTCGATGTCGCCGTTGGTCTCCACCAACGCGCGCTTGCACTCCATCATGCCGGCGCCGGTGCGCTCGCGGAGCTGCTTGACGGTCTCAGCGGTGATGCTCATGGCTCAGCCCCGACGGCGCGGCGCAGCGGCGCCCGGACCGGTGCGACGACGCGGCGCCGAAGCGCTCGCGACCGGTGCGACCTCGCCATCGGCGGCTTCGGCGCCGGCCTCGGCATCGTCGCCCTCGGCGACCGGAGCGGCCGGAGCGGCCGGCGCGGCAGCGGGCGCCGGACGGGTGCGCGCCGGAGCGGCGGCAGGGGCGGCACGGCGGGCGCGCACCGGCGCCTCGCGCTTCGGACGGCCGGCGCCACGCGCCGGCCTCTGCTTCGGGTTGCCCTGCTCGTCGAGCTCGACGAACTCGTCCTCGGTGACGGCGAGCGCCGGCGCGGTGCTGCGGCCCTCGAGGACCGAGTCGGCGATGCCGGCGGCGTAGAGGTGGATGGCGCGCATGGCGTCGTCGTTGCCCGGCACCACGTAGTCGACGCCGTCGGGCGAGCAGTTGGTGTCGACGATGGCGACCACGGGGATGCCGAGCTTGTTGGCTTCGTGGATCGCGATCTTCTCGTGGCCGACATCGACCACGAACAGCGCGTCGGGCAGGGACTCCATGTCCTTGATGCCGCCCAGGCTGCGCTCGAGCTTGTCCATCTCGCGGCGCAGCATCGTGCCTTCCTTCTTGCCGCGCTTGTCGAGCGAGCCGTTGGCCTTCATCTCGGTGAGGTCGGCGAGGCGCTTGATCGACTGGCGCACGGTCTTGAAGTTGGTGAGCATGCCGCCGAGCCAGCGCTGGTTCACGAACGGCATGCCGGCGCGCACCGCTTCCTTCTGGATGGGCTCGCGGGCCGAGCGCTTGGTGCCGACGAACAGCACCGTGCCGCCGTCACCGGCCACGGCCTTGATGAAATTGGCGGCCTCGACGAAGAGCGGCTGCGTCTTCTCGAGGTTGATGATGTGGATCTTGTTGCGCTCGCCGAAGATGTACTCGGACATCTTGGGGTTCCAGAAGCGGGTCTGATGTCCGAAGTGGACGCCCGCCTCCAGCATCTGTCGCATGGACACGCTGGCCATCGTCATATCTCCTTGTCGGGTTGGGCCTCCGCGCATCCTCGACTGCCATCCGTCCCCGAAGGTCCGGACACCCAGCAGCCGATGCATTCGATGCGCGTGTGGGTTGGTTTGCCAAAAAAGGCCGCGCTTTATACCATGCACCTCCCGTAAAAACAACGCTTTACGGGACCCCGCTTCCCCGCCCCCGGTCCCCCTTCCCGCCAAGGCCCTCACGCCGCCCCCACCCGATGCCCATCACCCTCAAGTCCCCCGAAGAACAGCAGAAGATGCGCGAGGCCGGCCGCCTGGCCGCCGAGGTGCTCGACATGATCGGCGAGCATGTGCAGTCCGGCATCACCACCGATGAGCTCGACCGCATCTGCCACGACCACATCGTGCAGGTGCAGAAGGCGATCCCGGCCAACCTCAACTACCGCGGCTTCCCGAAGACCATCTGCGCCTCGGTCAACCATGTGGTCTGCCATGGCATCCCGAGCGACAAGCGCCTCAAGAACGGCGACATCGTCAACATCGATGTGACGGTGATCCGTGACGGCTTCCATGGCGACACCAGCCGCATGTATTTCGTCGGCAAGCCGCTGCCGCACGCCAAGCGCCTCGTCGAGGGCTGCTTCGAGGCGATGTGGCGCGGCATCCGCGTGGTGCGCCCGGGCGCGCGCCTGGGCGACATCGGGCATGCGATCCAGGAGTGGGTCGAATCGCAGGGCCACTCGGTGGTGCGCGAGTACTGCGGCCACGGCATCGGCCGCATCTACCACGAGGACCCGCAGGTGCTGCACTACGGCAAGCCCGGCACCGGCACCGAACTGAAGCCCGGCATGACCTTCACCATCGAGCCGATGATCAACGCGGGCAAGCGCGACGTGAAGCTGCTGCCCGACGGCTGGACCGTCGTCACGCGCGACCATTCACTGTCGGCGCAGTGGGAGCACACGGTGCTCGTGACCGACGACGGCTTCGAAGTGCTGACGCTGGGCGCTTCGTGACCGCGGCCGCCTGGCCGCTCCTCGAGACGCTGCCGCAGCGGCTCGCCGCGGCGGGGGGCACGCCCGCCGCCTACGCGGCGGCGCTGCGCGAGGCGCAGGCGGGGCTCAACGCGCGCTTCGAGGCCGAGGAACCGGTCGAGGCGTTGGTGCGCGCGCGGGCGCAGCTCATCGACGTCGCGCTCGCCGAGGCCTGGCGCGCGCGGCTCGCCGGACATGACAACGACTGGTCGCTGGTCGCCGTCGGCGGCTACGGCCGCGGCGAACTGCACCCCTGCTCCGACGTCGACATCCTCATCCTCGTGCCGGCGCCGCTCGACGCCACCGGCCTCGCCGCGCTCGAGCCCTTCGTCGCCTTCCTCTGGGACATCGGCATCGAGATCGGCCACAGCGTACGCACGGTCGAGGAATGCGCGGCCGCCGCAGCCGCCGATGTCAGCGTCATGACCACGCTGGTGGAGGCGCGCTGCATCGCAGGCTCCACGACGCTCGCCGCCGCGATGCTCGAGGCGCTCTCGCCTGCGCACCTCTGGCCGGTCAAGGCGTTCTTCGAGGCCAAGGTGCGCGAACAGGCCGACCGCCACGCCAAGGCCAACGACACCGCCTACAACCTCGAACCGAACGTGAAGACCGGCCCCGGCGGGCTGCGCGACATCCAGACCATCGCCTGGGTCGCCAAGCGGCACTTCGGCGCCGAAAGCCTCGCCGAGCTCGCGACCCAGGGCTTCCTCACGCCGGGCGAGCTGCGCCGCCTCGAGTCCGCGCAGGGTTTCCTGTGGCGGGTGCGCTACGCGCTGCACACCCTCACGGGCCGCCGGGAGGACCGGCTGCTGTTCGACCACCAGGTCAAGCTCGCGCGCGCCTTCGGCTACGAGGACGCCTCGTTCACGCTCGCGGTCGAGCAGCTGATGCAGCGCTACTACCGCACCGTGATGGACGTCAGCCTGCTCAACGAGCTGCTGCTGCAGCTGTTCCGCGAGGCGATCATCGACGGCAGCGCCGCGGAGGCGGCGCCGCAACCGCTGAACCCGCGCTTCCAGGTGGTCGACGGCTACCTCGAGGCGGTCCACGACGACATCTTCGTGCGCCAACCCTCGACGCTGCTCGAGGTGTTCGCGCTGCTGCAGCAGAACCCGCAGATCCGCGGCGTGCGCGCCGGCACCATCCGCGCCGTCGTCCAGAACCTCTGGCTCATCGACGAGGAGTTCCGCCAGAACCCGCGCAACCATCGCCTCTTCCTCGAGATCCTGCGCGCGCCCGCCGGCGTCACCAACGAGCTGCGCCGCATGAACAACTACGGCGTGCTCGGCCGCTACATCCCGTCCTTCGGCCGCATCGTCGGCCGCATGCAGTACGACCTGTTCCACGCCTACACGGTCGACGCGCACACGCTGTTCGTGGTGAGCAACCTGCGGCGGCTCGCGCTGCCGCGCTTCGACCACGAGCTGCCGAAGCTCTCGCAGATCATGCAGGCCCTGCCGCGGCCCGAGGTCGCCTACCTCGCGGCCCTCTTCCACGACATCGCGAAGGGGCGCGGTGGCGACCACTCCGAGCTCGGCGCGGTCGACGCCGAGGCCTTCTGCCTCGAGCAGGGGCTCTCGCGCTACGACGCGCGCCTCGTCGCCTGGCTGGTGCGCAACCACCTGCAGCTCTCGCTCACCGCGCAGAAGCAGGACATCGCCGACCCCGAGGTCATCAACGGCTTCGCGCGCTTCGTCGGCGACGAGACCCACCTCGACCACCTCTACGTGCTGACCGCCGCCGATGTGCGCGCCACCAACCCGCGGCTCTGGAACTCCTGGAAGGCCTCGCTCTTCAGCGAGTTCCACGACCGCGTGAAGGGCGCGCTGCGGCGCGGCCTCGAGACCCCCATCGACCCGGAGGAGCTCAAGCAGGGCCACCAGTCCGAAGCGCGCGCGTTGCTCGCCGATGCGGCGCTGCCCGAGGGCGCGGCCGACGCGGCGTGGTCGCACTTCACCGACGACTACTTCCTGCGCCACACGCCGCAGGAGATCGCCTGGCACACCCGGCTGCTCGCCGGCCGGCCGGCCGGCGCCGAGGCGCCGGTGGTCGCGGTCCAGGCCGAGAGCGAGCGCGGCACCACCTCGATCACCACCCTCGCGACCCACCGCAAGCACGGCTTCGCGCGAACCACCGCGGTGCTCGACCAGCTCGGCCTCAACATCGTCGATGCGCGCATCACACCGACGCTCGATGGCGACAGCGTCGACCTCTACCATGTGCTCGAGGAGGACGGCACGCCCATCGCCGACACCGACCGGCACGAGGAGATCGAGTACGCGCTGCGCCGCGCGCTCGAGAGCCCGCGCGGTTCGCGCTTCGAGGTGTCGCGCCGCGCGCCGCGCCAGGCGCGGATGTTCGACACCCGCACCCGGCTGTCGGTGACGCGCGACGAACGCAACCGCCGCTCCATCCTCGAGCTCATCACCGGCGACCGGCCGGGTCTGCTGTGCGATGTCGGCAAGGTGCTCATGGAGGAGCGCGTCGACCTCGTCGGCGCGAAGATCATGACCGTCGGCGAGCGGGCCGAGGACGTGTTCTATGTGCGCGACTTCGACGGACGCCCGCTCGAGGACGCCGCCGCAGAGCGGCTGGTCGCTCGCCTCACCGAAGCGCTGGACGCGCGCCGTGCGGCCTGAGGGCGCACGCCACCGCCGCACGTCCATCATGAACCGCGACCTCGACAAGCTCCTGCCCTACCCCTTCGAGCGGCTCGCGCAGCTGAAGGCGGGGGTCACGCCGCCCGCGCACCTCGCGCACATCGCCCTGTCCATCGGCGAACCCAAGCACGCGCCGCCGGCGTTCGTGCTCGCGACCCTCCGCGACGCGATGGCAGGCTTCGGCAGCTATCCGACGACCGTCGGCTCGCCGGAACTGCGCGACGCCTGCGGTCGCTGGCTGGAGCGGCGCTTCGGTTTCGCGCCCCACAAGATCGGCGCGGCGCAGGTGCTGCCGGTCAACGGCACGCGCGAGGCGCTGTTCGCCATCGCGCAAGCGGTCGTCGACCGCAGCACGGCGCGCGGCGGTGCGCCGCTGGTCGCGATGCCGAACCCGTTCTACCAGATCTACGAAGGCGCGGCCCTGCTCGCCGGCGCCGAGCCGTTCTTCATCGACACGCGCGCCGAGGACGGCTTCCTGCCGGACCTCGATGCGGTACCGGCGTCGGTCTGGGACCGCTGCCAGCTGCTCTACCTCTGCAACCCCGGCAACCCCGCGGGTGCGGTGATGGACCTCGCACTGCTGCAGCGCGTGCTGACGCTCGCGGAGCGCCACGACTTCGTGGTGGCCGCCGACGAATGCTACGCCGACATCTACCCGGACGAATCAGCGCCGCCGCCCTCGCTCTTGAGCGCGGCGCTCGCGCTGGGTGACACGGCGTTCCGACGCTGCCTCGTGTTCCACAGCCTCTCGAAGCGCTCCAGCCTGCCCGGTCTGCGCTCGGGCTTCGTCGCCGGCGACGCGCGGCTGCTCGAGCGCTTCCTGCTCTACCGCACCTACCACGGCTGTTCGATGCCGCTGCCGGTGCAGCAGGCCAGCATCGCCGCCTGGAGCGACGATGCCCACGCCCGCGACAACCGCGCGCTCTACCGCGAGAAGTTCGCACGCGTGCTGCCCATCCTCGCGCCGCACCTCGACGTGCAGGCGCCGGCGGCCGGGTTCTACCTCTGGCCGCACACGGGACGCGACGACGAGGCCTTCGTGCGCGAGCTCTACGCCCGCAAGAACGTCACCGTCGTCCCCGGCTCCTACCTCGCCCGCGAGGCGGGCGGCGGCAACCCCGGCGCGGGCCGCGTGCGCATCTCCCTGGTGGCCGACGTCGACGAGTGCGTCGAGGCCGCCCACCGCCTCGCCGATCTCATGCAAGGACGCTGACATGACCGACCAGAACGCCCTCAAGACCCTCGTCGAGGCCGCCTTCGAGGTGCGCGCCGAGATCACCCCGAGCAACGTCTCGCGCGGGCTGCGCATCGCCCTCGATGAATGCCTAGAGCTGCTCGACAGCGGCGCCGCGCGCGTCGCCGAGAAGCGCGACGGCCGCTGGCAGGTCAACGACTGGCTCAAGAAGGCGGTGCTGCTCCACTTCCGCGTCAACGACAACCGCCTCATAGAGGGCGGCCACACCCGCTTCTTCGACAAGGTGCCGCTGAAATACGCGGCGATGGACGAGGCCGCGCTGCGCGCGAGCGGTACGCGTGTCGTCCCGGACGCCGTGGTGCGCAAGGGCGCCTACGTGGGTCCCGGCGTGGTGCTGATGCCCTCGTTCGTGAACATCGGCGCTTACGTGGGCGCCGGCACCATGGTCGACACCTGGGCCACGGTCGGCTCCTGCGCGCAGATCGGCAAGAACGTGCACCTCTCGGGCGGCGTCGGCATCGGCGGTGTGCTCGAGCCGCTGCAGGCCTCGCCCACCATCATCGAGGACGACTGCTTCATCGGTGCGCGCTCGGAGATCGTCGAGGGTGTCGTCGTCGAACAGGGCGCGGTGATCTCGATGGGCGTCTACATCGGCCAGAGCACGCGCATCTACGACCGCGAGACGGGCGCTGTCACGCAGGGCCGCGTGCCCGCGGGTGCGGTGGTGGTCCCGGGCAGCCTGCCGGCCAAGGACGGCACGCACTCGCTCTCCTGCGCGGTGATCGTCAAGCGCGTCGACGCGCAGACCCGCGCCAAGACCTCGATCAACGAGCTGCTGCGCCCGACCGAGTGAGCACCGGGCGCCGCCCGGCGCGGCGCGCTCAGAAGCTCGCGGTCACCGAGGCCGAGAGCTTGACGCCGACGTCGTAGCGGTTGAAGTAGATGCGGTTCGGGCCGAGCTCCTGATACTCGCGGTAGTCGCGGCGCAGCAGGTTCCGCGCCTCGAACTTGAACTCGAGGTCACGGCCCATGAACTGGAAGCCCTGGCGCGCCACGAAATCGAGCGAGATGCCCGGCGACTCGTAGATGTCGGGCAGGCCGCCGGCGCCGCGGCTCGTCACGCGGTCGCTGGCGTAGGACACCAACAGCGTCTGCTGCGACAGCGAGTCCTGGTCCTCGAGCCCGATCTGCAGGTTGGCGAGGTGCGCCGACTGACCGGTGAGCGGCGCGCCATCGCGGAAGAAGTTGCTGGCGGGCTGCACCGGCGAACCGAACACCTCGGCCGTGTCGCCCGGCTCGACGCTCAGCTCCGACTTCGACCAGGTGTAGTTGCCGATGAACACCAGCCGGCGCGAGGCGAAGAACGGCGCGTCCGAGCGGTCCCACAGGTCGACGTGCGTCTGCGACTCGATCTCGAGGCCGTACAGCGTCGCCGACGGCGCATTGGCGAAGCTCGTCACGGGGTCGTTGTCGTTGAAGCTGGTGAAGGCCTCGATCGGCTTGTCGATCTCCTTCCAGAACGCCGCGGCCGACACCCGCCGGTCGCGGGCGAAGTACCACTCCCAACGCAGCTCGGCGTTGGTGAACTCGCTGTCGATGAGCAGCGGGTTGCCCCGGTAGGCGCGGTTGCTCTCGGGGTCGAAGTACGACTGCAGCATCAGCTCGCGGAACTGCGGCCGCGCGATGGTGCGCGATGCGTTGAAGCGCGCCTGCATGTCGTCCGCGAACTTCCAGGTGAGCGTAAGGGCCGGCAGCACGTAGTCGTTGTCGAGCAGCGTCCCCGCCGTCGAACCCGTGACCGTGTCGAACACCTGCTTCGGCGCGACCTCCTGCTCGCCCTGCTCGTAGCGCACACCGGCGTTGACCTCGAAGCCGTCCAGCAGCTCGGTCTGGGCCTGCAGATAAGCGGCCTGGGTCTTCAGGGTGGCGGTGAAGGCCGGCTGCGACTCGGTCGACTCGATGGCACCGATGCCGTAGAAGTCCACCACCTGCGAACCGAGCAGATAGTCGGGACGGAACAAGCCGACGTAGCTCGGGAAGGTGGACGGCGCGATCACCAGGAACTCGCGGCGCTCGGAGTCGCGCTCGGTGTCCGTGCCCTCGAAGCCGGCCGACAGCACCAGCGTCGGCGTCACCTCCCAGGAGGCGTCCGCGCCGTAGGCGAACAGATCCTCGTCGAGGTCCGAGAACACGATCTCGGCGTAGCCCGTCTGGCCGTTGTCGAGACGGTTGACGAAGTAGGCGCCGGTCGGGTCGGCGGTCGCGTTGGTGCGCGAATAGCCGAGACCGAGCTCGAACGGCGCGTTGCGCGTCGAGTTCGCGTACGCGGCGCGCAGGTCGATCTTCACGGGATCGAGGTTGAACCCGCCGCTCAGCTGGGTGCTCCACACCTGGCGCTCGTACCAACCGGTCTCCTGCTCGAGGAAATCGCGGCCGGGGCGCTGGCTGTTCTGCTTGCCCTCGGCGAGGCTCGTGCGCTTGAGCGTGTCGCGGATGATGAGGTTGGTCCAGCGGACCTTGTTGCCCTCGCCGAACTCGTAGCCGATGCCGAGCAGACCGTTGACGACCACCCGGTTCTCGGTCGCGACCTCGCGGTAGTCCTTGTCGAGCACCGAAAGCGCGGCGTCGGCCGCGTTCTGCTCGATGTTGTCCTTGGTGCGCCACGTCTGGCCGTACCCGGCGGTGGCGATGAGGCCGACCTCGCCGTCGCCGAGTTCGCGCGACGTGCCGCCGGTGGCCGAGAACGACATGTTCACCGGCAGCTTGTCGTTGAACTGGACGAGACCGGTGCGGGTGTTGACGAACTGCTTGACGAGCTGGCGGGTGTCGATCGCGCCCGAGCTCAGCCGCTTGCCGCTCGCGAAATAGGCCGCCACCGCCGGCGGCAGGTCACGGACGCCGCTGTCGCTGCCGGTCCAATCGTACTTGCTGCCGTAGTGGGTGTAGCCGAGCTGACCGGTGGTCTCGGTGTCGCCGCCGATCCCTACGCCGACCTTCAAGAACGGCTCCCGCGGCACCGCGAGGGTGGTCAGGTTGATGAGACCGCCGCCGAACTCGCCCGTGAAGTTCGGTGAATAGCTCTTCTGCACCACCGACGACGCGATGACATCGGTCGGGAAGAGGTCGAGGGGCACGGCGCGCCGCAGCGGCTCGGGGCTCGGCAGCGGCAGGCCGTTGAGCAGCGCCTGCGAGTAGCGGTCGCCGAGACCGCGCACGTACACGAAACCGTTGCTCGCGACGCTGAGGCCGGTGACACGCCCGAGCGCGCCGGCGATATCGCCCTCGCCGGTGCGCGCGATGTCGTCGGCGGAGAGCACCGACAGCACCTGGTTGGCGGACTGCTGGATGTTGCGGTCACGACGCCCGAGGACGACGATCTCGCCGATGGTGTCGACGTCGACCGCCTCCTCCGCCTCGGCCGGCGGGGCTTCGTCGGCCGTCGCCGGCTGCGCCGGAGGGGTCTCCACCTGCTGCCCGGACGCCGCCGCCGACAGCGCGGCGAGCGCGGCGAGCAGCAGGGACCGGGGGCCCGCGTTGATGTCGTTCATGCAGTCCTCGTATCGGCGTGCGGTGCCCCGCGGCGACGGGCGATGGCCGGGAGGCCGACCGCCCGCACCGCGAGAGGCGGACAATTAAGGCGCGATCGCCGGCAGGCTCGTGCAGGAGCCGCTCGTCGTCCCGAAGTTCGCCGTGTTCGAGTTGCAGGTCCAACCCGCGTACCAGGTGTCAGCCGCGTCCTTCACCGCACCGATGTAGTTGGTAGTGTCGAAGCCCGCGTCGACGACCTTCGGGTCGGCCGCCGTGCGCGCGGTCTCGTTGGCACCGTTCACGAAGCCGTTGGTCAGCGAATTGGTGAACGTCGAGGTGTTGTTGTTGGCGGCGACGTTGAAGGTCGCCTCGACCTGCGCGACGGTGAGACCGCTCGAGCCGATGAACGGCGTCGCGCCGCACTGCATCGCCACCGACCGGAAGGTCGGCGGGCCGACCTTGTCCACCGCGGCGTTGGTGGTGACCATGTTCGCGCCCGAGAGCCGCAGGCAGGCCATCGGCGTCGTCAGCACGCCGTTGACCAGCGACGCATCCGCCTGGCCGCGGAACAGCATGGCCGCCTGGTTGCCGGCGGCGGCGTTGCGGTGCACGAAGGTGAAGTTGGCGAGCTTGAGGAAGGTGCGGGGACGCTGGTCCTCGAGGGCGTTCGCGCTGTCGAGCTCGATCATCGAGTCGGCGGCGCCCGCGGTCTTCTGCACCGCGATCACGTACTGGATGAGGCCGCGGTAGCCGACGTCGACGTCGATGCTGTCGTCATCGGCGCCCGTGAGCACCATGCGACGGGCGTTGTGCGTGCCGCCGAAGAACTCGAAGCCGTCGTCCGAGCTGTTGTGCGACTGCACGAACTCGATGGTGGTGCCGCTGCCGACGCCGCCCGTGGTGAGGGCCTGCAGCTCGGAGTTGCCCGAGAGCACGAAGCCCGAGTAACGGATCTGGACGTAGCGCAGCGTGCCGCTGTTGTCGGTCGGGGTCGCACCGCCGTAGCGCGCGAGGTCCACCGCGCCCTCGACCTGGCGGTCGCACTCGGCGGTCCCCGGAGGCGCCGCCGGCGTGAAGCAGTCGGTGATCGGCGCGCGGCCGGAGAGCACGATGCCGCCCCACTGCCCCTGCGCATCGTTGCCGGCGAGACCGAGCACGTTGTCGCGGCTGGTGAAGACGATGGGCTGCGTGGCCGTGCCCGCAGCGTTGATGCGGTTGCCGCGGTTGACGTGCAGCCAGGAGGTGCCGACCGAGCCGTAGACCACGACGCCGGGCTGGACGGTGAGCGTGACGCCGCAGGCGAGTCCGGCCGGGGTGCCCGAGGCCGTGCAATCGTCGCCGACGTCGACGCGGCCGGCCAGCGAGTACAGCAGACCCGCGACGCGCGGCAGCGTGGAGTTGCGGGTGAACTTGGCCGGCAGTTCGCACACCCGATAGGTGCCGGTCGGACCGGTGATCGTGCTGCGATCGGCGAGACCGACCGGGTTGTCGATGGTCGGGCAGCCGGCGGCCGGCGTCACGAGCGCGGGCGGCGGCGGCGGGGGCGGCGGGGGCGGCGGCGGGGCCGGGTTGTTCACGACGATGTTGCCGCCGCTGCCCGGCGAGGCGATCTCCTCCGCGCCGCAAGCGGCGAGCACCGCGACCGACGCGGCGAGGAACAGCAGGTTGCGATGCTTGGCGTTGAGGGTCATCGGAGGCACTCCATAGGTCCTTTGGGTCGCCGGGGGGTTCAGAGGTCGCGCGACCGCGCGACCTGACGCCGTTAAGGTTAGGGAGGCGATGTGACAGGTCGGTGAAGGGAAGATGACGGCCTTGCGACAGCGTGCGGTGGCCTGCGGCGGCGTCCGGCTGCGTCCGGCTGCGCTATCCTCCGCAACGCATGGGTAACGCACTCACACCCGAACTGCGCAGCTGGGCGCTCGCCCAGATCGAGGCCGCGCGACCGCCCGACGAGGTGCTCGCGGAGCTCATCGCGCGCGGTGTCCCCGAGGACGCGGCCATCGACGGCATGACTGTGCTGCTCGAATCGCGGCTCGCCGAGCTCAAGGCGCGCGCTGCATCGGGCGACGGCACGGCGACGGCGGGCACGGCGGCGGCGGGCGCAGCGGCGGGCGTCCCGGACGACGCGCCCCTGCCCGTCCCGCAGCCCTTCGGCCACCCCGCACCGCCCGTGGTGCGCGTGCTCGACCGTGACATCAAAGTATTGATGACCGTGGAGCATCCGCGCGTCATCCTGTTCGGCGGCCTGCTGAGCAACGCAGAGTGCGACGAGCTGGTCACGCTCTCGCGCGCCCGGATGAGCGCCTCGCAGGTCGTCGACAAGGACACCGGCGGCGAGATCGCCCACGAGGGGCGCACGAGTTCAGGGTTCGGCTTCCACCGCGGCGCGACGCCGCTCATCGACCGCATCGAGCGGCGCATCGCCACGCTGCTCAAGTGGCCGCTCGAACAGGGCGAGGGGCTGCAGATCCTGCGCTACCGGGTCGGCCAGGAATACCGGCCGCACTACGACTACATGGACCCCGCCGTCCCCGGCGCGTCGGCGTTCCTCGCCCGTGGCGGCCAACGCGTTGCCTCGCTCGTGATGTACCTCAACACGCCGACCGGCGGTGGCGCGACCAACTTCCCGGACATCGGCCTCGAGGTGGCGGCCGTGAAGGGCAATGCGGTGTTCTTCAGCTACGACCGCCCGCACCCGTCGACCAAGAGCCTGCACGGCGGCATGCCGGTGACGGACGGCGAGAAATGGGTGGCCACCAAGTGGCTGCGCGTCGCGCGCCACGACTGACGCGCCGAGGACGGGCGGTGGCCGAGGCCTGCGGCCTCAGCCGAAGCGGCCCGTGATGTAGTCCTCGGTCAGCTTCGCCTGCGGGTTGGTGAAGATCTTCTTGGTCTCGCCCACCTCGATGAGGTCGCCGAGATGGAAGTACGCGGTGCGCTGCGACACGCGCGCCGCCTGCTGCATCGAGTGCGTCACGATGCAGATCGCGTAGCTCTCGCGCAGCTCGTCGATGAGGTCCTCGATGCGCGCGGTGGCGATCGGGTCGAGCGCCGAGCAGGGCTCGTCCATGAGGATCACATCCGGGTTCACGGCGATGGCGCGCGCGATGCACAGGCGCTGCTGCTGACCGCCCGAGAGGCTGGTGCCGGGGTTGTTGAGGCGGTCCTTGACCTCCTCCCAGAGGCCGGCGCGGCGCAGGCTCACGTTGACGATCTCGTCGAGCTCGCCGCGGTCGGCCGCGAGACCGTGGATGCGCGGGCCGTAGGCGACGTTCTCGTAGATCGACTTCGGGAACGGGTTCGGCTTCTGGAAGACCATGCCGACGCGCGCGCGCAGCTGCACGACATCGCGCCTCTTGTCGTGGATGTCCTGCCCGTCGAGCGCGATCAGGCCGGTGACCCGCGCGCTCTCGATGGTGTCGTTCATGCGGTTGAGGCAGCGCAGGAATGTGGACTTGCCGCAGCCCGACGGTCCGATCATCGCCAGCACCTCGGCGCGGCCGATGTCGATGTTGACGTCCTTGATGGCGTGCTTGTCGCCGTAGTGCACGTTCACATCGCGGCAGGCGAACACCGGCTCGGGAACGGTCACCTGGCCGATCGTACGGATGCCCTCGCGGACGGGCGGGACGGCTTTGTCGCTCATGTCGTTCACCAGCGTTTCTCGAACTTGTTGCGCAGCACCACGGCGGTGGCGTTCATCACGATCAGGAACAGCAGCAGCACGATGATCGCACCCGAGGTGCGCTCGACGAAGCCGCGCTCCGGCAGGTCGGACCAGAGGAACACCTGCACCGGCAGCACCGTCGAGGGGTCGAGCGCCCCGGCGGGCACCTCGACGATGAAGGCCACCATGCCGATCATCAGGAGGGGCGCGCTCTCGCCGAGCGCACGGGCCATGCCGATGATGGCGCCGGTCAGCACGCCCGGCATGGCGAGCGGCAGCACATGGTGCACCACCGTCTGCCACCGCGAGGCGCCCATGCCGAGCGCGGCCTCGCGGATCGAGGGCGGGACGGCCTTCAGCGCCGCGCGCGAGGCGATGATGACCGTCGGCAGCGTGAGCAGCGTCAGCACCAGACCACCCACCAGCGGCGCCGAGCGCGGCATGCCGAAGAAGCTGATGAACATCGCGAGGCCGAGCAGACCGAACACGATGGACGGCACCGCCGCGAGGTTGTTGATGTTCACCTCGATGATGTCGGTGATGCGGTTGCGGGGCGCGAACTCCTCGAGGTACACCGCTGCGCCGACGCCGATCGGGAACGACAGCAGCAGCGTGATGAGCAGGGTCAGGAACGAGCCGACCACGGCGCCGCGCACGCCGGCCTGCTCGGGGTCGCGTGAGTCGCCGTTGGTGAAGAACGCGCGGTTGAACCGCAGCTGCAGCGCGTCGTCGGCGCGCAGCGCATCGACCCAGGCGACCTGCGCATCGGAGAGCCGCCGCTCGTCCTCCGGCGCGCTGCGCGAGACCTTGCCCTTGAGCAGCATGTCGACCGTGTCGTCGGCGAGCAAGGTGACGCGCTGCCGCTGACCGATGAGGCCAGGATCGGCGGCCACGCGCTTCTGAAGCTCCACGCTGGCGGCGCTGCTGACGAGCCCGTAGAGCTCGCGCAGCGCCGGACGTCCTTCGACCTCCGGGAATCGCTCACGCAGCGCCGCACGCACCAACGCCTGGTAGTCGGCCACCGCGAGGTCGTCGGGCAGGCGCGTGCCCGCCGGGTCGATGACCTCCGGGTCGTAGGTGATGTCGAGCTGCACGTAGGCCTGACGCAGCACCGAGAGGCCCTGCGACAGCACCGTGCCGAACAGGAACACCACGAAGGCGATGCCGAGCGCCACGGCCGCGAGACCGTAGGCGCGGAAGCGGCGCTCGGCGCGGTAACGGCGCGCGAGGCCTGCACGCACCCGGGCCTGGGTCTCCGCCGCGGAGCGCGGCACGCCGCTACTCGTACTGTTCACGGTATTTCCTCACCACATAGAGCGCGATGACATTGAGCAGCAGCGTCACGAGGAACAGCATCAGGCCGAGCGCGAACGCCGCCAGGGTCTTCGGGCTGTCGAACTCCTGGTCGCCGACGAGCAGCGTGACGATCTGCACCGTCACGGTCGTCACCGCCTCGAGCGGGTTGAAGGTCATGTTGGCGGCGAGGCCCGCCGCCATCACCACGATCATGGTCTCGCCGATGGCGCGCGACACCGCGAGCAGGATGCCGCCGACGATGCCCGGCAGCGCCGCGCGCAGCACGACCTGACGGATGGTCTCGGAGCGGGTGGCGCCGAGCGCATAGGCGCCGTCGCGCAGGCTCTGCGGCACGGCGGTGATCATGTCGTCGGCGAGCGAGGACACGAACGGGATGATCATGATGCCCATCACGAGGCCCGCGGCGAGCGCGCTCTCGCCCGCCACCGAGAGCCCCATGGACTCGCCGAGCGTGCGCAGCATCGGCCCGACCGTGGTGACCGCGAAGAAGCCGTAGACCACGGTCGGCACGCCCGCGAGGACCTCGAGCAGCGGCTTGACGACACGGCGCAGCTTGGGCGCGGCGTACTCGGCGAGGTAGATGGCCGAGAACAACCCGAGCGGCACCGCGACCACCATCGCGACCAGCGAGATGAGCAGCGTGCCGACGAAGAGGGGCACCGCGCCGAACGCGCCCGAGGAGCCGACCTGGTCGGCCCGGATCGCCATCTGCGGGCTCCAGTTGGTGCCGAAGAAGAACTCGGTGAAAGGCACGATGGAGAAGAACCGGCCGGCCTCGAAGACGATGGAGAGCACGATGCCGACGGTGGTGAGCACCGCGACCGCCGAACAGGCGAACAGCGCCCACTCGACGAGACGCTCATATTCATTGCGTGCGCGCAGGTCGGGCCGGATCCGGGCCCGCACCCAGAGCAGCGCGAGGATGCCGACGCCGAGCGCGACGCCCGCCAAAGAGAACCCGGCGATGCGCTTGAGGCGCACGAACTCGGCCGCCGCGAGCCGCACGGGCTCCGTGACCGAGGACGCCGGCAGGCTGCCCGCGACCACGTTCCGCAGGTCGTTGAGCATCAGCGACATCTGCGCCGCGGGGATCGGCTGCTGGCCCTCGGCGAGCTGCGCCGTCACGAGACGGGTGAGGACGTTGTCCTGGAACGCCACCCACGCCACGAACACCACGAGCGCCGGGATGGCGCACCACATCGCCGTCAGCAGACCGTAATGGCCGGGCAGCGAGTGGAGGTTGCGGACCTCGCGGTGGCCGCCGACCACGGCGATGGCGCGCGCCTTGCCGACCTGGAAGGCCAGCACCGTGAGCGCGACGATCAGCAACAGGACGATGGACGGGCTCAAGCGCGACTCCACGGGGGCGGCGGCCGACGGGAACGGGGTATTTTATCCGTTCCCGGGCCGCCACCGGGGCAGTCATGGAAATTTAATCGGGCAGGCCGTCAATAGGTCCAGTTCAGGTCCACCTGCAAGCGGTCGTAGCCCCTGCCCTTCGCCGACGCCCCGGCGGGGACCGTGACGGCCGCCGGCACATCGAGGTTGGTCTTGTTCATCATGTAGAGCACGTTGAACCGCCAGTTGCGCGACAACTGGTAGGCCACCCGGAAGGCGCTGCCGCCGCCGTCGGTGTTGCCGGCCGCGAAGTCCGAGTCGATCCATTGCGCGAACAGCGCGTCCTTCTCGACCCTTTGATAGATGTACCCGACCTCCCAGCTGCCCGGCAGCGAGGCGTTGGCACGACCATAGTTGAAGCCCACCGAGTACGCCGTATCGAGGCCCGCCGGGACGTTGGAGGACGGCGTCGTCGAGACCACACCGGAGTCCGCCTTGAGGTTGCGCGCGACGTTGCCGAACACCAGCATCGGTTGCGGACCGAGGTTGAACTGGTACTCGCCCAGCAGCTCCACGATGTCGTAGTCGTTCGCCAAGCAGGGCGAGACCACGCCCGCCGAGCTGTACACCGCACGGCGGCACACCGACGCGTTGGTGGTCGTGGTGTTGCCGTACGCGCCGAGACCGGACGCGCCGGCGCCCGCCCCCTGGAAGGGGTTGTAGCCCTGCACCGCGCCATGGTCGTAATAGGACAGCGCGATGAGCTTGCGTGAGCCGTCCGACGAAGCCGCGCGCCAGCCCGCCTGGGCGCCGACCATGGAGGAGTCGGCGAAAGACGAGCGCTCCGAGAGACCCGCGTAGAACACACTGCCGAAGAAGCCCGTCGCCCCCTGCTGCCAGGCGGCGGCGACGCCCTCGGGGTTCACGTCGTTGTCGAAGAAATACGACTGCACGCGCACCCAGGGGTACTTCATCTTGCCGGCCGTGACCTTCCAGGTGTCGGTCGGCGACCACTCGACATAGGCGAGGTCGAGGTCGAGCGCCTTGCGGGCGTTCGCATCGGTCATCGTCTGGTTCGAGGAGCGCGCATCGCCGCCCTCGCCGCTCGCGAACTGGATCTCGACGCGGGTGTTGTCGTTCACCCGCGCCATCGCGCCGGCGCGCAGCCGGTAGCGGTTGCGGTTGCGGTCGACCGGGTTGAACTCCTGCTGGATGGTCTCGTTGCGCACCCGCAGATCGCCCTTCCATTGCCAGCGCGCGAGCCAACCGGACGAGGCGCTCTCACCCACCGCACGGGCCAGGTTGTCCGAGCCGCGGTCCACCGAGTCCTGCAACTCGGTGTTGATGGTCTCCTGCGCGGTGCGCTGCTCGGCCTGGGCGGCCTCGAGCTGCGCGAGCCGCTCCTGCAGCGCCTGCAGCTGCGCCTTCAGCGCGCCGAGCTCCTCGGCGCTGACCGCCGCGGCCGTGGACGCCGCGGCGACCTTCTGGGCGGGCTCGGCGGCCTGCGCGAGGCAAGCCGTCCCCGTGGTCGCCGCGATCACCGCGACGACCCTGACGAAACGATGGGTCATGGGATCCTTCCTGTCCGCTAAGGACTCAGGGTCAGCAACTCAGGGTGCGAAATTTTTGAGCGACTTCACGTCCGCGCGGGTGCGGGCGAGGTCCGACTTGGGCTGCGCGACGAGGCCGCGGTCCGTGAGGTAGCCCTCCTCGCCCAACGCCTTGTCGCTCACGTACTCGTTGACGAACTCCTGCAGCCCAGGGATCACGCCGATGTGCGCCTTCTTCACGTAGATGAAGAGCGGACGCGAGGCGGGGAACTTGCCGGAGGCGATGGTCTCGTAGGTCGGCTCGACGCCGTCGATCTTGGAGCCGCGCAGCTTGTCCATGTTCTCCTCGAGGAAGGAGAAACCGAAGATGCCGACCGCGTTGCGGTTGGCCTCGATCTTCTGCACGATGAGGTTGTCGTTCTCACCGGCCTCGACGAAGGCGCCGTCCTCGCGCAGCGTGTGGCAGATGCGCTTGAAGCGCTTCTCGTCCTGGCCGCGCAGGGTGTTGAGCCACGGGTAGGTGCGGCAGCCCGCCTCCATGTAGAGCTCGTTGAAGGAGTCGCGCGTGCCCGAGGTCGGCGGCGGACCGAGCACCTCGATCTTGGTCGCGGGCAGCGACTTGTCGATCTGGTTCCAGCTCGTGTACGGGTTCGCGATCAGCGTGGTCGGGTTGGCCGGATCGGGAACCTGCTTGGCGAGCGCGAGGTAGACCTGCTTGCGGGTGAGGTTCATGACCGGACCGCGCTTGCTCTCCGAGAGGGTCAGGCCGTCGTAGCCCACGCGCACCTCGAGGATGTCGCGCACGCCGTTCTTGCGGCAGGTGTCGAACTCCGAGGCGTTCATACGGCGCGAGGCGTTCACCACATCGGGGTGCTGCGGACCGACGCCGTTGCAGAAGAGCTTGATGCCGCCACCGGTGCCCGTGCTCTCGACCTTCGGGGTCTTGAAGCGGCCCTGACGGCCGAACTTCTCGGCGACCGTGGTGGTGAACGGGTAGACGGTCGAGGAACCGACCACCGTGACGAAATCACGGGCGGCCTGGGCCGAGGCGATGACCGGCAGGGCGGCGACGAGCGCGGCGGCGGCGGTCAGGGCGAGGATTCGGGGGGTGCGGGACATCGTGTGGCTCCTTCGTGGATTGGGAAAAATATATGACGGCTTGATTGCAGATTTATGACGGCTGTAACAATTCATCCGCCGGTAGCGGAAAACCCTTGCGCGACGGGGGGTTGGCACTTATAAAGCCGCCATGTCGAAGACCCTGGATCTGACCTGCGACCTGGTCGCACGCCCCTCCGTGACACCCGAAGACCACGGCTGTCAGGCCCTGATGGCGAGCCGGCTCGAGGCCGTCGGCTTCCGGATCGAGACCCTGCAGTTCGGCAGCGTCACGAATCTCTGGGCGCGCCGCGGCGATGCCGGTCCCCTGCTCTGCTTCGCCGGCCACACCGACGTGGTGCCGACCGGCCCCCTCGAAGAATGGCGCAGCAACCCCTTCGCGCCGGTCATCCGCGATGGCGTGCTGTACGGCCGTGGCGCCGCCGACATGAAGAGCGGACTCGCGGCCATGGTCACGGCCACCGAGGAGTTCGTCGCCGCGCACCCCGGGCACCGCGGGTCCATCGCCTTCCTGATCACCAGCGACGAGGAAGGCCCCTCGGTCGACGGCACCAAGCGCGTGGTCGAAGTGCTGCGCGACCGTCAGGAGAAGATCGACTGGTGCGTGGTCGGCGAACCTTCGAGCGACAAGGCCGTAGGCGACACCATCAAGATCGGCCGTCGCGGCTCGCTCTCGGGCAGGCTCACCGTACATGGCGTGCAGGGTCATGTGGCCTATCCGCAGCTCGCCGAGAACCCGGTGCACACGCTCGCGCCGGCGCTCGCGGAGCTCACCGCGCGGGTTTGGGATGCCGGTGACGAGTTCTTCCAGCCCACCACCTTCCAGATCTCGAACCTCAACGCCGGCACCGGCGCGCCGAACGTCATCCCGGGCGAACTCAAGGCGCGCTTCAACCTGCGCTACTCGCCGGTGCAGACCGTCGAGGTGCTGAAGAAGACCGTCGAGGGGATCCTCACCCGCCACGGCGTGCGCTACACGCTGGAGTGGTATGTGTCGGGCGAACCGTTCTACACGCCGCCCGGCGACCTGTCGGCGGCGGCGGTCGAGGCCGCGCGCGCGATCACCGGCGCGGCGCCCAAGCTCTCGACCGGCGGTGGCACTTCTGACGGCCGCTTCATCGCACCGCTCGGCGCACAGGTCATCGAGCTCGGCGTCACCAACGCGACCATCCACAAGGTCAACGAGTGCGTGCGCATCGAGGAGGTCGACCTGCTGCACCGCATGTACCGCGGCGTGCTGGAGCGTCTGCTCGCTTAACCGACGAGCGCGGAGCTCGCCGACGCGAGCGACCCGCCGAGCAGCGCGCCCACCGCCACATCCGACGGATAGTGCAGGCCGAGCACCACGCGCGATGCTGCGACCAGCAGCGCGAACGGCACCAGCAAGACCGCGAGCCAGGGCACATAGCCCACCGCGAGCACCGTGAACGCCACGGCGTGCAGCGTGTGGCCGGAGGGGAAGCTGTAACGGTCGAGCGGAGGCATGGCGCACTCGATGCCGATCAAGCCGATGAACGGCCGCTCCCGCACCAGCGTGCGCTTGAGGACCTTGTAGAGCGCGAGCCCCACTGCGCCCACCACGACCATGTGCAGCGCGGCGCGTGCGCCCTCGGCCCAGCCGAGCCACAGCGGCATGCTCGCCATCAGCGCATACCAGATGACGCCGTCGCCCAAACGGCTCACGGTCCGGAACAGCATCCGCAGCGCACGGCGACGGGATGCGGCGTTGGCGATGAGGCAGAGCCGGTGCTCGGCCCGGTCGGCGCGCATGAACAGCGCGCTCGCGCTCACGACGGCGCCACCTCGCGGCTCGGCGCGACATCCGACTCGATGACGCCCTCATAGAGCCGAGCGAGACGCTCGGCCATGAGCCGCGACGACCAGCGCACGGCATCCTCCCGCGCCCGGTGCGAGAGCTCCTCGCGGCGCTGCGGGTCGCGCAGCACGCCGGCCACCGCCGCCGCGAACGCCGTCGTCTCCTCGGGGACGACGACCGCGCCGCCCGCGCCGCTCAGCACATCGACCGTGCCCATCACCGCCGTCGAGACGACCGGCGTGCCCTGGGCCATCGCCTCGATCAGCACGAGACCCTGCGTCTCGGTGCGCGAAGCGAA
This sequence comes from Steroidobacteraceae bacterium, assembly GCA_040400835.1. GTDB lineage: Bacteria > Pseudomonadota > Gammaproteobacteria > Steroidobacterales > Steroidobacteraceae > UBA964. The sequence continues at coordinate 126,097 of JBBAPM010000004.1, forward strand.
CACGAAGGCGTCGGCCGCACGGTAGCAGTCGAGCAGCCCGCGCGTACGCTCGAGGTAGCCGATGAAGAGCACGCTGGACCCGAGGCCGAGCTTCGTGGCGAGCGCGCGCAGGTGACCCTCGGCCGGACCCTCGCCCGCGATCACCAGCAGCACATCGGGGACCAAGCGCCGCAGTTCCACCAGCATCTGCAGCAGGAAATCGATGTTCTTCTCGTGCGCCACCCGGCCGACGAAGGTCGCGACCGGACGCTGCGCCGGGATGCCGAACTGCGCGCGGAAGGCCGCGCCGTTGCCGGCGCCGAACGCCGTGGCCGGCAGGCCGGTGGGCAGCACCTCGATGGGCGTGCGCACGCCGTAATCGCGCAGCGCCTCGGCCATCTGCCGCGAGGGCGACACCACCGCCTGCACCGCGTGGCACTGCGACACCGTCATGCGCCGCGCGAGCGCGCGCGTCAGCGGCGCCGGGATGCCGGGCACATAGTGATGCAGGTAGTGCTCGAAGTAGGTGTGGTAGGTCTCGACCACCGGACAGCCGAGCCGCCGCGCGAGCTTCACACCGGCGTAGTGGGCCACGAAGGGCGTCTGGATGTGGATCACATCGACATCATCGGGCCGGAGCGACTCCGCCCAACGCATCAGCGGGCGCCACTTGAGCAGCCGGTCTTCGGGATCGCGCGGCACGCCGCGTGAGGGCAACCGGACCGTGCCCAAAGGATCCTCGCCGGTCGGCGAACCGGCAGCCGAAAGGTACTCGGGGGCGACCAGGGTGACCTTGTGGCCGAGGGCCTGCAGGTCGGAACGGAAGGTCTGGATCGACGTGGAGACGCCGTTCACCCGAGGGAAGAAGACATCCGACAACATCAATATCCGCATGGTCTTACGTTAAAGACTTCCTGTTACAGGTTGATTGCGGTCCGCTCATCTTCAACACGCCATCCAAGGCCTTCTGGGACCTCGCATCCCCGAGCACGGGCAGCATGCGACCGACGACCTGGCGCAGCCCGCCGTCCGGCGAGAACCTGAATGTGGTGGTCGGGACGAAGGGCCGGACCAGCGCAGACGACGCCTCAAGCGCGATCTCGATGTCCTCGCCGTGGAGGCGGCCCCGCGCGATGAACCCGATGGCCGTCCCTCGATCCGCCAACAGATACTGGAACTCGAGCGAGCGCCCCGCCCCCAGCTCCGCCAAACGTGCTTGGAGGAACGAGACGAGTTCGGGACCCGCGAGCAGGGTGCCGCGCGCCGTGAGCCGCGCTGGTCCACGATCCGGTCGCGAGGCGTCGATGATGGTCACGACATCGCCACGTCGCTCGGCACGCAGATCCTGTCCGACATTCGTCCTGCGCAAGCGATATCGCGTCCAACGCCCATCAGCGAGCTCGACCTCTTCGAGGGCCGCCAGACTTCCGTCCTGGTGGCGCCACTCGGTGGACAAGCGGTCAGCGCATCGTGAAGCGGTGACGAGGTAGCGCAGACCCTCGGCTCCGCCGCTGCGGATGACCGCCTCGCCCCGCCCACCTTCAAGGGCGGTCGAGGGCATCGCCACCGCAGATGCGGTGATGACTAACGCGAAGATGGACGCGACCATGGTCCGCATCATGTCGCCGCGGCGGCGCAAGCGGTTCAGGCCGCCAAGCCGACGGGCGCCGTCTGGCCCTCGATGACAGGGCGCCCCTGCATGCGCGACCAATCCCAGACCGACAACCGTCCGTTGCGGTCCTCGACGAGCGCCGTGCAGCTCTCCACCCAATCGCCGTCGTTGCAGTACAGCACACCGTCGATGCGCGAGATCTCGGCGCGGTGGATGTGGCCGCAGACCACGCCGTCGGCACCGCGGCGCCGCGCTTCGCGCGCCACCGCCTGCTCGAAGCTCGAGATGTAGTTCACGGCGTTCTTGACCTTGTGCTTGAGATACCCGGCCAGCGACCAGTACTCGTAGCCGAAGGCGCGCCGCACCTTGTTGAAGTAGAGGTTCATGTCGAGCGAGAAGTCGTAGGCCCGGGAGCCGAGCGCCGCGAGCCAAGGGCTGCACTTGACCACGCTGTCGAACTCGTCGCCGTGCAGCACCAACAGGCGCTCGCCCTGCGCGGTCTCGTGGATGCAGTCCTTCTGGATCTCGAGGTTGCCGAAGCCGAGACCACCGAACTCGCGGAAGTCCTCGTCGTGGTTGCCGGGCACATAGACCACGCGCGTCCCGTGCTTGACCTTGCCGAGCAGCGTGCGCAGCACGTTGTTGTGCTCCTGCGGCCAGTAGAAGGTCCGGCGCAGCGCCCAGAGGTCGACGATGTCGCCGACGAGGTAGAGCGTGTCGCACTGGATGCTGCGGAGGAAGTCGAGCAGCGCCGCGGCGTTGCAGCCGCGCGTGCCGAGATGGATGTCGGAGATGAAGACCGCGCGGACCGGATGGATCGGTGATTGCGTCGTGACCAAAGGTGGGTACCCGCCTCGCCGAAGTTGGCGGGACTCTGGACCCGGCGCGTGAACGGCGCGTTTCGGCGCGGTGAAGGTTTTGCTACGCCGTCGTCGCCGCGCCACCACGCCGCGCGTTGGCCCAGACGCCGAACGCGCCGAGCGCCACCACCGCCATCAGCACCCAAGCGGGCATCGAGAGCCCGAGGAACGACCAGTCGATCTTCTGGCACTCGCCGGCGCCGAACAGCACCTTCTTGATGACCGTCATCAGCGGGAACACCTCGACCATGTAGTCGAGGCTCGCGCCGCAGGCGGGCACGGAACCGGGCGGCAGACCCTGGATGTAGACATGGCGGCCGGCGACGAAGGCCGGGAACGCCGCCGCGAGCGCGATCAGCACGGCATAGGCGCGCGCACCGCCGAGGCGCTTCGGGTGATGCAGCGCCGCCAGCAGGAACACCGCACCCAAGACGACCACGCCCACGCGCTGGAACATGCAGAGCGGACAGGGTTCGAAGCCGAGCACGCGCTCGGCATAGAACGCGTACGCCATCATGGCGGCGCAGGCGAGGAAACCGGCGAGGTTCGCGGCCCGCCGGTCGGCGAGCAGGCGGGCGATCACGGGCGCGTGCCGTCCTTGAGCGCGCTCTCGACATCCTCGATGCGGATGTGGCGGATGTCCTTGCCGTGCACCATGTAGATCACGTATTCGCAGATGTTCTTGGCGTGGTCGCCGATCCGCTCGAGCGCGCGGACGACCCACATGACATCGAGCGCACGGCGGATGGTGCGCGGATCCTCCATCATGAAGGTGATGGACTGGCGCTGGATGGCCTCGTATTCCTCATCGACCAGGCGATCGCGACGGGCGACGCGCAGCGCCGCATCCGCGTCCATGCGCGCGAAGGCGTCGAGCGCGTCGTGCACGAGGTCCTGCACCACGCGGCCGAGGTGCTTGACCTCGCGGTACTTGTCGGCCGGGCGCTCCTGGGTGGCGAGCCGCGAGCCGATGTAGCCGATCTTCTCGCACTCATCGCCCATGCGCTCGAGGTCGGTGATGGCCTTGATGATGGCGACGATCAGGCGCAGGTCGCCGGCGGCGGGCGCGCGCGTGGCGAGGATGCGCGAGCATTCCTCGTCGATCGACACCTCCATGTCGTTGACCTTGAAGTCGTCGCGCGCCACCGACTCGCTGAGCGAGCTGTCGCCCTCGACGAGGGCCGCGACGCTCTTGGCGAGCTGCTGTTCGACGAAGCCGCCCATGGCGAGCACCTGGTTGCGTACCCGCTCGAGGTCCTCGTTGAAGCGGCGCGAGATGTGCTGCGAGAAATCGGTCGTATCCATGGCGGTCACCCCAAGTCGTCAAGCCCCTCCGCCGGGAGCATACCCAGACTCGCCGGGCAATGCGACCGGTTGGCGCACGATGCGCGACGACGGCAGATGACAGGTGAACGTGCTGCCCTGCCCCTCTTCGCTGCGGATGGCGAGCTCGCCGCCGTGCCGCTGCAGCACATGGCGCACGATGGCGAGGCCGAGACCGGACCCGCCGGCATCGCGCGCGCGGCCGGGGTCGACCCGGTAGAAGCGCTCGGTGAGCCGCGGCAGATGTTCCGGCGGGATACCGGGCCCGGTATCGGTGACGGCGAAGTGCCCGCCGTCCCCGTCCGTCCACCAGCGCAGCGTGATGCGGCCGCCCGCCGGCGTGTACTTCGACGCGTTGTCGACCAGGTTCCAGAACGCCGAGTGCAGCAAGCCCTCGTCGGCGCGCAGCCGGTCGCCCGACTCGACGCGCACCTCGACCTCGTGGCGGGCACCGTCGCGTGTCCGGAGGTCGCGTGCGAGCACGGCGAGCAGCGCGGTGACGTCGACCTCCTCGCCCGCCACCTGCTCGTCGCTCGCCTCGAGCCGCGACAGCTCGAGCAGGTCGCTGATGATGGCGGTCATGCGCTCGGACTGACGGCGCATCTCCTGCACCGGCGGGCGCAGGTCGGCGGGCAGATCGGGCTCGGTCGAGAGCGTCTCGAGATAGCCCGCGATCACGGTGAGCGGCGAGCGCAGCTCGTGCGAGGCGTTGGCGACGAAATCCTTGCGCATGGTCTCGAGCTGCGCCTGGCGCGTGACATCGCGCACCAGCAGCACGATCTGGCCCTCGCCGTAGGGCATCGCCTGGAACTCGAGCCACACCGCCTCGCCGATGCGCCGCTGCAGACGCAGCGCCGAGGAGAAATCGCCCTTCGCGAGGTAGCGGGCGAACTCAGGCAGGCGCAGCAGGCTCGCGAGCGGGATGCCGAAGTCGGTCTTGCGGCGCAGGCCGAGCAGTTCGCCGGCCTTGCGGTTGAACCAGAGGATCTCGTGGCCGGCGTTCAGCACCACCACGCCGTCGGGCATCGAGGCCGAGGAGCGCCGCAGTTCACGGAACAGCGCGAGCATGCGCTGCTTGTGGAACTGCTTGCGCCGGTGCAGGCGCGAGACCTGCGACACGACATCGCCCCACAGGCCGCCGGCGTCGGGCGGCGTCATGCGGTTGCGGTGGCGCAGCCAATCCTCGAGCCGATGCAGGTTGTGCCAGAGGTGCAGCGCCGCGAGGGCCAGCGCGCCCGCGAGGCCCCACCACGGATGGCCGATCGCCCAGCCCACGAGGAGGCCGAGCACCGCCACGCCCACGACACGCCCGAGGGCGTAGCCCCAGGCGCGGAATCCGCCGTCCACAGAGATCACTCCTCGCGGGCGGAGAAGCGATAACCCGCGCCGCGTACCGTCTGCACCAGACGATCGTACCCGAAATCCTCCAGCGCCTTGCGCAGGCGCCGGATGTGGACATCGATGGTGCGCTCTTCCACGTAGACGTTGCCGCCCCAGATGCGGTCGAGCAGCTGTTCGCGGGAGTAGACCCGGTCGGGATGGGTCATGAAGAACTCGAGCATGCGGTACTCGGTGGGGCCGACGGTCACCGGCCGACCGTCGGCGGTGACGCGGTGGGCCACCGGGTCGAGCCGCAGCCCCGCGATCTCGATGATCTCGCCGGCGACCTGCGGGTCGGCGCGACGCAGCACCGCCTGGATGCGGGCGACCAGCTCACGGGTCGAGAACGGCTTGGTCACATAGTCATCGGCGCCGCCCTCGAGCCCCGCCACCTTGTCCGACTCCTCGGCCCGGGCGGTGAGCATGATCACCGGCAGGTCCTTGAGGTTGGGGTCGCGCTTGAGCTGACGGGTGAACTCGAGCCCCGACATGTCGGGCAGCATCCAGTCGACGAGCAGCAGGTCCGGACGGCGGTTGCCGATCTCGGTTCGCGCCGCGCGGCAGTCCTGCGCCTCGCGGATCTCGAAACCGGCCCGCCGCATCCCGAACGCGATCATGTCGCGGATGGCTTTCTCGTCTTCGACGATCAGGATGGTCTTGACGGGCATGACGGTCATATTTCAGCTGAGCCGTATGTCAGGAAAATGACGGCCGGGCCACATCATCACGCAGGTAGACCGGCAGAGCTTCGGTGGCCGGGCGCAGCCGCCCGGCCACCACCTCGGGCCGGGCGAGTTCGAGGATGGCCGTCGCCTGCGGCAGCAGCCCGACCAAGGCCGCCGGGGGCGCCGCAGGCAGGAGGCCCGCCAGCGCCGGATAGGCGCGTAAGCCGCGCCCCGCGCCGATCCACCGGGCGGCAGGCGCGAGCGCCGCGCCGGCCGCGTCCGTGGTGGGCAACGCCACGCTGCCCGGCGCACCGACCGCCTCGTCGCGCAGCGCCTCGGGCAGCCCATCGGCCCCGCGCCGGTACGCGCACCAGTAGGTCTCCTGCATGCGCGCGTCGTTGCAGACGAGCACATGGTCGGCGGCCGCGCCCTCGGGGTGCGCGAACGCCTGCAGCGCCACCGCGCGCAGCGTCGATATCGGCACCACACCGAGCCCCGCGCCATACGCGAGGCCCTGCACGACGCTCGCCGCGAGCCGCACGCCCGTGAAGCTGCCCGGGCCGCGCCCGAAGGCGATCGCATCGAGACCCCGCAGCGTCAGACCCGCCTCGGCGAGCAGCGACTCGACCATCGGCAGGATGAGCTCGGCATGCCCGCGCGGCGCTTCTTCGGCGTGCGCCAGCACCCGTCCGTCAGCGAGCAAGGCCGCGGAGCAGGCTTCGGTGGAGGTGTCGAGCGCGAGGATCTTCATCGCGGGGTCCGCATCATGTCCGCAGCCGTCGCAGGAACCGGGTCGCCTCTGCCGCATCGCGCGTGGTCGGCATCTCGGGCAGGCTCGCGCGGAACACGCGGCCGTAGGATTTGCCGAGCAGGCGCGGATCGCAGATGACGATCATGCCACGGTCGGTCTCGCTGCGGATGAGCCGCCCCACGCCCTGCTTGAGCGCGAGCACGGCCTCGGGCAGCTGGTAGTCGCGGAAGGCGTTGCCGCCGCTCCTCTGCAGGTGCTCGATGCGCGCCTTCGTGAGCGGATCATCGGGCGAGGCGAACGGCAGCTTCTCGATGATGACGAGCCGCAGCGCATCGCCCTTCACATCGACGCCCTCCCAGAAGCTCGCGGTGCCGAGCAGCACCGCATCGCCGTGCTCGCGGAACTCGCGCAACAGCCGCTCGCGCGGGCCCTCGCCCTGCACCAGGAGCGGTCGCTCGGCGGCGCCGTCCCATCCGGCGCGCAGCCGCGCCGCGCCCTGCGCAAGCGCGCGATGGCTGGTGAAGAGCAGGAAGGCACCGCCGCCCGAGGCCTCGAGCAGCGGGATGCTGGCCTCGATCACCGCATCGACGTAACCCGGCGCGGAAGGCTCCGGCATGCGCTCGGGCAGGTAGAGCATCGCCTGCTGTTCGTAGTCGAACGGGCTCGGGATGCGCAGCGCCGGCGCGTCACCGAGACCGAGCCGGCCCGCGAAGTGCGAGAAGTCCTCGCCCACCGACAGCGTCGCCGAGGTGAACACCCAGGCCGCAGGCCGCGCCTTGATGAGCGACCTGAAGCGCTCGGAGATGTCGAACGGCAAGAGGCCGAGCGTGAAGCCGCGACCGGTGGCCTCGAGCGTGCGCGCGCCGTCGGCGTCGCTGCAGAGCGCGATGCGCTCGAAGGTGCCGGCGAGTTCGGCGGCCCGCCCAGCGACCGTGGTCGCCGCGGCCTCGCTCGACACAGCGCCCAAGGTCTCGCCGTAGTCGCGCAGCGCCGAGACCAGCGCGAGCACGGCCGACTCGAGGTCCGCGCCGGCGTCCTCCCAACGCTGCCGCGCCGCACCACGCGGCACCGCGGCGAGCACGGCGTTGGTCGCGGCCTCCACGGTGCGCGCAGTGGGCCCGAGATCGGCGAGCGAACCGCCGGCGCGCAGCAGCGCCGCGCGTCCCTCGGCGAGCAGGGTCTCGACCTGGCGGCTCGAGGCCTGAGCGCCGAAGAACTGCGTCGCGAGGTCCGGCAGCTGGTGCGCCTCGTCGAGGATCACCGCATCCGCCGTGCCGAGCAGATCGCCGAAACCGTCTTCTTTGAGCGACAGGTCGGCGAGCAGCAGGTGATGGTTGACGATGACGAGGTCCGCGCCCTGCGCCTCGCGCCGCGCCGCCACCACATGGCAGCCGTTGTAGTCGGGGCAGCGCTGACCGAGGCAGTTGTCGCGCGTCGAGGTCACCTGCGGCCACAGCGACTGCGCCTCGGTGAGGCCCGGCACCTCGGCGAGGTCGCCGGTCGCGGTCACCTTCGACCACTCCTCGATGCGCGCGAGCAGCGGGTCGGGCGTCGCGATGCCGTCGAGCGTGCGCTGCGTGACGAGCCGCTTCATGCGGTAGGTGCAGAGATAGTTGCTGCGGCCCTTGAGCAGCGCGACCTTCACGGGATTGCCGATCGCGCCGGCGACGAGCGGCACATCCTTGGCGTGCAACTGGTCCTGCAGGGTGCGCGTCCCGGTCGACACCAGCACGCGCAGCCCGGCGAGCAACGCCGGCACGAGATACGCGAAGGTCTTGCCGGTGCCGGTGCCCGCCTCGACCATCAGCACCGAACGTTCGGCGAGCGCCTCGGCCACCGCGGTCGCCATGCGCCGTTGGGCACGGCGGGGCGTGAAGCCCGGCAGATGCCGGGCGAGCGGGCCGCCAGCGCCCAGGATGTCATCGATGTCCTGCATGGCGGGCGGCACGCTACCCGCTTGCGCCGTCGCTGTCGAGCGCCGAATTTCCCATGAAAATCAGGATTCTCGGCCGCGTTCTCCGCCCTGAAAGGCGGCGCCCGGGCGGTCGGGCCATCAAGGTGGCAGGAAGGGTCGCTATAATCCCGTCTTTGACCCGCCGGCTCCCCGGCCCGAACCGTCAAGGACACCCGCTGATGGCCACCGCTCCCCAGACCCTCCCCACCCTGTCCGCGATGTCGCCCGCCGTGAGCGAGTGGGTCGCCTCGGTCCGGGAACTGACCCAACCGTCGCAGGTGCACTGGGTCGAAGGGTCGGACGCGGAGTTCCGCCAGCTGGTCGCCGAGCTGCGGGCGAGCGGCGAACTCCAGAAGCTCGACGACAAGAACTTCCCCGACTGCTTCCTCGCCCGTTCGCACCCTTCCGACGTCGCGCGAGTGGAGCATCTGACCTTCGTCTGCACCACCGACAAGGACGACGCCGGCCCGAACAACCATTGGATGGCGCCCGCCGAGGCCCACGCCAAGATGCGCGAGCTCTTCAAGGGCTGCATGAAGGGCCGCACGCTCTACGTGGTGCCCTACTGCATGGGCCCCATCGACTCGCCGTACTCCCGCTGCGGCGTCGAGATCACCGACAGCGCCTACGTCGTCATCAACATGATCCTGATGACGCGCGCCGGCCGCCCGGCGCTCGAGCGCATCGCCCGCGAGGGCGGCCAGTTCGTCAAGGGCCTGCACTCGACCGGCGAGCTCGACCCGAACCGCCGCTTCATCATGCACTTCCCCGAGGAGCTCGCCATCGAGAGCTTCGGCAGCGGCTACGGCGGCAACGCGCTGCTCGGCAAGAAGTGCCACGCGCTGCGCATCGCGAGCTACCAGGCACGCAACGAGGGCTGGCTCGCCGAGCACATGCTCATCGTCGGCCTCACGAGTCCGCAGGGCGAGACGCACTACGTCGCGGCGGCCTTCCCGTCCGCCTGCGGCAAGACCAACCTCGCGATGCTGATCCCGCCGGGCTCGATGCCCGGCTGGAAGGTGACGACCGTCGGCGACGACATCGCCTGGCTGCACCCCGGTCCGGACGGCCGTCTCTACGCCATCAACCCGGAGGCCGGTTACTTCGGCGTGGTGCCCGGCACCAACCCGAAGACCAACCGCAACGCCTACGAGATGATCCGCCACAACACGCTGTTCACCAATGTCGCGCTCACCGCCGACAACCAGCCGTGGTGGGAAGGTCTCGACGAAGGCAAGCCCGTCATCGACTGGCAGGGCCGTCCCTACGATCCGGCCAACGGCCCCGCCGCGCACCCGAACTCGCGGTTCACGGTGTCGGCGAAGCAGAACCCGAACTACGCGCCCGAGGCCGACAGCCCGCGCGGCGTGCCGCTCTCGGCCATCATCTTCGGCGGCCGTCGCCGCGGCGTCGCGCCGCTCGTCTACGAAGCCCGCGACTGGAACCACGGCGTGCTGGTCGGCGCCTCGGTCGCCTCCGAGACCACCGCCGCCGCCATCGGCCAGGCGGGCGTGCTGCGCCGCGACCCGATGGCGATGAAGCCCTTCGCCGGCTACAACTTCGGCGACTACTGGACGCACTGGCTGTCCATGGGCCAAAGATTGAAGCACCCGCCGCGCATCTACCACGTGAACTGGTTCCGCCGCGATGCCGACGGCAAGTTCCTGTGGCCGGGCTTCGGCGACAACCTGCGCGTGCTCGACTGGGTGCTGCGCCGCTGCGCCGGCAAGACAGGCGCGCGCGAGACCGCGATCGGCAACCTGCCCTCCGCCGCCGACCTCAACCTCGCCGGCCTCGACATCGCCCCCGCCGCGCTCGAGGAGCTGCTGTCGGTGGACACCGACGCCTGGCGGACCGAGGCCGCAGAGCTCGGCAAGGACCTGGACACCTACGGCAGCCGCACCCCGGACGCGCTGCGTGCGGAGCTCGCGGCGCTGCGGCAGCGCCTCGGATGAGGCGGTCGGCCGTCGCCGCACGCGCGGCCTTCACCGGCGCCCTCGCCGCCGCGGTGACGCTCGCGACGCTCGCCGTGCCGGCGCGCTCGGCCGACCGCGAGCCCACCGAGCAGGCGGCCTCCACGGTCAAGCCGATCAAGCCCACGAAGGCCGCGCTCAAGGCCGCGGCCGAGCTGCGCGACCGCGCGCTCGCCAGCGACGAGGCGCTGCAGATCCTCACCGCCCTCACCACCGAGGTCGGACCGCGCTTCGCCGGCACGCCCGGCGACCTCGCGGGCGTCGAGTGGACGCGCCGCAAGCTCGTCGACCTCGGCTTCACCGACGTGCGCACCCCCGAGGTCATCGTGCCGCGCTGGGTGCGCGGCGAAGCGAGCGCCGAGGTGCTCACGCCGTTCCCGCAGTCGATGGTCACGGTCGCGATCGGCGGCAGCATCGGCACCGCCGACGAGGGCCTCACCGCGCCCATCGTGATGGTCAAGGATGTCCCCGCGCTGCAGGCCCTGCCGGCCGGCGCCGTGAAGGGCAAGATCGTGTTCTTCACGGGGCGCACCGAGCGCACCCGCGACGGCAGCGGCTACGGCAAGGCCGTGCGCTCGCGGACCGAGGGGCCCTCCATCGCCGGCGCGGCGGGCGCCGTGGGCGTCGTCATCCGCTCCATCGGCACCAGCACCAACCGCATCGCGCACACCGGCACGCTGTCCTACAACATCGCCGCGCCCCGCATCCCCGCGGTCGCCGTCTCCAACCCGGACGCCGACATGCTCGAGCGTCAGGTCGCGAGCGGCCGCGAGGTCACCGTGCGCGTGCGCGTCACCGCGCGTGACCTGCCGCAGACGCGCTCCGCCAACGTCATCGGCGACCTGCGCGGCACCGACCTCGCCGAAGAGATCGTGCTCGTCGGCGGCCACCTCGACTCCTGGGACACCGGCATGGGCGTGCAGGACGACGGCGCAGGCGTCGCCATCGCCATCGCCGCCGCGAGGCTCGCCGCGCAGATGACGCCGCGCCCGCGCCGCACCATCCGTGTGGTCGCGTTCGCCAACGAGGAGTTCGGCCTCTCGGGCGCCGCGCGCTACCCGGCCGACGAGGGCGACGACAAGGTCGCCCGCCACGCCTTCGCCATGGAGGCGGATCTCGGTGACGGTCCGGTCTGGAAGATCGGCGGCCGCGTGCCCGAGGCGCACTGGCCGCTCGTGCAGGGCATCCATGGCGTGGTGAAGGGGCTCGGTGTGGAGCTCGGCGACAACAAGGCCAACGGCGGCGCCGACCTCGGCCCGCTGCGCCGTCGCGGTGTGCCCGTGCTCGCACCGGCGCTGGACGCCACCACCTATTTCGACATCCACCACACCGTCAACGACACCCTCGATCAGGTCGACCCGGCGCACCTGCGCCAGTCGGTCGCGGTGTTCGCCGTGGCGGTGTATCTCGCGGCGATGGCCGACGGCCCGGTGGAGCGCCTGCCGGTCGACCCCGCAACGCGTTAATCCGCCCTCAGGCCGCTTCGCGCAGCGCGATCTCGGCGGCGCGCCGGATGAGCTCCGGACCCGCGTCGCGCTCCCGTGCGCCCTCCGACAGCAAGCGACGGTACTCCCGCGCGCCGGCCACATGGCTCACGAGCCCGAGCAGGTGGCGCGTGATCGCCGGCAGCCGCTCGCCGCGCGACATCTCGCGCTCGGCGTACACCGCCATACGCTCGAGCTGCGCGCCGATCGAGGGCGTACGGTACCCCGGTTCGATCGCCTCGAAGATCTCACCGAGCACCATCGGCCGGTGGTAGGCCTCGCGGCCGATCATCACGCCGTCGGCCCACTCCAGCGCCTCGGCCGATCGCGCAGCGTCGCGCAAGCCCCCGTTGAGCACGATCGGCAGGTCGGGGAAGTCCTCTTTGAGGCGGCGTGCGATGTCGTAGCGCAGCGGCGGGATCTCGCGGTTGTCGGCCGGCGACCAGTTGCCGAGCACCGCACGGCGCGCGTGCACGATGGCGCAGTCGGCTCCCGCCGCACGGATCGCCACCAGGAAATCGGCGAGCCGGTCGTAGTCCGCCTCATCGAAGCGCTGCATCGCGTCGGCGAGGTCCGACTGCCCCGAGCGCAGCGTCCCGATGCGCATCTTCACCGTCACCGGGACATCGACCACCTCGCGCATCGCGGCGACGCAGTCGGCGACGAGCTCGGGTTCGTTCATCAGACAGGCGCCGAAAGCGCCCTTCTGCACCTTGTCCGAGGGACAGCCGCAGTTGAGGTTGATCTCGTCGTAGCCCCACTCGACGCCGTAGCGCGCCGCGGCGGCGAGGTAATCGGGCTCGCAGCCGCCGAGCTGCAGCGCCACGGGGTGCTCCTCGCGCGAGAACTCGAGCAGCCGGTCGCGTTCGCCGCGCAGGATCGCGGACGCGGTCACCATCTCGGTGTAGAGCAGGAGTTCGGGGGCGAAGCCGCGCAGGAAGTAGCGGCAGTGCCGGTCCGTCCAATCCATCATCGGGGCGACCGACACGCGTCGGTCGAGGGAACCCGGGAAGTCCATCGACAGCCTTTCACGCCGGGGTGAGCCCCTGCGGCGTGGGCGCAGTCTACCACCGCGCCCGCATCACCGGGCCGGCGATGGCGCGGGCACCACGAACAGGTCGTCGGGCATCGGCCGGTCGAGCTCGAAGTCCGTCCAGAAGATCTCGTTCTGCTTGACCCCGTCGTAGTAGAGCTTCACCACGCCGGGCTGCACCCACGAGACCCCGGGCTTGCGGAAGAAATCCGAGTACAGCCGCTCATGCCAGCCGCGCGAGGTGTCGAAGCCGAGCCGCAGGATGGCGTGGTCGTCCTTCGCGATCGAGAACAGCGTGGCCTGCCCGGCGGGATCGATGATGCGCACCATGTAGACCTCGCGCCCGCCCACCGCGTCGTCCGGCAGCCGCTCCTGACGGAAGCCGGACTCCAGCGCGAAGCGGATCACCCCGAAGCCGAAGTTCTCGGACCACTGCTTGTCGGCCTCGGACGGCGGCTGCGGCCCGGCGAGCGTGTAGGAGCGCACACCGTCGAAGGTGACGAGCCGCACACGCTTGCCGTCATGCCAGGACTCGATGCGCACCTTGCCGTCGGCGGCGTGGGCCGAGCCTTTCTGCGCCGGGTAGACGCGCCACATCTCGTAGCGCTCGTGCTTCTCGGGGCCCTGCGGCGTGTAGAACACGGCGTGGCCGCGCATCAGCAGGGTGCGGGGGTGGATCCAGGTCTCACCGCCCGCTGCGGCCTGCGCACGGGCGATGATGTCGCGGGCGCTCGGCGCCTCCGCCGCCGCCCGGGCAGGCGAGTCCGCCGCCGCCCGGATGGGCGAGGCCGCCGCGAACGACAGCGCTGCGGACAGCAACGCACACATGAGAGCGGGCTTCCGACGCCACGCGGTATGATGCTGCATGGAGTTCACCTCCCCGGAATTCTGGGTCGCGCTCGGCCAGATCATCATGATCGATATCTTGCTGGGCGGCGACAACGCGGTCGTCATCGCCCTCGCCTCGCGCCGCCTGCCGGACGCGCAGCGCAAGCAGGCCATATTCTGGGGCATGTTCGGCGCGGTGGCGCTGCGTGTGGTGCTGATCTTCTTCGCGCTGCAGCTGCTCAAGGTGCCCTTCCTCAAGATCGTCGGCGGCGTGCTGCTGCTCTGGATCGGTATCAAGCTGCTGATGCCGCACGACGACGACGGCGGTCACGACATCGCCGCGAGCACCAACCTCCTGGGCGCGGTGAAGACGATCATCATCGCGGACGCGGTCATGAGCCTCGACAACGTCATCGGCATCGCCGGCGCCGCCAAGGACCACCTCGGCCTCGTCGTCTTCGGGCTGCTGTTCAGCATCCCCATCATCATCTGGGGCAGCCGCTTCGTGCTCACGCTGATGGACCGTTTCCCGCTGGTCATCGTGTTCGGCGCTGCGCTGCTCGGCTGGATCGGCGGCGGGATGATCGTCGACGATGTGGTGCTGAAGCCTTGGACCGCGCCCTACGGCGCGACCTTGCACTACGCCGCCGCGGCGGCCGGCGCGCTGCTCGTGGTGGCGGTCGGCAAGCTGCTCGGCCGGCGCGCACCGGCGCCCACGCCCGCGAAACCCGCGCCGCCGGTGGACCTCGCCGCACCCGCGCCGCCGCCCGACAAACCCTGACGCGAGACCTCGAGGAGACGCCCATGCTGACGCTGCTGCTGCCCGTCGACGGCTCCGAATACTCAGACCGCGCGCTCGACTACGCCATCGCGCGCGCCGCCAAGACCCGCGACACGGTGCACGCCCACGTGCTCACCGTACAGGCGCCCATCGTCACGGTGAACGTGAAGCTCTTCGTGAGCCAGGACAGCCTGCAGACCTACTACCGCGAGGAAGGCACCAAGATCCTCGAGCCCGCGCTCGCCAAGCTCGCCGCCGCCGGTCTTTCCGCCGAACCGCACATCGGCGTCGGCGACGCCGGCAAGGTGGTGGTGGACTACGCCGTCGAGAAGGCGGTGGACGAGATCATCATGGGCAGCCACGGCCGCGGCGCGCTCGCGGGTGCGCTGGTCGGCTCGGTCGCGCAGAAGGTCGTGCACCTCTCGCCGGTGCCGGTGGTGCTCGTCAAGTAAGCGAGCCGCCCCGCAGCTCCGCGAGCTGCTGCCAGAGGTCGCTCAGGTGCTCCTGCCAGAAGCGCGGGCTCGTGAACCACGGGAACGCACGGGGGAACGCCGGGTCATCCCAGCGCGCCGCGATCCACGCCGCGTGGTGCACCATGCGCAGAGCACGCAGCGGTTCGACGAGATCGCGCTCGTGCTCGTCGATGTCGTGGAACTGCCGGTAGCCGCCCACGAGCTCCCGCCACTGCCCCTCGCGCTCGTCCGGCGTCCCCGAGAGGAACATCCAAAGATCCTGGATGCGCGGCCCGGTCATGCAGTCGTCGAGGTCCACGAACACCGGCCCCTGCTCGTTCCACAGGATGTTGCCGAGGTGGCAGTCGCCGTGCAGCCGGATGCGCGACAGGGGACCCGCGCTCTCGAGCGCCTCGTCCACGGCCTCGAGCAGCGCGCCGGAGACCTCTTCGTACTTGTCGGCCAGGGTGTCTTCGAGCAGCGGCGACGCCAGCAGCGCATCGCGCGCCTGCCAGCCGAGCCGCTCGCTGGTGAGCGCCACCCGATGCGTGAACCGCTGCCGCGCGCCGACCGCATGCATGCGCCCGAGCGTACGGCCGATGAGCTCCAAGGACCCACGCGCGTCGATCTCGACCGCGCGCGCCGCGAGCCGCGGGAACACGGCGTACCGCAGCCCTGCATGCCGGGACAAGGTCGCGCCCTCGAACACGATCGGCGCCGCCACCGGCAGGTCCGCGGCGGCGAGTTCGGCCGTGAACGAGTGCTCCTCGAGGATCTGCGCGTCGCTCCAGCGGCCCGGCCGGTAGAACTTCAGCACCAGCATGCCGTGCGAGGACGACCCCAGCTGGTAGACGCGGTTCTCGTAGGAGTTGAGGGCGAAGAGCCGCCCGTCGCAGTCGATGCCGAGCCGCTCGGCGGCCGCCAGCACCTCGTCGGGGGAGAGTCGCGCGAAGGGCTGCCCGTCGGGCGTCGAGGCCATGGGCCACTCTAGCACGCGACGCCCGACACCCCTGTCCCGCGGTAAGATTCGGCCGTCGCAGCCGCTCCGAGCCTCCATGCCCCTGCTCATCGACCGTCCCGTCTTCATCATGGCCGCCCCGCGCTCCTGCAGCACCTTGCTGTTCGAGACGATGTCGCGCAGCGCGCATCTCTGGTCCATCGGCGACGAGAGCCATCAGCTCATCGAGCAGTTCCCGCCGCTGAACCCGCTGGCCGAGGCCGACTCGAACCGGGTGACGGCCGAGCCCTTGCAGGGCGTGCTCGGCGAGGAGCTGGGACGCAGCCTGCGCCGTGCGTTCGCTCTGAACCTGCGCGACCGCGAAGGCGCGCGACCGCCGCCCGAGGGGAGCGTACGGCTGCTGGAGAAGACACCGAAGAACGCGCTGCGGATCCCGTTCCTCGCGGCGTTGTATCCGGACGCGCTGTTCATCCATCTGGTGCGCGACCCCAAGGAGAACATCGCCAGCATCATCGACGCCTGGCGGTCACGGCGGTTCGTCACCTACCCGTCCATCGCCACCGCCAACGGCCCCTGGTCGCTGCTGCTGCCGCCCGGTTGGCGTGATCAGTTGCAGGCGCCGCTGCCGGAGGTGGCCGCCTTCCAGTGGCGGTCCGCGAACCAGTACATCCTCGATGACCTCGCGGCGATCCCGCGCGAGCGGCGCTGCACCGTGAACGCCTCGGAGCTGCTCGAGGATCCGCGGGCGCTGGCGGAGCGCCTGTGCCGCTTCATCGGCATCCCGATGGACGACAAGTTCGCGACGGGATTGCTGCAGCCGTTGCCGCTCTCCATGTACACGCTGCACGCGCCGCAAGCCGACAAGTGGCGACGGCATGGCGGCGCGCTGAGCCGCCTGTGGCCGCAGATCTCGCCGCTCATCCAGCGGCTGAACGCCGCGCTCGACGCCGGGACGCCGCCGCTCGATGCGGCCGCTCCCCCGGCCGATGCCGTCGATGCATCGCCGGAGGAAGCCGAGCAGACCTACGACCTGCACAGCGAGATGGGCGATGTCGGCCGCAACTCACCCTGCCCCTGCGGGTCCGGCCGGCGCTTCAAGGCCTGCCATGGGAAGCTGACATGAAGCTCGAGGCGCCGTTCATCAAACTGCCGTTGCGGTTCGATGCCGAACGGCTCGCCTACGAGCTGTCGCTGCTCGAATCCGTCCCGTGGCGCCAGCACCCCGACAAGACCGACGGCAACTCCGCGCTGCCGCTCATCTCGGCGGACGGCGGCGACAACGACGACGCCACCGGCGACATGCGCCCCACCCCGCACCTCGAGCGCTCGCCCTACCTGAGACAGGTGATCGCGAGCTTCGACGAGGTGTTCGGCCGCTCGCGGCTGATGCGGCTCGCGCCGGGATGCGATGTGAGCGAGCACGTCGATGTGCACCATCACTGGTTCAACCGCGTGCGCGTCCATGTGCCCGTGGTGACCAACCCCGACGTGACCTTCCACTGCGGCGGCCAGCATCGGCACATGGCGGCCGGCGAATGCTGGATCTTCGACACCTGGCGGCTGCACCGCGTCGAGAACCGTGGACAGCGCTCGCGCACCCACCTCGTCATCGACACCGCGGGTTCCTCGCGCTTCTGGGAGATGGCTTCGCAGGCGCTGGCCGCGGAGCGCGCGGGACGACCGCTCGAGCCCCGCCTCGTCCCCTACGTCGAGGGCCTGCAGGCGCAGGTCCGCACCGAGCGCTACAGCCAGCAGACCGTGATGTCCCCGGGCGAGGTCGACCACCTCGTCGGCGACCTCATCCGCGACCTCTCGGCACGGCCGGACAACGACCCCGCGCAAGCCGCGGAGTACCGACGCGTGCTGTCCGGCTTCTGCAAGGACTGGCGGGCGCTCTGGTACCAGTACGGCATCCAGGAAGCCGGCTGGCTGCACTACGACGCGCTGCTGAAGGCCACGCTCGCGGCCTTGCCGGACGGCGACCCGCCCATCCTCGGTGCCGATAACGGCGTCGAGGCGAAGCGCATCTTCCTCGAGCGAGTGGGCTATGCGGCCGTACTGCCCCGCGTGCACCCGCAGTTCCTGCGCGGCGCACCCGCGGCGCCCGAGGCCGACACGAACCTCAGCCGCAACGCGCCCTGCCCCTGCGGCTCCGGCAGACGCTACAAGCACTGCCACGGCGCGGTTTGACGAGACGCGCCGCATGACCGCGAACCCGCAGCGCAAGGGCATCCTCGTCACCGGCGGCGCCGGCTACATCGGCAGCCACACCGTGCTGCAGCTGCGCGGACGCGGCGAGCGCGTGGTGG
>JBBAPM010000005.1:0-106566 GCA_040400835.1 Steroidobacteraceae bacterium
TCTTCGAGCCACTCGATGGTGGCGATATCGAGGTGGTTGGTGGGCTCGTCGAGCAACAGGATGTCGGGATCGCCGACGAGAGCGCGCGCGAGCAACGCGCGCCGGCGCCAACCGCCCGAAAGGTCCGAGAAGCGGCGCTCACCGTCGAGCCCGAGCCGCGACATGATGGCGGCGACGCGGTGCTCCGTCTCCCAATCCTCCCCAGCGTCGGCCGGCAGCCCACCGCGGACGATGTCCGCGACCTCGCCGTCGTGCACCGCATCGAGATCCTGCGCGAGCGTCGCCAACTTCGCACCCGGCCGGAGCCACACGGTGCCGTCATCGGGCACGGTGGCGCCCGCGACCAGACGCAGCAGCGAGGACTTGCCCTCGCCGTTGCGGCCCACGAGACAGACGCGCTCGCGCTCACCGACCTGCAGCGAGGCCTGCTCGAGCAGCGGACGGGAACCGAAGGCGAGCGAGACGGAATCGAGCCGTAGCAGCACTCAACCGTCCTGCATCGTGAGGCCTCGCTCGCGGAAGAACGCGAGCGCGCGCTTGAACGCGTCCTCGGCATCTTCGCGGCGATAGGACGCGCGGTAATCGGCATGGAAACCGTGCCCCGCCTCCGGGTACACGACGATGCTGGAGGCGCGTGCCGCAGCGGAGGCGCCCTCGCGGGAGAGCGCGGTGCGCATCGCCTCGACACCGTCGAGCGGGATGCCCGCGTCCTTGCCCGCGTAGAGACCGAGCACGGGCGCACGCAGCGACGCGGCGACATCGACCGCGTGCGCCGGTTGCAACGGCGACGTCTGACCCACCACGCGGCCGTACCAGGCGACGCCGCCGGCGATCTCCGCGCTGTGCGCGGAGTACAGCCAGGTGATGCGGCCGCCCCAGCAGAAGCCGGTGACGCCCACCTTGCCTTCCTGGCCGCGCGCGCGGGTGCGCGCCCAGACGAGCGTCGCGTCGAGGTCCGCCATCACCTGCGCGTCCGGCACCTTCGCGACGATGTCGCGCATCAAGGATTGGATGTCGGCGACCTTGGAGGGATCGCCCTGCCGCGCGAAGAGCTCCGGCGCGACCGCGAGCGCTCCACGGCGCGCGAAGCGGCGGCAGACATCGCGGATGTGTTCGTGCACGCCGAAGATCTCCTGCACCACGAGCACGATGGGCAGCTTCGAGCCGCGCGCGGGACGCGCGTAGTAGGCCGGCATCAGGCCGCCCGGCACCGGGATGCGCGCCTCGCCGGCATCGAGCCCGTCGGCGGGTGTCACGATGGTCTCGGCGCTGACCGGCAGCGTCGCCGCGGCGAAGCCGCCGGCGAGCGCGGTGGTGACGAAGCCGCGCCGGTCGAGCGTGGCGAGCGGTCGCAGACTGCGCAGATCGTCCTTCATGGGTACGTCCCCCTTGCTTGGCGGCATGTCCGCTGCGCCGATATTATCCCGCGGTCGGCCACCTCAGGAGGGAACCCGCATGTCCGTCTCACACCGCAGGCCCGCGCCGCTCGTCGCGTCCGCCGCCCTGATCCTGCTGGCGGTCGGACCCGCCGCGCTCGCCTCTTCGCCCGCCGCGTGGACGCAGCACGATCAGGACACGAAGCGGGCCTGTGCCGCGGCATCGGACCTCAAGGATCCGGTGGTCCACCCGAAGGCCGTGCTCTTCGACGACACGGTGGGCATGGATGCGCGCCTCGTCACCGGCACCTGGAAGCCGGCGCACATGAAGGGTGCGAAGGCGGCGATGCTCTGCCTCTACGACCGCAAGTCGCGCAAGGCGACGGCGCAGGACATCGAGGTGTGGCGCGGTGCGCTGCCGGCGGTGGCGGCGGTCGCTGCCCCTGCGCCGCCCCGCGCGCCGGTCAAGGCGCCGGCCGCGCCGACGCCGCGGGCTCCGTGACCGGGATCAGCACCTCGTTGCGCCGCATGAACCACGGCATGAAGGGCGCGTCGTAACGCGCGATGATCGCGCTGTCGCCGGGTTCCGGCTTCAGCCCGAGCGCGGCGAGCTTGGCGCGCAGTTCCTGCTCGTGCCCGCGGAAGTTCTCCTCGGTCCAGCGGCCCGAGTAACGCCAGACGGCGATGCTGCGCGCCGGCACTTCGCGGATGCGCACCCGGGGATCCGTCGGCTGCGGCACCGTCTCCCGCGTGTACTTGCGCGGCACCACGAACGCGACGCGGTACACCCCGCCCGCCCGCGCCTGCTCGACCGGCGCGGTCATCGCGATCTTCTCGCCGCGCTTGGCCTGTTCGACCGGCGCGGTCATCGCGATCTCGGCGCGCGCGGTGTTGTCGCCGCTGATGTAGCGGAACAGGCGGCCGAAGGCGACGTTGCCCGCCTGCATGAACTCGGACTCGACCTCGGTCTCGGCGAGCAGGTAGGGCGCGTAGCGGCGCAGCTCGAAGGCGCCCTCCTGCCGCACCACCGTGTACTCGGGCTGCTCGATCGCCATCGCGACCTCCGGTGACGCCAGGAAGGATGCCGCCAGCGCGGCGAGCGCGGCGCGCCGCCGCACCGGCGACATCCGATGCATCACAGCACCTCGAACAGGCCCGCCGCGCCCATGCCGCCGCCGACGCACATCGTGACCACGACATGCTTCACGCCGAGCCGCTTGCCGGCGAGCAGCGCGTGGCCGACGAGCCGTTGGCCGGTCATGCCGAACGGGTGGCCGACGGCGATCGAGCCGCCGTCGACGTTGAGGCGGTCGTCGGGGATGCCGAGCTTGTCGCGGCAGTAGAGCACCTGCACCGCGAAGGCTTCGTTGAGCTCCCAGAGACCGATGTCCTCGACCTTGAGGCCGGCGCGCGCGAGCAGTTTGGGGATCGCGTACACCGGGCCGATGCCCATCTCGTCGGGCTCGCAGCCCGCGACCGCGAAACCACGGAACACGCCGAGCGGCTTGGCGCCGCTGCGCTCCGCCTCGGCTGCGCTCATGACCACGCAGGCGCCGGCGCCGTCGGAGAGCTGGCTCGCGTTGCCGGCGGCGATCACGCCGCCCGGCATCGCCGGACGGATCTTCGCGACCGCCTCGAGCGTGGTGCCTTCGCGGATGCCCTCATCCTGCGAGGACGTCACCTCGCGGGTGTAGAGCTTGCCGCCCGCGGCCTGGTCGACGCCGGCCATGCGCACCGTGATCGGCGCGATCTCGGCCGTGAAATGGCCGGCGGCGAGCGCCGCGGCCGCGCGCTGCTGGCTCCGCGCGCCGTAGGCGTCCTGCACCTCGCGCGGGATCTTGTAGCGGGCCGCCACGGTCTCCGCCGTCTGCAGCATCGAGTGGTAGATGCCCGGGATCTTCTGCGACAGCCAGCCCTCGAAGGCCATGTGCTTGTTGAGCTCGCCCTGCACGCAGGAGATCGACTCCATGCCGCCGGCGACGTAGATGTCGCCCTCGCCCGCCATGATGCGCTGCGAAGCGAGCGCGATCGCCTGCAGGCCGGAGGAGCAGAAGCGGTTGACCGTCACACCCGACACCGACACCGGCAACCCCGCGCGCAGCGCCGCCTGGCGCGCGATGTTGGCGCCGGTCGCGCCTTCGGGCAGGCCGCAGCCCATCACCACGTCCTCGACGCTCGCCGGGTCGATGCCGGCGCGTTCGACCGCGGCCTTGATGACGTGGCCGCCCATCGTGGCGCCGTGGGTGATGTTGAGGGCGCCGCGCCAGCTGCGGGTGAGCGGGGTGCGGGCGGTCGAGACGATGAGGGCCTCGCGGCCCGATGTGGTGCGGCTCATGCGCCACCTCCGTTGAACGAACCGCCTTCGGCGGCGAGCCGCGCCACGAGCGGCGCGGGGGTCCAGAACGCCTGGTCGGCGCCGGGCAGCGCCGCGAAGGCCTGCATGCGGCGCGCCACCTCGTAGAGCGTGCGCGAATCGGCGTACTGCATCGGTCCGCCGCGGTACATCGGGAACCCGTAGCCCGTGAGGTAGACGAGGTCGATGTCCGAGGCGCGCTGCGCGATCCCCTCCTCGAGGATGCGTGCGCCTTCGTTGACCAGCGCGAAGACGAGCCGGTCGACGATCTCGGCGTCGTCGATGCGCCGCGGCGTCACGCCCGCCTCCTTGCGCGTCTGCTCGAGGAGCTCGGCGACGACCTTGGACGGCTGCGCGTTTCGGTCGCCCGGCTTGTAGTCGTACCAGCCGGCGCCCGTCTTCTGGCCGAAGCGCCCCATCTCGCACAGCCGGTCGGCGACCACGGCCTTGCGCGTCAGCTTGCCCTCGGCGTACTGGCGCTTGCGGATGTGGAAGCCGATGTCGTTGCCGGCGAGGTCGCTCATGCGGAACGGGCCCATCGCGAAGCCGAACTTCTCGATCGCGCCGTCGACCTGCTCGACGCTCGCGCCCTCGTCCAGCATCTGCAGCGCCTGCGCCGAGTACTGGTTGATCATGCGGTTGCCGATGAAGCCGTCGCAGACGCCCGACACCACCGCGGTCTTGCGGATCTTCTTGGCGAGCGCCATCGCCGTCGCGAGGACATCGGGCGCGGTCTTCGCGCCGCGCACCACCTCGAGCAGGCGCATGACGTTGGCCGGGCTGAAGAAGTGCAGCCCGATGACGTCGGCCGGCCGACCGGTGAACCCCGCGATGTGGTCGACGTCGAGCGTCGAGGTGTTGGTGGCGAGGATGGCGCCCGGCTTCGCGACCGCGTCGAGCTGCCGGAAGACCTTTTCTTTGACGCCCATGTCCTCGAACACCGCCTCGATGACGAGGTCGGCGGCGCCGAGGTCGGCGTAGGACAGCGTCGGCGCGAGCAGGCCCATGCGCGCCTCGAGCTTGGCCGCGTCGAGCTTGCCCTTCTTGACCTGGCCTTCGTAGGTCTGGCGGACGCGGGCGACGCCCTTGTCGAGCGCCTCCTGCCCGACCTCGAGCAACCGCACCGGGATGCCGGCGTTCAGGAAGTTGATGGCGATGCCGGTGCCCATGGTGCCGGCGCCGATGACGCCGACGGACTTGATGTCGCGCACGGCCGTGCCCTCGGGCAGGCCCGCGACGCGCGACGCAGCACGCTCGGCGAAGAAGAGATGGCGCATGGCCTTCGAGACATCACCGTCCATCAGCTGCTTGAACAGCCGCCCCTCCTCGGCGAAGCCCTGGACGATCGGACGGGTCGCGCCGAAGTGCACCGCATCGATGATGGCGATCGGCGCCGGGTATTCCTTGAAGGCGGTCTTGGCGGTGTTGCGCGCGAACTGGCAGATGCCGTCGAGGTCGGGCTCACGGACCTTGAGGTCGCGGGTGCGCGGCAGCTTCTTGCCCTCGCGCAGCGCGGCGGCGGAGGCCTCGGCCACCGCGGCGGCCGCCCCAAGCAGGTCGGACTCGACCACGCGGTCGAACAGCGGCGACTTCGCGAACAGCTGCACGGACAGCGGCTCGCCCGAGAGCATCACGTTGAGCGCGTTCTCGACGCCGATCAGGCGCGGCAGGCGCTGCGTGCCGCCGGCGCCCGGCAGCAGCCCGAGCTTCACCTCGGGCAGACCGATCTTCGCGGTGGCGAGCGCCACGCGGTGATGACAGCTCATCGAGAGCTCGAGACCGCCGCCGAGGGCGACGCCCTCGATCGCGGCGACCACCGGCTTCGGCATGGCATCGAGCGTCTCGTTGAGCGTCCACAGCGAGGGGCCGCGGATCATCGCCGGCGTCCCGAACTCGCGGATGTCGGCGCCGGCGCTGAACGTGCCGTTGCCGCCGATGAGCACCACACCGTCCACCGCGGCGTCGGCGGCGGCGCGGTCCAGCGCCGCGACGAGACCCGAGCGCATCGCGTGCCCGAGGCTGTTGACCGGCGGGGCCTGGAACGCGACCACCGCGATCCGTCCGCGCAGCGAATAATCGACCGTTGCCATGGAGTTCTCCTCGACTTACTTGTTCTGCAGGCCGCCGGTGAGCACGATGCGCATCGCCGCCTCCACCGACAGGTCGGTGGGCTCGATGCGCTCGCGCGGCAGGTACAGCGTGTAGCCGCCGATCTGGTAGCTCATCGGCAGATACACGGCGACCAACGCGGTATCGGAGCCGATACCGGGGATTGTCGCATTTTCCTGGGTCACGAACCCGATGAGCCGCGCCGGACCGAAGCGCACCAGCACCACCCGCTCGAGCTCGCTGCTGCCGCCGCCGCGCATCAGTCCCGTGAGGTCGCGCAGCGCGGCGTAGACCGTCTTGACCACCGGCACCCGCAGCACCAGCGACTCGCCGAAGCCCAGCACGCGACGGACCACATAGGCGTTGACCAGCAGGCCGACCGCGAACAGCACGATGAACCCGGCGATCAGGCCCATGCCCGGACGGTAGAACCCCGTCGGCAGCACCAGTTTCAAGGGGCCCGACAGCAGGGATTCGGTGGTGACCCCTAACCAGTAAACGAAATAGAGGGTCAGCCCGATCGGCAGGATCGTCAGCAGGCCTTTGAGCAGGATCCGGCCGATGGTCTTCATGGTCATCCTTTCGTGTTGACCGTAAGTATACTGTCTGTAGGGGGTCGATAAGACCGTTCGACCGTACGGAAGGAGAGATAACGATGAGAACAGCGTTTTTCCGTCGCCGTCCCGCTGCCCTCGCCGCCTTGGCGGTGTTCGGCACCGCGCTGATGGCCACCGCTGCGCCGCAGGCCAGCGCACAGCAATGGGGCGCCACCGAGCAGCGGATCCGCTGCGAATCATACGGCGCAGGTGAGCAGTACTGCCGCGCGCCCAACGACGGCCGTGTGCGCCTCGTGCGCAACCTCAGCAATGTCTACTGCGTCGAGGGCCGCAACTGGCGCGCCGACCGCAACGGCATCGTGGTCCGTGAGGGCTGCCGTGGCGAGTTCTCGTTCATGGGCACCGGCGGCGGCATGGGCGGCGGTTGGAACGACCAGAACAACAACATGGGTGAGGTCGAGGTGCGCTGCGATTCCGAGGACGGCCGCGAGTCGTTCTGCGGCGTGACCAACCGCGGCGTGCGCCTCGTGCGCACCCTGTCGCGTGCGCCCTGCGTCGAGGGCAACACCTGGCGCGCCGACGGCCGGGGCATCTATGTGCGCAGCGGTTGCCGCGGCGTGTTCCTCGCCCGCACCAACCAGCAGACCGGCGGCGGCTGGAACAACGGCGGCAACGCCGGTTGGGGCAGCGGTGGCGGTGGCGGCTGGGGCAACAACAACTACGGCCCGCCGATGCAGATCCGCTGCCAGTCGATCGGTGGTCGCTGGGGCGCCTGCCCGGTCGAGATCAACGGCCGTGTGCGCCTCGCGCGCCGCGAAAGCAACGCACCCTGCACCCGTGGCATGACCTGGGGCACCATCCGCAACGAGGCCATCTGGGTCAGCGACGGCTGCCGCGCGATCTTCGAGGTCGAGGGCGGTCGTTCGGTCGCCGGCCGCAGCGCCAGCGAGGGCGTGGGTCTCGCGCCGCCGGGTGTGTCGCGCATGGCGATCCCCGACGACGCGGACGGCGGTCCAGGCGTGGCGCCCGGTCGCCAGGATCCGGGCATGTCGCGCGAAGCGCCAAAATAATCCCATCGCGGATTTTGTTGATAGCATCGGGGCGTGAGAGCGCCCCGATGCCGTTTTGGGAGGCTGTGCGCCGCGCTGACGACGGTGCTCGCGACCCTCGTGCTCGCATCCGCGCCACCGCACGCAGCGGCGCAGGACATGGTCCTGCCCGGTCGCGTGCTGCGCGTCACCGACGGCGACACCATCCGCGTACGGCTCTCCTCCGGTCCCATCAATGTCCGCTTGCATGCCGTGGATACGCCGGAGCTCGGCCAGCCCTGGGGCCGCGAAGCGCGTGACGCCCTCGCGCGCCGCCTGCCCGCGGGCCGCGCCGTGCAGCTCGAGGTCACGGAACAGAGCGACGGCTACGGGCGTATGGTGGCGCGCGTGCTCGTCGACGGCATCGACCTCAACGCATGGCTCGTCCGCGCCGGTCACGCGTTCGTGTACCGGCAGTACGCCGGCGCCGAGGACCGCGATCTTTGTCGGCTGGAGCATCAGGCGCGCCTCGCCCGCGACGGCCTGTGGGGCCTGCCCCCGCAGCGCCGTGTCGCGCCCTGGGAATGGCGCCGCAACAAGCGCGGTGCGCCGCGCCCCTACACCGACTGGTCGCGCGAGACCGCGGAGAACTGCCGCGCGAACTTCCGCCGTACGCCGGACCGCATGACGACCCCTGACGGCGGCGCCTTCCCCACCGCCGCGTTCACATCCGCTCCGCCCGAGTCGCAGGCGCCACGCCCCGGCTGCGACATCAAGGGCAACATCAGCGACAACGGCCGCATCTACCACCTGCCGGGCGGCGCGCACTACGCGCGAACGCGCATCGACGAGTCGCGCGGCGAGCGTTGGTTCTGCAGCGAGTCGGAGGCGCGCGCCGCGGGTTGGCGACCGACGCGTTGAGCGGCGAGCACCGTCCGGCGTCACGCCCCCGGCGCGGTCATTCCTGCAACACGAAGCGGACGCGGAAGGTCGCGCAGGAATCGATCCTGCGACCGCTCTCGACCGCCGGTGAGTAGCGCGCGGCGCGCGCCCAGCTGACCGCGCCGTCGTCCAACGAGCGATGGCCCGAGCTCTCGATCACGGCAGGCTCACCCGACAGACGCCCCGCCGCATCGACGCACGAGCGCAGCGTTGCGACACCCTGCTGCTCAGCCCGTCGCGCGGAGAGGGGATAGTACGGTTCCAGCGAGGGCGAACGCTGGAAGTCGACCTTCGCCACGGGCCGCGCCGGCGTCGTGGACGCCGACGCCGTCGAGCGTCCCGGCGCGGCGGCGTTGCGGCGGCCGTCCTCGACGCGCCGCTTCAAACTCTCGAGGACGACCTGGTCCTCCGGCGAGAGCGACAGTGTCTCGACCTCGGCGATGCGGCGCTCGGCCTCGTCCAGCTCGCCGGCCCTGATCCGCACGCCGATCGCGAGCAGCACGTCGCTGACGTCGGCATAGCCGACCGTCGGCGCAGACTCCGCAGGCGCCGCCGGCGCCGCGGCCTCCTCGGGATCGGCCGGCGCCTCCGCGACGGGCGCGGGCACGGTCGGCTCGGACGGCGCCGCCGGCGCACCGGGCATCTCGAACTTGCCGTCCATCAACTGCGAGGCCACCTGCCCCTTCGCGCCGCAAGGCAGGAACTTGCCGAAGATGCCGATCAGGCAGATCTCGCCGAGCGTGTCCTGCTTGCCGGATGCGGTCTGCAGCGCCTCGAGGAACGCGTTCGGCTTCACCGTGTAATGCGAGGCGATGATGAGATCGCGGCGCTCGACGACGAGCGCGCTGTCGACCATGGGCGCAAGGATCGCCATCGCGAGACCGGCGCCGGCACGCTCCTCGGGGCTGCCGCCCGTCACCGACCCGCGCATCGCGGCGCTCAGCCGTTCGCCGACGAATTTCCGGGCATCCGCCTCGGTGGGGTTGTTGAGCGCGAGGATCACGAGCAGGCCGACGATGGACACGATCACCGTCCAGCGGAGGCCGGGTTGGTGATCACGGAGTCTCGGGTCGTCGTCCATGGCGGGATTCTGCGCAGCGTGGACAGGGACTTGCTATCTTGTTTGAAATCCAGTACCTTTATTCATAAAGGTACTTATGCATGACCGACCCTGAACCCAAACTCACCCCCCTCCGCAAGGGCCTGCTCGAGTTCCTCGTGCTCAAGATCGTGGGGCGCGAGAGCGTCTATGTACCCGACATCCTGCGGCGCCTCGCCGGCACGGAGTTCGCGACCCAAGAAGGGACGCTGTATCCGCTGCTGAGCAAACTGCGGCGCGAGGACCTCGTGCACTACGAATGGCGCGAGTCCGAGACCGGGCCGCCGCGCAAGTACTACCGGCTCACGGCCGCGGGCGAAGCGCAGCTCGCCGTGCTCGACGAATACTGGACCCGCATCAACCACACCATCGCGGCCATCGGCCGCTGACACGGGACGACCTCATGAAACGCGTCATCACCGCCAGCCTCAACCGCAACGCCTACCAGTTCGAGGAGGACGCCTACGCGCGCCTCGAGGCCTGGCTCGCCGAGGCGAGCGCGCGCCTCGCCGGCGACCCGGACCGGACCGAGATCCTCGCCGACCTCGAGCAGGCCATCGCCGACCAGTGCACGCAGCGCCTGCGGCCGCACCAGCAAGTGGTGACGCTCGAGGAATTGCAGCCGGCGCTGGACCATGTCGGTCGCGTCGAGACGCCCGATGTCGGCGCGGCGGCGGCGCCGGAAGCGCCCGCTTCCGCCGGCGCCGCAGCGCCGCTGAAGTTGGAACAGATCAGCCAGGGTGCATGGATCAGCGGAGTCTGCCTCGGCCTCGCGCGCTATAGCGGGATCGACCCGACGCTCGTGCGCGCGCTCGCGGTGGTGCTGCTCTTCATCACCGGCGGCGGGATGGTCCTGCTCTACGCCGTGATGATGCTGATGATCCCGTTCGCGCCCCTCGATCCTGCGCTGCCGCCGGCGGGCACGATCCCGGCCAAGTGCCGCGAGGCGACGCTCTACCTGCGCGCGAAGTTCGCGACGCTCACGACCGGCTGAGGCCGGTCAATCCGGCCGGCCGATGCCCGGTCGGTCGATGAAATAGTAGGCCATGTCCTTGTGGCCGAACGCAGGATCGGCCGCCACCTCGTGGCTGAACACGCCGCCCACGCGCGCGATCGCGGTGCGCGAGCGGAGGTTCTGCGTGCCGATGTGGAACCACACCCGGTCACAGAAACGGAATGAATGCGCGAGCAGCAGCCGCTTCATCTCGTGGTTGTAGGCGCCGCCCCAGCAGCGACGCGCGAGGAAGGTGTAGCCGATGGCGACCGAACGCTCCGCGGGCCGGTGGTCGTAGAAACGCGTCGACCCGATGACCTCGCCGGTGGCCGCATCACGCACCACCAGCGCACCGCCGGACGCGAGTCCGCCGTCGAAGACCGACCGGAAGACCTCGGGCTTGTAGCGGTCCCAGGAAGGGTGCTGCTCCCAGATCAACGGATCCTTCGCGACCTCGTAGAGCGCGTCATGGTCACCCGCCTGCATCGGCGAGAGATGTACGAGGTCGCCGACGAGCGTCGGCTGCAGCAGGGTCGCGTTCATCGCGGCGTGAAACGGAAAACCATGCGCTGATGATAAACGCTGCTGAACGACTCGTAACCCGAGTCGATACCGACCAGCACCCACGCCTCCCCGCGCTCGTCGGCGCGCACGGAGATCGCCGCGGGCTCCGGTGAGGACAGCGTCTTCGAACGCCATGACGGGTTGGTGCAGTCCGACGAGCCGTTGGCGATGTCGCCGAGCACGATGCCCTCCGGACCGCCCACGCTCTGGTTGCCGCGCTGCAGATTCACACGGTACTCGGTGCCGTTGAACACCGTCAGGGGTTCCGCCGCGGACGCCCCGAACACCACCCACACGCTCTCGCCCGGTGCGCCACCGACACCGACGCAACCGCTGGCCGCCGACGACAGGAATTCCACACGGGCGGAGACGCTGTAGGTGGTCGACGCGGCCAGTCCGCTGATCCTGGTCTTCACATAGAGGAACAGGTCGTCGCTGTTGTTCCGCCCGGCGACATAGAAACCGGACCCGGCGAACCCGGCCGGCAGCGCGCGGATCTCGAACACGACACCGGTGGGCGCGGTCTGCGGTGTGTAGTCCGCCTGACCGGACAACCAACCGCCGTTGCCCTGCGAGAAGTCGAAGCTGCGCTCCACCACCGGTGGCGGGGCAGGTGACGGCGGTGGGGCGGATCCCCCACCACCGCCGCAGGCGGCGAGCAGGAGCAGCGACATCAGCGGCGGCGCGGATCGGACCACGGCCGTCAGCTGAACAAGCTCCAGGCCTGGTCCACGACCAGCAGCAGACTCAGTCCGACGATGATGAGCCAGGTGCCGAGCGTGCCGAAGTAACGGCCGCGCGAGTAGCCTGCGGTGGCGCCGAGCCCCTGCGCATGCAGCACGCGCGACAGCACCAGCGCGATGCCGAAGCCGTGCACGACGATGTCGGGTGCGCTGGCCATATCCACCAATGCCAACAGCACCAGCGCGAACGGCGTGTACTCGATGAAGTTGGCGTGCACGCGGATGGCGCGCTGCAGGTCCGGATCGCCGCCGTCGCCGAGACCGACCTTGGCGCGCTGCCGCTGCTTGATGACAAGCCATGACAACCAGATGAACAGCAGACCGCAGAGGCCGGCATAGAGTCCCGTGCTCATCGAAGATCCCTCCCCCCGTGATATCTTGGCCGCCAATGTACATCCCGACGATGTTCGCGGAAAGCGATGACGCGCAGATCGCCGCCTTCGTGGCGGCGCATCCGCTCGCGACGCTGGCCGGCATCG
Source organism: Steroidobacteraceae bacterium (assembly GCA_040400835.1). Lineage (GTDB taxonomy): Bacteria > Pseudomonadota > Gammaproteobacteria > Steroidobacterales > Steroidobacteraceae > UBA964. Next base: position 12,245 of record JBBAPM010000005.1, read on the forward strand.
AGGACGGCCGTCCGGTCGTCGACCACCTGCCCGTCATCTGCGCGGACCGGCTCGCCCCGGGCGGCACGCTCATCGCCCACACCTCGAAGAGCAACCCCACCTGGCGGCTCGGCGAACGCGGCGCCGAGGTGCTGGTGGCGTTCACGGGCGCGTCGGCCTACATCTCGCCGTCGTTCTATCCGAGCAAGCGCGAGACCCATCAGGTGGTACCCACCTGGAACTACCGCGCGGTGCATGTGCGTGGCACGCTCGTCTGCACGCACGACCGCGACGCGAAGCTGCAGATCGTCGAGCGGCTTACGCGACACATGGAATCGCAACGCCGGGATCCTTGGGCGGTGTCCGACGCGCCGGCGGATTACATCGACAAGATGCTGCAGGGCATCGTCGGGCTGACGCTCAGCATCACCGAAGTGACGGCCAAGACCAAGGCCAGCCAGAACCGCACGCCCGCCGATCAGCGCGGCGCGCTCGAGGGCCTGCGCGACGATCCCGCCACCGCGGAGGCGGCGGAACTCATCGCGCAGCGCCTCAAAGATTAAGGCAAGCCGGCGCTCCGCGCGGCTACTCCGTCAGCGTCACCGTCACATCACCGACACCGACCTTCGCCTCGATCGGCTCGCGGCCGCGGCCCTTGCCGTCGATGCTGCCGCCCACCATGTGGCGCTCCACCTTGCCGTCGACGCCCTTCACGGTGAGCCCGCCGACACCGGTCGTAGCCTCGACCGCGCCGGCGTTGCTGCGCGTGGTGCGCAGTTCCGCGTTGCCCGTGCCGACACGCACCGTGATGGCACCGGTCGCCGAATCGACCTTCGCGTCGCCGACGCCGATGTCGAGCGTGATACGGCGCGCCGGCGCGGTGATCGCGCCCTGACCGACGCCGAGCTTGACCTCGAACTCGGAGAACATCCGCTTGGGGACGCGGACGATCCAGTGCTCCTCGATGTTCTTCTCGTCGACGCCGAGCCGCAGTTGATCGCCGCGGGTGGTCGCCGACATCTGCACCTTGGTGACATCGGGCAGGTCGCTCACGGGGTCGGAGTTGCGCTTCGCCTCGAGGGTGACCTTCGCCTCGATCGCGTTGCCCTCGCCCGGCTCCAGACGGACCGAGCCGACCCTCGCCTGGATGAGGATGGCGTTGATGCCGTCGGACGCGAGCATGCGGGTGCGGGTGACCTTGTCGGCGGCGGGCGCGACGGCCGGCAGCAGCGCGAGCAGAGCCGACACCAGGGTGATGCGGGACAGGGTGGTCATGGGACGCTCCATATCACGGTTTCTGATAGGTGATATGGTGAACTATAACACCAACCTTGTCAACTGCTGCGCTGCGTCGCGCACGCGACGGCCGCCACGACGAGACAGCCGAGGGCGATGAGATCGGCGGTGAACACCCGCGCGAGCTGCGCGTTGTAGCCGCCCACCGACCACGCGAGCCACAGGAACGACACGACGCTGACGAAGCCCGCGACCAGCGCCGCCGGTTGCCATGCGGGACGGAACGCGGCGACCACGAGGAAGGCGCCGAGCAGACCGAACAGCACCGCGCGATGGCGCAACAGGATGGCGAGGTCCGGGCCGTCGACGGCGATGCCGTACAACGCCGCGAGCCGCGGCCCGCCCAGCACGCCCGACAAGGGCAGCAGATGGATGACGCCGACGATGACCAGCATTGCGGAGATCAGGTGACGCATGGCGCAGACCTCATGGCGTTTTCGGAGATGTCTCCCTTGACGCCCATATATTGACCGGAAGAGAGCGTGTAGTCATGCCGCGCCCTGCCGATCTCGCAGTCGAACGCCTCGCACGACAAGTGCCGCACCAGACCCCGCCGTCCAGTCGGACCGCCGGTCTGTCGTCTCTCGTGATGGGCATCTCTTGTCTCTCCGTCGGCGGTGGATGTAAAAGATGTTTGACACGCCGGGCACCGCATGGCAGATTGTAAAACATCTTTTACATCCATCGAGTGCCCGCCCATGAGTCCGCAAGAGAACCGTGTCGCCGCCGAACTCGCGCTGTGGGGCGCGCTGCTGCTGTTCATCTGGATGCGCCTGACCGACGGCACCGTCATCCTCGGCCAGAGCCTCGGCACCGTCATCGTCGAGCAGTCGCCCGGGCGGCTGCTGTGGACCTATGTCGCGGCCGGCGTCATCGCCGCGATCGGCCAACTCATCATCCGCGCGGTGGTCTTCCGCAAGGAGAAGGACGCGCCCGCGGACGAACGCGAGCGCTTCATCGAGCGCAAAGCCGACCAGGTGGCCTACGGGGCGGGTGTCGTCACGGTCCACCTTGTGATCGGGCATGTGCTGCTCGTCGCGTTCTTCGATCGATCGGATGTCGTCGCCCTCGACTTCACCTCGACGGCCGGCATCCTGCTCGTTCTGCTGACCGTGCTCCTCGTGCAGGAGATCGTGCGTGGCGTCGCTACCCTCGTGCTGTACCGCCGGACATGAGCCGCGAGGACGGCAAGGTCCGCAACCGCATCCGGGACCTGCGCATCGAGCGCGGATGGTCGCAGCAAGACCTCGCCGATGCGGTCGGCGCCAGCCGTCAGACCATCAACGCGATCGAGCAGGAGAAGTACTCGCCGTCGCTGGAGCTCGCATTCCGGCTGACCCGCGCGTTCCGCAAGGAGTTCGAGGAGGTGTTCCGCTATGTCCGCGGTGATGGCTGAGCGCCACGGGGCCCCGCCGACGGTTCAGACCGCCAGCGAGAAGAACAGGGTATCCCGCTCGGGAAAATCGTACCGCATCGGCAACTCGCTGCGCTCGATCTGCACGAAACCGACCGACCGGTAGAACCCGTGCGAGCGCGTGGCGGCGCTCGGCGTGTCGAGCACGATCTGCCGGATGCCCTCGCGCTGAGCAAAAGCGATGAAGCGGTCGTAGAGCGCACGCGCGACACCGTGCTCGCGACCGCGATGACCGGCCGCGACGAAGAACTTCTTCATGACGCCGAGGTCGTCGCGCAGGCGCAGCAGACCTATGCTGCCGACGATCCGACCCGCGGGCTCCTCCGCGACGAAGAAAGTGCCGCCGCCCTTAAGGTAGTACGCCTCGATGTCCTCGAGGTCGCGCTGATCGCAGATCGACAGCCCGAGGTGGAACTCGTCGTTCTGGATACCGAGCACGAGGTCGGTGACGGCTGCGGCATCACGGCGCTCGAAGGGACGGATATTCATGAGGGAAGTTGGAGCGGGTGATGGGAATCGAACCCACGTTAGCAGCTTGGGAAGCTGCAGTTCTACCATTGAACTACACCCGCGCCCGGGTGCCCGGTCGACGCCGGGCCGATGCGTCGGTGGCATGATACGGGCGGCTGCCGCCGTGCGGCAACAGAGTCCACCCCTCCGAGACCGCCTCGCCCCATGCGCCGCCTGATCTTCTGGTCGACCTTGCCGCTGCTCTTGCCGCAGGCCCTGTGGGTCCGGCGGCGCACGCCGCGCTTCGCGGCGCCGGCGGGTGCGGAGGGCGGGCGGGTCGAACCGCCGGGCTCGCCGGACCCGTCGCGCGCACCGGGTGACGCCGCGCCCATCCCGCCGCTGCGCCTCGTCGGTCTCGGCGACTCGATCATCGCCGGCGTCGGTGCGACCGTGGCCGCGGAGTGCCTCACGGCCCAGTTCGCGCGCGAAGTCTCCGTGCGGCGCGGCGTGGCGGTGGACTGGCACAACATCGGCCGCATCGGCGCCACCACCACCCGCGTGCTGCATGACCTTTCGAAGCGGTTGCCCCCTCGACCCGCCGACCTCGTGCTGGTCTCGGTCGGCGTGAACGATGTCACCTCGCTGCGCCGCCGCACCGAGTGGTCGGGCGAGCTGCGCGCCCTCGCAGATGTCCTCGCCGCGCACTCGCCGCGGGCGACGGCGCTCTTCCTCGGGCTGCCGCCGATGCAGCGCTTCCCGTCGCTGCCCACGCCCTTACGGAATTCTTTGGGGATGCGGGCGCGGCTCTTCGACGAGACGCTGGCCGCGACGCTCTCCGGCCACCCGACGGCGCGGCACCTGCCGCTGCCCCTCGAGGCCTCGTCCGCGATGTTCAGCGGCGACGGCTTCCACCCCTCGCCCGCCGCCTACGCGCTCATCGCCGGTGCGCTGGCGGACGCGTTGTAGCCTGCGCAGTCCGCACCAGCGCGGTCCGCATCAGCCCGCGCCCAGCCAGCCCTCCCTGCGCAGCAGCCACAGGATCTTCGGCCCGGCGGCGATGAGGATCACCAGCAGGCCCACGCCGAGGAACACGAGCATCTCGCGGGTCGACTCCTTCATGCGCCCACGATAGCGCAGCGCGCGGCACTGCGGGGTGCCGAGCCCGCCTCAGCGGAACCGATGCTCCACGCCGAACGCGAGCTGCCGCGGCGCGCCGGGCAGGATGCCGCGGCTGAGGTCGGCGATGTAGAGGCGGTCGGTGGCGTTCTTCACGGTGGCGAACAGCGTCGTGGTGTCGCTCGGCGACCACTGCAGCGTCGCGTTCCACACGATGCGTCCGCCGATGCGGCCGCGCTGGCCGTCGGCGGTGATCGCGGCGGTGTTGAGGTCGTCGGTGTAGAGGCTGCCGGTGTAGTCCGCCTCGAGCTGCGCGGTCACGCCGCGCGGCAGCCGCAGGCCGAGCGTCAGCGTGCCCTGCTGCGCCGCGGCGTAAGGCAGACGGTTGCCGGTGACGCTCACGGCAGCGGCACCCGGCACCGCCGAGAACCGCTCGCCCTCGTAGCGCGCCACCGGTAGCCAGGTGTAGGCGACACGCAAGTAGGGCCGCAGCGTCATCTCGCTCCACCGCAATTCGCGCTCGATCTCGCCGCCGATCTCCACGCCGCGATGGCGTGTACGGCCGGCGTTGGTCATGCCCGCACCGATACCGCCCGCGAGCGAGGCTGCGACGATCTGGTTCTCGAAGTCCATATCGAACAGCGCCACCTCGAGCCGCGCGTCCGGCGTCGGCTGCCAACGCAGTCCGAGTTCGCTGTTCCAGGAAAGCTCTGCATCGAGCTCGACGCTGCCGCCGTCGTTGCCGACGATGTCCTCGACGCGCGGCGGCGCGAAGCCGCGGTGCAGACCGCCGTAGACGGTGAGCGTGGGCGCGAGCTCGACGGTGGCGCCGACGCCCGGGATCCACTGCGTCAACCGGCTCTCACCAGCGATCCCCGTGAGGCGGTTCGTCCGGGTATATGCGATCTCTTCCCGACGGAGGCCGGGCGACAGCGTGAGTCGCCCGAACGAGACCGAGGCCTCGATGAACGCCGCGCGCGCCTCGACCTCGCGTTCGTTGTCCTCGCGCACGCCCGCGTTCGGGCCGACACCGGCGGTGCGCGCCCAGGGCGTATCGCCGTTCAACTGCAGCCGATGTTGGCGTTCCTCATGCAGCCGGAAACCGGCGCGCAGCGAAGCGGGGGCGCCGGCGACGCGACCCTCCATCGACAACCGCGGCTCGACGCCGGTGGTGCGGTAGCCGCGCACACGGCCCTCGTTGCCGCAGGTGGTGTGCAGGTTGCGCATGTCCGCGCAGGCGGGGTCGCTGGCGTCGTTCGGGCGCTGCCGCGAGTTGCTCGACTGACGCCACCAGTCGCGCTGCAGACGCGTGTGGTACAGCGAGGTCTGCAGCCGCGCCGCGCCCGGCGTCGCGCCGAGCTCCACGCCATGCGTCGCCGCGAAAGCGGTGCGGTCGATGGCGAAGAAATCGTCGCGGAACGCGTTGGCGCGCGGATCGGCGCGGAACTCCGCGAGCGTGAGGCCCGAGTACGGCACCTGCGAGCGTTCGCGATAGCCGCTCGCGCGCAGCGTCAGCGACTGCCCGCCGCCGAGCTCCTGCTCCACGCGCAGCGCGGCATCCGTCACATCCAGGTCGACGTTCTCGCGCGTGCCATCGCTGTGCTTGCGGTTGGCGACCATCCGCCAGCCCGTGCCGGTGGCGTCGACGCGGTCGCCGAGGTCGACCGTGAGGCCGCGCAGTCCGTGGTCGCCGCCCTGGGCGGTGACGCCCGCTTCGAAGGACTCGGGCGCGCGCGGCGAGATGTAGTTCACGAGGCCGCCGATGGTCTGCGGCCCGAAGGCGATCTGCCCGGCGTTCTTCAGCACCTCGATGCGTTCGAAGCGCTCGAAGGACGGGTGGTAGTAGGTGGCGTTGTCGCCGTAGGGCGCGAAGGCGAGCGGCAGCCCGTCCTCGAGCAGCAGCACCTTGGAGGAGCGCGTGGGGTTGAGACCCCGGATGCCGATGTTGGGGCGCAGGCCGAGGCCTTCTTCGTCGCGGGCGTAGACGCCCGGGACCTTGCGCAGCGCCTCGTTGACCGTGAGCACGCGCGCGTCGCGCAGGTCGGCGGCGTCGAGCACCTGCGCGGCGCCGGCAAGGCTCTGCGCGCGGGCGCGCGAGCCGACCACCACCACCTCGGTCAGGGCCTCCGCGCGCTCACCGGGCGCGTCGGCCGAGGCCGCGCGGGCGGGACCCGCGGGGAGCGACAGTGCAAGCAGGGTGGCGACGAAGACCCGTCCGGACGGCCCGATCACAGAAATCCTAGATGGTAATGATTCTCATTACCATTTAAGAACGACTCCCGTCCGGTGTCAAGCCGCCGGCTTGCGCTCCGCGAACCGGATGACCGCCATGGCCAGCAGCACCGACAGGACGATGTCCCCGAAACTCGTATAGGCCAGCCAGGTGTCCTTGGAGAAGAACTTGGCCACCCCCCAGTTCACCAAGGCCATCACCACACCGAGCGTCGCGAGCCCTGCGGCCATCCGCCGATGGTCGATGGGGTTCGGCATGAAGCGCGCGAGCCGTCCGCCGAAGTAGTCCCCGCGGTTGAAGATCGCGTCGGCGAACATCACCGCGGCCACGACGCCGCCGACGATGGTGCTGCGCATCTTGATCGCCCAGTCGTCCTGGAAGAACCACGCGAACGCCGCCGAGACGCACAGCACCGCCACGCCGAACAAGGCGAGGCCGCCCAACAGGTCGACCTTCACGAAGCGCTGCACGATGATCAGCACGAGCCCGGCACCGGCACAGACCAGCGCCGGCGTGACGAGGCTCTCGCTCATCTTGCCGACCACGAAGAACAGCAGCGCCATGCCGAAGTCGACGGCGAGCGTCCACTTGTTGCGTTGGAACTGCGCGCGCGCGCGGGCGTCGGCGTCCTCCGCCGGGATTTCGGTGGTCATCGGCGCACCCTAACAGGCGCGCCCGCGGCTGCCCATCGGCCCAAACCGGTCCAGGATTGCATCACTGCATCAGATGTCATATCATCAACTCCATGCGCACCACCCTCGATATCGACACCCCGGTGCTGGATGCCGTGAAAGAACTCGCCCGGCGCGAGGGCCGCACCGCGGGCGCCGTCGCATCCGACCTCATCCGTCGCGCGCTGTCGCAGCCGATGACGGCCCCGGGCGTCCGGGAGCCCGCAGCCCGGTACGGCTTCCGGCCTTTCCCCGCCGCGCCCACCGACGACCGCGTCACCAACGAGCAGGTCAACCGGCTGCGCGACGACCTCGGCATCTAGGGCCGCCCTCGGACCATGCGCGCCCTGCTCGATGTCAACGTGCTCATCGCGCTGCTCGATGCCGGGCATGTGCACCACGGCGCGGCGACGCGCTGGCTCGGCGAGCACCTCTCCACCGGCGCGGCAGCCCGTTGGGCCTCCTGCCCTCTCACCCAGAATGGTTGCCTGCGCATCCTCTCCAACGGAGCCTATGTACGGCCCCAGCCGCTGGCGGCGGTGGCGGCCCGACTGGCCGAAGCGACGGGCACGGCGCACCATGAGTTCTGGGCGGACGAGCTCTCGGTGCTCGAGCCCGCGCACTTCGCGCACGATCGCTGGCTCCACTCGCGGCAGATCACCGACGCCTACCTGCTCGCTCTTGCCGTACATCGCGACGGCGTGTTCGTGACGCTCGACCGAGGCATCGACATCTCCTTGGTGACAGGCGCAACGCCGCGGCATCTGATCACGCTCTGAAGCGCGACCAGACGCCGCGTCGCAGCGGTCGTCTCACTTCAACGCCGCTTCGAGCCCAGGCGTGAACGACACGCCCGCCGGAACCTTCGCCGACGACTTCTTCACGGTCTCGCCGATCGGCTCGGCGCGGCCCTTCAGGCAGCCGGCGAGGAAGTTCTCGGTCACCGCGTTGAAGGCGATGTTGTTCTCGGGCCGCGCGAAGCCGTGGCCCTCGTCCGGGAACAGCACATAGGTCACCGGGATGCGCTTGGCCTGCATGGCCGAGACGATCTGGTCGGACTCGGCCTGGTTGACGCGCGGGTCGTTGGCGCCCTGCCCGATCAGCAGCGGCCGCACGATGTCGCCCGCCTTGTAGAGCGGCGAGCGCTCCTTGAGCAGCGCGAGACCCTCCGGCGTGTTCGGGTTGCCCATGCGCTGGTGGAACTGCTCGATGAGCGGTACCCAGTACGGCGGGATGGTCTTGAGCAGCGTCTCGAGGTTCGAGGGACCGACGATGTCTACGCCGCAGGCGAAGGTGGTCGGCGTGAAGGTGAGGCCCGCGAGCGTGGCGTAGCCGCCGTAGGAGCCGCCCATGATGGCGACCTGGTCGGCGGGCGCGACGCCGCGCTTCACGGCCCAGTCGACCGCGTCGATGAGGTCGTCGTGCATCTTGCGGCCCCACTCGAGGTCGCCGGCGGAGATGAACGCCTTGCCGAAGCCCGTCGAGCCGCGGAAGTTCACCGACAGCACGGCGTAGCCGCGGTTGGCGAGCCACTGGTGGTAGGAGTTGTAGCCGTAGTCGTCGCGGGCCCAGGGACCGCCGTGCACCAACAGCACCATCGGCACGGCCGCGGCCGGCACGCCGTCGCCATCCGCATCGCTGCCCGGCGGCAGCGTGAGGTACGAGGGCAGCGTGAGACCATCGCGCGACTTGATCTCGACCGGATACATCGGCTGCAGCGGCGCGCCGACGAGTTCGGGGCGTGACACATACAACTGCTTCAGCGTCTTGGCCTTGCGGTCGTACAGGTGCACCGAGGACGGCGCGACCACCGGGTCGACCGCGACGGTCCACAGCCGATCATCCTCGGTACGCGAGGTGACGCTGATGTCGCCCTTGAGCTCCTTGCGCAGCCACTCGAGGTCGGCGCCGATCTTCGGGTCGATCGCCGTCCACTCGTCGCGCAGGTAGGTGACGGCGTAGGCCTCGATCTCGCCCGTGCGCGGGTTCGACATCGCGTTGCTGATGTCGGCGCGCGCGTTCTCGCCGATGACGCGCGTCGCACCGGTGGCCGCATCCTGCGCCACCAGCGCGGCGGTGTTGCGGCCGCGGCTGTCGATCCAGTAGAGCGTCTTGCCGTCGACGGTGAAGCCCGCCGGCGAGGTGGTCAAAGAATCATCGAGCCCGGTGGACGCGACGGGCTTGTCGACGACCTTCGGACCGGTGGGCGTCGCGCTCACGGTGAAGTAGTCCATGCCGCCTGCGGCATTGGGGCGCAGCGCGAGCCGCAGCGCGTGGTTGGCGTCGGCCACGAATCCGGCGTAGCCGTCAGCGCGGATGATCTCGGTGAGCTTGCCGGTCTTCAGGTCGAGGCTGTGGATGTCGTGCCACTGCGGATCGCGGTTGTTGAGACCGACGAGGATGCGGTCCTTGACGAGCGGCGAGACGCTCACCACCTGCACGCGCGTCTTCTCGAACGGGGTCAGCGTGCGCTCCGCACCGCTCTGCACATCGATGCCGTAGAGCAGGAAGTTCTCGTCGCCCGCCTTGTCCTGGATGTACATCACCATGGAGCTGTCGGGCGCCCAGAAGAGGAGACGGATCGGCCGGTCCTTGGAAGCCGTCAGCGGACGGGCGGACTCGAGCTTGTCGATGGGCGCGACCCAGATGTTCATCACGCCATCTCGCGGCGCGAGCCAGGCGAGGTGCTTGCCGTCCGGCGCGAGCGAGGCCCCGGCGCGGCTCGGGTTGCCGAAGAGCTTGGCGCGCTCGATGAGGGGCGCTGCCTGCGCGGCGGCGACGGCGGCGGGCGACAAGCCCGTCGTGACGGTGGCGGTCATGAGGACTCCGGCGAGGATGGCGTTGCGGATGTTCACGGACAGGTCCCTCCAGTAGGGCCTATGGGTTGATGTGTTATATATAAATATAACACCAATACAGTGTCAAGCGTCGGGCTGTTCCGAGGGCAGATTCCAGGCCAGCACCATGGCCGGCAGGAAGGCGGCGGACATCACGAACGCGATGAGCAGCATCGTGCCGTCTGCGCTCGCCACGGCCGCGGGGGTGCCATGAGGGTGGCGCAGCACGAGATGCAGCACGAGCACCACGCTGCCGACGAGGGCCAGTGCCCGATAAGCGACCGTATGGGCCGCGTCGCGCACCGCGATCTGGCGCTCGTCGAGCAGTTCGTCCGGTGCATCCGAGATGAGCCGCACCGCCTTGCGCAGCAGGGTGTAGAGCACCACCGCCGCCGCGATCAGCCCGAACTCCAGATAGCTGGTCAGCTTGCTCTCGGTCACGAAGCCGATCAACGCCATCGCGGCGAGCACGACGGCCATCGCGATGACCAGCGTCCGCCGTGGCCCCTGCTGCCGCAGGCGCGTGGGTCGGGTGTCGTTGAGGCTGCGGACCACCTCGGCCTCGGTGACGCCCTCGAACCAGAAGAACTTGCTGCGGCGCTTGCTGCCTTCGGCGGCCATGTCACTTCCCCTTCTTGAACGGTTTGATCGAGAACAGCTCGGGCACCTCGGCCTCGAGGGCCGCGGCGATCTTGAGCGCGAGCATGAGGCTCGGGCTGTATTCGCCGCGCTCGAGGTAGCCGATGGTCTGGTAGTGGACACCGACCGCATCGGCGAGCTGCTGGCGCGTCAGACCCTTGGCGAGGCGTAGCTCCTCGACGCGGTTGAAGACCGGATCTTCCTTCTGGCGGCTCATGAGGGAGATAGCATACATGCTAGATAGCATTCATGCAACAGCTTGTCGCAGCCCCGCGGCCGCGTGGTAACTTCCGCGCCATGAAGACCAAGCAAGAGATCGTCGACAACTGGCTGCCGCGCTATACCGGCACCGCACTCGGGGATTTCGGCGAGCACATCCTGCTCACCAACTTCGGCAACTACCTCGAACTCTTCGCCGCCCAGACCGGCGCGCCGATCGTGGGCCGCGACCGACCGATGCCCAACGCCACGGCCGACGGTATCACCATGATCAACTTCGGCATGGGCAGCGCCAACGCCGCCACCGTGATGGACCTGCTCTCGGCGGTGTCGCCGAAGGCCGTGCTGCTGCTCGGCAAGTGCGGCGGCCTCAAGAGGAAGAACCAGATCGGCGACCTCGTGCTGCCGATCGCCGCGATCCGCGGCGAGGGCACCTCGGACGACTACCTGCTGCCCGAGGTCCCCGCCCTGCCCGCCTTCAGCCTGCAGCGCGCGGTGTCGACCATGATCCGCGACCTCGACTCCGACTACTGGACCGGCACGGTGTACACCACCAACCGCCGCGTCTGGGAGCACGACGACGAGTTCAAGGAATACCTGCGTAAGACGCGCTGCATGGCGATCGACATGGAGACCGCGACCATCTTCGCCGCGGGCTTCGCGAACTCCATCCCCTCAGGCGCGCTGCTGCTGGTGAGCGACCAGCCGATGGTGCCGGACGGGGTGAAGACCGAGGCCTCGGACAAGAAGGTGACGGATGTCTTCGTGGAGAAGCACATCCGCATCGGCATCGAGGCGCTGCGCCTCATCCGCCGACACGGCAAGAGCGTCAAGCACCTGCGCTTCGACGAGTGACGCGCGCGGCGCACGCGCCGCGGATGGACCTCGCCTTCAGCGGAAGACCTTCGCCCAGAAGGTCTTCATGTCTTCCCAGGACTGGCGGTCGGCCTTCTCGTCGTAGGCGAGCGGCAGGTTGTTCTTCTTGCCCTTCTCGGTGGCTTCGGGGTTCGTGAAGCCGTGCTTGGCATCCGGGTAGGAGACGAACTGGTAGTCGACGCCGAGCGCCTGCATCTCCTTGTGGAAGGCCGCCTGGTCCTCGGCGGGCACGAGGCCGTCGGCCTCGCCGTGGCAGATCAGCACCGCGGGCTTGAACTCGCCGGGCTTCGCCGCGTGCGCAGCGCCCAGCGAACCATGGAAGCTGACCACACCGCGCAGCGGCACGCCGATGCGGCCCATGTGCAGCGACAGCGCGCCGCCCAAGCAATAGCCCATCGCGCCGATGCGCTCGCCGTCGACGAGCGGGTGCTGGCGCAGCTGGTCGTATGCGCCGCGCAGACGCTCGTTGAGCGCGGGGATGTCGGTGAACAGGCCGCCCATCAGGCTGCCGGCCTCCGATGCGTCCGCCGCCTCGCGGCCGTCGCCGTAGACGTCGACCGCGATCGCGACGAAGCCGAGCCCGGCGAGCTCGCGCGCGCGGCGCCGCGCGTAATCATTGAGGCCCCACCACTCCGGCAGCACCAGCACGCCCGGACGCTTGCCCTCGCGCGCCGGATCCCAGGCGATGTAGCTGGCGAGTTCGCGGCCGCCGGCGGCGTAGCGCAGGACTTCGGAATGGGAGGCGTCGGGCATGATGTCTTACCGGGATGACGAGGACGGGGGGATGCGCACTTTCGCAATTCGAGAGGGCGTTGCGCAAGCACCCGCACCCGTGTGCGCCGTCGCACGCCCGCGGACCGCCCCGGGCGCTGCCATAATGGCCGCGTGATGGACCAGACCCCCGAAACCCCCACGCCGCGGCGCATCCGCAGCTTCGTGCTGCGCGCCGGCCGCATCACGCCTGCGCAGCAACGCGCGCTCGAGGAACTCTGGCCGCGGCTCGGCATCGATCTGCCCGCCGCCGCCGCCACCGCAGACGGCGATCCGGGCCGACCGTTGGACCTCGACGCCGTGTTCGGCCGCGCTGCGCCGCGCGTGCTCGAGATCGGTTTCGGCAACGGCGAGAACCTGCTGGCGCTCGCCGCCGCCGACCCGGCGCGCGACTTCATCGGCGTCGAGGTGCACCGCGCGGGCGTCGGACATCTGCTGCTGCGTACGGCCGAAGCCGGTCTCACGAACCTGCGCGTCGTCTGCCACGACGCGGTCGAGGTGCTCGAGCGGCACATCGCGCCGGGCTCGCTCGACGAGGTGCTGGTGCTGTTCCCCGACCCCTGGCACAAGAAGCGCCACCACAAGCGGCGCCTCGTGCAGCCCGCGTTCGTGGACCTCGTGGTGTCGCGGCTGCGGCCGGGCGGCCGGCTGCAGCTCGCCACCGACTGGGAGCCCTACGCACGGCAGATGCTGGAGGTGCTCTCCGCCTGCCCGGCGTTGCGCAACCTCGCGCCGGCGGCGGGCACGGCCGACGCTGCGGGGGTGGAACCCGGCTTCGTGCCGCGTCCGGCGTGGCGCGCGCTCACGCGCTTCGAGCGCCGCGGCCACCGCTTGGGCCACGGCGTCTGGGATCTGTCGTTCGAGAAGGTCTGAAGGCCGCCGCGACGCGTCAGCGGGAGGACGCGCCGGGGAGCAGGTCGGGGAGCGGCTCAGCCCGCGGCGACGCCGAAGCTCGCGCGCACACCGTCGACCACGAACTGCACGGCGAGCGCGCCGAGCACCACGCCGAGCAGACGGTTGACGACGTTGGTGCCGGTGACGCCGAGCAACCGCGTCAGGCGGTCGGCGCCGAGCATCACCAGCAGCGAGATGGCGAGCACGGCGAGGGCCGCCGCGAGCAGCGTCGCGAACATCAGCGGCTGCTGCAGCACCGACACCGGACCGAACCACAGCAGGATGGTGGTCAGCGCGCCGGGACCCGACATGAACGGGAAGGCGAGCGGGAACACGGAGATGTCGGCGCGGCGGCGGCTCTCGGCCTGCTCGTCGGTCGAGGTGCGCGTGCCCGACTCGCGCGCGAACACCATCTCGAGCGCGACCAGGAACAGCAGCACGCCGCCGAAGATGCGGAACGAGTCGATGCTGATGCCCATCTTGGCGAGGAAGCCCGCGCCGCTCAGCGCGAAGGCGATGATGATCGCGGCCGCCACCAGCACCGACTTGATGGCCATGCGACGGCGATAGGCCGCGGTCGCACCCTCGGTGAGACCCGCGAACACGGGCACCAGCGCGATCGGGTCGACCACGACGAAGAACACCACGAAGAACTTGAGGAAGGGCTCGAGCATGCAGGACCGGTCAGCCGCCGCGCTCCGGGGCGGACTGCACCGGGGCGGGGCGCGGATTGTCGCCGTTCGCGTCCCCGTCCACCAGTCTCACGAGCCCGTCCGGGTCGACCGCCACCGGCAAGGCGCGCAGCGCGCGCCCGGTGCAGGGCCCGGCCACGCAGCGACCGTCGGCCGGCTCGAACAGCGCGCCGTGCGACGCGCAGACGATGTGGGTGCGGTCGGCGGTGAGGAAGCGGTGCGGCAGCAGGTCGAGCGGATGCCCCGCATGCGGGCAGGTGTTCACATAGGCGCGGACGCCGCCGTCCGGCAGCACGACCACGAAGCCGCGCAGCGGCCACTCGCCCTCACCCACGCTGAAACCGCGGCTGCCGGTCGCCGCGAGCTCCTCCAGGGTGCAGACGGCGGCGCCGTCGACGCTCACGGCGGCTCGGTACTCTTCTTACCGGCGGTGCCGAGCGCTTCGTCGACGGTGCCGCGCCGCCACATCCACCAGAAGAGCAGCACACCGGGCACCGCCAGCAGCGTCGTCAGCAGATAGAACTGCACATAACCGAGCGACTCGATGAGAGCACCCGCGGTGGTCCCGGTGAGCAGCCGCCCGGCGACGCTCGCGGCCGCCGATACCAACGCGTACTGCGCCGCGGTGTACCGCAGGTTGCAGAGCGCCGACAGGTAGGCGACCACCACCACGCCGCCGTACCCGCTCGCGAAGTTCTCGAAACCGATCGCCGCTGCGAGGCCGTAGTTGCTGTGACCGGCCGCGGCCAATGCGGCGAAGCTCAGGTTAGACAGGCCCATCAGCACCAGCGCGAGCAGCACCGCGCGCGCGAGCCCGAGCCGCTCGAACAGCAGACCGCCGACGAAGATGCCGACGAGGAAGGCCCCGAAGCCGACGCCGACGTCGTACACCGCGATCTCGTCGTTGGTGTAGCCCATGTCGTTCAGCAACAAGCGCAGCGTGAGGTTCGCCAGCGTGTCGCCGATCTTGTGCACCAACACGAAGGTGAGCACCAGCGCCGCGCCAGGGCGGGTGAGGAAGTCGCGGAACGGCCCCTCGATGGACCGCCACACCTCGCCGAGGCCGCGCTTGCCGGAGACCACCGCGCGGCGGACCGGCTCTCCGAACACCAGCGCCGTCAGCATGGCCGGCAAGGCGAACGCGGCGCAGGCGATGTACGCCGCCTCCCATCCCGCGCGGAGCGCGATCATCAAGGCGAGCGCGCCCGCGCTCGCCGAACCGATGCGCCAGCCGTACTGCGACATGCCGGAGCCGATGCCGAGCTGCGCCGGTTGCAGGGTCTCGATTCGATAAGCGTCGATCACGATGTCGAAGGTCGCTCCCGCGATACCGAGCAGCACCGCCGCGATGATGGTCGCCTGCAGGCTCGCCTTCGGATCGACGAGCGCCAGGTTGATGACGGCCGCGATGACGAGCATGCCGGCGAACAGCATCCAGGAGACGCGCTGGCCGAGATGCCCGAGCAACGGCAACCGCACACCATCGACCATCCACGCCCAGAACACCTTGAGGTTGTAGACGAGGAAGGCCAGCGCGAACGCCGTGATGGTGCGCTTGTCGATGCCGTCCTGCGCGAGGCGCGTGGTGAGAGTCGCGCCGATCATCGCGTACGGGAAGCCGGAGGAGATGCCGAGGAGGAACGCGGCCAGCGGCTCGCGCGCGAAGTAGGGGCGGATCGGCGCGAGCAGGTCGACGCTCAAAGATCGTAGTCCATGACGAGCGGCGCGTGGTCCGAGAACCGGCTCGCCGTGTGGATGTGCGCGGCGCGCGCGGCGCCGGCGAGCGCCTTGCTGCCGATCTGGTAGTCGATGCGCCAACCTACGTTCTTGGCCCAGGCCTGGCCTCGGTTGGACCACCAGGTGTACCGGTCGGGGCCCGGATCCACCTCGCGGAAGGAATCGACGAAGCCCAGCGTCCCGAAGAGCTCGTCCATCCACGCCCGCTCCTCGGGCAGGAAGCCGCTGTTCTTCTGGTTGGACTTCCAGTTGCGCAGGTCGATCTCCTTGTGGGCGATGTTCCAGTCGCCGCAGAGCAGCACCGGTTCGCGCCGCCGGCACAGCCGCTGCAGGTGGGGCACGAAGGCCTCGAGGAAACGGAACTTGGAGGCCTGCCGCTCCGGGCCGGACGACCCCGAGGGCAGGTAGAGCGAGACCACGGCGAGGCCGGGCAACCGCGCCTCGAGGTAGCGCCCCTCGCGGTCGAACTCGTCCACGCCGAAGCCGCGGATCACCTCACGGGGCTTCTGGCGGCAATAAAGTGCCGTGCCCGAGTAGCCGGGGCGCAGGGCGTCGTAGAAGAAGCGGTGGTAGCCCGGCAGGTCGACATCGTGGCCCTCGAGCTGGGGTTCGTGGGCCTTGGTCTCCTGCAGGCAGACCACGTCGGCGTCCTGCTCCCGCAGCCAGGCGAAGGCGCCCTTGGCGGCGGCTGAACGGATGCCGTTGGCGTTCAGGGTGATGACGCGCACGGGAGTATCATAGCGGCATGCACCCCTACCGACGCGATTTCGTCGAGCTCGCCCTGGCCCGCAACGCGCTGCGCTTCGGCCGCTTCACCCTCAAGTCCGGCCGCGAAAGCCCGTACTTCTTCAACGCGGGTCTCTTCGACGACGGCGAGGCGCTGGCGCGGCTCGGCCGCTGCTACGCCGCGGCGCTCGTCGCCTCGGGCGTCGAGTGCGACATGCTCTTCGGCCCCGCCTACAAAGGCATCCCGCTCGTGGCGGCCACCGCGGCCGCGCTCGCCGAGCACCACGGACGCAACCTGCCCTGGGCCTTCAACCGCAAGGAAGCGAAGGACCACGGCGAGGGCGGCACCGTGGTCGGCCGCGCGCTGCGCGGACGGGTCGTCATCGTCGACGACGTCATCACCGCCGGCACCGCGATCCGCGAGTCCGTCGAGCTCATCCGCCGCGCCGGCGCCGAACCCGTCGCGGTGCTGCTCGCGCTCGACCGGCAGGAGCGCGGTCAGGGCGAACGCTCCGCGGTGCAGGAGGTCGAGGCCGACTTCGGCCTGCGCTGCGTCAGCTTGCTGACCCTCGCCGACCTCATCGACATCATGGCGCAGCCCAACGCGGGCGCGGCGCTGCCCACCGAGCAACTCGACGCCCTGCGCGCCTACCGCGCGCAGTACGGCGTCCGACCCTGAGCGGGACACCATGGACATCAAAGATAAGACGCTGCTGCGGCAGCAGGGTTTCATCGACGGCGCGTGGCACGGGGCCGCGGACGGCAGCGTGGTGGTCATCCGCGACCCGGCCGACGGCAGCGTCGTCGGCGAGGTGCCGGTCATGGGCGCCGCCGAGACGCGGCAGGCCATCGAGGCCGCGGCCCGCGCCCTGCCCGCCTGGGCGAAGCGCACCGCCAAGGACCGCGCCGCCGTGCTGCGCCGCTTCGCGGAGCTCATGACCGCGAACACCGACGACCTCGCCGTCATCATGACCCGCGAGCAGGGCAAGCCGCTCGCCGAGGCGAAGGGCGAGATCGCCTACGCCGCCTCGTTCCTCGAGTGGTTCGCCGAGGAGGGCAAGCGCGTCTACGGCGAGCTGATCCCGACCTTCCGCGCCGATGCGCGGCTGATGGTGCTGCGCCAGCCGGTCGGCGTCGCCGCCGCCATCACGCCCTGGAACTTCCCGGCGGCGATGATCACCCGCAAGCTCGGCCCCGCGCTCGCCGCGGGCTGCACGTTCGTCTGCAAGCCCGCACCGCAGACGCCGTTCTCGGCGCTCGCGCTCGCGGAGCTCGCCGCGCGCGCGGGGCTCCCGGCGGGCGTCTTCAACGTGGTGACGGGCGACGCCGAGGCGATCGGCGGCGAGCTCACCTCGAACCCGCAGGTGCGCAAGCTGAGCTTCACCGGCTCGACCGCGGTCGGCAAGAAGCTCATCGCGCAGTGCGCCGGCACCGTCAAGAAGGTCTCGATGGAGCTCGGCGGCAACGCACCCTTCATCGTCTTCGACGACGCCGACCTCGACGCCGCGGTGCAGGGCGCGATGGCGAGCAAGTACCGCAACACCGGCCAGACCTGCGTCTGCGCCAACCGCTTCTTCGTGCAGTCGGGCGTGTACGAGGCGTTCGCGGCGAAGCTCGTCGCGGCCGTGTCGACGCTGCGCGTCGGTGCAGGGCTGTCGGGCCCGACCGAGCAAGGTCCGCTCATCGACGCGCGCGCGCTCGCCAAGGTCGAGTCCCATGTGGCCGATGCCCTGGGCAAGGGCGCCCGCATCGCGGCCGGCGGCAAGCGCCATGCGCTCGGCGGCAACTTCTACGAGCCGACCGTGCTGCTCGACGTCGTACCGGGGATGCGCATCGCGCGCGAGGAGACCTTCGGACCGGTCGCGCCCCTCTTCCGCTTCGACACGGAGGAGGAGGTCGTGCGCATGGCCAACGACACCGAGTCCGGCCTCGCCGCCTACTTCTACACCCGCGACCTCGCCCGCAGCTGGCGGGTCCAGGAGGCGTTGGAGTACGGCATCGTCGGCGTCAACACCGGCCTCTTCTCCACCGAGGTCGCGCCCTTCGGCGGCGTCAAGGAATCGGGCCTCGGCCGCGAAGGTTCGCGGCACGGCATCGAGGAATACACCGAGATGAAGTACGTCTGCGTCGGCGGCCTGACGTCGTGACGGAGACCGGTGCCGACGCGGACGATGCCGCCACCACGGCGGCCGAGCCTGCGACGGCACCACGCAGCCTGATCGCCCTGCTCGCCGCGAGCAGCGCGCTCGGGCCGGTGTCGACGCTGATGCTGATGCCGGCGCTGCCAGCGATCCGCGCCGAGTTCGGCGCCACGACCGCCGCCACGCAGGCGGTCATCAGCGTGTTCCTGTTCGTGTTCGCCATCGGCATCCCGTTCGCCGGTCCGCTCTCGGACCGTCACGGACGCCGGCCGCTGCTGCTCGGCGGCGTGGCGGTCTTCCTCGCGGGATCCCTGTTGGGCGCGCTGGCGCCGACGCTCGAGGTGCTGGTGCTGGCGCGAGCGGTGCAGGCGCTCGGCTGCGCCGCGACCGCCACCGTCGCGCGCGCGGTGCTCGGCGACATCTTCCCCGACTGGCGCCTCGCACGCGCGCTCGCCACGATGACGCTGGTGATGATGAGCGGCACGGCGATCTCGCCCTACCTCGGCGGCCTCATCACCGAGTCGCTGGGGTGGCACGCGCCGCTGATGCTGATGGTGGTCGCCGCCGCGGTCATCGGCGTGGCGGCGGTGCGCGGCCTGCCCGAGACCCGCGTCGCGCGCGACGGGCTCATGACCTACGGCGAGCTCGGACGCGCCTCGCGCAGCGTGCTGCGCAACCCGACCTTCCTCGGCTGCGTGATCGACGCGGGCGTCGTGTACGCCATCTACCTCGGCTTCATCTCCATCGCGCCCTACATCATGAGCGAGATGCTGGGCCGGCCCGCCACCAGCTTCGGCCTGTGGCTGCTGCTGCTGTCGGCGGGCTACTTCGTCGGCAACCTCATCGTCACAAGGCTCAAGGGGCATGCCGACCTCGACCGCGTGGCGCGGTTCGGCAACTGGCTGCAGGCGGCTTCCGCGCTGCTCGCGCTCGGCTTCGTGGTCATGGGGTTCACGCATCCGGTCTTCTGGTTCGGACCGATGCTGCCGCTCGCGTTCGCGCAGGGACTGCTGCTGCCCCACGTCACCGCCACCGCGGTGCGCCTCGCGCCGGGCTATGCCGGGGTCGCCTCGGGGCTGATAGGCTTCTCTCAGCAGGCGATCGCGGCGGCCGCGGTGCAGAGCCTCGGCTTCGTCGACACCTCCGGCCCGCTGCCCGTGCTGACGGTCTGCGCCGCGCTGTCGCTGGTCTCGCTCGTCGCCATGCTGCTGCTGGAACGTGCGCTGCGCGCACAGGAGCCCGTCGCATGAAGCTCGGACTGGTCCTCGGATACTGGGGCGCGAAGCCCATCGACCGATTCATCGCGCTCGCGCAGCGCGCCGAAGCGCTCGGTTTCGACATCGTCTGCACCTCCGAAGCCTACGGCTCGGACGCGCTGACGCCGCTCGCGGCGATCGCGACGCACACCACGCGCATCAAGCTCGGCACCGCGATCATGCAGATCTCGGCGCGCACGCCTGCGATGGCGGCGATGAGCGCGATCACGCTCGACCACATCTCCGGTGGACGGCTGTGCCTCGGCGTCGGCGTCTCGGGTCCGCAGGTGGTCGAAGGCTGGTACGGCCAGCCCTTCCAGCGACCGCTCGAACGCACGCGCGAATGGCTCGCGATCTTCCGCCAGGTGCTCGCACGCGAGCAGCCGGTCAGCTTCGAGGGCAAGCAGTACGCGTTGCCCTATCGGGGCCCCGGCTCGACGCAGCAGGGCAAGGCGCTGATGAGCATCACCCATCCGCTGCGCAAGGACATCCCGGTCTACCTCGGCGCGGAAGGGCCGAAGAACGTCGAGCTGGCGATGACCGCGTTCGACGGCTGGTTCCCGTTCCTGTTGCCGCCCGACCGCTTCGACATCTACGGCGACACGCTCGGGCTGCGTCGACCGGGCTTCGAGATCCTGCAGTCCGTCAGCTACTCGCGGAGCGACGACCCCGCGGTCGCGCTGCTGCCCATCAAGAAGATGCTCGCCCTCTATGTCGGCGGCATGGGCTCGAAGGAGGACAACTTCCACAAGCGCGTCATCGAGCGCGCGGGCTACGCGGAGGTCGCGGCGCGGATCCAGGAGCTCTGGCTCTCGGGCCGCCAGCAGGAGGCCGTCATGGCCGTACCCGACGAGCTCGCCGATGCGCTGTCGGTCACCGGGTCGGCCGAGAACCGGCGCCTGCGGCTCGCCGCATGGAAGGCCTCGCCGGTGACCACGCTGATGATCGGCGTCGCGGGGAGCTTCGAGGATACCGTCCGGAACATGGAGACCTTGGCCGAGGAGGCTGCGTGAAGTCATGTCAAACGAAGATCATCCGCTCCATCACCCGCACGCCCGCCGCGCGGTGCGTGTCATCGTCCCGTTCCTCGCCGCGCTGCTCGCATCGGCGGCTGCCGTGAGCGCCCCCGCCGCACCGACGCCGCCGCGCGCCGAGCAGCGGCCGTTCATGGTGACCTCGCCGTTCGGTGCGAGGCCGGACCCGTGGTACTGGCTGCGCGACGACAAGCGCGCCGACAAGGACATGCTCGCCTACCTCGAGGCCGAGAACGCCTACCTCGGCGCGGTGATGGCGCCGCATCGCGCGCTGGAGGACAAGCTCTACGGCGAGATCGTCGGCCGCATCAAGCAGGACGACGCCAGCGTGCCGCAGCGCCAGCACGGCTACTGGTACTACACGCGCTACGAGCCCGGCAAGGAGTACCCCGTCTATGCGCGCAAGCGCGGCACCTTGGACGCACCCGAGGAGATCATCCTGGACGGCAACGAGCGCGCGAAGGGCCACGACTTCTATTCCGTCGCCAACCTCGAGGTGAGCCCCGACGGACGCTGGGCGGCCATCGCCGAGGACACCGTCGGCCGCCGTCAGTACACGATCCGCATCCGCGACATGCAGACCGGCGCATGGCTGCCCACGTCGATCGAGAACGCGGAGGCGTCGCTCGCCTGGGCGGACGACGACACGACCCTGCTCTACATCCGCAAGGATCCGCGGACGCTGCTCGGGGACAAGGTCTACCGCCACCGCCGCGGCACCGACCCCTCGGCCGACACGCTCGTCTACGAGGAGAAGGACGACAGCTTCTATATGGGCGTCGCGCGCTCCAAGACCGACCGCTTCGTCTACATCGTCGTGCAGAGCACCGTCTCCAGCGAATACCGCTACGCCGCCGTCGGCGATCCCGCGCTCGTCTTCAAGGTGGCCGTGCCGCGCGAGCGCGACCACGAGTACCAGCTGTCCGATGTCGGCGACCGCTTCGTGCTGCGCACGAACTGGCAGGCGCGCAACTTCCGCATCGTCGAGGTGCCGATCGACGCGGTCGCCGACCGCTCGGCGTGGAAGGACGTCATCCCGCACCGCGCCGACGCCTTCGTGGAGACCTTCGACACCTTCGACGACCATCTCGCCGTCAACGAGCGCTCGGGTGGTCTCTCGAAGCTGCGCGTGCGCGGCTGGACGGACGGCAAGGACCTGCTCCTCGACGCCCCCGATCCCGCCTACACCATGGAGATCGGCAACAACACCGAATCCTCGACCACGCTGCTGCGCTACACCTACACCTCGCCCACCACGCCGCGCACCACCTACGATTACGACATGCGCACCGGCGAACGCAAGGAGCTCAAACGCGACCCGGTGCTGGGCGGGTTCGACAGCGCGGACTACGTCGCCGAGTTCCGCTTCGCGACGGTGCGCGACGGGACGCGCGTGCCGGTGACGCTGCTCTACCGTCGCGGCACGAAGCTCGACGGCAGCGCGCCGATCTACCAGTACGCGTACGGCTCCTACGGCCTGTCGATGGACCCGATCTTCCGCTCGACCGTGCTGTCGCTGGTGGACCGCGGCTTCGTCTACGCCATCGCCCACATCCGCGGCGGCCAGGAGATGGGCCGCGCATGGTACGAGGACGGCAAGCTCAAGAAGAAGGTCAACACCTTCACCGACTTCATCGACGTCACCCGCTTCCTCGTCGAGGAGAAGGTGGGCGACCCGAAGCGGGTGTTCGCGATGGGCGGCAGCGCCGGCGGCCTCTTGATGGGCGCCGTCGCCAACATGGCGCCCGGCGACTACAAGGCCATCATCGCGCACGTGCCGTTCGTGGACGTGGTGACCACCATGCTCGACGAGAGCATCCCGCTCACCACCAATGAATTCGACGAATGGGGCAACCCCGCCGCGGACCGCGCGACCTACGACCACCTGCTCTCCTACTCGCCCTACGACCAGGTGTCGAAGCAGGCGTATCCGGCGATGCTGGTGACCGGCGGCCTCTGGGACAGCCAGGTGCAGTACTGGGAACCGGCCAAATGGGTCGCGCGCCTGCGAACCCTGAAGACGGACACCAACCCGCTGCTCATGCGCATGAACATGGAAGCCGGCCACGGCGGCAAGTCGGGGCGCTTCCAGCGCTACCGCGAGATGGCCGAGGAGTACGCGTTCGTGCTGTGGCAGGCCGGCATCGACCGTTGATCGGGATGACGCCGTGACGGACCCGGACGCGCAAGACGCCGACCGGCTGCCGCTCGGCCTCTTCCACGAGGTCAGCATCAGCGTGCCGGACCTCGCGGCGTCGATCGCGTTCTACGAGGGGCTGGGCTGGCGTCGCGTGCCGGTGCGCAGCGTATGGCCGCACCCCTATGCGGCGCTGACCGACGGTGCCGTCACGCTCGGGCTGCACCAGTACCGTTTCCCCTCGCCTTCCGTGACCTGCGTCCACCCCGACGTCCTCGCGGCGCTCACGGCGCACCGCCATGCCGGTATGGTCATCGCCTTCGCCAAGACCGGCCCCGGCGTCTTCAATGAATTCGGCTTCCGCGACCCGCACGGCCACATGGTCACGCTGCTCGAGTCGCCGACCCACGACGGCCCGCCGCCCGCCGATGCGACCGACGCGGCCGATGCGCCTCGGGCCGCGCTGCCGAGCGGGTCGTTCCTGAGTCTGCCAGCGGCCGACATCGGTCTCGGACTGCGGTTCTGGAAGCTGCTCGGCGCCCGCGAGGCCGCGCCGGGGACGGCGCCGGTCCACTGGCCCTGCCAGCGCTTCGCGGCGGGCGGCCTGCCGATGGCGCTGCACGACCCCGGCCTCCTCGACCGTCCGGCGATCGTCTGCCCCCGGATCGACCATCGGCAGGACGCTCCCGAAGGCACGCCGCTCCTGCCCTGACGCGCGCCCGCGGCCGTCCGCGCTACACTTCGGTCCCCTGAGCCGCGTGGAGGGCGCATCCCGCCCCTATGGAGATCCTGTTCCTGATCGGCCTGATCCTGCTGAACGGCCTCTTCGCCATGGCCGAGATCGCCATCCTGACGGCGCGCCGGGTCAGGCTCGAAGCGGCCGCTGAACAGGGCGACGCCGGGGCCGCCGAAGCGCTGCGGCTCGCCGCCGACCCCACCCGGTTCCTCTCCACCGTGCAGGTCGGCATCACCGTCATCGGCGTGCTGAGCGGCATCGTCGGCGAGGCCACGCTCGCCGCGCCGTTCGAGACCTTCCTGACGGGCCTCGGGATGGACCCGAAGATCGCCGATTACGTCTCCACCGGTCTCGTCGTCGTGACCATCACCTACTTCGCGATCGTGGTGGGCGAACTCATCCCGAAGCGCATCGCGCAGACGCATCCGGAGCTGATGGCGCGCCTCATCTCGCGGCCCATCTCCTGGCTCTCGGTCGCGACCCGCCCCTTCGTGCATCTGCTGTCGCGGTCGACGGACCTGCTGTTGCGCGCGCTGTCGATCCCGCAGAAGCGCGCATCCGAGGTCACCGAGGAGGAGATCTACGCCGTGCTCAAGGAGGGCGCGGAGTCCGGCGTGCTCGAGACCGAAGAGCGCACGATGATGCAGAACCTGTTCCGGCTCGACGAGCGCGAGCTGGTGTCGTTGATGGTGCCCCTGCCGGATGTCGTGCACCTCGACCTCGCCGAGCCGATCGCGGCGAACCTGAAGACGGTGCGCGACGCCGGCCACTCGCGCTACCCGGTGATCAAGGGCGATTGGAACCACGTCGCGGGCGTGCTGCGCACCAAGACGCTCGTCCACCATCTCGCGGAGGGCAGCGAGGGCGCGCTCGAGGACCTGCTCGAGGAAGCGCTGTTCGTCCCGGAGTCGAGCTCCGCGCTGGACCTGCTGCTGCAGCTGCAGAGGTCGGCGTCGAAGATGGCGCTGGTGGTGGACGAGTACGGCGCGGTGCTCGGCATGGTGACCATGCAGGACCTGCTCGAGGCGATCACGGGCGGCTTCACGACGGGCGGCCAGAAGAAGGAATGGGCGGTGCGCCGCGAGGACGGCAGCTGGCTGATCGAGGGCTCGACGCCGGTCCCGGAGCTGAAGGACCTGCTCGACATCCGCATCCTGCCCGAGGAGGAGCGCGGCCGTTACGCCACGCTCAGCGGCATGTTCCTGCTGCTGCGCGGCTCGGTGCCGCGCGAGGGCGACAGCGTGGAGTGGGCCGGCTGGAAGTTCGAGGTGATGGACATGGACGGCAACGCGATCGACAAGGTGCTCGCAAGCCGGCGCTGACCGGCAGCGGTCGCATGTCGCCCGCCGCGGGGGCTCAGCAGCGGCGCGCCACCGCCGCGACCAAGCGCGCGAGCGCCTGCGGCGACTGCAGCAGGAACAACGACGGCTCGACCAGCTCGAGCTCCATCACCACCGGCACGCCGTCCGTGCCGGGCGCGACATCGACCCGCGCATAGAACAGCTCGTCGCCGAAACCGGCGAGCGCCGCCGTGCCTGTAGCGAGCTCCGCGGCCGAGATGGGCAGCGCATCCGACACCTGCTCGACACCGCCCGCGAACCGCGGCGTCTTGCGCACGGCGTGCGTGAACATGCCGTCGATCCACACCAACGCGCGCTCGCCGTGGCCCTCGACCGACGGCAGATAGGGCTGCACGAGAACATCCCGTCCTGCGACCAGACGGGCGCACAGGACATCCGCCTCGCGCGTCCCGGCCTCCACGCGATGGGTCTCGAACGAGGCCGCGCCGACCTCGGGCTTCACCACCACATCGCGCCAGCCGCGCTCCGCCGCCACCGCCGACAGCGTGCGCGCGTCGCCGCGCGGCAGCAGCACCGTCGGCGTCACCGGCACGCCGCGCGCCTCGAGCTCGAGGAGATACCGCTTGCGCAGGCTCCAGCGCAGCACCGCGGGCGGGTTCCAGAGCGGGGCCGCGGCGGCGGCGCGGTCGATCCAGGCGTCGAAATCTTCGAGCGCGTGGATGTAGTCCCAGGTCGAGCGCACGAGCGTGGGGATCGGCGCCCGCCACGCGTCGGGGTGCTGCCATGCGACCATCTCGGCTGCGATGCCTGCGCCGCGGAGCGCATCGAGCAGCAGGTCCTCGTCCGGGTCGATCTCCGGCAGCGGACGGCAGGTCGCGATGCGCAGCCGACGCGCCGCGTTCATGCCGCGCTCCGGGCGGCGCTTCCGCGCCGCAGCAACAGCAGACCGAACAGCATGATGCCGGCGTTCACCGCGCCGATGAGGAAGAACGGCGCGCCCTTGCCCACGAGGTCGAAAAGCGTACCGCCGAATATGTTGGTGAACAGGATGCCCGCCGACGCGCAGATCCCGGCGAGGCCGAACACGGCGCCGCGCACCGCGGACGGCGCCTCCTGCCCGAGCACGGTCTGGCTGGCGAGGATGGCGCAGACCTGTCCCGCGCCGAGCAGCGCGGCGACCGGCAGGATCCAGGCGCTCTGCGGATCGCCGACGAAGCCGCCCGCGAAGTAGCCGACGCCCGCGATCGCCATCGCGATCACGCCGACGGTGATGCGGTCGAGGCGGTCGAGCAGCAGACCGAAGGCGATGGCCACCAGCAGCGCCGCCGCCTGCGCCGTCACGTAGGGGATGCGCGCGGCCGAGGCCGCCTCGGTGACCGACAGCCCGCGCTCGATGGCCGATTGCTGCAGGCGCAGCGTGAAGAAGGTGCCGATGACGATGCGGTCGGCGAAGGACACGAACTGAAGCATGAACGCGAACCAGATGCGCGGATTGCGGCGCGCCGCGGCGACGCCCTCGCGCAGCAGCTCCGCGAGCGGCCGCCGCTCTCCGCGCTCGGCCGGCACGCCGGCGCGCAGCCCGATGCGGCAGACGACCGCCGTCAGCACGCAGAGCCCCGCCGCGATGCCGAGCGTCAGCCGGCCCGCCATGACGGAATCCCAACCGCTCTCGGTGAGCCGCTGCGGCAGGCGCCCGAGCAGCAGCACCGCGAGCATCGCACCGAGCCCTTGGCAGAAACCGGTGATGCCGGTGAACAGCCCGCGCGACGGCTCGCGCGGCGTGTCCGCGAGCACGGCCGCGAGCATGCAGCCGACCGCCGCCACGCCGACCGAGAAGAACAGCGCGCAGGCCAGCAGCTGCGGGAAGGTGCGCGCGAGCGGATAGAGGAAGAAACCGGCCGCCAACCAGAGGAACCCGAGCGCGTAGACCGGGCGCCGGCCGATCCGGTCGGACAACGCGCCGATCGGCGCGACCAGCAGCAGCGCGACGATCTCGTTGGCGGTGTTGAGGACCGCGAGCGCGCGTCCCTGCTCACCCTCGGGTATCTCGAGGTTGGCGTTGAGCAGGAACGGCTGGATGAAGCTGACGAAGGCCAGCATGCCGATGGTGACGAAGGCGGCGAAGAGGTAGGTCAGCGCGTTGCCGACCCCGTAGCCGGGCGCGAGCGAGACGCCGAACAGGCGCGCGCCGCCGGCGGCGGACAGCGCGGCGCCGGACGGCTCAACCCCCATCCGCAGGGGCTCCGTGACGGCTCACCAGCACGATGGCGAGCGTCGACAGCAGGAAGCCGGGCAGCAGTTCATACAGCGCGAACACGCCGCCGAGCCCCGCGAACTGCTTCCATACGATCACCGTGAGGCCGCCGACCACGATGCCGGCGAGCGCGCCGGCGCGGGTCATCCGCGGCCAGTAGAGCGACAACACGATCGCCGGACCGAACGCCGCCCCGAAACCGGCCCAGGCCCAGGCGACGAGGCCGAGCACCGTGCTGTCGGGGTCGAGCGCCAGCACGAACGCGAGCAGCGCGATGCCGAGCACCGCGAGCCGGCCCGCCCACAACAGCTCCGCCGGGCCCGCGTCGCGCCGGAACAGGCTGCCGTAGAAGTCCTGCGCGAACGCCGACGACGCCACCAGCAGCTGCGCCGACGCGGTGCTCATGATCGCCGCCATGACGCCCGCGAGGCAGAGCCCGGCCAGGGCCGGATGCAGGAAGGTGGTGGACATCACGATGAACACCTTCTCGGTGTCGGTACCGGTGAGCGGCTGCGGCAGCACCAGCCGGCCCGTCAGACCGACCACCACCGCCGCCAGCAGCACCACGATCACCCAGCCCATGGCGACCCGACGCGCCACGGCGATGTGGGCCACCGACTTCGCCGCCATGAACCGCGCGAGGATGTGCGGCTGTCCGGCGTAACCGAGACCCCACGCGAGCAAAGAAAGGATGCCGACGAGGCCCAGCGTCTGCCCGCCGTCGGCGGCGAACGGGTCGAGCAGCGAGGCGTCCAACGCCTCGAGCCGCGACAGCGTCTCGCCCGGGCCGCCGGCGAGCGCGAGCCCCAGCACCGCCACCATCACCAGCGCCACGAACATCAGCGAACCCTGCAACACGTCCGACCACGACACCGCGAGGAAGCCGCCGAGGAAGGTGTAGGCGAGCATCACCGCCGTGCCCCAGAACATCGCCTCGACGTAGGGCAGGCCGAACAGCGCCTCGAACAGCCGGCCCGCCGCGACGAAACCGGAGCTCGTGTAGAACACGAAGAAGACCAGGATGAAGGTGGCCGACAGGCTGCGCAGCAGCCGGCTCGGGTCCTCGAACCGCCGCTCGAGATAGTCGGGCAAGGTCAACGCGTCGCCCAGCCTTTGGGTCGCCTCACGCAGGGGCGCCGCCACCCAGCGCCAGTTGAGCCAGGTGCCGACCGCGAGGCCGAGCAGCAACCAGACCGAGTCGAACCCGGACGCGTAGGCGAGGCCCGGCAGGCCCATCAACAGCCAACCGCTCATATCGGTGGCCTGGGCGCTGAGCGCCGTCACCCAGCTGCCGAGGCTGCGACCGCCGAGGATGAAGTCCCCCAAAGTCCGCGTGCGGCGCCAGGCCAGCACCCCGAGCCCGAGGCAGATCCCCATGTAGAGCGCCATCGTGACGATGGTGACGGTAGAATGTTGCATCCCGGTCCTCCCCGAGCTTCAGTGTAACCGAAGGGACCCTGCGGTTTTTCCGACCATCGGACGGTCACCACTCGCCTAGGATGCGCACCCCATGCAAGACCTTCTGCTGATCCCCTTCGCCGACTATTGGTGGGCCTATATCGGCTTCATCGCCGCCCTGTTCGTCGTGCTCGCCTTCGACCTCGGCGTGTTCAGCAAGCCTGGGACGGTGCCTTCGCTCCGTTCGGCGATCGTCCGCAGCATCGTCTTCATCGGCCTCGCGCTCGCCTTCAACTGGGGGCTCTACCAATACCTGCTGCAGGAGCTGCCGACGCGCCCGGAACTCGCCGGCATGCCGCACGCCCAGATGGCGCGCGACACGGCGCTCGAGTTCCTCGCCGGCTACGTCGTCGAGTACGCGCTCGCCATCGACAACGTGTTCGTGTTCGTGGCGGTGTTCGCGTACTTCGCGGTGCCGGTGCAGCACCAGCAGAAGGTGCTGTTCTACGGCATCCTGGGCGCGATCATCTTCCGCGCCCTCTTCATCTCGCTCGGTTCGGTGCTGATGCAATACGAGTGGATCGTGATGATCTTCGGCGTGTTCCTGATCCTCACCGGCCTCAAGATCCTGTTCCTGCCCGAGAAGCCGATCGACCCCTCGCGCAACCCGATCATCCTCGGCGTCAAGAAGCTGTTCCCGGTCACGCCGCAGTTCCACGGCGACAGGTTCTGGGTCGAGATCGACGGCAAGACCTGGGTGACGCCGCTGTTCGTCGCCCTCGCCTTCATCGAGTTCAGCGATATCATCTTCGCCATCGACTCGGTGCCGGCGATCTTCGCGCTCACCAACGAGCCCTTCATCGTCTTCACCTCGAACATCTTCGCCATCATCGGCCTGCGCTCGTTGTTCTTCGTGCTGCAGAGCATGGTCAAGGCCTTCATCTTCCTGAAGTACGGCCTCGGCGTGATCCTGGTGTTCGTCGGCCTCAAGATGGTGTGGCTCAACGAGGCCTTCGGCGGCAAGTTCCCGATCAGCATGTCGCTCAGCATCATCGGCGCCATCCTCGGCGTCTCGATCCTGGTGTCGATCGCCTACAACCGCCTGAAGGTGGAGGAGCCGACGGACGGCGAGCCGCCGCGCGCCTGACGCGGGGCGGTGTGCAGGACGCGGGCGCCCTCAGGCGCCCGTCGCCCAAGGCGCGAGGAAGCGGTCGAGCGCGGCGCGGCTCTCCGGCTCGTCCAGGGTCGGCGCATGGCCGCGTCGCGGCACGCGGCAGGCCTGCATGTCCGGGTGCCGGGCCAGCATCCGCGCGAAGGTCTCCTCCGACAGCAGGTCGGTGAGCTCGCCGCGGACCGAGAGCAGGGGCAGGCCGTCCAGCGACGTGAAAGCCGCCCAGAAATCCGGCGTCGCCACCGAAGGCTCGCGCAGCGCGCGTCCGATCATCGGGTCCATGTCGCGCACGATGCGTCCCGGCGACTCCTCGCGGTAGACGGCCCGTGCGAACCGCAGCCACGCCGCCTCGTCGAGGTCGGGCAGCGCCATCCCGTTGGCCGCGCGCGCATCGGCCGCGGCCTCCGTCCAGGTCGCGACGGCACGCGCCGTGCCGACGCCGGTGGCGATGCGCAGCATGCCCCGCGGATCGAGCTCCGGTCCGATGTCGTTGAGGACGAGCCCGGCGACGCGCGCACGGTGCAGGGCGGCGAGGAACATGCCGATGAGCCCGCCCAGCGATGTCCCGACCACCACCACCTGCGCCACGCCCAGCGCATCGAGCAGCGCCAGCATGTCGGCGACATAGACATCGAGGCGGTAACGGCGCCAATCCGGATCGCGGTCCGAGCCGCCGCGGCCGCGCAGGTCGGGCGTGAGCACGCGATGGCGCGCGGCGAGGTGCAGCGCCAACGGCTCGAAATCACGGCAGTTGCGCGTCAGACCGGGTAGGCACAGCACCGGCGGCCGGGCGTCGGCCATCGCCGGTCCGGGATAGTCCCGGCAATGCAGGCCGATGCCGTCGGCGAGCGCGACGCGATGCTCCGTCCAGGGCTTCGCGCCGGCCCCGTCCGCGGTCATCGGGCGAACAGCCGCGATGGGTCGCGGAACGCCTTGAACTCGAGCGCGTTGCCGGAAGGGTCGTAGAGGAAGAACGTCGCCTGCTCACCGACCTCGCCCGCGAAGCGGATGCCGGGCGCGATGATGAAGTCGGTGCCCTCGGCGGTCAGCCGTGCCGCGAGCGCCTGCCACGCGTCCCAGCCGAGGACCACGCCGAAATGCGGCACCGGCACATCGTGGCCGTCGACCCGGTTGGCGTGCGCGGCGGGCGTGAACGCCTTCCGCGAGGGGTCGAGGTGCGCGACGAGCTGGTGTCCGAAGAAATCGAAGTCCACCCACTCGACCGACGAGCGCCCCTCCGGGCAGCCGAAACGCGCACCGTAGAACGCGCGCGCGGCGGTGAGGTCGTGGACCGGGATGGCGAGATGGAACGGCGAGAGCATGGAGACCTCGGGGATGCGGCCGCCGCCGCGATCAGCGCTTGAAGAGCCGCGGGAAGATGCGGTGCCAACGCTCCGGCGTGAAGCGCTTGAGCCACCACAGCCCGCGGTACTTCGGCGGGTAGACGAAATGGGTACGGCCGCGCGAGGCCGCCACCAGCATCGCCTCGGCGACCTCCGAGGCCTCGATGCCGGAACCCTGCACCAGCTTGCCCGCGGCCTCGAGGACGCGGGCCGGTCCGCGGCCGTTGGTGACGATGTTGGTGCGGAAGAAGGCCGGCATGACCGCCATCGTGTGCACGCCGTACGCGCCGTACTCCTGCATCAAGGTCTCGCTGAGCGAGATCACGG
This sequence comes from Steroidobacteraceae bacterium, assembly GCA_040400835.1. Lineage (GTDB taxonomy): Bacteria > Pseudomonadota > Gammaproteobacteria > Steroidobacterales > Steroidobacteraceae > UBA964. The sequence goes on from JBBAPM010000005.1 coordinate 43,893, forward strand.
CGGCTTTGGAGGCGTTGTAGGCCGCCATCTGCGGACCGGCACAGAATCCGGCCACGCTCGCGATGTTGATGATCGTCCCGCCCTGCCCGCGCGCCATGTGACGGATCACGGCCCGGCAAGAGTGGGCGACACCGAGGACATTGATGTCGAAGCACCACTCCCAGTCCTCGGGCGGGGTCTCGTGGAAGCGGCCGGCCACCGAGACGCCGGCGCAGTGGATCGCGACGTCGATACCGCCGGCGACCTCGACCGCCGCATCGACCACCGCCTGTACGGCCGCGGCATCGCGCACATCGCAGGGCGAGGACATCACCTGTGCGCCGTCGCGCCGGAAGCTCTGCGTGACGAGGTCGAGCCGCGCCGCATCGGCGTCGGTGAGGAACAGCTGCCAGCCCTCGCGCGCGAGGGTCTCGGCACAGGCGAGTCCCAGGCCGCTCGCGGCACCGGTGATGAAGGCACGGCGCTTCGGGAAGCGCTGGGCGAGGTTGTGGGCGGCGGATGTCATGGACGCTAGGGTACTACGCCCGGGGCGCTACGCGCCCTTCAAGGCGGCACGCAGCGCGACAGCCTGACGCCGGACCGCGGCCTGCGCCTCGCCGTCGAGCCGGCGCAGGTTCCGCACCTGCATGACCATCCGTGGATTGGCGGCGAGCGCCGTCTCGTGCCGCAGCAGGAAGTCCCAGTATAGCGTGGTGAACGGACAGGCCTTCGCGCCGGTCGATGCGCCCGGATCGTAACGACAGCCGGCGCAGTGGTCGCTCATGCGCGAGATGTAGCGGCCGGACGCGATATAAGGCTTGGAGGCCATGACGCCGCCGTCCGCGTACTGCGACATGCCGAGCGTGTTCGGCAGTTCGACCCACTCGTGCGCGTCGACATAGACCGCGAGATACCAGCGGTGCACCTCGCGCGGATCGACGCCCACCAACAGCGCGAACAGGCCTGTGACCATCAAGCGCTGGATGTGGTGCGCATAGCCGAGCCGCAGCGTCTGGCCCACCGCATCGCGCAGGCAGGCCATGTCGGTGTCGCCCGTCCAGTAGAGCGCGGGCAGCGGCTCGTGCGCATCGAGCGCGTTGCGCCCGAGATAACCGGGCATGTGCAGCCAGTAGACGCCGCGCACATACTCGCGCCATCCGAGGATCTGGCGGATGAAGCCCTCGGCGGCCGCGAGCGGCGCGCGCCCTGCGCGGTACGCGGCCTCGACCGCGGCGATCACCTCGCGCGGGTCGAGGAGCTTGAGGTTGAGCGCGGCCGAGATGCGTGAATGGAAGAGCCAGGGCTCACCCTCCCACATCGCGTCCTGGAAATCACCGAACGCCGCGAGCCGATGGTCTATGAAATCCTCGAGCGCGAGCAGCGCATCGGCACGGGTCACCGGCCAGTCGAAGGCCTCGAGCGTCCCCGGGTGGTGCGCGAAGACGGACGACACTTCCTGCAGCACGCCGAGCGTGACGGCGTCCGCCGGGAAGGCGCGCGGCGCCTGCAGACCGAGCGCGCCCGGTCCCTCGCGGCCGAAGGCTTTGCGGTTCTCGGCGTCGAAGTTCCACTCGCCGCCCTCGGGGCCGCCCTCGGCATCGAGCAGCACGCGGTGCCGGCGGCGCATCTCGCGGTAGAAGAACTCCATGCGCAGCTGCTTGCGGCCGCGCGCATGCGCCGCGAACTCGGCGCGGCTGCACAGGAAGTGTCGGTCCTCGCGCTCGTCCACCGTCGCCCCCGCCGTGCGCAGCGCTGCGCGCAGCGCCTCGCCGAGTCCGTGGTCGCCGGGCTCGAGCAGCACCACCGCAGCGGGCTTCAGACGCTCGAGGTCCCGCAGCAGCAGCGCGACCAGCGCGCCTGCGACGCCCGGCGCCGCGCGCGGCACGGCATCCAGCGCGTGATACTCGACCGTGATGCCCTCGGCGCGGAGCGCGTCGCGGAAGTGCCGCATGCAGGCGAGGAACATCGCGATGCGGGCCTTGCTCGAGTCGAGCGGTGTCGACTCGTGGCGCGCCTCCGCCATCCACACCCGGTCGACCGCGGGGTCGAAGCCGTCGAAGGCGACGGAGCGGCGGTCGAGCTGGTCGCCGAGCACGAGGACGAGGTTGCGCATGGCGCATTATCGGCCGTAGCGGGGCGCGGCGCCGGGGCTTTACGTCGCGCACGGCGCGTGGCACGGTCAGGGCGTCCGTCCCCATGCCCCCAGCAGAGACCTGCTTTGTCCGACCCGTCCGACGACCCGATCGCCCTCGCCACCCCGCGCCTCGAGCTGCGCGAGTTCGACGAGCAGGCCGATGCACCCGTCGTGCTGCGCCTGCTCAACGAACCGTCGTTCATCGAGTTCATCGGTGACCGCGGCGTGCGCACCCCCGATGACGCGCGCCGCTATCTGCGCGAGGGCCCCATCGCGAGCTGCCGCACCCACGGACACGGACTGTTGCGCCTCGCGCTGCGCGGATGCGGGACGGTGATCGGCATGTGCGGCCTGGTGAGGCGCGACACCTTGCCGACGCCGGACCTCGGCTTCGCGCTGCTGCCGGAGCACTGGGGCAAGGGGTATGTCCAGGAGGCGTCGCGGGCGGTGCTCGAGCACGGCCGGTCCGCCCTCGGGCTCACCGAGGTGTTCGCCATCACCTCGACCCACAACCAGCGCTCGATGGCCACGCTGCGCACGCTCGGCATGGTGCTCGAGGACACACGGGCGCTCGCGACGGGCGCATCCCCGGTCAATGTATTCCGGCTGCGGCTGTCACCGGCCGACGCGCCCTCGGCAACCGCGCCGGCGACGGGCCTGTCGATGGGTTAAACTCCTCGTCCTCCCGCCGACCGTCGCCCGAGGACAACCCCATGCTCGAACGCTCGATCGAACGCCTGCTGTTCGCCTGCCGCTGGCTGCTGGCGCCGATGTACCTCGGGCTCGCGCTCGCCCTACTCGCGCTCGGCGTGAAGTTCTTCCAGGAGGCGATCCATCTGCTGTTCGCGGTCGCCTCGCTGCCCGAGGACAAGCTGGTCCTCGTGACGCTCACGCTCATCGACCTCGTGCTGGTCGGCAGCCTCATCGTGATGGTGATGTTCTCGGGCTACGAGAACTTCGTGTCGCGCATCGATGTCGCCGATCAGGGCGAGAAGCTCGGCTGGCTCGGCAAGCTCGACGCCGGCACGCTCAAGCTCAAGGTGGCCGCGTCCATCGTCGCCATCTCGTCCATCCACCTGCTCAAGGTGTTCATGGACGCGAAGACCATGCCGAACGACAAGATCTTCTGGTACGTCGTCGTGCACCTCACCTTCGTTGTGTCGGCGCTGCTGCTCGGCGTGCTCGACCGGATGTCATTCGCGGGGCATCGCGGCCGCGACGGCTGACGGCGCGCGCCGCGGCTGTCGCCGCACCCACACCGCGTACACCAGCAGCACGAGGTTCGCGCCCGCCATGATGATGAACGGCGCACCGGGACGCCAATCGTCGTAGGCGATGCCGCCGATCTTCGAGATCGCGAGGATGCCGAGCGCACCGAAGAAACCCACCATGCCGATCACGGCGCCGCGGATCGCGCCCGGCGCCTCCTGCGCCACCAGCACCTGCGAGGCGAGGATGCCGCTCGCCTGACCGACCCCCAGCATCGCCGCCGCGCCGTAGACCGCACCGCTCGCCGCCGGGTCGGGGATGAAGCCCATCCAACCGTAACCGATGACCGACAGCATCACCGCGATGATCACGAGCGTGACGCGGTCGATCTTGTCGGCGAGCCAGCCGAAGAACGGCGCCCAGAGCAACGCGCTGCCCTGCACGATGCCGAACAGCGCGCCCTGCATCTTGGCGGCCTGCGCCGGCGTCGCGCCTTCCGTGATGGCGGCACTCTGCACCCACAGCGCGAGGAACAGCGCGACGATCACGAGATCAGCGCGCGCCGCGAACGAGGCCGCATAGGCGAGCGAGATGCGCGGCTCACGCCCGGCGGCGAGCCCCTGCCGCAGCAGCGTCATCAGCGGCAGGCGCTCGGTGACCTGCTCAGGACGACCGGGCTTGAGGCCCCACATCACCACCGCGCTCACCAGGCAGACGGCGGCGACCGTGAGATAGGCGGCGCGGCCGGCGTCGATCTCGCTGAGGCCGGAGTCCCGGTACCACTGCGGCATGTTCACCAGCAGCACGAGGAACAGGACCGCGCCCAGCGCGTTGAGCGTGAACGAGATGCCGGTGAGCTTGCCGCGGTCGGCATCGACCGGGTAGTCGGCGAGCACGGTGGCGAGCATGCCGGTGAGCGCCGCGAGGCTGACCGCGAACACGACGCGGTAGATGAGCAGCTGGCCGGTGTCGTCGGCGAAGGGGAACGCGGCGTACGCGAGGGCCGCGACCAGGAAGCCGACGATGTAGACCACCCGCCGCCCGAGGCGGTCGGAGAGGGCGCCGAACACGCCGACCAACACCAGCGTCACGATCTCCTGCCAGAACTGCAGGTCGCCGCTGATCTTGCCCTGCACGTCCTTCGGCACGCCGATGTTGACGTTGAGCAGGTATGGCTGGAGCGCCGTCGCGTAGGTGAAGATGCCGATGCTGACGAACGCCGCCCAAAGATAGGCGGCGACGTGCGAGCGCTTGACGCCGGGCATCAGGCGGACCGGGCCGAACTTCACGCCCTCATGCGCTTCGGACATCTGCAAACCCCCTTGCGGCATCGGATCAACGGAACAGCGGCGATGCCGGATACCGCGCGTGCAGCCGCCGGTCGAGCCCATGCCAATGCCCGGTGGGCAGCAGGACGAACGGCAGGAACATCAGCGCCAGCACGATCAGCGACGCGTCATAGTAACCGCCCACGGCGAATGCGCCCATCATCAGCATCGCACCCGCGGCGGCGCCGCGGGTGACGCAGCCGAACAGCAGCCCCAGGGCCACGAAGGTCTCGCCCCAGCAGACCATCCAGGCGAGCGGCTGCCAGAACGGCAGCCCGATGTGCTCGATGGACCACGCGCCCGCCGACTGCGGATCGATCTCTTCCAGCCGCTCGAGGAAGATGCGCTTCAGCCGGTCCGAGAAGAGGTAGTCCTGCCGCCATTTGTTGACCGCGGCGCCGATGAAGAAGAGCGCGAGCAGGTAGCGCAGGACCAGCAGCGCGACGCGGCCCTTGCCGAGCCGGCCCACGGCAGCGTGTCCGCCCACGACGCCGCCGCTCACGGCGTCGCCTTCGGCAGGGGCCGACCGAGCATGGCGCGCACGAATGCGTAGCCCTCGCGCCGCGGCAGCGTGCGGCACTCGCCGCGCGGCGTACCCATCGGGGTCCGCCAGACCCCGTCGCGCAGGTCGATGCTGCCGTCCGGCACCGCCAGCAGCCCGGTCGACACATCGACCGTGGCGCGCAGCCCGTCGCCCGTCACGCGCCGCTGTCCGCGGTCCTCTACATAGACGGTGAGCGGCCGTCCATCGCGCACCTTGCGCCGGAAGAGCTGCAGCAGATAGTCCCCGATGGTCGCGATCTGGGCCCAGAAGGTCTTCTCCCGCAGCCGGTAGATGACGGTCGGCGATGCGGTGGCCGGCATCCGGCAGGCGATGAAGTCGTCGCAGGTCGAACAGAGGATGTTGATGCGGATGCGCAGCGCCTCGGGCGGCAAGGGCTGCGGGCCGCGGCTGCAGGCGACGAGCGCCAGCGCCGCCGCACAGGCCGTGGCCGCCGTCCTCGCCCGATGCACGCCTCGTCCCCTCATACCGCGATTCGGCGGCGACCGCAGGGTGAAGTCAACGCTGCGACGGCAGCGCGTGTACCTTGCGGACAGACGGGCGCTGGCGGAGAGTCGGGTCATGCCCACCCCGACCGCTGCGCACCGCCCTGCCCCCATCGCCCGCATCGTCGCCATCGTGGCGGCAGCGCTGCTCGTCGGCTGTGCCGCACCGGGGACGGGCGGTACCGCAGGCGCCGTCCTGCCATCGCCGCCCGTCACGGATGCCGCGTTCTGCCGCGAGGCGCAGCGCGCCATCGTCGGCACCGCGCTCGCGGCCGACAACGAAGTGATCACGGACTTCGAGGCGTTCGTGAAGTCGAAGCCCGTGGCGCGACCGCTGCAGACGCGCCAGTTCGTGCACACCGAGGACGGCGTGCCCGGCCGACCGCGGATGATCTCCTGCAAGATGAAGACCGCCGATCATCTGGTGACCGAACACGGCGCCGCGTCCGCCGGGGCGGACATCGGCTGCTCCGGCGTCAACCGCCTGACCCTGGAGCGCGTGCTGGCGGCGATGAGGCCTGCCGAGCGCCGGCGGCTGCGCTACGCGCCGCAGCAGGTGGTGTTCGACGAGGACATCGTGACCACGCAAGGACAGGTCTGGGTCGCGCCGTTCCCGATGGCCCGCCTCGCCGACGACGGCACGCTGCACATCCGTTCGCTCACGATGCGCAACGACTGGCTGGACCCGCGCTACGCGTCGGCGCCGCCGCAGTTCAAGGGCACCCGCTACTGCCATCTCATCGCGCCGGAGCATCTCGGCCGGCTGCTGCGCGGCGAGGTCGCGCCGGACCGCTGACGCGCCGCAGCGCGCTCAGCGCATCGTCACGAACTCTTCGGCGCTGGTCGGGTGGATGGCGACGGTGTCGTCGAAGTCGCGCTTGGTCGCGCCCATCTTCACCGCCACCGCGAAGCCCTGCAGCATCTCGTCGGCGCCCGCGCCGATGACATGGCAGCCGACGATGCGCTGCTCGGGGCCGACCGTGACGAGCTTCATCGCGGCGCGCGGCTTGCGCGGCGTCAGCGCGTGGTACATCGGCACGAAGCCCGAGTTGTAGACCTTCACCTGCGCCGCGCCGTAGCGTTCGATGGCCGCCTCCTCCGAGAGGCCGACCGTGCCGATCGGCGGGTGGCTGAACACCACCGTCGGGATGTCCGAGTAGTCGAGGTGACGGCCTTCCATGCCGCCGAACACGCGGTCGGCGAGCCGACGACCGGCGGCGATCGCGACCGGCGTGAGCTGCGCCTGCCCGGTGACGTCGCCGATGGCATGGATGCCGCCGATGTTGGTCTGCTGGAAGCGGTCGACCGCGATGAAGCCCGACGCATCGAGCTGCACGCCGGCGCGGTCGAGACCGATGCCCTCGACGACGGGCTCGCGGCCGATGGCCCACAGCACGGCGTCGAAGGGCCCGGCGATGCGACCGTCCTGCAGCAGCAGGCGCAGCGTGGCGTCGGCGTCGCGCTCGAGCGCCGCGGGCGCGGCGTGGTCGAGGAAGCGCACGCCGTCGTCCTGCATGATCTGCCGCAGGCCCTCGCCCAGCATCGCCTCGAAGTGGCGCAGCAGCCGGTCGCGGCGCAGCACCATCGTGACCTCGCTGCCGAGCGCGGCGAAGACCCCGGCGATCTCCACCGCGATGTAGCCGCTGCCGACGATGGCGATGCGCCGCGGGCGCACGCCGAGCTCGAAGAAACCGTCAGAGGTGAGGCCGAACTCCGCGCCCGGGATCGGCGGCCGCGACGGCCGCCCGCCGGTGGCGATGACCACCTGCGGCGCCTCGAGCAGCCGGTCGCCCACCCGCACCTCGTTCGGCCCGGCGAACGCCGCATGGCCGCGCAGCAGCTCGACCTTCTTGTTGGCGAGGTTGCGCTCGTAGATGCCGTTGAGACGCAGCACGTAGGCGTCGCGCGCGGCGCGCAGCGCCGCCCAGTCGTGCCCGCCGAGCGTGAGGTCGAAGCCGTAGTGCGTCGCGTCGTGGGCCGCATGCGCGATCTGCGCGGCGTTCCACATGACCTTCTTGGGCACGCAACCGACGTTGACGCAGGTGCCGCCGAGCCGCGCCGACTCCACCAGCGCCACCTTCGCGCCGTACTCCACGGCGCGCTGGGCGCAGGCGAGCCCGCCGCTGCCGCCGCCGATCACCACCAGATCGTATGTCGAGGCTGTCATGACGCCATCTTACCGCCTCGGGCCCCCGCACCGACGCGCGGTCGTTTACCCTAGAGGCATGGGTACGCTGAGCATCGCCACCTGGAACGTGAACTCCCTGCGGGTACGGCTGCCGCAGCTCGCCGAGTGGTTGGCGACGGCGAAGCCCGATGTGGTCGCGCTGCAGGAGACGAAGACCACCGACGCCGACTTCCCGGCCGCCGAGATCGCGGCGCTCGGCTATCAGGTCGCCTTCACGGGCCAGCGCACCTACAACGGCGTGGCGGTGCTGTCCCGCGAGCCGCTGCGCGTGCTCGCGACCGACATCCCCGGCTTCCCCGACGAGCAGCGGCGCGTGCTGGCGGTCGAGACCGCCGGGCTCACGGTGCTCGACCTGTACGTGCCGAACGGACAGGCACCGGGCAGCGACAAGTTCGCGTACAAGCTGCGTTGGCTGGAGGCGCTGACGGCGTGGATCGAGGGGGACCTCGCCGGCCGCGAGGACCTCGTGGTGCTCGGCGACTTCAACATCGCACCGGAAGACCGCGATGTGCACGACCCGGCGGCCTGGGCCGGCGGCGTGCATGTCAGCCCCGAAGAGCGCGCCGCGCTGCGACGGCTCACCGAGGGCGGGCTCATCGACCTCTTCCGGCGCTTCGAGCAGCCCGAAGCGGCCTACAGCTGGTGGGATTACCGGGCCGGCGCGTTCCGCCGCAACCACGGCCTGCGCATCGACCTCATCTTCGCGCGCGCTGCGCTCGCCGCACGCTGCGGCGCCTGCCGCATCGACCGCGAACCGCGCCGTGCCGAACGGCCCTCGGACCACACACCGGTGATCGCCGAGTTCACGCGCTGACGACCGGTGCCCGTGACCGGCGCCTGGCACCGGGCGCGGCGGCTCACGCCTGGAGCGCGGCCTGCGGCGGCGCGTCCACGGCCGCCACATAGCGCAGCAGCAACTCGTCCAGCCGGCCGTGCACCTCGGCCGCACCGTCGATCCCGGCCGATCCGAGCGCCTCGCGCAGCACGTCGGCATCGAGCCGCGCGGCGCAGCGCTGCGCCACCGGTGCATAGCTGATGTGCCAGGGCTCGAAGCCGACACCGCCGCGGTCCGACATGTAGGGCCGGTAGAAACCGTATTCGTGCGCGTGCGCGGCGAGCCACGCATCCAGCCGCGCCGACGGCCCGCCCGGCGCGAACTCCGCGGGGACGAGTTCCGGACGCGCGCCCTCGGGCAGCGCAGCACGGTCGTAGACGTCGAGGTCGGTGCCCCAATGGTGCCGGCTCGCCCCCGGCAACGCCGACCAGGCGAGGATCGCGTCCACGCGCTCCGCCGGCGTCAACGCCGCGGCGTCGAGCGCGCGGCCCATGCGGTCGAGCAGCGGCCGCTCGCCGCGGTACTTGGCGTTCCAGATGAGGCGTTGCCGCTCGAAATCACGGAACGACGACGCGGGCTCGAGCTGCAGCCCTTCGAGCGACGCCGCGGCGCGCATCGCGAGGAACGGCGCGACCACCGAGACATGGAGCGTGCAACGCGGCTCGTCGAGCTCGACCAGATGGGTCCGGGCGCGACCGGTCAGCTGCAGCGCATCGAGCGGGGTGTGCATGCCCGAAGACATGCCGCGCAGCATACCCGACCGGCGCAGGGGCGAGCGCGGCGCGTAGAATCGCGCCCGTGATCCACCTGCGCGATGTCCGCCTGCGGCGCGGACCGGACCCCCTGATCGAAAGCGCGACGCTCAGCCTGCTGCGCGGCGAGAAGATCGGCGTGGTCGGCCGCAACGGCTGCGGCAAGTCGACGCTGCTCGCCCTGCTGCAGGGCGAGCTCGCGCCCGATCGCGGCGAATTCGAGCGCCCGCCCGGTCTCGCCATCGCCGCCGTGGCGCAGGAACTGCCGCATTCGCAGCAGCCGGTGGTGGAGCATGTGATCGACGGCGACGCCGCGTTGCGGGCGACGGAGCGCGCGCTCGCGGCGGCTGAGGCGGCGGGCGACGGCATCGCACAGGCCCGCCTGCACGCAGAGCTCGAGCACCGCGGCGCGTACACCGCGCGCAGCCGTGCAGCGGGGCTGCTCGACGGACTCGGCTTCGCTCCGACCGACATCGACCGGCCGATCGCGGAGTTCTCGGGCGGCCTGCGCATGCGCGCCAACCTCGCCCGCGCGCTGATGTGCCCGTCGGACCTGCTGCTGCTCGACGAACCGACCAACCACCTCGACCTCGACGCCGTGCTGTGGCTCGAGGGCTGGCTGCAGGCCTACCCCGGCACGCTGCTCGTGGTCTCGCACGACCGTGATTTCCTCGACGCGGTGGTCGGGCGCGTGCTGCATGTCCACGACCGCCGCATCGATTCCTATGCGGGCGACTTCAGCCGCTTCGAGTCGCAGCGCGTGGCGCGGCTCGCGCAGCAGCAGGCCGCGAACGAAAAGCTGCGGCGGGAGGCCGCGCATGTGCAGGGCTTCATCGAACGCTTCCGCGCCAAGGCCAGCAAGGCGAGGCAGGCGCAGAGCCGCATCAAGTGGCTCGAGCGCCTGCCCGCGATCGTCGAACAGCGCGCCGAGACCGTCTACGACTGGTCGTTCGCGGAGCCGGCGAAGCTGCCCTCGCCGCTCGTGGTCCTGGACGGCGTCGATGCGGGGCATCGCACATCGGAGGCGGCAGCGCCGGGCTTACGACGCGTGCTCACCGACGTGTCGCTGTCGATCCGCCCCGGTGCGCGTCTCGGCATCCTGGGCCGCAACGGCGCCGGCAAGTCCACGCTGGTGCGCAGCTTGGCCGGCGATCTCGCGCCGCTCGCGGGCACGCGCACCGCGGCGCCCGACCTCGAGGTCGGTTTCTTCGCGCAGCTCGAGGTGGACCAGCTCGAGGTCGACGACACCGCCATCGGTCAGCTCTCGCGACGCGCCGGCGCGGACATCGCCGCCTGGCCCGAGCAGCGAAAGCGCGACCATCTCGGGTCCTTCGGTTTCCGCGGCGAGCGCGTGTTCGACACGGTGCGGAACTTCTCGGGCGGCGAGCGCGCGCGCCTCTCGCTGGCGATCCTCGTCGCGCGGCGCCCGAACCTGCTGCTGCTCGACGAGCCGACCAACCATCTCGACCACGAGATGCGCGACTCGCTGCTTCTCGCGCTGCAGGAGTTCACCGGCGCCGTCGTGCTGGTGTCGCATGACCGCGGCCTCCTCGGCAGCGTCTGCGACGAGTTCCTGCGCGTGCGCGACGGGCGTGTCGAGGCGTTCGACGGCGACCTCGCCGATTACGCCCGCTGGCTCGCGCAGGGCGCGGGTGACGCGGCGGCGGCAGGGCGCGGCGCAGCCGTCGATGCCGCGGACGCTGCTGCCGCCGGCCTCGGCGGCGGTGACCGCCGGGAGCGTCGCCGTATCGAAGCCGAGCGCCGCAACAAGCTCGCCCCGCTGCGCGCCGGGTTGCGCGACATCGAGGCCGAGCTCGCGCGCTGCGGCGCCGAGCGTGCAACGATGGAGACGCAACTCGCCGACCCCGCGTTCTATGCGCGCAGCGACGACGAGGCGCGCGGTCTGCCGCGGCGCCACGGCGAACTGCTGGCACGGATCGCATCGCTCGAAGAGCGCTGGTTGGAGTTGGGCGAGACGCTCGAGGCCGCAGAACGCGGACCCTGACAGAACGGACCCCGGAAAAGAAAAAGGGCGGATCTTTCGATCCGCCCGAACGGGGGTCACTCGTCAGAAGGGACGGTTGACGATGTAGATGTTACCGAGCCCCGTTTTCTTGTCAAGGCCTTGTATAGCGAAAGTCCGTACAGACCATGTACAGCCTGATAGGCGACCTGTCAGGCGCCGCCATAAATCTAATCATTTCAATTACTTAAAATTTTATGCTCTCCGCCGCTGCGGTTCCGGCCACCTGCGACAGCGCCGACCCCGTCGCACGCTCGAAGGCGGCGATGATGGCCGACATCCGGTCCTCCGATGCGGCCGACGAGGCCTCGGCCGTGAACGCCGCGAGCACCGCCCGATCGCCGCGCCGCGCGACCGTGGCGTCCAACACCACGCGCACCGTCGGCGGACCCCCGGCGGCCGCGTACTCCGCATCGAACCGCCGCACCGTCACGCGCAGCAACTGGTCGGCGGCGAACGGCGCAGCGGCGTCATGCACCACCGACCACGCGCCATGCTGGCGCAGCGCATCGACCACCAGACGCTCGACGACGACCGGCAGCGCATCGGGCCAGCGGCTCGCTGCATAGACATCGAGCCGCCGATCGGGCTGCGTGAGGAGGATCTCGTCGCGCGCGTAGCCCGGCGCCACCGCGACACGCTGCACCTGCAGCGAGGGCGCCGGCGGGCGCGCGGACGCGGTCGACGACGGAAGGGCCGATGCGGCGTCGGCCGCCATCGCCGGACGCAGCACATAGGTGACCGGCGTCGGGCTGCGGCCCGTCAACAACCCGCTGCAGCCGCCGAGCGCCAGCATCGCCAGCACGGGCAGGACCGCACGCGCTGCGGGCGATGCGCGACGGGGAGCGGGACGGATCATCGGGGCACCTCCACGCCGCGCGGTGCGGGCGGATAGATCAGGCGGGACGGTTCCTCGCGCAGCGACCGGCTGAGCGCGCGGAGCTCATCGGCGGCGGTACGGCTCTCGACCACCAGGCGCTCGATCTCGGGCAGCCCGGTACGCGTGAACTCGGTGACGTTGTCGGCGTTGTCGGCGACGAACCGGTCGAGGCGCGTGCTGGTGGCGGCGAGGTTGTCGGCCACCGTGCCGAGCCGCTGCACCGCCTCCTTCACCGCGGGCGCCGTCGCGTCCGTGGTGCTGCGCAGCGACTGCGCGGCGGCGCCGAGGTCCGCCACCGTGCTGCGCAGGTCGCGCACCAGCGTATCGACCTCGCGCATGGTGTCGGGCAGCGAACGGCTCGCGCGGTCGAGGTTGGTCACGAGACCCGACATCGCCTGCAGGTTCTCGTCCGACAGCAGCTGGTTGGCGCGCTGCGCGACCTCGGAGGCGCGGCCCATCACCTCGGGGACGCCGCTCAGCAGCACGTCGAAGTTGGAGCGCACGGAGCGGATGACCGGGTACTGCTCGCTCGCGACCGGGTCGGCGAGGCGCTTCTTGCCGACGTCACCGAGCAGGTCGATGTAGAGCAGACCCGTGACGCCGAGCAGCGACAGCTCGGCGACGGTCTTATCCGAGATGGGGGCGCGCTGGTCGATGTCGGCGATCACCTGCACGCGCGTCGCGGCACGCCGGTCGAGGCGGATGTCGACCACGCGGCCGATGTCGACGCCCAGATAGCGCACCGTGCTGCCGACCGTGAGGCCGCTCACCGACCCCTCGAAGTAGATCTCGTGGCGCACGTAGGACTTGGTGTTGCGCGCGTCCGAGTACCAATAGACGAAGGCCGCCGCCATGCCGAGCACCAGCAGCACGAACGCGCCGACCACCGTGTAGTTCGCCTCACGCTCCATCCGCCACCCCGAAGCGACGCGCACGGTCGCCATGGAAATACGATTGGATCCACGGGTGCGGGTGCTGCACGATCTCCTGCAGCGTCCCGGCCACCATCTTCTTGTCCACGATCACCCCCACACGATTGCAGGTCCGGAAGATGCTGTCGAGGTCATGGGTGATCATCACGATGGTCAGCGCCAGCTCGCGCTGCAGACCCATGACCAGGTCGTCGAAGGCGGCCGCGGCGATGGGGTCGAGGCCCGAGGTCGGCTCGTCGAGGAACAACAGCCGCGGGTCGAGCGCCAACGCGCGGGCGAGCGCGGCGCGCTTGACCATGCCGCCCGAGAGCTGCGCCGGATACTTGGCCGCCGCCTCGGGCGAGAGGCCGACCAGCCGCACCTTCAGCATCGCGAGCTCGTCGAGCGCCCGCTGCGGCAGGGACAGATGCTCGAGCATGGGCAGCTGCACGTTCTGCAGCACCGTGAGCGAACTGAAGAGCGCGCCGGCCTGGAAGGTGACGCCGTACGACGCCTTCACGGCGCGCAGCTCCGCGTCCGACAGCTGCGTCAGGTCGGTGCCGAAGATGCGCACCTCGCCGGCCTGCGGCCGGTGCAGACCGAGGATGGTCCGCAGCAGCACGCTCTTGCCGGTGCCCGAGCCGCCGACGATGCCGTACACCTCGCCCTGCCGCACGGTCATGTCGAGGCCGTCGTGCACCACCTGCGCACCGAAGCGGTTGACCACGCCGCGCGCCTCGATGGCGGGCCCGGCGGCCACCGGCGCGCTCATATGCCCATCTCCATGAAGAGCACCGCGAAGATGGCGTCGGCAAGGATCACGAGGAAGATGGCCTGCACCACCGCGACCGTGGTCAGCCGGCCGAGCTCGCGCGACGACCCGCGCACCTGCATGCCGCGGTAGCAGCCCGCCGCCGCGATCAGCAGCGCGAACACCGGCGCCTTGATGATGCCGACCCAGAAGGTCCACTCGCCGATCGATTCGTCGACGCGCTGGAAGTACTGCACGAACGGCATGTCGAGCAGGCCGCGGCAGAGCAGCGCACCGCCGAGGATGCCGACCGCGTCGGCGATGACCGTCAGCAACGGCAGCGCGATCACGAGCCCGAGCGCGCGCGGCAGCACCAGCACCTCCATGGGGGAGACGCCGATGGCCTTGAGCGCATCGACCTCCTCGTTGAGGCGCATCGCGCCGATCTCGGCCGCGAACGCGCTGCCCGAGCGGCCGGCGACGATGATGGCGGTGAGCAGCACGCCCATCTCGCGCAGCACGCCGACCGTGACGAGGTCGACGACGTAGATGTCGGCGCCGAACTTGAGCAGCTGCTGCGCGCTCATGTACGCGATGATCACGCTGATCAGGAAGGCGATCAGCGCGACGATGGGGATGGCCTTGATGCCGGTCTCGTGGACATGCCGCGTCACGGAGGTGAGGCGCCAGGCCCGCGTGCTCGTCACGCCGCGGGACAGCCGCAGCGCCGCCTCACCGGTGAACGCGAGCCCGGCCTCGACCGCTTCCCAGCGCGTGACCACGGTGCGCCCGAGCGCGGTGACCGGCCTGAACTCGTGGCGCGAGCGCGGCGCGAGCGGTGACGCCGCCTCGGAGCCGAGCGTCTTGTCGACGAGGGCCACGGTCGCCGGCGGGGCGCCGCCCTCCCAGACCACGGCGGCGCCGGCGGCGCGGGCGCGCACCGCGAGGTCGTGCAGCAGCCAAGCGCCGGAGAGGTCGAGCGAGGTCACGCCCCGGGCGTCGATGTCGAGGCTGCCGGCGCCGGCGAGATCCAGCGCCGCCAGCTGCGGTTCGATGGCGGGCAGCTCGCGGGCGTTCCAGCCGCCCGCGAGCGTCAGTCGCAGCGCCGACCCGCGGCGTGCGGCCTCGAGGTGCACGTCAGGGCAGCGCCTTGTGCGAGCCGTCGCAGAGCGGTGCGTTCTTGCTGTGCTTGCAGCCGCAGAACCACGCCGTGCCCGTGCGGGTCGCGTCGTACTTCATCGGCGTGAACTCGGAGCCTTTGTGCGAGCCGTCGCAGAACGGCTGCTTGGCGGACTTGCCGCAGGTGCACCACCAATAGGACTTGCCCTCTTCCACCTCGACGGCGATGGGCGTACGGCTCGCGATGACAGGTTCGGCCATGGGACTCTCCGATGCGAAGGGGTCGGCGTCAGTATACCGACCCCCCGCATCGGGTCACTGCAGGTGCGCCTCGATGAACCACAGGTCCTTGTCGAGACCGGCCGTGATCTCGTTGAAGAGATCGGCGGTGACCTCGTCGTCGAGGTCGTCGGCGATCTCGATGGCCTCGCGCGAGGCCTTCGCGGCGGCGGCGAGCGCCGCGGCGAGCGCCTCGAGGTGCTGCGGGCCGGTGAAGATGTTCTCGGGGTAGGCCTTGAGCGTGCTGCGGGCGGCGACGGCGCGCACCGTGCCGATGGCCGTGCCACCGAGCGCCGTGATGCGCTCGGCGAGCGCGTCCACATGTCCCTCGGCGTGCTCGGCGACCTCGTCGAAGAGCTCGTGCAGCGCGATGAAGTTCGGCCCCTTCACGTTCCAGTGGGCCTGCTTGGCCTGCAGCGAGAGGTCGATGGCGTCGACCAACCGCGCGTTGAGCAGGTCGACGACCTTCTTGCGGGTCTTGGCGGGGATGTCGTTGCGGGTCTTGTGCATGGTGCGTTCCTCGGTGGGCGGGTCATCGCATCGATGGCGACCTGCACATTCTCCCGCCTGAGAGCCGTGGACGCCAATCGCCCGTGTCCATCACGGTGATGCACCGCACCTATCGCGCCAAGGTGCTCCGCAGCGCGCCGTCAGGAATCGTCGCTGCGCCGCCGCACGCGGATGGCCGCATGGACCAGCGCCGCGCCCACCACCACGCCGATCCACAGCTCCGCGCTGCCGAGCAGCGGGAACTCGCCGATCATGGTCTGCGAACGCGTGATGCTCTCGCCGACCCCCGACGCGCCGGTCGTGCTGCGTGCCACGGCGAACGAGAACTCCTCGTCGAGGCCGGACAGGCGCCGTGCGACCATCCCACCCACCATGCCCGTCCCGAGCGTGGTCTTCTCGGCGATGGACAGCACCAGGAACGGCAGCGTCGCCCAGATGAACGGTGCGCGCTTGGCGAGCACCGACACGAGCAGCAGCCAGCCGGCCACCGGCAGGTACCACAGGGCGCCGATCGCGAGCTTGCCGAGCAGCGACGCCTGCACCGACAGCCAGGTGCCGCCGTGCCATGCGCCGAGACCGGCAGCCGGGGTGCCCGAAACCTCGGCGGCCAGCACGCCGAACACGACCAGCCCCACCACGAGCGACAAGACCCAGATCCAGAGCGGCATCGCCACGAGGCCGACGAACAACTTCGACAGCACCGTCTTCGCGTCCGACACGGGCAGGCTCTTCCAGAAGAGGATGCTGCGGTCGCGGCGCTCGGTGAACAGGCAATCGAGCAGGTAGAAGAACACCACCACGGACCCGACCAGCAGCTGCGGCAGCACGAGCCCGGCGATCATGACGCCGAACAGTCCGCGCTGCTGCTCGGCGTCGCGGAAGAGCTCGGGCAGCGGGCGATCCTCCCCGATCCCGATGTCGATGCCGCCGTGCATCATGCCGCTCAGCAAGCTCAGGACGATGATGGCCGACGCCATCGCCAGCGGTGCCCAGATGAGGCTGCGGTGCTCCCACAGCTCGCGGCGCACCAGCACCATGAACGGACTGTCGGTCGGGGAACGGCTCATGCAGCGGCTCCTGCAGCGGGCGCGGCGGCGGCGGGCGCGACACCGTCCTGCATCACGGCGACGAAGAGGTCGGGGATCGAGGGCGTGCGCACCTCGCCGAGGGCGCGGAGCTCCTCGGCGTTGCGGCCGTCGAACACCATGCCGACGCGGCCGAACACCTCGCGCTCGTGCAACGGCCCGAGGCGCCGGGCGGCGTCGGCCTGCTCACGCGTGGTGATGAGCTGCACGAACCGGGCGGGCAGGTCGTCCACCGCGGCGTCGAGCACGATGCGACCGCGGCGGATCAGCAGCAGGTCGTTGAGCAGGTGCTCGACCTCCTCGACCTGGTGCGTGGTGACGAGCAGCGTGCGCTCATGGTCGAAGTAATCGTTGAGCAGCGCCTCGTAGAACGAGCGGCGGTAGAGCAGGTCGAGGCCGAGCGTCGGCTCGTCGAGCACGAGGAGACGCGCGTCGATGGCCATCACCAGCGCGAGGTGCAGCTGCGTGATCATGCCCTTCGAGAGCTCGCCGACCTTCGCGCCCATGCGGACGTCGGACTTGGCGAGCACGGCCTCCGCGCGCGCACGGTCGAAGCGCGGATGCACGCCCTGCACGTAGTCCAGGGCCTGCCGGACCTTCAGCCACTTCGGCAGCACGGCGACGTCGGCGATGAAGCAGACCTCCTCCATGATGCGGTCGCGCTCGCGGCGCGGGTCGCGGCCGAGCACGCGCAGCTCGCCGTCGAAGTCGGTGAGGCCGAGGATCGCCTTGAGCGCCGTGGTCTTGCCGGCGCCGTTCGGGCCCATCAGGCCGACGATGCGGCCGGGACGCACGGTGAAGTCGACGCCGTCGAGCGCGACCACGCCGCCGTAGGTCTTGCGCAGCCCGCGTGCCTCGATGACGGGGGTGGTGGCGGGCGCGGGGGCCGGGGTCATCGCCGGTTCAGCGTTCATCTGCGGGGCTCCTTGAGCAGCTCCTCGGCCGAGAAGCCGAGCCGCTCGATCGTGGCGCGCACCTTGGGCCACTGGTCACGGAGGAATCTTTGACGCTCGTCGGCGAGCAGCGCGGCGCGCGCGCCGGTGCGGACGAACATGCCGCGGCCGCGCTGTTTCTCGACCAGCTGCTCGTCGGCGAGGCCCTGGTAGGCCTTCAGCACGGTGAGCGGGTTGATGCGGTACTCGGCGGCGACGTTGCGCACCGAGGGCAAGGGATCGCCTTCCTTGAGGACGCCCTCGAGGATCATGGCCACCACCCGCTCGCGCAGCTGGCGGTAGATCGGTGAACCTTCACTCCAAGGCTGGTCCATCGCGCCCTCCGCTTCGCCATATGAGTCGATCCCTGCCACGGTCCCGCCGGGTGGCTCACCCGACGACCATGGCGAAGGCCGAGGCCGCCGAGAACATCCACACCAGCAACGCGGTCATCGTGCCGGCGAGCACGGATGCCACCGCGGATTGGGGGAACGTGGTTCGGACTTCTGTTCTGGGGTGCATCATGGGGGAAACCTTCGTGAAAATCTATTGGTGATATATATAACTACAACACCATTACAGAGTCAAGCCCCCCGTTGGCCAGGGGGTCGATGGACTAAAATTGTGGGGTCACCCCCCTGGAGACCCTGATGAAGCAGCCCTTGAACGTCGCGATCACCGGTGCCGCCGGCCAGATCGGCTATGCCCTCGCCTTCCGCGTCGCCTCCGGCGCCCTGTTCGGCCCCGACCAGCCGGTCCACCTGCACCTGCTCGAGATCACGCCCGCGCTGCCGACGCTGCAGGGCGTGGTGATGGAGCTCGACGATTGCGCGTTCCCGACGCTCGCCAAGGTCACCGCCACCGACGATGCGCGGGTCGCGTTCAAAGATTGCCACGCCGCGCTGCTGGTCGGCGCCCGTCCGCGCGGCCCCGGCATGGAGCGCAAGGACCTGCTGCTCGCCAACGCGCAGATCTTCTCCGCGCAGGGCAAGGCGCTCGACGCCGTCGCCTCGCGCGACGTGCGCGTGCTGGTGGTCGGCAACCCGGCCAACACCAACGCGCTGATCGCGATGAAGAACGCGCCGTCGCTCAAGCCGCAGAGCTTCACCGCCATGACGCGCCTCGACCACAACCGCGCGCTCTCGCAGCTCGCCGCGAAGACCGGCGTGCACGTCAACGACATCCAGCGGATGGTGATCTGGGGCAACCACTCGGCGACCCAGTACCCCGACATCAGCCACTGCCTCGTGAAGGGCCAGGCCGCGCGCTCGCTCGTCGACCAGGCCTGGGTCGAGAAGGACTTCATCCCGACCGTGCAGCAGCGCGGCGCCGCCATCATCAAGGCGCGCGGCGCGTCGTCGGCCGCTTCGGCGGCCTCGGCGGCCATCGACCATGTGCGCGACTGGTTCCGCGGCTCGCCGCAGGGCGACTGGCTGTCCATGGGCATCCCGTCCGACGGCAGCTACGGCATCCCCGAGGGTGTGATCTACTCCTACCCGGTGGTCTGCCGCGACGGCCGCTACGAGATCGTGCAGGGCCTGTCGATCGACGCCTTCAGCCGCGCCCGCATGGATGCGACGCACAAGGAACTGCTGGAGGAACGCGACGGCGTGAAGGACCTGCTCGGCTGACGGGATACACCACGACGACGAGAACAAGAGGCCCACCGCCATGACCAACGCCATCGTCGCTCTCGCCCTCCTCGGGCTCGCAGCCTGGTCGCTCACGCTGCCCGGAGGCTGGATCGCGCTGGTGTTCGTCGCGGCGGTGCTCTACCTCGCCTACAAGCGGCTGAGCCTCGCCGCCTTCACGGCCACGGTCCTCGTGCTGCTGACGGCGTACACGGTGCTCGGCAAGCCGCCGCTGCTGTGGGCGGGGATCCTCTGGGCGGGCACGGCGCTGCTCGTGCTCTTCAACATCCGCCCGCTGCGCAAGGCGCTCGTCACGCGGCCCTTCCTCAAGGTCTACCGCCGGATGCTGCCCTCGATGTCCGACACCGAGCGCGAGGCGCTCGAGGCCGGCACCGTGTGGTGGGACGGGGAGCTCTTCACCGGCAAGCCCGACTGGTCGAAGCTGCTCGGCGCCAAGGCGCCGCAGCTCACGGCCGAGGAACAGGCCTTCCTCGACGGGCCCTGCGAAGAGCTCTGCGCGATGATCGACGACTTCGACATCACGCACCGCCGCGGCGACATGCCGCCCGAGGTCTGGGACTTCCTGAAGCGCAAAGGCTTCTTCTCGATGATCATCCAGAAGAGGTACGGCGGCCTCGAGTTCTCGGCGTACGCGCACTCCTGCGTGCTCGCCAAGCTCTCGACCCGCAGCGCCACCGTGTCCTCCACGGTCGCCGTGCCGAACTCGCTCGGCCCCGGCGAGCTGCTGCAGCACTACGGCACCGAGGAGCAGAAGGCGCACTACCTGCCGCGCCTCGCGCGCGGCGAGGACATCCCCTGCTTCGCGCTCACCGGTCCTCGCGCCGGCTCCGATGCCGCGTCGCTCCCGGACACCGGCGTGGTCTGCAAGGGGATGTGGCAGGGCCGCGAGATCGTCGGTCTGCGCCTGAACTTCTCCAAGCGCTACATCACGCTCGCGCCGGTGGCGACGGTCATCGGTCTCGCGTTCCGCATGTTCGACCCGGACCGCCTGCTCGGCGGCGAAACCGACCTCGGCATCACCTGCGCGCTGATCCCGCGCGGCACGGCCGGCGTCTCCATCGGCCGTCGCCACTTCCCGCTCAACGTGCCGTTCCAGAACGGACCGCTGTCGGGCAAGGACGTCTTCGTGCCGCTCGATTTCATCATCGGCGGTCCGAAGATGGCGGGCCAGGGCTGGCGCATGCTGGTCGAGCAGCTCTCCGTCGGCCGCTGCATCTCGCTGCCCTCGAGCGGCACGGGCGGCGGCAAGGCTGCGGTGTTCGCCACCGGCGCCTACGCGCGCATCCGCCGCCAGTTCAACATGCCTGTCGGCCGGTTCGAGGGCATCGAGAGCGTGATCGCGCGCATGGTGGGCCTCACCTACACCATGGACGCGGCGCGCTCGGTCACCGCCGGCGCGATCGACGGCGGCGAGAAGCCCTCGGTGCCGTCCGCGATGCTCAAATATCACGTCACCGAGATGTCGCGGCAGATCGCCAACGACGCCATGGATGTGCACGGCGGCAAGGGCATCTGCCTCGGCCCCAAGAACTACCTCGGCCGCGGCTATCAGGTGGTGCCGGTCGCCATCACGGTCGAGGGCGCGAACATCCTCACCCGCAGCCTGATCATCTTCGGCCAGGGCGCGATCCGCTGCCATCCGTTCGTGCTGCGCGAGATGGAGGCCGCGAAGAACCCCGACCGCGTCAAGGGCGTCGACGACTTCGACCGCGCCCTCTTCGGCCACATCGGCTTCACCATCAGCAACGCCGTCCGCTCGCTCATCATGGCGCTCACCAACGCGCGCTTCACCGCGGCGCCCGACCGCGGCGAGGCTTCGCGCTATTACCAGCACATCGTGCGCTTCTCGGCGAGCTTCGCGTTCGCGGTCGACGTCGCGATGCTGTCGCTCGGCGGTTATCTCAAGAAGAAGGAGAACCTCTCGGCGCGGCTCGGCGATGTGCTCTCCTGCATGTACCTCGCCTCGATGGTGCTCAAGCACTACGACAACCAGGGCCGTCGGCCCGAGGACCTGCCGATCGTCGAGTGGGCCTGCCGCAGCCTGCTCTACAAGGCACAGGAGCAGCTGCACGCCTTCCTGCGCAACTTCCCGAACCGCTTCCTGGGCGGCGCGATGCGCTTCTTCATCTTCCCGACCGGGCTGCAGTACTCGGCGCCCGACGACCGCCTCGGCCGCAAGCTCGCCGAGCTCGTGCTCGAGCCGGGCGAGGTGCGCGACCGTCTCTGCTACCCGGTGTACCGCAAAGTCGCGCCGGGCAACGCGCTCGGCCTTCTGCAGGAGGTGCTCGAGATGGCAGGCCGCGCCGAGGAGCTCGACAAGCGTATCCGCGTCGACGGCGTGAAGACCGGCCGCATCCACGCGCTCGATGTCCCGGGCCAGATCGCCGAGGCGAAGGCGCTCGGCATCCTGACCGCCGATGAGGCGGCCTGGCTCGCCGAATACGACCGCAAGGTGATGGACATCGTCAACGTCGACGACTTCGCGCCGCACGAGCTCGGCACGAACGGCTCCCAGGGCACGCTGCGCGTCGAGCTCGCGGCCACCGAGGCGTTGGCGGCGCTCGACTGACGTGTCCGCCGTCTGCCTCAACTGCGGGGCGAGGCTGCTCGGACCTCACTGCTCGCTCTGCGGGCAGAAGCACGAGCCGCAGCCGCCGACGGTGGGGAACCTGCTCGGCGAGACCTTCGAGACCATCACGCACGCCGACTCACGGCTGTGGCGCACGCTCGGTACGCTGCTCGCGCGCCCGGGCGAGCTGACGCGGCAGTGGTTCGCCGGGCACCGCGCGAGCTACCTGCCGCCCATCCGTCTCTACCTCGTGCTCAGCGTCGCGTTCTTCTTGATGGTCGCGCTCGGCGCGGGTCGGTCCGAGGCGCGCGACGGGATGATCCTCGACGCGGACTGCACGCGCCTGCAGTACGACGGCCCCTTCCCCTCGACCATGACACCAAAATTGCGCGAAGCCTGTGAGAAGGTCCAGCGCGAAGGCTTCGGGAGCTACCAGGGCGCCTTCTTCCGCAACCTGCCGAAGGCGATGTTCGTGCTGCTGCCCTTGGTCGCCGCGTTCATGCTGCTGCTCTACTGGCGACCGCGGCGTCTCTATGTGGAACATCTGCTGCATCTGGTGCACAACCAGAGCGCCATCTACACCGCGTTCATCGTCGAGGGTGCGCTCGCCTTGGTGCTGCCTGACGCCGTCGCCGGACCGCTGACGATCGTGCTCGTGGGCTATCTCGTCTGGTACTGCTACCGGAGCATGCGGGTGTTCTACGGTCAGCCGCGCCTGCGGACCGTCGCCAGATACGGCGCCATCTCCTCGATCTACCTGATCCTCGCCTTGATGCTGATGCTGTTCACGGGTCTCGCGTCGGTGCTCGGGGGCTGATCGCGCGTGTCCATCGGGGAACGCGCCATCCTGCACGTCGACATGGACGCGTTCTACGCGTCGGTCGAGCAGCACGACCGGCCGGAGCTGCGCGGCCTGCCGCTGATCGTCGGCGGTACGAGCGGCCGAGGCGTCGTCGCCGCCGCGAGCTACGAGGTCCGCAGGTTCGGCGTGCGCTCGGCGATGCCGATCCGCCGCGCGCTCGAGCTCTGTCCGCAGGCCGTGTGCGTGCGACCGCGCATGGCGCGCTACGCCGAGGTGTCGGCGCAGGTGTTCGAGGTGTTCCACGGATACACGCCGCTGGTGCAGGGCCTGTCGCTCGACGAGGCCTATCTCGATGTCACCGGCAGCCGGCTGCTCAAGGGCGACGCGGTCGCGATCGCGCGCGACATCAAGCGGCGCATCCTCGAGGTCACGGGTCTCACCGCCTCGGTGGGCGTGGCGCCCAACAAGCTGGTCGCGAAGATCGCCTCCGACCTGCAGAAGCCGGACGGACTCACGGTGGTCACCGCCGACCGCATCCACGCCGTGCTCGACCCGTTGCCGGTGCGCCGCTTGCCCGGCCTCGGCCGCAAGAAGGGCGAAGAGGTCGCCGCGGCCGGCATCACCACGCTCGGCGCGTTGCGGCGCGCCGACGAACGCGCGCTGCGGCCGCTGTTCGGCGGGCACTGGGCCGGGTGGCGCGAGCGCGCCGCCGGCATCGACGACCGCGAGGTCATCCCCGAGCACGACGAGAAGTCGGTCGGCAACGAGCGCACATTCGACACCGACCTCGCCGATCCGGCGGATATGCGCGCCGAACTCAGCGCGCTCGCCGACAAGGTCGCCGCGCGCCTGCGCGCCAAGGACCTGCAGGCGTCGTGCATCGCCATCAAGGTGCGGCGGCATGATTTCCGCACCTTCTCGCGTCAGGTGACGCTCGCGACGCCGACCAGCGAAACCCGCGTGATCGCCGAGCAGGCGCTGGCGCTGCTCGAGACCTGGCTCATCGGTGCCCGTCGAGCGCGCGTCCGCCTGCTCGGGGTGTCGACCTCGGGCTTCGCCGTCGAGTCGCAGCCGGACCTCTTCGCGGATGCGGCGCGCGCGCAGAACGGACGGCTCGATGCCGCACTCGATGCCATACGCGGCCGCTACGGCAGCGCGGCGGTGTCACGCGCCAGCGGTCTACGGCGCGATCGGCGCTGAACGACGCAACAGGAGACCGCAGACCATCCCGACCAGCGCCCCGTAGAGATGCGCATCGAGGACGACCGGGATATCGGGCTGCATGAAGGGCATCGGCCCCGAGAGGTTCTCCGACACGAGCTTGGCGAGCCCGAGCAGACCCACCACCCACGCCATCCGGTCGCCGTCGATGATCTCGCGCACGATACCGGCGGCGGCCAGCGTGTTGAGCAGGCCCGAAAGGCCTACATACCAATCGATGTCGGACAGCCACCAGAGACCGAGGTCGATGCCCGCGATGCCGAGCACGACGATCAGCAGCCAGCGGCGCGGCGTATGGACGCGCGCGAACAGCGCCCAGACGAGCGCGAGCCCCGCGACGTTGAGCAGGGCATGCGCGAGGTCGAGGTGCACGAGGTGACCGGTGACCCAACGCCAATGCTCGCCCGCCGCGATGCCGCTGCGCGACCAACGCAGCGCCTGCTGCAGCGTCTCGCCGCCGAGCGCGAGCAACAGGATCACCGCACAGGCCACGGACAACGCGATGCCCCATGCGCCGTCGGTGCCCGTCGCCGCACGCAGCCGTGAGAGACGGGATGAGGGCTGCGACGTGGTCAAGCGCCGTCCGCCTGCAGCCAGACCCGCTCGAAGCGCATGACCGCGGGCGCGCACGCGATCGCCGCATGCGCCGCCAACGGCAGTGCGATCGAGCGCACCCGCAGGGCCGGTTGCGCATGGCCGGCCGTGGGCACGATGACATCGTCGGGGCCGGGCCCGACATGGAACGATTTCGCACCCCCGGCGAAGCCCGTGCCGAGCGCCTTCAGCAGGGCCTCCTTGCGGGTCCAGCAATCGAGGAACACCGCACGTGACGCAGCGGCGTCGTCGCCCGCGAGCTGCAGCGCCGCCCGCTCGCCCGGCGTGAAGACGCGATCGGCGAGCCGCGCCGCGTCCACGACGCGGTCCGCCATCTCGAGGTCGATGCCGACCGGTCCATCGGTCGTCGCGAGCAGCCACCAGCCGCCGGCGTGCGAGAGGTTGAAGTGGAGGTACGGCGCGGCGGCGTCCGCGACGACGGGCTTGCCATGCGCCCCGACGGCGAGCGCGAATTCATTGGGTGCGACACCGGACTGCGCCGCCAACACCTGACGCAGCAGACCGCGCGACACGGTGAACCGGCGGCGTGCGTCGCCGTCGCCGATGGCCGCTGCGCGCGTCGCCTCGGCGGCGTCGAGCAGGGCAGCGAAGGCGTTCGCGTCGAAATCGTCGATCCGCGCGAGCCACAGCCCGACGTCGCCGTCCGGTCGCGGCGGCGCATGCGGGACCGCCGACCCGACCGCCGGCAGCGGCCGCCGCGGCCAACTTTGGGCACCGGACTGCACGATGCGCGGGACTATGCCGCGCACGCCCGGACCGTGCAATACTCGCCCACGCTGATCCGCGGCCATCAAAGGGGGGTAGCCGGCGACCGCAGCCGTGCGCAGCCATGTCATTCATCCTCGACGCGCTCCGCAAATCCGAGAACGCGCGCCTGCGCCAGGAACATCCGGCGATGTTCGATGCGCGCCCGGTCGCCGCGCGCCGCCGCTTCCCGGCGTGGTTCCTCGCGCTCGGCCTGCTGCTCGGCCTCAATCTGCTGGCGCTGCTCTACGTCCTGCTGCGCGATGAGCGCAGCGCGGCGACGACGGCTCCCGTCGTCGCCGTGCCCGCGGCCACGGTGCCGACGGCGTCGCAGCCCCCGTTGCCGGCACCGCCCGTCGCGCCGGCGGAGGCCCGCCCGGCGCGGAGCGGCGACGATGCCGCCCCCGCCGCGGCGCAAACGCGGGTCGCTGCGGGACCGATTTCCGCCGCGAGCACGGCCTCAGCCGCGTCCGCCGCCGCATCCACCGCCGCATCCGCCGCCGCATCCACCGCAGCACCCGCGCGCACACGGGACGACCTGCTCGCCGCCGGCGATGCCGTGCCCGAGATCCAGGTGTCGCTGCATGTCTACGACGCCGATCCGGCCAAGCGCTTCGTGTTCCTCGAAGGCCAACGCCTGCGCGAAGGCGATGTCGCCGCCAACGGCCTGCGGGTCGAGCGCATCGACGCGGACGGCGTGGTGCTCGACCACCGCGGCAACGACTTCAAGGTCCCGCTCGAGCCCTGAACATGACCGACACCCGCGCCGCCCCGCTGCCGCTCGCCGAACTCGACGGTCTGCAACTGGCCGACCTGCTGCGCGCCGGCATCTACCGGCTGTTCGAGCAGACGGACCACCTGAACAAGATCAACGTGTTCCCGGTGCCCGACGGCGACACCGGCACCAACATGTCGATGACGCTCGCCGCCGTGCTGGCCGCCCTGGACCGCGAACCGCAGGCCGACGCCGGCAAGCTGCTCGCCCGCGCCGCCGACGCGGCGCTCGACGGCGCGCGCGGCAACTCCGGAGCGATCCTCGCGCAGTTCCTGCTCGGGCTCGGCGACGGCACCGCGCAGCGCGCGAAGCTCGGCCTCAAGGAGTTCATCGATGCGGTGGGCGCGGGTGCGACCTACGCCCGCGATGCGCTGCAACAGCCGCGCGAGGGCACCATCCTCACCGTGCTGCGCGCCTTCGCGGACGCGCTGCGTGCCGAGACGACGGCTGCGGATTTCACGGCGTTGTTCGCAGGCGCGATGTCTCGCGTGCGCGCCGCGCTCGAAGGCACGCGGGGTCAGCTCGAGGAGCTGCGCGCCGCGGGCGTGGTCGACGCCGGCGCGCTCGGCTTCGTCGAGGTGCTCGAAGGCATGCTGCGCTGGCTGCAGACCGGCGAGATGGCGGTGGCCCGGGCGCCGGTCCACGTCGGTGCCGAGCACATCGGCGACGAAGCGATGGCCGGTACGGCGCCGGTCTCGGCCGACCAGGATTTCCGCTTCTGCACCGAGTGCCTGGTGGTGGCCCGCGAGGGCGGGGTCATCGACCTGCGCGCGCTGCGCGAGACCATGGGCACGGCGGGCGCGAGCCTCGTCGTCAGCGGCAGCACGCGCAAAGCGAAGGTGCACATCCACTGCGACGAACCCGAGTCGGTGTTCCGGCTCGCCGGCGGCTTCGGGACCGTGCAGGGGCAGAAGGCGGACGACATGCGCATGCAGCAGGGCGCCGCGCATCACCGTCGCACGCAGCGCGTGGTCGTGGTCACCGACTCCGGCAGCGATCTGCCCGAGGACGCCGCCGAACGCCTCGGCATCCACATGGTCGCGGCCCGCGTGCACTTCGGCGGCGTGTCCTACCTCGACAAGGTCAGCATGACCTCGGCGGAGTTCTACGACGAGCTCGCACGCAACCCCGAACACCCCAAGACCTCGCAGCCGCCGCCGGGGGATTTCCGCCGCATCTTCGAGTTCCTCGCCTCGCACTTCGAGTCCATCGTCTCGGTGAACCTCACGGCCCGGCACAGCGGGACCTACAACGCCGCCGTGCTCGCCGCGCAGCGCGTCGGCGCCGAGGGGCGCAAGGTGGGCGTGGTCGACAGCCTCAACGCCTCGGTGGGTGAGGCCTTGGTGACGATCGCCGCCGCCGAAGCCGCCGCGGAGGGCAAGTCCTTCGATGAGGTGTTGGCCGTCGCGACCGCCGCCCGTGACCGCACCTTCACCTTCGCGATGCTCGAGCGGGTGGACTTCGCGGTGCGCGGCGGACGCGTGCCCGCCGTGGTCGGCCGTATCGCGCGCTGGCTGCGCCTCAACGTGATCCTGCGGACGTTCCCGGACGGCCGCGTCAAGGCGGGCGGCGGCCTCATCGGCAACCACCGCCGCATCGAGCGTTTCGCGCGCTATGTCGCGCGCCGCGCCGCCGGCACGCCGCAGACCGGATTGCGGCTCTTGGTGGCGCACGCAAATCGGCCGGAGGCGGGACGGAAGTTCCAGGAACTGCTGTTGGCCGCGCTGCCGCCCGACATCGTCGAACGCTGCGACTTCACGGACATGGGCGCCGCCATCGGCGTGCACGGCGGCCCGGGCACGATCATCGTCGCGGTGCAGCGACGCTAGTCCATCGGCGCTAGCCGAGCGCCGCGATCACCTCAGGCGGCGCCTGCACGAGCTCCACGAGCACGCCTTCACCTGCGATCGGGAATTCATCGTTCGCCTTCGGGTGCAGGAAGCAGATGTCATGCCCCGCGGCGCCCTTGCGGATGCCGCCGGGCGCGAAGCGCACGCCGCGCCCCGTGAGCCACTCGACCGCCGCCGGCAGGTCGTCGATCCAGAGCCCGATGTGGTTGAGCGGCGTGGTCTGCACCGCCGGCTTGCCCTGCGGGTCCACGGGCTCCATGAGGTCCACCTCGACGCGGAACGGCCCCCGCCCCATCGAGCAGATGTCCTCGTCGACGTTCTCGCGCTCGCTGCGGAAATGACCTGTGACCTCGAGCCCCAACATGTCCACCCACAGGCGGCGCAGCCGCGCCTTGTCGGGGCCGCCGATGGCGACCTGCTGGATGCCGAGCACCCGGAACGGCCGTCCGTCCTGTGTCATCTCCATCGCGTCACTTCCATCGGTTCACTGCTCCATCGGTTCACTGGAACTTCATGATCACCTGGTCGACCGCGAGGCTGTCGCCCTTGCCGGCCAGCACCTCGGCGACCACGCAGTCCTGCGCGGCGAACAGGATGTTCTCCATCTTCATCGCCTCGATGGCCGCGAGCTTCTCGCCGGCGCGCACCGTCTGGCCCGGCTGCACCGCGACGTCCACCAGCAGCCCCGGCATCGGCGACAGCAGCACCTTGGAGAGGTCGGGCGGCGCCTTGAACGGCATGAGCGCCTCGAGCTCGGCGTGGCGCGGCGAGAACACGCGCGCGAACAGCGACGCGCCGTTGTGCGAGATGCGGAACCCGAGGCCGATGCGCTCGATCTGCGCGCAGAACGGCTGGCCGTCGAAGGAACCGTGCACCGCGATGTCGCGCAGGTTGTCCTCGAAGGCGACCTCGTGGGTCTTGCCCGCGATGGTCACATGGAACATCGGCCCCTGCGGACGCACCTTCACCGTGATCTGGTCGCGCCGGCCGGTCTCGTCGGACAGCACCACCACGAAGTCCTCGCGGATGCGCACCTCGCGGTGTCGGCGCTGGCCGGTGAGCGTCGCCGCGCGCTCGCGCACGCGGCGCTGCGACACGGCGGCGAGCGACAGCAGGAACCCCGGTTCGTCGTGGGCCACCGAAGCGCTGGTGAAGCCCTTCGGGTACTGCTCGGCGATGAAGCCCGTGTTGAAGTCGCCCGCGATGAAGCGCGGGTGCGCGAGCAGCGCCGCCTGGAAGGGGATGTTGCTCGAGATGCCGCGGATCACGAAGCCGTTGAGCGCCTCGCGCATGCGCGCGATGGCGTCGGCGCGGTCGCGGCCGTGCACGATCAGCTTGGCGATCATCGAGTCGTAGAACATCGGGATCTCGCCGCCCTCGTACACGCCGGTGTCGACGCGCACACCGCCGCCTGCGGGCACCGGCTGCGAGGCCTCCATGTTCTGCGTCGGCGGCCGGTACTTCACGAGCCGGCCGGTCGAGGGCAGGAAGTTGCGGAACGGGTCCTCCGCGTTGATGCGGCACTCCATCGCCCAACCGTCGCGCTTGATGTCCTTCTGCTTGAAGGCGAGCTTCTCGCCCGCCGCGACGCGGATCATCTGCTCGACGAGGTCGAGCCCCGTGATGCATTCGGTGACCGGATGCTCCACCTGCAGACGGGTGTTCATCTCGAGGAAGTAGAACGAGCGGTCCTTGCCGACCACGAACTCGACGGTGCCCGCGCTCTGGTAGTCGACGGCCTTGGCGAGCGCCACGGCCTGCTCGCCCATCGCCTTGCGGGTCTTGTCGTCGAGGAAGGGGCTCGGCGCTTCCTCGATGACCTTCTGGTGCCGGCGCTGGATGGAGCACTCGCGCTCCCAGAGGTAGAGGCAGTTGCCGTGCCCGTCGCCGAGCACCTGGATCTCGATATGGCGCGGCTCCTCGACGAACTTCTCGATGAACACGCGGTCGTCGCCGAAGCTGTTGCGCGCCTCGTTGCGGCAGGAGCTGAAGCCCTCGAAGGCCTCCTTGTCGTTCCAGGCGACGCGCAGGCCCTTGCCGCCGCCGCCGGCGCTGGCCTTGATCATCACCGGATAGCCGATGTCCTTCGCGATCCCGACCGCGCGCTCGGGGGTCTCGATGGGGTCGTTCCAGCCCGGGATGGTGCTGACACCGGCCTTCGCCGCGAGCGCCTTGGAGGCGATCTTGTCGCCCATCGCCGCGATCGACGCGTGCTTCGGGCCGATGAAGACGATGCCCGCCTCCTCGACGCGCCGCGAGAACTCGGCGTTCTCCGAGAGGAACCCGTAGCCGGGATGCACCGCTTCGGCGCCGGTGCTGCGGCAGGCCTCGATGATGCGGTCCTGCACGAGATAGGACTCGCGCGAGGGCGCGGGGCCGATGTGCACCGCCTCGTCGGCGAGCTCGACATGGCGCGCGTCCTTGTCGGCCTCCGAGTACACCGCGACGGTCTTGATGCCCATGCGCTTCGCCGTCTTGATGACGCGGCAGGCGATCTCCCCGCGGTTGGCGACCAGTATCTTCTTGAACATGCCTGCAGGCCTCCTGGACGCCGTCACAGCGGGATGTTGCCGTGCTTGCGCCACGGCTCCTCGAGCTTCTTGTCGCGCAGCACGGTGAGCGCGCGGCAGATCCGTCGCCGCGTGCCGTGCGGCATGATCACGTCGTCGATGTAGCCGCGCGCGCCGGCGATGAACGGGTTGGCGAACTTCTCCTTGTACTCGGCCTCGCGCGCCGCGAGCTTCGCGGGGTCGCCCTTCTCCTCGCGGAAGATGATCTCGACCGCGCCCTTCGCGCCCATCACCGCGATCTCGGCGTTGGGCCAGGCGTAGTTGATGTCGCCGCGCAGGTGCTTGGAGGCCATGACGTCGTAGGCTCCACCGTAGGCCTTGCGGGTGATGACCGTGATCTTGGGCACGGTGCACTCCGCGTAGGCGTACAGGAGCTTCGCGCCGTGCTTGATGATGCCGCCGTACTCCTGCGCGGTGCCCGGCATGAAGCCCGGCACGTCGACGAAGGTCACCACCGGGATCGAGAACGCGTCGCAGAAGCGCACGAAGCGCGCCGCTTTGATGCTGCTCTTGATGTCGAGGCAACCGGCGAGCACCAGCGGCTGGTTGGCGACGATGCCGACCACGTGCCCGTCCATGCGACCGAAGCCGACGATGATGTTCTTGGCGTACTCGGGCTGCAGCTCGAAGAACTCGCCGTCGTCCACCACCTTGTACAGGAGCTCCTTCATGTCATAAGGCTTGTTCGGGTTGTCCGGTACCAGCGTGTCGAGCGAGTAGTCGTCGCGGTCGGCCGGGTCGCCCGCCTCGCGCATCGGCGGCTTCTCGCGGTTGTTGGTGGGCATGTAGTTGAAGAAGCGGCGCAGCATGAGCAGCGCCTCGACGTCGTTGTCGAAGGCGAGGTCGGCGACGCCGCTGCGCGTGGTGTGGGTGATCGCACCGCCCAGGTCCTCGGCGGTCACCTCCTCGTGCGTCACCGTCTTCACCACGTCGGGGCCGGTGACGAACATGTAGGAGCTGTCCTTGACCATGAAGATGAAGTCGGTGAGCGCCGGGCTGTACACCGCGCCGCCCGCGCTCGGGCCCATGATGAGGCTGATCTGCGGCACGACGCCCGAGGCCGTGACGTTGCGTTGGAACACCTCGGCGTAGCCGCCGAGCGAGGCCACGCCCTCCTGGATGCGCGCGCCGCCGGAATCGTTGATGCCGATCACCGGTGCGCCGACCTTGATCGCGGTGTCGAGCACCTTGCAGATCTTCTGCGCGTGCGCCTCGGAGAGCGAGCCGCCGAACACCGTGAAGTCCTGGCTGAACACGAACACGAGGCGGCCGTTGATGTAGCCGCAGCCGGTCACCACGCCGTCGCCGGGGATCTTCTGGTCCTGCATGCCGAAATCGCTGCAGCGGTGCTCGACGAACATGTCCCATTCCTCGAAGGACCCCTCGTCGAGCAGCACCTCGAGGCGCTCGCGCGCCGTCAGCTTGCCCTTGGCGTGCTGCGCGGCGATGCGCTTCGGGCCTCCGCCCTGGCGCGCCTGGGCGCGCTTCTTCTCGAGCTGTTGGATGATGTCGTGCATGGCTTGGTCCTCAGGTCGTCGCTTCGTCCGTGTCAGGTCTTCTGTGCGGGTCGTTCGAAGAGGTCGAGCAGGCGCCGCGCGCCCGACGACGGCGCGAGCCGCGAGGCGGCGACCTCGGCGAGCGTCGCGGGCAGCGCATCGCGCACCTCCGGGTGCGCGCGGAAATCGGCGACGAGGCGCGCATGCACCTCGTCCCAGAGCCAGGCGAGCGACTGGCGGCGGCGGCGCTCGGCGAATTCGCCCGAGGCCTCGCGCAGACGGCGGAACTCGCCCACCGTGTCCCAGAACGCGTCGATGCCCTCGCCGGTCGCCGCGCTCGTGCGCAGCACGCGCACCTGCCAGCGCGCGGCGTCGCCGTGCTCCGGCGGGCCGCCCGCGCGCAGCACGCGCAGCGCACCCGCCACCTGCGCCTCGGCGCGCAGCGCGGCATCGGCGTCGAGGTCGGCCTTGTTGATGACCACGAGGTCGGCGAGCTCCATGATGCCTTTCTTCATGGCCTGCAGGTCGTCGCCCGCGTTCGGCAGCTGCAGGAGCACGAAGATGTCGGTCATGCCGGCGACCGCGGTCTCGGACTGGCCGACGCCGACCGTCTCGACGATCACGACGTCGTGGCCGGCGGCCTCGCAGACCAGCATCGCCTCGCGGGTGCGTTCAGCGACGCCGCCGAGCGCGCCCGAGGACGGGCTCGGCCGGATGTAGGCGCGCTCGGTCGCCGACAAGCGCTCCATACGCGTCTTGTCGCCGAGGATCGAACCGCCGGACACGCCCGACGACGGATCCACCGCGA
This sequence comes from Steroidobacteraceae bacterium, assembly GCA_040400835.1. GTDB lineage: Bacteria > Pseudomonadota > Gammaproteobacteria > Steroidobacterales > Steroidobacteraceae > UBA964. The sequence goes on from JBBAPM010000005.1 coordinate 76,957, forward strand.
GCACCGCCACGCGGTGGCCGCGCTCCACGAGGGACATGCCGAGCGTCTCGATGAACGTCGACTTGCCGACGCCCGGCACGCCCGAGATGCCGATGCGCAGCGCCCGGCCGGTGGCGGGCAACAACGAATCGAGCAGCGCATCGGCGCGGCGCCGATGGTCGGCACGGGTCGATTCGAGCAGCGTGATCGCCTTGGCGATGGCGCGGCGGTCGCCCTCGCGCACGCCCGCCGCAAGCGCGGCGTCGGCGGCGCCCGCGTCAGCCGTCATGGCGTCCGCGGCGGCGCGCTCAGGGGGCACGGGCCGCCTTGATCTGGTTCAGCACATCGCGCGCGCTGTCGGGGATCGGCGTGCCCGGGCCGTAGATGCCCTTCACACCGGCGGCCCGCAGGAAGTCGTAGTCCTGCTGCGGCACCACGCCGCCCACGAACACCACGATGTCGCCCGCGCCCTGCGCACGCAGCGCCTGGATGATCGCGGGGACCAGCGTCTTGTGGCCGGCGGCGAGCGTGCTGACGCCCACCGCGTGCACATCGTTCTCGATGGCCTGGCGCGCGCACTCCTCGGGCGTCTGGAACAGCGGGCCGACGTCGACGTCGAAGCCGAGGTCCGCGAAGGCGCTCGCGACCACCTTGGCGCCGCGGTCATGGCCATCCTGTCCGAGCTTCGCGATCATGACGCGCGGCCGTCGGCCGTGCTCGTCGCCGAAGGCCGCGATGTCGGCCTTCAGCCGGTCCCACTCGTTGGCATCGCCGTAAGCTCCTGCGTACACGCCGCTCACCTCCTGCGACCGGGCGCGGTGGCGCCCCCACACCTTCTCGAGCGCATCGCTCACCTCGCCCACCGTCGCGCGCGCCCGCATGGCGTCGATCGAGAGCGCGAGCAGGTTGCCCGCGCCCGACTGCGCCGCGGTCGTGAGCGCGTCGAGGCAGGCCTGCACCTCGCCGGCGTCGCGCGCGGCGCGGATCCTCTGCAGGCGCGCGATCTGGTTGTCGCGCACCGCGACGTTGTCGATGTCGCGGAACTCGACCGGGTCCTCCTTCTCGAGCCTGAACTTGTTGACGCCGACGATCACGTCGCGGCCCGAATCGATGCGCGCCTGCTTCTCGGCGGCGCTCGCCTCGATGCGCAGCTTCGCCCAGCCCGACTCGACGGCGCGGGTCATGCCGCCCATCGCATCGACCTCCTCGATGATCCTCCAGGCCGCGTCCGCCATGTCCTGCGTCAGCTTCTCCATCATGTAGCTGCCGGCCCAAGGGTCGACGACGCTCGTGATGTGGGTCTCCTCCTGCAGGATGAGCTGCGTGTTGCGGGCGATGCGCGCGCTGAACTCGGTGGGCAGCGCGATCGCTTCGTCGAAGGAGTTGGTGTGCAGGCTCTGGGTGCCGCCGAACACCGCCGCCATCGCCTCGATGGTGGTGCGCACGACGTTGTTGTACGGGTCCTGCTCGGTGAGGCTCCAGCCCGAGGTCTGGCAGTGCGTGCGCAGCATCAGGCTCTTCGGGTTCTCGGCGCCGAAACCCGACATGATCCGCCACCACAGCAGCCGCGCGGCGCGCATCTTGGCGATCTCGAGGTAGAAGTTCATGCCGATCGCCCAGAAGAAGCTCAGGCGGCCCGCGAACTCGTCGACATCGAGGCCCTTGGCGAGCGCGGTCTTCACGTACTCCTTGCCGTCGGCGAGCGTGAACGCGAGCTCGAGCGCCTGGTTCGCGCCCGCCTCCTGCATGTGGTAGCCGGAGATCGAGATCGAGTTGAACTTCGGCATCTTCCGCGCCGTGTGCTCGATGATGTCGCCGACGATGCGCATCGACGGCTCCGGCGGGTAGATGTAGGTGTTGCGCACCATGAATTCTTTGAGGATGTCGTTCTGGATGGTGCCGGAGAGCTGCTCCTGCGGCACCCCCTGCTCCTCGCCCGCCACCACGAAGGCCGCGAGCACCGGCAGCACCGCGCCGTTCATGGTCATCGACACCGAGACCTTGTCGAGCGGGATGCCCTCGAACAGGATCTTCATGTCCTCGACCGAATCGATGGCGACACCCGCCTTGCCGACGTCGCCCGTGACCCGCGGGTGGTCGCTGTCGTAGCCGCGGTGGGTGGCGAGGTCGAACGCGACCGAGACACCCTGCCCGCCCGCCGCGAGCGACTGGCGGTAGAAGGCGTTGGACGCCTCGGCGGTCGAGAACCCGGCGTACTGCCGGATGGTCCAGGGGCGCACCGCGTACATGGTCGCCTGCGGCCCGCGGATGAAGGGTGCGAAGCCGGGCAGCGTGTCGGTATGGGGGAGCCCCGCGAGGTCCGCCGCCGTGTAGAGCGGTTTGACCACCAGCCCCTCGGGGGTGGTCCAGTTCAGCCGCGCCGGGTCCCCCCCCGGGGCCGATTTCGCAGCGGCCTTGTCCCAGGCCCCGAGCTGCGCGGAAGTGAGGATGTCGTCGCGGTCCATGGCGTCCTTGTCCAAGTCCGTCCGGACCCCCCTCCCACAGGCGGGCCCTGGACAACCTTAGGACTATACCCACCGGGGGACCCCCCGGCGAGTCCGGGCGCGGGGGTGGCCGGGATGGGGCCGGTTGGAGTCCGAAGCGGTACCATCCGACCCATGCGTATCCGCAACATCGCCCTGGTCGCCCTCGGCCTCCTGCTGCTCGGCGGCGGCGTCTGGTACTCCGGTCTCGACAAGGAGACGCGCGGACTGCTGGCAGCGCTGCCCACCGACCGCGATGTGCTCAGCTGGGGACAGGGCCAGCGCGAGGCCGCCTTCCGCGCCATGGACCGTCTGCCGCTGCTCGCCAAGGCCTCGACCGTCACGCCCTCCCCGACACCGCTGCCGCTGCCCGCCGGCAAGCCGCTCGAGATCCCCGGCATCGACGACTACATGCACACCCAGAACACGGCGGGGCTCGTGGTGCTGCAGGACGGCAAGGTCCGCTTCGAGCGCTACGGCCTCGGGTTCGACGCCGCCGGGCGTTGGACCAGCTTCTCGGTGGCGAAGTCATTCACCTCGACGCTGGTCGGCGCTGCGATCCAGGACGGCTACATCAAGAGCCTCGAGGACAAGGTCAGCCGGTACATCCCGGGCCTGCGCGGCTCGGCCTACGACGATGTGACCGTGCGTCAATTGTTGACCATGAGCTCGGGCGTGAAGTGGAACGAGGACTACGAGGACCCGCAGGCCGATGTCGCGCGTTTCAACAACGCCGAGCCGGAGCCCGGCATGGACGCGACGGTGAGCTACATGCGCAAGCTCCCGCGCGCGCATCCGCCCGGCGAGGTCTGGAACTACAACACCGGCGAGACCAACCTCATCGGCGTGCTCGTCTCATCGGCCACCGGCAAGCCGCTCGCCGGGTACCTGCAGGAGAAGATCTGGCATCCGGCGGGCATGGAGGCCGCGGCGACCTGGCTGCAGGGCCGCACCGGCCACGAGATCGCCGGCTGCTGCATGCAGGCCGCGACCCGCGACTACGCGCGCTTCGGGCTCTTCGTGCTGGCGAACGGCGCCGCGGGCGGCGAACAGATCGTGCCGCCCGACTGGTTCGCGCAGGCGATCCGCAGACAGAAGGACATCGGCGCGCCGGGCCGCGGATACGGCTTCCAGTGGTGGACCTACGATGACGGTTCGGTCGCCGCGCAGGGCATCTTCGGTCAGGGCATCTACATCGACCCGCAGCGGCGGCTCGTCATCGCCAGCAACTCCAACTGGACGCGCGCCTCGCTCGGTCCCGAAGGCGCGGCGCGCGAGGCGTTCTACGCGCAGGTCCGCGCGCTGATCGACGCCGGCGGCTGAGACGAGCGTCTGAGCCGACGCGGGCGGTCACGGTCCCGACTTCTCCACCGGCCGGCCCTGCGACTGCCAGCCCGGGTAGTCGCCCTCGAGATGCGAGACGCGGGTGTAGCCCGCCTTCTGCAGCGCCTCGAGCGCCATGTTGGCGCGACGACCGCTCTGGCAATAGACGACGATCTCCGCGTCCTTGGGCACCCCGAGCACGGCCGGGTCCGCGACGATGCGGTCGTGCGGCAGGTTGCGCGCGCCCGGTACGCGGCCGGCCGCGAACTCCTCGGCGCGGCGTACATCGAGCACGATCGGCGCGCCGCCGGCGGCGCCCGGTGCGAGACGCGCCGCCAGCGCCTCCGCGCTCACCTGAGGTACGGCAGCGCCGACCGGCGGTGCGGCGGCCGGCGCAGCGGCCGGCTTCGGCGTCTGCGGCACCTTGACCAACTTGGAGGTGTCGTAGCCCATGTCGGCGACGCGCTTCACGAGCGCGGCGTAGCGCGCATCGTCGATGGTCGGCGTGCGCGCCATGATCCAGACATAGTCGCGCGCGCTGCGCGCGATGATGGTCTCGGTGTAGTCGGCGTCGAGGTGCGAGATCACGAACTCGGCCTTGATCGGCCAGATGAACTGCATGCCCCAGATCGCGTTGTTGGTGCCCGGGACCACGAAGCCGCGCGGCGTGTACACCTTGCGCTCACCGTCGAAGCCGCCTTTGTTGAGCGTGAAGGTGGTCTTGATGGTGCCGTCCGGCGCGAGCTCGTAGGTCTCGATGGCGTTGTAGATGTCCTTCTCGATGGCGGTCGGGATGACGCCGATGACGTACCACGGTCCCATGAAGCGCGGCAGGTCGACCTTCTCGACGACCGGCACGGTGACCTTCTGCGGTGATACGCCGCAGCCTGCGAGCGCGACCAGCGCGAGCGGGACGAGACCGAAGGCCAGGATCCCTTTGAGACGTCTTCCGATGGACATGTGCGACTCCTTGTCTGATGTGCGGTGCCGGATGGCCGCGCAGTCAAAGATACGCAGTCACTCCGCGATGTACCAGCGTCCCGACACCTGCTCGAGGACGTACCGATCATACGGCAGCCCCTGTCCGGAAAGGTCGTACACCGCACGGTCGCCGCCGTTCTCGAACACGGGGGGCGTACGCCGCACCAACCGCAGCGCCGCGACCAGCAGCTCCCGGCTGGCGATGCTGCGCGAGCAGGCGGTGACGAGGGTGTCGAGGGCCCGCTTGCCGAGGCTTTGACGCAGTCCGGGGCTCAGATGTTCCCCGTAATAGCGGTCGCAGCGACCGTCGACCAGAGCCCGCTCGGCGTCGTCGAGCAACGCGAGGACGCCGGGGGTGTTCCGCCCGGTGGGCGGCCCGGCGCCCGCCGCCGCTCCGCCGGAGGCCGCCGCCCCGGGGGCCACGGTGCCGCCCGCCGACTCCGCAGGGCCGCCGCGACGCATCCGCCCGGACGCGAGGTCCTCGAGGCGCGCTTCGATCTCGGAGGGGATCGCCGCTTTCCATTCGCGGCCGTAGGGCAGCAAGGGCACCACCTCCACCACCTCGACGGTGCCGCGGTCCTTGGGCGGGCGGCCCTTCACGACCGCCAGCACGCGCTCGCCGTCGCGCAGCGCACCGATGCCGCGCACATCCTCGTAGAGGCGGCCGCGCAAGCCGAGGCGCGACCCGATCCTGCGGAAGAAGTCGACGCTGGTCAGGCGCTCGATGTCGGCGAGCGGCATGGCGGCGCCGAACAGCCGGCCGCGCAGCGTGTCGCCGCCGGTCGCCGCCTCGGCGCGCATCCGCTGCTGCAGCACGACGCGCAACCGGTCGAGCTCGTCGGGATGGATGGCATAGGCGACGGCTTGGGCATCCCCCGCCGCTACAGCGGCGAGATATTCCCCGGCCGCGCGCCGCTGCGCCGCCGACAGGTCGTCGGCGCGCACCATCGGTGACAGCGCCCACGCGAGGCACGACAGGAGCAGCAGCGGGAGCCTCACTTCGACGCACCCTCCTTGTCATGGCGCTTGCCGAGCCACCAGCCGTTGCCCGCCCAGACGGCCGCGACCACGGCGCCGATGGCCGCCGCGAGTCCGGGCGACGCCGCGGCCGCGGTGAGCGCCGTGCTCGCCTGCGCACCGACATAATCGGCCGCGCGGTACACCGGCACATCGATGAAGCTCTTGGCCTTGTACTTGGACTCGGTGTCGAGCCGGCTCCAGAGCATCTCGCGGCCGGGGCGGATGAAGGCGTACTCGCCCCAGCGCCGCAGCACCATCAGCGCGATCATCGCGATGGAGCCGAAGGTGCCGGACACCAGCAGCACGAGGAACCCGATCGACAGCATCACCGGCACGGCGGTGAGCAGCGTGCGCACGCCGAGCCGCGAGGCGATGAGACCGGTGAGGAAGAGCTGCGACAGGATGGTGAGCGACTGCACGACGACGTCGATGGTCGCGAACACCTGCGTGCGCTGCTCGCGGTCGGCGAAGGCGTCGTTGACGATGCGCAGCTGCTCGAAGTAGAGGATGGTGTTGACCAGCGACAGCAGGGTCACGAACACCGCGATGCCGATCAGGTACGGCGACTTCAGGACGATGAAGATGCCCGCGAACGGGTTGCCGCCGAGGCCCGCATCGCTGCGATGGCCAGCGGTCGTGCCGCCACGCCGTGCGAACACGCGCACGAGGAACCGCTGGCAGAGGATGGCGGCGACGAAGCCGCCGGTCGCGACGTACAGCACGCCCGCATTGCCGATGGTCGTGACCGTGAGACCGGCGACCGCCGGCCCGACCAACGCTCCCGCCGTGCCGCCCGCGGCGATGAAACCGAACAGGCGCTTCGCCTGACCGGCGTCGAACATCTCGAGCATGAAGCTCCAGAAGATCGACACCAGCATCAGGTTCAGCACGCTGATCCAGACATAGAAGAAGGTGCCGACGCGCAGGTTCTCCTCGTCCGCGCCGAGCAGCATACCGATCACCAGCAGCGTCAGCGCGGTCGCGCCGTAGATCGACGGCAGCAGCACGCTGCGACGGATGCGCGCCACCAGCCAGCCATAGGCCGGCACGATGAGGATGGCGAACGCGGCGGTGTAGAGCCAGAGATCGGCGACGCGCTGCGTACCGAGCACGGTCGCGACCGTCTCGCGCACCGGACGCACGGCGAAGTAGCTGCCGAGCACGAAGAAGAACAGCAGAAAGCCGGCGGCGACCGATGCGCCCTCGCCCGGCTCGATGCGCACCACGCGCGAGAGCAGACCCGGCGGTGGTCTGCGCGAGGTGTCGGGGTTGATGGTATCCGTCATGGTGCAGACCCTCTACGCGGCAGCGCCGCAAGATCGACGCGCAGCCCGGGCGTCGCCACCGTAGCCGCTGCACCCGTCGCGCCGAGCGCATCACGCAACGCGCCGGCGGCGTCCGGTTCGCCGTGCACCAACCACACCGGGGGCCGCTGCGCGAAGCTGCCGTACCACCGCAGCAGGTCCTCGCGGTCGCCGTGCGCCGAGAGACCGCCGAGCGTATGCACCTGGGCTTCGACCCGCACCGGCAGACCGTAGATGCGCACGAAGGGTTCACGGTCCACCAGCGCGCGGCCGAGCGTGCCCGGCGCCTGGAAGCCCGTGATGACCACATGGCACTCCGGCCGGCCGAGGTTGTGCCGCAGGTGATGGAGCACGCGTCCGCCGTTGCACATGCCGCTGCCGGCGATGATGAAGGCATGTGAGCGGAAGCTGTTGATCGCGCGCGACTCGTCCGGCGTGCGGCACAGGTGCAGGTTGTCGAGCGCGGGCATCCCGGGGAAGCTGCGCCGCAGGCGCAAGGCCTCGGCATCGAAACGCTCGCTGTGCCGCCAGTAGACCTCGCTGGCCTTGATCGCCATCGGACTGTCGAGGAACACCTGCCAATGCCGCAGACGCCACTCCTCGAAGTGTGTGGCGAGCAGGTACAGGATCTCCTGGCTGCGACCGACCGCGAACGCCGGCACGACGATGTTCCCTTGGTCGCGCGCCGCGGCGGCGATGATCCCGCCGAGCTCCGCAACGGTGGCGTCGCGGCCGCGGTGCTCGCGGCCGCCGTAGGTGCTCTCCATGACCACGGCGTCGGCGGCCTCGAACCGGTGCGGGTCGAGCAGGATGGGCGAGTCGTACTGACCGAGATCGCCGCTGAAAACCAGCGTGCGCTCGGTGTCGTCCTCGCGCAGCCGCAGCTCGATGCTCGCGGACCCGAGGATATGTCCCGCGTCGTGCTGGCGCAGCGAAAGGCCCGGGAACGGCTCATGCCATTCGTCGTAGCGCACCGCGCGCACCAGGCGCAGCGTCTGCTCCACATCGTCGAGGTCGTAGAGCGGCTCCGCGACGGGCTCATCGCGATCATCGCCCCCTTCGCGCTGCCGGCTCTTGTTGATGCGATCGGCCTCGCGCATCGCGAGACCGGCGGTGTCGCGCAGCAGGATGGGGAGCAGGTCACGGCAGGCCGGGTTGGTGTAGATCGGGCCGCGGTAGCCGCGCTTGACCAGCAGCGGCAGCCGACCGCAGTGGTCGACATGGGTGTGGCTGAGGATGACCGCGTCGATGGCCGAGGCCTCGAAAGGGAACGGGTCGCGGTTGCGGCGCATCGCATCGCGACCGCCCTGCACCAGCCCGCAGTCGAGCAGCACCTGCCGCCCTGCGACCCGCAAGCGGTGGCAGGAGCCGGTGACCTCGCCTGCAGCGCCGTAGAACTCGAGCTCCATCGATGTCTCCGTCCTCCGCCCGGTCGGGTATATTCTCTCCCAATCCGTGACAGGAGTAGCCCCTTGACCACCTTGGACGTGAACGGCCAGCGCCGCGAGGTCGACGCCGAGCCCGAGATGCCCCTGCTCTGGGCGCTGCGCGACGTGCTCGGCATGACCGGCACCAAGTACGGCTGCGGCATCGCGCAATGCGGCGCCTGCACGGTGCACCTCGACGGCCAGCCGGTCCGCTCCTGCGTCACGCCGGTCGCCGCGGCGCAGGGCGCCAGGATCACCACCATCGAGGGTCTCGGCACGCCGGCGCTGCATCCGGTGCAGCAGGCCTGGATCGAGCTCGACGTGGTGCAGTGCGGCTATTGCCAATCCGGCCAGCTGATGAGCGCCGCCGCGCTCATCGAGACCAACGCCTCACCGACCGACGCCGACATCGACGCCGCGATGGACGGCAATCTCTGCCGTTGCGGCACCTACCCGCGCATCCGCGCCGCCGTGAAGCGCGCCGCGGAGATCAAGCGTCAGGGCTTGGCGGCCACGCCGGCCGCCGCCGTTCCGCCCGCGAGGTAGTCGAGCGCCACCGCGGCCATCGCCCGCGCGCCCACCGGCAACGCGGATTCGTCCGCGTAGAAGAGCGGCGAGTGGTTGGACGGCGCGGTGAGCATGTTCTGGTCGCGCGGCGTCACGCCCACGAAGAAGAAGAAGCTCGGCACCTTCTCCGCGAAGAACGCGAAGTCCTCCGCGCCCGTGACGAGCGGCACGGGGCGCACCTCGGCCGCGCCGACGACGCGCTGCAGCGACGGCAGCACACGCTCGGTGAGCTCGGGGTCGTTGCGCACCACGGGGTTGCTGCCGGGGTCGATCTCGAAGGTCGCGGTGGTGCCGCTGGCCTCGGCGATGTTCGTCACCATGCGCTCGATGCTCTTCACGATCGACGCGCGCTGCGCCGGATCGAAGGTGCGGATGGTGCCGATCATCTCGACCTCGTCGGGCACGATGTTGTGGCGGATGCCGCCCTTGATCGCACCCACCGTCACCACGGCGGGGTTGGCGGTGATGTCGACCTGGCGGCTGACCACGGTCTGCAGCGCACCCACGATCTGCGACGAGATGACGATGGGGTCGATGCCGCCCCACGGCCGGGCGCCATGGGTCTGCCGACCTTTGACGAGGATGCGGTAGGAATCGGAGGCCGCCATGAGCGGCCCGCCGCGGTAGCCGATACGGCCGCTCGGGATGCCGGAGAAGACATGCAGACCGAACACCGCCTCCGGGCGGTGCTTGTCGAGCAGGCCTTCCTTGATCATCAGGCTCGCGCCGCCCTCCTCGCCGGCGGGCGCGCCCTCCTCGGCGGGCTGGAACACGAACACGACCGTGCCGGGCAGTTCGGTGCGCACCGCCGCGAACGCCTCCGCCACGCCCATCAGCATGGAGGTGTGCGTGTCGTGGCCGCAGGCGTGCATCACGCCCACCGTCTCGCCGCGGTAGGTAGCGGTCGCACGCGAACGGAACGGCACGTCGGTCTGCTCGGTGACGGGCAGCGCGTCCATATCGGCGCGCAGCGCGATGATGGGCCCGGGCTTACCGCCTCGCAGCACGCCGACGACGCCGGTCTTGGCGATGCCGGTCTGCACCTCGAGGCCGATTCGCTTGAGGTGCTCGGCGACGATCTTGGAGGTGCGGAACTCACGGTTCGAGAGCTCCGGGTTCTGATGGAAGTCGCGGCGCCACTCGATGATGCGCGGCTGCAGCGCGGCGAGGCGCGCTTCCACCGTGGCGTTCAGGGCGTCATCGGCCCGGACGGGCGACGCAGCGCACAGGGCTGCGGCGGCGAAAAGGATGGAAGCGGCGCGAGGGATGGGGCGGGACGGACGCATGGGATGGCTCCGTGAGGGGGTCGACGACCGCAGCACGATAGCCCTTACCGCCGGCCTCCCGCAATCGATCGCCGGGAGCGGTCCGCGAGCGCGGTCAGCCCAGACGCACGAGTTCGTAGATCGCAAGCCGCCCGCGGCGTTCACCGAGGGCGACGAAGCGGCCGTCCGGCGACCAGCGCAGCGCGGAAGGTTCGGAGTCGGCGAGATGGGCGTCGAGCGCGCCCGGCGTCTTGCCGGGCAGCCACAGCGACAGGCGCCAGTCACGGCCCGCCGAGACGAGGAAGTTGCCGTTCGGCTGGAACGCGAGGCAGTCGATGCGGTCGGTATGCCCCGCGAGCTGCTGCGGCCGCGAGCCTTCCGGACCGCGCCCGCCGAAATCCCAGAGGACCACCTGCGAATCCGCGATGGTGGCGAGCCAGCGTGAATCCGCGCTCCACACCGTGACGTCGACCTTTCCCGGATAGCCGCGCATCTGCGAGTCGCGGCCGGTGGCGAGGTACCAGAAGTGCACCGAGCCGTCCTGCGTGCCGGTGACGAGCACCTTGCCGTTGGGGCTGTAGGACGCCGTGAGGCAGGGCGCCGCCCACGGGTATCGGCGCATCTGGAACTGCGGCGGTTCGATGCGGTGCACGACCATGCCGCCGTTGACCGCGGCCGCGAGGTCGCGTCCGGCGCGGTCCCAACCGAGCGCGGCCACCGCCGCATCGAGCGGCGGCAGCGCGTGCGCCGGCTCCAGCGCCGGCGTCCAAAGAAAGATCTGCTTGCCCGCCGACGATGCGAGCCAGCGACCGTCCGGCGACCATGCCGCCGCAGGCAGGCCGCGGGCCTTCGGGCGCTGCTCGGCGAGCAGGCGGCCGTCGGCGCCGTCGCGCAGTGCGAGCGTGCCGTCCTGCCCGCAGGAGACGAACGCCGCGCCGCGCGGCTGCCAAGCGACCGATTGCGTGCCGAGCAGGTGCTCGCCGACCTCGTGCGCGACGAGAGGCTGCGCAGTCGCCCCCGCCACCCGCTCGACGAGGAACACTTTGCCCTCGCCGCCCGCCACCGCGAGCCGGACGCCATCGGGCGACCAGGCGATGTCGGCGACGAAATCGTCCAACACCACCGAGCCGAGCGGCTCGAGGATCGCGGCAGGCCGCTTCATCGCTGCACCGCCACCCGGATCAAGCGAAGCAGGAGTGGAAGCCCGCTTCCAGTTCCTGCCGGTCGAGGTCGCGACCGATGAACACCAGCGTGTTGAGGCGCACGGCGCCCGCCGGCCAGGGACGCTCGATCTGGCCGTCGTACATCATGTGCACGCCGTGGAACACGTAGCGACGGTCCTCGTCCTTCAGCGAGACCACGCCCTTCATGCGGAAGATGTCCTCGCCGCGGCTCTTGAGCAGATAGGAGATCCACGCTTCGAACTTCCCGAAGTCGAGCGGCCGCGGATCGGTGAGGCCGATCGAGGAGATCTTCTCGTCGTGGTGGTGCGAGGCGAACGCGCGCTGCACCACCGGCGCGTGGCCGGCGATGCGCAGGCCGGACTCGACGGGCGCATGCTCGCAGAAAACCGCGACCGTGCCGGCGCTCGGCATCTCGAGCACGGCGCCGCCGCCCTCATGCGAGATGTCGATGCGGTGCAGCGCCTGCCCGGCCTGCAACGACCCGCCGCACGCCACCACGATCGGGTCCTCGGCGAACGCGCGCACCGCCGGCTCGACACAGGCGGCGAGCGCGGCCTCGTCGCGACCGCCGCAAGGCAGCACGGCGACGCCGAGCCCCGGTCCGTGGTCGTGCCCGTGGTGGTCGTGGCCGTGGGCGTGATGGTCATGGTCGTGGTGATCGTGGGCGTGGCCATGGTCTTGATGCCCATGGTCGTGGCCGTGCGCATGATGGTCGTGCGCGTGGTGCTCGTCGCCGCCGGTGCGCAGCGCGTGACGGCCGGCGGGCAGCTCGTAGACGCCCGCCCACTCGAACGGGTACTGCGGCTCGAGGAACGCCGCATCGACCGCCAGCGCGCGCTGCAGGTCGAACGCGCCGACGCCGAGCACGGCATCGATGGGGATGTCCGCGTTGCGCGTGCGGAACACGCGGGCCGTGGCGTTGATGGCGCGCACACGGCGCTCGACGCGCTCCAGCGTCGCCTCGTCGACGAGGTCCGTCTTGTTGAGCAGGATCACGTCCGCGAAGGCCACCTGCTCGCCCGGCTCCTTCATCTCGTCGAGGTGCTGCTCCATGTGGCGCGCGTCGACCAGCGTCACGATGGCGTCGAGCACGAACTGCTGCTTGAAATCGTCGTCGAGGAAGAAGGTCTGTGCGACCGGACCGGGGTCGGCCATGCCCGTGGTCTCGACGATGATGTGGTCGAAGCGGTCGCGGCGCTTCAGCAGCTGGCCCAGGATGCGCAGCAGGTCGCCGCGCACCGTGCAGCAGATGCAGCCGTTGTTGGTCTCGAAGATCTCCTCCTCGGCGCCGATGACGAGCTGGTGGTCGACCCCGACCTCGCCGAACTCGTTCTCGATGACGGCGATGCGCTTGCCGTGCTGCTCGGAGAGGATGCGGTTGAGCAGGGTCGTCTTGCCCGACCCGAGGAAGCCCGTGAGGACGGTGACGGGGATACGGTCCGTGGTTCGCATCATGTCGGCATGATACCGTAGGCCATGGCCCATGACCGCGCGCACGGGCACGCCGCCCATCAGCATGAAGCCCACGGCGGCGGCCACGACCACACCGCCTGCGTAGAGCGTGCGGTGGAGTCCGCCGTCGCGCTCTGCGACCGCCGCGGCCTCAACCTCACCCCGGTGCGGCGCCGGGTGCTGGAGCTCGTCTGGCGCTCGCACGAGCCCATCGGCGCCTACCAGATCCTCGCCGAGCTCGCCAAGGAACGCGCCAAGGCCGCCCCGCCCACCGTCTACCGCGCGCTCGAGTTCCTCATGGAAGCGGGGCTCGTGCACCGCATCGATTCATTGAACGCTTTCATGGGCTGCGGCGAGCCGGGGCACGCCCATGTGGCGCAGTTCCTGGTGTGCCGCGCCTGCCACCGCGTCGCCGAGATCGACGATCCGGCCATCAACCGCGCCCTCGCCGAGAAATCGCTGGCGATGGGCTTCCGCATCGAACCGACCTCGCTCGAGATCAAGGGCCTCTGCGGCGACTGCGCCGCCGCCTGACGATCACGCCCACGCCCGCGCGCTCACCGCGCGACCAGCACGATCCCCGCGACGAGCAGCGCCACGCCTATCAGGCGCATCGTGGTCACCGGCTGCTGCGCGAAGCCGAGCAGGCCGTAGTGGTCGACGATGATGGAGGCGACCATCTGCCCGGCGACCGTCAGCGCGAGCAGCAACAGCGCGCCGATGCGCGGTCCGGCGAGCGTCGCCACCGTGACGTACATCGCGCCGAACAGCCCGCCGAACCAGGCCCAGGCCGGCGCGGCCGCGAACTGCGCGCGGCCCGGCAGATCGACGCGCAGCAGCACGAACGCCGCGATCGCCATCGACCCGACCAGGAAGTTGGCGAGCGAACCGAGGACGGGGCTGCCGAGCGCACGCCCCAAAGCGACGTTCATCCCGACCTGCAGGACGAGCCCCGCACCGACGGCGAACGCGAGCAGCATGGTGCCGACTTGCATGGAGATCTCCTTTGCGGTGGTCCGCGGTCTGAGGGATGGTCCGGCGCTGCATCAGCGGCGCTGGCGGGCGGCGAGCCACGCACGGCCGCGCGGGAAGCGCAGCAGCAGCAGGACCGTCGACCAGAAGAGCCGCTTCTGCAACGGCACGCGACGCGGCGGGATGACCGCCGCCACCGCCGCGCCGACATCCTCGTGCACCGGCGGCGCCGGACGGGTGGCAGGCAGGACGGGCGGAGCGGCATCGGACGCGGACATCACCGCAGAATAGCGGCCGCGGCGCACCTCGCGCTAGGCTAGCGGCGTGAGCGGCATCCCCCAACATACCCGCCTGCTCGTCACGCGGTTGCTGGATGCGTATTGCGCACGCATCTGCCCGCCGAGCGCGCGCCACACGGTGCACATCGGCTACCGGCTCGCGCACGATGAGGTCGTGCTCGAGGAGCACCGCCGCATCCTCGGCATCGCGGGCACGCGGCGCGCCGTGCCGGTCGCGCGCATGCGTTGGCGCGCGTCCGACGCCGCATGGACGCTGGAGCACGCCGACCCGTCGGGCGTGATGCGCCGCTACCGGCCGCTGCCCTCGAGCCGCAGCTTCATCGAGCTGCTGCGCGAGTTCGACGCCGATCCCGCCGGGCTCTTCTGGGGGCGCATCGACGGCAAGAGCCTGCGCTGGTGCCGGCCCGAGGGCCGCTGTGCATCCTGCGAGGTCAAGTATTGCGGCGTGCTCGGGACCGCGTCCGCCGTCGCGGAGGTCCGTCCATGACACGGGCGGGTGACGGGACGGAATCGATGGGGTATCTTTGAAGTGATGGCTTCCACAACGACGCTTCGATCGCTCGGGTTGATCGCGTGGTCGACCATGACCCTCACCGTCGCGACCGCGTCGCCGCCTGCCGAGCCCTCACCGGCCACCGCGCCCCGCATCACGCTGGACGACCTCCATTCGGACGTCCAGCAACCCGATGTCGCGATCTCACCTTCAGGGCGCTATCTGGCCGGCGTGGTCGTGGGCGAAAGATCGTCGGCGCTGTACGTCACGGATCTCGAGAGCGGCACGTCACGCAACATCGTGGGTGTCGACAAAGGCGCGATGTCGAGGCAGACCGAAGCCGTCATCTCGGAGGTCTTCTGGAAGACCGACGACCGATTGCTGTTCCGCATGATGGTCTATCCGCGCGAGGGCTCCTCGTTCGTCCTCAACGCCGAGAGCATCGGGCGTGTCGGCCGGCGCCTGCTGGCGGTCGACCGTGATGGCGCGAACCTGCAACCGCTGCTGGTCGGCACGAGCGGCAGTTCGCTGGCGGGCGCTTTGGATCTCGGCTCGATCGCGAGCTTCCTGCCGCACGACCCCGGGCACGTCATGATGAAGGTCGATGGGTACCGCGGCCGCGGCCTGTTCCGCGTGGACGTGCGCTCGGGCGACGCCGACCTGGTGGAGCCGCCCGCGCCGAACGTGGTCGACTGGTGGCTGGATGTGGATGGCAACCCCATCGTCCGCATCGAGGAGTCCTCGGGGACCATCCGGCTGCGGCGCAAGGACGAGAAGGACCGATGGAAGGTCTTCTACAAGGTCCGCGCGCGCGAACTCGACGAACGGACCGAGTACGAAGCGGTCGGCCCTTCCGACGTCGCCGGGGAATACTATGTGCTCGCGCGACCGGACGGTCGTGAACGCACCGGATTGTACCGCTACGACCTCACCAAAGAATCCTTCGGCGAACCGGTCATCGAACACCCCAAGTACGACCTCGTGGCGGCGAGCATCTCCCGCGACGGCAGACGGGTGCAGCGCTTCTGCTACATCTCCCATGTGCGGATCTGCGAATTCGCCGACCCCCGCATCGACGAACACATGAAGAGCGTACGTCGATACTTCGACGACTCGGCCAACGTGAGCGTGTATGACGCTTCGACGGACGAATCCGTGCTGATCCTGCACGTCGAGGGACCCCACAATCCGCCCTCGTTCCACCGCTACCGGACCGACCGGCGCCGGCTGGACAGCATCGGACCGTTGCGCGACCGGCTGCAGCGCCGGGCGTCGCCGCGGTCCAGCATCGTCGGATGGACGGCGCGCGACGGACTGGCGCTGACGGGATATCTGACGCTCCCGCCCGGAACATCCGGTGCCGGAGCGCTACCCCTCGTCGTCCATCCCCACGGGGGCCCGGAGTCCCGCGACTCGCTGACCTTCGACACCTGGGTGCAGTTCTTCGCAGCCCGCGGCTACGCGGTCTTCCAACCCAACTTCCGCGGCTCCGACGGATACGGGCGGACCTTCGCCGCCCTGGGCTACGGCCAGTGGGGACGCGCGATGCAGGACGACATCACCGATGCGGTCCGTCATCTCGTGCAGTCCGGCGTCGCCGACCCGGCACGCATCTGCATCGTCGGAGCGTCCTACGGCGGGTATGCCGCGTTGGCCGGCGCGGCGCTGACGCCGGATCTGTACCGCTGCGCCGTGTCGATCGCGGGCATATCGGACCTCTCCGAGTTCATCTCCTGGCGCAAGCGCGAGTGGGGAGCGGACTCCGAGGGGTACACCTATTGGCTGACCTCGATCGGCGACCCGGAACGGGACGCCGCGAAGCTCGCGGCCACCTCGCCGGCCCGTCTGGCCGCCGACATCGACATACCGGTGCTGCTGATCCACGGCGCCGATGATGGGATCGTGCCGCTGGCGCAATCGGTCGCCATGCGGAAAGCCTTGGCGAAAGCCGGTCGCGACGCCGAATTGATCACGCTGGCGGATGAGGGCCACTCGCGCTGGTCCAAGGAAAGCGAGCGACAGGCGTTGAACAGCATCGACCGTTTCCTGTGGACGCACCTCGGCCCCGGGATCGGCGTCACCGAACCGCCAGCGCCCCCTGCATCCTCCAAAAGCCTTGCATCCTCCAAAAAGTGACGGAAGGCCGCGACCGCACCGAGGTCCGTCCATGACACGGTCGCGCCACGGGGTGCCCTGAGGCGCGCCGAGGCCGTATCCTTCAGGGGAACACCCACCCTGAGGTCCCGCGCGCCATGCCCAAGAAAGACACCAAGCTCGACCGCCGTTCACTCCTCACCGGTGCCGCCGCCGCCGGCGTCGCCGCGCTCGCCGGCAAGGCCGACGCGCAGACCGCCGCAGCACCCGCCGCGGCGTCCACCACCGGTCTGCGCGCGCCCCGCGACGGCGAGATCAAGGCCGCCCGCGGCGGCAAGTACGAGTCGGTGCCGCTCAAGCAGGACTTCGTCAACGTCGCCGCGATCCAGTCGCGGCTGCTCTCGGTCGACACCCGCGACAAGGCCCGCACCCTCAAGCGCAACATGGACCGCGTGCTCAGGCTCATCGACCTCGCACAGAACTCGCCCGAGGAATGGGGCGGCGAGCGCCGCTGGGGCTCGAAGGTCGACCTCATCTGCATGCACGAGTTCCCGATCCAGGGCTTCCAGCCGTGGACGCGCAAGGAGCTCAACCAGATCGCCTTCGAGCTGCCGGGGCCCGAGGCCGCGGTCATCGGCGAACGCGCCAAGCGCTACGGCTGCTACATCGCCTTCGGCTGCTACGCCAAGCTCAAAGATTGGCCGGACCACATCATCAACATGTCCGTCATCGTCGGCCCGGACGGCGGCATCGTCGACCTGCAGTGGAAGGCGCGCAACATCCTGGGTCTCTTCGGCGACCAGGCGCTGATCGGCACCACCGTCTACGACGTGCTCGACCGCTACGTCGAGATGTACGGCTGGGACCGCACGATGCCCGTGGCGCGCACCGACATCGGCAACATCGCCATGACGGCGGTCGGCGCGGAGCCCACGCTCTACACCTGCCTCGGCCTCAAGGGCGCCGAGATCCTCATCATGTCGGTCACCGGCGGCAGCAACGCCGAGTCGGCGATCGCCACGGCGCGCGCCAACCGGCTCTATACGGTCGGCGTCGGCAACGCCGTGTCGCCCGACAACATCGGCTTCCCGGAGGCTTCGGGCACCGAGGACGGCGGCACGGTGATCGTCGATCCGCGCGGCACGACGCTCGCCAAGACCGACAACCACCACGAGGACATCATCACCGCCCGCATCCCGATCGCGGACTTCCGCAAGACCCGCCGCGTGCAGGAGCTGCCGAAGGCACTGCTGCTGCCGATCCTGCAGGCCTACGAGCCGGTGTTCCAGCCGAACGCCTTCGCGGGCGCGCTGCCCGCCACCTACAAGGAAGCCGGTGAGCTCGTCCGCAAGCGGATGGGGATGAAGTGATGGGTTCGGTAGAGGCACTCGCATCGCTGCAGGCCCGCATCGGTGAAGATGTACACCTCAGCGACTGGCTGACGGTGACCCAGGACCGTGTCCACGCCTTCGCGGACGCCACGGGCGACCACCAATGGATCCACGTGGACGCCGAACGCGCGCGGCGCGAATCGCCGTTCGGCGGCCCGATCGCGCACGGCTACCTCACGCTCTCGTTGCAGATCGTGCTGCGCGGCATGACGGACCCGACACGACCGATCGCCCCCGGTGTCCGGCAGGTCGTGAACTACGGTCTCGACCGGCTGCGCTTCCCGGCGCCCGTCCCGGTGGGCGCGCGCATCCGCGGCCGTTTCACGCTGCTCGAGGCGGCGCAGGTCGCGCCGGGCGTACTGCAGGTCAAGGAACGCTACACGGTGGAGATCGACGGCGGGGAGAAGCCCGCCTGCATCGCCGACAGCCTCTACCGTCTTTATTTTTGAACAGGCGCGTTGCATGACGGCTGTATTCCTCGACTTCGCCACGGTCGGCCGCGACGGGCTCGATGCGACGGCGCTGCGGGCCGCGGCGCCCGGGCTCGTGCTGCACGACGACACCACGCCCGACCAGGTGGCCGCGCGCATCGCGGGCCACGAGGTCGTGCTGCTCAACAAAGTGCGCATGACCCGCGCGCTCATCGAGGGCTCGCCGGCGCTGCGGGTCATCGGGCTCACCGCCACCGGCACCAACAACATCGACCTCGAGGCGGCGCGCGGACGCGGCGTCGCGGTGCGCAACATCCGCGACTACTGCACGCCTTCGGTGGTGCAGCATGTGCTCGGCGTGCTGCTGTACCTCACGCATCGCCTGCCGCAGTACGCGCGCGAGGCGGTGGACGGCACCTGGGCGAACAGCGCGACCTTCGGTCTCACCCACCATCCGATCCGCGAGCTGCGCGGTCGCGTGCTCGGCATCGTCGGCTGGGGCGCGCTCGGCAGCGCGGTCGCGCGGGCCTGCGAGTCGGCGCTCGGCATGCAGGTCATCGTCGCCGACCGTCCGGGCGGTGAGCCGCAGCCCGGCCGCGTACCGCTCGATGAGCTGCTGGCGCGCGCCGATGTGGTGTCGCTGCACTGCCCGCTCACGCCGCACACCACAGGCATGATCGACGCCCGGCGGCTCGCGCTCATGAAGCCCGACGCGGTGCTCATCAACACCGCGCGCGGCGCCTTGATCGACCCGGCGGCGCTCGCCGACGCGCTGCGCGCAGGACGGCTCGGCGGCGCCGCCATCGACGTGCTGCCGCAGGAACCGCCGGTGGACGGCAGCCCGCTGCTCGACCCGGCGCTCCCGAACCTGATCGTCACCCCCCACATGGCTTGGGCGGCGCGCGAATCGCGCCAACGCTGCCTCGACGAACTCGCGGCCAACATCGCCGATTGGCGGGCCGGCGGCGATCGGGGCAAGGTCGTCTGATCGCCGGCCCGTCAGGGGCGATTCTGGGATAAAATCCCGGCCCCCCGTTTAGGGGCTATTCCGCAAGGACGACGGACCCATGCACCGCCCTGCACCGCCTTCGGGCTCGACCCCGGTTATGACCTCGCGTCCGCCCGCCGCGATCGCGCTGTTGGCCGCCGCGCTGCTCGCGCTCGCCGGCTGCTCCAAGGGCGGTCAGGAAGGCGGCGGTCCGGGCATGGGCCGCGGCGGTCCGCCGCCCGCCTCGGTGCTGGTGGTCAACGGTCAGCTACGGCCTTTCGGCGCCTCGCTCGAGGCGGTCGGCACCGCCCTCGCGCGCGAGTCGGTGGACATCACCTCCAAGGTCGCCAACACCGTCACCGCCATCCGCTTCCAGGAAGGTCAGCGCGTGGCCGCCGGATCGGTGCTGGTGGAGTTCGACCGCGCCCAGGCGGCCGCGGCGCTCGCAGAAGCCGAGGCGAACCTCGCCGAAGCGCGCAACCAGTTCAAGCGCGGCAGCGATCTGTCGGTCACCCAGGCGCTGTCGCGGGCGCAGCTCGACCAGCTCGAGACGGCGGTCAAGACCGGCGAGGCGCGCGTCACCGCCGCCCGCTCGCGGCTCGGCGACACCGTGATCCGCGCGCCGTTCGCCGGCCGCACCGGTCTGCGCCGCGTCAGCCTCGGGAGCCTCGTGGCGCCGGGCACGGTGGTGACCACGCTCGACGATTCTTCGGTGATCAAGCTCGAGTTCACGGTGCCGCAGTCCTTCCTCGGCAGCCTCGGACCGGGTCTGCCGATCGAGGCGCGCGCCGACGGCTTCGGCGACCGCGTGTTCACCGGCACGCTCACCACGCTCGACTCGCGCATCGATCCGGTGACGCGCTCGATCGCCGTGCGCGCGGAGCTGCCGAACGCCGACGGCACCATCAAGCCAGGCCTCTTCATGACGGTCCGGCTGCGTGCCAAGACCACGCCGACGCTGATGCTCCCCGAAGAGGCGCTGGTGCCGGAGCAGGGCCGCACCTATGTGTTCGTGGTGAAGGACGGCAAGGCGAAGCGCGTGGAGGTCCGCACCGGCGGCCGCGAGCCGGGCTTCGTGGCCGTGCTCGACGGCCTCTCGCCGCAGGACACGGTGATCGTCGAGGGCACGCAGCGGGTGCGCGACGGCGGCGACGTCGTCGCCCGGCCCCGCGCCTGACATCGGGACGGCAGCGCCATGCACATCTCCGAGTTCTGCATCCGCCGCCCCGTCTTCGCCACGGTGCTGAGCCTGCTGCTCATCATCTTCGGCCTCGTCTCGCTCGAACGGCTCGCGGTGCGCGAGTACCCGGACATCACCCGCCCGGTGGTCTCGATCACCACCAACTACCGCGGCGCGTCCGCCAACGTGGTCGAGAACAAGATCACGCAGGTCATCGAGGACCGCATCGCGGGCATCGAAGGCGTGCTCAAGATCGAATCCGACAGCGAGGACGAGCGCTCCAGCATCCGCATCGAGTTCGACGCCGACCGCGACATCGACGCGGCCGCCAACGATGTCCGCGACCGCATCGGCCGCGTGGTCGCGCAGCTGCCCCCCGAGGCCGACCCGCCGCAGATCAGCAAGTCCGACGGCTCCGGCGAGTCGGTCATGTTCATGACCTTCAACTCGGCCAAGCTGGACCAGCTCGAGGTCACCGACTACGTCGAGCGCTACCTGCTCGACCGGCTCTCCACCGTGCCCGGCGTTTCGCGCGCCAGCATGTCCGGCGCGCGGCGCGCCGCGATGCGCATCTGGATCGACCGCCAGCAGCTCGCGGCGCGCTCGCTCACCGTCGGCGACATCGAGACCGCGCTGCGCCGCGAGAACGTCGAGCTGCCGGCGGGCAGGCTCGAGTCGCGCGCCCGCGAGTTCTCGCTGCGGACCGCCGTCGGTCTCGACACCGAGCAGGACTTCCGCGACCTCGTGATCGGACGCGGCGCCGAAGGCCATCTGGTACGCCTCGGCGAGGTCGCCGACGTGCGCATCGCCGCCGAGAACGACCGCACCCTGATGCGCACCGACGGCGAGGTCGGCATCGGCATCGGCATCGAGGCGCAGTCCAAGGCCAACGTGCGCGACGTGGTGCGCGGCGTGCGCGCCGAGGTGGAGCGGCTGCGCCCGACCCTGCCGGAGGGCTCGACCCTGGTGATCACGACCGACAACGGTCTCGCCATCGAGGCGGCGCTGAAGGAGGTCCTGATCGCGGTGGCGTTCGCGTTCGCCTCGGTGCTGCTCGTCATCTACGGCTTCCTCGGCACGCTGCGCAGCACGCTCATCCCGGCGGTCACCATCCCGGTCTCCATCATCGCGGCGTTCATGGCGCTCTACGCCCTCGGCTACTCCATCAACGTGCTGACGCTGCTCGGCGTGGTGCTCGCGATCGGCCTCGTCGTCGACGACTCGATCGTGGTGCTGGAGAACATCCACCGCCGCGCCGAGATGCATGAACCGCCGATCGTCGCCGCGGTGCGCGGCAGCCGCGAGATCGGCTTCGCGGTGGTCGCCACCACGCTGACGCTGGTCGCGGTGTTCGTGCCGGTGTCGTTCCTGCCCGGGGAGAACGGCCGCCTGTTCCGCGAGTTCGGCCTCACGCTCGCCGCGGCGGTGCTGTTCTCGGCGCTGGTGGCGTTGACGCTCACGCCGATGCTGGCCTCGCGCCTGCCGCGCGAGGAGGACATGCGCCACGGCCGCTTCGCGCAGGCCGTCGAGCGGTTCTTCGCGGCCCTCTCCGCGCAGTACGGGCGCCGGCTGCGCTCGCTGATGCGCCGTCCGTGGCTGATCGTCGTCTTCGTGCTGGCGCTGCTGCTGGTCGGTGCGCTCAGCTTCCGCAGCCTGCCGGCGGAGTTCGCGCCCGCGGCGGACGGCGGCCGCGTCATGGTGAGCATCACCGGCCCCGAAGGAGCGAGCTTCGAGTACACGGAAGAATACGGCCGCAAGCTCGAGGCGATCGCCGCCAAGGAGATCGAGAAGGGCGACATCCGCCGCGTGACGCTGCGCATCCCCGGCGGCTGGGACGGCGGCACCGGCTCGGTGAACTCGGCGCGGCTCATCGTCGCGCTCGTCGACTGGAGCGAGCGCAAGCGCTCGGCCCAGGAGGTCGCGGCCTCCTTCCAGCGTGAGGCCTCGAAGCTGCCCGGCGTGCGTACGAGCACCATGGCGCCCGGCGGACTTCGCGGCGGCTGGAACGTCCCGGTCCAGGCCGTCATCGGCGGTCCCGACTACGAACAGCTCGCCGAATGGTCGGCGAAGATGACGCGGCTCGCCGAGGAGAACCCGGGCCTCGTGGGCGTCGACGCGAGCTTCAAGCCGCGCAAGCCGCAGATCCGCGTCGCCATCGACCGCGACCGCGCCGCCGACCTCGGCGTCTCGCTGCAGACCGTGGGGCGCACGCTCGAGACCATGCTCGGTTCGCGCATCGTGACGACCTTCATCGACCGCGGCCGCGAGTACAACGTCGTGCTGCAGGGCCGCTCCGACGAGCGCGCCACGGTCACCGACCTCACCAACCTGCAGGTGCGCTCCGACCGCACGGGCGAGCTCGTGCCGTTGTCGTCCATCGTGCAGCTCACCGAGACCGCGGGCGCGACACAGCTCAGCCGCTTCGACCGCCAGCGCGCGATCGAGATCCGCGCGAGCCTCGCCGAGGGCTACCCGATGGGCGAGGCCATCAAGTGGTTCGAGCAGACCGTCGAGCGCGAGCTGCCGGCGGGCGCGACGCTGATGTGGGACGGCGACTCGGCCGACTATGTCCGCAGCGGCGGCCAGATGTGGACGCTGCTGCTGTTCGCGGTGATCATCGTCTTCCTGGTGCTGGCGGCGCAGTTCGAGAGCTTCGTGCACCCGGCCATCATCATGGTGACCGTGCCCACGGCGCTGCTCGGCGCGGTGTTCGGGCTGCAGCTGCACGGCATGAGCATCAACATCTTCAGCCAGATCGCGGTGATCATGCTCATCGGCATCGCCGCCAAGAACGGCGTGCTGATCGTCGAGTTCGCCAACCAGCTGCGCGACCGCGGCGTCGAGTTCGGCGAGGCGATCATCGAGGCGTCGGTGGTGCGCCTGCGGCCGGTGCTGATGACCAGC
Organism: Steroidobacteraceae bacterium; assembly: GCA_040400835.1. Classification (GTDB taxonomy): domain Bacteria; phylum Pseudomonadota; class Gammaproteobacteria; order Steroidobacterales; family Steroidobacteraceae; genus UBA964. The sequence continues at coordinate 100,694 of JBBAPM010000005.1, forward strand.
CTGTGCACGGCCTTCGGCGCCATCCCGTTCCTGTTCGCCACCGGCGCCGGCGCCGAGCAGCGCGAACCGATCGGCGTGGTGGTGTTCTACGGCACGCTGCTGTCGGTGCTGCTGACGCTGTTCGTGGTGCCGGCGGTGTATTCGCTGGTGGCGCGGCGCACGCGTCCGGGCCAGTACACCTCGCGGCTCGTCGACCGCATGCTCGGCGGCAAGGGTCAGGCGCCGGGCGACACCGAGACCGGGACCGCTGCGGGCGCCGCCGGCGGCGGCTGACGCCGCCACCCGCGCACCTGCTGCTCGGCGCGGCGGATCTCCCGCCGCGCGGTGTCCGAGGAGATGCCCATCCCGCGCAGCGTGGCGGGCAGACCGTGGCGCACGCCGTCCTCGACGAGCGCGCGGGTGCTCACGCCGAGGTTCAACGCGACCACCACCGCCACGGCGAAGTCCTCGGCATCGTCCTCGCCGCTCGCCGCGCGCAGGTCGTGCAGGCGCTGCGGCGACCAACCGGACCAGTCGGCGAGCGATGCCAGCAGCGCGGCCTCACGCGGATCGGTCTGCACGGCGGCCTGATCGAAGGCCTGCGCCGCCGCGGCGGCACCGCCGCACAGGCAAGCTGCGCAGAGGGCCGACAGGACGACGGATGTTCGGTGACGGAGCCGCATCACGGTCCGAAGGATGCGGCAGCGACGGCGGCATCACCGTTCGCCGTCGAACGCCGGCGTCACTTCACCGTATGCGGATCACCAGATCTTGCCGCCGATGTACTTGCCGGCGGCCGGCAGGTGCGGGAAGTAGTCCACCGACGCGAAAGCGCCGTGCGCGAAGTACGGATCGTTCTCGATGATCTCGCGGGCGCGCGCGAGGCTCTTGGTGGCGAGGCAGTAGAGGCTGCCGACGGGCTGCTGGCCGCCGTCGTCGTCGTAGAGCGGTCCGGCGACGTTCAGCTCATCGAGCACGGTCTCGATGTAGGCCATGTGGTCGGGCGTGTACTCGGCGCGCACGACGGCACCCTTCGGACCGTCGCGGCAGACGACGACATAGGCCGTTCTTTCGAAGCGGGAAGACATGGCGGACCGCTCCCGGGGGTCACGGAGGGGGAACACAGGTCAGGATACCAGTCCGCCGTTCGTGCCTGACATCGTGGGAAGCGCTTACCGCTGCATCATCGCCTCGAGCGGCACCTCATGTCGGTGCAGGCGAGCGGCCGCCTCGACACCCCGGTCGATTGATGCGATGATTTCGATAGATGTTCTGTATGGGCATCCGGGCGCAGAGCGCCCCCCGACCCGGCGGCAAGGAGGCTCCGTGGCCGACATCAAGCTCAAGGACCTGCGCTACCTGGTCGCCGTGGCCGACACCGGCCATTTCGGCAAGGCCGCCGCGCGCTGCTTCGTCAGCCAACCCACGCTGTCGGCGCAGCTGCGCAAGCTCGAGGAGTACCTCGGCGTCGACCTCGTCGAGCGGCAGCCGCGTCAGGCACTGCTCACCCCGGCGGGCGTCGAGGTGGTGGCGCGGGCGCGCCGCATCGTCGAAGCCAGCGACGAAGTGGTCGAGATCGCGCTCAGCCACCGCGATCCGCTCGCCGGCAAGCTGCGCATCGCCTTCCTGCCGACCATCGGCCCCTACCTGCTGCCCTTCGTCGCGCAGCGTCTGCACAAGGCGCTGCCGCGTCTCGAACTCATGCTGCACGAGCACCAGACCGAGCCGATGCTGGAGCGGCTGCGCGCCGGCGACATCGACATGGGCGTGCTCGCCCTGCCCGTCGAGCTCGACGGCCTGCACGCCGAACCGCTCTACGACGAACCGTTCGTCGTCGCCATGCCCACCGCGCACCCGCTCGCCGAGCGCAAGCAGCTGCGCGCCGAGGACCTGCGCGGCGCCATCTTGCTGCTGCTCGAGGAAGGGCATTGCCTGCGCGACCAGGCGCTCGAGGTCTGCAGCCGAGTCCCCGTGCGCGAGAAGCAGGACTTCCGCGGTACCAGCCTCGAGACGCTGCGCCAGATGGTCGCGGCGGACGCCGGCATCACGCTGTTGCCCGAGCTCGCCACGCGCGGTGCCTACGCGCAATCGCGCGGCGTCGCCATCCGCCCCTTCGCGAAGCCCGTGCCCGTCCGGCGCATCGGAGCGGTGTGGCGCAAGAGCAGCCCGCGCGGCGCGGCGTTGGCCGCGGTCGCGGAGGTGATCGCGGAGCACGCCACATGAGCGCCACCCTTCTCTGGCTGCGTCAGGACCTGCGGCTCACGGACCATCCCGCGCTGCAGGCGGCCATCGCCCGCGGTGCACCGGTCATCCCCGTCTTCATCTGGGCGCCCGACGAGGAGGCGCCGTGGGCGCCCGGCGCCGCCTCGCGCTGGTGGCTGCATCATTCTTTGACAGCGCTGCAGCGCGACCTCGAGGCGCGCGGCTCGCGCCTCGTGATCCGCGCGGTGGGCGCGGGCGGCACGGCCGGCGCGGCGGGCGCAGGCTCGACGCTGGAGGTGCTGCGCGCGCTGCTGCGCGAGACCGGCGCCACGGCGGTCCATTGGAGCCGCCGCTACGAACCCGCCGTGGTCGCGCGCGACCGGACCATCAAGGACGCGCTGCGCGCCGAGGGCATCGAGGCGCGCAGCTTCAACGCCGCGCTGCTCGTCGAGCCCTGGGACGTGCAGAACCTGAGCGGCAAGCCGTTCCAGGTGTTCACGCCCTTCTGGCGCAGGGTGTCGGCGGAACTCGATCCCGGCAAGCCCGTACCTGCGCCGCGCAGCATCCTCGCGCCCGCGAAGTGGCCGAAATCCGTCGCGCTCGGCTCGTTGGAACTGCTGCCGAAGATCCGCTGGGACGCCGGGTTCGCCGAGGCCTGGCAGCCGGGTGAGGCCGGCGCCGCGCGCAACCTCGACGCCTTCCTCGACGGACCGGTGAAGGGCTACGGCGACCGCCGCAACTTCCCGGCCGAGCGCGGCACGTCGCGCCTGTCGCCGCACCTGCACTTCGGCGAGCTCTCGCCGCGGCAGGTCTGGCACGCCGCGCCGAAATGGCGCGGCTCGCAGTTCATGGCGGAGATCGGCTGGCGCGAGTTCGCGCACCATCTCCTCTGGCACTTCCCGCACACCACCGACAAGCCGCTGCGCAGCGACTTCGAGCGCTTCCCGTGGCGCACCGACGCCGCACACCTGCACGCGTGGCAGCGCGGCCTCACCGGCGTGCCGATGGTCGATGCCGGCATGCGCGAGCTCTGGCACACCGGCTGGATGCACAACCGCGTGCGCATGGTGGTCGGGTCTTTCCTGGTCAAGAATCTGCGGCTGCACTGGCTCGAGGGCGCGCGCTGGTTCTGGGACACGTTGGTCGACGCCGACCTCGCCGCCAACACGCTCGGCTGGCAATGGTGCGCGGGCTGCGGCGCCGATGCCGCACCCTACTTCCGCGTGTTCAACCCGGAGAGCCAGGCGGAGAAATTCGATCCCGATGCCGGTTACCGCCAGCGCTGGGTGCCCGAATCGGCAGCGGGCCCGCTCGGCGGGTATCCCGCACCGGTCGTCGACCTCAAGGCCTCACGCGTGGCGGCGCTCGAGGCCTTCGCCAGCCTGCGCAAGTAGCGCGCCGCCGCCGAGCCAGGCCATCAGCAGCACCGGCCACTCCAGCCAGGCGTGCGCGCCGGCCGCGACCGCGTACAGCTCGCGTGCCGACGGCGCGTCGATGAGGAAATACACCGCGAGCGCCGCGGTGACGAGCAGCGCGGCGGCGCGGCCGCGCCCCGGCAACGGCGGCCGACCGCTGCGGCGCGTCTCCGCCTGCGGCAACAGGTGGATCACGCAGAGATAATGCGCACACTGCGCGAGCGCCAGCGCCGTGAGCAGCGCGGGCAGCAGTTGCGGTGTCGCGCCGAACGGCAGCTGCGCCGCGAGCGGTGCCGCATCGGACGCGCCGCCCGACGACGCGACACCCGACGACACGCCGCCCTGCGCCGCCGCGATCCAGTCCGCGAACGCCGGCACGGCGAGCGCCGCCGCGACCACCCCCAGCGGCAGCACGAGCAAGGCGGTGACGCCCCAGGCCACGGGACGCTGCGATGCATCCTCCCGCGCGAGATCCCAGGCGAGCAGCAGCGGCGTGAAATTGTGCAGCAACGACAGCCACAGCAGCGCGACGATCAGTTCGCCCGCGGCGAGCAACCACACCAGCGCGATCGCGCCCGCCGCGCCGACGAGACGGGCCGCGGCGCCCGTGCCGCGCGGCGCGCAGGCGACGAGCGTACCGATCAACGCCAGCGTGGCGATGTCGGAGGCCTGGACCCACTGCGACGGCACGATGTCGAGCGCGTCGCCGCCCCGCACCATCGCCTGCAACGCGAGCAGCGCCCACAGCGCATGCCACCAGCGACGCGGCCAACGCGCCCCGTAACGGCTGCGCACGAACGCCATCTCCCACACCACATGCGGCAGCCCGAAGAGCGCAAGCGCGACGAGATGGAGCGGTACGGGCGCCATCAGCGCAAGCCCGGCCGTGAACGACGCGAGGTTCGCGGCCGCGGCGACGACGAGCGCGCGGCGCGCATCGAGCGGCAGCAGCGCGCGCAGCACGGCCGCCTCGACCAGCACCACCGCCGTCTCGATGGCGACGAGCCCTGCGAGATAGCCGTCGGCCGACAGCGCGGTCGCGGCGCGCCACGCGAGCGTATGGGTGAGCAGCGAGGGCAGCAGCGCGGCGATGACCATCCGCCGCCACGGCACCGCGACGGCGGCGCCGCGCAGCCACATCAGCACGACCAGGGACTCGACGCCGAGCGTCAACGCGAGCGCCGCGGATTGACCCATCAGCCTCGCGGCCTCACGGATGCGGCGTCACGCATGCGGCCTCATGGGCGCGGCATCACTGCCGGACTTTCTGCCACCACGAGACGGGCTTGTGGTCGCGCACGACGGGTGTCGCCGACACGCACTGCAGCGCGTCGCGCCGGGCGACCTGCCAACCGCGGAAGTAGAACCGCGGCGCGGACTCGGTCACGCGCGCGCAGACGCCGGCGTTGCGCACCGGCTTGCCGTCGACGCTGAGCGCCGCCTCGCAGGCGGCGCCGACGCTGCGTCCCGCGCAGAAACGGTCCGGCAGCGGCTGCGCCGCGGGCGTGCAGCCGTAGCCGCGCTCGCGCGCGACCGCCGCACCTTCCGGATCGGCGCAGACATGCGCCGGCAGCACGAATCCGCCCGCCGGCAGACCGCGGTCGATGGTCACGGTCGCACGGCGCACGCAGCTGAGATCGATGCGCGTGCGGGTGTCGTCGAGCGCGTTGCGGCAGACGCCCGCACCGCCGCCCGCGAGCGCATCGCCCGGCAGCGTGCAGGCCGCGCCGACCTTGCGCTGGGCGCAGAACTGGTCGACGCGGTCGAAGGCTTTGGGGTTGTCGCGCAGCCGCTGCTCGGCTTCGCGCACGCCGGGCGGGATGACATCGGCGCGGGCGGCGGGCACCGGGACCGACGCCACGAGCGCTGCGGCCACGAGCAGCAGCGCCGAGCGTATGTGCGTCGCCGCCGCAGGACGGACGAAGGCCCCCATCTCAGATGACCGCGGCGTCGGTGTCGAGCACGCTCGCCGCGCCGCCCTCGACCGTGCGGCCGAGCGCATGCGCCTGCGGCAGCACATGGGCCGCGTAGAACTGCGCCGAGGCGATCTTGCCGCGCAGGAAATCGGTGTCGGCGTCGCCTGCGGCGAGCCGCCGCGCGGCGATGGCCGCGGACTTCCCGAGCAGCCAACCGCCGAGCACGAGACCCGTCATGCGCAGCAACGGCACCGAGACCGCGGACGCGCGCTCCGGCCCCTGCGCCCAGGCCGCGACCACGCTCCGCCCCGCACCCGCGAGCGCCGCCACGGCCTCGCGCGCGGCGGCACGCGCGGCGGCC
>JBBAPM010000006.1:0-100998 GCA_040400835.1 Steroidobacteraceae bacterium
GGTCCGAGCTCGGCCAGGTACATGCGCTCGTTGTAGCTGCCGAATAGCACGAGGGGGGTTTTCTCGCGTACCGCTTGACGAACGGCCTGGTTGTCGGGCTTGACGCCGGGCCGACGCGCAAACGAGAACTTGCACGGCAGACCGAGCTCGGATTCGAGGAAGTGGCGCACACCGCGCGCGTAGGTCTCGCCGGCCACGATGGCGAAACTCGCGGTGCCGAAGAAATCCTGTGTGACGGAGCGCCACAGGTCCCACATCGGCTTGAGCGTGGTGTGCTTCTCGCGCTCGATGAACGGCTCCGGGTCGAGCCCGAGGATGCCGCCGAGCGAGCGCAGGAATCTGGTGGTCGAATGCAGGCCGACCGGCGCCTGCAGCCAGGGCCGCTCGAGGCCCTCGCAGAGCAGCTGGCCGTACTCGCGGTAGAGGCACACGTTGGCCTCGGCGTCGGCGAGCTTCGCGACGTCGGCGAGATGCGCGCCGAGCGGGAAGTCCATGTTCACCTCGGCGCCGATGCCCTCGATGAGGCGGCGGATCTCGGCGAGGTCGGAGGGCATGTTGAACATGCCGTATGCGGGACCGATGATGTTGACGCGCGGCTTCGCGCCCTCGGCGCGCGGCTTCGGCGCCGGCACCTTCTTGGGGCCGAACTCGGTCCACAGCCACCACAGCGCGCGGTTGGCGCACTGCCACTGGTCCTCGTCGATGGTGCGCGGCAGGAAGCGCTTGATCGCGGTGCCCTCGGGCGTCACGCCGCCGCCGATCATCTCGGCGATGGAACCGGTGACGACCACCGCAGGCAGGTCCGGGTCGAGCACCTTGTGGGCGCGCTTCATCGCGCCCTCGGTGCCATGCTGACCGAGCTCCTCCTCGGCGAGTCCGGTGACCACCACCGGCAGCTCGTGCGGCGGCAGCGCGTCCGTGTAGTGCAGCACCGAGGTCACGGGCAGGTTCTCGCAGCCGACCGGGCCGTCGACGATGACCTGCAGACCCTTGATGGCGGCGAAGGTGTACACCGCCCCCCAGTAGCCGCCGGCGCGATCGTGGTCGAGCACGAGCATCAGCCCATCTCCTCCGCCTTGCGCGCCTTCGCCTGCTTTTCGAGCTTCTTGCGGTAGGTGTCGCGGAACTCGGGACGCGGCGCAGGCTGGTCGCGCCACACACCCGCCGTGTCGCCCGAGCCCACGCCGGCGAAGAACGCCTGCATCTCGTCGAAGCGGGTCTTGCCGGCCATCGCGGTGTTGACGAGCTGCGCGAGCGAACCGGCGCCCGCGGGTCCCATCAGCGGCCGCGCCGAGATGAGGTTCGTGAAGTAGAGCGCAGGGGTCGCGGCCTCCTTCGCCTTCTGCACCACCGGCGTGGTGCCGATCGCGAGGTCGGGCTTGAACTCGGCGAACGCGGCGAGGTCCTGCTCGAGCGAGGCGCGGAACTGCACGTGCACGCCGCGCGCCTCCAGCCACTCGCGGTCGGGGTCCGACCAGGCGGTGCGCGGACAGGCCGTGCCGACATAGCGCAGGTCGGCGCCGCTCTCGACGAGCAGGCGCCCGACCAGCAGCTCCGAGCCTTCGTAGCCCGACAGCGTGATGCGGCCGCGGATCGGCGAGGCGGACAACGCCGCGCGGATCGCGGGCAGTGCGCGGTCCTTGGCGGCCTCGATGCGCGCGCGCGGGACGTCGCAGGCGGCGCCGATGGCCTCGAGCCACGCCGCCGTGCCGTCGTGGCCCACCGGCGCGGAGCCGACGATGCGGCGGCCCGCGGCGTCGAACTCGCGGCACACCGCCGTGTAGAAGGGGTGGATCGCCGCCACCGCGGCGCAATCGAGCGCGGAGTAGAGCTCGCGCCACTCACGCGTCGGCACGACCTGCCCCGCCGCGAGCCCCATCGGCTCGAGCAGCATGCCGATGCCGACCGGGTCGGCCGGGAACATCTCGCCGAGCAACGTCACCGTCGGCTTCTCGGCGCGGCCGGTGCGCGGCGCGGCCACCGGACCCGCCTCGGCCTCACCGCGCGCGTAGCGCAGCATCGCGCCCGCCAGCACGTCCTTGGCCTCGGCATGGGTCGGGATGCCGAAGCCCGGCACATCGATGCCGATGACGCGCACGCCGTTGATCTCCTTCGGCAGCAGCTGCAGCGGCACGCCGGAGGCGGTGGGCACGCAGAGGTTGGTGACGACGATCGCGTCGTAGAGCGCCGGATCCGCCGTGGCGTGCACCGCGTCGCGGATGTCCTCGAACAGCTTGCCCGTGACCAGCGTCTCGGAGTTGAAGGGCACGTAGCCGACCGTGCGGCGCGCGCCGTAGAAATGCGAGGTGAAGGTCAGACCGTAGACGCAGCACGCCGACCCGGACAGGATCGTCGCGGTGCGACGCATCCGCAGCCCGACGCGCAGCGAACCGAAGGCCGGGCACATGCTCTGCGGCTGGTCGTGCGGACCGGCCGGGTAGTCCTTCGCGTACTGCGCCAAGGTCTCGCTCTTGCCGGCCGCCGCCGCTGCTGCGCGCATCGTCTCCTTGCCGCCGTGGCAGCCGCCCGATGCCGGCTGCGACGCGGCGGCGCCCGCCGTCGGCGTCGTCACGACGGCGCCGGGGCCGTCGTAGACGACCTCGTTCGCGGTGGTGTTTTCGGTGTCGAGCGCGCTCATGTCAGACCGTGTCGTACACGACCTCCAGCGAAGGCTTGTGGAGCTCCGAGCGACCGCACATGTCCTCGAAGCTGGCGGGCTGCAGCACGTAGTCGCGGCCGACGGCCTCGCCCTTGAAGAGGCCGAGCAGCGCGTCCTGGGACAGCGGCTTCGGACGGACGGGCGGCGCGTCGGCGACGTTCCCGGCGAGCTCGGCGAACAACGCGCCCCAGGCGCTCTCGGGGCGGCCGATGATCTCGTAGTTGGCGCTCTTGCGGCGGATGTCCTCGTGCGCCGGGATCGCGGCGAGCACGGGGATGCCGGCGGCGTCGGCGAAGGCCTGCGCCTCGCCCGTGCCGTCGTCCTTGTTGATGACGAGGCCCGCGACGCCGACGTTGCCGCCGAGCTTGCGGAAGTACTCGACCGCCGAGCAGACGTTGTTGGCGACGTACAGCGACTGCAGGTCGTTGCTGCCGACGACGATGACCTTCTGGCACATGTCGCGCGCGATCGGCAGGCCGAAGCCGCCGCAGACGACGTCGCCGAGGAAATCGAGCAGCACGTAGTCGAAGCCCCAATCGTGGAAGCCGAGCTTCTCGAGCGTCTCGAAGCCGTGGATGATGCCGCGACCGCCGCAGCCGCGGCCGACCTCCGGTCCGCCGAGCTCCATCGCGAACACGCCGTCGCGCTTGAAGCAGACGTCGCCGATCGCGACCTGCTCGCCGGCGAGCTTCTTCTTCGAGGAGGTCTCGATGATGGTCGGGCAGGCGCGCCCGCCGAACAGCAGCGAGGTGGTGTCGCTCTTCGGGTCGCAGCCGATGAGCAGCACCTTCTTGCCCTGCTGCGCCATCATGTAGCTGAGGTTGGCGAGCGTGAAGCTCTTGCCGATGCCGCCCTTGCCGTAGATCGCGATGATCTGCGTCTCCTTGGTGACGGGCGTCGGCGCGATCGGCGGCGGTTCGATGGCCGCCTCCGCGCGCGTGCTGCGCTTGAGGCGCTCGACCGGGATGGAGACCGTATCGGCCGGTGGGGTCATGCTGCGTGCCTCCAGTCCAGGATCATCTTGAGACAGGCGGCGTCGCCGAACGCCTGCCGGTAAGCCTCGTCCGCGGCGCCGGCTGCGCGCCGGTGCGTGATGAGTCCGTCGAGCGACAGACGCCCCGCGGCGAGGTGCGCGAGCACGGCCTGCAGGTCGGCGTCCTTCCATTCGGCGGCGATGCGGATGCGCGCCTCGCGCATGAAAGCGGCCGCGAAGTCGAACTGCACCGGGCCGGGGTAGAAGCCCGCCAGCACGACTTCACCGCCGGGCGCGAGCCGTCCGATGAGCGCATCGAGGATGCCGGCGTCGCCGCTGACGTCGTACACCGAGCCGTAGTCTCGGCGCGGGTCGTCCTCGGGCGCGCAGACGCGGTACATCTCGGCGCCGCCGACGCGCGTCGCATCGCGCTCCCACACGGTGGGCGCGAACGCGCCTTCCGCGAGCGTGAGACGCGCGAGCAGACGGCCGAGCACGCCGTGACCGACGATGAGCTCCGGTGCGCGCGCGCCGCGGGCGGCGAGCGCGTGGCGCGCGGTGGCCGCGAGCGCGAGCAGCACGGCGGATTCACCGAGCGCGGGATCGACGGGGGTGGCGCGTGCGGCGGGCACCACGAGCCGCGAAGCCGCGCCGCCGAACAGACCGCGCACTTCACCGAAGCAGCGCGCCCCGGGCACGAACACGGTCTCGCCGATGCGCCGCCCGCCGGCGTTCGCGCCGACCTCGCGGACGGTGCCGACGGATTCATAGCCGGGGACGAGCGGATACCCCATGCCGGGGAACGGCGGCATCTTGCCCGACCAGAGAAGACGCTCCGTGCCGGTGCTGATCCCGCTCCAGTCGACGTCGACGACGATCTCTTCGGGCGCGGGATCGCCCAAGGGCAAGCGCCTGAGCGCGAGCTGCCCGGGTCCCTCCATCACCACGGCGAGAGCGTTCAATCCGTGACTCACACAGGCCTCCCGACCTGACACCGCTAAATGTCAGTCTACGCTTACGCCGTGTAGTGTCAATATCTTTAGACACATGGTTTGGATACCCACCCCCGCGTGGCCCGCGGGAGGGCGGCGACCTAGGCCTGGCGGCGGCGGGTCAACAGCACCCGGGTCTGCAGCGGCACCCGGGTCGGACGCTCCACCGGCGGCTCGAAACCCGCCCGCTGCAGCATCCGGCCGAGGTCCTCCACGGTGCGCGGGCGGCCGCTCCCCATGGCCCAGAGGTACAGGCCGAAATAGGCATCGCCCATGCGCTCCGCACCGGGGGTACCGGCGAGCGGTTCGGCGATGAGCAAGGTCCCGCCGGGCGCCAAGGCGTCGTGCGCCGCGGCGAGCAGACGCTCGACGCGCGGGTCGTCGTGGTCGTGCAGGACGCGAACGAAGGTGATGAGGTCGGCGCCCGCGGGCAGCGGATCGCGGCTGAAATCGCCGGGCGTCACGGTGACACGCCCCGCGATCCCCGCTTCGGTGAAGCGCGCCGCCGCCTGCGCCGCCACGCCCGGCAGATCGAACAGCGCGAGCGCGATGCCGGGCACGCGGCGCGCCACCGCGCGCAGGAAAGTGCCGTCTCCGCCGCCGACATCGAGCACCCGCCGGTGGCGCGCGAAGTCCCAGGCATCGAGGATCTCCTCCGCCACCAGCCCCTGCGAGGCCGACATCAGCCGCGTGTAGGCCGCGGTGGACGCGGCTTCCACGCCGCCCGGCTCCGCCGCCGCCGCGTAGGGCCAGTAGCGCGAGAGCGCGGTCGAACCGCGCGGCGCCTGCAGCATCGCCACCGGATCGACGAGGTCGGCGTAGAGCGCGGCGTGGTGCTCGATCATGGCGAGCACACCGGGGTTGCCGAGCAGGGCGGCACCGCGGCGCCCGAGCGCCCACCGCCCCTCCCCGCGCGCCTCGACCAATCCGAGCGCCGCCGCCGCGCGCAGCAGCGTCGCAGCCGGCTCCGGCGCGAGCGTCCCGGGCGGCAGCAGCTCCGCGGCGGACAGCGGCCCGGCACGCAGCCGCTCGAACACGCCGAGCCGCACGCAGGCGAGCAGCACCTGCGACCACACGAAGCCGGCGACGATGTCGAACAGCTCGCGCGCCTCGCGACGCGCCAGATACCGCGTCGGCAGGAACGCCGCGGCGGCGCGCTGGAAGCGCGGATCCATCAACCAACGGTTGCGCCGGTCGTGCCAGCGGTCGCGCAGGCGCTCGGACCAATGCGCGCGCGGCCGCGCGTCGACGGTCAAGCAGCGCGCCGCAGCAGCTGCTCGGGCAGCAGGCGCTGCGCCTCGAGGTCGACGAGCTCGCGCAGGAACTCCGCGCCCGGGCAGGGCGGGATGGAGGCCGAGGCGCCGGCGATCAGCCCCTCGAAATATTTGACCGCACCGGCGAGACCGAACTGCGTCACCGCGCTCGGCCGGCCGAGCGCCTCGTCGCGCCCGGTCGGCTTGCCGAGCTCGTCCTCGGTGCCGAGGGCATCGCGGATGTCGTCGGCCACCTGATAGGCCTCGCCCAGCCGGTCGCCGAGCGCGCGCCACGGCGCCGGATCCGCACCGGCCGACAGCGCGCCGCCCACCGTCGCCGCGACGAACAGCGCACCGGTCTTCAGACGCCGGTATTCCTCGAGCGGCGTCGCGTCCTCGCACTCCCAGGCCTGGCCGGCGACGATGCCCCCGGGCGCACCCGCCGCGCGCGCGAGCGCGAGCACGATGCCGGGCAAGCGCTCCGGCGCATCGGCGAACGCCCGCGCCACGTTCTGGAACGCGAGCACGATCAGGGCGTCGCCCACCAGCAGCGCGATGCGCTCATCGAAGGCGCGGTGCACCGACGGACGGTTGCGGCGCAGCTCCGCGTCGTCGAAGCACGGCAGATCGTCGTGCACCAGCGATGCACAGTGCAGCAGCTCGATGGAGGCCGCGGTCGCCTCGGCGAGCGGCGAATGCGGCTCGCCGCAACCGGCGGCGATGGCGAGGCACAGCCGCGGTCGGATGCGCGCGCCGCCCGGGAAAACGGCGTAACGGATGGCGGCGGCGAGCCGCGGCGGGCAGCCCAGCGTCTCGCAGGAGGACACGGCGGTTTCCAGCGCCTGCTCGATCGTGGAGAGACTTTCCATGCGGGCTCCTGGCGACCTGACCGGCCGGGCGATACCGGCTGGCGATTGTCCACTTTGCTTGTCACACTAGGTCGTCATGCAATATAGACACCCCGTGCAGACCAGTCAAACCGCGGCGCCCGTCGATCCGGACGGTCCCGTGTTCACGGTCGACGTCGCCGACCGCGGTTACGCCTGGTGGTACATCGACGCCTGGAGCGACTGCGGACGCCATGGCCTGACGATCATCGCGATGCTGGGCTGCGTGTTCTCGCCGTGGTATGCGCGCGCGCGGCGCCGCGCCGACCGCGCCCGCGCCGTCGACGGTAGCGACCGCCGGCCCGTCGATCCGCTCGCGCACAGCGGTCTCAACGTCGCGCTGTACGGCGCCGTCGGCCACCGCTGGGCGCTCACCGAACGCGGCGCGGGCGACCTCGTGCGCGCGCCCGGTCGCCTCGTCATCGGACCGAGCGCGCTGGAATGGGACGGACAGGAACTGCGGGTGCGCATCGACGAGATGACCTCGCCCTGGCCGCGCGCATTGCGGGGCATGGTGCGCGTCCGACCGCAGGCCCGCCTGCATCGCGGCTATGGGCTCGACGCGGCCGAGGACGGCGCGCCGCGGCATCTCTGGTGGCCCATCGCCCCGCGCTGCCGCGTCAGCGCCGAGTTCACGCAGCCTGCGCTGACCTGGCACGGCGACGGCTATCTCGACGCCAACGCCGGGCGCGCGCCGCTCGAGGACGACTTCGAGTCGTGGGACTGGTCGCGCGCCCATCGCGGCGAGGAGACCCGCGTCTTCTACGATACGGTGTGGCGTACCGACGGGCCGCCGGACGCGACCCCGCAAGGCCGCTCGCTCGCCCTCGCCTTCGACGCGCAAGGTGTGCACGACGTCACCGCACCGCCGATGCAGCGTCTACCGACCACACCCTGGGGGATCCGCCGCGGGACCCGCAGCGACCAGGGCCGGGGGGCGCGCGTGCTCGCGACGCTGGAGGACGGCCCGTTCTACGCGCGCTCGCACATCGAGTCGCATCTCGACGGCGGGCTCGCCACCGGCTTCCACGAGAGCGTCTCGCTGCGGCGGTTCGCCGCGCCCTGGGTGCAGATGCTGCTGCCCGTGCGGTTGCCGCGCCGGCCGATCGCGCGCTGACGCGATGTCGTCCCGATCGCGGTGCCGGCCCGATCGCGCCGCCGGCCGCGTCAGCCGCGTTCCGGCTCCTCGCCGCGCTCGAGACGCTCGAACGCGGCCAGCGCGAGCGCGAACTCGCGCACCAGCAGGTTCTCGCCCGCGAGCGCATCGCCCCGCACGCCGTGGCGCGCATCGTGCTCGACCACCGCATCGATGAGGGCACGCGCCTCGGGCAAGGCCTCGGGGTGCCCCACCACGCGCGGCGTCGTCACCGACGCCGTGATCGCCTGCAGCAGCAGCAGCATCTTGCGGCGCGCCGACACCACGGCCCGCGTCGACACCGAATCCCCGCCCGCGCGCGCGACCTTGCGCCCGATCTCCGCATACATCAGCCGTGCGGCGTGGATCGCCGGACGGCACTCCACGGGCAGTTCGGTGACGCCGACGGCCGCGCGGTCGTAGAGCCGCTGCGCTTCCTCCACGAGGCGCGCCACCACGCGTCCGAGGTCGGGCTCGAACTGCGGGTCGGCGAGCCATTCGTCGGCGTCGATGCCGGCCTCGGCGAGCCAGTCCCGTGGCAGATACACGCGGCCGAGCCGCGCATCCTCGCCGACGTCGCGGGCGATGTTGGAGAGCTGCATGCCGATCCCGAGGTCCGCCGCACGCGCCAGCGCCCCGGGCGAGCGCACACCCATCAGCAGCGACATCATCACGCCCACCGTGCCGGCCACGCGCATCCCGTAGGCGCGCAGGCTCGGCAGATCCGGATAGATGCGGCCCTCGGCGTCCCAGGCGAAGCCCTCGAGCAGCGCCGCGGGCACGGCCCGCGGGATGTGGAACTGCGCGACCACATCGGCGAGCGCACGGTCGGCGGCGTTGTCGATCGGCTCGCGCCGGTAGGCGCGGTCGAGGCGCTCCTCGAGGGCGCGCAGCGCGACACGCGGCTCCGCGCTGCCGTCGATCGCGTCGTCCGCCTCGCGGCAGAACGCATAGAGCGCGAGCGCGGGCTCGCGCACCCGCACCGGCAGCAGGTGCGAGGCGGCATGGAAGGTCCGCGAACCGACCCGGATCGCCGCGCGACAAGCCTCCATGTCGGCGCGCGTCGCGAACGGCGCGGGCTTGTCTCCATCGGGCGACATGCCGACCACTTTACGCCCCGCTCCAGGCGAGGTCGAGCATCGCCACCTCGCCGAAGGTGCAGCGCCTGCGCATCGCGAGCTCGATGATGGGCCAGGAGGTCCACGGCTGCGACACCAGAGGCCACGGATCGCGCGCCGACCAGGTGACATCGCGCGCCGCGAGCAGGCAACGCAGGTTCCGGCGGAACGGACCGTCGCCGAACATGGTGCGCTGGGTCTCGGTGAGACAGGGGTAGAACTGCTGCATCAGCCGGTTCTCCTTGTAGCGCAGCGGTCCGTCGGCCTGCGGATCGAGCAGCGCCGTCGCGAGGTCGGCGGGATCCAGGAAATGGATGCCGCTGGTCGCGCGCGGGTTGCACTCGATGCCGCGGATGACGCCCTGCGCATCCTCGACGAGGTCGAAGGAGATGAAGCCGTCGAAGGCGGTGTGCCGGACCACCGCACCGACCCAGGCGTCGACCGCGGGCGGCGTGTCGATGCGCTCGAAGCACACCGCCACCGTGCCCTGCATCACCGCGCCGCGGTAGGTCACGGTGATGCGCGGCTCTCCCGCGCGCGCCAACGTGAAGGTGCTGAGCACCCGCCCGGCGCAGAACTCCTGCACCAGCGCAGGCTCGTCGGCGGGCGGCAGCGGGTGACCTGCGTCGAGGAACCGCACACCGCGTCCCGAGCAGGAGAAGAGCGGCTTCACCACGGTGCGCGTGCGGCGCGCGAGCTCGACCGCACGCGGGTTGCCGTGCGCGAAGGTGTCGGGCACCGCGACGCCCGCCGCGCGGCACACCGCGGCGAAGGACAGCTTGTCGTGCAGCGCCAGCAAGGCCTCGTGCGGCATCGCGGCGAGCCGTACACCCGCGGGCAACCGGCCGTGCAGCAGCGAGGCGTGCAGGATCTCCTCGCTGACGGGCAGCACGAGGGACACGCCCTCCTCGGCGACCAGCGCGGCGATCCCGCCGAGGTACGCCTCACGGTCGGCGACCGGCGAGGTCACCGTGACGCTGCGGGCGACCGAGCGCGACGCGCCCGTCAGATGCCGCTTGAACGGCTCGGCGACGATGACGCGGCAGCCCGCGCCCCGCAGCGCCCGCGCCACCTCGAGCGCTTTCGGCAGGCGCCCGAGCGTCAGCAGCACCGTCGTTCCCCTCATGCGCCCGACCACACGCGCGCCCTCACGCGGCCCTGCGCCGCACGCGGCACATCAGCTGCCTCTCCGGGCGCGTCGTGAGACGCGCCACCGGCCGGATACGGTCGGCATCCAGGATCTCGAAGTCGTAGCGACGGCAGAGCCGCGCCAGGATCAGGCTCGCCTCGAGCTGTGCGAAACCGGCGCCGATGCAGACGCGCGGGCCCAGCCCGAACGGCAGATAGGCGCCGGGGATGAGCTCATGCTCGCGCTCGGCGGAGAAGCGGTCCGGGTCGAAGGCGTGCGGATGCTTCCAGAGGTCGCGGTGCCGGTGGATGGTCCAGGGCGCGATCATGAGCATCGTGCCGCGCTTGGCGCGATGCCCGCCGATGACGGCATCCTCGGCCGCGACGCGCGGGATGAAGGGTATCGGCGGATAGAGGCGCAGCGTCTCCTTGAACACGTTGCGCACGAAGGCCATGCGCCGCACCTGCTCGAGCGAAAGCGTCCCGTCGCCGGCCGCATCCACCTCCGCGCGCACCCGCGCCATCGCCTGCGGCTGCAGACCGAGGATCATGAAGGTCCAGATGAGCGCGCTCGCGGTGGTTTCATGGCCGGCGAGGAACATCACCCCGAGCTGGTCGAGCAGCTCCTTGCGCGTGAACCGCTCGCCGGTCTCCACGTCGCGCGCCGCGATCACCTCGGCGGCGATGTCGTCCCAGGCCGCGCCGCCCTCGCCGTCCGCACCGAGATGGCTGTCGACCAGCTCGCCGAGGTGGTGGCGGATGCGCTCGCAGGCCGCGAGCACCTCCGGGTGCTGCGGGATGGCCGCGAAGGGCTTGTCCAGGATCAGCCTCTTGAACTCGACCTGGGCGCAGGTGCGCTCGAACACCGTGAACGACTCGAACACGTCGATCGCCGTCTGCGAACGCAACGACGTCGAGAACACGGTCCGGCAGATGATGTCGGCGGTCAGATGGCTCATCGCGAGGTCGAGCGAGAACGGTTCGCCCGACGCGCACAGCGCATCGAGCCGCTGCTCGTAGTCGTCGACCGCGGCCGACATCGACACGAACGCCTTGCCGAGCCGCATGTGCGAGAAGGCCGGATCGATCATGCGCCGCTGCCGACGCCACACGTCGCCGTGCGACACGAAGATGGAGTTGCCGACCAGCGGCTCCAGCGCGCCGGCCATCAGGTCGTTCTTGGGGTAGATGCCGGCAGGGTCGGTGAGCACCTCGCGCAGCAGTTCGGGGTCGTTGACGATGAGGATGCCGCGCCGCGAATAGCCGAGCCAGCCCGCACGGACGCGGTAGGCCTTGGCGGGCAGCAGGCTCATCAGGTCGCCGCCGCCGCGCGCCGCCGAGCGCAGCAGCGAGATGACCGCGGCGAGCGGCGTGGGCCGGGGCGGGCAATACATGGTGGAACTACCCTACCGCCTGACGGCTGCGGCGTGAAGGGCGTCTTTGACAAGCCGCGCGGCGCGGGCGCAGCATGGTCACGCATGGAATCGCTGGTGCCGGCTGCGTTCTACACCTTCATCGCGCTGCATATCGCCTTCGGCAGCGTGGGCCTCGTCGCGTTCTGGGTGCCGGTGATCGGCCGCAAGGGCGGCGCGGCGCACAAGCGCTGGGGCAAGGTCTTCACCTGGACCATGCTCGCCACGGGCACCGCCGCCATCGGCATCAGCCTCTGCACGCTCATCGACCCCATCGGCACGCACCCGCACCTCGTGGAGGCCGGGCCGCAGTGGATCCGCGGCATCTTCGGCTGGATGATGCAGGGCCTCGCCATCCTGACCATCAACCTCGCCTGGTACGGCTGGCTGACGGTACGCCACAAGGATGACCGCGCGGCGCAGCGCGAATGGCGCAACCTCGCCCTGCAGGCGCTGCTCATCGCCGCCTCGGTCAACTGCATGGTGCAGGCCTGGCGCGCCGACCTGCCCTTGATGCTCGGCATGCCGGCCATCGGCTTCGCCACCGCGGCGACCAACCTCTGGTTCCTCTACCACCCCGACCCGGGTCCGTTGATGTGGCTCAAGGAACATCTGAAGGCCTTGGTCGGTGCCGGCATCTCGGTCTACACCGCGTTCTTCGCCTTCGGCGCGGTGCGCACCATCCCTGAACTGGCGCTGCACCCCGGCCTCTGGGCCATCCCGCTCGTGGTCGGCCTCGCGATCATCATCCACCAGCGTCTGGCGGTCGCCCGTCTGCCTGCCGCCCGCAGACCCGCGCGCGCTGCGGACGGGGCGGACGCCGCCTCGCGCGCCTGAAGACGCGCCGCCCCGCCATGCGTCGCGTCATCGTCGTCGGCGCCGGCATGGGCGGCCTCGCGGCGGCGGTCGATCTCGCCCGCAGCGGCTGCCGCGTGACGGTGCTCGAACGCGCCGCCGGACCCGGCGGCAAGCTGCGCGAGGTCAGGGTCGACGGCGCGGGCATCGACGCGGGTCCCACCGTGTTCACGATGCGCGCCGTGTTCGAATCGCTGTTCGACGATGCCGGTGCGCGGCTCGATGACCATCTGCCGCTGCGGCCCGCCGAACTGCTCGCACGCCACGCCTGGCGCAGCGGCGGCCGGCTCGACCTCTTCGCCGATGTCGAGCGCTCCGCGGCGGCCATCGGCGGGTTCGCGGGTGCCGCGGACGCACAGGCCTTCCGCGCCTTCCATGCGCGCAGCGGCGGCCTGCACGATGCGTTGCGGTCGACGTTCATGGACGCGCAGCGCCCCACACCCGTCGAGCTCGTCGCACGCCTCGGCGCACGCGGCCTCGGCGCGATGTTCCGCACCGCGCCCTGGCGCACGCTGTGGGGGACGCTCGGCGCGCAGTTCCGCGACCCCCGCCTGCGGCAGCTCTACGCGCGCTACGCGACCTATGTCGGCAGTTCGCCCTTGGCGGCGCCGGCGACGCTGATGCTCATCGCCCATGTCGAGCAGCAGGGGGTCTGGTTGGTCGAGGGCGGCATGCGCCGCATCGCGCTCGCGCTGGAGACCCTCGGCAAGCGACACGGTGCCGAGTACCGCTACGGCGCGCATGTCGCGCGGCTCGCGGTGCGGCGGCGCCGGGTGTCGGGCGTGGTGCTGGAGTCGGGCGAGGAGCTCGAGGCCGACGCCGTCGTCTTCAACGGCGACGTCAGCGCGCTCGGCAGCGGCGCGCTCGGCGCGGAACTTCGCGGCGCATCGCCCGTCACGGCGCCGCGCGACCGCGCGCTGTCGGCCGTCACCTGGTGCCTGCGCGCGCCGACGCGCGGCTTCCCGCTCGCGCACCACACCGTGTTCTTCGGCGACGACTATCCGGACGAGTTCGACGCTATCTTCCGGCGCCGCGGGGTCAGCCGCTCACCGACCGTCTATGCCTGCGCACAGGACCGCGACGCGAGCGCGGCGGCCGCGCTCCGAGACGGCCTGCCCGAGGGCGCGGCCGAGCGGCTGCTGTTGCTCGTCAACGCCCCGGCGGACGGCGACCGCGGCGGCATCGACGACGCGACGCTGGAACGGATCGGAGAAGATGCCTTCGGGCTGATGCGCGACTGCGGCTTCGAGGTGGGCGATGGCAGCGCCGCAGCGCGCCACGGCGGTGTGGTCACCCGGCCGCAGGACTGGGAGCGGCTGTTCCCGGCGACCGGCGGCTCCCTCTACGGCCGCACGAACCACGGCGCGCTCGGCAGTTTCCGGCGGCTCGGCGCCGCGAGCGGCGTACCGGGGCTCTACCTCGCGGGCGGGTCCGTGCATCCCGGGCCCGGCGTGCCGATGGCGACGCTCTCCGGCCGTCTCGCGGCCGCACGGTTGCTCGCCGACGCGGTCTGAAAGGGACGCGCGCCGACGCGGTCTGGAAGGGACGCGCGCCGACGCGCGTCAGGGATCCGGGACGATCTTGTCGAGGATGCGCGCGGACGAGACGACGCCCGGCAGCCCCGCGCCCGGATGCGTGCCCGCACCGACGAGATAGAGCCCCTCGACCTCCTCGCTGCGGTTGTGCGGCCGGAACCATGCGCTCTGGAACAGCTGCGGCTCCATCGCGAAGGCCGCTCCCTTCCAGGACGACAAGCGGTCGTGGAAGTCCTGCGGCGTGAGCACGAACGAGGTGGTGAGCGCCTCGCCGAGCCCGGGCAACAGGGTGTCCTCGAGACGGCGCTGCACGGCCTGTCGATACGGCTCGGCGCGCTCGCGCCAGTCCGTGCCGCTGCCGAGATGCGGCACCGGCGCCAGCACATAGAACGCGTCGTGGCCGGGCGGCGCGAGCGTGGTGTCGCTCGCCGTCGGACGGTGCAGGTAGAGGCTGAAGTCCTCCGCCAGCACCTTGCGCTTGAAGATGTCGTCCAGCAGACCTCGGTAGCGCGGCCCGAGCACCATCGTGTGGTGGTAGACATCGTCGTAGCGTCGACGGGTGCCGAAATACCAGACGAAAAGGCTCATCGAATAGCGCGAGCGCTCGAGCTTGGCGTCTGTCCAACGGCGGCGCGCGTGGTTGCCGAGCAGCTTGCCGTAGGTCCACGCCGCATCCGCGTTCGAGACCACGATGTCCGACTCGATGACCTCGCCGGATGCGAGGCGCACGCCCCTCGCCTTGCCGCCCTCGACCAGCACCTCGGCGACCTCGGCCCCGCAGCGCAGCGTGCCGCCGGTGCCGCGGACGAGGTCGACGATGCCGTTCATGAGCGCGCCCACCCCGCCCACCGCGTAGTGCACGCCGTACGTGCGCTCGAGATGTGCGATGAGGCAGTAGTAGGCGGTGGTCGTGAAGGGGTTGCCGCCGATCAGCAGCGGATGGAAGCTGAACAGCAGCCGCAGCTTGTCGCTGCGGAAGAACCGCGAGACCTCCTGGTACACCGAACGGTAGCCACCGAGCCGCACCAGACCCGGCGCCGCCGCGAACAGCGCGCCGAGCTCGTGGAAGGGCTGCTCGGCCTGCTGTGCGAAGGCGACCTCGAAGATGCGGCGGCTCTTCTCCAGGAAGCGGTCGAAGCCCTCGACGTCCCGCGGCTCGATGCGCGCGATCTGCGCGCGCACCGCATCGAGGTCGGCGCTGTAGCGGAACACGTCGCCGTCGTCGAAACGCACCTGGTAGAAGGGGTCGATGGCCCGCAGCGTGACGTGGTCGGCCAGCCGCTTGCCGCAGATCGTCCAGAGGTCCTCGAAGAGGTACGGGGCGGTGATGATGGTCGGACCGGCATCGAAGGTGTAGCCGTCACGGCGATGGACATAGGCGCGACCGCCCGGCGCGTCCAACTTCTCGAGGACCGTGACGCGGTAACCGCGCACACCGAGCCGCACCGCCGCCGCGAGCCCGCCGAATCCGCTGCCGATGACGATCGCGTGCTTCATGCGCCCACGATACCGTGCGGCGCGTCAGGAAGGAACCGTGACGCCTTGCGCGCGTGCGTACCCGGCGATCTCGTCGGCGACGCGCTGCGGCGACTCCTCGTGCGCCAGATGCCCGAGACCGGAGATCTGCAGCAGCTGAGCGTGGGGCGCGAGGCTGCGCACACGCAGCGCGACCCCGGGCAGGATCATGCCGTCGCGGGCGCCGACCAGCAGCAACATCGGCACCTGAAGCTGCGGCAGACCGGCCTCGAGCGGTCGCGTGTCCCAGTGGCCCATCATGGCGAGCGCCGCACCGGTATGGGAAGGGTTGCGCGACAGCCGCGCGTAGAGCTCCCGCCCCCGCGCATCGATCGTCGAGCCGGTGCGCGCGAGCAGCCGCTCGACCTCGCTCGGGGACTCCATGCGCCGCGCGAAGAGCCGCGGCAACCAGTCGCCCGACACCACCGAACGGACCAGCGGCGTGAACGCCGGGTGGCGCAGGCCCGGGAGAGGCAGCAGGGCGCCGTTGAGGCTCACGAGCGCGCGCAGCGCCAGCGAGCCGTCGAGGCACATGCGGCAGAGGATCGCTGCCCCGGCCGAGTGCCCCACCGCGACCTGCGGCGCGATCGCGAGCGCGCGCAACAACGCGGCGACACCGGCGGCCATGCCCGGCAGGGACAGTCCCGCGGGGTCCGTCGGCCGCGTCGTGAAGCCGTGCCCGGGGAGGTCGGGCGCGACCACCGTGAAGCGCCGCGCCAGGAGCGGCAGCAGGTCGCGGAACGAATGCGTGGACGCGCCGGTGCCGTGCAGCAGCAGCAGCGCCGGACCGGACCCCGCGACCTGCACGTGCCAACGCAGCCCGCCCGCCGCGACGAAACGGCTCGCTTCGCGGTTCGGCCAGTCGTGGCCATCGGTGGACCAATCGGGTGCGCGCAGCGCGGTCATGCGGAAATCCTACCCGCGCCCGACGACCGCGGGTAGGATGCGGCGCGATGTCGCGCCGCGCCCGTCTCCTGCTCCTCGCCGTCGTCGCGCTCGTCGCGCTGCCCGCGCTCGCCTACTTCGCAGGCCCGGTATACCGCGTCGATGCGCGCATCACCGCGCCGTCCTTGCCGGCGGCGGGCGGGGATGCGGCCGCGCTCGAGCCGTGGCTCACCGCCGCCGAATCGCGCTTCCCCGACATCGTGCCCGGCGCCGAGAAGACCATCGTCTGGGCGCATCCGGACCGCCGCCGGACGCCGCTCGCCGTCGTCTATCTGCACGGCTACACCGCGACGCGCCAGGAGGTCGCACCGCTGTGCGACCAGCTCGCGGCCGCGCTCGGCGCCAACCTCTTCTACACCCGGCTCACCGGTCACGGCCGCGCACCCGTCGCGCTGGGCGAGGCCTCCGCCGAGGACTGGTTGCGCGATGCCGCGGAAGCGCTCGCCATCGGACGCGCGCTCGGCGAACGCGTCGTGGTCGTCGGCACCTCGACCGGCGGCACGCTCGCGCTGTGGCTCGCGCAGCGGCCGGAGGCGGCGGACATCGCCGCCCAGATCCTCGTCTCGCCCAACCTCGGGCCGCGCGATGAACGTTCGACGCTGCTCGCCGGCCCGTGGGGCTACCAGCTGCAACGGTGGCTGATCGGCGAGGAGTACCGCTGGCAGCCCGCCAACGAACGGCAGGCGAAGTACTGGACCTGGAAGTACCCGGCGCGCGCGCTGGTGCCGATGATGGCGTTGGTCAGGTCGGTCCGCGACTCGCCGCTCGAGGACATCCGCGTGCCGACGCTGGTCATCCACTCGCCGAAGGACTCGGTGGTGAGCCCGGCGCGCATCGAAGCGGCCTACGCCCGGCTCGGCGCGCCGATGAAGCGGATCGTCAAGGTCGACGACAGCGAGGACCGCGCGCACCATGTGCTCGCCGGCGACATCCTCGCGCCCGCGGGCACGGCGGCGCTGCTCGCGCCGATGCTCGACTTCCTGCGCGGCGCGGTGCCGCAGGCTCAACCGCCCGGCGGGAACGGCTTGAGCGCGGCGCGGTAGAGCGTGCTGCGGTCCCGATAGACCTCGGCGCCGCGCAGGATCCGCAGCCGGTCCTCTTCTTTGAGTTCGCGCGCCACCTGTGCGGGCGAACCCATCACCACCACGCCGTCGGGGATCACGCGTCCCGGCGGCACCAACGCGCCCGCCGCGACCACGCAGCCACGGCCGATGACCGCGCCGTCGAGCACGATCGCGCCGTTGCCGACCAGCGACCCCGCGCCGATGGTGCAGGCGTGGAGCAGCGCCTTGTGTCCGATGGTGACGCCCGCGCCCACCACCAGCGGGATGCCGGGATCGGTGTGCAGCACGCTGCCGTCCTGCACGTTGCTGCCCTCGCCGATCTCGATCCAGTCGTTGTCGCCGCGCAGCACGGCGTTGAACCACACGCTGGCGCCGGCCGCGAGCCGCACCGAGCCGATCACATCGGCCGACGGCGCGACCCAGGCCTCGGGCGAGATGTCGGGCACGCGCCCGCCGATGCTGTGGATCATCGCGCGCGCTCCCGCACCCACCCCGCCCAGTCCGACAGCGCATCGCCGCAGGCGACGAAGTCGGGGTTGAGCAGGTCCGGCTTGCGGTTGTACCCGAGCGGCGAGCCGTCGAGCTGCAGCACACGCCCGCCGGCGCCGAGCAGCACCGCGTGCCCGGCGGCGGTGTCCCATTCGCTGGTCGGCCCGAGACGCGGATACACGTCGGCGCCGCCCTCGGCGAGCACGCAGAACTTGAGCGAACTGCCCATCGGCACGAACTCGTGCGGGCCGACGCGCGCGAGCAGCGCGTCCAAGGAATCACCGCGATGCGAGCGGCTGCCGACCACGCGCAGCGGCGCGTGACGGGCGTCGCCGGCATCGGCGGACGCCATGCGGCCGGCGGTGCGGATCGGCTCGGGAGGTGCGCCCTCGCCGCGCGCGCGCCACGCGCCGACGCCCGTGATGCCCGAGTACTCGAGACCGCTGGCCGGCGCGAGCACGACGCCGAGCAGCGGCGCATGACCCTCGACGAGCGCGATGTTGACCGTGTACTCGCCGTTGCCGGACAGGAACTCCCGCGTGCCGTCGAGCGGGTCGACCAGCCAGAACCGGCGCCATACCTCGCGCGTCCCCCACGCGACATCGGCGGCCTCCTCGGAGAGCACCGGCACGTCGGGGGTCAGGCGGCGCAAGGCGTCGACGATGATGCGGTGCGCGGCGAGGTCCGCCGCCGTCACCGGCGAGGCGTCACCCTTGGCGCGCAGCGCGAGCGCGCCGGCGTCACCGGCACGATGCGCACGCTCGACCTCGACGATCGCCGCACCGGCCTCGCGCGCGATGCCGCGCACGGCCTCGAGCAAGGGACCGCCCGGCGCGTCGGCCGTCACGGGCCGCCGCCCCGCCCATCCGGCGCACGCAGCGCGAGCAGCGCCGCGACGACGCGGTCCGCGGCGTCCTGCGGCGAGCCTGCGGCGCCGTCGAGGCGCAGCTCGGGCGACGCGGGCGCCTCGTAGGGCGAATCGACGCCGGTGAAGTTGCTCAGCTCGCCCCGCCGCGCGCGTGCGTAGAGCCCCTTGGTGTCGCGCGCCTCCGCGACGTCGAGCGGCGTGTCCACGAACACCTCCATGAACGCCGCGCCGGCGGCGCCCACCCGCTCGCGCGCCTGCGCGCGCTCGGCACGGAACGGCGAGATCATCGCCACCAGCACGATCAGCCCGGCATCGGCCATGAGCGTGGCGACCTCGGTGACGCGGCGCACGTTCTCGACGCGGTCCTGCACCGTGAACCCGAGGTCGCGGTTGAGGCCATGGCGCACGTTGTCGCCGTCGAGCAGGTAGGTGTGCCGCCCGAGCTCGACGAGCCGTTGCTCGACGAGGTTGGCGATCACCGACTTGCCCGCGCCCGAAAGCCCGGTGAACCACACCACGCAGGGCTGCTGCTGCTTCTGCCGCGCGCGGACCTCGCGGTCGATGCGGTGCGCCTGCCAGTGGATGTTGCGGGCGCGGCGCAGCGCGAAGTTGAGCAGGCCGACCGCGGCGGTGCGCTGCGTCTGCCGGTCGATGAGGATGAATCGTCCGAGCTCCCGCTGCTCGGTGTGCGGCGCGAACACCACCGGCCGGTCGAGCGCGAGTTCGC
Source organism: Steroidobacteraceae bacterium (assembly GCA_040400835.1). Classification (GTDB taxonomy): domain Bacteria; phylum Pseudomonadota; class Gammaproteobacteria; order Steroidobacterales; family Steroidobacteraceae; genus UBA964. The sequence continues at coordinate 19,556 of JBBAPM010000006.1, forward strand.
CCACACCGAGGTCGTTCAGCTCCAGCCGTTCGGCGGCGAGGCGGCCGCCCGTGTCGACGTCGATGCGGTGCTTGAGCGGATTGACGCTGGCCCGCGCGCGCTGCGCGCCGAGCTTGAGGTCGTACTGGCGCCCGGGCAGCAGCGGCTCGTCGTCCAGCCAGAGCAGCGTCGCCTCGAACTGGTCGGCGATCTCGAGCGGTGCCGAGGACGCGACGACGACATCGCCGCGGCCGACATCGACCTCGTCGGCGGTCACCAGCGTGACCGACTGGCCGGCGACCGCCTCGGCGAGGTCGCCGTCCAGGGTGACGATGCGTCCGATCCGCGTCTCACGGCCGCCGGGCAGCACGCGCACGGCATCGCCCGGACGGACGCGACCGCGCACCACGCGCCCCGCGTAGCCGCGGAAGTCGGCGTCGGGGCGGTTCACCCATTGCACCGGCAGGCAGAAGCCGCCCTCGGACGAGGCATCCGCAGGCTCCAGCGTCTCCAACCGCCCGAGCAGCGTGGGGCCCGTGTACCAGGGCATGCGGGCGCTGCGCGCGACGACGTTGTCGCCATCGGCGGCCGCGATCGGGATCGCGGTGACGCGGCCGAGGCCGAGGCCCGCCGCGAACGCGCGGTATCCCTGCGCGATGCCGTCGAACACGTCCTGTGAAAGACCCACGAGGTCCATCTTGTTGACGGCGAGCACCACCTCGCGCACGCCGAACAGCGCGGCGATGCGGCTGTGGCGCAGGGTCTGCGTCAGCAGGCCTTTGCGCGCATCCACCAGCAGCACCGCGACGTCCGCCGCCGCGGCGCCCGTCGCCATGTTGCGCGTGTACTGCTCGTGCCCCGGCGCGTCGGCGATCACGAACCGACGGCGCGGGGTCGCGAACTGCCGCCAGGCGACGTCGATGGTGATGCCCTGCTCGCGCTCGGCGGCGAGACCGTCGAGCAGCAGCGCGTAGTCGAGCTCTCCGCCGCGGGTGCCGACGCGCGCCGAGTCGCGCGCGAGCGCCACGAGGTGGTCCTCGGGCACCGCGCCGGCGTCCGCGAGCAGGCGACCGATGAGCGTGGACTTGCCGTCGTCCACCGAGCCGCAGGCGAGCACCCGCAGCAGACCGACGCCCGTCGCCTCGCCGCCCGCCATCAGAAATAGCCCTCGCGCTTCTTCTGCTCCATGGAGGACGCGGGGTCGAAGTCGATCAACCGGCCCTGGCGCTCCGAGCGGCGCGTGGCCCGCATCTCGGCGAGCACGGCTTCCAAAGAATCCGCGTCGCTCTCGATGGCGCCGGTGAAGGGGAAGCAGCCGAGCGAGCGGAAGCGCACCTTGCGCATCTGCACCTGTTCGCCCGGGCGCAGCGGCAGCCTCTCGTCGTCGCGCACGATCCACTGGCCGTCGCGCTCGACCACCGGCCGCGGCGCCGCGAAGTAGAGCGGCACGACCTCGATGCCCTCGCGCGCGATGTATTCCCAGACGTCGAGCTCGGTCCAGTCCGACAGCGGGAACACCCGCAACGTCTCGCCGGGCGCGCGCCCCATGTTGAAGAGCGTGCCGAACTCCGGACGCTGCGCGCGCGGATCCCAGCGGTGGCCGGGCAGGCGCACCGACACCACGCGCTCCTTGGCGCGGCTCTTCTCCTCGTCGCGGCGCGCGCCGCCGAAGGCGGCGTCGAAGCCGTGCAGGTCGAGCGCCTGGCGCAGCGCCTGCGTCTTCATGACCTCGGTGTGGCGCGCGGTGCCGTGCACGATGGGTGAGATGCCGGCGGCGAGGCCCTCGGGGTTCACGTGCACCACGAGGTCCATGCCCGCCGCGCGCGCGGCGCGGTCGCGCAGCGCATACATGTCGCGGAACTTCCACTGCGTGTCGATGTGCAGCATCGGGAACGGCGGCGGCGCCGGGAAGAACGCCTTGCGCACGAGGTGCAGCATCGCGCTGCTGTCCTTGCCGATGGAGTAGAGCAGCACCGGCCGCGCGCATTCGGCGACGGTCTCGCGGATGATCTGGATGGACTCCGCTTCCAGCTGGTCGAGATGGGAGAGCCGTGCCATGGTCCGCGCTCAGTAGGAACGCGGCATGCCGAGCACGTGCTCGGCGATGTGCGAGAGGATGAAGTTCGTGGAGATGGGCGCCACCTGGTAGAGCCGCGTCTCGCGGAACTTGCGCTCGATGTCGTAGTCGGCCGCGAAGCCGAAGCCGCCGTGCGTCTGGATGCAGGCGTTCGCCGCCTCCCAGGACGCCTTCGCCGCCAGGTACTTGGCCATGTTGGCCTCGGCGCCGCAGGGCCGGCCCGTGTCGTAGAGCTCGCAGGCACGGAAGCGCATCAGGCTCGCGGCCTCGGTCTCGATGTGGCTCTCGGCGATCGGGAACTGCACGCCCTGGTTCTGGCCGATCGGGCGGTCGAACACCCTGCGCTCCCCCGCGTACTTCGCGGCGCGCGCGACGAACCAGCGCGCATCGCCGATGCACTCCGCAGCGATCAGCACGCGCTCGGCGTTGAGACCGTCGAGGATGTAGCGGAAGCCCTTGCCCTCCTCGCCGATGAGGCTGTCGGCGGGCAGCTCGAGGTCGTCGAAGAAGAGCTCGTTGGTCTCGTGGTTGACCATGTTGGCGATGGGCCGCAGCGAGAGCCCCTTGCCGAGCGCCGCGCGCAGGTCGACGAGGAACACCGACAGCCCGTCCGCCTTGCGCTTGACCTCGGTGAGCGGGGTCGTGCGCGCGAGCAGGACCATGAGATCGGAGTGCCTCACCCTCGAGATCCACACCTTCTGGCCGTTGACGACCCAGCGGTCGCCCTTGCGGACGGCGGTGGTCTTGAGCTTGGTGGTATCGGTGCCCGTGGTCGGCTCGGTGACCGCCATCGACTGCAGGCGAAGCTCGCCGGCGGCGATCCTCGGCAGGTAGGCCTGCCGCTGCGCCTCGGAACCGTGGCGCACCAGCACGTTCATGACGTACATCTGGCCGTGGCAGGCGCCGGAGTTGCCGCCCGAGCGGTTGATCTCCTCCATCACGACCGAGGCCTCGGCGAGCGAGAGCCCGGAACCGCCGTACTCCTGCGGGATGAGCCCGGCGAGCCAGCCGGCCTTGGTCAGCGCATCGACGAACTCCGCGGGATAGCCGCGCTCCGCGTCGACCTTGCGGAAATACTCGTCCGGGAACTCGGCGCAGAGCGCGCGCACGCCCGCGCGCAGTTCGGCGTGGTCTTCGGTGGCGTTCACCCGCCCATTATGGCTTGGCCTTGGCCGCCGCGCGATCCGCCTTCATCTGCTTGACGTCGACCGGCCGGATCTCGGAGATCTGGCACCGCTCCTCGCCGACCAGCACCTTGTCGAACTTGGTGATCTTGGATCCGGAGCGGCTGACCGCGATGCTGTCCGCGAAGGTGAGGTCGCGGCAGCTGTCCCAGACCTTGAGCAGCCAAGCCTCGTTCAGGCCGGTCCAGATGACGAGCTGCGTGCGCGACACCGAAGACCATCCCGTGACACGCCCCATCGTATCGACCGTATCGACGGGGTCGCCCGCGTAGTCCTGATAGCGGAACTGGGCGGCGTCATCCTTGCGGGCGAGTCCGCCGGCGCAGGCGGCCGACAGGGCGAGCAACGCCGCCGCCAGCGTCGTACGCGCCACGCGACGGGCCGTCCGAGGGGATGTGGAATCGGTCATCTGGATGTCCTCCGATGCATGGGGCGCGCCTCGCGCGTCCTGCCCAAGGGTGTGACCGCCTCCGGCGGACACGGTCCCCGAGTCTATCGCAAGGGACTTCTGGCACAATGCGCGGGCCGGAACATCGCCGGCCCCACGGCGACCACCGGGCCACCTGCGCGACCCCCGAGCGATCCATGAAAGACCTCATCGACATCTTCCTGCAGCCGGGTCCGGTGCTGGCCCGGCAGTACGAGAGGCCGAACGGTTGGCTGCCCATGCTGATCATCGCTGCGCTCAGCGCCGCGTTCTCCTACCTGTACTTCTCCGCCGTCGACGTCGGTTGGTTCTTCCGGGAGAGCACGGAGCTCAGCGGCCGCGAGGTCTCGGCCGCCGAAATGGACGCCATGGAACGCTCCGCCGACAACCCGGCGTTCGTGTGGACCAGCACCATCGGTTCACTGCTCGGCATCGCCGCCTACCTGCTGCTCTGGGCGCTGTACTTCGTGCTCGCCGGCAAACTCACCGGCCTCGCCGTCTCGTTCAATCAGGGTCTCGGCCTGTCGGGTTGGGCATCCATGCCGAGCATCCTCGGCTCGCTGCTCGCCCTCTACGGCACGGTCGGCATGGCGCCCCAGACCTTCATCGGCGACCTGATGCTCACGACCCTCGACCCGATGCTGCTGCAGTTGCCGCCCGGGAGCCCGTGGAAGACGTTCGCGACCTCGTTCAATTTCCTGAACCTGTGGGTGATCGGCCTCGCTGCGCTCGGCTGGAAGCTGTGGAGCCGGGACCCCGGCTGGACCAAGCCGATCGTGGTCGCCGCACTGCCCTTCGCGCTCGTCCACGGTTACCAGATCACCTCTGCCCTCATCGCGTGATATGAACAAGATCCCCCGCAAATGGCTGGCGGCAGCCCTCGTCGCCCTCGCCGTCATCGTCCCCATCGCCCTCAAGCGCGGCGGCTCCGGCAGCGGCACGCCGGTCGACATCTCGCCCGCCGCGCTGCAGGACGTGCGGCCGAGCATCCTCGCCTCGGGCCTGCTCGCCTTCGAGGTCGAGGTCAACCTCACGGCGGAGGTGCTGGCCCGCGTCGCCAGCATCGCCGTGCAGGAAGGCGACTTCGTCGAGAAGGGCCAGCTGCTGATGCGGCTCGACCCCGAGACCTACAACAACGTCATCGCGCGCGAGGAGGCCGGCGTCCGCCAGAACCGCATCAGCATCGAGCGGCAGCGCGCGGTGGTGGCGCTGCGCCGCCAGCAGTACGAGCGCAGCCAGAAGCTCGCCGCGTCGAACCTCATCGACCGCAACCGGTTGGACGAGGACCGCAACCAGTTCGTGCTCGCCGAGGCCGACCTCAAGAGCTCCGAGGAAGCGCTCGCACGCGCGCTCGCGACGCTCGGCGACGCGCGCGAGCAGCGCGGCAAGACCGAGATCCGCTCGCCCGTGAAGGGCCGCATCGTCTCGCTGCCCATCAAGGTCGGCGAGGTCGCGATCCCGTCGACGGCCTCGCTCGCCGGCGCGCAGCTCATGAAGATCGCGGACACCTCGGTCATCCAGGCCGAGGTCAAGGTGGACGAGGGCGACATCGCCAAGATCTCGCTCGGTCAGGCCGCCGACGTCTTCGCCGCCGCCTACCCGGACACCGCGCTCAAGGGCAAGGTCAGCAAGATCGCGCTCGCCCCCACCGTCGACGGCCAGGGCCGTTCCTACCGCGTGACCATCCTGCTCGCCCCGCCCGCCGACCTGCAGCTGCGGTCCGGCATGAGCGCGCGCGCGGTCATCTTCCTCGGCACCGGCGGCAAGCAGCTCGCCGTCCCGGTGGAGGCCGTGGTCACCGACAGCCCTGAGCCGGGCGTCGTCAAGCGCCACGTGTGGGTCGACGACGGCGGCAAGGCGCGCAAGGTCGAGGTCAAGACCGGGCTCTCCGACGACCGTTGGCAAGCCGTCACCGCCGGCCTCAAGGAAGGCGACCGCGTCATCACCGGACCCTCGCGCGCGCTGCGACGCCTGAAGGACGGCGATGCCGTGCGGCAGACCGAGGAGAAGGACCGCACCACGGGCGATGGTGCGGACGAGGAGGACTCGCCGTCACGGGGCTCGGGATCGCGGGGATGATCGAGCTGCGGGGCATCGTCAAGCGCTATGTGCTCGGCGAGGAGACGGTGCTCGCGCTCGCGGGCGTGGACCTCTTCATCGGGCGCAACGAGTACGTCGCGTTGATCGGGCCCTCCGGGTCCGGCAAGTCCACGCTGATGAACATCCTCGGCTGCCTCGACTCCCCGACCGAGGGCCAGTACATCCTCAACGGCCGCGACACCTCGGCGCTGCGCGACGACGAGCTCGCCGCGGTGCGCAACCGCGAGATCGGTTTCGTGTTCCAGAGCTTCCACCTGCTGCCGCGCCAGACCGCGCTGCAGAACGTGATGCAGCCGCTCATGTACCGGCGGATGACGGCCGCCGAGCGTCGCGAGCGCGCCGAGCGCGCCTTGTCGGGCGTCGGTCTCGGTGACCGCCTCGACCACCGCCCGAACCAGCTGTCGGGCGGCCAGCGCCAACGCGTCGCCGTGGCGCGCGCCCTGGTCGGCGAGCCGTCGATCCTGCTCGCCGACGAGCCCACCGGCAACCTCGACTCCCGCACCTCCTCCGAGATCATGGCGCTGTTCGATGCGCTGCATGCCGCCGGCCAGACCGTGATCGTCGTCACCCACGAACCGGACATCGCGGCGCATTGCCGTCGCACGGTCCGCGTCTTCGACGGCCGCATCGTCGAGGACCGCCCCAACCCGGCGCGCGCGGCATGAACGCGCTCGGTGAAGCCTTCCGCGCCGCGCTCGCCAGCCTCAACGCGCACCGGCTGCGCAGCTTCCTGACGACGCTCGGCATCCTCATCGGCACGATGGCGGTGATCGCCGTGGTGTCGGTGCTGCAGGGCTTCTCCGACTCCATCCGCGACCAGTTCTCCGACCTCGGCAGCAACTCGCTGACGCTCGACGCCGTCAACGACCAGGAGAACTTCCGCACCGGACGCATCAACCGCCTCGACTTCGAGGACATCGACGCGCTGCGCTACAAGGTGCCGGGCGTCAAGGACGTGGCGCCGATCATCGCCGCCAACCTCGGCGCCGTGACCTGGCGCACCCGCAACGTCACGCCGCAGATCCTCGGCACCACCGAGGAGGCGCAGGTGGTGCTCGGCACCGCCACGCGGCAGGGCCGCTTCCTCACCGCGAGCGACGACCAGGGCGGTCGGCGCGTGGTCGTCATCGGCGTCGACGTCCGCGACGAGCTCAAGATGCCGAAGGACCCGATCGGCGAGTTCCTGTTGATCGGCCGCGAGTGGTTCAAGGTGGTCGGCGTGCTCGAGAAGCGCGGCGAGATCTTCGGCTTCAGCCAGGACAACCGGGTGATGATCCCCTTCTCCGTGGCGCGCTCGCTCACCGGCACCTTCGAACGGCCGTTCATGGAGGTGTCGTTCACCGTCGACGACATCTCGCAGGTGGCGCAGGTGAAGGAGCGGGCGACGCGCGTGATCCGCGCCTCCCGCAACATCCAGCCCGGCGCCGACGACGACTTCGAGATCCAGGCGGCCGACTCGTTCCTGAAGCAGTTCAACCAGATCACCGCCACGGCCACCGCCGTGCTCGCCGGCATCGTCGGCATCTCGCTGCTCGTCGGCGGCATCGGCATCATGAACATCATGCTGGTGTCGGTGACCGAGCGGACGCGCGAGATCGGCATCCTGAAGGCGCTCGGCGCGACGCGGCGCGACATCCTGACGCAGTTCCTGCTCGAGGCCGCGCTGCTGTCGCTGCTCGGCGGCCTGATCGGCATCGTGCTCGGGCTGCTCGTCGGCATGGGCATCGCGGCCATGATCCCGAACTTCCCGCCGGCGAACGTGCCGATCTGGGTGATGCTCGCGGCGGCCGGGTTCTCGGCCCTGGTGGGTGTCGTGTTCGGCATCGCGCCCGCCTCGAAGGCGGCCTCGCTCGACCCCATCGAAGCGCTGCGCTACGAGTGACGCCGGGCGCTAGCCCGCGTATTCGACGAGCCCCGCCACCGCCTTCGGCGCGCCGGTCGCGAACGACGCGACCTTGCGACCGTCCGCGAGCGCGATCTTCGCCACCTCGCCGGTGAAGAAGTTCGAGACGAGCGCATGCGCGCCGTCCGCCGTGCAATCGACGAGCGCCCAACCGAAGCCCTCCAAGGGCAGCTGCCGGACGCTCTGGCCGGCGGCGTCGACGAGATGGAGCGACGCACCGCGCAGCACCCACAGCGCACCGTCGGATGCGTGGTCCATCGCGAAGAACATCGGCGGCGGACCGGGCGGGAACGGCGGCGCGAAGGACTGCAGGTCGGGCAGCTGCCGGTCGTCCGCGAGGTCGTAGCGCATCAGGCGCGGCCCGGTCTCGGAGCAGTAGACGAGCGTGCGCTGGTCGGGCGCGAGCGCGGACATCGTCACGCCCAGGAAACCGCCCATGCCGCCGTGCGTCTCCGTGCCGTACTCCTGCAGCAGCCTACCGTCGGGCGTGAAGCGGAACACATGCCCGTCGCCGAAGCGCTGCGTACCCGGCATGAACGGGATCGAGGTCTTCATGCGCGCCTGGATCTCGGGCTTGATGGCCCCGCCCACCACATGCTCGGCGAGCAGCAGCGTGCCGTCGGCCGCGAAGTTGACATGCGACCAGGCGCGCGCGCCGAACTCGGCGCGGCGCAGGACCCGGCCATCGCGATGGATGTTGAGCACCACGAAGCCCTGGCTGTCGAAGGCCCAGAGCACGCCCTGCGGATCGAACTTCAGCCCGCCGACGAGATGCGTCGTCCCGGCGAGGTGCAGTTCGCCCTTCGGTCTGAGCGCGGCGTCGAGCTGCAGGATGCGGCCCTTGCCGGCGTGGTCGTCGGCCGGATCGTCGAGCACCGTCGCGCCGACGAACACGTCGCCCGGCTGCCACGGTGCGAGCGTCGACACGGTCGACGGGACCGATGAGAGAAGGGTGGTCATGCGCTTGTGTCCTCCGCGATCCGGTAACGCGACAGCACGTCGCGCTTGCGGCCCACCAGCATGCCGAGGCCGCGCCGCAGCAGCTTGCCGGTGGTGAGCCAGGTGATGTCCTCGCCCTGCTTGGTGGTCGCGAGGATGCGCTCGACGATCCAGGGCGTGGTGGTCGAGACATGCTCGCCGATGAACTGCAGCTGCCGCAGCGCCTTCGCGCGCTCGGCCTCGGGCAGCGCGCGCATCTCGCGCAGCAGGCCTTCGGTGATGTTGACGCCGGGGCTGATGGTGCCGACGAGCACGCGGTCGTCCTCCGCCTTGCGGCGTTCCTTGACCAGCGAATCGGCGAAATACTTCACCGCACGCTTGGTCGTCGAATAGACCGCCATGCCCGGGACCACGCGGCCGGTCGCACCGCCGCCGCCCAGCGTGAGGAACAGCTTGCCGCCCTGCGGCTGCGCCGACATGCCCGCCACCGCGACCTGCGCCGAATTCATCGAGCCGATGACGTTGGCCTGCACCATCGCGGCGATCTCCTCGGGCCGGGTCGCCGCGAAGCTGACGCCGGTGCGCGCATAGCCGGCGTTGTGCAGCCAGATGTCGACGGGTCCGAGGCTGCGCACCGCGAAGTCCCACAGCGCCTGCACCTGCGCGAGGTCCGACACCTCGCAGGCCTGGCCGAGGGCGACGCCCGCGCCCACCACCGCATCCGCCTCGAGCCGGTCGATCGCGGCATCCACCGCGGCCTGCGTACGGCCGCTCAACACGACCTTGTGGCCGCGCTGCAGGAAGGCCTGCGCATAGCCGAACCCGAGACCCTGCGTGCTGCCCGTGATGACGACGACCTTGCTGTCCACGACGACCCCCCAGCCGCGCGCACGCCCTGTGCACGGGACGCGCGTCCCAAGCATACCCGCGACGATGGACCGCGACTGACCGCGGCTTGGACAGCGCCCCCGGCGGCGCCCGGTCAGCCGAGCAGCCGCGCGTGATGGCGCAGATGGTCGGCGATGAAGGTCTGTATGAAGAAATAGCCGTGGTCGTAGCCGGGATGGCGACGCAGCGTGAGACGCTGACCGGATGCGGCGGCGGCGGCTTCCAGGGTCTCCGGCTTCAGTTGCAGCTCGAGGAACCGGTCGGCGAGGCCTTGGTCGACGAGGATCTCCTGCGGGAACGGCCGCTTGCGCATCAGGGCGCTGGCGTCCCAATCCAGCCACGTGGAACGGTCAGGGCCGAGGTACCCGCCGAGCGCTCCCTCCCCCCACGGACACTCCGACGCGGCGGAGATCGGCGCGAACGCCGAGCAGCTGCGGAAGACATCCGGCCGCCGCAGCGCGGAGACCAGCGCGCCGTGCCCGCCCATCGAGTGGCCGAGGACGCCGCGACGCGCGGGATCGGTGGGGAACCGCGCGTCGATCAGGGCCGGCAGCTCCTCGGTGACATAGGTCGACATGCGGTAGTGCGCGCTCCAGGGCGGCTGCGCGGCATCGACGTAGAACCCCGCGCCCTGACCGAAGTCCCAGGATCCGCGGTCGCCGGGCAACTGCGGCTCACGCGGGCTCGTGTCCGGCGTGACGAGCACCATACCGAGCTCCGCCGCGATGCGCTGCGCGCCCGCCTTGATGGCGAAGGTCTCCTCGGTGCAGGTGAGGCCCGCCAACCAGAACAGCGTCGGCAGCCGTCCGCCGCGGGCCGTCGACGGCACGAAGACCCCGAAGCGCATAGGCCCGGCGCAGGCCGTCGAAGCGTGCCGGTAGAAGCCCTGCACGCCGCCGAAGCAGGCGTGCTCGGCGAGCGTCTCGATGGGGGTCGTCATCGGTCGCCCGGCGGTGTCAGTAGGTGAGCACGGTGCGGATCGACTCGCCGCGGCGCATCAGCTCGAAGCCCTCGTTGATGCGGTGGTGCGGCATCACGTGCGTGATCAGGCTGTCGATGTCGATCTTGCCGTCCATGTACCAGTCGACGATGCGCGGGACATCGGTGCGGCCGCGCGCGCCGCCGAACGCCGTCCCCTTCCAGGTGCGGCCGGTGACGAGCTGGAACGGCCGCGTCGCGATCTCCTGGCCCGCACCCGCGACACCGATGATCACCGACACGCCCCAGCCGCGATGGCAGCACTCGAGCGCCTGGCGCATCAGCTTGGTGTCGCCCACGCACTCGAAGGAGTAGTCGGCGCCGCCCTTGGTGAGCTCCACGATGTGCGCGACCACATCGTCCTCGAGCGAGCGCGCGTCGACGAAGTGCGTCATGCCGAACCTGCGGGCGATCGCCTCACGGGCCGGGTTGATGTCGACGCCGACGATCATGTCGGCGCCCGCGAGCCGCGCGCCCTGGATGACGTTGAGCCCGATGCCGCCGAGCCCGAACACCACCACGTTCGCGCCGGGCTCGACCTTCGCGGTGTTGATCACAGCGCCGATGCCGGTGGTGACGCCGCAGCCGATGTAGCACACCTTCTCGAAGGGCGCGTCGGGCCGGATCTTGGCGAGCGCGATCTCGGGCAGCACGGTGAAGTTCGCGAACGTGGAACAGCCCATGTAGTGCAGCACCGGGCCGCTGGTGCACGAGAAACGGCTGGTGCCGTCCGGCATCACGCCCTTGCCCTGCGTCGCGCGGATCGCGGTGCACAGGTTGGACTTGCGGCTGAGGCAGGTCTTGCACTGCCGGCATTCCGGCGTATAGAGCGGGATCACGTGGTCGCCCTTGCGCAGCGAGGTCACACCCTTGCCGACATCGACCACGACGCCCGCGCCCTCGTGCCCCAGCACCACCGGGAACTGCCCTTCCGGATCGGCGCCGGACAGCGTGTACTCGTCGGTGTGGCAGATCCCGGTCGCCTTGACCTCGACCAGCACCTCGCCTTCCTGCGGGCCGCCGAGCTCGATGTCCTCGATGACGAGCGGCGCCTTCGCCTGATAAGCCACTGCAGCGCGGACCTTCATGACCGTGACCTCCGGAGGACGCCTCGAGGATGACGTCGCAGCGCGCAGCGTAGCCGTCGCGCCCGCCCTCCGCTACTGACCGCGCATCGGACGGTCGGACCGACCGCGCTGCCCATGCTTGCCGGGCCATGGCCTACGATGGGCGTCGGATCGCGGGGGGCGCACATGGCAGCGGAGAGCATCGTCATCACCGGCAGCACGCGCGGCATCGGCCGCGGTCTCGCCGCCGAGTTCCTGAAGCGCGGGCATCTCGTCACGGTCAGCGGCCGCACGCAGGCCGCGGTGGACGAAGCCGTCGCCGCGCTCGCACCGCTCGCCGTGGGCGGTGCGCGCGTGGTGGGCGCGACCTGCGACGTCGCCGACGCCGCCGCCGTACAACGCCTGTGGGACGCCGCGGCCGGTGCCTTCGGCCGCGTCGACGCCTGGATCAACAACGCCGGTCTCTCCCACCCGCGTCAGCGGATCGGGGAGCTGCGCGCGGCCGACATCCATGTCGTCGCCGGGACCAACCTGCTCGGCATGATGCTCGGTACGCAGGTCGCGCTCGCCGGCATGCGCAAGCAGACCGGCGGCGGCACCATCTGGAACATGGAGGGCTTCGGCTCGAACGGCATGATGACGCCCGGCATGAGCCTCTACGGCGCCAGCAAGTTCGCGCTGACCTACTTCAACAAGGCGCTGCTCGCCGAGACCCGCGGCGAGGCGGTGAAGGTCTGCTGGCTGAGCCCGGGGATCGTCGTCACCGACCTCATGAAGCGCGACATGGGCAGCGCGAGCGGACCGGAGATCGCGCGCACGCGCCGCATCTACGACATCCTCGCCGACCGCGTCGAGACGGTGACGCCCTGGCTCGCCGAGCAGGTGCTGCGCCCGCACAAGGCCGGCGACCGCGTCGCCTGGCTCACCAAGGGCAAGGCCTTCCGCCGCTTCGCGGGGTCGCTGTTCCGCAAGCGCAAGGTGCTGAGCGACGCCGACCTCGCCGCGGGCTGATCGGACGCTGCGCGTCCGCGCTCAGGGCAGCGCGATCGCCCGCCCCTCGCGCCGCGGATCGGCGGCGCCCTCGAGACGGCCGTCCGGCGTCACCCGGACCGCATGCAGCCCCGAGCCCTCGCCGCGGCCGTCGCGGAACACATGGCCCATGCCCCTCAAGGACCCGACGACCGCGCCGTCCATGCGCGCGGTCTCGACCACCACCGGACCGCGGGCGATCACGTTCGGCAGGTCGACCGCCTGCTGCGGCGTGAGCCCCCAGTCGAGCATCCCGACCAAGGTCTTGGTCACGTAGGCGATGATGGCGTTGCCGCCCGGCGAGCCGACCGCCACCTCGAACGCGCCGTCGCGGAACACGATGGTCGGCGACATGGAACTGCGCGGCTTCTTTCCGGGCGCGACGGCGTTGGCGATCGCCTCGCCGCGATCGTCCACCGGCCGGAAGCTGAAATCGGTGAGCTGGTTGTTGAGGAAGAACCCGGCGACGAATCGCTGGGAACCGAACAGCGACTCCACCGTCGTCGTCATCGACACCACGTTCCCGCGACGGTCGACCACGACGAAATGGCTGGTCCCCGGCACCTCGGCGGTGGCGTCACGGCCGCGCACCGGCGCGCCGGGCGGCCGCCCCGCCTCCACCGTCGCCATCGCGCGGTCCGCGCGCACGAGCGCGGCGCGAGAACGCAGGTAATCTTTGTCGATGAGCCCCGCGAGCGGCACCGCGACGAGCCGGTCGTCGGCGACATAACGGTCGCGGTCGGCGTAGGTGAGCCGCTGCGCCTCGATGAAGTGGTGCCAGCCGGCGACCGTGTCCGGCCCCATGGCCGCCATGTCGAAGTTCTCGAGCGTCCCGAGCGCCGACAGCACGGCGATGCCGCCGGATGACGGCGGCCGCATGCCGCAGACGAGATAGACGCGGTAACCGCCGCAGACCGGCTCCAGCCGCTGCGGGCGATAGGCGGCGAGATCGGCGAGCGTGAGCGTTCCGGGCATGGGCGCGGCTGCGGCGCCGGCGACGATGGCTTCGGCGATCGGACCTTCGTAGAAAGCCCGCGCACCGCCCTTGGCCACGCGACGCAGCGTGTCCGCGTAGGCCGGGTTGCGGAGCACCGTACCGACCGGCAGCGGCTCGCGGCCGTCGCGCGCACCCGCGCCCGTCCCCGCCCGCGTGAGGTAGTCACGACCCGCCGGCAGCAGGGCGTCACGGGACAGCGCCGAGCCGATCAATTCATTGAGGCGCGGCGACACGGGGAAACCCCGCGCGGCGAGCCGGATCGCCGGCTCCCAAGGCCGCGACCACGGCAAACGACCGAACTCGCGGTGCGCCTCGCCCAGCATCGCGATGACGCCGGGCACGCCCACCGCGCGGCCCGAGCGCACCGCCACGGGGAAGGTCAGCGGCTTGCCCGCCGAGTCCAGGAACATGTCCGGCGTCGCGCCCTGCGGCGCGACCTCGCGCCCGTCGAAGGTGATCACGTCGCCCGTGGACGCGTCGTAATGCACGAGGAAGGCGCCGCCGCCGATGCCCGAGGACTGCGGCTCGACCAGGCCCAGCACCGCCTGCACCGCGACCGCGGCGTCGACCGCGGAGCCGCCGGCGCGCAGCACCTCGAGGCCCGCCTCCACCGCGAGCGGGTTGGCGGCCGCGACCATGCCACCCGCGCGCCAATCGCGTGCCGGCTCGGCTTCGATGACGGGCGCGGCGGCGCCGGTCGTGACGACGGTCGACGGCCGCGGCGAAGGCGCGGCGCAGCCCGCGAGGATCGCCGCCAACGCGGCGATCGGGACCGCGGCGACGGCGCTGCGCCTCACAGCGCCGCCTCGATGTCGCGCTCGATCGACGACGGTTCGTCGGTGGGGGCATAGCGCTTGATCACCCGACCCTCGCGGTCGACGAGGAACTTGGTGAAGTTCCACTTGATGGCCTCGATGCCGAGCAGGCCGGGCTTCTCTTCCTTCAGGTGCTTCCAGAGCGGATGGGCGCCGTCGCCGTTGACATCGACCTTGGCGAACAGCGGGAAGCTGATGTCGTACTTCGTGCTGCAGAAGCTGCGGATCTCCTCGGCGCTGCCCGGTTCCTGACCCGCGAACTGGTTGCAGGGGAAGCCGAGCACCTCGAAGCCGCGCGCCGCGTACCTGCGCTGCAGCGCCTCGAGCCCGGTGTACTGCGGCGTCAGGCCGCAGCGGCTCGCCACGTTGACGATGAGCAGCACCTTGCCGCGCCAATCGGCGAGCGCGCGCTCCGTGCCGTCGAGGGCGGTGGCCTTGAAGTCATGGACCGTGGTCATGGATGTCTCCCGTAGGACGTCAGGGTGAGGGTCAGCCGAAGGGCGCGACGCCGAACAGCGCCCGATGCGCGCCCATCACGAAGATGGCGTAGACGACGAGTCCGAGGACGACCGCCAGCACATCGTTGAACGGCTTGGCGGGCGCCGCGGGCGACGCGCGCGGCGTACGGCGCTTGAGCGAGATGCGGTCGAGCACCGCCCAGACGAGCAGCGAGCCGAACAGCACGATGTCGGCCAGCATGCCGTTGGCGAGCAGATGGGCGAGCGCCCAGAACTTCACCGCGGCGAGCATCGGATGCCGGGCAGCGGTGCGGATGCGGCCCGGCAGGTAGGCGGCGAAGAGCAGCGGGAACACCGGCAGCATCAACAGCGCCGCCACGTGCCGCAACCCGGCGGGCGGCACCCAGACCAACGACGGCTCGAGCCGGGCGAGCGCATAGCCCTTGAGCAGCAGCAGGAAGCCGACGAGCGAGACCAAAGAATAGATGCCCTTCCAGGCGCCGACGCCGAGCCGCGCCGCCATCGCATCGCGCCACGCGGGCGCGACGATGGACACCGAGTGGACACCGAGGAAAAGCACGAGACCGAGCAGCAGCATCGACATGGATCACCTCCTCGCGCGGCGCGCCATCAGCAATGCGCCGCCGACCGTGAGCACCGCCGACAGCAGGAAAGGCGCCGCCGGACCGAACTTGAAGTAGATGGGACCGGAGAGCGCAGGACCGACGATGCGGCCGGCGCTGCTCGAGGCGTTGAAGAGGCCCATGATGGCGCCGCGCTCGTCGGCGGCCGCCTCGAAGGAGATCAGGCTGCTCACCGCGGGCAGGAACATGCCGTTGGCGAAGCCGAAGATGCAGATGGCGAGCCAGGCCATCGCCGGGCCAGCGGCGGTGGCGAACAGCAGCAGCCCGAGCGTGACGCCGAGGATGGAGGCCACCGCCACGCGCCGCTCGCCGAAGCGCCGGGTCAGGGGACCGGTGAGGCCCGCCTGGCCGACCGCCGAGAGCAGCGCGAAGGCCATGAACTGCAGGCCCACGTCGCGCAGCGTGAACTGGAACAGGTCGCGGCCCCAGAACTGGTAGACCGACTGCATCGCACCGGCGGCGACCGCGACCATCACGCTCGAGGCGACGAGGCCGATCAGCACCGGGTTCGAGCGCAGGGCGGTCAGCGCCGACCGCGACGGACGCGCCGTCGTCGCCGCGCCGGCCGACGCGTCGACCGCCGCCTCGACCGCCGCCTCGACCGCTGCCGGCTTGCGGGCACCGAAGGGCTTGCGTGATGCCGGCGGCAAGCTCTCCGGCAGGAACAGCGCGCAACCGACGAGCGCGATGAGCGCGAGCGCGGCCGAGGCGAGCGCCGGCCAGTGCATGCTCGCGACGCCGTCGACGGTGCCGAGGAAACCGCCGATCGGTGGGCCGAGCGCGAAACCGATGCCGAACGCGGAGGCCACGATACCGAGGCCCTTGGCGCGGTTCTCCTCGGTCGTGACGTCGGTCGCATAAGCGAAGGCCGCGGCGAGGTTGCCCGACATGATGCCGCCGAAGGCACGCGACAGCAGCAGCGAGGTGAGCGTGTCGGCGTAGGCGAGCCAGACGAAAGCGAACACCGTGCCGAGCAGGCTCAGCACCAGGATCGGCTTGCGACCGTAGGCGTCGCTGCAACGGCCCCACACCGGCGTCGAGAGCAGCTGGAACAGCGAGAACACGCCCGAACCGCCGAAGGTCTTCCAGAAATCGGAGGCGCCCATCTGCTCGGCGACGATCGGGAACGGGATGGTGGTGATGCCGAAGCCCGCGAGGCTGATGAACACCACGAGCCAGAGGACGCCGAGACCCTTCATGCCATCACCGTGCCGCAAGCGCCGTCAGCGGGACGGCGACGGCAAGGGTACGCCGCAGGCCTCGCCGGCCGCCAGCGCATCGGCCAGCGTGCCCGGTGCGTGGCAATCGCCCACCCGACGCAGCGGCAGATGCGCGGGCAGCCCGACGGGACCCACAGTCGGCCGGGCGACATCGACGACCAGCGTCGGCGTCGCGGGGTCGGTGGACGACGGCGTCGTCCGCACATCGACATCGGCCGCCGCGCACCGCTCAGCCCAGCGCTGCCGTTCGACGAGCGGCAGCGCCGCCGCCGGTCCGGCGTCGGCGGTCAGCAGCACCACGCGATGTCCGAGCGACGACGCATGCACCGCGAGCGAGGGCGCCGTCGCCTCGCCGGTCCCATCGACGATCGTCAGCGCGCGGACCGATCCCGCGCCCGACGCCTGCAACGCCTCCCGCCAACATTCGCGCTGTCCGGGCTCGGCGCCGCAGGCGAGCACCACCTCGGTCGGCTGCGCCGCGACGATGTCCGACGCACCGGCCATGCGACCGCCCCGATACTCGATGCCGGCCTGCGCGGCTCGCACCTCGAGATGATCGGCGAGGTCCGAAAGGGCCGCGCCGCCGGGCAACACCGACGCCGCGCGCAACCGGCGCAGCGGCCGCTCGCCCGCACCGAACACGGTCACGGCAGCGCCGCGCTCCGCGGCCGCACAGGCGGCGGCGAGCCCCGCTGGGCCTGCGCCCACCACGACGACACGCCGCGGGGCCGTCGGCGAAGAGGCTGCAGGAGTCGTCGCTTCCGCCTCGCGCCCCTCGGTGAGCGCCGGGTTCACCGTGCAGCCGAGCGGCTCACCGCGCGAGATGCGGCCCCAGCAGTGGTTGCAGGCGATGCAGGGTCGGCGCACGGTCGACCGCGCGGCCAGCTCCCGCTCCGCGTGCCGCCCCCAGTCGGCATCGGCGATGAACGGCCGACCAATCTGCACGAAATCGGCGAGCCCTTGCCGCAGCAGCTGCTCGGCCTCGACGGGCGTGCGGATGAGTCCGAGCGCCGCGACCTTGATGCCGGGCGCGTGTCGTGCGAGCACCGCGATCTTCGGCGCATACGGCGCTGCGGCAGCTGCGGCGCCCGGGTCATCGCTCGTCGGGCGCTCGACGGTCGGCAGGTGCAGATGCAGAGAACGCGAGTGGCCGCCCCAGCACCAGGTCAGATAGTCCACGACCCCGGTCGCGTGCACGCAGCGCGTGATGGCCGCGGCGGCATCGAGGTCGATGCCCTCCGGCATCACATCCTCGCCGGGAAGCTTCACGCCGATGGCGAAGTCCGCGCCGCACTCCGACCGCAGCGCGCGGCAGAGCTCGGTGAGGAAGCGCGCCCGGCCCTCGACCCCGCCGCCGTAGCGGTCCGTGCGCAGGTTCGAGCGCGCGGCGAGGAACTGGTGGATGAGATGACCGTGCCCCGCCGAGATCTCGACGCCCGCGAAGCCGAGCTCGCGCAGGCGGCGCGCCGCCGCCGCGAAGTCCCGTACCAGGTCCTCCACCTCGCCCGTCGACAGCGCGCGCGGCAGCACGCCGCTGAGATCATCGGCGATGGCCGACGGCGCGATCGCCTCGACCTCGGTGCCGATGAGGAGCCGCCCGCGACCCGGGTCCTGCAGCTGCGCGACGAGATGCGCGCCCTCCGCACGCACCGCTGCCGCCCACGCCTCGAGGCCGGCGAAGTTCGCGGGATCGTGCGCGCGCACCTTGTGCGGGGCGCGCTGCGAGGGCAGCAGGTTCATCGGCTCGGTGACGAGCAACGCCGCCCCGCCCCGCGCCCGCGCGGCGTGATAAGCGATGAGGCGCGGCGTGACCCGCCCCGCTTCGGCATAGCGCGTGGTGACCGCCGCGTGCGCGATGCGGTTGTGCAGCCGCAGACCGCCCAGCGCGACCGGTTCGAGCAACCGGATCGCCGTCTCGCCCTCGTGGACCCTGTTGCGGGACATGCGGCTCCGATGACAGCCGATGGACTGGCGCGCCCGGAGAGATTCGAACTCCCGACCCTCAGGTTCGAAGCCTGATGCTCTATCCAACTGAGCTACGGGCGCAGGGTCGCCAGTGTAACAAGCCCGTCCGCCCGCCACCCGGGACCGGCGCCGGATGCGAGGCGTTGCCGCCGCCCGCGTGCGCGCCTTACCATAGGACTCCGACCTACTCTCCTCCGGAGTGCCCACGACATGAAGACGCTGTTCTCGCTGGCGCTTGCCGCCGCCCTCATCGCCGGCCAGGCGCAGGCCGCGTGCACGTATCCCAAGGCCCCGGCGAAGATCCCGGACGGCAGCACGTCCACGCTGGAGCAGATGCTCGCCGGCCAGAAGGAGGTCAAGGCCTTCGACGCCGCCATCACCGCCTACCAGGCCTGCCTCGAGACGCAGTTCAACGAGACCGTGGGCGCCCAGCCGGACATGACGCCGGAGGCCCGCACCGAGCTCGAGAAGATCCGCGACCAGAAGATGAACGCGGCGGTCGACGAGGCGCAGTCCGTCGCCGACCAGCTGAACACCCAGATCCGCGTCTGGAAGGACAAGAACGCCAAGAAGTGACCCCGCCGACCGTCGCACGACCGGCCCGTCCGACGGGCCGTGTCGCTGCGGGTCAACGCGCGCGGTCGGGGAGCACGCGCCGGGATACACTCGCCCCATGATCCCCCCGGCCGAAGCCGACGCCCTCATCGCGCAGCATTTCACCTGTCTGCCGATCGAATCCCTGCCGCTCGTGCAGTGCGCCGGCGCGGTGCTGCGCGAGAACATCTACGCTGAACGTGACCAGCCCCCCTTCGACCGCGTCGCGATGGACGGCTACGCCGTCGCGACATCCGCGCTCGCCAAGCCGCGCGCGCTCACGGTCCAGGCGATGCAGGCCGCCGGCGATCCACCGCTCACCCTCGCCTCGCCCGCACACGCCATCGAGATCATGACCGGCGCCGTGCTGCCGGCGGGCTGCGACGCGGTGATCCCGGTCGAGCGGGCGGAGCGCACGGGCGACAGCGTGCGCTTCCCGGAGCCGGGCAAGCTCGCGCCCGGCTGGAACGTCCATCCGCGCGGCAGCGATGTCAGGCAGGGCGCCCTGCTGCTCGCCGCGGGCGCGCGGCTCGGCGCGCCCGAGATCGCGGTGGCGGCCGGTGCCGGCATGCCGCGCATCCGCGTCAGCGCCCAGCCCACCATCAGCGTGGTCTCCACCGGCAACGAGCTCGTCGAGCCCGGCGACCCCATCGCCGCGCATCAGGTGCGCCGCTCCAACGCCTACGGCATCGTCGCGGCCCTACGGCGGCGCGGCTTCGACCGCGTCGCCGAGCATCACCTGCCCGACGACCTCGACACGCTCACGCGACGGCTGCGCATGCAGATCGACACCCACGAGGTGCTGATCCTCTCGGGCGGCGTGTCGATGGGCGCGCTCGACCTCGTACCGAAGGCGCTGGCCGCGCTCGGCGTGCGCGAGGTGTTCCACAAGGTCGCACAACGCCCGGGCAAACCGCTGTGGTTCGGCATCGCGCCCTCCGGCACGGCCGTGTTCGCGCTGCCCGGCAACCCCGTCTCGACCCTGGTCTGTCTCGCGCGGTATGTGTTCCCCGCGCTCTACGCCGCGATGGGCGAGACGCCGCGGCCGGCGCAGAAGATCGCGCTGGGCGCCGCGCACACCTCGACGGTCCCGCTCACCGCGTTCCTGCCGGTGCGCGTGAGCATCGATGATTGGGGACGCCCTTGGGCCGACCCTTGCCCCACCAACGGCTCCGGCGACTACGCGGCCCTCACCGGCACCGACGGCGTGGTCGAGCTGCCGCCCGGCCCGAACGATCTCCCCAAGGGCTTCGTCGCCCGCCTCTACCGATGGTGAGCGGCACGGAACATCGCCTCGTCCCCCTGCGCCGCGCACCAGCGGCGCAGGACGCGCTCGGCCGTCCGCTGCAGGACCTGCGCATCTCGGTGATGGACCGCTGCAACTTCCGCTGCCCTTACTGCATGCCGCAGCACACCTTCCACGACGGCTACCGCTTCCTCACCTCCGGCGAGCGCCTCGATTTCGCCGAGATCGTGCGGCTCACGCGGCTCGCGGCGCGCCTCGGCGTGCGCAAGCTGCGGTTGACCGGCGGCGAGCCGCTGCTGCGCCCCAACCTCGCCGACCTCATCGGCGACCTGTCGGCCATCCCCGGCATCGAGGACATCGCCCTCACCACCAACGGCGTGCTGCTCGCCAAGCACGCCACGGAGCTCAAGGCCGCAGGCCTGCGCCGCATCACCGTGAGCCTCGACAGCCTCGACCCCGAGGTGTTCGCGCGCCTGAGCGGCGGTTTCGGCGGCGTCGAGCAGGTGCTCGAGGGCATCGAGGCGGCGCGGCGCGCCGGGCTCGCGCCCATCAAGGTCAACGCGGTGGTGCAGCGCGGCGTCAACGACCACACGGTGTTCGGGTTGCTGGAGCGTTTCCGCGGCACCGGCGTCACCGTGCGCTTCATCGAGTACATGGACGTCGGCAACCGCAACGATTGGCGGCCCGGATCCGTCGTGCCGTCGGCCGAACTGGCCGCGCGCATCGGCGCGCGTTGGCCGCTGGTGCCCGTCGGCCGGTCCTACCCCGGCGAGGTCGCCGAACGTCAGGCCTTCGCCGACGGCGGCGGCGAGGTCGGCTTCATCTCGTCGGTGAGCCAGCCCTTCTGCGGCGCCTGTTCGCGCGCGCGGCTGTCCTCCGACGGCAAGCTCTACACCTGCCTCTTCGCCACGCAGGGCCTCGACCTGCGCGCGCCGCTGCGCGCGGGCGCCGACGACGCGACGCTGCTCGCGCTGCTGCAGGACGTCTGGCAGCGCCGCGGCGACCGCTACAGCGAGGAACGCGCGGCGCTGCGGGACTCCGGGTCCGCGGCGACGTCCGCGGCGAAGGTCGAGATGTTCCACATCGGAGGCTGACATGCCACGCCGCGCCCGCCTCACCCACCTCGACGCCCGCAACCGCCCCGCGATGGTCGACATCGGCGACAAGGCCGTGACCGCGCGCGAGGCCGTGGCCGAGGCACGCGTCACCCTGCCCGCCGAGGTCGCGCGCGCGCTCGCGGCGAGCGGTCATCGCACCCGCAAGGGACCGGTGTTCGACACCGCGATCATCGCCGCGGTGCAGGCCGTCAAGCGCACGCACGAACTCATCCCGTTCTGCCACCCCCTGCCCATCGAGCACTGCGATGTCGACATCGGGACGCCGCGGCGCGGCCTGATCATCATCCGCTGCACGGTGCGCACCACGCACCGCACCGGCGTCGAGATGGAGGCGCTGACCGGCGCGACCGTCGCCGCGCTGGTGGTCTACGACATGTGCAAAGGTCTGTCGCACGACATCCGCATCGGTCCGGTGCGGCTCGTCGCCAAGCGCGGCGGCAAGCGCGATTTCCGCCGCAGGCCCGTCGCCCGCAAGCCCCCCGCCCGCAGCGCGGCGAAGCGCGCCCGATGAACGCGCCGTTGTACGGCCTCGTGCTCGCCGGCGGGCGCAGCACGCGGATGGGGCGCGACAAGGCCACCCTCGCCTACCACGGCCGCAGCCAGCTCGAGGCCGCCTGGGCGCTGCTCGCGCCGCGGGTCGCGGACTGCTTCGTGTCGGTGCGGCCCGACCAGGTGGGCGACCCCGCGCGGGCGCAGCATCCGCAGATCGTCGACGGACCGGAGGTGGCGGGGCCCGCCGCGGGGATCCTCGCGGCGCAACGCGCGCACCCGCAGGCGGCCTGGCTCGTGCTCGCCTGCGACCTGCCGTTCCTCGACGCCGGTACGCTCGACGCGCTGCTCGCCGCGCGCGACCCCGCGAAGCTCGCGACCGCCTTCCGCTCGGCGCATGACGGCCTGCCGGAGCCGCTCTGCGCCATCTACGAACCCGCTGCCGCCCCGCACTTCGCCCGCCACGTCGGCGAGGGTCGATCCTGCCCGAGGAAGTTCCTCATCACCCACGAGGTGGAGCTCGTGGACCTGCCGCAGGCCCGCGCCCTCGACAACGTGAACTCCGCCGACGAGTATTGGACGACCATGCAGTCCATCGCTCCGCAAACGCTCGTCCCGCGTCCGCTCGAGGTCAGGTACTTCGCGCTGCTGCGCGAACAGGCGGGCGCGTCGCGCGAGACCCTGACCACCGCCGCGCGCGATCCGCGCGAGCTCTACGCCGAAGTCCGCGCGCACCACGGTTTCACGCTGCCCGTCGAGATGCTCAAGGTCGCCGTCAACGGCGAGTTCGGCGATTGGGGGCAGCCGCTGATGGCGGGCGACAGCGTGGTCTTCATCCCCCCGGTGGCGGGCGGCTGAGCCTGCACCACATGGGCCGCTTCGAGTTCAGCCACCACGCCATCGACCCGACCGCGCTCGCGCGCGGCCTCGCCGACGCGTCCTGCGGCGGCTACGCCTCCTTCGAGGGCTGGGTCCGCGACCTCAACGAGGGCCGCGCCGTGCGCCGCCTCGAGTACGAAGCCTTCGAGGAGCTCGCGGTGCGCGAGGGCGAGCGCATCGTCGCGGAGGCCTGCGCGCGTTTCGGCGTGCGCAACGCGCGCTGCGTGCACCGCATCGGCGACCTGCCGCTCGGCGAGGTCGCGGTGTGGGTCGGCGTCTCCGCGCCGCACCGCGACGAGGCGTTCCGCGCCTGCCGCTACATCATCGACGAGGTCAAGCACCGCGTCCCGATCTGGAAGAAAGAGCACTACGTCGACGGCGACTCGGGCTGGGTGAACTGCGAACGCTGTGCGACCGCGCCCGGGCACGCGCACCTCGATGCCCACCATGATCATGCCCACCATGATCATGCCCATCACGATCATGCGCATCACGATCATGCGCATCACGACCCTGCGCCCGTCGCGCCCGACTACTCGCGGCAGATCACGTTGCGCGAGGTGGGCATCGCCGGCCAGGCGCGGCTGCGCGCGAGCCGCGTCGCGGTGGTGGGCGCCGGCGGCCTTGGCGTGCCGGTGCTGCAATATCTCGCGGGCGCCGGCGTCGGTCATCTCACGGTGATCGACGGCGACCGGCTGGAACCGTCGAACCTGCACCGCCAGACCTGGTACGCGATCGCCGACTGCGGCCGACCGAAGGCCGCGCTCGCGGCTGCCCGCATCGCCGCGCTCAACCCGGAGGTGCAGGTGACGGCCCATGCCGAGCGCCTCGACGCCGTGAACGGCGCGGGGCTGCTCGCCGGACACGACCTGGTGGTCGATTGCAGCGACAACTTCGCCACCAAGTTCCTGCTCAACGACCTCGCGCACGAACTCGGCACCCGCACCTTGTTCGCGAGCGTGCACCAGTTCGAGGGTCAGCTGCAGTCGGTCGACCCGGCGGGCGGCGGCGCCTGCCTGCGCTGCCTCTGGCCGGAGGCGACGCGCGACGGCGTGGTCGGCAACTGCGCGGAGGCCGGCGTGCTCGGCCCGGTGCCGGGCGTGCTCGGTAGCCTGCAGGCATTGGAGGCGATCAAGATCCTGCTCGACCTGCCGGGGCGTCTCGGCGACGGACTGCTGCTGGTCGGCCTCAGCGATCTCGGCATGTCGCGCCTCGCCGCGAAGCGCTCCAGCGATTGTCCCGGCCGCAGCTGTGCGCGCGCCGCCGATGCGCTCGCCGCGGCGCGGCGACGGGCCACCGTCGGCGACACCGCCCTCGAGCTCGATTTCGACGACCTCGCGCAGGCCGTCGCCGCGGGCTATGCCGTCATCGACATCCGCGAGCCGGCCGAGAGCATGGCCGACCCGCTGCCGGCGTTCGCGCGGCGCATCCCGATGGCGGAGCTGCTCGCCGGGCGGAACCTGCCCGGCGATGGCCGGTATCTGCTGGTCTGCGCGCGCGGCCTGCGCAGCCGCAACACCTGCGAAGCGCTGCGCGAACGCGGCATCCGGGAAGCCTGGTCGCTGCGCGGCGGCGCGCAAGCGCTCGCCACGCGGGCCTGACCGACGGCCGGGCGGTCTAGGGCCTGACCTGGCCCGACCCGCGCACCACGTACTTGTAGCTCGTCAGCTGTTCGACGCCGACCGGACCGCGCGCATGGAAGCGGTCGGTCGAGATGCCGATCTCGGCACCCATGCCGAACTCGCCGCCGTCGGCGAACTGCGTCGAGGCGTTGTGCAGCACGATCGCGCTGTCGACGCCCTCCAGGAAGCGCTGCGCCGCCGCCGCGTCCTCGGTCACGATGGACTCGGTGTGCGCCGAGCCGTACTTGGCGATGTGGTCGATCGCGCCCTGCACGCCATCGACCACGCGCACGGCGATCACGGCGTCGAGGTACTCGGTGAACCAGTCGTCCTCGGTGGCCGCGGCGACACGCGGATCGACGCGTTGCGCGGCGACGTCGCCGCGCACCTCGCAACCGGCCTCCAGCAGCGCCAGCACGAGCGGCGCGAGATGCGTCGCGGCGCAGGCGCGGTCGACGAGCAAGGTCTCGGCCGCGCCGCAGACGCCGGTGCGCCGCAGTTTCGCGTTGAGCACGATGGTCGTGGCCATGCGAAGGTCGGCAGCTGCATCCACATAGACATGGCAGTTGCCGTCGAGGTGGCCGATGACCGGCACCCGCGCCTCGTCCTGCACGCGCTTCACGAGGCCCTTGCCGCCGCGCGGCACGACCACGTCGAGATAGTCCGCCATGCCGGCGAGCATCACGCCCACGGCCGCACGGTCGGTGACCGGCACGAGCTGGATGCAGGCCTCGGGGAGCCCCGCGGCGCGCAGACCTTCCTGCAGACAGGCGTGGATGGCGGCGCTGGAATGCGCGCTCTCCGACCCGCCGCGCAGGATCACCGCGTTGCCCGACTTGAGGCACAGCGCGCCCGCATCGGCGGTCACGTTGGGCCGGCTCTCGTAGATGATGCCGACCACGCCGAGCGGCACCGCGACACGCGCGATGTGCAGACCGTTGGGGCGCGTCCACTCCGCGAGCACCCGCCCGACGGGGTCGTCGAGCGCGGCGATGTCCTCGAGGCCGCGCGCCATCGCTTCGATGCGCGCATCGTCGAGCTGCAGCCGGTCGAGCATGGCGCCGGAGGTGCCCTTGGCGCGTGCCGCCGTCATGTCGGCGGCGTTGGCCTGGAGCAGCGCCGCACGCCGGCCGCGCAGCGCGCCCGCGGCGGCGCGCAAGGCGGCATCCTTCTGCGCCCGTGGCGCCCGCGCGAGCACCGGCTGCGCCGCGAGCGCGGCCTCACCGAGACCGCGCATCAACGCGTCGATGTCGTCGGTCCCGGCGGCGATCGGCGCGCGGGTCACTGCAGCACCAGATCGTCGCGGTGGACGAGTTCGTCGCGCCCCGCATAGCCGAGCAGCGCCGCGATGTCGGCGCTGCGCCGGCCGACGATGCGCGCCGCCTCGGCGTCGCCGTAGGCGACGATGCCGCGGGCCACCTCGCGTCCGTCTGCGGTGCAGACGCTGACCGTGTCGCCGCGCTCGAAGCGGCCGCTGATCGCGGTGACGCCGGCCGGCAGCAGGCTCTTGCCCGCGCGCAGCGCGCGCGCGGCGCCGTCGTCGATGCGCAGTTCGCCGGCGGGACGCAGCGTGCCAGCGATCCACTGCTTGCGCGCCGCGACCGACGTGGCGGCCGGACGGAACCAAGTGCAGCGCCCGCCCTGCTCGATGCGGCGCACCGGATGGCGCGGCGCACCGGCCGCGATGCAGAAGTGGCAACCGGCCGCGACCGCGATGCGCGCCGCGATGACCTTGGTGGCCATGCCGCCGCGGCCGACCTCGGACGCGGAGTCGCCCGCCATCGCCTCGATCTCGGGCGTGATCTCGCGCACCATGGGGATGAACCTTGCGGCCGGATCCTTGTTCGGGTCGGCGGTGTAGAGGCCGTCGATGTCGGACAGCAGCACCACGCAGTCGGCGCTGACCATCTGCGCGACCCGCGCCGCGAGCCGGTCGTTGTCGCCGTAGCGGATCTCGGCGGTCGCCACGGTGTCGTTCTCGTTGATCACCGGCACCGCACCGCGGGCCAGCAGCGTGGTCAGGGTGGCACGCGCGTTCAGATAGCGGCGCCGCTGCTCGCTGTCCTCGAGGGTGAGCAGCACCTGGGCGACCGGCACGCCCTCGGCTTCCAGCAGCTCCTTGTAGGCGTGCGCGAGACGGATCTGGCCGACGGCGGCGGCGGCCTGGCTCTCCTCGAGCCGCAGGGGACCGCGCGGCAGACCGAGGTGGCGGCGACCGAGCGCGATCGCGCCCGAGGACACCAGCACCACCTCCTTGCCCTGCCGGCGCAGCCGCACGACGTCCGCGACCAAGGTCTCGAGCCAAGCGCGGTTGAGCCGACCGGTCGCACCGTCGACGAGCAGCGCCGAACCGACCTTGACCACGATGCGGCGGGCGCGGGACAGCGGCGTAGCGGACGTTGCAGTGCGTGCGGGCATGCGGAGCGACGAAGGGTGGCGTGGCACTATAGTCCAGAGTGGCGGTAAAATCCCGTCGCCGAAATCCGTGCCAGCCGAGGTATGCACCGTGAGCCGAGACAACGAACCCGTCGTGGGGCAGTGGTACGAGATCATCGACGAGGATGAGACCTTCCGCGTGATCTCCGTCGACGAGGACGAGGAGCTGGTCGAGATCGAGTATCTCGACGGCGAGACCGACAAGTTCGACCTCGAGGAGTGGCACGAGCTCGACCTCGAACTCATCGAAGAACCCGAGGGCTGGTCCGAGGACGACGACGAGGACGAGGAGGACGACGAAGATTGGGACGAAGAGGATGAGGACGAGGAAGACGAGGACTGGGACGAAGAGGACGAGGACGACTACGAAGACGACCACGACGACGGTCGTGAGCGCTGAGCGCAGCTGCGGGTGAGCGGATCCCCCGACAGCTGGTTCCACGAAAAAGAGTCCGCCTGGCTCTACGGGCGGGTAGCGGCGCGCGAGACGGACCCCGCGCGCCGCGAGATGTTCCGCAAGCTCGGGCAAGCCGCCGAGGAACAGGCCCTGCAGTGGCAGGCCCGCGATCCGCAACGCGCGTTCCGTTTCGTCCCCACGCTGCGCGCCCGCATCGTCGCGCGCCTCGTCGATGCTTTCGGGCCCCGCGCCACGCGCCATGCGCTCGCCGCCATGAAGCTGCGCGGCCTCTCCGTCTACACCGCCCCGGCCGCACCCACCGCCGGCGGACACCTCATGCCGACCTCCGTCAGCGAGGTGGGCCAGCGCCACCGCGGCGTCTCGGGCGGCAACCTGCGTGCGACCGTGTTCGGCGTCAACGACGGCCTCGTCTCCAACGCCGCGCTCGTCATGGGCGTGGCGGGCGCCGGCGCGGAATCCGGCATGGTGCTGACGACCGGCGTCGCCGGTCTGCTCGCCGGCGCGCTGTCGATGGCCGCGGGCGAGTACGTGTCCGTGCGCTCGCAACGCGACATGTACGAGTACCAGATCGCATTGGAGAAA
This sequence comes from Steroidobacteraceae bacterium, assembly GCA_040400835.1. Lineage (GTDB taxonomy): Bacteria > Pseudomonadota > Gammaproteobacteria > Steroidobacterales > Steroidobacteraceae > UBA964. The sequence goes on from JBBAPM010000006.1 coordinate 47,610, forward strand.
GAGGAGCTCGAGGAGTACCCCGAGGAGGAGGCCGAGGAGCTCGCCCTCATCTACAACGCGCGCGGCATCCCGCTCGAGCAGGCGCGCGAGATGGCGCGCAGCCTGCTCTCGCGCCCGGAGCAGGCCCTCGACGCCCTCGCCCGCGAGGAGCTCGGCCTCAACCCCGACGACCTCGGTTCACCGGTGGGCGCCGCCGCCGCCTCGTTCATCGCCTTCTCGGCGGGCGCGATCCTGCCGCTGCTGCCGTTCCTGTCCGGCGGGCTCGCCCGACCGCTCTTCTGGTCGATCGGCGTCACGGCGCTGGCGCTCGCCGCCGTCGGTCTCGCGCTGAGCCTGTTCACGGGTCGGGGCGCCCTGCAGGGCGCGCTGCGCATGCTGCTGATCGGGGGCGGCGCCGGGGTGGTGGCCTGGGGCGTCGGACGCCTGCTGGGGGTCGCCATCGGCTGAACGACCGCACCGCGGCCTCGGTCCGGGGCGGCGCTGAAGCCCCGGCGAGGCTGTCATAGCCTCCTCATCCGGGGGTCTGCATGTCACTGACGCGACGGGGTTTCTTGGGTCGGACGGCGCTGGCGGGCGCAGCGACCGCGCTCGCGCTGCGGCATGGCCGCGCCGCCGCCGACGCCGCCACCCGCCCCTATCGCCGCATCGAGGACGTCTGGCGCCGCAAGTGGACCTGGGACAAGGTCGCGCACGGCACCCACGGCACCAACTGCGCCGGCACCTGCGCCTTCAACGTCTACATCAGGAACGGCGTCGTGTGGCGCGAGGAGCAGCAGGCCGAGTACGAGCGCTCGGGCACGCCCGACACGCCCGACTACGGCCCGCGCGGCTGCAACAAGGGTCTGCGCCACGCGCGCTACATGTACGGCAAGCAGCGCGTGCTCTACCCGATGAAGCGGGTCGGCAAGCGCGGCGAAGGCAAGTGGCAGCGCATCTCCTGGGACCAGGCGACGCGCGAGATCGCCGAGAAGTTCATCGAGGTCGCGGTCAAGCATGGCCCCGACTCCATCACCCTGGGCAGCGGCACGCAGCTCGCGGTGAAGATGGCTTCGTACTCGGCGCTCGCGCGCTTCTCGAACATCACCGGCGTCACGGTGCCCGAGTTCTACTCGGGCGTCGGCGACCTGCCGACCGGCTTCTACATGACGACCGGCATCACCTACCTCGGCGACACCATGGCCGCGGTGTACAAGTCGAAGTGCGTGCTGGTGTGGATGGCGAACCCGGCGGTGACCCGCATCCCCGATGCGCATTTCTTCTGGGAGGCGAAGTACAACGGCACCGAGGTCGTGACCATCGCGCCGGAGTTCACGCCGACGGCGATGCACTCCTCGAAGTGGCTCAACATCAAGCCCGGCACCGACACCGCGCTCGCCATGGCGATGGTGCACGTCATCCTCGCCGAGAAGCGCTACGACGCCGCCTACATCCGCGAGCAGACCGACCTGCCGTTCCTCGTCCGCGCCGACAACGGCGAGTTCCTGCGCGCCGAGGACATGAGCCTCGTCGACATGCTGGCCGTGCGCGACAACGTGTTCTACATGTGGGACCGCCGCAGCAAGCGCATGGTGGAGGCGCCGGGCACGGGCGCTTCGGAGGCGCCGGTCGGTCGGCGACGCCGCAAGCCGGGCAGCCTCGCGCTCGGCGGCATCGACCCCGCGCTCGAGGGCGCGTGGACCGTGGAGACCCGCAAGGGTCCGGTGCGCGTCACCACGGTGTTCGAGATCCTGAAGCTGCGCGCCGCGCAGCACTCGCCCGAGAAGACCGCGGCGGTCACCGGCCTCAACGCGCAGGCGGTGCGCACCGTCGCCCGCGAGTTCGCGAAGGCCGGCAAGCGCGCGATGATCTACGCGGGGTTCTCGGCCTGCAAATGGCTGCACGGCGACCTGCTGCAGCGCGCCATGGTGCTGCTGTGCGCGCTCACCGGCGCCACCGGCCACGAGGGCGGCGGCGTGCAGATGGCGAACGGCCCCAAGTCGCGCGGCATCACCTCGTTCGCGTTCGCGGGCGTCGGCGCCGCGACCCGCATCGTCGCCTCCACGCTCTGGGACTACGACCACGGCCGCATGAAGGAGCTCACCGCCAAGATCTACGGCCGTGAGCTCGCCGAGCGCTTCGACTCGCACTACCAGCACAGCCTCAAGGAGGACTGGTTCCCGCAGTACGGCAAGAACGGCTGGAAGATGGGTATCTTCGCCGGCGAGAACGGCGCCAACTGGCGCGCCTCCGGCAACCGCTGGCGCACCGAGGCCTTCGAGAAGCTGGAGATGATCGTGGCGCTGGTGCCGGACGCCGGCATCACCATGCACCACGCCGACATCGTGCTGCCGATCGCCCACCACTACGAGCGCGCCGACATCATGCTGCAGTCGCGGCATCCCTACGTGCAGGTGCTCGATGCCGCCGTCAAGCCGCTCGGCGAGGCGGTCGACGACTTCGAGGCGCTGCGCCGCGTGTCGGCGGCGATCAGCGCGGTGGCGCGCGAGCGGCGCACGCCCGCCATCAAGGACGACGTCGACGGCCGCACCTTCCGCCGCGACCTCTCGCGCACGCTCGAGCTCTACACCATGGACGGCGCGATCAAGGACTCGCGCGACATCGTGCAGTTCATCATCAACGCCACGCCCGGCATCCCGAAGATGAGCTTCGCGGAGCTCGCGGCCAAGGGCATCGTGCGCGTCGACGAATCGCGCGGCAGCACGGTCTGGGACAGCGACGACAGCCCCTTCCACGCCGACATCGCCGAGTCGGTGCACGGCAAGCGGCCCTACGAGACGCTCACGGGCCGCCAGCAGTTCTACATCGACCACGAGTGGTTCCTGAAGTTCGACGAGGCGCTGCCGGTGCACCATGCGCCGCTCAAGCAGGAGGGGTTCCCGCTGCAGATGACCATGGGCCACGCGCGGCACGGCATCCACAGCATGTGGCGCGACGACCCCTTCCTGCTGTCGTTGCAGCGCGGCGAGCCGGACATCTTCGTCAACCCCGACGACGCCGCGGCGCGCGGCGTGCGCGACGGCGACCTCATCGAGGTGTTCAACGACGCCGGCCGCTTCAGCTGCATGGCGCACCTGTCGGCGGGCATCATGCCGGGCACGGTCTACATGTACCACGGCTGGGATCCGACCATGTTCCGCGGCCGGCAGAACTTCGCGGCGGTGATCCCGACCGCCGGCCTCGTCAAGCCGACCTCGGTGGCGGGCGACTACGGGCACCTCGGCTACCGCGTGCTCGCCTACGCGCCCAACCAGACCTACCGCGACTTCACCTGCGACTTCCGTCTCAAGGAACGCGGCAAGGTGACCGCCGCGAAGGTGCGCACCGCATGAGCGATGCCGCCGCGGACACGCCGATCGTGCAGCAGGAGTTCGACGCCTTCGCGGCGCTCGCCCGCGCGCGCATCTACGGCGCGCTGGCGCCGCTCGTCGCCTCGCCCGAAGAGGCGGTCGCGACGGCCTGGGAGGATCCCGCCGCTGCCGTGGCCGAACTCGTCGCGGCGCTGCAGGACGCGCCCTTCGACCTGCCGGAGACGACCGCCGTCACGCTCGCGGGGCTCGCCGCCGCCGCCCGTGCGGCGCCGGCCGCCGAGCTCGCCGCCGATGTGGCGCGCGCCCACGGCGCGCTGTTCGAGGTCGGCGACCGCGGTCCGCCGCTCGCGCTGCGCGAGGAGCTCGCACCGGGCGCCAACGCCGCCGCCAAGGAAGAGGTCGCGCGCTTCTACGAGCACTTCGGCTACGAGCTCGGCGACGGCTATGCCTGGCGACCGGACCACCTGTCGCCGATGCTCGAGTTCATGCACTTCCTCGCCTGGCATGAGGCGCAGCCGCCGTCGGTCGACGACGGCGCAGCGGAAGGCGCCGATGGCCTTGCGGACGACCTCGCCGCCGGGCTGCGCGCCGCGCAGCGCGACTTCGCCGCACGCCATCTCGTCCGCTGGCTGCCGACCGTCGCCGCGGCCGTCGCCGCGCGCGAGGACGGCTCGCCGCTCATCGCCGGCACGCTGGCGCTCGCCGCCGACTTCATCGCCGCCGACCTCGACCGGCTCGAGGCGCGCATCGCTTCCGACTCCGGGGATTGAGACGTATGGGCCGACAGATCTCGATGGTCATGGACCTCAACAAGTGCATCGGCTGCCAGAGCTGCACCGTCGCCTGCAAGACGCTGTGGACCAGCGGCGAAGGCATGGAGCACATCCTGTTCAACAACGTGGAGACCAAGCCCGGGCCGGGCTATCCCAAGAACTGGGAGCAGGTGAACGGCGGCTTCAAGGGCGGCCAGCTGCAGCTGCCGCCGCTCATCGACAAGGCGGACTACGGCGGCGAGAAGCCGCTCAACTTCCAGGAGGTCTTCTTCGAGGGCAAGTCCGACCGTCTGCAGCAGCAGGGCGAGATGGGCTACGGCGCGAACTGGGACGAGGACACGAGCTCCGGCACCTACCCGAACAACTACCACTTCTACCTGCCGCGGCTCTGCAACCACTGCACCAACCCCGCCTGCCTCAAGGCCTGCCCGACGCAGGCCATCTACAAGCGCGAGGAGGACGGCATCGTCGTGCTCGACGAGGACAAGTGCCAGGGTTTCCGCAAGTGCAACCAGGCCTGCCCCTACAAGAAGGTCTACTTCAACTTCGTCACCAAGAAGTCGACCAAGTGCATCTTCTGCTTCCCGCGCATCGAGCAGGGCGTGGCGCCGGCCTGCGCCCGCCAGTGCCCGGGGCGGCTGCGCTTCGTCGGCTTCCTCGACGACGAGGACGGCCCGATCCACAAGCTCGTCTACCAGTGGAAGGTCGCGCTGCCGCTGCATCCGGAGTACGGCACCGAACCGAACGTGTTCTACGTGCCGCCCATCCTCGCGGCGTCGTTCGACGAGAACGGCGATTTCTCCGAGAACCCCCGCATCCCGATCTCCTACCTGCGCTATCTGTTCGGCGACAAGGTGGACGACGCGTTGATCACGCTGCTCGGCGAGATGGAGCGGCGCAAGGAAGGCAAGAAGTCCGAGTTGATGGACCTCCTGATCGCCGCCGACTGGAAGCAGCTCTTCGGCATCCCGGTGGTCAGATATGCCTGAGGCGTCCGCTGCGCCTGCGACGCCCTCCGCCGCGCCGCCGACACCTGCGGTGACGCCCGCGCGCCGACGATGGGTGCTCGCCGCGCTGCTGCTCGCGACCGTGCTCGCGAGCCTCGACTCGAGCTTCGTGCCGATCGCGTTCCCGGACATCATCGACAAGCTCGACACCAGCACCGGTGTCGTGGTGTGGGTGGCGCTCGGTTATCTCATCTCCGCCACCGGCCTGATGCTGCTCTCCTCGCGGCTCTCGGCGGCGCTCGGCGCCGACCGCGTCTTCCAGGCGGGCGTGCTCGTCTACGCGCTCGCGATGGCGGCCTGCGCCTACGCGCCCGACATCCACTCGCTCATCGCCCTGCGCGTGGTGCAGGGCGCGGGCATGGCGCTCTTCCTGCCCATCACCTTCTCGCTCGCGGCGCAGCTCTATCCGGCCGCCGAACGCGCCAAGGCGCTCGGCATCATGCAGGCCGGCAACGCCGTGGGCTTCGTGCTCGGACCGATCTTCGCGGGCTGGCTGCTCGATGCCTACGACTGGCGCGCGCTGTTCAGCACCCGCATCCCGCTCGCCGCGCTGGCCGTGGCCGGCTCGCTGCTGGTGTCCACCGCGCTGCCGCGCACCGCGGCCGCCTCGGGCGGCGCCGCGGCCGGCGGCACGCCCGCGCCGCGGCAGTCCTGGGACCTGACAGGCGCCGCGCTGCTCACCGCAGCGATCTTCGGCCTGCTGTTCGGCCTCAACCGCCTGCCCGTCGAGGACAACCACCGCGACCTGCTGGTGTGGGCGGTGACGATCGGCGGCTTCGTCGCGCTGTGGGCCTTCCTGCGCCACGAGCGGCGGGTCGCGCAGCCGCTCGTCGACCTGACGCTGTTCGACGAGAGCCGCGAGTTCACGCGCGCCTGCATCGCCTTCACCACCTATTTCGCGGCGCTGCCGGTGCAGCTCTTCATCCTGCCTCTGGTGCTGATCGGCGCGCTCGAGTTCAGCGCCTGGGACACCGGCATGACCATGGCGGTGATCGCGGTCGCCACCACGGTCATCAGCCCGCTCGCCGGCAAGCTCGCCGAGCGCTTCGGCACCGCGCGGTTGGCGGTGGCGGGCGCGGTGCTCACCGCGCTCGGCTATCTGGCGCTCTTCGTCGTGACGCCGACCAGCGGCCAGCTCGCGCTGATGCCGGCGATGGTGCTGCTCGGTCTCGGCTCCGCCTTCTTCTTCGCGCCCAACAACGCGCTGATGATGGGGAACGTGCCGCCGCGCGCGCTGGTCACGGCCGCCGGGCTGATCGGCGTGCTGCGCCAGTCGGGCTATGCCGCGGGCTTCGCGATGATCGCGAGCCTCGTCACCGCCATCCAGGACAACCTCGAGGAGGTCTGGACCGCGGCCAGCACGGCGCATCTGCGCGCCGACACGGCGAGCGGCCTCGCACGGCTCTTCGAGGGCGGCGGCATCTGGTCGCCCGAGATCCTCATCTTCGCCATGCGTGTCGGCGTGCTGATCGCGGTGGCGATCCTCGCCATCACCGTGATCAACAGCTGGCCGAAACTCGCGCTCGGTCGGCGGCTCGCCTGGCTCTCGGGCGGCGGGGTGCTGGCCGGGGTGCTGGCCGGTGTGATCGGGGTCGCCGGGCTGAGCGGGATCCCGCTCGCCTTCGGTGGCGCCCGGGCGGCCCCGGCGACGGTGACGGCGCCCGCCCCCTTCGGCTACACGGCCCGCGCCGTGACCGATCCCGCCCCGGCTGCCACGGCGGCCGATGGCGCCGCCCTCTACGCCCTGCATTGCGTCGCCTGCCACGGCGCTGACCTCAAGGGGATCGCGGAGCTCGGGGTCACCCTGGCCGGGTCGGCCTATGTCGGCCGCAGCGACCCCGCCGCTCTCGCCGCCTTCCTGAAGGTGGGGCGGATGCCCGGTCAACCGGGCAACGTCTCCGGTCGGGTCATGCCGGGCTTCGCCTACCTCCCGGAAGCCGAACTCGCCGCCCTGGCCGAGTTCCTGAAGGCCCGACAAAGGTAGACTGGCAGCCCGCCCCGGACCCGGATAAATTTGCGGGTCAGGGGAACCCCCTGACTTGGAATAAGTCCAAGTCGCAGGGGCCGGAGCGCCCCGACAACGACCCTTTCAAGGAGACCGTGGACCCCATGAAACGCATCCTGCTCTTCCTCGTGACGAACCTCGCCGTGGTGTTCGTGCTCTCGATCGCCATGCGCCTGCTCGGCATCGACCAGTACATCGCCGCGCAGGGCGGCAGCGCCTACGGGCTGCTGGTGTTCGCCGCGGTGTTCGGCTTCGGCGGCGCGATCATCTCGCTGCTGATGTCCAAGTGGAGCGCCAAGCGCATGATGGGCGTCCGCATCATCGAGCAGCCGCGCGATGCGGTCGAGACCTGGCTGGTCGAGACCGTGCGTCGCCAGGCCCGCGAGGCCGGCATCGGCATGCCCGAAGTGGGCATCTTCGACTCGGCCGACCCGAACGCCTTCGCCACCGGCGCCAACAAGAACAAGGCCCTGGTCGCGGTCAGCACCGGCCTGCTGCAGCGCATGAAGCGCGAAGAGGTCGAGGCGGTGCTCGGCCATGAGGTCGGCCACGTCGCCAACGGCGACATGGTGACCCTCACCCTCATCCAGGGCGTGGTCAACACCTTCGTCATCTTCCTCGCCCGCATCATCGGCGGCTTCGTGGACCGCGCGATCTTCAAGAACGAGGAAGGCCGCGGCATCGGCTACTTCGTGATCGTGATGGTCACCGAGCTGCTGCTCGGTATCCTCGCCAGCGTCATCGTGATGTGGTTCTCGCGCCAGCGCGAGTTCCGCGCCGACGTCGCGGGTGCGAGGCTCTCGAGCCCGCGGCACATGGTCGGCGCGTTGGAGGCGCTCAAGCGCGTCCACCAGCCCGAGGCCCTGCCGCAGCAGATGGCCGCCTTCGGCATCAACGGCGGCATCGGCGGCGGCCTGAAGAAGCTCTTCATGAGCCACCCGCCGCTCGACGAGCGCATCGACGCGCTGAAGCGCGCCAACGGCCTCGCCTGATACAGGGTCCGCTTGGCAGACGGCGCCTACAACCCGAAACCCGCCTCCCCGGCCTGGCGCCGGTGGGGGCGGGCGTTCGTGAACTGGTTCGACACCGGTCCGCACGTGGTGCCGAAGGACGGCGCCGACCTGCCCGAGATCCCGGACAAGGTCGAGTGGGCGCGGATCCTGCCGTTCATCGGCATGCACCTCGCCTGCCTCGCGGTGATCTGGGTGGGCTGGAGCCCGGTCGCGGTGGGCGTCGCCGTCGGCGCCTACCTGGTGCGGATGTTCGCCATCACCGGTTTCTACCACCGCTACTTCTCGCACCGCTCGTTCAAGACGTCGCGCGTCGGGCAGTTCGTCTTCGGCGTGCTCGGCGCCTCGGCGGTGCAGCGCGGCCCGGTCTGGTGGGCGGCCCACCACCGCCATCACCACGCCTACTCGGACAAGCCCGAGGACGTCCACTCGCCGGTGCAGCGCGGCTTCATCCGCTCGCACATGGGCTGGTTCCTCACCGCGCGGGGGTTCCGCCCCGACCTGCGGCGCGTGCGCGACCTGCTGCAGTTCCCGGAGCTGCGCTGGCTCGACCGCTTCGACATCCTGGTGCCGGTGGCCCTCGCCGTGGGCATGTTCGGCTTGGGCGCCCTGCTCGCACGCGTCGCCCCGGAGCTCGGCACCAGCGCCGGCCAGATGCTGGTCTGGGGCTTCTTCATCTCGACCGTGGCCTGCTACCACGGCACCTACACCATCAACTCGCTGTCGCACGTCTTCGGCCGCCAGCGCTACCGGACCGGCGACACCAGCCGCAACAACTGGCTGTTGGCGCTCGTGACCCTCGGCGAGGGCTGGCACAACAACCACCACCATTTCCCGAGCTCGACCCGTCAGGGTTTTTATTGGTGGGAGATCGACATCACGTACTACGTGCTGAAGGTCATGTCCTGGCTCGGCATCATCTGGGACCTCAAGCCCGTACCGGTCGCGATCCGCGACCACTCGCCGCGGCGCATCACGCCGCGCGGCGGCTGACCCGGCCGACACGCAGACGCGTCGCCCGGTCGAACGCCCCCCGCCCCGCCCTGGTGTAGGCTGGAAAGATGAGCCGCATCGCCATCGTGGGCACGGGCATCGCCGGCATGACGGCGGCCTGGCACCTGCACCGCCACCACGACCTCACGGTCTTCGAGGCCAACGACTACGTCGGCGGCCACACCGCGACCGTGGACGTCGAGCGGCACGGCCGGCATTACGCCGTCGACACCGGCTTCATCGTGTTCAACGACTGGACCTACCCGAACTTCATCGACCTGCTCGAGGCGGTGGGCGCGCCCTGGCAGTGGTCGGACATGAGCTTCTCGCTGCGCTGCGAGCGCACCGGGCTCGAGTACAACGGCACCTCGGTCAACGCCCTGTTCGCGCAGCGGCGGAACTTCTTCAACCTCTCCTTCCTGCGCATGATCGCCGACATCCTGCGCTTCAACGGCCGCGCCCGCGCGCTGCTCGCCGGCGACGACGACCGCATCACCCTCGGCGAGTACCTCGCGCGCGAGGGCTATTCGCGCGCCTTCATCGAGCGCTACATCCTGCCCATGGGCCGCGCCATCTGGTCGGCGACCGGCCGCGGCATGCTCGACTTCCCGGCGCGCTTCTTCGTCGATTTCTTCGACCGCCACGGCTTCCTCAACGTCGACGACCGGCCGACGTGGCGCACCGTGAAGGGCGGCTCCCGCGAATACGCGCGGCGCCTCATCGCGCCGTTCCACGACCGCATCCGCCTCTCCACCCCGGTGCGCCGCGTGCTGCGCGACGCGACCGGTGTGCGCATCTCGAGCGAGGGTCCGCAGGGCCTCACGGACGAACGCTTCGATGCGGTGTTCTTCGCCTGCCACTCCGACCAGGCGCTCGCCGTGCTCGCCGATGCCGATCCGGCGGAGCGCGAGATATTGGGCGCCTTCCCCTATCAGGCCAACGACGCCGTGCTGCACCTCGATCGGCGCATGCGGCCGCGGGCGCCGCGCGCGCGCGCCGCGTGGAACTACCACCTGCTCGACCCGGACACCGAGCGTGTGGCGCTGACCTACGACATGAGCCTCCTGCAGTCGCTCGACAGCCCCGAACCCTTCCTGGTCACGCTCAACCGCGGCACCGACATCGACCCGGCGCTGGTGCTCGGCCGCTATACCTACCACCATCCGGTCTACACGCCCGCAGCGGTCGCCGCGCAGCGTCGGCGCGGCGAGATCAGCGGCAAGCGGGGGACGTATTACTGCGGCGCCTATTGGCGCTACGGTTTCCACGAGGACGGCGTGGTGAGCGGTCTCTGGGCGCTGCAGGACTTCGCGGCCGCGACCGGCGGCGCGCCGCCGCCCGCGCCGAAGCTCGAGCCCACCCGCCGCAGCCTGAAGGGGCGCGCATGAGCGCGTCCGTGCCGGCGGCGCCGGCCCGCACGGCGGAGGCCGCGGCCGCGCGCCGCAGCTGCCTCTACACCGGTCATATCCGGCACCGGCGTTTCGGACCGCGCCGCAACGCCTTCCGCTACCGCCTGTTCATGGCCTGCATCGATCTCGGTGAACTCCCGGGGGTGTTCGACGGCCGCTGGTTCTGGTCGGCGCGGCGGCCCGCCCTCGCCCGGTTCCGTCGTGCCGATTACCTCGGCGATCCGGCCGTGCCGCTCGACACCGCCGTACGCGACCTCGTCGAGCAGCGCCTCGGCCACCGTCCGGACGGTCCGATCCGCTTGCTCACCCATCTGCGCTATTTCGGCTACAACTTCAACCCGGTCAGTTTCTATTATGTCTACGACCGGACCGGAGAGAGGCTGGAGACCGTGGTCGCCGAGATCACCAACACGCCCTGGGACGAGCGGCACGCCTACGTGCTGCCGGTGCACGACGCGGTGCGCGAGGGCGCGCAGGTGCTGCGCTGGCAGTTCGACAAGGCCTTCCACGTCTCGCCCTTCCTGCCGATGGACATGCGCTACGACTGGCGCTTCACGGCGCCGGGCGACACCCTCGGCGTGCACATGGAGAACTGGCGCGACGGCGCCTCGCAGTTCGACGCCACGCTCACCCTGCACCGCGAACCGCTCACCGGCGCGGCGCTGGCGCGCGCGCTCGTCTCCGTGCCCTTCGTCACGGTGAAGGTGAGCGCGCTCATCTACTGGCAGGCGCTCGTGCTGCTCCTGAAGCGCGTGCCCTTCTTCACCCATCCCGACAAGCTCGCGGCGGAGCCGCGCTGACCATGGCCTCGCCCAGCATCATCCCGCGCGACGACGACCGCGGCCGATCCGGACCCTCGACAGGCGGTCCGTCGGACGGGCGTCCCGGGATGCTCGCCGGCCTCGGGCGCCGGCTGCTGCTCGGCCAGCTCGCCGGCCTGCGCGACGGCGAACTCACCCTCGTCGAACCCGACGGGACGCGCCACCGCTTCGGCGCGCGCACGGCGCGTCTCGACGTCGCCGTGACGCTCGAGGTGCTGCATCCCCAGCTCTACGCCGACGCCGCCTTCGGCGGCACGGTCGGCGCAGGCGAGGCCTACATCCGCGGCCTCTGGCGCTGCGACGACCTCACGGGCCTCGTACGCGTCTTCGTCGCCAACCGCGGGCTGATGGACGGCATGGACAGCGGCTGGGCGCGCCTCAGCCGGCCGCTGCACAAGGTCTTCCACTGGCTCAACCGCAACAGCCGCGAGGGCAGCGCACGCAACATCGCCGCGCACTACGACCTCGGCAACCCGTTGTACGAGCTGATGCTCGACCCGACCATGGCCTACTCCTGCGGCATCTTCGCCGACGACAAGGCGACGCTCGAGCAGGCCTCGCTCGCCAAGTTCGACGCGGTCTGCCGCAAGCTCGGGCTGCGACAGGGCGAGCGCGTGGTCGAGATCGGCACCGGCTGGGGCGGTCTCGCCCTGCACGCGGCCGCGAAGTACGGCGTCCATGTCACCACCACCACCATCTCGCGCGAGCAGCACGAGTACGCCCGCGACAAGATCGCGCGCGCCGGGCTCGGCGACCGCATCACGCTGCTGCTCGAGGACTACCGCGATCTCAAGGGCCGGTTCGACAAGGCCATGTCGATCGAGATGATCGAGGCCGTGGGCGCCGACTACCTCGACACCTATCTCGCCAAGTGCTCCTCGCTCCTCGAACCGCACGGCGCGATGCTGCTGCAGGCCATCACCATCCAGGACCAGCACTACGAGCAGGCGCGCCGGTCGGTCGACTACATCCAGCGCTACATCTTCCCCGGCAGCTTCATCCCGAGCGTGCAGGCCATCAGCGCTTCGCTCACCCGCGTCACCGACCTCAAGATCTTCCACCTCGAGGACATCGGACCGCATTACGCGCGCACGTTGCGCGAGTGGCGCCACAACTTCATGGGCCGGCTCGACGAGGTGCGGGCGCTCGGTTACCCGGACTCCTTCGTGCGCATGTGGGAGTTCTACCTCTGCTACTGCGAGGGCGGTTACCTCGAGCGGCAGCTCGGCGACGTGCAGCTGCTGCTCACCAAGCCCGGCTGCCGGCTCCCGACGCCGCTCGCCGTGCCGCCGCTCGGCGCCTCCGCGATGCCCGCACCCGCGGCATGATGCCGGGCGGCCCGGCCTCGCCGCTCGCGCAGCTCGTCGCGCGCTTCGGCACCGAGGTCATCGTCACCGACCCGACCGCGCTCGAGGCGACCGCCGTCGACCACCGGCGGCTCTACCGGGGCAGACCGCTCGCGCTCGCGCTGCCGCGCAGCACCGCCGAGGTGTCGCAGCTGCTCGCGCTCTGCAACGGTCTGCGCATCGGTGTCGTGCCGCAGGGCGGCAACACCGGTTACTGCGGCGCCGCCACGCCCGACGACAGCGGCACCCAGCTCGTGCTGTCGCTGCGCCGCATGCGCGCCGTGCGGCGCGTCGATGCGCTCAACGATTCGATGGTGGTCGAGGCCGGCTGTCTGCTGGCCGAGGTGCAGCAGGCGGCGGCGGCGGCCGGGCGCTTCTTCCCGCTCAGCCTCGGCTCCGAGGGCAGCTGCCAGATCGGCGGCAACCTCTCGACCAACGCCGGGGGCGTCAACGTCCTGCGCTACGGCATGACGCGCGAGCTCGCGCTCGGCCTCGAGGTGGTGCTCGCCGACGGCCGCGTGCTCTCGAGCCTCGATGCATTGCGCAAGGACAATACCGGCTACGACCTGCGCAACCTCTTCATCGGAGCCGAGGGCACCCTCGGCGTGATCACCGCGGCGGCGCTGCGGCTCTTCCCGCCGCCGCGCGCGGTCGCCACCGCCTTCGTCGCCGTGCCGACGGTCGCAGCGGCGGTGCAGCTGCTCGCCGACCTGCGCGCCGCGAGCGGTGATCGGGTGTCGAGCTTCGAACTCGTGCCGCAGCTCGCCTTGGACCTCGTGCTGCAGCACATCCCGGGCAGCCGCGCGCCGCTCGCGGGCGCCTCGCCCTGGTACGTGCTCTGCGAACTCACGAGCGCCCGCGCCGAGGAGCCGCTCGATGCGGTGCTGGAGAGCGCGCTCGCGGCGGCGCTCGAGACCGGCATCGCCACCGATGCCGTGCTCGCACAGGGCGAACGCGAGCGCGGTGAGTTCTGGCAGCTGCGCGAGAACATCCCCGAGGGGCAGCGCCGCGACGGGCCGAGCCTGAAACATGATGTCTCGCTGCCCATCGACCGCCTCGCGTCGTTCACGGAACGCGCGGCGGCCCGGGTCGCGGCCGAGGTCCCGGAGGCGCGGCTCGTCGCTTACGGCCATGTCGGCGACGGCAACCTGCACTTCAACCTGAACCAGGCGCCGGGACTGCCGACGGGCGCCCTCGCCGCCCGCGAGGCCGAGGTCAAGCGCGCCATCCACGACCTGGTGCGCGAGTACGGCGGCTCCTTCAGCGCCGAGCACGGCATCGGCCGCCTCAAGGTCGAGGAACTGCAGCGCTATGCGTCGCCGGTGGAGCTCGACCTGATGCGCGCGGTCAAGCGCGCGTTCGACCCGAACGGGATCATGAACCCGGGCAAAGTGCTGCCGCGCGCGTGACGCCGCGACGATCGATGTCATGCCCGCGCGGCCCGTCCGGCACACCGCTCGAGGGTCGCTCGGAAGCCATCGCCCTTCGGATATGATTCTGGTGCCGATGCGTCATCATCCCACCGCGCTGCTGCTCGCCTTGCTGCCCATCGCGGCACTCTCCCCTGCCGCGAGCGCCGCCCCCGACGCACCGGTCACCGATACCACCGCGGAGGCTTCCGGTGAGGCCACGGACGACGCGCGCAAGGTCCTGCCGGGCGCCCGCTCACGGGTGACGCGCGAGACCTCCCGACGCCCCCGCGACCTGCCGTCCGACGCCGAGCTCGCCGCCGCCGGCGTGCGCATCGGCGAGATCCGCATCCGTCCGCTCGAGATATTCGACACCTCCATCCCCGAGGAGGACACCGGCCTCTTCCGCCTCGCCAACAAGCTGCACATCCGCACCCGCGAGTCGGTGATCGCCGACCAGCTGCTGTTCGGGTCGGGCGAGCCCTACGATGGTCGGCTGCTGCAGGAATCGGCGCGGCTGCTGCGCAACACCCGCTACCTGCACGATGCACTGATCGAACCGGTCGCGCTGCGCGACGGCGTGGTCGACGTCGAGGTCACCACCCACGACGTCTGGACGCTGAACCCCGGCATCTCGTTCGGTCGCTCGGGCGGAGAGAGCACCTCGGGGTTCGAGCTCGAGGAGCTGAACCTGCTCGGCTTGGGCACCCAGATCGGCATCTCGCGCACCCGGGACGTCGACCGCACCTCCACGCTCCTCAAGTACCGCGACCGCCAGCTCGGCAGGTCATGGTGGGCGCTGGCGCTCGACTACGCCGACAACAGCGACGGCAAGCGCAAGGGCCTGCTGCTCGACCACGACTTCTATGCGCTCGATACGCGCTGGGCCGCCGGCGCGTCCGTTCTCGACGATGAGCGCATCGACTCGCGCTACGACCGCGGCGAGATCGTCGACGAGTACCTCGTACGCCAGAAAGCGGCGACGGTCTACGGCGGTTGGTCGAAGGGCCTCGTCGCCGGACAGGTCCTGCGTTGGCGCGCCGGCTACACCTACGATGACCGCAGGTTCGACGTCGTGCCCGGCAGCAAGCTGCCCGCCGACATCCCACCGGACCGCAAGCTCGCCTACCCTTGGGTCTCCGCCGAGTGGGTCGAGGACGATTTCCGCGAGGCGCGCAACCGCGACCAGATCGAGCGCACCGAGGACTTCGCCTACGGCTGGCGCGCCCGCGGCCGCATCGGTTATTCGTCGCCGACCTTCGGCGCGGACCGCGACGCGTTCGTGTTCGACGGCCAGGTCTCGCGCGGCTTCGCTTGGGGCAGCAAGAACTCCCTGCTCATGAACGCATCGTTCGACGGCCGTCACGAGGACGGGCAGTTCCGCGACCTGCTGCTCGAGGCCGAGGCGCGCTACTACCGGCAACACTCCGAGCGGCGCCTGTCCTTCGCCGCGCTCTCGGTCGCGATCGGCCATGAACTCAGCGCGGACCGCCAGGTGCTGCTCGGCGGCGACAACGGGCTGCGCGGTTATCCGCTGCGCTATCAGGGCGGCGAGGGACGCTGGCTGTTGACCGTCGAGCAACGCTTCTTCAGCGACTGGTACCCGTTCCGGCTGGTCAACGTCGGCGGCGCCGTGTTCGCCGATGTCGGCTCGGCCTTCGGCGCCAACCCCTACGGCAGCACGACCCGCGACATCCTCGCCGATGTGGGGTTCGGCCTGCGCCTCGGCAACAGCCGCTCCGGCCTCGGCAACGTGCTGCATCTCGACGTGGCCTTCCCGCTCAACGCCGACAAGTCGATCAAGAACATGCAGTTCCTGGTCGAGACGAAGCGCAGTTTCTGAGCGCCGGCCTGCCATGAACTGCGTCGGCGGCCTGCATGAACTCTGCGTCGGCGTCCCCGACCTCACGACCGCCGTCGACGACTTCGCCGCCTACGGCTGCCGCGCGGGCGAGCACGGCGCGCTCGACGCCGCCGCCGCCGAGGCGCTCTACGGCCATCGCTCGGCGCTGCGGTCGCTGCGCCTGCTGCACGGCGAGGCCGACCACGGCCTCGTGCGGCTGATGCAGTGGGAGACGCCGCGCAACGCCGGCGTCGGACTGCGCCGGGACCTGCGCGGCATCGGCTCGCGCTGGGGCGTGCGCGTCACGCAGAGCGTCTACGGCATCGTCAACCATGCAGAGCGTGCGCTGCAGGCGGGAGCGCCGCTCACGCTCATCCCGCCGCAGCTCGCCGTGATCGGCGAGGTGTCGGGCGTGCGCGCCGCGCGTCCGTTCCGCGACCCCATCGTCGGCGTGCGCGAGATGGTGCTGCTGCAGCCATACTACCGGCAGGTGTTCTTCGAACGCTTCGGCTACGACAGCCCGCTCTACGGGCAGATCGACGCTGCCTCGCTGTTGCGCACCAGCCAGCACACCCACGCGGGGCTGATGGTCGCCTCCGACGACCCGCGGATCTTCGACTTCTACGACGGCGTGCTCGGCCTCAAGCGCACCCATGAAGAGACCGTGCCCTACGAGAACGCCACCGGCTCGCGGAGCATCTTCGGCCTCGAGCCCGGCGAAGGGTTCCACATGGTGGACTTCGACGACCCGCGCACCGGCGGCACGCTCGCCACGCGCCGCTCGGGCAAGCTCAAGTGCGTGCGCTTCGCGGCCGGCGCGAGGATCGACGACCTGCGCGATGCCGCGCGCCCGGGCAGCCTCGGCTACAGCCTCTACACCTGGCGGGTGGACGACATCGACGGCATGCACGCGAAGCTCGCGGCGACGCCGGGCGTCACCCAGCTGCGGCCCGTGCAGCCGGACGAGTTCGGACAGCGGAGCACCCTGTTCCGCGCGCCCGATGGCTACGACTGGATGCTGGTGCAGGCCTGACGGTCGATGGTCGACGGCCGACGGCCGCGCGCCCGCGCGCCCGCGCGCCCGACCGCGGACGACGCGTCTCAGCGCGTGGCGGTCTCGAGATATGCGATGAGCGCCGCGCGGTCCGCTTCGCCCGCGATGCCCGCGAACGCCATGGTGTTGCCGGGCACCATCTTGCCGGGCGACGCCAGCCAAGCGTCGAGACGCGCCCGGTCCCAGACGAAGGACTGCGCGCGCAGCGCGGACGAATAGCCGAAGCCTTCGACACCGGCGACCTTGCGGCCTACGAGGCCGCCCAGGTGCGGCCCCACCAACGCCGCACCGGAGGGCTGCAGTTCGTGGCAGGCGCGGCATTGCAGGTAGAGCAGCCGCCCACGCTTCGCATGCGGCGACTCGGCCGTTGCGGGCGCCTGCTGCGGCGTCTGCTGCGGCGCCTGCTGCGGCGCCTGCTGCGCGCGCAGGTGCGATGCCGTCGCACCGACGAGCATCAGCGCTGCGAGTCCCGTCGCCGCCGTGCGGCGCACGGCGATCCGTCGGCTCATGACCGGACCCGCATCAGCCCTTCCTGCGCCGTGCTCGCCACCAGACGTCCGCTGCGGTCGTAGATGCTGCCGCGCGCGAAGCCGCGCGCGCCCGAGGCGCTCGGGCTGTCCATGGAATAGAGGAGCCATTCGTCGACGCGGAAATCGCGGTGGAACCACATCGCGTGGTCGATGCTCGCCATGGTGAGGTGGTCGCTGCTGAACTCGGTCGCATGCGGACGGGTGGCGGTGCCGAGCAGGTTGAAGTCGGAGATGTAGGCGAGCAGGCAGCGGTGCAGGCGCCGATCGTCCGGCAAGGCGCCCGCGGTGCGCAGCCACAGGTGCTGCAGCGGTGGCTGCGGCTTGGGGTCCAGGTAGTCGATGGGCTCCACCGGCCGCAGCTCGAAGGGCCGCTCGCGCACCAGGAAGCGCCGCATCTTCTCGGGCAGGCGCTCGGCCACCTCGGGCGTCGGCCGGCTCCAGTCGGGCAAGGACTCGGGCGCCGGCACCTGCGGCATCGTCGCCTGATGGTCGAGCCCCGGCTCCGCCGCGTGGAACGACGACGAGAAGGTGAAGATCGGCTCGCCGTTCTGGATGGCGATGACGCGCCGCGACGAGAACGAGTGACCGTCGCGGCTGCGGTCGACCTGGTAGACGATCGGCAGGTCGAAGTCGCCGCGGCGCAGGAAGTACGCGTGCAACGAATGCACCTCGCGCCCCTCGACGACGGTCGCATAGGCGGCGGTGAGCGCCTGCCCGAGCACCTGTCCGCCGAACACCTGCGGGCTGCCGATGTCGCGGCTCGCACCGCGGAACAGGTTCACCTCGAGCCGCTCGAGCTCGAACTGGCGCAGCAGCTCGGGCAGGCCGCCGATCACGGCGTGGCGACCCCCAGACGCTTCTGCATCACGGGACTCGTGGTGGTGTACTGCAGGAACTGCTTCTTCTCGGGATAGAGCCAGGCCTGGATGCCGAAAGCGGCGAGCGCGGCCTCGTGGAACCCGGAGAGGATGAGCTTCTTCTTGCCGGGATAGGTGTTGATGTCGCCCACCGCGAAGATGCCGGGCACGCTGGTCTGGAACTTCTCGGTGTCGACCTTGAGCGCCTTGCGCTCGAGGTCGAGGCCCCATTCGGCGACCGGGCCGAGCTTCGGGTGCAGACCGAAGAAGGCGAACACATGGTCGGCGGGCAGGTCGTGCAGCGCGCCGTCGGCGGCCTTGACGCGCACGCCCGTGAGCCGGTCGCCGTCGGCGAGCACGGCCTCGGCGAGACCCTCGATGAAACGCACCCGGCCGGCGGCCTCGAGCTCGCGCATGCGCGCGACCGACGCCGGCGCGGCGCGGAACTCCTGCCGACGATGCACCAGGGTGAGCGCGGGCGCGGTCAGGGCGAATTCGTTGACCCAGTCGAGCGCGGAATCGCCGCCGCCGAAGATGACGAGCCGCTGCTGGCGGTAACCGTCGGCGCCCTTGACCCGGTAGTGCAGCTGCCGGCCCTCGTAGGCCTCGCAGCCCGGCACGCCGAGCCGACGCGGCTGGAAGGAGCCGACGCCCGCCGCGATGACGATCGCACCGGCATCGAAGCGCGTACCCGCGGAGGTGACGACGTCGAAGCGCCGGTCGGCGCGCGGCGTCACCTGCACCACCTCCTGGCCGAGATGGAACCGCGGCTCGAAGGGCTTGATCTGCTGCATCAGGCGGTCGACGAGCTCCTGCGCGCCGCACACCGGCAGCGCGGGGATGTCGTAGATGGGCTTGTCCGGGTAGAGCTCGGTGCACTGCCCGCCGGGCGCCCCGAGCGAATCGAGCACATGGGCGCGCATGCCGAGCAGCCCGAGCTCGAACACCTGGAACAGGCCGCAGGGCCCTGCGCCGATGATCACCACCTCTGTCTGTATGGTCTCGGACACGCAGGACCTCGTCAGGGAAAGGCGGATGCGGTTAGATTCACGCTGCAAATATTAGCAGACGCCCCCCCTCGACACCGCCCCGGAGCCGACCATGCCGACCAACGCCGACCTCGCCCGCCGCCGTACGGCCGCCATCCCGCGCGGCGTGGGCAACTCTCTGCAGGTGTACGCCGACCGCGCCACCAACGGCGAGATCTGGGATGTGGAGGGCCGCCGCTACATCGATTTCGCCAGCGGCATCGCCGTGCTCAACACCGGCCACCTGCACCCGCGCGTGCAGGGCGCGGTGGCGGCGCAGCTCGCGCGGCTCTCGCACGCCTGCTTCCAGGTGACGCCCTACGAGAACTACGTCGCGCTCGCCGAGCGCTTGAACGCGCTCGCACCGGGGCCGGGTCCCTGGAAGACGATCTTCCTCACCACGGGCGCCGAGGCGGTCGAGAACGCGGTCAAGATCGCGCGCCACCACACGGGTCGTCCCGCGGTGATCGCCTTCGGCGGAGGGTTCCACGGCCGCACCCTCGCCTGCATGAGCCTCACCGGCAAGGTGCAGCCCTACAAGGCGGGCTTCGGTCCGATGCTGCCTGACGTCTACCACGCGCCCTTCCCGGTCGAGTACCACGGCGTCGGCGTCGCGCAGTCGCTGGCCGCGATCGAGCAGCTCTTCAAGGCCGATGTCGACCCGCAGCGCGTCGCCGCCATCATCATCGAACCGGTGCAGGGCGAAGGCGGCTTCTACCCGGCGCCGCCCGCGTTCCTGCGCGCGCTGCGCGACATCTGCGACCGCCACGGCATCGTGTTCATCGCCGACGAGATCCAGACCGGCTTCGCGCGCACCGGCCGCATGTTCGCCATCGAGCATGCGGGCGTCGTGCCCGACCTCATCACCGTCGCCAAGAGCCTCGCGGGCGGCGTGCCGCTCTCGGGCGTGATCGGTCGCGCCGAGATCATGGATTCTCCGCCCGCGGGCGGCCTCGGCGGCACCTACGCCGGATCGCCGCTCGGCTGCGCCGCAGGCCTCGCCGTGCTCGACGTGATCGAGTCGGAGGATCTCTGCGCGCGCGCGGAGCGTCAGGGCGCCGTGCTGCGCGCGCGGCTCGAGGATCTGCGGTCGCGCTGGTCATGCATCGGCGACGTGCGCGGACTCGGCGCGATGGTAGCCATGGAACTGGTGCGCGACCGCCGCGCCGACGCGCCCGATGCCGAGCTCACGCGCGCGTTGGTGCAGGCGGCCGGACGGCGCGGCCTCGTGCTGCTGTCCTGCGGCGTCTACGGCAACGTCATCCGCTTCCTCGCGCCGCTCACCCTGCCGGACGCGCAACTGGCCGAGGGTCTCGCGATCCTGGAAGCCGCCCTGGAGGATGTCGCCGGCGCCCGTTGACGCGCTCAGGCGCGCCCGGCGTTGGCGTCGTTGGGGCTGTGGAAGTATTCGCTCTCTTCGGAGAGCTCGCGGATGAGCTTCTGCAGCTCCGCCATGCGGCCCTCGGCGGTGCTGACCGGCAGGCACTCGGTGCAGCGCGGGTCGGCGCAGGGCTGGCGCGAGTAGAGCCAATACTGCAGTGCACCGGCGAGCAGGCCGTCGGCGATGTCCCAGAGGTCGGCTTGCTTGTCCTTGTCGGCCAACTTGTTGCCGAGGTCGACGGCCTTGGTGAAGGCGGCATCGAAGCTGGCGGCGGGGTCCTGTTCGCGTTCCATGCCTTGATTTTAGCCGATGCCACCCCCTAGCCCCGTGGCAATTTCATTGCGTCCAAGCCCTTGAATGTTAACGATTCTTAATATCCGTTACTTGCATTGTTTAGTTAACATTAAAACTGTTATCCCTTTCAAAGTCGGCTTGCCGACCCATCGGCGGAACGTCAAGTGGCTGACGACAAAGGGGTGGGATCGCCCCGCGAGATCGAGATGACCGAGACCCTGGCCCGCGCCGAGGCCGAGGTCGCTTCCGGCGGCGAGGCCGCTCATCCGGCCGTCCACCGCTCGATCGCTTTCGTCACCGAGCGCTACCACGAGAAGTTCGCGGCCAGCGCCGTGGCGGAGCACTGCGGTCTCAGCCGCTTCCAGTTCAGCCGCAATTTCCGCGCCACCTTCGAGATCACCTTCCGCGAGTACCTGCTGCGCTTCCGCATCCGCGAGGCCTGCCGCCGGCTCGCAGCCGGCGAGCAGTCGGTCACCGGCATCGCCTACGCCGTCGGGTTCCACGACGGCTCGTACTTCGCGCGCATGTTCCGCCGCTATGTCGGGGTGCTGCCCTCGCAGTATGCTGCGCGGCGTGACGACGCCCCCCGCTCCGACGCCTGACACGCCGACGCCCGACACGCCGACGCCCGGTCCCGCGTCGACCGCCGCCGCCCTGATCCGCCGCGCTTGGCGCATCCCGCGTGCCGGGTCGCTCGCGCGCCTGCGCCTCGTCGAAGAACCGCTGCCGCCGCCCGGCGCGGGCGAGGTGCAGGTCGATGTCGCCGCGGTGGGCGTCAACTTCGCGGACATCTTCGCCTGCCAGGGCCTCTATTCGGCGACGCCGTCCGGCTCCTTCGTGCCGGGGCTCGAGGCAGCGGGCACGGTGCGCGCCGTGGGTCCGGGCGTGGTGACGCACCGGCCGGGCGACCGGGTCATCGTGCTGACCCGCTTCGGCGGATATGCCAGCGCGCTGAACGTCGGTCAGGAATATCTTTGGCCCTTGCCCGACGGCTGGTCGTTCGAGGAGGGTGCGGCCTATCCCGTCCAGGCGCTCACCGCGTGGTACGGGCTCGTCGAGCTCGGACGCGCGCGGCAGGGATCGGTGGTGCTCGTGCAGTCGGCGGCCGGCGGCGTCGGTCTCAACGCCCTGCACGCGCTGCGGAGGATCGGCGCGCGACCGGTGGGCGTGGTGGGCCGGCCTGCGAAGCGCGACTGGCTCGTGCGCGAGCACGGACTCGACCCGGCCAGCATCGTGCTGCGCGACGCCCATTACGCCGCGAACCTCGATGCCGCGCTCGCCCATCTGGGCGCGCCCGGCTTCGACGTGGTGTTCGACGCCGTGTACGGTCCGGCCTTCCGGCCCGCTTTCGAGCGCCTCGCGCCCGAGGGCCGCTTGGTGCTCTACGGCGCGGCGGACTTCATGGGCGACGGCCGTCGCCCGAACCCGCTGCGCCTCGCCTGGCGCTGGCTGCGCCGCCCGCGCCTCGACCCGCTCGCCATGATCTCGCAGAACCGCGGCCTGCTCGCCTTCAACCTCATCTGGCTGTGGGGCGAAGCGGCGCGGCTGCCGGCGGCGATGCGCGCGACGCTGGCATCGATCCCGGAGCGGCCCCACATCGGCGGCGTCCGGGCGTTCGCCGACGCCCATGCAGCGCTGGCCGCGCTGCAATCGGGCGAGACCATCGGCAAGCTGGTGCTGCGCGTCGACCACTGAGGCCGCCGCGCGCGTGGGACCGCCGCGCCCCTCGGACCGCCGCGCCCCTCGGACCGCCGCGCCCCTCGGACCGCCGCGCTAGAATGGCGCATGTCCGATGCTTCCTCGGCCGACCGCCCCAAGGCCAAGTCGGTACGTCCCCTCGCCGCCCTCTGGCCGTTCCTCAAGCCCTACCGCGGCGTCCTGGCTTGGGCGATGGTCGCGCTGCTGCTCGCCTCGGGGTCGATGCTGGCGCTGCCCGTGGCGCTCAAGCAGCTCATCGACCGCGGCATGTCGGCCGGCAACGCCGACACCATCAACATCTACTTCATCGCCTTCCTCGGCGTCGCGGTGCTGTTCGGCGCCTTCGCGGCGATGCGCTTCTATCTCGTGACCTGGCTCGGCGAGCGCGTGGTGGCCGACATCCGCGCGGCGACCTACCGCAACGTGGTGCGCATGGACCCGCAGTTCTTCGAGGTCACGCGCACCGGTGAGGTGCTCTCGCGCCTGACCACCGACACCACGCTCGTGCAGTCGATCTCGGGCGTCGGCATCTCGATCGCGCTGCGCTCGACCATCAACCTCGCCGGCTCCATCGTCATGATGGGCGTGACGAACCTCAAGCTGCTCGGGCTGATCATCATCGCCATGCCCACCGTGATCGTCCCGGTGATCGCGCTCGGCCGCAAGCTGCGCACGCTCTCGCGAAGCTCCCAGGACCGCATCGCCGACACCAGCGGTCTCGCCGGCGAGACCCTGAACGCCATCCAGACCGTGCAGGCGTACACGCTCGAGGACCTCAACACCCGGCGCTACGGCGATGCGGTCGAGGCCTCGTTCGATGTCGCGGTGGTGCGCACCCGCGTGCGTGCCTGGCTCACCGCGCTCTCGACGACGCTCGTGGTGGCCGCCATCACGCTCGTGCTCTGGTTCGGCGCGCACCAGGTGCTCGCGGGCCGGATGAGCGGCGGCGAGCTCGTGCAGTTCCTGCTGTTCGCGGTGTACGCGGGCGTCGCCGCCGCCTCGCTCAGCGAGATGTGGAGCGAGGTGCAGCGCGCGGCGGGCGCCATGGAGCGCCTCGTCGAGCTCCAGCAGGCGACGCCGGCCATCGTCGCGCCGCCCTCGCCCCTGCCCCTGCCGGCGATCGCGCCGGGCGTCGCGGCGGGCCACGTACGCTTCGAGGATGTGAGGTTCAACTACCCGTCCCGTCCGGATACGCCGGCCCTCGACGGTTTCACGCTCGACATCGCCCCCGGTGAGACCGTGGCCTTCGTCGGCCCCTCGGGCGCCGGCAAGAGCACGACGTTCCAGCTGCTGCTGCGCTTCTACGACCCGCAGCAGGGGCGCGTGCTGCTCGACGGCGTGGACATCGCCGCCGCGGACCCGCGCGCGGTGCGCGGCCGCATCGGACTCGTGCCGCAGGACACCGTGCTCTTCGGCACCACCGCGCGCGAGAACATCCGCTACGGCCGCCCCGGCGCCACCGACGCCGAGGTCGAGGCCGCGGCCCACGCCGCGCACGCGGACGATTTCATCCGCGCCCTCCCGCAGGGGTACGACAGCTTCCTCGGCGAGAAGGGCACGCGGCTCTCGGGCGGCCAGCGCCAGCGCATCGCCATCGCGCGCGCCATCCTGCGCAACCCGCCGCTGCTGCTGCTCGACGAGGCGACGAGCGCCCTCGACGCCGAGAGCGAGCGCGTGGTGCAGCAGGCGCTCGAGGACCTCATGCGCTCGCGCACCACCATCATCATCGCCCACCGCCTCGCCACCGTGCTCAAGGCCGACCGCATCGTCGTGATGGACCAGGGCAGGATCGTCGCCATCGGGCGCCACGACGAACTGGTGGCGACGAACCCGCTCTACGCGCGGCTCGCCGCACTGCAGTTCACGGACCGCAGCGCATGAGCGGACCGGCGCCGCAGGCGGTGCTCTTCGACTTCGACGGTACGCTCATCGACTCGGCGCCCGGCATCCTCGCCTCGTTCGGGGCCGCGCTGCGCGCCACCGGGCTCACGCCCGCCGTGCCGCTCTCGCCCTCGCTCATCGGTCCGCCGCTCGCCCAGACCGCGGCCACGCTGCTCGGTCGCGACGACCCGGCCGCGGTGCAGGCGCTGGTCGCCGCGTTCCGCGACGATTACGACACGGCGGGCTACCGCGCGACCGCCGTCTACGACGGCATCGAAGCGATGCTCGGCGGGTTGCACGGCGCCGGCGTCCCCCTGCACATCGTCACCAACAAGCGCATCGCGCCGACCCGCCGCATCCTCGCGCATCTCGGCTGGACACCGCGGTTCACCGGCATCTACGCGCTGGACGCGTTCGACCCGCCCGCGCCGCACAAACCTGCGCTCGTCACCGAGGTGCTGCGGCGCGAACGCTTGGCGGCGACGCGCTGCTGGATGGTCGGCGATTCGGCCGAGGACCGGCGCGCCGCCGAGGCCAACGGTCTGCGGTTCTTCGCGGCCGCCTGGGGCTACGGCGCGGCGGCCGCGGATGACGCCGCGCTGACCGACCCGGCAGAGCTGCTGCGGGCGGCGGGGATGGCGGCATGAGCGCGACGGGCCGACCGCTGCTGCGTCCGGCGACGGAGGCCGACGCCCCGCTCATCGTCGCGCTGATCCGCGAACTCGCCGACTACGAGCGGCTGCTCGGCGAGGTCGACGCCACCGAGGACGGATTGCGCGCCGCGCTCTTCGGTCCGGCGCCGCGGGTCTTCTGCGACATCGCGGAGTGGCAGGGCGCATCGGACGACGGCCTCGCGGACGACGGCCTCGCGGGCGACGGCACGCAAGGACCGCGCACCGCCGCCGGCTTCGCGCTGTGGTTCTACAACTTCTCCACCTTCCGCGGTCGGCACGGCATCTACCTCGAGGACCTGTTCGTGCGGCCGGCGTTCCGCGGCCGCGGCATCGGCCGGGCGCTGCTCGCCGGGCTCGCCGCACGCTGCGTACGCGAGGGCCTCGCGCGCCTCGAGTGGTCGGTGCTCGACTGGAACGAGCCGGCACTCGTGTTCTACCGCTCGCTCGGCGCGCGGGCCATGGAGGATTGGGTGCCGCACCGCGTGACCGGCGAGGCGCTGACCGCGCTCGCGGCGGAGGCGCGCGGCTGAGGTCGCGCACCCGCTCCGCGGCGTCGCCGGCCCCGCCGCGCCGCGCGTTCAACCGCGCCGCGCGATCGACTCTCGGGTGGCGAGCGCAGCCTCGACCGTGAACTCGCCGGCGTCGAGCGCCGCCTCGACCTCCGGGATGCGCATGCAGCGGAACGACTCCACCTCGCCGTCCCGGCCCACCGGCTCGAAGTCCGCCGGCAGCGCGAGGTCGGCGACGATGACCAGTTCGTCGTGCACGCCGAAGCGCGTCTCGCGCAGCGAGCGGATCGACATGCCGGGGAAATCCATCGCCCGCGCGAGACGCCGCGGCACACCGGCCTCCTCCCACGCCTCACGCAGCGCGCAGGCGCGCAGCGTCTCGCCGGCCCCGACGCCGCCCGCCGCCATGTTGTCGAGCTTGCCGGGGTCGGCGCGCTTGCGGGCGCTGCGCCGCGCCACCCAGAGGCTGCCGTCCGGCCGCCAGCCGTTCACATGCACCGCGCGGTTCTGCATGCCGAGGGTGCGGAACGCGCCGCGCTCGCAACGCGCCACCTCCACACCCTGTTCATCGAGCAGGGCGCTGGGTTCGTTGCGCCAGTCGGCGATCAGGCCCAGCGCGTGGAGCTGCCGCGCCACCGACTGCAGGGCGGCGCTGCGCGCGGCCTTGCCGCGGACGCCCTCGGACGCGACGAGCCGCAGACCGACCTCCGCGTCGGCGATCTCGGGCATCTTGCGCAGCGGCACCGCGATGTCGCGCCGCACGCGGCCGCGCATCGCGCCGCCGATCCACAACGGGAGATAGCCGGCGTCGGATGGCGCAGCGTCCATGGCCCCTGCGGTCAGTCGGCGAGGAACCGCACCAGCGCGGTGGTGAAATCCGCCGCCTGCTCGACGTTGGAGAGGTGCGCGGCGTCGAGCACCTCGAGCCCGGCGCCGGCGATGCCGTCGACGAGCTCCTCGGCGCGCTCGGGCGGCGTCGAGACGTCCTGTGCGCCGGCGATCACCAGCGTCGGGGCGCGCACCTCGCCGAGCCGCGCCGTGAGGTCGAAGCCGCGCAGCGCGTCGCAGGCCTCGGCGTAGCCGCGCGGCTGCGCCGCGCGCAGCATGGCGCGCACCGCATCGACCGCGTCGGGCGACGCCGCCATGAACGGCGCCGTGAACCAGCGCTGCAGGATGGGCTCGACGAGCGGCGCCATGCCGTGGGCGAGCACGGTGGCGATGCGCTCGTCCCAACGCTCGCGCGGCGGGAACGATGCCGCCGTGTCGGCGAGCACCAACCGTCGCACGCGCTGCGGCGCCGTCACGGCCGCCTGCAGCGCGACCGCACCGCCGAGCGACAGCCCGCACCAATGGGCGCGCGCGATGCCCTGCGCATCGAGCACCGCGCAGGCATCGTCGAGCAGGTCGGTCATGGCGCAGGGCGCCGGCGCGCCCTCGGCGAGCGCAGAGCCGCCGTGACCGCGCAGGTCCATGCGGACCACGCGGAAGCGCTGCTCGAGCTCCGCCAGCTGCGGCCGCCAGACCTCGAGATCCGCGCCGAGCGGATGCAGCAGCAACAGCGGCTGGCCGTGGTTGCGGCCCGACACCGCGTAGCGCAGCCGACCGGCGCCGCGCTCGAGCTCCAGCGTCAGCATGCGAGGTCCCGTCGCCGCAGCGGCACCCTCAATCCGCCTTGTATCTGTCGTGGCAGGCCTTGCAGGTCTGACCGGCGGCGCCGAGCGCGGCCTTGGCCGCGTTCTGGTCGCCGCTTTTGGCGGCGGCGGCGAGCGCGCGGGTCTTGTCCTGCAGGTCGCGCATCATCCGGCCGAACTCTTCCTGGTTGCGCCAGATCTCCGGCTTGGCCTCGGTGGGCGCGCCCGACTCGGAACCGGGCGGGAAGGTGTCCGGCGCGACGGTGGAGATGAAGGCCGCGCGGTCGGCCGCGGTCGCGAACGCCTTGGCGTCCCAGGGCGCGCGGCCCTGCGCCATCGCGCCCATGATGCCGAACTGCGTGCCGAGCACCGTGTAGACGGCCTGGCGGTACTTGATCTGCTGCGCCCCGCGGTTCTGCTGCGCGTGCGCGACGGCGGCGAAGCCGACGGCGGCGAGGGCTGCGAGGGTGAGCGCCGTCAGGCGGCGACGCGGCGAGGTCTGGGTCTCGGACATCGGATCCTCCATGAAATCGGGATGGCTGGACGGGATGCAAGGATGCCCGTAAACCCGCCCGCCTGCACCCCCGGCCACGCGATGGTCGCCCCGGCGGCCGCGCTCTGGTACGCTGCGCGGCCTTTTTTGCCCGCCCGAGGCGCGCCCCGAGCGCCCCGACCCCGCACGGACGCACCGCGGAACATCGCCCCCCCCGGAACATCGCTCATGAGCACCGCCCGCCCGATCCGCAACATCGCGATCATCGCCCACGTCGACCACGGCAAGACGACCCTCGTCGATTGCCTGCTGAAGCAGTCCGGCACCTTCGCCGCGCACGAGCGGGTCGGCGAGCGCGTGATGGATTCCAACGACCTCGAGCGCGAGCGCGGCATCACCATCCTCGCCAAGAACTGCGCCATCGAGTACCGCGGCACGCGCATCAACATCGTCGACACCCCGGGCCACGCCGACTTCGGCGGCGAGGTCGAACGCGTGCTGTCGATGGTCGATGGCGTGCTGCTGCTGGTCGACGCGGTCGAAGGCCCGATGCCGCAGACGCGCTTCGTCACCCGCAAGGCGCTCGCGCTCGGCCACAAAGCCATCGTGGTGGTGAACAAGGTCGACCGGCCGGGCTCGCGGCCCGATTGGGTCATCGACCGCACCTTCGAGCTCTTCGACAAGCTGGGCGCGACCGACGCGCAGCTCGACTTCCCCATCGTCTACGCCTCGGCGCTGCAGGGCTGGGCGACCACCGACCTCGCGAAGCCCGCCACCGACATGACGGCGCTCTACGAGGCCGTGCTCGCGCATGTGCCGCCGCCGCCGACCGAGGTCGCGGCGCCGCTGCAGCTGCAGATCTCGCAGCTCGACTACAACTCGTATGTCGGCCGCATCGGCATCGGCCGCATCCGCCAGGGCACGCTCAAGAGCGGCAAGAACGTCGCGCTGCGCTGGGGCGACGCGGATCGCGGCACGGGCCGCATCGCCCAGATCCTGAGTTTCCGCGGTCTCGAACGCATCCCCGTCGAGGAAGCCTCGGCCGGCGACATCGTCGCCATCACCGGCATCGACGAGGTCAACATCGGGCTCACGGTCTGCGACCCCGAGCAGCCGCAGGGCCTGCCGCCCATCGAGGTCGACGAGCCGACCCTCGCCATGACCTTCCAGGTGAACACCTCGCCGCTCGCCGGGCGCGAGGGCAAGTTCGTGACGAGCCGCCAGATCCGCGACCGCCTGATGCGCGAGCTGCAGAGCAACGTCGCGCTGCGCGTCGAGGAGACCGCCGACGCCGACGTGTTCCGCGTCTCGGGACGCGGCGAGCTGCACCTCACCATCCTGGTCGAGAACATGCGCCGCGAGGGCTACGAGCTCGCGGTCGGCAAGCCGCAGGTGCTCAAGCGCCTGGTCGACGGCGTGGTGCAGGAGCCGTTCGAGGCGCTCACCATCGACATCGACGAGGGCCTGCAGGGCGGCGTGATGCAGGAGCTCGGCACGCGCCGCGGTGAACTCCTCGACATGGTCGTCGAGGGCGACCCGAGCGGCCGCGGCCAGGGCCGCGTGCGTCTCGAGTACCGCATCCCGGCCCGCGGCCTGATCGGCTTCCAGGGCGAGTTCATGACCATGACCCGCGGCACCGGCCTCATGAGCCACATCTTCGACGGCTACGACGTGGTGAAGGGCGACATCCCCGAGCGCCACAACGGCGTGCTGATCAGCAACGAGGCCGGGTCCGCCGTGGCCTACTCGCTGTTCACGCTGCAGGAACGGGGACGTCTTTTCGTGGAGCACGGCACCACCGTGTACGAGGGCATGATCATCGGCATCCACAGCCGCGACAACGACCTCGTCGTGAACCCCATCAAGGAGAAGAAGCTCAGCAACGTCCGCGCCGCCGGCAAGGACGATGCGCTGCTGCTCACGCCGCCGATCCAGCTCACGCTCGAATACGCGGTGGAGTTCATCAACGACGACGAGCTCGTCGAGGTGACGCCGCAGTCGATCCGGCTGCGCAAGCGCTTCCTCAAGGAGCACGAACGCAAGCGCGCCTCGCGCGAAGCCGAGTCCGCCGTAGGCTGACCGCCGCTCCGGGACCGCGCCCCGGGCCTGCGCCCGGCGGCCGCTTCAGTCCTTGCGGGGGCCCGGGAAGAACGCGTTGGTGCGCCGGATGTACTCGGCGTACTCGGGGCGGCGCTGGCCGATGTCGCGTTCGAGCAGTCTGACGCCCGACACCCGCAGCAACAGCCAGCTCATGATGGTCGGGCCGAGCAGACACCACCAAGCGCCCGCCGAGAGCCCCATCAGACCGAAGCCCCACCATACGCAGAAGTCGCCGAAGTAGTTGGGGTGGCGCGTCCAGCGCCAGAAGCCGCGGTCCATGACCTTGCCGGCGTTGGCCGGATCGCGCTTGAAGCGTGCGAGCTGCCGGTCGCCCACCGCCTCGAACACGAAACCCACCACCCACAGGGCGACGCCCGCCCAGTCGAGCCAGCCGAGCTCGGTGCGCCCGAGCGCGGCGCCGAGCAGCGGCAGCGAGATCACCCAGGCGAGCGCGGCCTGCATCAGGAAGACGCGGTAGAGGCTGCTGAAGGCGAAGCCCGGCGAGTTGCGGCGCCGGATCGCCTGGTAGCGGCGGTCCTCGGGGTGGCCCCAGTTGCGCGCCGTGAGGTACACCGACAGCCGGATCGCCCAGATCGCGACCAGCACCAGCACCAGACGGCCGCGCTGGGTGTCCGGGACCGTCCCCGCGTAGGCGAGCATGGCGAGCAGGAACATCAGCGACCACTGGCTGTCGACATGGTCGACGTTGCTGCGGAACACCGACAGCACCCAGCCCGCGGCGGCGAACACGGCGAGCGCGCCGAGACCGGTGAGCCAGACGGAGAGGTCGAACATGGGAGGCATCCTGTACGGGGCGGTTCTGCCGATATTGTGGACTGCGTCACAGGGGGCGCTCAACCAGATTAATTAAAGTCCGACCACCCCGCGCCGTTACCGGGTCAGACCCGGCAATCCTCGACCCAACCAGGAACCCGCCATGCTCGCGATCGTCGGCACTGTCATCGTCCTCGCCTCGGTGGCCGGGGGGTTCTTGATGGTGGGGGGCAACCTGCTCGCCCTCTGGCATCCGTCCGAGATCGTGGTGATCATCGGCGCCGCGCTCGGCGCGTTCATCACCAGCAACTCGGTGAAGGTGGTGAAGTCCTCCTTCGTCAACGCGCTGGCGGTGGCCAAGAAGCCGCGCTACGACCGCGGCGCCTATGTGGACCTGCTGAAACTGGTGTTCGACCTGCTCGTCAAGGCCCGCAAGGAGGGCCTGCTCGCCATCGAGAACGACCTCGAGAACCCCGAGAGCAGCCCGATCTTCACCAAGTACCCGAGCGTGATGGCCGACCACCACATGCTGGAGTTCATCACCGATTGTCTGCGCCTGATGGTCGGCGGCAACCTCGACCCGAACGAGCTCGAAAGCCTGCTCGACTACGAGCTCGAGACCCACCACAAGGAGACCCTCGAGCCCTCGCATGCGGTGCAGAAGGTCGCCGATGCCCTGCCCGGCTTCGGCATCGTCGCCGCCGTGCTCGGCATCATCAACACCATGTCCGCGATCGAAGGCTCGAGCAGCGCCGAGATCGGCGCCAAGGTCGGCGCCGCGCTCGTCGGCACCTTCCTCGGCATCCTCGTCTCCTATGGTCTCGTCGGTCCGATCGCCGCGGCCATGGAGGCGCGCGCGCACGAGGAAGGCAAGGCCTTCGAGGTGGTGAAGATGGCGCTGGTCGCCAGCGTGCGCGGCTATCCGCCGCAGGTCGCCGTCGAGTTCGCGCGCAAGCTGCTGTACGCCGATGTGCGTCCGACCTTCTCGGACCTCGAGGCCCACCTCAAGAACAAGCCCAAGACCGCGGCCGAGTAAGGACGGCAGCACCCCATGGCCGCGGCATCCCCAGGCAAGGACGGCAGACCCGCCCGGCCCATCATCATCCGACGCAAGAAGGTGGTCGCGGGCGGCCACCACGGCGGGGTCTGGAAGGTGGCCTACGCCGACTTCGTGACCGCCATGATGGCGTTCTTCCTCGTCATGTGGCTGCTCGCCTCCGCCGACCCGGAACAGCGCGCCGCGATCTTCGAGTACTTCAGGAACCCGAGCATGCAGCAAGGGATCTCGCCCAAGGCGGCCCAGGGACAGAACGGCCCCGGCGGCGCGAGCAAGAGCGCGATCGACCTGGGCGGCGCCATGGAAGCCCCGCGCACCGCCCCGGACATGCAGCCGATGCTCGGCAAGCCGCTGGAGGACATGGAGGACAGGGACCGAGAGGAGACGCCCGAGGAGGAGAAGGCGCGCAAGCTCGCCGAGGCGCTGGAGAAGCGCCAGCTGGACTCGCTGCGGCAGGAGCTGCGGCAGGCGATCGACAAGAGCCAGGCGCTCGCGCCCTTCAAGGACCAGCTGCTGCTCGACATCACGCCCGAGGGCCTGCGCATCCAGATCATCGACACCCAGAACCGCCCGATGTTCGACCTCGGCAGCACCCTTCTCAAAGATTATACGACCCGCATCCTGCGCGAGCTCGGGCCCTACCTGAACTCGGTGCCGAACAAGGTCAGCATCGCGGGCCACACCGACACCACGCCGTACGCGGGCGGCAGCCGCAACGGCTACAGCAACTGGGAGCTCTCGGCCGACCGCGGCAACGCGGCGCGCCGCGCCCTGGTGGCGGGCGGCCTCAACCAGGACAAGGTGGCGCGCGTGGTGGGCACCTCCTCCGCGATCCTGTTCGACAAGCAGAACCCCCGCAACCCGGTGAACCGGCGCATCAGCATCATCGTCATGACCAAGCGCGCCGAGCAGGCGGCGATGCAGAGCTACGAACGCGTCCAACCGGTCGCGCCCGCGGCGCCGACCGCCGCGGCCCGGAACTGAGCCGCGCCGGCCGCCCCCGAGCCCGCGTCCTGACCCGCAACGGGCGGGGTGTAGACTCACGCCATCGGGGACGACCGGTCCCCGCATGCGGGGCGGTACCCCGTGAACGACCCTGACGGAGGCCCCATGGCGACCGAGTGGCTCGACGCGCGCAATCCCTTCACCGGGGCGATGGACCATCGTTTCGCGGTGGCCGACCGTGCCGCCGTGGCCGAGGCCTGCGCTGCGGTGCGGGCCGCGCAGCCCGCCTGGGCGGCGCTCGGCCTTGAGGGGCGCAGCGCGGCCCTCATCGCCTTGGGCGAGGCCTTCAAGGCCGAGACCCCCGCCCTCTTCGCCGCGCTCGCCGCCGATACCGGCCGCCAGCGCATCGCCCACATCGAGATCGAGGCGATGCAGGGCTTCATCGGCCTCGACCTCGCCAACGCCGCGAAGGTGCTGGACGAGGGCGACTGGCAGCCCGCCTTCGTGCCCGGGATCTTCGGCCGCCGACAGCTCGTCCCTTACCCGGTGGTGGGCGTCATCGCGCCCTGGAACTTCCCGCTCATCCTCTCGATGATCGACACCCTGCCCGCGCTGCTCGCCGGCTGCGGCGTGGTGCTGAAGCCGAGCGAGGTGACGCCGCGCTACGCGGCGCCGCTGCGGCGCGTGCTCGAGGCCGTACCGGCCATCGGCGCGGTGACGCGCATCGTGCTCGGCCCCGGCCGCACCGGCGCCGACCTCGTCGACCATGTGGACGCCGTGGTCTGCACGGGCAGCGTGCGCACCGGCCGCATCGTCGCGGAACATGCCGCGCGGCGCTTCATCCCCGCCTTCCTCGAACTCGGCGGCAAGGACCCGCTGATCGTCACCGCCGACGCCGACCTCGACCGCGCGGCCACCGTGGTGCTGCGCGCCTCGGTGCTCGCCACCGGACAGGCCTGCCAATCTTTGGAGCGGGTGTACGTCGCGCGCGCCGTGCATGACGCGCTGGTGGGGAAGATCCTCGAGCGACTGCCTGCGGTGCGCCTGACCTGCGACGACCCGAAGGGCCACATCGGCCCCTTCATCATGGCGGGGCAGGCCGACATCGTGCGGGCGCACATCGAGGACGCCGTCGCACGCGGGGCGCGCCTCAGATGGGGCGGTCGGATCGTCGAACGCGGCGGCCTCTGGTGCGAGCCGACGCTGCTCACCGGCGTCGACCATACGATGCGCGTGATGCGCGAGGAGACCTTCGGACCGGTGATGCCGGTGATGGCCTACGACGGCCTCGACGAGGCCATCGCGCTCGCCAACGACGGCGAGTACGGACTCTCGGCCAACGTGATCGCGGGCAGCGAGGCCGAGGCGCTGGCCATCGGCCGCCGGCTCGACGCCGGGTTCGTGAGCCTCGGCGACGCCTCGATGTCGAGCTTCGTCGCCGACTTCGAGTGGGAGAGTTTCCGGTCCTCGGGGCTCGGCCGTTCGCGGATGGGGCCGGCCGGCATCGCGCGGTATCTGCGCACCAAGGCCATCGCGGTCAACCGCGGGCCCGCGATGCCGGTCACCGACTCGCCGGACTCCTGAGATCGCCCGTCGGCGATGCCGGCGCACCGAGATCGCGCGCCAAAGCCTCGATGAGCGCGCGCGCCGCCGCGGCCCGGGCGGCGGACTCCGCAGCATCGGGTGCATAGGCGTCGACCGCGGCCGCATCGAGCAGCCCGTGACGCGCAAGCAGCGCCTCGTGCGTGGCGAGCCGCTCGCGCAGCGCGCTCACCTCCATCGCGAGCCGCAGCGCCACCGCGACCAGCTGCGAGAGATCGGCGGCCGACAGCGGCTGCGCGGGACCGGAGGTGGCGGCGTTCATCCTGCACCGCCGCCGGCGGCGCGGCGACCGCCGAAGAAGAAGTACTTGCCGGCGCCGAGCGGCTCGTAGTCCGCGTAGACCGCCTCGGGCGCGAAGCCCGCAGCGCGCAGCAGCGCCGCGACGTCGGTGTCGGCGAAGCCGGTCCAGAAAGGCTCGCCGTTGTTGCGCACCTGCCAGTCGTTGGTGACCTGCTTGGTGACCGGGATCTGCGCGGGCTGGTAGGGCACATCGGCGTTGAAGAACAGGCCGCCCGGCGCGAGCAGCCGATGCGCTTCGGCGAGGATCGGCCCGACGATGTCGTGCCAGGTCTCGTGGAACAGGATGTGCGAGACGATGAGGTCGAAATGCCCATCGGGCAGGCCCGTCGCGCAGGCGTTCGCCTGCCGGAAGTGCACCGCGTGCCCGCGGTCCTCGGCCCAGGCATGCGCGAAGCGCAGCAGCGGACCGGACAGGTCGACGCCGTGCACCTCGGCTTCCGGGAAGGCCTCGGCCCACGCGAGCGTATCGACGCCGGTGCCGCACCCGAGGTCGAGGATGCGGCGCGGCCGCAGGTCCGGGTGGCGGCGCTCGAGGACACCCACCATGTAGCGACCGATGCCGGGCACGCCCACGCCGCCGCCCGCCGCCGCCATGCCCTTCGCGGTGCGGTAAAGCTCGATGGTGCCGAAGTAGAGCAGCGCGGTCATGAGGTCGTCGGGCCGCGGCTCGGCGAAGTAGCCGCCGGGCTGGCGGTGGATCTCGGTGCTCGCGATCGGCTCGGGCGGCCGCAGCGCCGGGTCGAGCCGCAGGCTGCCGCGCGGGCCGCGCAGGAGCGCTGCAGCGCGGGCTTCAGCCGCGGGCGCGATACGCCGGCAGGTCTCGCCCACCGTCTGCCACATCAGGCCCTGCGAGGCGAACACCATCGCGCCCCACAGCTGGTAGAGCGGATCGGCCTCGAAGAGCGGACGCGCCTCGTCGCGCCCGCCCGGCACGCGACCGTGGGCGCGCTCGAAGGCCGGCCGCAACGTCGACTCGTACCGCGCCGCGAGCAGTTCCTCGAGCGGACCGTTGGCGTAGGTCTTGAGCACGCCGACGAAGCGTTGGCGCGCGGCCTCGTCGTGGCCCGGGCGATAGAGCGCCGCGAGCGTCCCGCCGTCCTGGGCTGCGCGGTGCTGGGGGCTGCGTCCGTCCATGCGCCCATCATAGCCGCGCCGCGCCCGGGGCGGTTACCATGCGCGCATGGGACGCATATTCGAAGTACGCAAGCACACGATGTTCGCGCGCTGGAACCGCATGGCCAAGCAGTTCGCGCGCATCGCCAAGGACATCAACATGGCCGTCAAGTCGGGCGGCCCCGACCCGCAGTCGAACCCGGCGCTGCGCCGCATCCTGCAGAACGCGCGCGCCGTGAACATGCCGAAGGACAAGGTCGAGGCCGCCATCAAGCGCGCCAGCGGCCGCGACGCCACCAACTACGACGAGGTCCTCTACGAGGGCTACGCGCCGCACGGCATCGCGCTGCTCGTCGAGACCGCGACCGACAACCCGACGCGCACCGTCGCCACGGTGCGCAACATCATCCAGAAGAACGGCGGCAACCTCGGTACGAGCGGCAGCGTGTCGTTCATGTTCCGCAAGATGGGCGTGTTCCGCCTCGACCCCACGGGCATCGACCAGGACGACCTCGAGCTCTATCTCATCGACCACGGCCTCGACGAGATGGGCGAGAGCACCGGGGAGAAGGGCGAACCGCAGCTCGTGGTGCGCTGCCCGTTCGAAGATTTCGGCCGCGTGCAGGAGGCGCTGGAAGCGCGCAGGATCTCGCCCGTCTCGGCCGAGCACGAGTACATCTGCATGGCGCCCACCGAGCTCTCCGAGGCGGATTCCGCCGAGGTGCTCGCCCTCATCGACAAACTGGAGCAGGACGACGATGTCCAACGAGTCTTCCACACCCTCGCCTGATCCCGCCGCACCGCCGCCCGTCGCAGCGCCGCCCGTCGCGCCGCCGCCGCGCAGGACGAGCCGCATCAAGCGCTTCTTCCTGTGGTGGATCGCGGGCATCGTCGCCGCGCTCGTCATCTGGACGCTGGTGGCGCTCAACTGGTCCTACTCGGCGGGCGACCGCGGCGGACTGCTGCAGAAGTTCGAGCGCAAGGGTTGGCTCTGCAAGACCTACGAAGGCCAACTCGCGCTCTACGCGGCGCCCGGCCTGCCGCCCGAGATGTGGTCCTTCACGGTGCGCGACAAGGCGGTGGCCGACCAGATCGCGGGGCTGGTGGGGGAACGCGTGCAGCTGCACTACGTGGAGCACCGTGGTCTGCCATCGAGCTGCTTCGGCGAGACCGGGTTCTTCGTCGACCGCGTGACCCCGGCGCCCTCGCCGACGCCGCCGGTGCTCCCCGATGCGACCGCGCCTGCGGCTGCGACGCCGGACCTCAGCGCGCCGCCGGTGACGCCTTCGCCGCCGTGAAGCGCTGCCAGGACCGCCGGAGCCAGTAGAGCCCCGGGATGCCCGCCGCGGCGCAGACCGCGGCGAGCGCCGCTCCGACTCCGCTCACCCAGCCCCAGCCGCTGTCCATGAGCGCGCCGACCCCGGTCGGCCCGAGCGCGAGCCCGACGAGGTTGCCGATCAGCAGGTAGATCGCGACCACCTGTCCGCGCAGCCGCGGCGGCGTCACCTCCACGAACGACAGCGAGGCGACCCCGAAGGTGATGCCGAGCGCGAGGAACGCGACGCCGACCATCACGAGCGCGGACTGCGGCGACCCGAGCAGACCGATCGCGACGGCGGCAGGCACCAGCACGCAAGCGCCCTGGAACATGGTGCGCAGCACCGCGTCCTCCCGGCCTGCCCTGCCGTGCGCGGTGGCGAGCGCGCCCGAGGCGAAGTTGCCGAGCAGCGCGGCCATCAGGATCACCGGACCCAGCGTCTGCCCGGCGTACACCGGTGACCAGGCGTGGTCGCGGATGAACACCTGCGGCAACCACGCCGACATGGAGGTGCTGACCACGAACAGCACGCCCATCGAGGCGAGCATCGGCAGGAAGAACGCGCGCTGCGTCTTGAGGTGTCCCCAGGCCGCAGCCAACGTCTCGCGGCCGCCCGCACCCGCCGCTGCAGCGGCGCCCGCCGCGACGCCGACGACCGGCCGCGCGCGCGGCTCGTCGAGCAGCAGCACCGACGCCGCCACCGGCACGCCGACGAGGCCCGCGAGCATCAGCACGATCTGCCAGGGCGCGTGCCCCTCGAACACCGGCCCGAGCAGCGGCAGCTGCGTCGCGCCCTGCTCCGCGAACGCGATGAAGCTGCCGCCGAGGTAGAGCGCGAGCCCCGAACCGACCGCGAGGCCGGCGGTGAACACGCTCACCGGCAGCGCGCGGCGCTGCGGCGGGAAGAGGTCGGCGAGCAGGGACACGGCCGCGGGCACGAGGGCCGCCTCCCCGAAACCCACGCCGAAGCGGCACAGCAGCAGGTGCCAGTACTCGGTGGCGTAGCCGGACAGGAAGGTCATCAGCGACCAGAACAGGATCGCGACGGCCATCAGGCGCACGCGGTGGACCCGGTCGGCGAGCCAGCCGAGCGGCAGCCCCATGGTGGCGTAGAAGAGCGCGAACGCCGGGCCTTGCAGCAGCCCGAACTCGGTGTCGGAGATCCCGAGGTCGGCCTTCAAAGGCTGGACGATCAGCGTCAGGATCAGCCGATCGAGGAACGATACGGCGTAGGCGGCCAGCAGCACGCCCACGGCGAACCAGCCTGCGAGGGCCCGGGGAGCAGGCGCGTGGTCGGTCGTCATCGGTTCAGGATACCCGCACAGCGGAGATTGGCGCGCCCGGAGAGATTCGAACTCCCGACCTCATGGTTCGTAGCCATGCGCTCTATCCAACTGAGCTACGGGCGCGCCGATGGTCCCTGCCGCAGGCCGAGAGCCCGGGGCGGAGGGGCGCGCATTGTAATGGAACCGCCCCGGGGACTCCACCCTCACCCGGGCCACCCTCTTGCAAGCGCCCCGATTTCAGCCGAGGGACTCGATCCCCCATTCGTCCGCCCGCCATAGCGGACCATCAGGATGCCCTGGTCCATGCCGTCGACGCGGGTGCACCCCGCCTCGAGGGCCTTTATTGACCTAAATTCTAATATCTACCTAAAAGCACTCCGTTAAAGCGCCTCAATGCGCGTCAAAAGTCCATTTTTTAGTCACCTATTGACTTTTTGTTTAATAAGACACGACACTCGGCCACCACTCTGAGGAGGCCGCATGAACAAGACCATCAAGAGCGTATTGGGGGCATCTGTCTGGACGCTGACGTGCATCGCGGCGGCGAACCCCGCGCTGGCACGAGCCGAGCCCGCAGCGCAGGCCGACGCGCGATCCGTCGCCCCGGCGGCGAC
Source organism: Steroidobacteraceae bacterium (assembly GCA_040400835.1). Taxonomy (GTDB): domain Bacteria; phylum Pseudomonadota; class Gammaproteobacteria; order Steroidobacterales; family Steroidobacteraceae; genus UBA964. The sequence goes on from JBBAPM010000006.1 coordinate 86,673, forward strand.
CGACGCGGCTCAGTCGGACATCCGCGACGAGATCATCGTCACCGCGCAGAAGAAGGCCGAGAACGTGCAGGACGTACCGATCGCGATCACCGCGCTCAACGCCGCCGCGATCGAGGCCGCCAAGATCGAGGACACCAAGGACCTGCAGTTCAACGCCCCGAACGTCACGTTCTCGGCCAACCGCAACATCACCATCCGCGGCGTCGGCTCGGCCTCCTACGGCGGCACGGGCGACACCAACATCGGCGTGCTGGTCAACGGCGTGTTCCTGCAGTCCGGCAGCAGCTTCGGCGAATACTTCGACATGGAGCGGATCGAGGTGCTGCGCGGTCCGCAGGGCACGATCTTCGGCCGCAACACCACCGGCGGCGCCATCAACTTCGTGACCCGCCGCCCGACCGACAGCTTCGAGGGCTACGTCGAGATCCAGGGCGAGAGCCCGACCGGCATCCGCACCAACGCCGCCTTGAACCTGCCGATCACCGGCAACCTCTACCAGCGCTTCGCCGTCAATTACGTCAACCGCGACGGCTACACCAAGAACCTGCTGGACGGTTCGAACGTGGACGGCCGCGACCAGTTCACGGTGCGCTCGAGCACCCGCTTCGTACCGACGGACGCGACGACGGTCGATCTCACCCTGACCTATTTCAAGGAGGACTCCGACCGGCAGAACGCGGCGAAATCGCTGTGCACGCCCGACGCGTCCTTCGGCTGTTCGCCGAACTCGCTGTCGGCGGCGTTCCCGACGGTGAACTTCCCGATCGACAACTTCCTGCTGCCCGGCATCGTGCGCGCCGGGACCTTCGCGCCGAACCCCTCGGACCTCCGTGAGGTGCGCATCGACGTGAAGCCCTTCCAGAAGGCCGAGGACTTCCTCGGCACGCTCGAGATCAACCACGAGATCGGCGCCTATACGCTCACATCGGTGACCGGCGTACGCGACGGCAAGAACTCGAGCGAGCGCGACTTCGACCAGGGCTACCGCCCCAACGCCTTCAACCCGGGCACCTTCGGGACCCGCGTGGTGCCCGATGCCGGCAACGGCAACGGCGTGCTGACCTACCTGCTGTCGGGCCGGCAGATCTCCACCACCGACTACCGCACCTCGCAGACCGGCGGCGGCACCCAGAAGCAGGTGAGCCAAGAACTGCGCGTGACCTCGGACCTCGACGGCCGCTTCGACTTCATCCTCGGCGGCTTCTACCTCAAGTCCCGAGGCTCGGGCTTCGTCGACACCTGGACGCCGGCGAACCGCACCTCCGGCGCGGTCTCGAAGTTCGACACGCGCCTCGGTCAGGTCGAGTCGTACGCCCTCTTCGGCGAGGCGTACTTCGACCTCACCGACGACATCACGCTGACCGGCGGCCTGCGCTACACCCAGGACGACAAGCGCATCGAGACGGCCTCCGGCACCTTCGTGCTCAACCCGTACTTCATCGGCGAGGCGGACTTCTCGAAGGTGACCGGCCGGGCGGTGGTGAACTGGAACCCCGACCTCTCGTTCACCGACGACAGCAACTTCTACCTGTCGTTCTCGCGCGGCTTCAAGTCGGGCGGCTTCAACCCGGGCAACAACACCATCCCGGTGTTCGAGTCCGAGGTGATCGACGCCTACGAGCTCGGTGCCAAGAACACCTTCCTCGACGGCGCGGGACGGCTCAACATCGCGGTGTTCAACTACGACTACGCCAACCTCATCGTCGGCAACCTCGTCGGCACGGCGGTCGCCAACACCAACATCCCGAAGTCGCGCGTCCGCGGCGCCGAGTTCGAGTTGGTGTACACCCCGACCGACCCGCTGCGCCTCGAGGCGACGCTGGGCCTGCTCGACACCTCGATCCGCAGCGACTTCCTCTCGGCCGATCCGTCCCGCGGCAACGCACGCTTCCAGCTCAAGGGCAACGAGCTGCCGAACGCGCCGAGCAGCACCGTCAAACTCGCCGCCGAGTACACGATCGAGGCCGCTTCGGGCTGGACCATCCGTCCCCGCCTCGACTTCTACACGCAGTCGGGCTTCCACTCGCGCGAGTTCAACGTGGCGGCGGACGAGGTCGACAGCTGGAAGCAGCTGGACGCCTCGATCCAGATGACCAACCGCGACCGCGACCTGACCATCACGGCCTTCGTGAAGAACGTGACGGACGAGGACAGCATCACGTGGCTGGAGGTCAACTCCAACCTCGTCGGCAGCTTCCGCAGCGCTTTCCTGCTCGATCCGCGCACCTTCGGCGTGAACCTGCGGGTGGGCATCCGCTGAGCCATCCGGGCGCCGGGCGGCAGGCGGAGGGGGGACCCTCCGTCTGCCGGACGGCCCATCATCCGCGCTTCGCAGGACCGTCGTCATGCCGATCCACACCCGTACCCACGCGTCCCTGCGCTCACCCCTCCTGGCGCTGGCGCTGACGCTGTCCGCCGCCGTCCCGGCCGCTAGCCCCTCCGCTACCCCGGCGGCTACCGCCACACCGCGCTCGGCCGAGATGCCGGCGCTGTCCGGCCCCGGTCCGCAGGCGATCGGCACGGACTACCGCGAACTGACGGCGGGCGACCGGAGGATCGGCGTCCGCGTCTGGTTCCCCGCTGCGAAGCCCGCCTCGACCGACGCAGCGGCGCCCAAGGCCGTCTACCGGCACCGCCGCGCCCTGCCGGGCCAGCAGGTGCTCGAAGTCGAGGAGAACGGGCTCGCGCTGTCGGAGGCGCGCCCCCTCGCCGGTGTGCGCTTCCCGCTGGTGCTGATGTCGCACGGTTACGGCGGCTGGGCCGAGCACATGAGCCGGCTCGGCGAGACGCTGGCTTCGCGCGGCTATGTCGTGGCCTCGGTCGACCACCGCGACCAACCGTTCACCGACGCGCGGAGCTTCGCGCTCTCCTTCGGCGCGGTGCTCATCCACCGCGCCCGCGACCAGCAGCGCGTGCTCACGGCCCTGCTCGAGCGCAGCCTGTTCGATCCCGCGGTGACGGCGCAGATCGAACCGGATGCCATCGGCCTGCTCGGCTTCTCCATGGGCGGATACGGGACCTTGGTCACAGCGGGCGTACCGCTCGACCGAGATGCGCCGGCCTACGCCCAGTTCCCGGCGCCCGCCCGCGCGCTGCTGCCGGACCCCGATCCCGCGCTCGCAAAACGCATCAAGGCCGTGGTGGCGCTCGCGCCCTGGGGCGCACAGCCGGGCGCGATGGCCTGGAACGATGCCGCCCTCGCCGGGCTGCGCGCGCCGCTGCTGCTGATCGACGGCGACCGCGACGACGTGGTGGACTTCGAGCGCGGCGTGAAGCGCTTGTTCGGCGCCACCACCGGCACGGAGCGCCATCTGCTGGTGTACCGCGGTGCGGCCCACAACATCGCCGGCAATCCGGTGCCGCTGCCTGCGGACGCCGACTTCCAGACCATCGAGTTCCTCACCGACCCGGTGTGGCGCAAGGAGCGGATGGAAGCCATCAACGAACATTTCATCAGCGCGTTCCTCGACCTCCACCTGAAGGGCGATGCGGACAAGCGCAGGTATCTCGACGTACCGACCCCGATCGCCGACGACGGCCAGTGGCCGAGCGCGTTCGGCCAGCAATGGGGCGGCACCCGCGCGGGCGACGCGCAACCCGGCTACTGGCGGGGTTTCCAGCGCCGTTGGGCCCGCGGACTCGAATTGCATCACAAGGCGGCAGGACGATGACCAGAGCGCACGATCTCTTCGATCTCACCGGCCATGTCGCCCTCGTCACCGGCGGCAACGGCGGCCTCGGCCTCGCCATGGCCAAAGGTCTCGTCAAGGCCGGCGCGCAGGTCGCGGTCTGGGGGCGCAACACGGACAAGAACGCCGCGGCGATCGCCGAACTGCAGGCGCTCGGCGGCGTCGCCCGCAGCTTCGTCGCCGATGTGACCGACCCGGCGTCCTCCAGCGCGGCCTTCGCGCAGACGCTCGACGCGTTCGGACGTCTCGACAGCTGCTTCGCCAACGCAGGGGGTCCCGGCGTCCGCGGCCGCTTCGTCGACCTCGGCCCCGCCGACTGGACGGCGACGCACGACCTGAACGTGCAGAGCGTCATCGACTCCTTCCAGCTCGCCAGCCGTCACTGGCTCGCGCAGAAGTCCCGCGGCAAACTCATCGTGACCTCGTCGGTCGCGGCGCTGCTCGGCCTGCCCAACTCCGCGGGCTACTGCATGACCAAGGCGGCCGTCACCGGTCTCGTGCGCTCGCTCGCGATCGAGCTCGGCCCGAACGGCATCCAGGTCAACGCCATCCTGCCGGGCTTCATCGAGACCGAGATGTCGCTCAACACGCCCAAGGCCTTCCAGGAAGGCTGTCGGCGCCGGGTCGCCTCGGGCACCATCGGCAGGCTGGAGGACATGGAAGGCATCGCGGTCTATCTCGCCTCGCGGCGGAGCGACTTCATGACCGGCCAGACGCTGGTCCTCGACGGCGGGCACACCATCTTCCCGCTCTAGTCCACCACGCCCTCGGGCGTGCCATACGGACATCAGGGGGTGTTCCATGGCGACAGACTCCGCATCGGATGACCAGCCGCTCGGGTTCTGGCGGATCCTCGCCTTCGGCGCGGTGCAGCTGCCGCTCGGCATGATCGGTCTGCCGATCGCCATCTACCTCGCGCCGCTCTACTCGGGGCAGATGCAACTCAGCCTGCAGCTCATCGGCGTCACGCTGATCCTCGCGCGGCTCTCGGACTTCGTCACCGATCCGCTCGTCGGCGTCCTCTCGGACCGCTGGCGGCCGAAGATCGGCCGCCGGCGCATCTGGCTGATCTTCGGCGCCGTGGCGATGATGGCGGGCGTCCACATGCTGTTCCGCCCGGAGCCGGGCGTGGGCATCGTCTACTTCGGCCTCGCGGTGGCGCTCGTGTACCTCGGCTACACGCTCATCCTGCTGCCGTACCACGCCTGGGCCGCTGAACTCTCGCCGGACTACCACGTGCGCACCCGCATCAGCTCGGTGTCGCAGACCTTCAGCATCATCGGGCTGATCACCTCCACCGTGATCCCCGCCTATGTCCTGACGCGCCCCGGGGCGACCAGCGCCGACGTGATGGCGGCGCTCAGCATCGTCATCATCGCCCTGCTGCCGGTCTGCGCTGCGCTCGCCTTCATCTTCGTGCCCGAGCCGCGGGCGCCGATCCGCAAGGCGCCGTTCGACATCCGGGGCGCGCTGCGGATGCTCGCCGCCAACCGCGCGTTCTTCAACGTGACGCTGCTGGTGCTGATCGCCACGGTGGGCGAGGTGTTCCGCCAGACCATCACCGTGTTCTTCGCGCGCGATGTCGTGGGCGTGACCAACATCGGCATCGTCTACTTCATGTATTTCGTGGCTGCGCTCATCGTCATGCCGGGCTGGGTCTGGCTGGCCAAGCGCATCGAGAAGCACCGCGCCCTCACCGTCGCGCTGACCATCGTCGCCCTGACCAACGCCGCGATGTTCTTCGTGCCGCAGGGCGGCGTGGCGGTGTTCACGGCGCTGTTCGTGCTCAAGGGCGCCTGCTACGGCGCCGTGCTGATGCTGCCGCACGCGATGGTGGCGGACACCGCCGACATCGATACCGCCGAGACCCTCGACCGTCAGCAAGGGCTGTTCTACGCTGCGCTGGCGATGGTGCAGAAGCTCGGCTACGCGCTCGGCTCGGGTCTGCCGCTGCTGCTGCTCGGCGCGGTCGGCTACATGTCGGCGGGCGAGCAGCGCGCCGAGCCGCTGTTCGCGCTGACGATCAGCTACAGCCTCATCCCCTGCGCGCTGGTGCTGGTCGCCGCCCTGATGGCCTGGCGGTATTCGCTCACGGCGGACCGCCACAGCGCCATCCGTGCGAAGATCGACGCGCGCATGGCCGCCGAGACCGCCACGGAGACCCGATCGGACGCCGCGGGCGACCCGCCGCCGCCCCGCCCATGACCGCCCGCCCATGATCACAGGTCTGCACCACACCGGCCTCGCGGTGCGCGATCTCGACGCCGCCCTCGCCTTCTACACCCGTGAGCAGGCCTTCCGGCCGGTGCACCGCTTCGCGGTGGCCGACACGCCCGACAACCGCGCCCTGCTGCAGCTGGCCGACGCCTCCGGCGAGGTCGCGTTCCTGCAGGGCACCTTGGGTTGCCTCGAGCTGCTCCGCTTCGATGCGGGCCGCGATGCGGTCCGGGCCGAGCGCGGCGTCCACTCGGCCGGCATCCGGCACATCTGCCTGCAGACCGCCATCTCCGATCATCTCTATGATTCTTTGACGGGTGCGGGCGCCCGTGCGCACGCACGCCCCGCTGGACTCGGCACGGGCAACAGCTATGTCTACCTGCGCGATCCCGAGGACAACCTGCTCGAGCTCGAGGGCACGCCTTGGGCGCCGGCGGACGTCACCCGACCTTGGTTCGCGCACACCGCCGTGGTGACGCCCGACATCGCGCGGCTGACGCGCTTCTACGCGGCGCTGACGGGCATCGAGGTCCACCGCCAGGGCGGCTTCGGCCCCCACCCCAAGTTCGATCTCGTCGCCGGCATCGCCGATGTGCGGTTCAAGGGCGCATGGCTGCGCCTCGCCAACGCGGAACTGGAGTTCTGGCAGTACGAGCATCCCGCCACGACCGCGGTGGCGCCCGTCGACGCCGCCGCGCCCGGCTGGAGCCACCTCTGTTTCGAGAGCGACGACATCGGCGCCGACTTCGCGCGCCTCGTCGCACAGGGCGTGGTCACCCATGGTCCGCCCCGCGATTTCGGCAACGCACAGGTGTTCTTCGGCCGCGACCCGGACGGCAACATCTTCGAGATCCTGCAGCCCGGTGCTACGGCGCGGGTGACGGTGCGTGCGCTGCTCGACGAAGCCGAAGGCCGCTCGGTCGACGACGCACGCACCGCGCACCGCCGAGCGGCGGCACCGCAGGCGTGAGCGGGGCCGACCGTCGCGGCTCCGGCGCTGCACCGCTCCTGCGGTCACGGTCGCTGCACATCGATGGGCTCGAGTTCCATCATCTGGAACAGGGGGAAGGCCCGCCGCTGCTGTTGCTGCACGGCTTCCCCGACCACGCCGCGGCATGGCGGCCCCTGCTCGAGCGGCTGCAAGGCTCCTCGCTGCGGGCCCTCGCGCCCGACCTGCGCGGGTATCGCGCCACCAGCGCCCCGACGGCGGTCGAGGACTACCGCATCGAGCGTCTGGTGGGCGACCTCGTCGCGCTGCTCGATGCTTGGGGGCTGCCGCAGGCCCATGTCTGCGGCCACGATTGGGGCGGCGTGCTCGCCTTCGAGCTCGCACGGCGCTCCCCGCAGCGCGTGGCCAGCCTCGTCGTCCTGAACGCCCCGCCGCCCGCCGTGCTGCAGCAGATGATCTGGCACCACCCGGGACAACGCGCGGCATCGCAATACATCACGCTGCTGCGGTCGCCTGCCGCCGACCAACTGTTCCATGAGTCCGCCGTCGATGCGCTGATCGAACGCTTCCTCGGCGAGCCGCGCCGACGCGGCCTGCTCACCGACCACGACATCGCCGCCTACCGCGACGCCTGGAGCCGTCAAGGCGCGTGGCGGTCCATGCTCGCCTGGTACCGCGCGGCCCCGTTCGAGGTCCCTGCGGTCGGCGCAGCGGCCCCGACACCGCCCCCCGACGCCGACCTGCCGCCTCGCATAGATTGTCCAGTGCTGCTCATCTGGGGCGAGCGGGATGCGGTGTTCGTGCCCGCGATGGCCGACGCCATCGCAGCCGCCTGCCGCGACTGCCGGGTCGTGCGCTTGGCCGAGGCGGGACATGTACCGCATCGCGACGAGCCGGACCGCTGCGCATCGCTGATCCGCGATTTCATCCACCGGCATCCCATCATCGCCCGCACCATGGAGACATGACCCCCATGCCCGACCCAGCGCTCAAAGATCGCGTGGCCATCGTCACGGGCGCCGCCCGCGGCATCGGCCTCGCGGCGGTCAGACGCCTGTGTCAGGACGGCGCCCGCGTCGTGGCCTTCGACCGGCCCGAAGCCGATTTCAGCGCTGCGCTCGCCGCCGGTCAGGTGGCCGCGCACCGCGGTGATGTGGTCGAGGCCGCCGACTGGGACGCGGCGATCGCGCTCGGCGTGTCGCTCGGCGGCCGGATCGACATCCTGTTCAACAACGCCGGGATCGGCGGGGCCATCGCCAACGTGCTGGATTACCCGGAGGACGACTTCGACCGCGTCATGGCGGTCAACGTCAAGGGCGTCTATCTCGGGCTGAAGCATGTCGGCCGGCACATGCAGGCGAACCGCTCCGGCGTGATCGTCAACACCTCGTCGGTCTCCGGTTTCGGCGGCAGCGGCAACATCTTCGGCTACACCGCCAGCAAGTTCGCGGTGAACGGCATGACGAAGTCCGCAGCGGTCGCGCTGGCCTCGCAGGGCGTCCGGGTGCTCGCGCTGTGCCCGAGCCCGACCGCGACCGAGATGATGTTCCAGCTGGAGCGCCGGATCTCGCCCGACGACCCCGAGGCCGCGCGGCCGCGGCTAGCGCAGGGCATCCCGATGGGCCGCTACGGCACGCCGGAGGAGGTGGCCGAGGTGCTCGCCTTCCTCGTCAGCGACCGGGCGGCGTTCATGACCGGTGCGTTGGTCCCGGTCGACGGCGGCACGCTCGCCAAGTAGACCCGATGGAGACAGCCATGCAGACGACGATCGATCGCGCCTTCGGCGAGAAGTTCCTCAAGAGCATCGACGACTTCTATGCATACGGGGTCGACTGGCTCTTCAATGAATGGTGGGAGTCGGCACCCGCGGAGGCCATCGCCAAGTACGAGGCGGCGATCCTCGAGCACCCGGAGCACGGGCCGCTGGCGCGCGAGGGATGGCTGGCGCCGGACTTCACCCTCGCCTCGCTCGACGGCTACGGTCCCGGCACGCTGGGCCATGCCTACCGCGCCTTCATCGTCGACAACAGGCTGGTGGAGCGGCTCGCCGCCGGCTACCACGCCCGCCACGACGAACTGCTGCGCAGCGGCAAGATCGCGCGCATGCCCCCGGCGCTCGCCTACAAGGTGCTGCGGGGCTTCCAGACGCACGATCTGCACCACGTGCTCACCGGCTATCCCGCCACGCCCTTCGGCGAGCTGTCCCTGCAGGCCTTCCAACTGGCGCAGATCCACTACCCCTACGCCTCGATGTGGATCGCCGTGGTGACCGGCCACATGACGCTGCTCGATCCCTATCTCATCAAGCCGGCGATGGATGCCATCACCGACGGTTGGACGCTGGGATGCCGCGCCCGCAGCCTGCAGTTCGTGAGGTTCGAGGAGCGGCTCGGCGACCCGCTGGAGGCGGTCCAGGCGGAATACGGCCTGCTGCACGACCGCCGACCGGTCACCATCACGCCGCGGGAGCGGACCCCGGCCCTGATCGCGGCCGCGGGCGGCGCGGGCTGAGGCGGGTCAGGACGCGGACCGCGCGCCGCGGGGCAAGCGCCGACGCGCGATGTGCTCGCGTTTCAACGCATCGAGGGTGCCGAGGATCATCGTGACCGTGAGATCCTCGAGCGCCTGGCGGGTCATCTTGCGCTGCAACAGGTAGGCGCCCGCCGTGGCCGGCAGGCCGAAGCTGATGTCGGTGGCCGCCTTGGCGATGTCCATCGGCAGACCGAAATGGTCGGCCACGATCTCGGCGAGGTAACCGACCGCGCTGTCGCGGCTGAACTCCGTCGGATCGTGCATCGCGGAGACCGAGGGTTCGGCCTGCAGCCGCTCGATGAGCATGCCGCGCTCGTCGATGTACTTGAGGTAGACGTGCGTCACCGACCGGACCAACGCCTCGAAGGTGTCCGCCTCGCGCGCCGCCTCGACCTGCAGCCGCCGCAGGCGGCGCCACTCGCGCTGCAGCAGCTGCCGCAGCAGGTCGGTGGTGTTGGGGAAGTAGTTGTACACCAGCGATTTGCTGATGCCGGCCTCCCGGCCGATGCTGTCCATCGAGAGCGCCGACACGCCGTCGCGGGCGACGATCTCGGCGGCATGGTCGAGGATCAGCGCTTGCCGCGCCTCGGGGGCCAAGCGGACGCGCTTCGGCGGCCGCAGCTTCTGCTTCAGCCGCGGCTTGGGCTTCGGTGTCCTGCTGGCGTGAGGCATGTCAGACCCGGGGAGTGGCGGAGAGAGAGGGATTCGAACCCTCGAAGGGCTTTTGGCCCTTACACCCTTAGCAGGGGTGCGCCTTCGACCACTCGGCCATCTCTCCGGACGCGGACCCGCGCGGACGCGGAGGCGCGATGATAGGCCGCGCCCCGCTCCGGGTCAAAACGGCCGGCGCCGCGCCGGCGCGTCCGGACGGCCTCAGGCGCGCATGTCGGAGCGCTGCGGTTCGTCTTCGACCCCGCCCTCCGACTTGATGCGCTCGAAGATCTCTTCGCGGTGGACGGCCACGTTCTTGGGCGCGTTGATGCCCACGCGCACCTGGTTTCCCTTGACGCCAAGGATGGTGACGGACACTTCCTCGCCGATCATGACGGTCTCGCCGACGCGTCGAGTGAGAATCAGCATTGAACAACCCCCGGGCGCTCTGCGCGACCGCCGGGCTCGGAGTCTCACCCCCTGTAAGACCCCCGCCGGCGGACCCGACTTCCATGCGGGCGCCTCTATGGGCCGAAGATAGGACAAAGCGCGCGGTGCGTCCACCGCGCGGCCATCCGGGGCGGAAAAGTGTCTAGCCGCCGAGACGGCTGCGGACGAACGGCGCGACCGCCGCGAGCGCCTCAGGCAGCTTGGCGGCGTCGGTGCCGCCCGCCTGCGCGAAGTCCGGGCGACCGCCGCCGCGGCCGCCGACGAGGCTGGCGACCTGCGCCACCACCTCGCCCGCCTTGATGCGACCCACCTCGCCCGGCGTGACGCCCGCGACCAGCACGACCTTCCCGGCCGCATCGACCGTGGCGAGCACGATCACGGCGGCCTTGAGGCGCTCCTTGAGCTGGTCCACCGCGGTGCGCAGTGCGCCGGCGTCGGCGCCCTCGACCGTGGTGGCGACGACCTTGAGGCCGGCGATGTCGACCGCGCCTGCGGCGAGGTCCGTGCCCTGACCCGAGGCGAGCTTGTCGCGCAAGCTGCGGTTGTCCTTCTCGAGCTGGCGGATGCGCTCCAGCGCCTCGCGCACCTTGGCGGCGAGGTCGTCGCGCGTGCCGCGCACCATCCCCGCCACCTCGCGTACGAGCGCCTCGGCGCCCTCGGCGTAGGCCAGCGCGCCCTCACCCGTCACCGCCTCGATGCGGCGCACGCCGGAGGCCACGCCGCCCTCGCTGACGATCTTGAAGAGGCCGATGTCGCCGGCACGGCGCACATGGGTGCCGCCGCAGAGCTCGAGGGAGAAATCGCCGATGCGCAGCACACGGACCTTGGCGCCGTATTTCTCGCCGAACAGCGCCGCCGCACCCTCGGCCACCGCCGCATCGAAATCCATCTCGCGCGTCTCGGCGGCAGCGTTGCGCCGCACCTGCTCGTTCACGCGCCGCTCGATGCGCTGCAGCTCCTCGGCCGTGACCGGCTGGAAGTGCGAGAAATCGAAGCGCAACCGGTCGGGCGCGACGCGCGAGCCTTTCTGCTGCACGTGGCCGCCGAGCACCTCGCGCAGCGCGGCGTGCAGCAGATGCGTCGCCGAGTGGTTGAGCGCCGTCGCCTCGCGCAGCCGTTCGTCGACCTCGGCCGCGAGCGTCATGCCCGCGGCGAGCGGCGCCGAGTCCGGTGCCAGCCGGCCGATGTGCGCATGCGCGCCGCCGGTGCCGCGCTTCTGGGTGTCCTCGACGATGAAGCGGACGGTCGCGCCGCCCGCGGCTCCGTTGGCGCCGGCCGAGCGCAGCACGCCTGCATCCCCGACCTGACCGCCCGACTCGGCGTAGAAGGGCGTGGACTCGAGGATCACCTCGCCCTCCTCGCCCGGCGCGAGCGACTCGACGCGCGCACCGCCGCGCAGCAACGCCACCACCCGCGACTCGCCGCGCGTGCCGTCGTAGCCGCAGAACGCGGTCTTCATGTCGATGGAGGCATCGGCGCGCAGGTCGACGCCGAAGCGGCTCGCGGCGCGGGCGCGTTCGCGCTGCGCCTCCATCGCGACCTCGAAGCCGGCCTGGTCGATGCCGAGCCCGCGCTCGCGCGCGACGTCGGCGGTGAGGTCGATCGGGAACCCGTAGGTGTCGTAGAGCTTGAAGACCGTCGCGCCGTCGAGCACCGCGCCCGCCGATGCGCCCGGCGCATGCTTGAGACGGTCGATCGCCTCGTTCAGCAGCGACATGCCGGTGGTGAGCGTCTCGGCGAAGCGTTCCTCCTCCTGGGCGAGCACGCGCGCAGCCTGCGCCGCGCCGGCGCGCAGTTCCGGATACGCCTCGCCCATCTGCGCCTCGAGCGCCGGCACGAGCTTATGGAAGAACGCACCGTTGATGCCGAGCTTGTGGCCGTGGCGGATGGCGCGCCGGATGATGCGCCGCAGCACGTAGCCGCGGCCCTCGTTCGAGGGCAGCACGCCGTCGATGATGAGGAAGGTGCAGGCGCGGATGTGGTCGGCGATCACGCGCAGCGAGGGGTTGGCGAGGTCGTCGGTGCCCGCAAGATCCGCCGCCGCGCGCACGATGCCACGGAAGAGGTCGATGTCGTAGTTGTTGGTGACGCCCTGCATCACCGCCGAGAGCCGCTCGAGGCCGGCGCCGGTGTCGACCGAGGGCTTCGGCAGCGGCGTCAGCGTACCGTCGGGCGAGCGGTCGTACTGCATGAAGACGAGGTTCCAGATCTCGACGTAGCGGTCGCCGTCCTCGTCCGGGGACCCCGGCGGGCCGCCCGGGATGTGGGCGCCGTGGTCGTAGAAGATCTCGGTGCAGGGTCCGCAGGGGCCGGTGTCGCCCATGGCCCAGAAGTTGGACTTCTCGCCCATGCGGGTCAGGCGGTCCTTGGGGATGCCGACCTCGTCGATCCAGATGCGTGCGGCCTCGTCGTCCTCGCGGAACACCGTCACCCACAGCCGGTTCGGGTCGAGCTTGAGCGTGCCGGTGACGAACTCCCAGGCGAACTTGATGGCATCGCGCTTGAAGTAGTCGCCGAAGGAGAAGTTGCCGAGCATCTCGAAGAACGTGTGGTGGCGGGCCGTGTAGCCGACGTTCTCGAGGTCGTTGTGCTTGCCGCCCGCGCGCACGCAGCGCTGCGAGGTGGCCGCGCGCGAGTAATCGCGCAGGTCCTTGCCCAGGAACACGTCCTTGAACTGCACCATGCCGGCGTTGGTGAACAGCAGCGTCGGGTCGTTGCCCGGCACGAGCGAGCTCGAGGCGATCACGGCATGGCCGCGCTCACGGAAGTACTCGAGGAAGGCGCGCCGCACTTCGGCGGCGGTCATGTAGGGCGGTTTGGCTGAAGTCATTCGGGGTCTGCGGATTCGTCCGGGTCCTGGCCTGTGGCGAGCCGGATATCATCCGATGAAAAGCCCCGGTACTGCAAAAAACGCGCTTGCCGACCGCGCTCCGCCCATGAGGCGGGCGCCCCGGCGCCGAACTTGCGCGTCCGCACCTCGCGGCAGAGCGCCGTGAAGTCGGGCCCGGCCTCGAGCGCGGCCTGGATGTCGGCGGCGGCGAAACCGAGCTGGGCGAGTTCCTGGCGGATGCGGGCCGGACCCTGCCCGCGCCCGGCATGGGCGCGGACGAAGTTGTCGAGGAAGCGGCCGTCGTCGAGCAGCCGTTCCTCTGTCAGGGCCAGGAGCGCCGCTTGCGCGGCTTCCTGCGTGTAACCGCTGACCGAGAGCTTGGCGAGCAGCTCGCCGGAGGCGTAGTCCCGGCGCCCGAGGAGCAGCAACGCCGCACGGCGCGCCGCCTCGGGCGAATCCGGGTGCTCCGGGGCCTTGCCCGCCCGGCCCCGGCCGGCGGCCCGGCCGCGGCGCAGCATCAGGCCGGGGTGGCCTCGCCGCGCGGCGCCTTGACCGGCAGCAGCTTGGCGCGGATCTGGTCCTCGATCTCGCGGGCCATCTCCGGACGGCCCTTGAGGAACTCGCGGACGTTCTCCTTGCCCTGGCCGATGCGCTCGCCCTTGTAGGAGTACCAGGCGCCCGACTTCTCGATGATGTTGTGGGTGGCGCCGAGCTCGATGATCTCGCCCTCGCGGGAGATGCCCTGGCCGTAGAGGATCTCGAACTCGGCCTCGCGGAACGGCGGCGAGACCTTGTTCTTGACGACCTTGACGCGGGTCTGGTTACCGATGACTTCCTCACCGCTCTTGAGGGCGCCGATGCGGCGGATGTCGAGGCGCACCGAGGAGTAGAACTTGAGGGCGTTGCCGCCGGTCGTCGTCTCCGGGCTGCCGAACATCACGCCGATCTTGAGGCGGATCTGGTTGATGAAGATGACGATGGTGTTCGAGCGCTTGATGTTGCCGGTGA